>JBNKWP010000001.1:0-349439 GCA_050299835.1 Silicimonas sp.
TTCGACACACGGTTGATCGCGACCAGACGGTCAGCGAATTCGGGAGCCTCCTGCTCGCGGCGGTTGCCACGCTGGTTGCCCCTCTGGTTTGGTTCTCTGGCCATGTGGCCTCCTGTCTCAGTCGTGCGCCGAGGCGCGTTTCTTCAACCTCGGTGGCCGAAGCCCCAGGTCATCGGAGGGGCGCTCACCGCCCCCCGCGCTTAGATCTTCAGCCCGCCTTCGCGCGCTGCGTCGGCCAAAGCCTTGACCTTGCCGTGGTACAGGAACCCGCCACGGTCGAAATAGGCCTCTTCGACGCCCGCCTTCTTCGCACGCTCGGCAATCGCCGCGCCGACCTTGGCCGCCGCTTCGACGTTGTTCTTGCCGATTACGCCCAGGTCTTTCTCCAGCGACGAGGCCGAAGCCAGCGTCTTGCCCTGAACGTCGTCGATCAGCTGAACGCTGATGTTCTTCGACGAGCGGTGAACGGAAAGCCGGACCCGGCCTGCGTTGACCTTGCGAAGTTTGTTCCGGACGCGCATCCGGCGCTTCTGGAACAGCTCTCTTTTGGAAAGTGCCATTTATCCGGTCCTTACTTCTTCTTGCCTTCCTTGCGGAAGATATACTCGTCCTTGTACTTGATGCCCTTGCCCTTGTAGGGCTCCGGCTTGCGCCATTCGCGGATATTTGCCGCGACCTGGCCGACGAGCTGCTGGTCATTGCCTTCGACGACGATTTCGGTGTTCTTCGGGGTCGTCACGGTGACGCCGTCGGGAACTTCGAAAATCACGTCATGCGACAGGCCGAGGTTCAGGGTCACCTTGTTTCCCTGCGCCTGGGCCCGGTAGCCGACGCCGTTGATCTCAAGTTCCTTCTTGAAACCGTCGGTCACACCGGTCACGAGGTTCTGCACCTGCGTGCGGCTCATGCCCCACTGCTGGCGCGCGCGCTTGGACGAGCCGCGCGGCGTGACGGTGACGGCGCCATCTTCGACGGCAATCGTCACATCGTCGGTCGCGGTAAACTCGCGGCTGCCTTTCGGGCCTTTGACCGTGACGGTCTGACCCGAGATGCTGGCCTCGACACCCGAAGGAAGCTCGACCGGTCTTTTCCCAATACGAGACATGGTTTCCTCCTTAGAACACGGTGCAAAGCACTTCGCCGCCAACATTGGCAGTTCGTGCGTTTGCATCGGTCATGACGCCTTTTGACGTCGAGACAATCGAGACACCGAGGCCCTGACGGACCTGCGGAATGTTGCTGGCGCCCAGATAGACGCGACGGCCGGGCTTGGAGACGCGCTTGAGTTCACGAATGACGGGGGTGCCTTCGTAATACTTCAGGCTGATTTCCAGCGCCGGATGGCCGTTCTTGTCCGTGGTTTCTTCGTAACCGCGGATGTAGCCTTCGTCGGCCAGCACATCGAGAACCCATTTCCGCAGCTTCGACGCCGGGGAGTGGGTGGTGGACTTGCCGCGCATCTGAGCGTTGCGGATGCGGGTCAGCATATCACCGAGAGGATCGTTCATTTCAATACCTCCTTACCAGCTCGACTTGACCAGGCCCGGGATCTGGCCGTTTGAGCCAAGGTCCCGAAGCGCGATCCGCGACATTTTCAGCTTGCGGTAATAGGCGTGCGGACGCCCCGTCAGCTGGCAACGGTTGTGAAGCCGGGTGGCGGAAGAGTTGCGCGGCAGTTTCGCCAGTTTCAGGCGGGCCTTGAAGCGTTCTTCCATCGGCTTCGATTCATCATTCGCGATTTCCTTCAGCGCAGCGCGCTTGGCGGCATATTGCTCCACCAGCTTCTGACGCTTCTTCTCGCGTTCGATCATTGCTTTTTTAGCCATGATTAGCTCCCCTCGCCGGTGAACGGCACGTTGAAACCTTTCAACAGTGCCTTGGCTTCCGCATCCGTCTCGGCGGTGGTGCAGATGATGATGTCCATGCCCCAGACCTCGTCGACCTTGTCGAAGTCGATTTCCGGGAAGACGATGTGTTCCTTCATGCCCATGGCGAAGTTGCCACGGCCATCGAAGCTGGGCTTCACACCGCGGAAATCGCGGATACGCGGCATCGCGATGGTGACCAGACGGTCGAGGAAGTCGTACATCCGGTCGCCGCGCAGTGTAACTTTCGCGCCGAGCGGCATGCCTTCACGCACCCGGAAGCCCGCGATGGACTTCTTGGCCTTGGTGATGACAGCCTGTTGGCCGGCGATCTTGGTCAGGTCTTCCTGAGCCGATTTCGCCTTCTTGCTGTCGCGCACCGATTCAGCGCCTGCGCCGATGTTCAGCACGATCTTGTCCAGACGCGGGATCTGCATGTCGTTCTTATAGGAGAATTCCTCCTTCAGAGCGGCTTTGACCGTGTCCTTGAAATGCGTCTTCAGACGCGGGGTATAATTCGCAGTATCAAGCATCAGATCGCGTCCCCCGTGGTCTTGGCGAAACGGACCTTCTTGCCGTCTTCCGTGCGGAAGCCGACGCGGGTCGCTTTACCGTTGCTGTCCAGAAGCGCCAGGTTCGACAGGTTGATCGGCATCGCCTTCGGCTGGCGGCCGCCCTGGTCGTTCTGGGTCTGACGCTGGTGACGGATGGCGATGTTCACGCCGTCCACGATGGCCTTGTTGTCCTTCGGCATGACGGCGGTGATTTCGCCTTCCTTGCCCTTGTCCTTACCGGCCAGAACGACGACCTTGTCGCCCTTTTTCAGTTTCGCAGCCATCTTACAGCACCTCCGGGGCGAGCGAGATGATCTTCATGAAGTTCTTCGCGCGAAGCTCGCGAACCACCGGTCCGAAGATACGGGTGCCGACGGGTTCGTTGTTGTTGTTGAGGATGACGGCGGCGTTGCGATCGAAGCGGATCGCGGTGCCGTCCTCGCGGCGGACTTCCTTGGCGGTGCGCACGACGACGGCCTTGCGGACATCGCCCTTCTTCACACGGCCACGCGGAATGGCTTCCTTCACCGACACCACGATGATGTCGCCGACGGAAGCGTATTTGCGTTTGGAACCGCCCAGGACCTTGATGCACTGAACGCGGCGGGCGCCGCTATTGTCAGCAACATCCAGATTGGTCTGCATCTGGATCATGTTGGTTTCTCCCGACGTCCGAGGCCGCCTGTTTGGACATTGGCCTCGGGGTTTCGTTCAAACCGGGTGTGAGCGCTGCTTAGGCGATCACCTCCCAGCGTTTCGTTTTGGACTTCGGCGCGCATTCCTGAATGCGAACCTGGTCGCCCACCTTGAAGGTGTCGTTCTCGTCATGAGCCCGGTATTTCTTGGACTTACGAACGGTCTTGTGAAGCAGCGGGTGCTTGAAGCGGCGCTCGACCGAAACGGTGACGGTCTGGGCGTTGGCGTCAGAGGTGACAACACCTTGAAGAATACGCTTGGGCATCGATTAAGCCTCCGCAGCGGCAGCGGCCGCCTTTTCGTTCAGAATGGTCTTCACACGGGCCGCGCTGCGGCGCACTTCGCGCATACGCGCGGTGTTTTCCAGCTGGTTCGTCGCCTGCTGGAAGCGGAGGTTGAACGCCTCCTTCTTAAGATTTGTCAGCTCTTCACGAAGCTGATCGGGAGTTTTCTCCCGCAGTTCCTTGGCATCCATGCCAGTCTTCCTTTCAACATCACCGGAGGGCCGCGCAATTGGCGTCACCCTGTAGACCCGATGGAGATTCGTAGGTGAGGGGTGCCGTTTAGGGTCTTCCGGCAACGTTGGCAAGCATTTTGTCCCGCCCGGCGTTGTCTTGCCTGAATCGGGTGCTAGACCGTCAGGCATGATACGACTGCTGCCAATTCTTCTTTGCCTCGCCCTGACCGCCACCGCAAGTTCCGCCCAGATCCCGCTGCGTGCCGGACTGACCCAGCCGGAGGACATGCCGAAACCCGTGAGGCGCCGTGACATGGTGTTTCTCGATGTGCCGCAGGTCTCCCAGGGCAAGCAGCCGTGGTGCGTGCCGGCGTCGGTCGCAATGGCGCTGGCCTATTACGGGCAGGACGTCTCCCCTGCCCGGCTGAAGCAACTGGCCGAGGCGCACAAGCATCCGAGCAAGAGGAATACTTATGTCACCTCCTGGCTCGACATGCAGGAAGGTTTGAGGAAGATCGGCGCGCGCTGGACGATCGAACACTATCCGAACACACGCGCGGGGTTTTTCGAGGGGCTGCGCGACATCAAACGGTCGCTTGGCCGGGGTCGCCCGGTGCTGATCGATGTCGATTTGCTGACCGGGCACACATTTGTCATCGTGGGTTATGATGACGACGAACAGGTCCTTTATTTCCGCGATCCGCTGCTGAAGGACGGGCGCCAGCGCATCCTGTCCTACGGGATGCTCTACGAGAACTGGAACAACCGGGCGATGGCCCGGACCCGCAGCGCGTTCTTCACCCGGCCCTGACGAAACGGGCCGCAATCCTTCCCGCACTCCGCCAAACTGGAGCCTTAATCATTCGTTAGCCTGGTCGGGTATCTAATGAGTAAGACCCGATATGGAACGGCAGTTTGCAAGTACCGAGCTTTATGCGCTCGAAAACAACGACCTCGCCATCGAGAACGCGATCGAGACCCTGAAAACCCGCCTGCGCGGCGCTCCGCAGGGTGTCGCCAACGACGTGCTGAAACGCTGCAAGCCCGACACCCATGCCGAGCTTATTGACTGGCTGGGTTCGGTATGCGCGACGGGTGAGCGCCGAATTCCCCGGCAATGGTCACCCAAGCGCAATACGGGTCTGTGGCTGCTTTATCACGCCGCCGATCTGGACTGTCCCTCCAATCCGCCGCGCCGCGCCTGATCGCACCGTGGCCGAAGGGCCATCCATTCACGACATCAACAGACTGTTTCACAGTTAACGCGGATCGGAATGCCGCCTCCGTGGTACCCTCTATGCGTGTGTTGTTGTTATTTGGGTGAGTGTGATGATTGCTCAAGGAATGTCTCGATTTACGGCCATTGGCCAACTTCTCGCAATTACTGTCTTTTCCATCGCGGGCCTCGCGCTTCTGATCGCCACGGGGCTGGCATTTGCCGGTGTGCTGCCCTGGCTGCAGCTTGACGCGACCTATTATGATCAACCGCTTGAGAATGCCGGAATGGCGTTCCAGATCGGCGTCACCGTGCTGGTCCTGCTGCTTGCCGTCTATGTGCCCACAAACTGGCATGTGATGATGCTGGAGGCGTCGCATCGCGATTTCGCCATCTCGATGGACGATGTGACCCGTGCCTATCAGGCGGTGCATTTGGCCGACCGCAAGCAGGCATTCGAGATGGAACGCGAGTTCGACGCGATCCGCGAACGGTTCGAATACCTGCGCACCCATCCCGACCTGCCGGAGATCGATGCCGAGCTTCTGACGATTGCCGCGCAGATGAGCCAGCAATCCCGCGATCTGGCCAGGACCTTCTCCGAGGAACAAGTGGCTCGGGCACGGGACTCGCTGGCCCAGCGCAAGAAGGATGCCGAGGAACTGGAATCCCGCATCCAGTCGGCCGCCGCAGCCAGCCGCGAACTCAGGCGCGAGATCGAGGATGTGGAATTTGCCGAAGGCAGTGCGGCCTCGCAGATGAAACGGCTGCGCGACGTGCTGGCCGAGTTGGAAGCCCGCATCGCCAGCGAAGGCGCCCGAAAGGGACGTCACCTGCGCCCTGTCAGCGACGCGGCATCCTAAAAAAAGCCCCGCCACGAGGGCGGGGTCAGGTACCGGGCTGCGGGCGGTCGCAAGCTCCGGGCGGTAAGTTCTGTGGACTCTGGGGGTTAAACTCTACATCTCGGCCCTGATCTGCTGCCGGAACACATCAATCGACACCGGCTTGCCGTCGCGCTTGATCTGCCAATAGGTCCAGCCATTGCAGGACGGCGCACCTTCCAGCGCGGCGCCGACCTGGTGGATGGACCCCTTGATCCCGTCCGCCACCAGGGTCCCATCGGCCCGCACCTTGGCCGCCTTGCCGCGCGGGGACACGAGGGTCTCCCCGGGGCGCAACAGACCACGTTCCACCAGTTGCCCGAAAGGCACGCGCGGCTCGGCGCGTTTCGAGGTGGACACCTCAAGCGCCGATTTGTCGAACTTGCGCACCTTCTCCAGCCGCCGTTCGGCCACCTTGCGATAGGCCGCCTCGCGTTCGATCCCGATGAAAGAACGCCCCAGCATCCTGGCCACCGCGCCAGTCGTGCCGGTGCCGAAGAACGGGTCCAGCACCACATCGCCGGGGTTGGTCGTGCCGAGCAGAACACGATGCAGCAACGCCTCCGGCTTCTGTGTGGGGTGGGCCTTGTCGCCGTTGCTGTCTTTCAGCCGTTCATGGCCGGTGCAGATTGGCAGCACCCAGTCCGAGCGCATCTGGATGCCCTCGTTCAGGGCCTTCAGCGCCTCGTAGTTGAAGGTGTATTTCGCGCCTTCGTCCTTCGACGCCCAGATCAGCGTCTCATGGGCGTTGGTCAGCCGCTTGCCGCGAAAGTTCGGCATCGGGTTCGACTTGCGCCAGACAACATCGTTGAGAATCCAGTATCCCTGGTTCTGCAACTCCGCGCCTAGCCGGAACACGTTGTGATAGGAGCCGATCACCCAGATCGCGCCGTTCGGCTTCAGAAGCCGCTTGGCGGCGGCCAGCCACTCGCGGGTGAACTTGTCATAGACCTTGAGGCTGTCGAACTGGTCCCAATGGTCGTCCACCGCATCGACCTTGGAATTGTCCGGCCGGTGCAGATCGCCCTTGAGCTGGAGGTTGTAAGGGGGATCGGCAAAGATCAGATCAACGGATGCCTCGGGAAGCGATCGCATCACCTCGATGCAATCGCCGTCCAAAATCACATCCAAAGGAAGCGCCGGTTTGCGCGTCTTGGTCGTCATAGTCTGCCTCTGTCCCGGAGCCGTCTTGTTCGGCTTTTCTTGTGGACAAACATGAGTCAGAGGCGATTCGCCGTCAATTTCTTTTTTGAATCAGTGACTTATATATTTTCCTTGTCACAACATCTTGTGGACGGTTTTGAACGAACGCCTATGGTGTGGGGTCACCCCAAGACGGATCAGCGCCTCGCGGTGCTGCTTTGTAGGATAGCCTGCATTCCTCTCCCAGCCGTAACCGGGAAACTGTTGCGCCAAATCCACCATGATCCGGTCGCGCGTCACCTTGGCCACGATCGAGGCCGCCGCGACGGACAGGCTCCGGCCATCGCCCTTGATCAGCGCCGTTGCCGGACAGGTCAGTCCTTTGGGGATCATGTTGCCGTCGATCAGCGCGTGACAGACCGAACCGAGCCCCACCACCGCGCGTTCCATCGCCAGGTGCGAGGCGTAGAGAATGTTCAGATCGTCGATCTCGGCCACGTCTGCCATGCCGACGGAAACACGGGCCACGCTGCCGAGTTCGTCGAACAGCCGTTCCCTGACGGAAAGCTTGAGCTTCTTGGAGTCGTCCAGACCTTGGGGGATACGCCCCGGGTCAAGCACAACAGCCGCGGCCACGACCGGCCCGGCCAATGGCCCCCGGCCAACCTCGTCCACGCCTGCGACCACATTCGCCCCTGCGGACAGCAGTTTCTCTTCTTCGGAAAAATCCGGCATGGGCGGAGGAAATGCTGTCAGCGGCTCGATGGCAACCTGCAAATTCTTCTGTCGCGAAATACTCTGGGGAGGTCCGGAGGGGCAACGCCCCTCCGGCGGGTCGGCGCAGCGAAGCTGCGGCGACAAAAAAAGCGGCGGCTCCACAACACGGGAACCGCCGCTCAACCAGAGACAGAACACACACTCACTCGTAAACTCGGGAATAATTGGGCCAGGGGGGACACCCTGGCCCACCGGCGCGGTGGATGGAGATGTGCGGGATGACCGCGCCGGTATCTCGTCAGTATTCCGCGACCTGCCAGCCATTGCGCCGCAGACAACGCGCGCCGTAGACGGTCCGCAGGCCGCGGTCGGTGCGAACTTTCAGGCGGCAGTCGCGCGGCAGTTTGCTGGCAAAGGCGTAATTGCGTTGCAGGCAGCGGCTGCCAAAGACCATGCGGTCGTGACGGGCGGTCGTCAGCGTCAGGGCGCAGCGTCCAGGCAGCGGCGCATGACGGGCGAACCTCTTGCCTTTCTTCCTGCCATCCTTCCAACGGTGCAGATCGCCGTCGATCGCATCGCGCGATCTGCTGCCTTCGATCGAAGCGTAGGGATCATGATACACCTGGTTCGACCGGGCCCGGTTTTTGTTTTTCCGGTCGCTGGCCGCGGAGGCGATGATGCCAAGCACCGCAAGCCCGGCCAGCGTCTTGGCAATATCCTCGCCATCGGGTGCGGCGGTGGCGGAGATCGGCGTCAGGGTCAGGGACAGCGCGGTGAGACCGGCAATGGCAATTCTGGGAAAGTGAAACATCGGGAACAAACCCCCTTTTTGGTTGAACTGAGCTGGCGCGACGGGACAGGGCCGCATTTCGTGAGACCAACCTCGCCGAGGGCGGCGTTGACGCTCAATATCGGGGACCTGCTATCGAATAACAGCGCGGCCACTTCCCCATGTTATTGATTTTCGAAACCGCCGAGCGCAGGGTGCGGCCATGAAAACGCATCTTTTCCTGACTGCTTTCCTGTTCGCCGCCGCGCTTGCCGCTCCGGCAGATGCCGCGTGCTATGCCGACTACAAGGCCAAGCGGGAAAATCCGCTCAAGCTGCATTACGGGGTTGTCCAGGTCGACATTTCCCCCTGCGCCATGTCAAACAATGTGGCATCACAGGTCAGCCGCAAGCTGCAATCCGCAGGCTGGCAGCTTTTGCAGGTTCAGTCGGTTTTCGACGATAGCGGTCTTGGGAAAAGGAAACAGGATGCAGGCGAATTCTTCCTCCGCTTCTGAGGCGAAGGCCGTCGGCACCAGGATCGTCACTTTCGGAATTATCGCGGTTGTCCTGATCCTTGGAATCGCCGGGGCGCTTCTGCTTCTGAACCTTCCCGACGCAAATGCTTTCAACGCCCGTGTCGAGCAGCTTTTCGTCGAGAACGAAGACCTGACCAGCGCGGCCGAGATCAAGTTACTGGAGATTCTCGCCCAGTCCGGCACCGCCTTTTCCGAAGTGCTGGCAAGCTACAGGCTGGTGATCTTCGTCTTGATGCTGTTCGCCACCGGTCTTCTCGTCGCAAGCCTTGTCTTCGTGGTGACCATCGTTCTTCTGAACCGCCGCATCGGCACCATCGAACGCCAGGGCATTCAGGTGTCCTCTCTCGCGATCAATCGGGAGGAAAAAGTGGTGACGCTGAACGACATGGAATTCTCGCTGACCGGGGCCGCCATCGAGACGCTTTCGGTTCTGGCCGAAGCCCGGATGGATGGCGACGTGCTGTCGGGTGCGGAGATCGAGGCGATGATTTCCGGCAAGGACCCCAGCGAATGCGAGGAGGCTTCGGGGGCCACGCGGATCAAACGGTTGCGCGACGCGTTAGGCAACCAAATGGTGGCCGAGCTGCTGATCAAGACGGTTGCGCGCCAGGGCTATGTCTTGTCCATCGACCAGAACGCCATCGAGGTACGCTGATCCCGGTCCATTGTGGGGTTTCCCCCCTCAAACTCCCTGAGGGTATTCTGCCGGGGAGAAGGTCCAAGCGTGCAGGGTTCGGATTCCGAGAAAAGCCACGCTGGACTGCCCCTTGGGCAACGCCTGAACCTGTGGCCTTCACCCTTACGTTGAACGTTGTTCGCAAAAATGACGCGAGCTGCGCGTTTTTCCCATTAGTTATGCTTCTGCAGTGGACATAGGTTGAGGTGTGCCGGGTCGCTCACTCATCCCTGTGCGGGTCGGCTCCCTCGGTCGGGCGAATGCGACCCCAGCATCCGGCCGGGGGATTAACAAGTGCGTGCCAATGCGAGTGAACGTGTGTGAAGGTAGCGGGTGCACGGCGCCACCCCAAGGGGCGTCCATGGTCTGGGCCGGTCTGTCCGAGGGGTAGACCGGCCTTTGCCATTCCAGGCAATCCGCGCCGAATGACTTAGGTCTGCTGTTCCTGAAGATGCAGCTTCATATCCATGAGCACTTGTTGCAGGGCGTTGGTTTCTTCCAGCAGCCGTCGCGCCTCGTTCAGCGAGATCACACCGTCGGCCATGGAGTGATTGTATTCCGCCATGAGGTTGGCGAACCGCTGGGACAACAAGATGACATCGGAGTTCAGCCCGCCGGGCCGCTCATCGCGCCCGGTCTCATATTCGAGTTTCAGTTGCTGGAGTTCCGCAAGCGCCTTTGTCACGAAAGGCACACTGGCCGCGGTTTCCAGTTCGACCAGAACATTGACAGGGATGAACCGGTCCGAATTCTCGTCCATGAGGGAGGCATATCTGCCCAGGGTTGCTTTCGATTTACCGGAAACTTCGCACGCCTTCGCGTAACCAATATCCTTGATCAAGGCTTCGGTATGGCGTTTCAGATACTCACCACGCGCCTGGCGCGGATCCTTTGTCATTCGTCGTCCCCCGACTTATTCGTCATGCGACCCTGTGTTTGGATAACGCAATCGCGACCTCTTGCCTATATTCAAAGACTTTACGCCACGGAACTTCGCGCCTGGCTGCTTGTTGTTGCGCCGTGAAACGATCCGTCAGCCCCCGATACGGCCCGCAGCGAAGGCAATGGCGCGCTGGTAGTTCCCGCTGTCGTTCCAGGCGGACAGCACCCGGAAATTCGCGGTTCCTTCGTGGAACGGCTGCCCCTTCTTCCATCCGTTCGCCCGCAGCATATTCGCCGCTGTGGCCAGCGCGTCCACCGCGCTGTAGGGATCGGTCCGGCCATCGCCATTGGCATCGACGCCGTATTTCAGCCAGTTGCCTGCAAGAAACTGCATATGTCCCAATTCGCCGGAGGGTCCGCCGCGAGTGCCGGTGCTGATGGAGCCCCGGTCGATAAGCGCCAGAGCGGCCAGCGCATGGCCTTCGAATTTCGGGTGACGCCGGCAGTAGGACGCCAGTGTCACCGCGCCTGAGACAATGGGCGTCTCGCCAAGATAGCCACCCCAGCTTGTCTCCAGCCCCCAGATCGTAGCCAGAACCGAACCCGGCACGCCATAACGTTGCTCGATGGCCGCGAAGAGTTTGGCGTTCTGCTGCACACGGACGCGGGACCTGTTTATGAAGGCCTCCGCACTCGATCCGCTGCGCTTGGCGAGAAACGTGGCTGGGTCGGCCTGCCGCGTGCCGGTCTGGCTTTTGGGGTTGGATTCGAAACGCCAGGTGATGCCGGAGAGCTGGCTCGACGCCAGGGCCTGAAGCCCGCGCTGGCCGATACCGCTGCGTTTGGCCTCGGCAGATAAGGCGCTCACATAGCCCGGATACCCGGCTTTCTGAGTGATGCAGGGCGCGGCGAACACGGTGGAGGCGGTCAGGGAGAGGATGGCGGGGAGCAAAATGCGGAGTTTCAAAAGCGGGGTCTTTCGGCTTGGGGGTATCTGCGCACTAAAGCCGGAAACCTGTCGTTGGTAAATCACTTCCGGCACAAGAGGCTGCAGACTGAAGCCCTCCGTCAGGGCACCATCGTCGAGTGAGAAGTAACGTTGCCGAATGCGGAACCAGTCAGCATGATGCGCGACGATTCCTGTCCCGACAAGGCTGCCGTGCCGACCATGCGATCCGCAGGCATTTCAAACGTCCGGGCGAAACAAAGTCGCACCGCCCACATTGGGACGGCGCGACGTGATCGACATTCTCTCGACCTCCTGGCCGTCAGCGAATAGTCGGATGGCCGGCATCCGCCCAGGCCTGCGTTCCACCATTGACCCAACTCACCCGAGCGAAGCCCAGGGAAGCAAAGGCCTCTGCCGCGCGGGCGGCCATCGGCCCGACCTGACAACTGGTCACGATGTGCAGCGACCGATCGATGAAGGCGGGCGGCAGATTGTCCGCCTCGATTTCGGCGATCGAAATGAGACGTGCGCCGGGGATCTTTCCTGTGGTCGCGGCGATGGCCTCGGCGGGCCGGGGATCTACGAACTCGATGCCCGCTTTGCCGTGAAGAGCATGGGCCTCTGCCACACTTATTGATGTGATGGCCGCGTTTTCCACTGACCCGGTGTCTGTGCAGGATGTCATATCATTCTCTCCTATATTGAGCTTTGCGTCAGAAGCTGAGTGTCGAAGCGCCGTCGACGATCAGCGCATGAAGGGCGGGCGAACCGACGACTTGAACGCCATCGATGAAGTCGCCTTCTTCGTAGCCGCGCACCTTGGCGCAGGGCGGACAGACGAGAATGCGACCGCCTTTCGACTGGAAGCTGTCGATCAGTTCTTTCAGCGGCGGATCGAACGGGTTCATCCGTACATTGTCAGCCGCGCCCTTGCGGACGACATCCACCGCGGCACTGACCATGAACAGCGTGACCTGCTGTCCGGAGGCGATGCCGGTGTTGGCGATGGTGAAGGCGACTGTCGCGCGCTCGTCGTCGAGGCCGCGTGAGACCACGATGGCCAGTTTCTTCGTTTCGGTTTCCATGAGACTTATCCTTTCAGGTTTGAGGTTTTGTGCCCGGACGGTCCCCGGTCCGGTCGGGATCTCAGTGGGGGTTATGTGGCGATTGGCGTTGCTCGGCGACTGTGAAGCTCGCGGCGTAACGCGGTTGCGGCGATGAGGAATGAGATCATTGCGCCCGCCAGGCAGGGCCATGCGCCGACGATCAGGTCGTGGGCTGCGCCGAAGGGCGAAGCGCCGAGTTGGACCGCGCGCAAGCGCAGAGTGTCGCGTTGCATCCGACCCAGCATGATCAGGCAACAAGCGGTTGCGGCCAAGAGCGAGGGCAGGCCGGTATAGGTCAGCGTGGCGGCGATCAGCACGACCGGCAGGAAGATGTAGCCGATCTTGGACAGCCACGGACGATCTCTGCCCAAAAGCGCCACCGTGGTTTGCATCGCGCCGATCAGGCAGATCGCGGCGGCCGTGTCATGGCCTGCGAATGCATAGCTCGCGCCATACGAACAGGAAGCTGTGAGCTGCACGCCCAGGATGGTTGTCCGGCCCCGGAACAGCGGCCAGACCAGCTGCGCAGAGAGCCCGGCGGCTCCGAAGCCCGCGGCGAGCGTATATGATGTCAGGTCCAGCATGGTATGCTCCGTGTTACAGACTGTTTGGTCTGTCTTTTACATACCGTTTGGTCTGTTTCAGCTCTAGACGTAGTCGCGTTTCGATCGTTTCAGCTTTGCGTCAAACTGAAACATGATTGAAACACAGGGGTTTTCAGGGGTGGAAAACCCAGAGGCGCGAATATATAGTACCAACCAGTCGGATTGGAGCTGAGACGAAAAATGAGTCGCAAAGGTGAAATTGCGAAGGAAAACATCCTGACCGCCTCGAAGGCGTTGGTCATGCGGAAGGGATTCGCGGGGACCTCCGTGGATGACATTCTCCGCGAGGCCGGGGTGTCGAAGGGCGCCTTCTTTCACCACTTCAAGTCAAAGGCCGACCTGACGGAACAGCTGATGCGCTGGTATGCAGCCAAGGACATTGCCATGTTCCGCGAGTTCATGGCCAAGGCAGAGGCGGTTCACGAAGATCCGATGGATCAGCTCATGCACTGCCTTACGGAATTCGAGACTTATCTCTCCGACCCGGACAACCCACCGCGTGGCTGCATGTACGCGCTCTATACTTACGAGGACGATCACTTCGAAAACAATCTGAAGGATTTCGTCGCGGACACGCTTCAGACATGGACCGCGATGTATATCCGCAAGTTCCAGGAGGTGATCGACCGCTATCCTCCTGCACGCCCGGTCACGGCCCGGCAACTGGCGGAGATGTTCATCGCGGTTATCGAAGGCGGGTTGATCCTGCAAAGAGCCTACGGAAGAGAGGGGCTGACAACCCGCCAGTCCAGACAGTTCCGAGATTATCTGGGGCTTCTATTCTCAAGCGCGCCAATCAAATAAGGCCGTGGCTAGCGACAGTGCTGCCCTGCACATGAGATTCGGCGAGCTTGCCTGACCCACTGGCCTCTGTCGTGAGTACACTTGGCTACTACTCGAACGGGCCTTGGTGATCACTTGGTGCACGCGCAGCGAAGGGCAGCTTCGAACCCGAAGTGGACAAACAAGAGGGCCGACTTTTTGATGTATGCAAATGCAGGCATCGGTTGAGTTGCTGCCCCCAAAATCACCTCACGAATAGAGAGGCAAATAGGGCGGTCCGGGCTGGCAAAATCGGCCTAATCGGGGTGAGGGGCTTTGTTTTTTTCAAGCCGTTCAAAAACCGCCTCTGCAATAATTGGTGAAACGAGATGGGCGCCGGCTACAGAGAGGTGGTTGTCATCCGAAAACAGAATGTCGCCGTTCTTGATTGCGTAGCACTGCGTAGG
Source organism: Silicimonas sp. (assembly GCA_050299835.1). Classification (GTDB taxonomy): domain Bacteria; phylum Pseudomonadota; class Alphaproteobacteria; order Rhodobacterales; family Rhodobacteraceae; genus JAJDOD01. The sequence goes on from JBNKWP010000001.1 coordinate 14,284, forward strand.
ATCGCATAGAACATCTTCCGGCTCCACGGATATCAAATCATCGGTGTTTAAGGTCCGCAAGACATCCATAAAGGTTCCACGCGAGAAGTCAGATTGAGACTCGAATATCGACCGGTCGTAGGCCAGATCGCTTGGAAAACTCTGACCATTCCAGACTTGCCGTGCGGCATAGCGAGGGATTGCAATGCCTGGGCGCGGATTTGACTGCACCACAACGACTTTCTTCTCAGCCAAGACAAGCGTTTCCAATAGCTTATGTACGGCATCCCGAACACCTTCGCGGCGTATACCTTCCGGAATGTTGGCGGAGGCGGCATCAATCGGATAGGAGAAAAAGCCATCATCGCCGCGCCGACCGAACATGTCGGGCGTATCTTCGGAAAGAAAGTAGTTGTCCCATGTCGCGACGAGCACAACCACTTTCAGCTCTCGATTAACGAGTATGGCTTCAAGGACTTGGGAATTGAACGCCGCACATTGTTCAGTGCGCTTCTGCCCGGCATTCAGCAGCCCCGGTATCGGTAGGCAGCTGCTAAGGAGATAAGCTTTGGTCGAAAGGCCCTCTGCAGCAAGATCGCCCGCTAGGGCATCGAGCATGGCCGCACCATGACTGTCGCCCCAAAGCGCGACCGATTGCGGCACATCCGGACCAAGCACGCAAGACTCGTCGAGGTTCATCGACGGAATATCGTCGCGGCTGCGAAGGCAGCGCTTGTTGTTGGGTCCAAAAGTATTTTCGACCGCTAGAATGGCACTGATTTCCTGGGGGACGCGTTCTGGATACCCGCTGGAAATATGCCCTCCTATGGCGATCGCAACGATCGAAAGCGCGGAGGCAGTCAATAGGCCACGACCAAGAACTCGAGGTATCTGCCGATGTCGGAAGGGCGTTTCGACGAAGCGCCAAGAAACGTAGGCCAGTATGAAAGTCGCTGCGAGAACCAGCGTCTTTGCTCCGAAAGACAACGGCGGCATTTCTGCATAAGCAAGGAAGCCAAGAATGGGCTGATGGATTAGGTAAGCCGAGTAGCTTACGAGGCCGACGGATCTCACAGGGGCGAGCGAGAGCAGTGAACCAGCCACCGATTGGCCAATTCCAAATGCGAGCAATGTGGCTGTCGCAAGAACGGGTATGAGTGAATACGCGCCGGGCCAAGCGGCGTCTTTAGGTATCGCAACAAGCCCGGCTACCAACACGACTAGCGAAATGTTGGAGATAAGTTGATGGTCGCGAGAGCCGATCCCCGACCTAAGGTCCTTCTCTTTCAGTGCAATCAGGACCCCAACAAGCAGCTCCCAAGCTCGTGACGGAAGAAGATAAAACGACAACTGCGGAAATGCCTGGTTCAACCAAAGCGCCAAGGCAAAGCTCGAAAGGGTGAGGGCTAGAAGCACGGAGAACAAGGCTTGCTCTCGAAACCTCCACACCGCCACAATCAGCAGTGGAACAAGCGCATAGAACTGCTCTTCAACCCCGAGCGTCCATGTGTGAATGAGAGGATCATTGGCAGCTTGGGGGGTGAAATAATCGATTCTCGCCGCGAACCAAACGTTCGACAGCGAAAGCAGAGCTGAGGCGGCGCCTCCCAAGAAATAGCGATAGTCAGTGGGCAGCATGACCACCCAGCCACCCGCGATTGTAGCAAGTATTGTGGCAATCAAAGCGGGCAGTATTCGCCGCGCTCGCCGAACGTAAAAGCCGCGAAAGCTAAAAGTCCCACCTGCCTTTTCAGTTATGATCTGCCCGCCGATTAGATAGCCGGAGATCACAAAGAAGACATCGACACCCGCAAACCCAACACCCGTGGCAAGCGCGCCCAAATGATAAAGAATTACGAAAAGCACCGCTACCGCGCGAAGCCCGTCTATTTCAGGTCTGTAGGTCAAGAAATATTGCCGATGTTCCGATACTGAATGAAGAGTTTTCGTAAAGGAGGCATGGCAAAGATGGAAGTGGCATGCACTTCAAAGACGGTCTTGTTTGCTGAGGTATTGGAGGAAAATGAGCAGGCGAATCCTCTGTGACCACTTCGTCCGCAGAGCAGACCTTGCCACTAGGCGGGATGAACATCTGACATCTGAGTGAGTAAAGAACCTCGCGCACCAATCCGACCTGGGGAAACGGCAGGAGGAAATTTGAAATTAGATATTTATTTCAGCATCTTTAATAAAGCACATGGCGGCCCCGATAGGAGTCGAACCTATGACCTACCGCTTAGGAGGCGGTTGCTCTATCCGCTGAGCTACGGGGCCGCGTCTGGGTGACACCGCGTTACCGTCCGGGCGGGGATATTTCCAGCCTTTTGTCTCGAAGGGGGCATCGCACAGCCTGAGAGGAATCCCGCCGAATTGCGGCCTTCCCCCTCGTCCTGCGTCTCAGGATCGTTACATACTGTTGATACGTGCCCGCAAAAACGGAGCAGTCGCATGAAAATCGCAGTTCTCGGCGGAGATGGCTTTGTGGGCTGGCCCACGGCACTCCACCTATCCAACCTTGGCCATGACATTCACATCGTCGACAACCTGTCGCGGCGGTGGATTGATACAGAGCTTGGCGTTCAGTCGCTGACACCGATGGACTCGATCCAGGAACGCTGCCGGGTCTGGCACGACCTGACCGGACGGCGGCTGCATTTTCACCTGCTGGACCTTGCCAAGGAATTCGAACGGCTGAAAGGCTGGCTGACGGAGCACAAGCCCGACGCGATCATCCACTTTGCCGAACAGCGGGCCGCGCCCTATTCGATGAAGACCGACCGGCACAAGGTCTACACGGTGAACAACAACATCAACGCCACGCATAACCTGCTGGCCGCGATGGTTGAAAGCGGCATCGACGCGCATCTGGTGCATCTGGGCACGATGGGGGTCTATGGCTATTCCAGCGTCGGCGCGCCGATCCCGGAAGGGTATCTGGATGTCGAGATCGACACGCCTGACGGCAAGAAGGCGCAGGAGATACTCTATCCAACCCGGCCCGGCTCGGTCTATCACATGACCAAGAGCCTCGATCAGATCCTGTTCCAGTTCTATGCGCAGAACGATGGTGTGCGGATCACTGATCTGCATCAGGGCATCGTCTGGGGAACGCATACCGACCAGACCCGGCGGCACGAGCAGTTGATCAACCGCTTCGACTATGACGGCGACTATGGCACGGTGCTGAACCGGTTCCTGATCCAGGCCGCCATCGGGTATCCTCTGACCGTGCACGGCACCGGCGGGCAAACCCGCGCCTTTATCCACATTCAGGACAGCGTGCGTTGTGTCGAACTGGCGCTGGGCGATGCGCCCGAGGCCGGGGAGCGGGTGCGGATCTTCAACCAGATGACAGAGACGCACCGGGTGCGCGATCTGGCGGAACTGGTGGCGAAGCTGACGGGGGCGGAGATCGCGTTCCTGCCGAACCCGCGCAAGGAAGCCGCGGAGAACGATCTGGTCGTGAAGAACGACCAGTTCCTGGCACTTGGGCTGGACCCGACAACGCTGGCCGAAGGGCTGCTGGACGAGGTGGTCGAGGTGGCCCGGAAATACGCCTACCGCATCGACCGGAGCCGTGTTCCGGCCGTCTCGGCCTGGACGAAGGACCTTGGCCGGAAGGTCGAGCGGGATCCGGAAGGCAAGGCGTTGCGCTCCGTCTCATGACAGGCGTCACTCCCGAAGGGCCTCGGGCAAGCGATTGCGCTTATGTCACGCTGGTGACCAATGCCGATTTCGCGCTTGGGGCGAAGGCGCTATTGCGGTCGCTCGGGCTTTCGGGGACGTCCGCCGATCTGGTGGTGCTGCACACGGGCGGGGTTTCCGACGATGCGTTGGTGCCGTTGCGCGATGCGAGCGCGCGGTTGATCGCGACCGAGTTGCTGCCGACCTCGCCGGAGTTCAACGCAGCGCACGCGAGACAGAAGCTCCATTCGGAGGCTCCGTTCACCAAGGGGGAGAAACCGGCCTTCCACACGCCCTTGGACAACTTTGTGAAGCTGCGGCTTTGGCAATTGGATTATGAGCGGGTTGTCTTCCTCGACGCCGACACGCTGGTTCTGAAGAACTGCGATCGGCTTTTCGACTATCCCGAGTTTTCCGCTGCACCGAATGTCTATGAAACGCTGGCCGATTTTCACCGGATGAATTCGGGCGTCTTCACCGCCCGCCCTGATCCGGAGACCTTCGAAAGGATGCTGGGCGAATTGGACAGGCCGGACGTTTTCTGGCGGCGCACCGACCAGACCTTTCTTCAGCGTTTCTTCCCCGATTGGCACGGGCTTCCGGTGACCTTCAACATGCTGCAATATGTCTGGATGAACCTGCCGGAACTCTGGAACTGGGACGCGATCCATGTGCTGCATTACCAGTATGAAAAACCGTGGCAGGTGCCGCATCCGAGAGCCGAGGCATTGCGGCCACTGATCGACCTTTGGCACGCCTTTGCCGGTGACGGCCCGGTGCCGGACGTTTCCGAACTGCCGAACCCGGCATGAAGATCGCGCTGACCGGGGCAACCGGGCTGGTGGGCTACCCGATCCTGAGATGCCTGAAGGCGCAGGGCCACGAGGTGGTCACGCTGGGCCGAACGCCCATGCCCGAAATTCCGCATCTCCGCTGGGATCTCGCCACAGACCCTCCCGCGCTCGACGGCATCGACCGGTTGGTCCACGCCGCCTTCTCTCATCTGCCGGGGAAATATCGCGGCGGCGAAGGCGACGATCCCGATGGCTTCACGCGGCTGAACCTTGAGGGCACGCTGCGCCTCTGGGATGCGGCCCGGCGCTCCGGCATCCACACGGTCTTTCTATCCTCCCGCGCCATATGTGGCGATTACCCGCCCGGCACGCGGCTGACCGAGGATCTGACACCCCGGCCCGACACGCTCTATGGCCAGGTGAAGCTGGAGGCGGAACGGGCGCTTGGGCCAAAGGGGGTCAGTCTTCGCGCGACCGGCGTCTATGGCCCGCCGGTGCCGGGGCGCGCGCATAAATGGACCGATCTTTTCGAAGGTTTCGAGCGTGGCGAAACCCTGCCGCCCAGGATCGGGACAGAGGTCCACGCCCACGATCTTGCCGCCGCCGTCATCATCGCGCTGAACCCCGCTCTGGCCGGGGGCGTCTTCAACGTCTCCGATTTCACGCTTGACCGCCGAACCCTGCTTGAAGACTACGCGCGGATCACCGGACGTAATGGCCACCTGCCCCCCGCGTCCGACCCCGGCACTGTCAACGCGATGTCCACCGAACGCCTCCGCGCGCTCGGTTGGTCGCCGATGGGACAAAACGCGTTACGCGAAACTTTGATCTCGCTCATCGACTCCGGTTCAAATTCCTGAAAACCACACCGCAAGGCCAAGCCGCTTGGCATGAAATGCCGTTAGCGGTAACGTCATCATGACACCGAACTGGAGCGCGACATGGACGACGACGAAAAGGTCATCTCCATCAACGGGAACACGACACCGCCGAGGCGGCCATTGACGCTGAAGGATGTGTCGATCGAATCCGGCGTCTCGGAGATGACTGTCAGCCGGGTGCTGCGCAACCGGGGCGATGTGTCCGACGCGACACGCAAGAAGGTTCTGCACGCTGCCAAGACATTGGGTTACGTGCCCAACAAGATCGCGGGCGCGCTGGCGTCGAGCCGCGTCAATCTTGTCGCGGTCATCATCCCGTCGCTGTCGAACATGGTCTTCCCCGAAGTGCTGACCGGCATTTCCGAAGTTCTTGATGAAACCCCGCTGCAACCGGTCGTCGGTGTCACGCAATATTCGCCGAAGAAGGAAGAAGAGGTCCTGTTCGAGATGCTCTCCTGGCGGCCCAGCGGGATCATCCTGGCCGGGCTGGAACATTCCGACGCCTCCCGCGCCATGTTGCAGGCCTCTGGTGTGCCGGTGGTGGAGATCATGGATACCGATGGGGATGCCATCGACGCCGTGGTCGGTATCTCGCACCGCCGGGCGGGGCGGGAGATGGCCCGCAGCATCGTGAAGAACGGCTATCGGCGGATCGGGTTCATCGGGACCAAGATGCCGATGGACCACCGCGCCCGGAAACGCTTCGAGGGCTTCACCGAAGCACTGGCCCGTGACGGGATCGAGGTCGTAGACCAGGTGTTCTACGAGGGCGGGTCGGGTCTGGCCAAGGGCCGGGAGATGACTCAGCGCATTCTCGAACGCACCCCCGATCTCGATTTCCTCTACTATTCGAACGACATGATCGCGGCCGGCGGGATGCTATATCTTCAGGATCGGGGCATCGACATTCCCGGCCAGATCGGGCTTGCGGGGTTCAACGGATCGGAACTTCTTGACGGGTTCTCGGTCAAGCCCGCCACGATGGATGCCGGGCGCAAGGATATCGGGCGCGAGGCCGCACGGATCATCGCCGGGCGGACAGACGGGTCGATCACCGAGACCGGGCAGAGGATCGAGCTGGAACCGCGTCTGCAGCCGGGCGATACGCTGAGGCGGCGCTAAGCTTCATCCAAGTTGAATTGAAACGGGATAAAGCTTTCGGCAGATTCCTGCCGCCGCCGCGACATCGCCGTCTTTGACTAATCACTTCGAAACAATTGGGACCGATCCTGATCCGACGCACGGGGGTGCGGGTGGATGAATTCGGGTCGCTTGGGCGTATTTCCCAGTGACGTTTGCGAGTGTGCTCCACCCATAGAGGTGGAGTGAAACGGGTGTGTTTGATCTGCGCTGCCAGCCAGCCCTGGACTGATGACTGCTACATTGGGGAGTTTGCCCCATCCGATGAGACCCCAAGCGACGAAGGACTGTTCGGCCCGATGCCGGTCTATACCTACGATCAGATCGCGACCCAGCTGACCCATGATTACTGGGGCGGGTCGTCGCGGTCTTTCGATGTGCAGACGGGTGACACGCTATACGTGGACATCACCGGCCTGACCGCCAACGGGCAGGCGATGGCGCTTCAGGCGCTTGAGGCGTGGAGCATGGTTTCGGGCCTGAACTTCGTCGAAGTAAATGCGGACACGCCGCCCACCGCCACCATCGTGGAGACCGCAGACGCGCCGGAAGCTGTCAGCGGTAGCTATCAGATCGAGGCGGGTGAAGACTTCACCGGCACGCTGAACTCCAACACCGACCGTGACACGATTGCGGTCTACATGACCGCCGGGCAGACGATGACCTTCACGTTGGAAGGGGAAGGTGGCTCGGCACTGGACGACCCCTACCTGTACCTACTGAACGGCGCGGGCGCGATCCTCGCCCAGAATGACGATGCGAATGGCGCGGATTCCGCGATCACCTACCAGGCCACCTATTCCGGCCTGCACTATATTCAGGCCGCCTCGTTCAACAACGCCTCCTCCGGCGATTACCGCGTCACTGTACGCGAAGGCGGGGCGGTGGCCGATATCATCTTCGATGACGAAAATTCGGGCGCTTACGCCTCAAGCTCCGTCTGGAACGGCACGATCCAGTCGTCCTATGTCAATATCGACCCGAACTGGGCCGGTGGCGCGAACCGGATCGACGGGTACTATTTCCAGACCTATATCCACGAGATCGGGCACGCACTGGGCCTGGGCCATGCCGGAAACTACAACGGCAGCGCGACCTATGGCACCGACAACCACTATGAGAACGACAGCTGGCAGGCGTCAGTCATGTCGTATTTCCACCAGACGGAAAACCCGGACGTGGATGCCAGCTTCGCCTATGTCGTCGGCCCGCAGATGGCGGATATCCTCGCCATCCAGTCCCTTTACGGCACGCCCACCAGCGCCCATTCCGGCGACACGGTCTATGGCGATGGCGGCAATACCGGCACCTATCTGGACGGGGTGCATGACCTGTCGAACCCGGTCAGCTACACGGTCTTCGACACCGATGGCGCGGATGTCTTCGACTTTTCCGGTTCCAGCGCTCATCAGGTGATGGACCTGAGGGAGGAGACGTTTTCAGATCTTGACGGGTGGGTTGGAAATGTCGGCATCGCCCGCGGCACGGTGATCGAACACGGGCGGACCGGATCGGGCAACGATGTCATCATCGGAAACGATGCGGGCAACGAGCTGCGTGCGGGCAGCGGAACCGACGCGGTGTCAGGGCGCGGCGGCAATGACGCGATCCTTGGAGGCAGCGGGAACGACACGCTTGATGGCGGCGACGGCGCCGATCTGGTTGAGGGGGGGACCGGCAACAATCTCATCAATGGCGGCAATGGCGGCGATCTGTTGATCGGCGACGATGTCACACTTGCGATGCTGACGATGCTTTATCCGGCCTGGACGCCACCCGCCGATGCGCAGGACCTGATCGACACGGATGACTACATCGTGCTTTGGGACGATATCGTGGACGAATTCAGCTTCGCCTGATCCTCAGGACCAGTCGTCGCCATAGATCACGTCATCGCCTCCCTGCCCGAAGATCAGATCGTCGCCGCTGCCACCGATCAGCGTGTCGCGGTCGCTTCCGCCGTCGATGGTGTCATGCCCCGTGCCACCCAGAAGCAGGTCCATTCCGTAGCTGCCGGTCACGCTGTCATCGCCTCCGGCGGCGGCAATGGTGTCATCGCCCGGACCGCCGTTCAGAAATTCATTGGCGGATGTGCCGATGATCTCGCGCCCTACCAGCAGAAAAGGCGGGCGGTTCACATTGAAGATATCTTCATTCGTCAACTCGCCCGCTGTCAGCGGTTGGGTGTCCGAGGTGGTGACGACGATCGTTTCGCCCTGAAAGGTCAGGGTCGCCCCGGTCGCCGTCGGCGTCACCGTCAGTTGAGACACGTCATAGAGGAAATCGAAGGCCGAAAGATCGAGCCGATCCAAGCCACGTTCGAAATCCGCGACCTCGTCCCAGACGCCATCTGCCGTGAAAACGAAAAGATCCGCGCCCGTCCCGCCAAGGAACGTGTCATTGCCCGGTCCGTCGAGCAGGATGTCGTCGCCGCCGAGGCCGCTCAGAACCTCCCCCACGACCGAACCGACGATCTGATCGTCCCCGGATGTCCCGGTCGCGCCGACACCTCCCGTATCGGCAAGCACAACCTGCCCAAGGCCCGAAAGGTCATATTCCAGCCGGGTCAGCCCGGCCTCGTTTCCCGACCCGGCGAAGACCTGCAGGCTCGTGCCATGAACGATCACGTCCAGCGCGGCAATCTGATCGAGCGGGACCGTCTCATCCTCCGCCACGCTGCCCAGATGAACCAGCCGCCCGCCCGGCAATACGGTGAAGAGTGACACGCCGCCCTCGGCCCCGCCCGCCGCGGCAAAGGCAAAATCGCCATAGGTCACAGCCGCCACCGTGCTTGCTCCCTGAATGCGCGTTGCCGCGTCATCAAGGACGTGATCGGCCAGTGCCGGTTCGCCGCCCTCGACCGAGACGACCGAAAGCGAGGAACTGCCCGAAGCCGCGATCAACAGAAGTGTCTCATCCAATCGGGTCACGTCGGCAACATCCGTAGGCGTGCCGACCGGAAGGCCTTCGGCATTGCCCAGGGCCCCCGCCTGCACCAGCCCGCCCGCCGTCACCTGCGCGATGTTCACCCCATGCTCCGTGGCGGAGACCGTGGCGACGTAGGATGTACCGCTCTGGCCGAAGACCGCAGAAGCGGCCACATCGCCCAGATACCTGTCAGCCGCATCTGTCAGGCCGGTTCCCGCCGCATAGCCCGAACCGCTGTCGAAATAATGCGCCAACCCGCCGGTGGCACCGCTGACGATCACCGGCACTCCGCCGACCTCAAGCCCGAGAGGTGCGACCAGTTGCCCGACGCCCGCGAGCGTTCCCTGCGACCCAAGCGCGCCGGTCCCGGAAAGCGCCACATGCTGACCGGAGGCCGGAGCAAGACCGGCCAGCGTCAGGAAAGTGCCGCCGCCGTCAAAGCTTCCGTAACCCAGTTGCGGATCGGACCCCGCCGCGAAGCTGCCCGACACTGTGAGCGACCCCGCGACGGACAAGCTGCCCGAACCGGCGATGTCCAGTTCGATCAAGGTCCCCTCCGCCCGGTTCAGAGCGTAAAGAATCGTCCGGCCACCGGTTTCGACAACCAGCAGGTCCACCAATCCCGATGTCAGGCCCAGACTTGTCCCGGACAGGGTTTGCGCAACACTCAGCGCGGGCATCCGATAACTCCCCGAATATCGCGAGTGTGATCGTCAATCAGGGTTAATTTTCCGTTTCCAGCCGGGGAAACCCGCCGAAATCCGACGCTGCGTCATGCTGCGGCGCAGCAAATCCGGAATCCACCTGTTTTGCTGTTGATTCCCGCGTGTCTGCCGGGTGACACCTCGCCTCGTATCGACGCCCACCCTCCGATAACTCATTGAATCGCGGCGGTTCCCTGCCCATCTCTTGATTGGGGGAGCTGACGGAGTGGCATTATGGACGAATTGATTGATATCCTTGGCGGAGGCGGGATTGCGACCCTTCTGATCGCCGCTTTCATCATCATCTGTGTCTACAAGGGCGTGCGCATCGTGCCGCAGTCCGAAAAACACGTGGTCGAACGCTTCGGCCGTCTGCGCACCGTTCTCGGTCCCGGCATCAACTTCATCGTGCCGTTCCTCGATCGGGTGGCGCACCAGATCTCCATTCTTGAACGTCAGCTTCCCAATGCCAGCCAGGACGCGATCACCGCGGATAACGTGCTGGTGCAGGTCGAAACCTCCGTCTTCTACCGCATCACCGAGCCGGAAAAGACCGTCTACCGCATCCGCGATGTCGATGGTGCCATCGCCACGACGGTGGCGGGGATCGTGCGGGCGGAGATCGGCAAGATGGAACTGGACGAGGTTCAGTCCAACCGTGCCATGTTGATTGCCACGATCAAGGAATCTGTGGAAGAGCAGGTCGATAACTGGGGCATCGAAGTGACCCGCGCCGAATTGCTCGATGTGAACCTGGACCAGGCCACCCGCGACGCCATGCTTCAGCAGTTGAACGCCGAGCGTGAACGCCGCGCCGCGGTGACCCGCGCAGAGGGTCAGAAGCGCGCCGTCGAGCTGAACGCGGATGCCGAGCTTTACGCCGCCGAACAGGTTGCCAAGGCGCGCCGTGTTCAGGCCGACGCCGAAGCCTATGCAACCGGCGTGGTCGCGCAGGCCATTCAGGATAACGGCTTGGAGGCCGCGCAGTATCAGGTCGCGCTGAAACAGGTCGAGGCGCTGAACGCGCTTGGCGGCAGCCAGGGCAGCTCCACCATCGTCGTGCCCGCCAATGCGTTGGAAGCCTTCGGCGATGCGTTCAAGATGCTGAAAGGGCGGGCGTGATGGAGTGGTGGTCGCTCTGGTGGGTCTGGATCGCGGGTGCCGTGCTTCTGGCCATCATCGAGGTCTTCGCGCCCACGCAGATCATCCTCGGCTTCGCCTTCGGAGCGGCGGGGGTGGGCCTCGCGCTGTTGGCTGGCGTTCCCGGCTTGGCCGGGTCGATCCCGGCAATGCTTATGCTGTTCGCAGTTATCTCCCTTGTCGCCTGGCTAGTGATCCGCCGTGCTGTCGGTGTGCGTGAAGGGCAGGTGAAGGTCTTCGAACACGACATCAACGAAGACTGACCGGGGGACATCGGGACCGGCCGGACAGACCTAACTACGCCGCTCCAGTGCCCGAAAGACTGTTTCGAGTGCGAGCTTGTGGTCCGACGGATCTTCCCCGGAGGCGATCCCCAGCGCCGCGCGATCGAACATGGCGGATAGCTGGACGGTGAGGGTATCCAGCGGGGCCTCCACGATTTCGCCTGTCTCCATTGCCGCTTTCAATCCGACCCGAAGCGCATCCGCCGAGGTTTCCCGGTCGATCCGGTCAACCTCCTCCCGGCCCAGCACCGCCGGACCGTCGAGCAACATGATCCGCACCCGCCCCGGTTCCTGCATCGCCTGCAAGTAGCCCTCGCCGCCCAGCAGAAGAGCTTGAACTCCCGAGCTTGAGCCGAGCTTGGCCGCGCGTTCGATTTCCCCCGTAACCGCCTCGAACTCGCCCCTGAGCACGGCGCGGAACAGGTCCGCCTTGTCGGCAAAGTGGTGATAGAGCGCACCGCGCGTGACCCCGGCGTGGCGCACGATCTCGGGTGTGGAGGTTTCGGCATAGCCGTTTTCCACGAACAACGCGCGAGCCGATGCGATAAGCGCCGCCCGCGTCGCTTCGGTGCGCGCGACATTGGTTCGGCGTGGAGACTCTTCTTGCATACATGCAGCCTGTATGTTTATTCAGAGGTTACATACAGACTGTATGTTTCTTTCTGAAAGGTCTCAACCATGAAATGCACCCAGTACTACCCTGTCATCCAAACCGGCGATGTCGCCGGAACGGTGGCGTTCTATGTGACCCATTTCCGTTTCAAGCCCGCCTTCGAATCCGACTGGTATGTTCACCTGCAATCGGTCGAGGATGAAAGCGTCAACCTTGCCATCCTGCAAGGCGACCACCCGACCATTCCACAGGAGGGGCAAGGAACGGTCAACGGCCTGATCCTCAACTTCGAGGTGGAGGATGTGGACGCGGTCTTCGCTCGGTTCGATGAAGCGGGTTTGCCGATTCTCAAGCCTTTGACCGACGAGGATTTCGGCCAGCGTCACTTCATCACAAGCGATCCCAATGGCGTGCTGATCGACATCATCAAACCGATCCCGCCTTCGGCGGAGTTCGCCGCACAATACGGCGCGGACGCTTTGCCGGTCTGAGCGACTATTGAAGGTCGGAAAACGCACCCTCGATCCGCGAAATCGCCTCCAGGAGGGTCGGTCGGGGCAATGCCACGTTGAAGCGCATATGCCCTGAGCCGCCCTTGCGGAACTGTGTACCGGGACTGGGCGCCACCTTGGCGTCGAGCAAACGCTTGAGCAGTTCGTCATCGCCCATGCCAAGGTCTGAGAAATCCACCCAGCTCAGGTAAGTCGCCTGCATCGGCATCACAGACACGCCCGGCAGAGCATTAATCCGCTCCGCGAAGATGCGGACGTTCTCTGCGATATAGCCCCGAACCGCCTCCGACCAGTCTTCGCATTCGTTAAGGGCCGTCATGATCATCAGCATCCCGAACCGGTTGGGCGAGGCTTCGCGGTCCTGCATCGACTTGTCGACCTGCCGCCGCACCTCCGCATCCGGCACGATCATCAGCCCGGTTTCACCTCCTGCCATGTTGAATGCTTTCGACGCCGCGTTCAGCACGACCAGACGTCCCACACAGTCCGGTGCGGCCACGGCGCTCGGGGTAAAGGTCGCACCCGGATGCGTCAGATCCATGTGAATTTCGTCGGAGATCAGTATCAGATCATGGTCCTCGCAGAACACAGTAACTTCCCGAATTTCCTCCGCCGTCCAGAGCCGCCCGCCCGGATTGTGCGGCGAACACAGCACAAGCGCCTTCTGCCGCCCTGTAAGCGACGCGGCGAGTGCGTCCAGGTCCATCTGGAACACGCCATCCAGAAGTTTCATCGGGCTTTCGAAAATCACGCGCCCCATCGCCTCCGCCTTGCGAAAGAAAGCATGATAGACAGGCGAGAACACGATCACCTCGTCTCCGGGTTCGGTGAAACTGTCCAGCGCCACCCCGAAACCGTTGACCACCCCATGGGTGAACCGCACCCAGCCGGGATCAACAGCCCAGCCATGTCGTCTTCGATACCAGTTGGCGACCGCCTCCGCGACGGGTTTGGGATTGGTAAAATAGCCCAGATAGCCCCGGTCGATTTCCTTCTGAAGCGTCTCCAGAACTTTCGGAGGTGCCGCGAAATCCATATCCGCGACCCACATCGGGATCATCTCGGGATCGTCGCGCCCGAAGGCCGTGCCGATGGCGTCGTATTTGGACGAATGGGTACCGCGCAGCTCAAGCTGCCGATCGAAATCGAATTTCATCTGTCTCACCGAATTGGACTGTGCGCGACCCTATCAATCCGGCCTGTCTCTGCAAGCCCCACCATCTTGTCGCGCTGCGTCCTATCGCATAAGTGAAGCCCATGGCATTGCGCGATATTCTTATCCATCCCGACCCACGGCTGAAAACCGTGGCCGATCCGGTCATCGACCCCGGCGAAGTCCAAAAACTTGCCGAGGACATGCTGGAGACGATGTATCACGCGCCGGGCATCGGCCTCGCCGCGCCGCAGGTCGGCGTGCTGCAACGGCTTTTGGTGATGGATTGCGTCAAGGAAGAAGGTGCGGCCCCGAAACCGATGGTCCTGATCAACCCGCAGGTTGTCTGGTCGTCCGAAAACACCAGCGTCTACGAGGAAGGCTGCCTGTCGATCCCCGAGCAATATGCCGATGTCACCCGCCCGGCAGAGGTCGAAGTCACCTGGACCGCGCTGGATGGCAGCGATCAAAGCGCGAAATTCGACGGCCTCTGGGCGACCTGCGTCCAGCACGAGATCGACCACCTCGATGGAAAGCTTTTCATCGACTATCTCAAGCCGCTCAAGCGCCAGATGATCACCCGCAAGATGCAGAAACTGAAGCGCGAAAAGGCGCGGGCATGACCCTTGAGGTCCAGACCTTCGGCATCATTCTGGGCACGGAGCGCTACGAAGACTGCCTGAGTTTCTACCGCGACACACTGGGACTGCCCGTCTGGTACGACAAAAGCCACCTGTGCTGCCTTCGCTTCGGAGACGGCTACCTGATGATCGAACATGGTGGCCACGCCAGCGCTTCGGGCCGCAAGCCCAACAGCGCCAACCCGACCATGCTCCGCTTCAACGTGGCCGACGTTCTGGCCGCTGCCAAAACCCTGCGCGCCCGCGGCGTCGATGTGGAGGTCAAGACATATGACTGGGGTACAGTCGGCACCTTTCTCGACCCCGACGGCAATGCCTGCGAATTGAAGGATGCGGCCGACCCCTGGTTCACAGGCAAGGCCCCATGACCCGCCCCTTCCTCCTCTGGCCCGACAAGCGCCTCCGCCAGCCCGCCGAACCGGTGGAGCGCGTGACGGATGAGCACTGCGCCCTCTGGGACGAGATGGTGGAGATCATGGAAGCCATGCCCGGCTACGGCCTTGCCGCCCCGCAGATCGGCGTGCCCCTGCGCCTTGCCGTGGTCGATTGCTCGGAGGAGCGGGGCCGTGTCATCCGCCTCGCCAATCCCGAGATCGTCGCAAGCTCTGATGAGACCTTCACCTACGAGGAAGCCTCCCCAAACCTTCCCGGCGTCTCTGCCAGGGTGAAACGCCCGGCCCGCGTCACCGTCACTTTCACGGACGCGGACGGAGACCGCGTGAAGCAGGATTTCGAAGACATCTGGGCCACCTCGGTCCAGCACCAGATCGACCACCTGAACGGGCGGATGTATTTCGACAATCTCAGCCGCACAAAGCGCGACATGCTGATGAAAAAGGCCCGGCGGACATGAAGGTCGTGTTCATGGGCACGCCCGACTTCTCCGTCCCGGCGTTGGATGCGCTGGTGCAAGCGGGCCACGAGATCGCCTGCGTCTACACCCAGCCGCCCCGTCCCGCCGGGCGCGGCAAGAAGGACCGCCCGACCCCGGTTCACGCTCGTGCGCAGGCCCTCGACCTGCCTGTGCGCCACCCCACCACGCTGCGCAGCGACGAGGCGCAAACCGAGTTCGCGGCTCTGAATGCCGACATCGCCGTCGTCGTCGCCTATGGCCTGATCCTGCCGCAACCCATCCTGGACGCCCCCGCACATGGCTGCCTCAACATCCACGCCTCGCTTCTGCCGCGCTGGCGCGGTGCCGCGCCGATCCATCGCGCGATCATGGCGGGCGACACCGTGACCGGTATCTGCATCATGCAGATGGAGACCGGGCTCGACACCGGCCCGGTCCTGCGCCGCGACACGCTGCCGATCACCGACACCGACACGACCGGCGACCTGCACGACCGTCTCGCGAGGATGGGCGCGCGCCTGATCGTCGAAAGCCTTGCCGATCCGGGAGCGCTGACGCCCGAGCCGCAACCAGAGAACGGCGTGACCTATGCCGAAAAGATCGACAAGGCGGAGGCGCGGATCGACTGGACCAGACCGTCCGAACAGGTCGCCCGCCACATCAACGGCCTCTCCCCCTTCCCCGGAGCCTGGACGGAAATCGAAGGAGAACGCCTCAAACTCCTCCGCGCCCAGCCCACCGGCGGGACCGGTGCGCCCGGAACACACCTCGGAGACTTCCGCATCGCCTGCGGCACCGGCGCGGTCGATATCCTCGAAGCGCAACGGCAGGGCAAACGCCCGATGAGCACGCAAGACCTTCTCCTTGGCCTTACCCTCCCCGAGAAACTCGACTGATCCGATTATCGGCCTGAAAATATCCTGGGGGAGCGCCAAAGGCGCGGGGGCAAAGCCCCCTATCCGCGACGACGTAGTCGGCGCAATCCTTCAGCCCTAATCCAAACGCCCGCCCAGCAACCTGTCAATCAGCATGCTCAGAAGCTCGGCCCGGCTATGCACCCCGGCTTTGCGGAAAATCGCCGCGAAATGCGCCTTTACCGTGCCCTCGGCGCTGCCACGCATTTCCGCGATCTCCGGCGTGCCAAGGCCCTTGACCAGAAACATCGCGATATCGTGCTCGGCCGGCGATAGCCGCCATTCCTCGAACTGCGCCTCGATCACCGCGTGAACCTCGGCGCTGGCATTGGCGAGACTCTGTTCAAGCCGAGCCTTGCGCTGCATCAGGCTACGCAGGAAGCGGCCCTCCACCGCGATGGCCGCGAGAAGCGCCACGGTCGCGAGGATCTCAACCGCTAGGTGCGCGTCGAGGCTCGCAAGCCCGCCTTCATTCAGGAAATCGCGTGCCGCATCGACCACGAAGAAGACGGCGCAGGCCAGCTGCACCGCCATAAGGACGATAAGAACCGTCGTCGTCTTGTCGCGCATTTCGCTCGCCATGCCTCCTTTTCAGGCGGACGGCAGGTCCTTGCAACCCGTCACCATCGCACGCGGCAGGTTGACGCGCGTCCGCCAGCTTTCAAAGACGACCGCCGCGATATGCAGGACGACCGAGATCTCGGCCCAGGCGACGGCCGCTTCATGCAGTTCCTCGGTCCATTCGGTGCCCCAGAAGGCATCCGTGGTCATCAGCCAGCCGGACAGCCCGATCACCAGCATCGCGGCCAGAAGGTTATAGATCATCAGCGCACCAAGCGGCGTATGCCCGATATGGATACGTTTCTCGCCGCTCAGCATCTCTTGCATCTGGCCCAGGGCACCGGAGACGCTCGGCGGGAAGGACGAGAATCGCGCATACCGGGTCCCGACGAGACCCCATAGAATTCGTGTCAGCACCAGTGCAACGACGGCATAGCCGATCCATTGATGGAGCTTGCCGTCGTCATCAACGACAAGCGCGTTCGCCGCGAAACCCAGAACAAGGCTCCAGTGAAACAGGCGAATGAAAGGGTCCCAGACTTTCTGGCGGGTCATGTCCCAAGCCTCCTTTTCTGACGGCAGCCGCGGGCCGGGGTGACCCGGAGGGATGAAGCCGGGGATTGATCCCACGGCTGCCGCCGGTTTCCTGATCAGTCTTCCTTGGTCTTCACGACTTCGAAATCAGCGTTCAGGAACACCTCGTATTTCTCGCCGTCCTTCTTGGCATAGGCTTCGTACATGCCGTCTTCGAGCTTGACCTTGGCCACTTCGTAGCCCTGCTCGGTCAGCACCTGGCGCACCCGCGCGGTGTTCTGGTCGGTCAGCTCGACGCTGCCGGAGGCGTGGACGGCACCGGTCAGTGCGAGAGCGACAGCGAGGGGGGCGATAAAGGTCTTGAGCATTGGGGGTCTCCATATTGTGAGGGGCAACCGGGATTGGCTGCTCACACGCAAGAAGGCCCCGAAGGCCGAAAAAGGAAACTAACCGCAAGGCATACTGGGCCCGCACCTACCCTGCGCCAGAGCAGTTTATGCCCCGGGTTTATGCGAATTCGGCGGAAATCTGCCCCATCAGCGCGGCATCGAACGGATAGGTGCTCAGGTTCTCGTAGCCGGTCTCTGTTACCAGCACCTGATCCTCCAGCTTGATCGAAAATTCGCCACCGTCTTCCGCCACCAGCGCCTCGACGCAAAGCACCATGCCCGGCTCCAGCGCATAGTCGAAGGCGCCTTTCGTCATCGTGTCGGGATAATCCACATGCGGCCACTCATCGCAAAGCCCGACCCCGTGCATCGCACAGCCGTATTTCCGCGCCTGGTACTTGTCATCCAGCCGGTGCAGCTTCTCCTGCATCTCCTCGATGCGAACGCCCGGCGCGATCAGCTCCATATTGGTCATGATATGCTCATGGGCATGGCGCATCGCGTCCACCATCGGCTGCGGAGGCGGCTTGTCCCCGATCCACCAGGTTCGGCTGATGTCGATGCAGATGCCGTAGCTGCCGATCAGGTCGGTATCGAAGGCAAGGATCTCGTTATTGCTCATCCGCCGCGCCCCGCATTCCTGAAACCACGGGTTGGTGCGCGGCCCGGTCGCGAGCAACCGCGTCTCGATCCACTCGCCGCCGCGCCGGATGTTCTCCACGTGAAGCACCGCCCAGATGTCATCTTCGCTCACCTGGCCCGTCGGCCCATGCGCCCGCGCAAACTCCTCCATCGCCCGGACGGAGGTTTCGCAGGCGTGGTTCGCGCAGCGCATCGCCCGGATCTCGTCCGGCCCCTTCACCGACCGCGCCTTTTCGGTCAGCTCCTCGCCTTCCTCCAGCATGAATCCCACCGCCTCCAGCGCCCGCGCGCCGTGCAGCATGATCTTGTCCACGGCGAGCCGCATGTTGCCCCCGCCATGTTCGCGCACAAGGTCCCGCACCTCACCGGCAAACTTGGCCGCGACCTCGGCACTCTTGTCGCCACCGCTGAAATAGAAGAACGCCGCTCCGCTCCGCCGTTCACGGACAAGCGGATTGAACTCGGTCAGAAACGGCGCGATCTTGTAGTCCCAGATCACCATATGCCCGTCGGCACACAAGAGCAGCGCCCGGAACGGGTTGTGGGCGTTCCAGAGCTGCATGTTGGTGGAATCCGTCGCATACCGGATATTCAGCGGATCGAAGACCAGAAGCGCCCCGTAGTCCCGCGCCACGATATGTTCGGTCAACCGTCGCCAGCGATACGCCCGTATTGCCTGCAGATCGGGCAAGTCCAGCCCTGCCGCCGCCCATTCGTCCAATGCCAGCAGTGTCGGCCCGATCTCCGCGCGGTCGGCATCGTTGGGCGTATTGTCCCCCAGCCGCGTCCCCCGGCTCGGGTCGATCTTGCGCGTGTCTCTCGCCCATGTGCTCATAAGGCAAAGTTTCCGCCCGGTTCCATTGCCCGTCAGGCCGGTTTGCGACACGGATTGACATGGAAAACGACCGCAGCCGACAAGGGCCCATGACAGACGAGATCCTGCAGAAGACGCTGCCTCACCCGCCCTGGCTCGATCCCACCCGGTGGAAACTGCCCGGCATTCAGCCCTTGCCGATGGAAGACTGGCTGATCCGGGATGACGCCTTTGCCGGCCAGATGGCGCTGCGCGATCACCTGATCGCGGAGCGCCAGCAGGGGGTTCACGCCCTTCTGCCAGGCGCCAAGGATGCCGCGCTGGAATGCTACGATATGGCGCTTGAGGTCTTGGGAAAGGATTGCGGCTACAGTTTCGAGGACACCACGGTCACCCGTCCTGACGGAATCACCGTACCCGTCGACCGCGACCGGCCGCTTCTGACCCTCGGCCGCCTGACCCAGTCCGATTTCTGCCTCCTGCAAGCCGGAGAAGCCGGCCATGTCCTGACCGGCGCGATCCTCTGTTTTCCCGCCTATTGGACGCTTTCGGAAAAGCTGGGCCATGCCCTGCCGCGCATTCACGTCCCCGTGCCACAATATGACGATGAAATCGCCCGCCGGGTCCAGCGCCTCTTCGATGCGATGCGGCCCGAAACACTGCTCTGGCGGACCAACGCGCATCTGCACGCATCGGCCGAACTGTTTGCACCGAAAACCGAAAGGGAGCCGCAACGCCGCTCAGACCCGGAGGCGGCCCGCTTCGTCCGCTCCGAACGTCAGGTGTTGCGCAAGCTGCCACGAACCGGCGCAGTCGTGTTCTCGATCCACACCTATATGGTGCCGATCAAGGACCTGTCGCCAGACGCGCAGGCTGAATTGTCAAGATTGGACTGACGTCCGATCAGATCGGAAGCAGACCGGGATTGGCCGCTGCGAGGACCGTAAAGAACCCGGTCAAAGCCATCGCGTGGGCCGTCGTTCGCAGGTTGACCCCGCCGAAGATGTTCATGCACAGCAATGCCAGTCCCACCGGCAGGTTGAAGATCATGATCGTCAGGTTCATCGTGTAAACCGTCAGCCGCGCAGGCATATCGACCTGTTCGTCCTCTTCGCCCTGCTCGAACACGTCCTCCATCGTATAGGCGCGCGACAGCGTGATCGCGTCAGACGAGAAGATCCGGGTCTTGTGGCTTCTCAACCGTTCTTCCGGCGGTTCGAGATCGGGCAGCGATTTGTGATGAGGCGCTGCAACGGGTTCGACCCGCTTGATTTTCAGCCCCGCTATTCTGTGAACCTTGGACATATTCCAAAAACGCTTTCGCGTCCCCCTGGTTGAAACTTCGGATCGTTCCGAAACCTGGAAATAAGCTGCGCTTCGAATGTGAAGACTTTGGGGCAAATCTGTGGTCGGACCGTCAAAATTCAGAGAGTTTAGTGCAATATTTACGAGTCTTGTCGGCGGAATTCCGACTATCGGTCGGGACACTTCGCACTGTTGCGCAAACCGGATCAAATCCCCGAAATGGCCCCGAAAGAAACAAGGCCCCGCCGGGGTGGCGGGGCCTTCTGGTTTCAATGAACGACCGCATCGCTGGGCGGCGTGCGGTTCGACCGGGAGACGCGGTCGCCCACCAGCAAACCTTCGGCCCCGGCAGAGACCTGGATCGTCCCGCCATCGCCGATATCGCCGGCCAGCAGCATCTCGGCCAGTTCGTTCTGCAGGCTGCGCTGGATCACCCGCTTCAGCGGGCGTGCGCCATAGACCGGATCGTAACCTTCATCGGCCAGCCACTTCTTCGCTGCCTCGTCCAGTTCCAGATGGATGCCCTGTTTTTCCAGCCGCCGGCCGAGCCGCGCCAGTTGGATATCGACGATCCCATCCATATCGTCCCGACTCAGCCGGTCGAAGACGATCATGTCGTCCAGCCGGTTCAGGAACTCGGGCCGGAAATGGGCGCGCACCGCGTCCATCACGTCCCGCCGCGCGTCGCTCGGATCAGCTCCTTCCGGCAACTGGCTGAGAGCTTGGCTCCCGAGGTTCGAGGTCAGCACGATCAGCGTCTGTTTGAAGTCCACGCGATGGCCCTGACCGTCCGTCAGCACACCATCGTCCAGCACCTGCAACAGCACGTTGAAGACTTCCGGATGCGCCTTTTCGACCTCGTCGAACAAGATCACCTGATACGGCCTGCGCCGCACGGCTTCGGTCAGAACCCCGCCTTCGTCGTAACCGACATAGCCCGGAGGGGCACCGATCAGGCGGGCGACGCTGTGCTTTTCCATGAACTCGCTCATGTCGATCCGCACCATCGCCTTGTCGTCGTCGAACAGGTACTCCGCCAGCGCCTTGGTCAGCTCGGTCTTACCCACGCCGGTCGGCCCGAGGAACAGGAACGAGCCCAAGGGCCGGTTCTCATCCTGCAATCCGGCCCGCGCCCGACGCACCGCGTTCGACACCGCCGTCACGGCCGATTTCTGGCCGATCACGCGCTTGCCGATCTCCTCTTCCATCTTGAGAAGCTTCTCGCGCTCGCCTTCCAGCATCTTCGAGGTTGGAATACCGGTCCACCGCTCAACGACCTCGGCGATGATCTCAGGCCCCACGGCTTCTTCGACCATGACCTGACCGTCATCGGTTTCCGCTGCTTCCAGCTTCTTGGTCAGCTCAGGGATCACGCCATAGGACAGCTCACCCGCGCGCTGCAGATTGCCTTCGCGCTTGGCTTGGTCCAGTTCGGCCCGCGCCTTGTCGAGTTGCTCCTTCAGCGATCGCGCGCCTTCCAGCTTGTCGCGTTCAGCCTGCCACTTCGCCGTCAGTTCCGAAGATTTCTGCTGAAGGTCCGAAAGCTCCTTTTCCAGCTTTTCCAGCCGGTCCCTGGAGACCTTGTCCTCTTCCTTCTTCAGCGCCTCGGCCTCGATCTGCATCTGCAGGATCTGCCGATCCAGCGCATCGAGTTCCTCGGGCTTCGAATCCACCTCCATCCGCAGGCGGCTCGCCGCCTCGTCGACAAGGTCGATGGCCTTGTCGGGCAGGAACCGGTCGGTGATGTAGCGATGGCTCAGCGTCGCCGCCGCAACCAGCGCGCGGTCGGAAATGCGGACCCCGTGGTGAAGCTCGTACTTCTCCTTGATGCCGCGCAGGATGCTGATCGTGTCCTCGACCGTCGGCTCCTCGATCACCAGCGGCTGGAACCGCCGGGCAAGCGCCGCGTCCTTTTCGACGTATTTCCGATACTCATCCAGCGTCGTCGCGCCGACACAGTGCAATTCACCCCGCGCAAGCGCCGGTTTGATCAGGTTGGCCGCGTCCATCGCGCCATCTGTCTTGCCCGCGCCGACAAGCGTGTGCATCTCGTCGATGAACAGGATCACCTCGCCGGCAGCCGCCGTGACCTCGTTCAGAACGCCCTTAAGACGCTCTTCGAACTCGCCGCGATATTTCGCACCCGCGATCAGCGCGCCCATATCCAGCGCAAGCAGCTTCTTGTTCCGTAGGCTTTCAGGCACGTCGCCATTGACGATCCGCAAGGCAAGACCTTCCGCAATCGCGGTCTTGCCGACACCGGGATCACCGATCAGAACCGGGTTGTTCTTGGTCCGCCGGGACAGAACCTGCATGGTGCGCCGGATTTCCTCGTCCCGCCCGATGATCGGGTCGATCTTGCCCTGTTCGGCAGCCTCCGTCAGATCGCGCGCGTATTTCTTCAGCGCATCATACTGCGCCTCCGCTCCCGCCGTGTCGGCCGTCCGGCCCTTGCGCACATCGTTGATGGCCGCGTTCAAAGCCTGAGCGTTCACAGCCCCGGCGTCCAGCGCGTCCTTCGCTCCGGATTTCACCACGGCCAGCGCCGTGAGGATGCGCTCCACGGGGACGAAACTGTCACCCGCCTTCTTGGCGATCTTCTCCGCCTCGTCCAGAACCTTCATGGTCTGCTGGTCAAGATAGGTCTGCCCGGCATCGCCCTGCACCTTGGGGATCTTGCCCAGGGCGGTATCGACCGCCTGAACCACCCGCTCCGGCGCACCGCCGGAGGCCCGGATCAGGTTCGCGGCCATCCCCTGATCGTCATCCATGAGAGCCTTCAGCAAATGCTCGGGTGCCAGCCTCTGGTGGCTTTCGCGAGCGGCGATCGTCTGCGCAGCCTGAAGGAACCCGCGCGACCGTTCCGTGAACTTCTCCAAGTCCATGTCTTTTCTCCTTTGCAAGCGCCCTTTGCGCGACACCCGCCTGGCGGCATGTCCCTCTCGGGCCTCGATATCCATGTGGGATTTCCGCCGACCCATCGCAAGAGGTGGGAACCGGTTTCGCGTCCCCGAGTTATCAGGGCAGTCGCAACAACAAGGGAACCCTCGGTAATGTATTCGACACAGATCCGGACCCGTGGTCATCAAGGCGCTGATCCGCCAGGCCAAGGAAATGCGCAACCTCGACCGGAAACCGCTGGTGCCCCGCGTCACGCGACTGGCCCAAGGGATGCCGCAGGCGGCGTGATCCTCATTTTCCGGCGGCCGCCCGTTCAATGATCGCCGGTACAAGAGGGGCCGGAAAGACTGTCCCGACGGATCCCTGCTGTCCGCGGATCTCTGCGTCGGACAGGAACTGGGTCGCAACGATCGTCCCGTTCTGATCAACGACCCGCACCGCACCCCTGAACGCCACCCCGGCGTTCACGCCGTGAACCCAAAGGTAATACTTGGGAAAAGCGATGCCGGTTACGGTCGGACCTTCGCGCAGGAATTCATACGTGTCGACCGTAACGTCACTGTCGAAGAATGCAGCTAGCGCACCTTCCAAGTCTGTTTTCACATCCGCAAGAGCAGCACCCAGGCCGATGGACCAGATCAGACCTGCGGCAAGCCACGGCCTCACGACGCATACCGCACATAGGCGAAGGCCGACCCGTCCGGCGCCCAGCAGGGCACGTTGATCGATCCCTGCCCACCGATGAATTCCAGCACCCGCCGCCGCTCGGACCCGTCGGGCCGCATCAGGCAAAGCGCCACGTCCAGATCGCTCGGATGCCCCGTCGTTCCCGGTGGATAGGCAAGATAGAGGACCCATTCGCCATCCGGTGACGGATGCGGAAACCAGTTCACGAATTCGTCGTCGAATACCTGCACCGCGTCCGATCCATCAGGCCGCACCTTCCAGATCTGAGCGTGACCGGTCCGGTCCGAGTTGAACCAGATCCACGCACCATCCGGGCTGTAATCCGGCCCGTCATTATGCCCCTCGCGCCCGCCTAACCCGGTCAATTGCCGCTCGTCACCGCCGACAACCGGACAGGCATGTATGTCGAACTGCCCGCCCCGCTTCCCGCAAAACGCCAGCGTCCCGCCATCGGGCGACCAGCCGTGCCAGTAGGCCCCTGGCTCGTCCGTTACCCGAACGGGAACCCCGCCCCCGGCAGGCAAGGTGTAGATGACACTTCCCCGGCCCGGAACATTCTCCGACACGGCCATCAGCGCCCCGTCCGGCGACAACCCGTGATCGTTATTCAGATGCCGTAACTCGCCGGTCTCGACCTCCACCATGTCGCCGCCGCCCAGCGGCACCCGGTAAAGCCGCCCCCCGGAATTGATCACCAGCGCCCCGCGCCCCTGATCCCAGTTCGGTGCCTCGACATGCCGCTCCGTCTCAAGCACCAGCCGCGACCGGCACGAAGACAGATCGTAAACCTCCAAAAAACTCTTCATGACAATCCCTATTATCGGCCCTGAAATATCCCGAGGGGGTTCGGGGGAGCAGCGCTCCCCCGCCGGGTCGCCGCAAAAGCGGTGAAACCCATCTTGACGATGCACCCTCCCTCGTCCAAGAGCAAATCCATGTCCGATGACCGCCTTATCGTCGCCCTCGACGTCCCGAACGCGCTCGAAGGCCTCGCCCTCGCCGACCGGCTGGGGGACAGCGTTTCCTTCTACAAGATCGGTCTGGGCATGCTGACCGGCGGCGGTCTGGCACTGGCAAACGAGCTGAAGCAGGACTACGGCAAGCGCATCTTCCTCGACATGAAGCTCTTCGATATCGGCGCGACAGTGGAAGCCGCCGTGCGCGGGCTTTCCCAGTTCGACCTCGACTTCCTGACCGTCCACGGCGACCCGCATGTGGTCCGCGCCGCCCGCGAAGGGGCAGGCGCGTCTCAGACGAAAATCCTCGCTGTCACCATCCTGACCTCGCTCGAACGCGAAGACCTCGACGACGCGCAGTATCGTGCAGGTTCCGTTTCCGAAATCGTCATCGAACGCGCCGCCCGCGCGTTCGAAGCCGGGGCCCACGGTGTCATCGCCTCCCCGCACGAGGCCCGCGCAATAAGGGCGCTCCCGGAATCGGCGGGCCGGCTGATCGTCACCCCCGGCGTCCGCCCGGTCGGCAGCGACCTTGGCGACCAGAAGCGCGTCATGACCCCGGCGGAAGCCATTGCCGAAGGTGCCGACCACGTCGTCGTCGGCCGCCCCATCCACCGCGCCCCGAATCCGGTGGAGGCCGTCCGCGAGATCGCGCTGGAAATGGCCGCGCCTCAGGCGCTCCGCCCGAACCGCTGATCCCATGCGCGCATTGCTCACCGCCCTCGCGCTGGTCATCCCCGGCATTGCGAACGCTGACTGCGTGATCCTGCTCCACGGTCTCGCCCGCGGTCAGGCGTCGATGGCAATCATGGCCTGGTCGCTCCGTGCCGAGGGCTACCGAACCGAAAACATCGGCTACCCGTCCACCTATGACACGATCGAGGACCTCGCCGGTATCACCTTCCCCGTAGCCTTCGAAGCCTGCGGGGATGAGACCACCCACATCGTGACCCACTCCATGGGTGGCATCCTGGCCCGTGTCTGGCTGGCCGGTCATCCACCCGCCAATCTTGGTCGCGTGGTCATGCTGGCCCCGCCCAATCACGGCTCCGAACTGGTGGATGAACTGGGCGAAATCGCTGCCTTCGAATGGCTGAACGGCCCGGCGGGCATGCAGCTTGGAACCGACGCGGACAGCCTGCCCAACCGCCTCGGTCCCGTCACATTCGAGCTTGGCGTGATCGCTGGAGATCGCTCTCTCAATCCGATCTATTCTCGCATCCTGCCTGGTCCCGATGACGGCAAGGTGACCGTGGAAAGCACGAAAATCGAAGGCATGAAGGATCATGTCACGCTTCCCGTAAGCCACACTTTCATGATGATGCAGCCCGATGTGATCGACCAGGTCGTCGCCTTTCTGCGCACAGGCGCATTCGCCCCCATCGGAAACGAAAACTGATCCCAAATTGAAATTGTTCCCCAGACTGTCCTCATTGAGGCATCAAATCCTCAACTAGAAATAGATTGTTCACGTTTTCGGAACAGTATCGCGATACGGAATGCCCCCGTCGCGGATTCTTCACTGTCAGTCCGCAATAAAGTCACATTCCGCTGCACCCTGAATTGTCAGGGAAGCGTGAAAGGGTTGCCGGCATGACCATTGCGAAGAAGATCAGTGAATCCGACGTCGCCGTGACCGGCGCCACCGGCCTCTGTGCCGGTGCCAACCTGCGCACGCCCATCGGCGAAAGACGGATCGAGTTCTTCCGCAAAGGCGATCTCGTCGTCACCCGTGACAACGGGTTGCAGCCCGTGCGCATGATCTGGAAACGCGAAATCCCGGAAGCGGAGATTGCCGCCGACCCCTCTCTGGCCCCCGTGCTTCTCAACACCCGCGCCATCGGCCCGATGATGCCCGCCCGCCCGCTCCGCGTCGGCGGTGCGCATCGCCTGCTGATCCCCGGCTGGCGGCTTGAGGACGAGGATGACAAGATCAACTGCCTGGTGCCGGCCCGCGATGTCGATGGCGTCAGCCTCGGCAACGAGACCGACGCGGTGGAGGCGACCTATTACAACATCGTTTTCGACGCGCCCCAGGTCTTCTGCGCCAACGGCATGCCGGTCGAAAGCTTCGTGCCCACACCGGAATCGCTCCGGCTCATGTCCGCTGACGTGAAAAAGGAATTGCGCTCGATCTTCCCGGATGCCGATCCCGAGTTCAGGAAATACCCGTCGCTTGCCTACAAGGCCCGCGCGCGCGTCTCCTACACACCCAGCTTCGCCTGAGGCGGGTTACGCTTCCTCCAGCCGATCCGTCGCAGGCGGCGGCGTCGGCGACAGGGCCGAAAGCCGCGCATAAAGCGCATCATCCATCTCGAACGTCATCGCATCCAATGACGGCGCAAGCTGGGCCGTGTCCCGCGCCGAGATGATCGGCCCGTACACACCGGGATGACGGGCCACCCAGGCCACCGCCAAAGTGGCCGGGCTCACACCCAGTTCGCCCGCGATCTCCACCAGCCCGGCGGCGGCTTCCGCCATCCAGCCCGGCGCATAGCGCGTGGCATACCGCTCATCCTCCGCCAGTCGCCCGCCCTCTCCGGACAGGTACTTGCCGGTGAGCATCCCGCCCCCCAGCGGCGAATATGGACAAATGGCGAAGCCTTCCGACAGCGCCATCGGCAGAAGCTCCACCTCCACCTGACGTTTCACCAGGTTGTACATCGGCTGGATGAAAGAGATGTCGAACCCCATCGCTTTCGCGACCCCCCGCGCCTTCATCACCTGCCAGGACGCATAGTTCGACACGCCGACATAACGGACCGCACCGCTCTCCACATGCCGCCCCATCGCTTCCAGAGACACCTCCAAAGGCACGTCATCATCGAAACGGTGCAGATAAAGCAGATCGACCGTATCGACACCCAGCCGCTTCCGGCTTTCCCCGAACTGCGCGTCGATCTCCTCCGGCGACGCGCCTTCATAGGCGCATTTCGTCGCGACAAAGACATCGTCCCGCTCGGACGCGATCAGCCGACCCAGAAGCTCCTCCGACCGTCCTTCGGTATAGCCGTAAGCCGTATCAAAGAAGGATATCCCCGCCTCCCGGCAGGCGGCATACATGGCCGCGCTCGCTGCCTCGTCCGCTTTGCCCCCGAACTGCATCGTCCCGAAGCTGTACCGGCTGACCGGCGCACCAGAAACTGTCGTGAACATGTCCCCTCCCTTCACCCTGGCGAAAATACTCCGGGGTCCGGGGTGGAACCCCGGCACCGCGAAGCGGCCAGAAAAATCGAATGCGCCGGCCCGTCAGGCCGGCGCACTGCTTTAATCAGTTCGGGATATCGCCGGTCAGACCTTCGACGTAGAAATCCATCCCCGCCAGCGTGCCGTCATCGGCCACTTCGCCTTCCGCCAGCCAGTCGCTGCCGTCCTGCTTCTTCAGCGGCCCGGTGAACGGATGATACTCACCCGAAGCGATCGCATCCTTCAACGCCAGCGCCTCGGCCTTCACATCAGCGGGCACCGCATCCGAGATCTCGCCGATCCCGACCATCCCCGGCCCGATCCCGTCCCAGGTGTTGTCGCTCTCCCAGGATCCGTCGATCACGGCCTGCACACGGGCGATGTAATAAGGCGCCCAGTTATCGATGATCGACGACACACGCGGCATCGGCGCGAATTCCGACATGTCGGAGGCCTGCCCGAAGGTGATCACGCCACCCGCCTCGGCGGCCGCCGCCTGCGGCGCTGTCGAGTCGGTATGCTGAAGGATCACATCCGCGCCGTTCTCAATCAGCGCCTTGGCCGCATCCGCCTCCTTGGCGGGATCGAACCAGGTATAGGCCCAGACCACCGAGAACTCGACATCGGGGTTCACCTTCTTGGCGTGGATATAGGCCGAGTTGATCCCCCGGATCACTTCCGGGATCGGGAAGGAGGCGATATAGCCAATCTTGTTGGTCTTGGTCATCGATCCAGCGATATGGCCCTGCACCGCCCGGCCCTCATAGAACCGCGCCGAATAGACACCCACATTGTCGGAAGTCTTGTAGCCGGTTGCATGTTCGAACTTCACATCCGGGAACTTCGCCGCAACGTTGATCGTCGGGTCCATGTAACCGAACGACGTAGTGAAAATCAGGTCCGCGCCCTGCAACGCCATCTGCGTCATCGCCCGTTCCGCATCCGCCCCTTCCGGCACGCTTTCCTGGAATATGGTCTCGACCGCATCGCCGAAATGTTCCTCCAGTGCCAGCCGGCCCTGGTTGTGTTCATAGGTCCAGCCGCCATCGCCGATCGGGCCCACAAAGATGAACCCAACCTTCACCGGGTCTTGCGCATAGGCGCTTCCGGCCGCCATGAGCGCTGCCGCCGAGACGGCAAGGAATGTACGTTTTTTCATAGTTAAACTCCCCAATGGTGTTCTTGCAGAAGCCTCAACCCGAGGCATGGAAGGATCTCCCCAGCGACGCGGGCGCCTGCGCGGAGGCGCGACCCCGGCCGGAGGAGATGATGACCAGCACCAGAATGGTTATCAGGTATGGCGACATGGACAAGAGCTCGACCGGCACCGCGATCCCGGCAGCCTGCAGGTTCAGTTGCAGCACCGAAATTCCGCCGAACAAATAGGCACCCAGCAAGACCCGCCACGCTTTCCAACTTGCGAAGACCACGATGGCCAGCGCGATCCAGCCGCGCCCCGCCGTCATCCCGTCGGTCCATTGCGGCACGATCACAAGGCTCAGGAACGCGCCGCCCAACCCGGCGCAGGCCCCGCCAAAAGCAATCGCCGCAAAGCGTGTCCCCATCACCGAATAGCCCAGCGCATGGGCCGCATCGTGGCTTTCCCCAACGGCGCGCAGGATCATCCCCGACCGGGTGGACCGCAGGAACCACCAGACCACGACGACAAGAATCAGCGACAGGTAGACCATCGGATGCTGGTTGAAGACGATCCGCCCGATCACCGGCAATTCGTTCAGCCCGAAAAACTCCCAGCGCGGTGAAGAGGGCGTTCTCAGCTGCGCATAACTTTGCCCCATCAGCGCCGATATCCCCAACCCGAACAAGGTCAGCCCCAGCCCCGTCGCCACCTGGTTCGACAGAAACACCTGCGTCAGAACGGCAAAGACCATCGACAGCACCACGGCGCCCGCCGCCGCCGCGACAAAGCCCAGCGCCGGAGACCCGGTCTCAACCGCCACGATGAACCCGGACACGGCACCGACAATCATCATACCCTCGACGCCAAGGTTCAGCACCCCCGACCGCTCCACCACCAGTTCCCCGATGGCTGCCAGCAGGATCGGCGTCGACGCCACCATCAAAGAAGCAATGAGCAGAACGGGATTGATCGAGCCGAAATCCATCAGTTCAAACCTCGCTGTCCATCCATAGCTGAGCCGATTGCGGCGAAAGCTACCGGCCAAATCCAATGTGGCACGCGCAGACCGTATGCAGGGCCCAGTGAACGCTGCAGTTTTGCGACGATCACAATTGGCGGAATGATGGTGATGAACAGCGAAAGGATCGGGAGGTTCCATTCATCCCAAAGAGGAGCAGCCAGCAACGCAGCTACAAAACAAAGTGCAAGCAACGACGAAGACAACCATGAAATCTGCAATGCGCCTGGTAACAGACTCATGAGCAACCTCACGCCGCCACCCTCCGACCAAGCCGCACCCGGAAATTCGTAAGCACATCGAAACCAAGCAGGAAGAACAGTAGCATCCCCTGGAACGCCTGGATCGCCGCCGCTGGCAAGCCAAGCGTGGCCTGCGCCGCCTCGCCCCCGATATAGGTCAGCGCCATCAACAGCCCGGCCAGCAGAATGCCAATCGGATGCAAGCGTCCCAGAAATGCCACGATGATCGCCGTGAACCCGTAGCCTGCATTGAAATCGATACTGATCTGCCCCGACGGCCCCGCCACTTCGAACAGCCCCGCCATCCCGGCCAGTGCGCCGGAGATGCCAAGACAGAACAGCACCAGCCGCGTCGGATTGACCCCCGCAAACCGCGCCGCCCTCGGGCTCTCCCCGGTCAGCCTTATGTGAAACCCGGTCAGATGCCGCGACAGCAGCACATAGGCGAAGATCACCGCAATAAACGCCGCGACCACGCCCCAATGCATCTCTGTCCCGGCAATGATCTCGTTATTCGCCGCGCTCTCGTAATTCCGCAGGTTGCGTGAGCCGGGAAACCCGGACCCTTCCGGGTTCCTCAGCGGTCCCAGCGCCATCCAGGCCAGCAACTGCTCGGCCACATAGACCAACAACAGAGACACGAGGATCTCATTGGTATTGAACCGCGTCTTCAGGATCCCCGGTATCATCGCCCAAAGAAACCCGCCGATGGCGCCCGCGACGATCATCAGCGGAAAGATCAGCCACCGCGCCTCCATCGGGTAAAACGCCAGCCCCACCGCCGCGCCGCAGATCGCGCCCACGATATACTGCCCCTCGGCCCCGATATTCCAGATGCCCGCCTTAAACCCAAGCGCCAGCCCGACCGCGATCAGGATCAGCGGCCCCGCCTTCACCAGTATTTGGCCAATATAGTATTCCCAAAACTCGCCAAAAATCGGGTCCCAGAAGATCGTCCGGATCGCCACCAGAGGATCGGAACCCAGAAGCGCGAACAGCACGCCACCCGCCACCATGGTCGCCAACACCGCAACCACGGGCGTAGCCCAGGACCAGGCCCGCGACGGCGCCGCGCGTTTCTCCAGCCGGATCAAGAGGCCAACCTTTTCATCTTGTCAAAAATACGCATTTCCCCCAACTCACACATGCGCCACTTCCATCCCATGCGCTCCGCCCATCATCAGCCCGATCTCGTCAATGGTCAGCCCTTCCGCTGGACGTACCGCGCTCAGCCGCCCCTCGTTCAGCGCCGCGAAACTGGTCGAGATCTCCATCAACTCATCCAGATCCTGGGAAATCACCATCACCGCCGCCCCGTTCGCGGCCAGATCCAGCAATGCCTGCCGGATCGCCGCCGCGGCTGAGGCATCGACCCCCCATGTCGGCTGGTTCACCACCAGCACTTCGGGGGCCTGTAATATTTCCCGCCCGATCACGAATTTCTGCAAATTCCCGCCCGAAAGCGCCCGCGCCGCCGTCTCCGTCCCCGGCGTCCGCACATCGAACGCCTCGATCACCTCGGCCGCGAACCCCTTCGCCTTCCGCCAGTCGATAAGGCTCCGATGCACCATCCCCTTGCGCAGCCAGCCCGAAAGCGCCGCATTCTCCGTCAGGCTCATATCCGGCGCCGCCGCATGGCCCAGCCGTTCCTCGGGCGCGGCCAGAACCCCCAGTTCCCGCCGCGCCACCGGCCCGAGATGACCGATCGGTTTGTCATTGAAGTGAATCGCATCCGACGCCACCGGCAATTCGCCCGACAGCACGCCCAAAAGCTCATCCTGCCCGTTTCCGGCCACACCGCCGATGCCCAATACCTCGCCTTTGCGAAGCTCAAGGTTCACATCCTTCAGCGAGGTTCCGAACGCCCCCGGAGAGGCCACCGAGAGACCATTGATGCGCAGCGCCACCTCGCCCAATTGATGGTCCTTCGCGGTCGGAACCTTCAGTTCCTCCCCCACCATCATCGCCGCCATCTCCCGCGCCGAGGATACTTTCGGGTCCGCCGACCCCACGACCTTGCCCAGCCGCAGGATCGTCGCGCCGTCGCACAACTCGCGAATTTCCTCGAGTTTGTGACTTATATAGAGGATCGAGGTCCCCTCCGACTGCAGCTTCTTCAGAGTGTCGAACAGGATCGCCACTTCCTGCGGCGTCAGCACAGAAGTCGGCTCATCCATGATCAGAAGCTTCGGATCCTGCAACAGGCACCTGATGATCTCCACCCGTTGCCTTTCGCCTGCCGACAGATCGCCCACCAGCCGGTCGGGGTTCAGCGGCAACCCGTAAGTTTCGCTCACCTCCCGGATCTGCTGCGACAGCGTCCGCATCGGCGGCGGGTTCTCCATGCCGAGAGCGACATTCTCGGCCACGTCCAGCGCCTCGAAGAGAGAAAAATGCTGGAACACCATCGCAATCCCGCTCGCCCGCGCCTCGTGCGGGCTGCCGGGCGCATATGGTTTGCCCGCGAAACTCATCGTCCCGCTATCGGGCTTCACCAGCCCATAGACCATCTTCACCAGAGTGGATTTCCCGGCCCCGTTCTCGCCGAGCAGCGCGTGAACCTCGCCCGGTCCGATTGAGAAGCCGACATCGTCATTGGCCACAACGCCCGGATAGGCCTTGGTCAGGCCCTTGACCTCAAGCAGAGGCGCCGTCATGCGCTCTTGTCCAATATTGCAACCCCCACAGTCTCGCCTTTGAGTATGCCCGTCGCGACGCCCAAGGCAATGGCCTGGGGATGCCGGCCCAGCGCAGGGTCCCCGATGGGACAGATCATGCGGTCTATTTGAGCATCCGCATGCCCCAATGCGACAAGCCGCGACCGGAACCGGGCGCGCTTCGATTTCGATCCGATCAGGCCGAGATACCGAAACGGTCGCCCCAGCACCCGGTGACAGATATCGAGGTCGATCGCATGGCTATACGTCATCACGAAATGCTCGGCCTCAGGCGGCGCAAGCGTCACTAAATCAGCAGGATTCGCCGCCGCCAGTGTCTCAAAATGGTCCGGCAGATCCTCGGGAAATCTCGCCGGATCGGGGTCCGCCCAATAGAGCTTGAACCCCGGCAAGGGCATCAGCACCCGCATCAGCGCCGTGCCCACATGGCCCGCGCCCCAGACCCAGATCACCCGAGACGGCTCCGACACCGGCTCCACCATCCAGCCGTCGATCACGCCAGGTTGCACGTCGCCGCCTTGCCTGAGCGATGGCGGCACATCCCCCTCTGTTCCCGGCATCGGCCGGATCACCGATCCCTGAACTGCCTCCAACGCCTCCCGGTCCCAGCGTTCGATCAGCGTGGTCACCGCCCCGCCGCAGCACTGACCCAGATCAGGCCCCAGCGCCTGCCGATGGACCCGGGGTCTGCCACTCGCCAGCACCTCCCGCGCCTGCGCGATGGCCTGCAGTTCCAATGCCCCGCCGCCCACGGTCCCTTCGACCCGATCCTCCCAGACCAGCATCGAGGTGCCCACTTCGCGCGGCGACGACCCCTTCCGCGACGCGATCACGACCCGCGCCACCGGCAAGAGCCCCTCCAGCATCGCACCCCGGTCAAAGCTCACCCCTGAACCCTCCGGATCGCCGCCAGCACCCGCTCCGGCGTCGCCGGTGCATCAAGGTTCGGATAGCCGGTCCCACAGGCCGACACCGCATCCGACAATGCCATCAACGCCGAAATCCCCAGCATCAGCGGCGGTTCTCCCACCGCTTTGGAACGATAGATGGTGTCCTCACGGTTCTCCCCGTCCCACAGCGCCACGTTGAACACGTCAGGCCGGTCCGAACAGGCCGGAATCTTGTAGGTGGACGGCGCGTGGGTCTTCAGCGCCCCCTTGCCGTCCCAAACCAATTCTTCCGTCGTCAGCCAGCCCGCGCCCTGCACACAGCCGCCTTCGATCTGACCGATGTCGAGCGCCGGGTTCAGCGAGGCCCCGCAATCATGCAAGATATCCGTCCGCAATATCCGGTATTCCCCCGTCAGCGTGTCCACGACCACTTCGGTCGCGGCCATGCCATAGGCGAAATAGAAGAACGGCCGCCCTCGCCCCTTGATCCGGTCCCACTCGACCTTCGGCGTCTTGTAAAATCCGGTCGCCGACAGGCTGACGCGGCCCATATAGGCGTCCCTGACAACATCATCGAAGGCCAGCCGCTCGCCGCCCACCAGCACATGCCCGTCCTTGAACCGTACCGACCCCGGCTCGGCCTGCGCCCGCTCCGCCACGAAGACGGCCAGCCGGTCGCGGATCGTATCGCAGGCCGCCTTTACCGCCATTCCGTTCAGGTCCGACCCCGATGACGCCGCCGTGGCCGATGTGTTCGGCACCTTGCCGGTATCCGTCGCGGTGATCTTCACCCGGTCGAGCCCCACCCCGAACCGGGAAGCCGCCACCTGCGCCACCTTCTGGAACAGACCCTGCCCCATCTCGGTGCCGCCGTGGTTCATGTGGATCGACCCGTCCTGGTACACATGCACCAGCGCGCCCGCCTGGTTCAGATGGGTCAGCGTGAAGCTGATCCCGAACTTCACAGGCGTCATGGCAAAACCCTTCTTCAGGATCGGATTGGCGGCATTCCAATCCGAAACGGAGGCTTTTCGCCTGAAATAGTCACTTGTTTCCACCAGCCGCCCGGTCATCTCATGCAGGATGAAATCCTCGACCGGCTGCCCGTAATGCGTCTCCTGCGCCTTCTCCTTGGCAGAAATACTCCCGCCGGAGGCATCGCCCGCAGGGCGATAATAATTCACCCGCCGTACCTCCAGAGGATCGCGCCCCACCGCATGGGCCACATGATCCAGCACCCGCTCGATCCCCACCATCCCCTGCGGACCGCCGAAGCCCCGGAATGCAGTGTTGGATTGCGTGTTGGTCTTCAAACGATGACTTTCCACCCGCAAATTCGGAATGAAGTAAGCGTTGTCCGCATGCAGCATCGCCCGATCCGCCACCGGCAGGCTCAGATCCATTGACCAGCCGCATCGGCACAACTGCAGGAAATCGACGGCACTGATCCGGCCGTCGCTGTCGAACCCGGCCCGATACCGGATCTCGAACTCGTGCCGCTTACCGGTGATGATGAAATCGTCATCCCGGTCATAGCGCATCGCACAGGGTTTTCCGGTCATCTGCGCCGCCACCGCGCAGGACACGGCCAGCGCATTGCCCTGACTTTCCTTGCCGCCGAAACCGCCGCCCATGCGCCGCACCTCGCAGCGCACGGCGTTCATCGGCACGCCCAGCGCCTCGGCCACCTTGTGCTGGATCTCGGTCGGGTGCTGGGAGGAGGAATGGACGACCATGTCGCCGCCTTCCTGCGGCAGCGCCAGCGCGGCCTGCCCTTCCAGGTAGAAGTGTTCCTGCCCGCCGATCTCGATAACGCCCTCGACACTCATCGGCGCATCGGCCAGCGCCTTGCCCGTATCGCCCCGCTCATAAACGCGCGGTCCGTCTTCGAACCGGCTGTCAGCGGCCAGCGCCTCTTCCACCGTCAGGATCGCCGGCAGTTCCTCATATGTGATCATACCGAGCCGGGCCGCCTTCCGCGCCAGAAGATGGCTCGTCGCCACCACCAGGAAAATCGGCTGACCGACAAAATGCACCGTCCCTTCCGCCAGCATCGGCTCGGGCGAAGGTGAGGGCGAGACGTCATTCTCATGCGGCAAATCCTCCGCCGTCAGAACCGCGACCACACCCGGTGCCTCCCGCACCTTCGACAAATCGACACCCGTGATCCGCCCATGCGCCACAGTCGAGGTCCCGAAGGCCAGATGCAGCGCACCTGCGGGAAGCGGAATGTCGTCGATATACCGCGCCTGCCCCGTGACATGCAGGGGGGCGGCATCGTGGGGCAGCGGTTTCGCAACGCTCATGCCGACACCTCCCGCACATTCACCGCCGCTCCGGCGCGGTCGTGGAAGTATCGAAGCAGCATATTCTGCGCCGTCGTCAGCCGGTATTCCGCACTCGCCCGCATGTCGGATAGCGGCTGAAAATCGTCACTAAACCGGGCCATTCCGGCCCTGACGGTCTCCTCCGTCCACGGCTGCCCGACCAGAGCGGCCTCAACGTTGGACGCCCGCTTCGGGATGCCTGCCATCCCGCCAAAGGCGATCCTGGCCGCAGCAACCACGCCATCCGCAACGCTCACATTGAACGCCCCACAAACGGCGGAGATATCCTGATCGAACCGCTTCGAAAGCTTGTAGACCCGCAAGTCGGGAACCTCGCGCGGCATCGTCACCGCCTCGACAAATTCGCCCGGTGCCCGGTCCTGCTTGCCGTAGTCCAGAAAGAATTCCTCAAGCGACAAGTCCCGCCGCACCTCCCCCTTGCGCAAATGCAGAACCGCCCCGATGGCGATCAGCGGCGGCGGGTTGTCCCCGATGGGCGAGCCATTGGCGATGTTCCCGCCGACGGTCGCAGCCGCCCGAACCTGTTCGGAGCCGTAACGCCGGATCATCTCGCCATAGCTCGCCTGAATCCCTTGGGCGATGCCGTGAAATCCCTGCACCGTCACCCCGGCCCCGACCCGCACCAGATCGCCCTCGACCTCGATCCGCTGCATGTCCCGGCACCGGCCCAGGAACGCGACCTCCGGCAAGTCGCGAAGCCCCTTGGTCACCCAAAGCCCCACATCCGTCGCCCCGGCAATCAGCGTCGCGTTCGGATGCGCCGCATACCATTCCGCCAACTCGTCCGAGCTCTCCGGAATGAAGGAAACAGTCTCTGTTTCGGGGAAATTCCCACTCTCGTTCAGCCATGCAGGCGGCCAGTCCTTGCCCTTGGCCGCCTCCGCCGCCCGCACAATCGGCGCGTATCCGGTACAGCGGCACAGGTTCCCCGCCAGCGCATCATCATGATCGGTCCGCTCATGCAGATGCGCCACCACCATCGACATGATGAACCCCGGCGTGCAGAATCCGCATTGCGAACCGTGATGCTCCACCATCGCCTCTTGAACGGGATGCATCCCGCCATCCGGCTTGCCCACGCCTTCGACCGTGCGCACCGCCTTCCCGTGAAGTTGAGGCAGGAACAGGATGCAGGCGTTCAGCGCCTTCGCCCCGCCCTCATCCGTCACCATCACCGTGCAGGCCCCGCAATCGCCCTCGTTGCAGCCTTCCTTGGTGCCGGTCAGTCCCCGCTCCTCGCGCAGCCAGTCCAGCAACGTCGTGGTCGGAGGTGCATCCACCTCCACAGTTTCCCCGTTGAGAGAAAACCTGATCATGTGAATTCCCGCCGCCTTACTCACGTCATCCGTGACCCGAATGCGCTGTCGATGCGGCGTAGAGAGCGCGGGTCAATCGTCCGACGTCGATGAAAGCGGGAATCGAGCGCGTTGACAAGCGCTCAGAGCCGAAGGACCTCGCCCTCGGCCACATCGAGCGCCCCAAGCGCCTCTTTCACGGTCGTCTCGCCAATCGCTTCGTCACCGGCAATCTCCGCCAGCGGCATCAGAACGAAGGCCCGGTTCAGCATCTCGGGATGCGGAACCGTCAGCGCGATGGTCGAAACCTCATCTGCGCCCAGATAGAGCAGATCGATATCGATCAGCCGTGGCCCCCAGCGTTCGCCCGGCGTCCGGCCAAGCTGCACTTCGATGGCTTTCGCTTCCCGCAGCACCTCATGCGCCGACAGGCTCGTCCGCCCGATGGCGCAGGCATTGATGAACCGATCCTGATCCGTCTTTCCCCAGGGCGCGGTTTCGTAAAAGGACGACACCTGCGTGATCTCGATGCCATCCACAGCCTCCAGAAAGGCAATCGCCGCCCGGATCTGGCTCATCCTGTCGCCGACATTCGAGCCGAAGGAAAACGCCACCCGCTGTTGCCGCTGCCGGGTCAGTTCGACCCCAACCGTGTCGAAACTCGCATTGATCGGGGCGCCCGGCTTGCGGATGCGCACCCGCGCCCCTGTCACGGTGGGAAAGCGATCCAGAATCGCCTCGATCACCCGCTCCGCGAAGGTCTCGATCAGCCGATATGGCCCCGCCTCGCTGACCTCCGCCGCCAGATCGCAGAGCGTCGCGTAACAGATCGCCTTGCGGTAATCGTCGTTCTCCGAAGCGCGGCGGGCATCGGTCGTCACCTCGATATCCAGGTAGAAGCGCTGGCCGAGCGTCCGCTCCTCCTCCATCACCCCGTGACGGCCCACAAGGCACAGGTTCGTGACGAAAATACTGTCTTTCATGCCGCCCCTCCGACCGCTTCAAACATCTTCACTGCGTGAACATGCTCGGCCACGTCATGCACCCGGATCACCCGCGCGCCCCGCGCCAGACCCATCATGTTCGCAGCCAGAGTGCCCGCCAGCCGGTCATCGACCTCCGCGCCGGTCACATGCCCGATGAACCGCTTGCGCGACAGGCCCAAAAGCACCGGCCGCCCGAACCATTCCGCCAGCCGGTCCAGCATCGCGATGCAGGTCAGGCTCTGTTCCGGCGTCTTGCCGAACCCGATCCCCGGATCGACCATGATACGGTCGTCGGGAATACCGGCCTCCGCCGCCAGCGCCATCGAGCGTTCCAGAAACCGGCGCACATCATCGAAAATGTCCAGATCGGGATCGGCCTGTTCCCGGTTGTGCATCAGCACCACCGCCGCACCCGTCTCCGCCACGGTGCGCGGCATCTCCGCATCCCGCTGCATCCCCCAGACATCGTTGACGATCACCGCACCGGCCTCCACCGCCTCCCGCGCAATCGCCGCCTTGTAAGTGTCGATGGACAAGGGCACGCCGCACTCCGCCAGCGCCTTCAACACCGGCATCACACGCGCCCGCTCGTCATCCTCGCTCACGAAGTCGGAACCGGGCCGTGTCGATTCCCCGCCGATGTCGAGAATATCCGCACCCTCCGCGATCATCCGCGAAGCATGGGCCTGCGCCGCCTTCAGCCCGTCAAACCGCCCGCCATCGGAGAAACTGTCCGGCGTCACGTTCAGAATACCCATGACCAGTGGTCGCTGAACCAGCGCATCCAGAACTGCGTCACGCTCTGCTTCGCGGATCATGGCAGGGCCTATCCCCAGGTCGGGTGAAACTTTCCGCCGGGCGAAAGAGTGAAGATTTCGACGCCGTTATCCGTAACGCCCACCGAATGCTCGAACTGCGCCGAAAGCGACTTGTCGCGCGTCACCGCCGTCCATTCATCCGCCAGCACCTTGGTCTCGGGCCGGCCAAGATTCACCATCGGCTCGATCGTAAAGAACATGCCCGGCTCCAGCCGCGCGCCGGTTCCGGGACGCCCGTAATGCAGCACGTTGGGTGGCGCATGGAAAACGCGCCCCAGCCCGTGCCCGCAAAAATCGCGCACGACCGACATGCGCTCGGCTTCCACATAAGCCTGGATCGCGTGGCCGATATCGCCAAAGGTGTTCCCCGGCTTCACCGCCTCGATTCCCTTGAACAGGGCATCATGCGTCACCTGGATCAGCCGCTCCGCCTTCCGCGACAGCTTGCCGGCCACATACATCCGGCTCGTGTCGCCATACCAGCCATCGACGATGACGGTGACGTCCACGTTCAGGATATCGCCATCCTTCAGCTTCTTCTCACCCGGAATGCCGTGGCAGACCACGTGGTTCACGCTGATGCAGCTTTCGTGCTGATAGCCCTTGTAGCCGACCGTGGCCGAAGTCGCCCCAGCGTCGTCCACCATGCGGCGGATCGCGTCGTTGATCTGGCCGGTCGTG
Organism: Silicimonas sp.; assembly: GCA_050299835.1. Classification (GTDB taxonomy): domain Bacteria; phylum Pseudomonadota; class Alphaproteobacteria; order Rhodobacterales; family Rhodobacteraceae; genus JAJDOD01. The sequence goes on from JBNKWP010000001.1 coordinate 54,576, forward strand.
ACGCCTGGCTCAACCAGATCGGCGATGTCATCGAGGATACGCGCGGCCAATGCCCCCGCCCGGTGCATGCCAGCGAAGTCCTCGGCTTCATAAATGCGAATGCCGTCCTTGGTCAGACGGCCCCTGTTGCGCTCATCCACGGGAACAATCCTTTCACCGGCAGCATATAGGGACAATGGCAAAAAAGGGAAAGACGGTCAGGCCATTTCGGTGATTTTCAGGCTCTCGCCCAATTCCACGCCGCCTGTGTCGATTTCCGTCGCATAGCACAACACCTCGACACCCGCCGATATCGCCCGGTCAAACGCCGCGCCATAGACCGCGTCCAGATCGCGCGCCAAAGCGAACCGGTCGCAATCGGTCCTCTGCACCAGATAAAGCATCACTGCCCGGTGCCCTTCCGCCACCATCGCGGACAGGTCGCCCAGATGCTTGGCCCCCCGCGCCGTCACGCAGTCGGGAAACTCGGCCAGCCCGGCCTCCCGCATCAGATGAACATTCTTCACCTCGACATAGACATCGGGCAGACCATCCGCGCTCAATAGAAAGTCGATCCGGCTGTTCTTGGAATAGCTGACCTCCGGCTTCACCCGATCGTATTCCGCGAGTTCCGCAATCGCGCCCGCCAGCAGAGCCTCCTTCACCACCCGGTTCGGCACGCCGGTGTCGATCCCGGCCATGTGGCCCTCGCCAATCTCCACCAACCGCCAACCGAATTTGAGCTTCTTCTTCGGATCATCGTTCGGCTCCAGCCAGACCCGCATCCCCGGTTCCGCCAGCCCCAGCATCGCGCCGGGATTCGGGCAATGGGCCACAACCTCCCGCCCGTCCGCCTCAAGCACGACATCGGCGAGAAAGCGTTTGTACCGCCGGATCAGCCGCGCGGGGACCAAAGACGTTTGAAAGCGCATGATCGCGGCCCTATACCGGCTGAAAAAGGGGCACAAGGACCGGACATGGCAAATCCGACGGCAGCGATGCTGGTCATAGGGGATGAAATTCTCAGCGGGCGCACCCGCGACGCCAACATGCACCACCTTGCTGGACGGCTGACCGAAATGGGCATCGACCTGAAAGAGGTGCGCGTGGTCTCCGACGACGCACCCGCCATTGTCGCGGCAGTCAAGGCGCTGTCTGACGGCTTCGACCACGTCTTCACCTCCGGCGGCATCGGCCCGACCCATGACGACATCACGGCGGATTGTATTGCCGAGGCTTTCGATGCCCATATCGACGTGCGCGAAGACGCCCGTGCGCTGCTGGCCGCGCATTACGAGCGGCAGGGATCGGAGTTCAACGCCGCCCGGATGCGCATGGCCCGCATCCCCGATGGCGCGACGCTGATCGAAAACCCGGTCTCCGTCGCGCCGGGCTTCACGATGGGCAACGTCCATGTCATGGCCGGTGTGCCCTCCGTCTTCCAGGCGATGGTCGAAAGCGTCCTGCCGAAGCTCACCGGCGGCGCGCCGATCCTTTCAGAAACCGTCCGCATCGACCGGGGCGAAGGCGATATCGCGGGACCGCTAAGCGATCTCACCCGCGAATTCCCCGATCTCGCCTTCGGCTCCTATCCGTTCCAGAAGGACGGGCGCTATGGTGCGAACATCGTGATCCGGGGAACCTGCCCCGACCAGATCGCAGCCGCCCGCGCCCGGCTGATCGCACTGTTCGAAGGCGATGCCTCGTGACGCCGCCGACCCCAGCCCGGCTCTTCGCGGCTCTCGACGCCACCTGGCCCGCCGCGCGGTTCATCGCCGTCGGTCCGTGGTGCCTGCGGGAAGGACAGGGCGGCGGACAAAGAGTCTCGGCGGCGACGCCCGAAAACGCTTTTTCAGAGACGGATCTGGACGAGGCCGAGGCGGGGATGCGCGACCTGGGCCAGACTCCGCTCTTCATGGTGCGAGACGAAGACAGCGCACTTGATGAAACTCTCGCCACACGCGACTACAAAATCGTCGATCCCGTCACCCTCTACCTCGCTCCGGTCGACAGGCTCACCGCCGAGCTTCCGGTGGCCACTGCCATACCTAGCTGGCCGCCCTTCGCCGCCCAGTTGGAACTTTGGGCTGCCAGTGGCATCGGCCCTGCCCGCGTCGCCGTGATGAACCGTGCCAGCGCGCCCAAGGCCGCCATGCTGGGCCGCAACGGCGACACGCCATCTGGCGCCGCATTCGTCGCCATCCATGACGGCATCGCCATGATCCACGCACTCGAGGTCGCGCCCGATTGCCGCCGCAAGGGCGTCGGGCGGCAACTCATGCAGGGCTGTGCCAACTGGGCGCAGGATGCCGGTGCCGACTGGGTGACGCTGGCCGTGACCGACGCCAACACCGCTGCGAATGCCCTCTATGCCGATCTTGGGATGGAGCCCGTTGCCCGCTACCATTACCGCCGGTTTACAGGTGACGGGCCATGATCCGCTGGCTTGCATTCGCTCTCGGTCTAGCCGCCTCTCCGACGGCGGCACTCGACCTTGCGCCGACGGGAGGGACCGAACAAGCCCGCATCGAGAGCCCCGCCGGCAGCGTGCGCTTGCCGCGCGCGGCCTGGCGGCAAGAAACGGCGGTGCCCGAAATCGAAGGCGCGATCCGGCGAACCGCCTACACGATCCCAGGCCAGTCTCTCACCACGCTGCAATTGCTGACGCCCCTGCGCACAAAGCTGGAAGAGGCGGGTTATACCCAGATCTTCACCTGCGCCGATGCGGCCTGCGGTGGCTTCGATTTCCGCTTCCAGCTCGATCTGATCCCGGCCCCTGCCATGTTCGTGGACCTTGGCAACTACCGCTATCTGCTGATGGAAAACTCTGAAATGGAGCCGCATTCCATCGCGCTTCTCGCCTCGTCCACATCCTCTGTCGGCTATCTCCATGTGACCGAGGTGTCGGCTTCGCTGCCCGCTGGCACACCCGAAACGGTAACTCCGACGATCCCGGAATCGAACGCGCCTCCACCGACCGGGGCAGATGGACTGATCGACGCGCTTCGGACCAACGGCCACGCGGTGCTGCCCGATCTGGACTTCGCAACCGGCTCCTCCGATCTCGGCCCCGGTTCGTTCCCGTCGCTCCAGGCGCTCGCCGCCTGGCTGGCCCAAAACCCCGGTGCCCGCGTCGTCCTTGTCGGGCACACCGATTCCGTCGGCTCACTCGACGCGAATGAGGCGCTGTCCCGCCGTCGCGCCCAATCGGTGCTGGAACGTCTGACAACCACACTCGGCACCAATCCCAACCAGCTACAGGCCGATGGCGCCGGTGCCCTCAGCCCGATTGCATCGAACCTTGACGATGCAGGCCGCGCCGCGAACCGGCGGGTCGAGGTTGTGCTTCTGTCGATCCAATAAAAAACGGACGCTCCGGGGAGCGTCCGCAAGGAATACCAAATCGACCTTTTAACGAGGGAAAATCACCACGCGTCCGGTCCCTTCTCTGCGAAGGCATGGACGAGAAAGTCGATAAACGCCCGCACTTTGGGCTGCGTGAAGCGGCCCGGCGGATAGACGGCGTAAATACCCTGCGTCTCGATCGGAAGTTCGGGAATGGCCTCCTCCACCTCGCCGCGCTCCATCGCGTCGGCGTAAAGGAAGGACGGCAGATAGGCGATGCCAAGACCGGCAATCGCTGCGTTCAGAAGCGACTGGCCATCGTTGACCGTCAACCAGCCGGCGGTGCGAACCTGACGCTTCTCGCCCGAAGGCGCGGTCAGCTTCCAGACATTGCCGGAGGAGTTGTTCGAATAATGCAGAAGCTTGTGCTCGTTCAGATCGTCGATCTTCTGCGGACGCCCGTATTTGTCGAAATAGGCGGGCGAGGCGATCATCCGGCGATTGGTTTCGCACAGCTTGCGGGCCTTCAACGTCGAGTCTTCCAGCTCGCCCATGCGGATCGCCAGGTCGAACCCTTCGGAGATCAGTTCGACATAGCGGTTGTTCAGCACCATGTTCACGGTGATTTCCGGGAACTCCTGAAGGAATTCACCCAAGACCGGCGACAGGTGGTTCACCCCGAAATCGGTCGCGACCGAGATCCGCAAAAGCCCCGAGGGTGCGGATTGCATCGAGGTGACAAGGGCGTCGGCCTCGCCCGCATCGTTCAAGACGCGGCGGGCGCGGTCGTAATAGGCGAGGCCAATTTCCGTGGGGGAGACGCGACGCGTCGTGCGGTTCAGCAGGCGGGCACCGAGCCGGGCTTCCAGAGACGAGACGTGCTTGGACACGGCCGACTTCGAAATTCCCATCTTCTTGGCAGCATCTGTGAAACCGCCCTGATCCACGACGGTTGCAAAGGCTTCCATTTCCGTCAGTCGGTCCATCAGGCAACTTACCCTTATTATTGCCCCCCGGCATCGGCCTGTCTGACTGTGAAATCGGGCGAGAATGGGGAAACACCCAGACAATTACCCGGTTTTATCACGATTGTTGTGAGGGTGGAGACGGGTTACGAGGTAGTGAATAGCCTTGAAAACAAGGCGTTCCGCAACCGGAAACAGCGAAACCTGTGTCTCGGAGATAAAATAGGAGCGGCGATCGTCCGCCGCTCCTCGTCGGGTTGCCCCGAACTCAGCTTTCAGGTTCGGGCGAAACGGACGCGATATAGGCCCAGATGTTCACCGCATCCTCTTCCTTGCGAACGCGATAGGACATGCCAGACCGCGCCTTGCTGTCACCGGTTGTTTCTTTCAGAAATCCACTTGGATCCTGAACATAGGCGACGAAACCCGCCTCGTCCCAGACCAGCCCGCCTTCGCCGGCGGCAATGATGGATTTCTTATATCTTGCAAAGTCTTCGTCCGTCCCCGCTGTCTTGCCTGGCAGACCGAAAAGGTTCGGCCCGGTCTTGCCGCCCTTCACGATGTCATCGCCGGAAGCATCGACGATGGAATGGCACGACTTGCATTGCTTGAATGCCTTTTCACCTGCGGCTGCATCGCCTGAAGCGTGCCCGTCGGCAAGGGCTGGCACGGCAGCAAGAGCGGCAAATATGGCGGTGGCGACTGAGAACTTCATAAGGTTGCTCCGATTTCTGAAAGCGGGTTCGCTCAGACTTAGAACATTTTGCGCCGCCCGTCATCGCAGGTGGCACTTTGTCGCGCGGCGCTTGACGTACGGACCTCAAATATCGGAAAACGCGGGCCGAGTGCATTGGGGAGCACGAATGTCGATCATGATACCAACCTGGGTCGAGGGTGAGTTGACCCCCGTGGAGAAGCTGGAGGCGCATAAACGCGGGCTCCGGCACATGGCGGTCTCGGTCTTCGTGCTGCGCGGCGATGAGATCCTGCTGCAACGCCGCGCATTGGACAAGTACCACACGCCCGGCCTCTGGACGAACACCTGCTGCACCCATCCCAATTGGGGGGAAGCGCCCGAAGCCTGCGCGTTGCGCCGTCTGGAGGAAGAACTGGGCATCACTGGCCTTCACCCGATCCATCGCGATCAGATCGTCTATCGCGCCGATGTCGGGTCGGGGCTGATCGAGCATGAGGAGGTCGATCTTTTCACAGCCCATGCGCCGCGCGACCTGACGGTCTCTCCCAACCCCGACGAAGTGCTAGAGACCTGCTGGATGACCTTCCGTGAGCTGAAACAAGCTGTTGGCAACTTCCCCAACCGCTTTACACCCTGGCTGCGCATCTATCTCGACGAGCATAGCGAAAGCATCTTCGGCCCTGCCTTCGCCTGAACCCGATTCCGCAGCGTCTTTCTTGTGCGGTCAGTTTGCCCGTGCCAGACCGATGGCAACTTCAGGGAGGCACACGGCATGACGTTCGATTTCAATGGCAAAACCGTTTTCGTGGCAGGTGGCACCACCGGCATCAATTACGGCATCGCCCAGGGGTTTGCCCGCTGGGGCGCGAAGATCGTGGTCGCCTCCCGCCGTCAGGTGAAGGTGGATGCGGCGGTCGAGGGGCTTAGGGAACTGGGTGCAGAGGCCCACGGTCTCGCCTTCGACGTCCGCGATTACGACGCGGTGAGCAACGGTTTCGAACAGGCCGTCGCGTTCTTCGGCGGTCCCATCGACATCCTGATCTCGGGGGCGGCGGGCAACTTCCCCTCCAAACTCAACGACATGTCCCCCAACGGCATCAAGTCGGTCGTCGATATCGACCTCATGGGCACCTTCCACGTCATGCACGCCGCCCATGCGCACCTGGCCAAACCGGGCGCATCGGTCATCAACATCTCAGCCCCCCAATCCTATTTGCCAATGAGTTATCAAGCACATGTCTGCGCCGCCAAGGCCGGCGTCGATATGGTCACCCGCACGCTTGCGCTTGAGTGGGGACCGGACGGCATCCGCGTCAATTCCATCGTCCCCGGCCCCATCGCAGACACCGAAGGTATGGCCCGCCTCGCGCCGACGCCCGAACTTCTCGACGCGGTGACGAAATCCGTCCCCCTCGGCCGCCTCGGCACTGTCGATGACATCGCCAAAGCCGCCGGGATGCTCAGTTCGGAGGCAGGCGCCTACATCTCCGGCGCGATCCTGCCCGTTGATGGCGGCTGGAGCCAGGGCGGCGCCACCGCCGTCATGACCAAAATGGCGCATGTCATGGACAAGATGCAGGGCAAATGAAAAGGGCCGGCGCCACGGCACCGACCCTCGCCACACACACTCAAATCACTTGGGAACAAGTACCGTGTCAACGACATGGATGACGCCGTTCGACTGGTTCACATCGGCAATGGTGACCCGACCGGCATTTCCGCTTTCGTCATAGATATAGACGTTGCTGCCCCGAACCTGCGCCGACAGCGCATCGCCCGAGACTGCCTGGAAGTGATAGAACCCGTCCGAAGACGCCCGCGCGCGCCGCGCCAGCTCCTCACCTGACAGGTTGCCCGCCACCACATGCGCGGTCAGAACCTTGGTCAGCATCCCCTTGTTTTCAGGCTTCAGCAGGGTGTCCACCGTGCCCTCCGGCAGCTTCTCGAACGCCATGTTCACCGGCGCGAAGACCGTGAAGGGACCGTCCGACTTCAACGTCTCCACCAGCCCGGCGGCCTGAACGGCGGCGACAAGCGTGGTGTGATCGGCGGAATTTACCGCGTTATCGACAATATCCATCGTCGGCAGCATCGGCGCACCGCCGACCATCGGGTTGGCCGCAAGCACCGGAGCGGCAGCAACTGTGAGTGCAACGGCAAATGACGTAAGACGAAGTTTCATGGGGAGTCTCCCGTTAAGCGAGGGCCGGTGATCGGCCCCTTCATGCGCTCAGACACGGAGAGAGGTTTGTGCGAGTTTCAGAAGATGAAGTAACGCTTCCGTGAACAGGCATGTCTATTCGAACAGACATGCAAAACTCCTCGAGGAGTTTTGCTACAACAAGACCCGTACCGGTGCCCGATTGCAGAACACGACAATCTGCCCGTTATTCTCGACCGCCCGGAACCCGCGCAAGGCCACTTCGGACAGAAACCGCTCCCGCCCCACCAGCCGGTCAATATCCCTGGCCTGACGCCGGATCACCCCGCCCCGGTTGACGGATTTGGCCGAGAAGATCTGTGCAATCCAACGCTCGGGCGTGAGTTCAGCGGGCAGGGTCATGCGCACCAATGAGCATGACCCTGGTTAACGCGCGGTTACTCCGCCGGAATCGCTTCCTCCAGACCCATCACGGGCACATCCAGCTTGTTGAGCATCTCCTTCGGCACGATCTGCAGGAAATGCGCCTGCTCTTCGTCCCAATGCTGCAGGATGGCCGCGGCCTTTTTCGAACCGGTCTCTTCCAGATGACGCTCCAGAAGCGTCTCCAGCTCTTTCATGTAATGACCCTCGTTCACCGGCACGACCACCAGTGTTTCGTGGTTCATCATGGTCTCAGCCAGGCCCTCGGGATCATAGAGATAAGCCATGCCGCCCGTCATCCCGGCACCGAAATTGGCTCCGATCTGGCCCAGGATCACCGCGACACCACCGGTCATGTATTCGCAGCCATTCGAGCCGCAGCCCTCGACCACGACTTTCGCGCCCGAGTTCCGAACCGCGAACCGTTCGCCCGCGCGGCCAGCGGCAAACAGGTAGCCATCCGTTGCGCCATACAAGACGGTATTTCCGATGATGACGTTCTCGTCCGCCTTGAGCGGCGAAATCATCGGCGGCCGCACCACAACGGTACCGCCCGACAAACCCTTGCCCACATAATCGTTCGCATCGCCCGACACTTCCAGCCGCAGACCGGGCGCCGCAAAGGCCCCCAGCGACTGGCCGGCAGAGCCCTGAAGCTTCACCGTCAGGTGATCCCGCTGAAGCGTGTTCCGCATCCCGAACTTCTTCACGATATGCGAAGACGTGCGCGTCCCGATGGTCCGGTGCGTGTTCTGCACGGCGTAGGACAGCTGCATCTTCTCGCCATCCTCCAGGAACCGCGCCGCATCCTTCACGATCTCCGCATCGAGCGTATCCGGCACCGGGTTCCGCGGCTTGTCACGGTCGTACTTGATCGCATGCGCCCCATCGACGGTGATCAGAAGCGGGTTCAGATCAAGATCGTCCAGATGCGCCGAGCCCCGGCTGACCTGGCTCAACAGGTCAGCCCTACCGATCACGTCGCCCAGCGACCGCGCCCCGATAGAAGCGAGGATCTCACGCACTTCCTGGGCATAGAAGGTGATCAGGTTCACCACCTTGTCGGCATTGCCGGTGAACTTGGCGCGCAGCCGTTCGTCCTGCGTGCAGACGCCGACCGGGCAGGTGTTCGACTGGCACTGACGCACCATGATACAGCCCATCGCGATCAACGCCGCTGTCCCTATCCCGTATTCCTCGGCCCCCATCATCGCCGCCATCACGATGTCCCGACCGGTCCGCAGACCGCCATCCGTGCGAAGCGTGATCCGCTCGCGCAGGTTGTTCATGGCCAGCACCTGATGCGCCTCGGTCAGGCCCATTTCCCAAGGCAGACCGGCATATTTGATCGAGGTCGCCGGAGACGCCCCCGTCCCGCCGTTGTGGCCGGATATCAGGATCACGTCCGCCTTGGCCTTGGCCACACCGGCGGCAATCGTGCCGACGCCCGAGGACGCCACCAGCTTCACCGTCACCTTGCAGCGCGGGTTGATCTGTTTCAGGTCATAGATCAGCTGCGCCAGATCCTCGATGGAATAGATATCGTGGTGCGGCGGCGGGGAGATCAGCGTCACCCCGGGCGTCGAATGACGCAGCCGGGCGATCAGTTCCGTCACTTTCATGCCGGGCAACTGCCCGCCCTCGCCGGGCTTGGCACCCTGTGCGACCTTGATCTCCAGTTCCTCGCACTGGTTCAGGTATTCCGCCGTTACGCCGAAACGCCCCGACGCCACCTGTTTGATCTTGGCCGACGGGTTGTCGCCATTCGGTTCCGGCACGAAATGCGCCGGGTCTTCGCCGCCTTCGCCGGAATCCGACTTCGCCCCGATCCGGTTCATCGCCACATTCAGCGTCTTGTGCGCCTCCGGGCTCAGTGCCCCCAGCGACATGCCCGGCGTCACGAACCGCTTGCGGATCGTGGTGATGCTTTCCACCTCTTCCAGCGGAATGGCTTTGCCCAGCGGCTTGATGTCCAGCAAATCCCGCAGATGGATCGGCGGGGCCGCCCGCATCTTGGCCGAATATTGCTGCCACATGGCATAGGACGCCCGGTCACACGCGGCCTGCAACATATGCATCGATGTCGCTTCCCAGGCATGGGTCTCACCGGATTTCCGCGCCTTGTAGAAACCGCCAATCGGAAGAACGGAATCGTTCAGGAAACCGCGGGCGTGAACTTCCTCGGCCTTCTTCTGGATACCTGCCACACCGATCCCCGAGATCCGGGAATGCATGCCCGGGAAATACTCGTTGACCATCGCGCGGCTCAGACCCACCGCCTCGAAGTTCAGACCGCCGCGATAAGATGAGATCACCGAGATCCCCATCTTCGACATGATCTTCAGAAGGCCCGCATCAATCGCCGCGCGATACCGCGCCACGGCTTCGGTCAGCGTCCCCTCGATCAGGCCGCGCCCGATCCGGTCCGCAATCGAGTCCTCGGCCAGATAAGCGTTCACCGTGGTCGCGCCGCACCCCACCAGCACCGCGAAGTAATGCGGGTCGATGCATTCCGCCGACCGGATGTTCAGCGAACAGAAGGTCCGCAGCCCCTTCCGCGTCAGCCAGCTATGTACCGCGCTGGTTGCCAGGATCATCGGCATCGCCACCCAGTCCGGCCCCTGATGGTGATCGGTCAGCACAAGATGCCCCGCGCCCGAGCGCACCGCATCCTCGGCCTCCGATCGCACCCGTTCCAGCGCCGCCTGAAGCGCGCCCGGCCCAGCCTTGGCAGCGAAGGTACAGTCAATCTCCACCATCTCGGCGTTGAACGCATCACATAGCCGCTGGAACTGCGCATTCGCCACAAAGGGGCTGTCCAGCACGATGATCTCGGTCTGGCTCGAATCCTGATCGAGCACGTTCTTCAGGTTGCCGAACCGCGTCTTCAGGCTCATCACCCGGTATTCCCGAAGCGAGTCAATCGGCGGGTTTGTCACCTGGCTGAAGTTCTGCCGGAAGAAATGGCTCAAGGGCCGGTTCATCTTCGACAGCACGGCGGACGGCGTGTCGTCGCCCATGGACGCCAGCGTCTCTTTTCCATCCTCCGCCATCGGCGCAAGAATTTGTTCAAGCTCTTCAATGGTATAGCCAGCCGCAATCTGCCGCTTCCGCAGGTCGCCGCCTTCAAACATCGGCTGTTCGGTCAGGCCGGACAACTCCTCGTCCAGTTCCACGATCTTGCCAACCCATTCCCCGTAGGGAGAGGCAGCCGCCAGCGCATCCTTGATCTCGGTGTCGTGGAAGAGCTTCCCTTCCGCCATGTCCACGGCAATCATCTGCCCCGGCCCAAGCGCGCCCTTTTCCAGCACGTTCGCCTCGTCCACCGGCACCATCCCGGTCTCCGATCCCGCGATCAGCAGCCCGTCGCCCGTCACGGTGTAGCGCATCGGACGCAAACCGTTCCGGTCCAGCCCGGCACACACCCAGCGCCCATCGGTCATCGCCAGCGCGGCGGGACCGTCCCACGGCTCCATCACCGCGTTGCAATAATTGTACATGTCGCGCCACGGCTCCGGCAGTTCCAGCGCCTGTTTCGACCAGGATTCCGGCACCAGCATGGTCTTCGCCATCGGCGCATTCCGACCGGCGCGCACCAGCACCTCGAACACCGCATCCAGAGCAGAGGAATCCGACGCCCCGTTCGGCACGATCGGCTTGATGTCCTCCGCCGTGTCGCCAAAGGTCGTGCTCGCCATCCGGATCTCGTGCGACTTCATCCAGTTGACGTTGCCCTTCAACGTGTTGATCTCGCCGTTATGCGCCAGCATCCGAAACGGCTGCGCCAGCCACCACTGCGGGAAGGTGTTGGTGCTGTACCGCTGGTGGTAGATCGCGAACGCACTCTCAAAACGCTCGTCCTTCAGGTCGGGATAGAACTCCGCCACCTGCTCGGCCAGCATCATGCCCTTGTAGATGATCGACCGGCAGGACAGGCTCGCCAGGTAAAGCTGAGACACCTGCGCCGCAGCCGCCGCCTTCTCGATCCGCCGCCGGATCACGTAAAGCTCGCGCTCGAAGGTCTCCTCATCCACACCCTTCGAGTTCGAAATCAGGATCTGCTCGATCTCCGGCCGCGTCGCGTTGGCCTTCTCCCCCAGAACGGAGATATCCACCGGCACATGGCGCCAGCCATAGATGTAATATCCCATCCGCAGGATCTCGGTTTCCACGATGGTCCGGCAGGTTTCCTGCGCCCCGAAATCGGTGCGCGGAAGGAACACCTGGCCAACCGCCAGAAGCTGATCCGAGTTCGGCTCGTGCCCCGTCCGCTTCACCTGGTCATAAAAGAACGGCACCGGGATCTGCACATGAATGCCCGCACCGTCCCCGGTCTTGCCATCGGCATCGACCGCGCCCCGGTGCCAGACCGCCTTCAGCGCGTTGATCCCCTTTTCCACCACCTTGCGGCTGGCCTGCCCGTCCACGGACACAACCAGCCCGACCCCGCAGGAGGAATGCTCCGTATCGTCGGAATAGAGACTGTTTTCAGCCATCCAGCGGCGCTTCTCTTCCTCGGCCGCTGCCCATGCTGCATCGAACTTCGTCATGACATGTCTCCTTCGTCGATCCCGTACTTCGCCAGCACTTCACTTCGTGTCAGGCGGGTCCGGTCACCGGCATAGGCAAAGGCCTCCGGCTTGTGGTCGATGTAAATTTCGCTCTTGAATTCCAGGCCCGAGGCATCGTCCAGAAGCCCCAGCGGTATCTCGATATTGGCCGACATCGGCCCGTCCAGCGTCACATGATAGTATAGCGCGGAACCGCATTTCCCGCACCATGCCCGCTCCGCCCAGTCCGAGCTTTGAACGGTTTCGATGTTTTCTTGGCCTTCCCAAGTCACACTTGCCTTCGGCACGGTCAGACCCAAAAGCGCCGATCCGGTCCAGCGCCGGCACATCTCGCAATGGCAGGCCCCGAAATGGTCGGGCACCGCATCGGAAGTGAACGACACCGCGCCGCACATGCATCTTCCTGTTCGCGTGGTCATGCAAAAGCCTCCGCGCTCGTCAGTCTGGGATGGTCACCGGCCAGGGCGTATGCCTCCGGCTTGGTTTCGATGCAGATTTCTTTGGCCAGACGCATCCCCGACTTGTCATCAAGAGTTCCGAACCCGATGCTGTAAGCTGCGTTCTGTCCGGCACCGCGATACCAGAGATTCGACCCGCAGACTGAGCAAAAGCTCCGTTCCGCCTCGTCCGACGAACGATAGCTGCGAACGGCATTGCAACCTGTGATCTGGATTTGATCCGCACTGACCTTGAAAGACATATTCACGCCACCGCTGATGCGCTGGCACATGGTGCAGTGACAGGCCCCGAAGCTGTCCGGAGCATTGCGCACGGTATAGCGCACCGCGCCGCAAAGACATTGGCCGGTTCGCGTGGTCACGGTGCTGCCTCCACGATCCGATTTTTCGCCTCATATTCCGCCGACGTGGCCCGCTGATGATCTCCGGCAAGTGTTACCGCCTTGAAGGCGTGATCGGTGTATATCTCCGAGATCAGGGGAAAGTCCTTCGCCCCGTCGAACAGCCCGACCTGGAATTCGTAAGGCCCGTCGAAATCCTTCAGCCACAGGAGCGTGCCGCACGTCCCGCAAAAGGCCCTCTCGGCAATCTCATGGTTCCAGGTTTTCACCGGCCCGGACACCTCGACCTCATCCGGTTCCGCCTCGAACTGGAACAGCGCCGATCCGGTCCACCGCCGACAGCGCGAGCAATGGCACACGCCGACCTCCGGGCGGTGACGCCCGACGGTGACGGTGACTGCACCGCAAAGACAGCGACCGGAAAGCGCGTCAGTCATCGCCGATCCCGGCCATCTCTTCGACCTCGGCCTGAGTCAGGCGCGTGCGTTCGCCAGCGAATTCATGGCTGTCGGGCTTGTGGTCGATATAGATCTCCACGTCGAACTCCATCCCCGACATGTCTTCCAGCGACCCGGCTGCGATCGTGAACATGCCGTGCATCGGACCTTCGCCCGTGAACCGCCAGAACACGCTTGATCCGCAGAGCATGCAGTAGCCACGCTCAGCCCAGTCCGACGATTCAAAAATCGCCAGTTTGTCGGTGGGCACGAAGCGCACGCCGCCCGGCGGCACCTGGATGCCCAAAGCGATACCGCCGGAGGATTTCCGGCACATGCCACAGTGACAGGCACCGTAACTCGTCGGTGCCTCCGCCAGCTCATACTCGACCTCGCCGCAAAGGCAGCTTCCCGTCTTCGATGCCATCTCAACCTCCTCTTAACCGTTCCGGTCAGCGTTCCTGACCTTCAAGGTTTTGTTTACCTGCCGCGATCACCGTTCGGTGGGTTGTACAAAACGGTTTGGCGGGGTCTCAAAACTGGTACAAAAGTTCACGGGGCATGTACGTTCGCCCGAATTAACAAATCATTCCGCTGCAATGGCGGTCGTGGCAAACCTCTCCAGCACCGCATCTGCCGCCTCACGCCCGTCGCGGATCGCCCAGACCACAAGCGAGGCGCCGCGCACAATATCACCAACCGCATAGACGCCTTCCAGGCTGGTCTCATGGGTGCGATAATCGGCCTTGATCGTGCCCCAGCGCGTCACCTCCAACTCATTGATTCCCCAGAGTTTTGGCAGGTCTTCCGGCTCAAATCCCAATGCCTTCACGACAAGATCGGCGTCCTCCACATAGTCCGATCCTTCGATCAGCTGCGGCACCTGCCGCCCGGTCGCATCCGGGGGCCCCAGCCGCATCTTCTGCGTCATCACGCCGGTCACGGCATCGCCCGCAAAGCCCTTCGGCGCAGAAAGCCAGACGAATTCAACGCCTTCCTCTTCCGCGTTCGCCACCTCCCGCTGCGATCCCGGCATGTTGGCCCGGTCCCGACGGTAGAGACATTTGACGCTCGTCGCGCCCTGACGAATGGCCGTCCGCACGCAATCCATCGCGGTATCGCCACCACCGATGACCACGACGCGTTTGCCTTCAGCGTTCAGTTCGCCGCTGTCGAACTCGGGAACGTCATCGCCAAAACTCTTGCGATTCGAGGCGGTTAGATAGTCGATGGCGCGCACGATCCCGGCCGCCCCGCTGCCCGGCGCGGGCAGATCGCGGCTCTTGTAGACGCCGGTCGCGATGATGACTGCGTCATGCTTGGCGCGAATGTCGTCAAAGGAAATATCCTCGCCCACATTGCAGTTGAGTTCGAAGGTCACGCCCCCCTCCTCAAGCTGCTTGTTGCGGCGCATCACCACGTCCTTTTCCAGCTTGAAGCCGGGAATGCCATAGGTCAGCAGACCGCCCGAGCGGTCGTAGCGGTCATAAACCGTCACCTGCACACCGGCCCGGCGAAGAAGGTCAGCCGCCGCCAAACCGCCGGGACCTGCTCCGATTATGCCAACGGATTCAGTGCGTTCCGCGGCAGGCGCGATCGGCTTGACCCAGCCTTCTTCCCAGGCCGTATCGGTGATGTATTTCTCGACCGAACCGATGGTGACCGTGCCATGCCCGGATTGCTCGATCACGCAATTGCCCTCGCACAGCCGGTCCTGAGGACAGATCCGACCGCAGATCTCGGGGAAGGTATTCGTCGCCTGGCTGATGTCATAGGCCTCCTGCAACCGCCCCTCGGCGGTCAGCATGAGCCAGTCCGGGATATTGTTGTGCAGCGGGCAATGGGACTGGCAATAGGGCACACCACACTGGCTGCACCGGCTCGCCTGCTCTGCCGCCTTCTCCCGGGCGTATTCCGAGTAAATCTCGTGAAAATCTTCCTTGCGCAGGCCGGCCTCGCGCTTCTGGGGCATGTCCCGCTCGACGGTCACGAATTTCAACATCGGATTCTCAGCCAACTCACCCTCCAAGGTTCAGACCGCCTTCTTAACCGAATAATTGGAAAATAAAAGTCACACATATTGACCTAATAGCAAATTTTTGCTGCGACAGAATAGCTTACCTTGGGTCTCTCGGTGAGTTTTATGTCCGATTCGGACTTAAGTTCGCTCTTTTATAAAAATCTCAATACGTTAGATTTCGGCCAAATCTGCAAGCAGCAATCCACCCATGCCGATCCTTCACCTTATACTCGTTGCCATCGTTCAGGGCATCACCGAGTTTCTGCCGGTTTCGTCCTCCGGTCACCTCATTTTGCTGCCGAATCTGACGGGCCTCGACGATCAGGGTCTCGTCATCGACGTCGCCGTTCATGTCGGCACTTTGGGTGCGGTGATCCTCTATTTCCGGAAGGATGTCGCCCGTGCATTCCGGGGCCTTTTCCACCTGACCGACCGATCCCATCCCGACGCCCGCCTGGCTCTTGGCCTGATCGTTGCGACGATTCCGGTCGTCATCGCCGGTCTGCTGCTCAAACTTTCCGGCTTCGACGAAGCACTGCGCAGTATCGCCGTCGTTGGCTGGGCGACGCTGGTCTTCGGTGTGATCCTCTATTGGGCTGACCAGAAAGGGGCGGCGAGCAAAACGGCAAAGGACTGGACTTTGCGCGACGCGATGACAATGGGCCTGTGGCAGGTGCTGGCGCTGATCCCGGGCACTTCCCGGTCGGGCATCACCATCACGGGCGCACGCCAGCTTGGCTATGAAAGGGGCGAGGCCGCGCGGCTTGCCATGCTGATGTCCATCCCCACGATCCTTGCCTCCGGCACTCTGATCGGGCTGGAGGTTGCCGCCACAATGGATGGAGCCGCAGCGCGGGATAGCGCGATAGCTGCTGCTTTTGCTTTCATCGCTGCGCTTCTGGCACTGCATTTCATGATGCGTCTGCTGAAAAGCGTCAGCTTCACGCCCTATGTGATCTACCGGATCGCTCTGGGCGTCATCCTGCTCGGCATCGCGTACACCTAGCGCAGGTTGCGTGCGCTTTCCTTAAGCTCGGCATATTGTCCCGACGGACGGAACTGCCAGAGGTAGGACGAAACAACAGCCTCTATCGCGGTCGGCTTGATGCCAAGATCGGCGAATGTCCTGACTCCCTCGCCGACCACATTGTCGTCCTGAAGCGACAGGACCTGATCGACGGTGATCGGTTGCGGTGCAAGCCCGCCCGTCAGGAAAGACATCGCGACCGAGACCCGCCCCAGGATACGCCCGGCCCAGAATGGCAGCGGAACGATCAGGCGGCGGCGGCGGATCGTGTGAAGCATCTGGTCGATCAGCGCCCGGAACGTGTCAACATCCGGTCCGCCAAGCTCATACACGCCCGGTTCGGCCTGTCCCAACACAGCCAGTTCGGCGGCATGCGCCACATCGTCAACATAGACCGGCTGGAATTTCGTGTCGGCACCGACCAGCGGAATCGCCGGTGACATCCGCGCCATCGCCGCGAAACGGTTGAAGAACTGATCTTCAGGACCGAAGACGACCGAGGGGCGCAGGATGATTGCGTTCGGGAAAGCTTCCAGTATCGCGGCCTCGCCCTTGCCCTTGCTCTGCGCATATTGGCTCGCACCATCCACATCGGCCCCGATTGCCGAGATATGGATCAGACGCGAAACGCCAAGCTCTGCAGCCGTCCGGGCAATCCGCGCCGCACCTTCGTGCTGGACCGCGTCGAAATTGTTCTTGCCCTTGGCGTCGAAGGTGCCGACGCAGTTCACAACCGCATCCGCTCCTCTCGTGGCCTGCCGGACGCTTTCATCGTTGCGGATATTGCAGAGCACCGGCTCGACCTGCCCGACCTTGCCATAGGGACGGACGAAATGCGCCTCGTTCGGACGACGAACCGCGACCCGGACACGCCAGCCCTGCCGCGCCATACGTTGCGCAATGTACCGTCCGACAAAGCCGGATCCGCCGAAGATCGTGACCAATTGCGGCATGAGGGGCACCTCTCCTCTGTTGCCTGCCGGTTTAGACGCGGGCGGATTACCCGGCAAGGCGCAAATCGACGCGACTTGCCGGGTTATCCTTAGCCGATGATGCCATTCAAAGTCGCGCTGGGCCGCATCACCTGCGCCAGCTTCGCCGGATCGGGGTTGTAGTAACCGCCGGTATCGACCGCGTGACCCCGCCCGGCCTGAAGCTCGGCCACGATGGTATCGGCACTCTCCCGCAGCTTTTCCGCCATAGGCGCAAAACGCCTGGCAAGTTCCGCGTCGTCGGTCTGCGCTGCAAGCGCCTCCGCCCAGTAGAGCGCGAACCAGAAATGGCTGTCGCGGTTGTCGGGCTGTCCCACCTTGCGACCGGGGCTGCGGTCATGGTCGAGCACACCCTGCGTGGCAGCGTCTACAGCTTCCGCCATGACCCTTGCCTTCGCGTTGCCGGAGGTCTCCGCGTAGAATGCGAAGCTCTCGCCCAGGGCACAGAACTCGCCCAGCGAGTCCCAGCGCAGGTGGTTTTCCTCCTGCAGCTGCTGCACGTGCTTCGGCGCAGAACCACCCGCGCCGGTCTCGAACAGCCCGCCGCCCTGCATCAGCTTCACGATCGACAGCATCTTGGCCGAGGTGCCGAGTTCGAGGATCGGAAAAAGATCGGTCAGGTAGTCGCGCAGCACGTTGCCGGTGATCGCGATGCTGTCCTTGCCTTCGCGGATCGTCTCCAGCGTCAGGCGGGTTGCCTCGCGCGGTGCCATGATCCGGAACTTGTCGGCCACGCCTTCGTCGGCGAGGATCTTCTCGACATACTTGATCAGTTCCGCATCATGAGCCCGGTTCTTGTCCAGCCAGAAGATCGCCTGAGCGCCGGTCGCCGCTTGGCGGGAGATCGCCAGCTTCACCCAATCCTCGATCGGGGCCTTCTTCGCGGTCGCGGATCGCCAGATGTCGCCCTTTTCCACCGTGTGTTCGTGCAGCACTTCGCCCGAAGCCAGTACATAGCGGATCGTCCCATTGCCGGTCGCTTCGAATGTCGTCGGATGGGAGCCGTATTCCTCCGCCTTCTGCGCCATCAGACCAACGTTCTGGACGGATCCGCTGGTTGTGGGGTCGAGTGCGCCTGTTTCTTTGAAATACTTGATCGTCTCGTCATAGACCGGCGCATAGGAGTTGTCGGGGATAACGCAGTTGCTGTCGGCTTCCTTGCCATCCGGCCCCCAACCCTTGCCACCGGCGCGGATCAGGGCGGGCATGGACGCATCGATGATAACGTCAGACGACACGTGCAGGTTGGTGATCCCCTTGTCGGAATTCACCATGTAGAGCGGCGGGTTCGCAGAATAGGCGGCGTTGATATCGGCGCGGATCGCGGCGGCCTTGTCCTCGGGAAGCGTTGCGATCTTCGCCTCCAGATCGCCGATGCCGAGGTTCGGATCGACGCCGAGATCCGCGAAGGTCTGGCCGTGCTTCTCGAATACATCCTTCAGAAACACTTCGACCGCGTGACCGAAAAGGATCGGGTCGGAGACTTTCATCATGGTCGCCTTCAGGTGCAGCGAGAACAGCGTGCCTTCGGCCTTTGTCGCATCGATCTGCTCGGCCAGGAACGCCCGGAGTGCCTTCACGGACATGAACGTCGCATCGACCACGGTGCCTTCATCAACCTGAAGTCCGTCCTTCAATACTGTGACCGCCCCGTCTTCCGCTTCGAATTCGATCTTTGCCTTGCCCGCCTGATCAGCGGTGAGCGTCGCCGAGTCCTCGTTGGAGAAGAAGTCATTGCCGGTCATCGAAGACACACGGGTCTTACTGTCGGACGACCAGGTCCCCATCGAATGCGGGTTGGCCATGGCGTAGTTCTTGACCGCCTTGGCTGCCCGGCGGTCCGAGTTGCCTTCGCGCAGAACCGGGTTCACGACCGATCCCTTGATCGCGTCGTATTTCTCACGGATCGCCTTTTCTTCGTCGGTCGATGGGTTCTCCGGATAGTCCGGGATTGCGTGGCCCTGTTTCTGAAGTTCTGCGATGGCCGCCCTCAACTGCGGAACCGAGGCCGAGATATTGGGCAGCTTGATCACATTGGCGCTTGGCGTTTTCACCAGATCGCCCAGCTCGGCCAAATCGTCGGGGTGATCCGTGAAAGCCGCCAATATCCGACCGGCGAGCGAAATGTCCTTGGTCCCGACCGATATTCCGGCGGCCCCGGCAAAAGTCTTGATGATGGGCAGGAGTGAGGCGGCGGCAAGCTCGGGCGCTTCGTCTACCTTGGTATACAATATGTCGGGACGACCGGCTTCGCTCATCTTTCAAAGTCCTTTGGCAGCTTGTGATAAGGGGCGCGTCTAAACTGTCGCATAGAACAATGGACCGGTCCGCGCAACCGATCGCGATATGCGCGGCGCAGCCGGGGGCGCCTCACCTCGGACCGGAAATCAACTCGCTTGATCGGCAAGGCTGCAGGGTGCATGACACGGGGCATGGCAAATCACATGTACCAGAACGACCTGCCGGATGGCCTCGACCTTGGACCGTCCGTCGCGATTGATTGCGAGACGATGGGGCTCGTCCCCGGCCGCGACCGTCTTTGTCTTGTTCAGCTCTCCGGCGGTGACGGCAATGCGCACCTGGTCCAGATCGCACCCGGCCAGACATCCGCGCCAAATCTCGAACGGCTGATTGCCGATCCCGATGTCCTGAAATTGTTCCACTTCGGTCGCTTCGACATTGCCGCGCTCTATAAAGCATTCGGCGCATTGGCACGGCCTGTCTACTGCACGAAGATCGCGTCCAAGCTGATCCGCACCTACACAGATCGGCACGGGTTGAAGAACCTGCTGGACGAGCTTCTCGGCGTCGATATCTCAAAGCTCCAGCAGATGAGCGATTGGGGCGCGGAAACCCTGACCGACGCGCAGCTCAACTATGCCGCCAGCGACGTGCTTTACTTGCACCGGCTGAAAGAAAAGCTGGATGAACGGCTGGCGCGCGAAGGTCGCACGGACCTTGCCCAGGCCGCCTTCGACTTTCTTCCCACACGCGCTCGGCTGGATCTCGCCGGGTGGCCGGAGATCGACATTTTCGCGCACTGAGCTTTTCGATCTATATGTTCCCCATGACAACCGCCGACAGATATTCGCGTGTCGTTCTTTGGCTGAAGGTCACGCTGCCGCTTCTTGCGCTCGCGATCCTGTCCACGCTGTTTTTTGTGGCGGAGACTCTCGATCCCGAAGCAGCTATTCCGTATGCCGATGTCGATGTGGCCAAGATCCTCCGCGAGCAGGGAATTACCCGGCCGACTTTCGGTGGTGTCACGGAGGACGGGGTCAATATCTCGCTCTGGGCGGAATCGATCCGCCCTGACGACGATCGCAGTGACCGGCTTACAGGCCATCTGTTGGTCGCGAATCTCGAGCTTCCGGGCGGTACGCAAATCACCGTCAACAGCAATACCGGCATCGTCGATGCCAAAAGTGAAGAGGCGATTCTGACCGGCGGTGCGCGGCTGGAAAGTACCCTGGGCTACCTCGTGACAGCTCCCGAAATTGTCGCGTCGATGTCCAAAGCATCCGTGGTGGCACCCGAAGGCGTCAAAGCCGAGGGCCCTCCCGGACAGATCACCGCGGGGCAAATGGAGCTCACCCGAGCGGAGACTCCCGGCTCCGGGTATGTTCTGGTATTCAAAGGTGGTGTTCGGCTGGTATACACCCCCGGTACGCAAGAGGACCCGTGATTTTGACCGTGTTGCGCATTCTTTTCATGACCTTGTGCCTGTCGTTCTTGGCGTCGGGCGTTGCCGCGCAGGGGGCGAATATCGCAGTCGGGACCGGTGCGTTCGACGCGAAACTCCCGGTGGAGGTGACCGCTGATCAGTTTTCCGTAGATCAATCGACCGGCAAGGCGGTGTTCGACGGCAATGTTCTGGTCGTGCAGGGCAGCGTCCGGCTTTCGGCCGGGCGGGTCACCATCGAATACGCCGAAAGCGGATCGGCCAATGGCATCGAACGCCTCCTCGCCTCCGGCGGCGTGACCTTCGTGACCGCCACGGACGCCGCGGAAGCCAATGACGCGGTCTATTCGGTTGCCGAGGGGACGGTCACGCTCAGCGGCGACGTGCTGCTGACCCAGGGCCCGAACGCCATTGCCGGAGACCGGCTTGTCGTCAATCTCGGCTCGGGCAACGGTCGCATGGAGGGCCGCGTGCGCACCGTCATCACGCCATCGGGCGGTGACAACTGATGACGAAGCCGGAACTTACGATTGCAGCCGAGGGCGATAGCGGGCTGAAAATTCGCAACTTGCGGAAATCCTACCGCAAGAGGCCGGTCATTCGGGATGTCAGCCTCGACGTGACGCGGGGTGAGGTCGTGGCTCTGCTCGGCCCGAACGGGTCGGGCAAGACGACCTGTTTTTATGCCATCGCGGGATTGACCATGCCGGATGCGGGACAGGTGCTGATCGACGGGCGCGATGTCACGACATATCCGATGTACCGCCGCGCCAAGCTGGGAATCGGCTATCTCCCACAGGAGCGCTCGATCTTTCAGGGTCTCAATGTCGAAGACAATATCCTGGCAATCCTCGAGATTGTTGAGAAAGACAGAACGAAGCGACGCGAGCGACTTGAGGAGCTTTTGAACGAGTTTTCGATCTCTCACCTGCGTCGCACGCCCTCTGTTGCCCTTTCCGGCGGCGAAAGGCGACGCTGCGAGATCGCACGCTCGCTTGCGGCAAACCCGAAATACTTACTGCTCGACGAACCGTTCCCAGGCATCGACCCGATCGCCGTGGGCGATATCCGCGATCTTGTCACTGATCTGAAGAACCGTGGAATCGGTGTATTGATCACCGACCACAATGTGCGCGAGACGCTGGAGATCGTCGATCGCGCCTATATCCTTCACGATGGCGGCGTGCTGATGAGCGGAACAGCGGATGAGGTCGTGCGCGACGAAAATGTCAGGCGTGTTTACCTTGGCCAATCCTTCCGGATTTCTTAACCATACGATGTTTTGTTTGACAGGCATGGTCCGATTGTCGCCAAATGGACGTAATGAAAAGACCCGTCTCAATGTCAGACCGAGTCCCAGCTGCCCCAACACGACAGCGACCAAGTCTCTATAATTACGGCGCTCTATCCGTCAGCCCGGAACTGTCCGGGCCGCACTACCTTGTCAGGAGAATCCTATGCAGTACCAGATCACCGGCAAACAGATCGACATCGGGGAAGCTCTTCAAATCCATGTAAAAGATGGACTTGGAGAGATGGTGGGCAAATACCCCGGTCGCCCAACGGATGCCAATGTGGTCTTCTCGAAAAGTGGAAATGAGCATGTCTGCGAAGCCGTAATCCACCTGTCCACCGGGCTTACGGTGCAAGCCAAAGGCCACGATCACGAAATCTATGCGGCGTTCGAAAAATGTCAGGACAAGATGGACAAACAGCTTCGACGCTACAAGCGCAGGCTGAAGGACCATCACCGCGAGCGGCCTGTTGAACTTACCGGGGCGGCCTCTTATATCCTCGCCTCATCCGAGCATCATGACGAATCGGAGCCAGAAACGCTGCAACCCATCATCGTTGCTGAAATGGAGGCGAAGATCCCCTCTTTCTCGGTCGGTGAGGCGGTTATGCAGATGGAACTTGCCGGAGCGCCCGTACTGGTGTTCCGAAACGAAATGGGCGGCGACGCGATTAACATCGTTTACCGCCGGGATGACGGAAACATCGGCTGGATTGACCCAAAGTAAGGGCCTGGCGTCAATCAGTCCTGTAGTGCCAATCGGGGACACGGTAAGATTCATGGAACTTTCGTCGATTCTTCGCGTGGAAGGCGTCAAATCGCTTTCCTCGGTGACCAGTAAAAAACGCCTGTTGCACGAGATCAGCGATGTGGCCTTCGCTGCCTATGGTCTTGACCACGGTGAAGTCTGCCGTGCGCTTCAGGAACGCGAAAGCCTTGGACCCACCGGGGTGGGTCAGGGTATCGCAATCCCGCACGCGCGCCTTTCCGGTCTGGATTCGGTGCATGGCATTTTCGTTCGCGTTGAGAAGGCGCTGGAGTATGAATCGGTCGATCGGCAGCCCGTTGATCTTGTCTTTGCACTGCTCGCACCACTTGACGCAGGCGTCGATCATTTGAAGGCGCTGGCCATGGTGTCGCGCACGCTTCGCGATTCCGGGCTTTGCAATAAGCTGCGCGCCAATGCCGACCCGGCCACACTGCACACGCTTTTGACCGAAGCGCCGAGTATGCGGGCCGCCTAACTGCTGGCCACCGGCGCCCAGGAATCGAAGCCGAACATGATATAGTCGCGCCTGTAGGCCTTGGCGCAGGCTTTTTCGATTTCGGCCGTACTGACTTCTGCAAGAGAATACGGTTCGGCCGTTCCGTCATCCTTGGGCAAGGGTGGCGCCACGAAACCCACTTCGCGGGCGACATCCTGCAAGTCTGCATGAAGATGACTGGAACGAATGACCCTGTCGGGCATCGCGAATTCGCCAATGGCCTGAACCAGCGCATTCTGGGACGCCCAGCTGCTGTCGACGCGCAAGGAGGTCTGACCGCCAAGATTCCCTTCCAGGAACTTCAGAAAACTTAGAAAACAGGTTCGGTGCCTTTCCAGGTCGTGACTTCCTTCGGATCTATCGAGGGGGAGCGGCACGTCATACTGGGTAACAAGGGCCTTTCGTATTTCCGAATAGCCGTCGTTGTCTGGTGGAAGAACATGTCGGCAAAACGCGTCATGCGCCCGAAGCAGCGGATGCCGCAACACTGTGAAGGACCGGTGACCCGGATGCTCCCGCTTCCAACGGCGCAAGTCGCGCTGCGTCATTCCGGTTTCCACTTCCCCATCCGGATCGATTGACCTCAGCCAGTCGGGAACAGGATCGGCCCAGGCACCCCGGACCGGCATGTAGATCAGCGGCACGGACCGACCGACGCAAAAAAACTTCAGCCCCGGCCCCCGGTCCGGTTCATAGCTGGTCAGGCGCCCGATGTCCGGCGAAGCCAGCCGGCTGAGGGCTTGTTCGGCCACGCTGGGGTTCGTCAGGCGTGCTTCGACAGGCGTCGGGTTTTGAACCTTGGCCCGAACTTTTGAGGGGTCGGGGGGACCCTCTGCACCCAAAAAGCAGCCCAGGCCGGCCAGGACCTCATCGTCCGAGAGATCGTCGTAGCTGATATGGAACGCCGTTTGCCCCGACGTCTGAAGACTGTGGGTGATATGCGCCTGAAACCCCGACAACTCATTGAGGAACTCGGCGTATTCCTCGGCAACGAAGGGGACTTTCGCCACCCGCGCCGAAGTCATGTCGCTCAGCCACCATTGTCCGGTCTTCCGCGCGATCTTCAGCGAGACATAGCTGTCGATCGGTCGCCGCGTGAGAATAATCTTCGCGGCACGCCTGTCGGTCAGAACATGGTCTATGGCGCGCCGGTCGTGATCATGGAACAGCCGAAACCCCGGCAGGGACCTTGCCGCCTGTTTCATGGCCTCCACGACGCGCAATGGATCGGCATCGCGGTCGCGCATGGTAAGGCCCCAATTCTCGTTGATATCCGGCTTGCCAAAAAAATGCGGGTTGAAGAGTTCCCCGTGAGATTCGATCCCCGGCATTGCCGCAAGTTGCTCCTCCAGCAGGTTCGACCCGGTGCGCATTCCGGCAAGCACCACGAAATAGTCGAAACCGTTCTTGCCCATCACCCGAACCTTGTCATTTCGTCATCAAAAAATTGCGCCGCGACCTGCTCGGATATCTCACCGGCCATATGCGGGTTCATACCGGCGTTTCTGAGTGACTGGAGGAAGACGGGCAACCCGTTCAGTGGCAGGAATTCGGGCAGTTCGGCAAGAAAATGCGAGTCTGCTCCGGACAGACCATCGACAATTTCCTGAAGCGGATCGTGTGGGCGCTCCAGAAATTCCGCCAGCGACCAGATCCGAACCCGCGCGCGTGTCCGACGCTCGTTCAGGATATCAACGAACTCTGCTTCTTTCTGCTGCAGAAGAGCGGCCTCGTTGCGGATGTCCGCCACCGTCTCCCCGGACCGGAGAAGCGGCAGAACCCAGGCACCTGTGACCACGAATATGTCGGCGTTCCTGTCGCTCGCAAGAAAGGGGCAGATCGCCATTGCATCGCGGGCCGAGAAGAGAAACGACTGATGTTCGCCCCGCGTGTTCCAGATCAGGTTGCGAAGGAATTGTTCCGGGTCGTAGTCCCTCAGTGCGGCGCCGTCCGACATCGCGCCTGCGTATCCCGGTTGGTTGGCGAAGA
Source organism: Silicimonas sp. (assembly GCA_050299835.1). Taxonomy (GTDB): domain Bacteria; phylum Pseudomonadota; class Alphaproteobacteria; order Rhodobacterales; family Rhodobacteraceae; genus JAJDOD01. Next base: position 80,222 of record JBNKWP010000001.1, read on the forward strand.
AACGGACACGGTCGGGATCAAAAAGATGCCCGTGGACCCTGCTGCCAGTCGCCTCGCGCGCCCAGCTTGCAAATTCCCCGAAGATCTCGCTGAAGCCGTGGAACACCGCATAAGGCGCGGCGGTCTGCGCACTCTCGGCGTCTTTCGAAGGGCAACGGCCCGGCATCACCATTCCCGCTCTGCCGCGTGTCCGACGCGCACTTGCCTGAACGAAGGTCCGGTCGATGTGGGCGGGCGAAACCCTGGTCACCGGCACCGACGCCTGTTGCCCCTCCAGGAAAGAGCGATAGAGCTTGTCGGCACCCGGCCAGGCCTTGCGGGCAAAGAAGGCCGGGCTCTGGCGAAGCAGCGACAGGTGGTCGTCATAGAAGACATGCGGCTTGCCCTGGTAATCGAACTTCGAGAGCGTCAGTGACAGGCTTTCGACCCTGGTTCCGTAAAACCGCACCAGAGACTGGAAGTAGCTTTCGTCGGGAATCCAGACACGCCGGAAATAGCGCTCGAACTCCTCGCGACGGTCGTCGTCCAGGATTTTCTCAAGTGTTGACCGCGAAAGGCACCACCACTGCGACCCCATATGGGGCTGCAACCCGGACGGCAATCTGCGGCGACGCCGGATCAGTCGTTGCAGTTCGACCCAAAGATCGAACAGTTTCCTGCTTCGCCGCCACGGGAAGGGAAAGCTTAGAGTGAATCGCTCTTCGCTCAGGCCGCCCTTGGTCCACGGCACTTCGCCAATCGTGACGCTCTCGATGAAATCCGTATCGCGCTGGTTCTCCAGGAATTCGATCAATGCCGGGATGGGTTTGATCGGCAGGCAGGCCCCGGAAATTAGAAAAATATGATCCAACTCGGGATAGGACCGCAACAAGGCTTCGGCCCCATCCCGGCTGGCCTGGACGAGGTCCCAGGTACCCCATTCACATTTCAACCGTTTGGCAAACGAGACTTTGGGCAGATCCCGGATATCACTGGCGAAGGTCTCGAACTCAGCGCCGACACGCGAATCCACATGGACCACCACGGGACAACCGGACACTGAGATGGTTCTTACGACCTCGGCAGCGCGATCAAGCGCGGAATGGGCAAGCATGACGAACCCTACGGTCATGCCCAGTTGCCTTTCGACATCAGGCCAAGCGATTCCAATTGACGCCAGTCGATGAACCGCTCCGACCATTCGCACCAAAGACCGTTCGGATGGTTTCCCTTGCGGTGGTACGCATCATATTCTCGCCCACGCGCAAAATGCTCCCTGCGTTCGACTTCCTCGGCGGCTTTGCCAACCAGGGTGTTCAGGAATTTTGCGTGAAGCAGGCAGCCGCTCATCTTCTCGCCTCCGGCCTCGTCATAGACCTGATTGAGGCCGCGTGGCAAAAGCATGTGCGTCGATGCGACAAAGGTGAACCTGCGATCCCATTTCACCAGCGGAATTTTGTTCAGCGACGGCGCATTTCCAGGCGTGTCAGGAAAAAAAACACGCGCGCGCGGCCCACCCTGAATCCACAAGTTTCCGTAGCGCGAGTTCTTGCTGATTGCATAGTTGCCGGCATCAAACCAGGGGGTCAGCTCGAAGGGATTCTGGCCGGGCTGATAATCCAGGTCCCTGAGCGGCCCGCGCGGATACATGTCCACAAGCATCGCGCCGAAGCTGCGAATACCGGATTGGTCCAGCCAATCGCAGAGCGCCTGGATCGGTCGTGTATCGCTGAACGGGTAGATCAGGAATTCGTCCGCATCGAGGGTCAGCGTCCAGCGCCCATGCCCATAGCGGAACTTCAGCCAGTTCAACCAGTCGGTGCCAAATCGGCTGCGGCGATAGCTGGCCGGGGTCGTCCAGAGCGAGACATCTTCTTCACATTCCAGTCGTTCGCGGCCCCCGTCATCGGAGTCGTTGTCCACGAAGAAAAAATGCGACACGCCCTGCCGACGGTAATACTCCAGAAAAAAGGGGAGCCGCAGCGCCTCGTTCCGTATGGTGGCAAAGGCAAGCACGTCGTCTTGGCCGATCTGATTCGTCCGGTCAGCAACACATCTCAGTTCAGCGCGTTTTCTGAAGGCCCTGATCTGCCAGCGCCGCCGTTCCATTCTCAAACTGACGGCCGACAAGGCGCCCATCGGCTACCGCCCCCTTGGCTGGGAGCGTCTGCTCCCGCGTTCAGAGCAGATTGAACACCCGTTCGAAGTGTCTTTCCCAGGTCGGAAGCCGGAACGCGCGCAGCGCGGCCGAACGCTTGGTCTGCTCTGCCAAATCCTCACTGGCCAGTTCCCGTATGGCCTGGAACCACTGATACATATCGTCCGTATCGGCGTAAATGGCCATGTCGCCAAGATGGATCTCGGTCGGTCTGAGGGGCGCGCAGATCGACGGCACCCCGAAGGTCGCAGCCTCGAACGGCGGAAACCCATAGCCTTCTGCAAGGCTCGGGAACAAAAGCGCCGTGGCGCCCGCCAGGTGCCTTTTCATTTCCCTGTCCGACAGCGGGCCAAGCTCGAACACGGTCCGCCCCATCATCGGAGAGTTGTCGAGGATTTCGAAAACCTCTTTGTTGCCCCATCCACGCGCACCGATGATGCGGAGTTCCGGAATCCGGCTCTCGTCCATCTTGCGGTTCATCCGGTCCCAGATTTCCAGGAGCAGCTTGTGGTTCTTCCGCGGCTCGATTGTGCCCAGGATGACAAAATAGGGCCGCTCAGACTTTATATAGTCCAATGGCGTCGACCCCAGGTCAACGCCCAGCGGCGACACTGTGACCGGCACACGGTGGCCGGTGCCGATCATGCGACCTTCGACACTCTCGCGTACGGCGTCCGATGGCACGATGATGTGATTGGCGAAATTGATGACGGTCGTCAGACGTTCCACGAATTTGGCACGGCTGGTTTCGGTCTGGAATTCCGGGTGGTCGATCGGAATGGTGTCGTGGATCATCACGACTTTGGAGTGATCCGGCATCTCCATCATCGCCCGCATGGTTTGCGGGTTCAGGTTAGTGTGCCCGACATTGATATAGGCAAGCCCATTCGGCATGCGCCACATGATCTTGCGGATCGACAAGTTCGACGACCGCGAGGACGCGATGGCCCGGATGGTCGAAGCCTGGTCGGCGCCGTCCAGGTCGGAACGGTCAAGATATTCGGGAAGCCGCTCTAGCCGGTCAGGCTCGAACAACAGGAAACCGCGCGGTGTCCGGATCAAGCCCCAGCCACCACGGCGGATGATTTCTTCCAGATACGCACGCTCGACCCGGTCGATGCCGGTAGCGGCACCATGCCCGAGGCGAGAGAACGACCTGCTCAGATCTAAAACGGGGGTAGCCACGTCCCAAGCTCGTTGTTTTTTATTGTCAGGCCCGTTTTACCTTATTCGGCAGCGCGCGCCACTGGAACAATGTCACTCAGGAATCTTGAAAACTCTTCGTTGAGTTCAGGTCGCGCCAGCGCGAAGCTGACGGTCGCCTGAAGGAAGCCGACTTTGGACCCGCAATCGAAGCGTTCACCTTCGAAACGGAAGCCATGCACCAGCCTTCCATTCACGATCTCTTCCGCGATCGCGTCGGTCAACTGCACTTCTCCGCCGGCACCGGCCTTGGCCGAATCCAGCGTGTTCATGACATCGGGGGTCAGGATATAGCGTCCGATCACGGCCAGGTCGGACGGCGCTTCGCCCCTTGCGGGTTTTTCCACCATCCCGCGAACCCGGACCTTGCGGTCAACCGTGCCGGAGTCCGCGTCGAGAATTCCGTAAGAGGAAGTCATCTCATCCGGCACCCGCATGGCTGCAACCATACAGCCACCGGTTTCTTCGTAGGCCTCGACCATCTGGGCCAGACACGGTTTGTCGGCCGCGATCACATCGTCTGGCAGAATCACCGCGAAGGGTTCGTTGCCGATCAGACGACGGGCACACCAGACTGCGTGACCCAGGCCCATCGGCCTGTGCTGACGGATATATGCGATGGCCCCGGAATCCATATAGGTGGTCTTCAGGGTATCCATCAGCTCCGTCTTGTTCTTTCTGCGAAGTTCAGCCTCAAGTTCGGGGGCGTTGTCGAAATAGTCCTCAAGCGCCGATTTCCCGCGCGAGGTCACAAAGATGAACTCCGTAATTCCCGCCGCGCGCGCCTCATCAATCGCGTATTGAATCAGCGGACGGTCGACAAGAGTCATGATCTCCTTCGGGACAGACTTCGTCGCGGGGAGAAACCGTGTCCCAAGCCCTGCCACAGGAAAGACTGCTTTCGTAACTTTACGCTTCATCGCGTGTCCTCACTCTCAAAAGTCCAGGCGCATTTCTGCGCGATTGGTCCCACCATTTACCGGCCTAACTTTCACCTATGCCGCGAATTTTTGCAACGCGGCGAATCTCGTGTTTCAGGCGGTCGGCAAATCTGCACCACCTAAACAGTCGTCCCGATCTGTCACTTCTTCCGTACAGTCCACCGGATTGCACCCAGATGCCCGGTCTTGAATATCGCACATGGTGGCGAACAGGCGTTAAGGAAAAGCTGAAGACACTCGCCCTGCCGCCTGATCTCACGATCTTTGCCGCCTGAGCCATGATATGCGCCCTGCGCCACAAATATGGTGCCGCAAAAACCTGCGGCGCAAGCTTGCAGGACGGAAACTGTCGGAACTCCGGACTCTCCGGGAACGCAACCGGCGCGCCGAAATCGGCACCCAATCCCGATGCCCAACCTTCTCGAAGGCCCGCCATCCTGAGTTGCACGTCGCGAGGCTCGCAGGTACCCGCCACCAAGTGCTCCAGCAGTCTTCGGCGTTCGCGTCGTTCGATTTTTTGCCGATCCTCGTCTGTCGCCCTGCCCTGGAATTTCCGCAGGTAAATGGCCGTGCTTCTTCCTACATCAAACAGATCCAGAGGCGCGCGGCGCGCGGTCCTGCGACCGGATGGCGCGAAACCGTGGTGAACCTGCGCAAGCGGCTGAATTGCGGTTCGCCGACCGGACTGCGCCAAACGCATCGAAACGTCGGTGTCGTCGAGGAAGAAGCGGAGGCTTTCGTCGAATCCTCCCAGCTCGATCAGTGTCTCGCGCCTGATCGCCATGTTCGTTCCGACGCATTTCAGCGCGGTCTTCTCCGGAACGATCGGCACGGAGCAGGAAGTTTCATTGCAAGCCAGATCGTGGGACTCTGCAGCGGCATCGACGACCTGACATTTGGACTGGAAACTGATGCCGTTGCGCCCGCGAACGAAACCATTGACAGAATCTACCGATGTTTCCGTTAGCGCGGCATCAAGATGCCGGAGCCAGGTGGGTTCGGCCATTGCGTCATCGTCGATGAAAGCGCAAATGTCGCCGCCGGATGCGGCAATTCCCAGATTTCTGGCGCGGGACAGGTTGGCTTCGTCGAAACGGACGGTTTTGATCCGCTGGTCCTCCAAGCGACCGAGGCTTTGGCCATCGGCAACCACGACGATCTCGAACAGAGGATGATCCTGTTGGGCAAGGGCGGAAAGACATCTTTGAAGCCAGTCCGGCCGGTGGCGGCTGGCGACGATGACACTGAACCGCAGTGTTGACAGCGCCTTGTCGGTCATTCCGAAACCAAAGGAACCCCCGGTGCGAGCGCCAGGAAGAACGGGTTCCGGAATTCAGGCTTTCCGTAGGCCAGTGGGGCGTGGCTCGACTTGTCCAGAACCTGCCCGCCTGCCGCGGATAAAACCGCATGGCCAGCGGCTGTGTCCCACTCCATCGTCGGTCCCAGGCGGGGATAGAAATCGGCCTCGCCGGTCGCGACGAGACAGAATTTGAGGGACGAACCGGCGCTAACAAGATCGGCCACGGAATATTGCGCAATATAATCGTCCGTCGCCTGATCCCGGTGCGATTTCGATGCCACGACGCGAAGCGCGGCAGGGTCCGGACTGGCCACACTGATCGGGGTTTCCGGCCCCTTCTCATCTGGATCGAAAGCGCCGGATTCCTCGACCGCTCCGCCCGTTGCCGGGGTCAGGAACATCCGCTTCCGCGCCGGTGCATAGACCACGCCCAGAGTAGGTACCCCGTCTTCGACAAGTGCGATATTCACCGTAAAATCGCCCCGACGCTTGACGAATTCCTTCGTCCCGTCAAGGGGATCGACGATGAGGAAAGTCTTTGCCTGCAAATCGTGCGTGGACGCCTGTTCTTCGGTTACCAGCGGAATGTCAGGAAATTCGGCCCTGAGGCCCTTTGAAATAAGAGCATCCGCCGCCTCGTCGGCCTCTGTGACCGGGGAGGCGTCTTCTTTCATTTTCACGCCCAGGTCATCGCGTTCATAGACCTCCATGATGGCCCGCCCCGCGCCGACGGACAGGCGGCGCATTGCCGATACAAGGGCAATTTTGTCGAACTCAGCCATTTTTTCCTCGAAATCCTGCCAGTGCATCCTTATCAGGCTTATGGTTCGACCCAATACAACACACAAGCCGCCAGATGCTTTTCGTAGACGAGCACAAACCATCCGCTGCCAGGGGAGCCTATAAACTCCTCGACCTGACCTTTCACAACACAGTGCGGTCGGTCCGGAAGGGGCATCGCGATGCCGTTTTCGCGATCCTGACGAATGTCTTGCAGACACTCGTCATGGTCGGCGCGTTCTACCTCTTTATGAGCTTCTTCCGGAGGTTCGGGGCAAGTACCGCGATCCGGGGGGACTTCCTGTTGTTCGTCATGTCCGGCATCTTCGTTTTCATGGTGCATATCAAGACGGTAAGCGCGGTCGCCTCTGCCGACGGGCCGACCTCGGCCATCATGCAGCACCTTCCGATGACAACTTCGGTGTCGCTGCTATCGGCCGCGTTGAGCACGCTTTACACGCAGATCGTGTCCAAGGCTGCGATCCTGCTTGGGTACCACCTTCTGTGGATTCCGCTGGAGATCCATCAACCGGTCGGCGCGATGGCAATGATTCTTCTCGCCTGGTTCTCGGGCATTTCCGTAGGTGTCTGTTTTCTTGCAATAAAACCGTGGTTCCCCAAGGCCACGGCGACGGCGCAGCAGGTCTATTCCCGCTTCAACATGTTCGCCAGCGGCAAGATGTTCGTCGCCAACATGATGCCGGCCACGATGATCGCCCTGTTTTCATGGAACCCGCTTTTCCACATCATCGATCAGGGTCGCGGGTATATTTTCGTAAACTACAACCCGCTGAAATCTAACCTGGAATATCCGATCATCGTTTCCCTGATCCTGCTTGTTGTCGGACTTCTGGGGGAGAGCCAGACCCGCAAATACGTCTCGCAGAGTTGGTTCGCGGGACGGTAAGGTTCGCTTAATTCCGGCGTTCGGTGCCGTTTCGTGACAAATTGTACAACTTCGGAGGACCCGTGATACCGTTTTGTACCATCAACCGCGCGCTGCGATTGCGCAAAGCTGAATGGGGCGTTCTGGTTAACGCCTTCTGGATCGCACTTGCCGTTGCCGGTCCGGCGCACGCCACGCAGGACGGATGGCCCGCGCTTCACGATGTGGTTTTCGTCGCGGCGGATGACGTGCTGAACATCCGCGCAGAGCCGAATGCTTCCGCGGAGATCATCGGTACTCTGGCCCATGACGCCGAGGAGGTGGAGATCATCGAGGCGACCGACGATCTGACCTGGGGTCTGGTCAATACGGCAGGAACGTCCGGTTGGGTCTCGATGAGCTTCATGGAGCGTCGTCCGGGTCAGTGGGACGGAATATATCCCGAGTTCAGGACGTGCTACGGCACGGAGCCTTTCTGGGATCTGTCGCGGGACGATGGCGTGCTGACGCTGGATGTCGCATTCGACGATGAAGAGGCGATCTCAGAGACGATCGCATTCGAGACCGGCACCCTCAACCATCGGGGTCGGTATTCGTTCGCGACCGCCAGCATGGTGGGTGTGATTTCGCGCGCGTCCTGCAATGACGGCATGTCGGATCGGGAATTCGGGCTGGAGCTGAACCTGGTCCTTCCGGGAAGCCAGATGCACCTTCAGGGATGTTGCTCGCTCCAGCCGCCGTTGCAGTGACGTGGAATGCGGTCACAGCATCCGCCGCGCCTCTTCGCGGGCCTGTCGGCGTGTGATCCCGACATCCTTCAATAGCCACGGTGGCAGATCCGCAAGCTGACGACGGGTGCGCCGGTTTCTGCGCCAGATCGCAAAACGCGAGCGCGCGTCCTGCCAGAGAGGTGGAATGCGGGAATATGCAGTCTCGATGATGTCCATTTTTTTGGTCTCCTTTCGTTGACCGCAATCAATCAGAGAACCAGCGGCGAATGTTTCGGTCGGGACCGAAACGTCAGTGCTTGCAAGGGCACCATGCGCCTGTCAGCCTTTGGGCATGGCAGAAGGACCGGATATCACCCGCATCGCCCAGCTGATCGGCGACCCCGCCCGCAGCGCGATCCTGTCGGCGCTGATGTCGGGGCGCGCCTTGACGGCAGGCGAACTGGCCATCGAGGCGGGCGTCACACCGGCCACGGCGTCCGGTCACCTTGCGAGCCTGACGGAAGCGGGGTTGATCTGGCCAAGGAAGCAGGGGCGTCACCGTTACTTCGCCATTGCCGACGATGAGGTGGCCCATGCCATCGAAACTCTCGCCGGGCTAGCAGCGACCAAAGGGCATTTGCGCACCCGGCCCGGACCACGGGATGTGAAACTGCGCGAAGCGCGGGTCTGCTACGATCATCTGGCCGGGCGGTGCGGGGTTCAGCTTTTCGACAGTCTGGCGACGCGGCGCTTGCTGACGGTCACGCGGGAAGATGTTTCGCTGACGGGTAAAGGTGCGCGGGAGATTGCGGCGCTGGGGATCGACCCAGGTGCGCTTGACGCCCAGCGCCGACCGCTGTGTCGGGTCTGTCTCGACTGGTCCGAGCGGAGATCGCACCTGGCGGGAGCCCTGGGTGCCGCGCTGTTTGCGCGCATGCTGGAGCTTGGATGGTTTCGCCGCAACGAGGCGGCGCGTGATCTTGTACTGACATCGAAGGGGAAAGCGGCCTTCGATGCGGCTTTCCCGATCTAGCCCGCCACTCTGAGCGTGACGTTGATCCTGCCGCCGTTTTCCAGAAGCGGGCTGGTGCCGAATTTGATCCGGTCGATGCCGTGATAAGCGAGACGTGACGGGCCGGTGAGGACAACGACATCACCCGATCGCAGCCAGATGCTTTTGGTCGGGTCACCACGCTCCAATCCGCCGACGCGGAAAAGCGCCTCGTCGCCAAGCGAGATCGAGACGACCGGCCAATCGGTCTCCGTCTCGTCCCGGTCCTGGTGCATCCCCATCTTCGCGCCTTCGCCGTAGAAATTGACGAGGCAGGAATCCGGGGGGCGCGAGACGCTGGAGACGGTTTTCCAGACATCAAGGATGGAAGGTGGAATGTCGGGCCAATCACGTCCGTCGGGCTGGGCATCCGCATAGCGATAGCCGGACCGGTCGGTCATCCAGGCGACTTCGCCTGCGCCGGTCATCCGGACGCTCATTTTCCGCCCGCCGGGGGTTTCGTATTGTCGGAACGGCGCGGCCCCCGCGATGGCCCGAAGGTCCGCGACCATGCGGTCCTGCGCGGCACGCGAAAGGTGGTCTTTGAAGACCTTCGTTCCCATGAAGTCGAGCGGAGCCGTCATGAGTGAAGATTTGCTGCAAAACATCGAAAATTCCATGGGCAGAGTCGCTTGCAGGGTCCTGAACCCCTCCCTATATACCCCACGAAGCCGTGAACGGCCCCTGAGAGGGTCGTCACATACCTTGGGATCGGGTTTCGGTGCCATAACGGGCCGCGACCCCGAACATCGCCTTAGAAGAGGAAACTGAGCATGGGTAAAGTCATCGGTATCGACCTTGGGACCACCAACAGCTGCGTTGCCATCATGGATGGATCGCAACCCCGGGTCATCGAGAACGCCGAAGGTGCCCGGACGACCCCGTCGATCGTTGCATTCACCGACAACGAACGGCTGGCTGGTCAGCCGGCGAAGCGCCAGGCCGTCACCAACCCCGAAAACACCGTTTTCGCCGTGAAGCGTCTGATCGGACGCCGCGTGGACGACGCCGAGGTGACGAAAGACCAGAAGATCGTCCCGTACAAGATTGTCGATGGCGGCAATGGCGATGCATGGGTCGAAGCCGGTGGCGAGAAGTATTCGCCGTCGCAGATTTCGGCGTTCATCCTTCAGAAGATGAAGGAAACTGCCGAGTCTTATCTGGGTGAGGACGTCACGCAGGCTGTCATCACCGTTCCTGCCTATTTCAACGACGCCCAGCGTCAGGCCACGAAAGACGCGGGCAAGATTGCCGGTCTGGAAGTGCTGCGGATCATCAACGAGCCGACCGCGGCTGCGCTGGCCTATGGTCTGGACAAGAAGGAAACAAAAACCATCGCGGTCTATGACCTTGGTGGCGGTACCTTCGACATCACTATCCTGGAAATCGACGACGGCCTCTTCGAGGTGAAGTCTACCAACGGCGACACGTTCCTTGGTGGTGAAGACTTCGACATGCGGATCGTCAATTACCTGGCGGATGAGTTCAAGAAAGAGCACGGCGTCGATCTGACCAAGGACAAGATGGCGCTGCAGCGTCTGAAAGAAGCGTCGGAGAAGGCGAAGATCGAACTTTCGTCCTCGACCCAGACCGAGATCAACCAGCCGTTCATCTCGATGGGCTCCGACGGGCAGCCGCTGCACATGGTGATGAAGCTGACCCGTGCGAAGCTGGAAAGCCTGGTGGGCGATCTGATCAAGAACTCGATCAAGCCGTGTCAGGCCGCCTTGAAGGATGCGGGGCTGTCGACCGGCGATATCGACGAGGTGGTTCTGGTCGGTGGTATGACCCGGATGCCGAAGGTTGTGGAAGAGGTCACGAAGTTCTTCGGGAAAGAGCCGCATAAAGGTGTGAACCCCGATGAGGTTGTCGCCATGGGCGCCGCCATTCAGGCCGGTGTTCTGCAGGGTGACGTGAAGGACGTTGTTCTTCTCGACGTGACGCCGCTGTCGCTGGGGATCGAGACGCTGGGTGGCGTGTTCACCCGCCTGATCGACCGCAACACGACGATCCCGACCAAGAAGAGCCAGATCTTCTCGACCGCCGAGGACAATCAGAACGCGGTGACGATCCGCGTATTCCAGGGCGAACGCGAGATGGCGTCCGACAACAAGATGCTTGGCCAGTTCAATCTGGAAGACATCCCGCCGGCACCGCGTGGTCTGCCGCAGATCGAGGTGACCTTCGACATCGACGCCAACGGCATTGTCTCGGTTTCGGCCAAGGACAAGGGCACCGGCAAGGAGCAGAAGATCACGATCCAGGCCTCGGGCGGTCTGTCCGACGAGGACATCGAAAAGATGGTCAAGGACGCCGAGGAGAACGCGGAAGCCGACAAGGCCAAGAAGGATCTGGTCGAGGCCAAGAACGGCGCCGAAAGCCTTATCCATTCGACCGAGAAGTCGATGGAAGAGCATGGCGACAAGGTCGACCCGACCACCATCGAGGCCATCGAACTGGCGATTGCGAACCTCAAGGAGCAACTGGAGACCGAGGATGCGGGCAAGATCCGCAGCGGTATTCAGAACGTGACCGAGGCGTCGATGAAACTGGGCGAGGCAATCTACAAGGCGCAGGCCGAATCTTCCGGCGACGCTGATCCCGAGGATCACGACGAAGGTCCGCGTGGCGTGGACGACGACATCGTCGATGCCGATTTTGAGGATCTCAGCGACGAAGACAAGCGCGCTTGAGGCCGCTGAACGCAAACCGGACCGGCCCGTCATGGGCCGGTTCCTGCGTTCTCAATGGGATGTAACCGATGGCCAAGCGCGATTATTACGAGGTACTCGGGGTCTCGAAAGGCGCGAATGCCGACGAGATCAAGAAGGCCTATCGCACCAAGGCGAAAGAACTTCACCCCGACCGGAACTCTGACAACCCGGATGCCGAAGCCCAGTTCAAGGAAGCGAACGAGGCTTATGAGGTCCTGAAAGACGCCGACAAGAAAGCGGCTTATGACCGGTTCGGCCACGCGGCTTTCGAAGGCGGCATGGGCGGTGGAGCCCGTGGCGGTCATGGCGGGTTCCAGGGCCAGGGCGATTTCGCATCCGCGTTTTCCGACGTGTTCGACGACCTGTTCGGCGACATGATGGGCGGCCGTCGCGGTGGCGGCGGACGTCGGGCCGTGCGCGGGTCGGACCTGCGGTACAATCTGCGGATTTCCCTCGAAGATGCGTTCAAGGGGATGCAGAGGACCATCCAGGTGCCGACGGCGGTTGCCTGCGATACCTGTAATGGCAGCGGCGCGGAAGGCGGGGCCGAGCCCACGACATGCCCCACCTGTTCGGGTATGGGCAAGGTGCGGGCCAGCCAGGGGTTCTTCACGGTCGAGAAGACCTGCCCCACCTGTTCCGGCATGGGTCAGATCATTCAGAACCCTTGCAAAACCTGCAGCGGCGCCGGGCGGGTCGAAAAGGATCGCTCGCTGAGCGTGAATATCCCCGCCGGTGTCGAAACAGGCACGCGAATTCGGCTGGCCGGTGAGGGTGAGGCCGGGTTGCGCGGCGGACCGACGGGCGATCTGTATATCTTCATCGAGGTTGCCGAACACGCGCTGTTCCAGCGCGACGGTACCGCCTTGTTCTGCCGGGTCCCGGTGTCGATGACCTCCGCCGCGATGGGCGGAGATATCGAAGTGCCGACCATCGACGGCGGCCGCAGCCGGGTGAAGATCCCAGCAGGCAGCCAGTCCGGCAGGCAAATGCGCCTGCGCGGCAAGGGGATGCCTGCCCTGCGGGGCGGATCGGCGGGCGACATGCTGATCGAACTGGCGGTGGAAACGCCGGTCAACCTGACTTCGAAGCAGAAAGAACTTTTGCGCGAGTTCGAGAAACTCAGCGAAGAGAACAACCCGGAAAGCTCCGGCTTCCTGAAGAAAATGAAGTCCTTCTGGGAAAGCATGAAGAGCTGATTCTGTTCAAATTTTCGAAACAATGACACCCGGTCGCGTGTAAACGCGGTCGGGTGTTAATCAATCTGCCACCATATTCCCGCATTCTTTGCCAATTATGGCGAAATGTGGTCCAGTTATGGCGTGTAGTGTGTACCCCAATGTTACGAGTTGTTCCCCATGTCGCCGATCGACCGTCTTACATCCCGCAATCTGGCTTTTGAGACCCTTGGCGTGGCTGCCGATGCCACTCGCATGGATATTCGCCAGGCTTACCGGATGCTCGCCTTCAAGAAACATCCCGACCAACACCCCGAATGCGGCGATGAGTTTTCGCGCATCACGGAAGCCTATCGCTTCATCTGCGACCATGCTGATGAGCTTGGAATCGTCGATGGTGTCCCTGCCAACGATCCCGAGCCGGTGAGTGGCGCGAATGGCTCCGCTGTGACCCCGCGCCGGGTGTCGCGTCCGACGCTTCAGGCCACTGAGGAAGAATTCGATGCGCAGACCCAGGCCGATTGCGAAGCGCATATCGAAGACCAGGGCGGCGAAGGCACCTGGCATATCGCGAAAGCGGTCTATCGCATGGGCCGCAACCTGACCTATTATGTCGCGACGCCGCTGACCAAGGGCCGGAATGAGGTTGTTCTGCCGACAGGAATGCTGGTGGATTCGCGCAAGACATTGCCGAAGATTGTCGCTTTCGACTATCGCGATGCGACGGCCGGATGTTTCGAGCTGCCCGAAGACGTCTGCGCTGCGCATTTTCCCGGTGCCCGGAAGATCCAGATCAGGTTCGCCTCAGCTTAACCCGCGCTTAACCTTGATGTTGAATGGTCTGTCCCATGTCGGACCAGTATGCCTTCGATGAGGCTATGTTACCCCGGTTTGCGGAGAAGGGGCAGAAGGTCCCGTCCTATCTGAAGGATCACCGGAAACGGCTCCGCGAACGGTTTCTGAGCGGGGGCGGTGGCGCGGTGGCGGATTACGAGTTGCTGGAACTCGTCCTCTTCCGCGCCATTCCCCGGCAGGACGTGAAGCCTTTGGCGCGGACTTTGATCGAAACCTTCGGGGACTTTTCCGGTGTTCTGTCGGCACCGGCGGAGCGGCTTTCCGCGATTTCCGGCGTCGGTGCCTCGGTCGTGACCGAATTGAAGATCGTCGAGGCCGCCGCGCATCGGCTGGCCCGGTCGCGGGTGCTGGACCGTCCGGCGATTTCCGGTTGGGACGCGCTGGTGAGTTACTGTCGGACCACAATGTCGCGGCAGGAGATCGAGCAGTTCCGTATTCTGTTCCTGGACCGGAAGAACCTCTTGATCGCGGATGAGCCGCAGGCGCGCGGAACAGTGGACCATGTGCCGGTCTATCCCCGAGAGGTGGTAAAACGCGCGCTGGAGTTGAACGCCTCGGCCGTGATCCTTGTTCACAATCACCCGTCGGGTGACCCGACACCGTCGGAGGCGGATATCGCCGTGACGCGTCAGATCGCAGCAGCGGCAGAGACGCTTTCCATCACGCTGCACGACCACCTGATCATCGGCGCGGCAGAGGAGTTTTCCTTTCGATCAGCGGGCTTCCTCTGACGGAAACACCCAGGTTTCAACGCGCCGATTGACCTGGGCACCCCAAGGCGTGTCGTCGCAGGCCATCGGCATTAGTTCACCGAACCCTGCGATTTCGAGATCCACGACGGCATCGGTCAGGCGCGCTGCGACGGCGCGGCGCACCGCCCGGGCCCGGCGTTCGGAGAGGCGCTGATTGCCGTCATTGGGACCCGCCGCATCGGAAAACCCGGCAAATAGAATCGTCTGACCGTCGAATTCGCCGCTGGAGATCGCATCGGCCAGGCGTTGGACGTTCGCGGCGGACTGGGCGTCCAGATCGCTTTCTCCATCGCGGAACCGGAAGGTCAGTGTCAGCCGCTCGCCGTTCAGAAGCGTGCCGATCATGTCGCGGACCTGAGCATTGGTTTCGACATCGTCGCCGGCTGACAGAACCGCGTTTGCGATACGGTCGCCCTGATGCTCGAACCCGATGCGGCCAATGGCCTGATCGACGAACCCGGCGGCGCGGATGACCGGTTGAGCTTCGGGGCTTCGAGAAAATGCGATGAAGTCACGAATGATGCGGGGTTGATCGGCGCCGGTGCGTTGCAGGAAGATCGGCTGAGTGAACGGGAAGTCCTCCGCCCGGATGGTTTCGCGCGTGGCCGGTGTCGCCAGACCGCAGGCGCCGCTCAGTACCAGAGGGACGGCGTTGCCGAGGGAGGAATAGGGCAGAAGCCCCAGAGCCCGGGGGCTGGCCGCCACGGAATCGGCGAGCCGGTTCACGTCTTCGTGAACAGTGGCGGTGGAGGCCAGGCGCGCACCCAGGGATTGCGGTATTCGCGCTTGCCAGCGGGAGGAGACATGTACCGTGACCGGCAAATCCGGCCCACCGAGGCGCGCCCAGGTATCGAAACGACCGCTGAGCAGTCCACGCAATTGCGCAAGCGTCACCATGGCGCGCGGGTTTTGCGGTGCGACCGCTGCGACCAGCGCATCAAGGGCGATGACATCCTGGCGGATCGGCGGCGGCACCTCGTCACGCGACAGGTGCAAACTCCCCGGCGCTATTCCGGCTACGTCTTCGGGCTGATGCACGGCTTTCACGTCAACGACGGCGACGAGACGGTCGGAGCCGATTTCGCGCAAGTCCCAGGACACGGCTTTGTCATCGGTATATTTGCGGAGCGCGTCCAACCCGCTGGTATCGGCGAAGACTTCGAGAAGCGCTGGCAGAAGGCGAAACACCAGGTCCGGCGCTCCATCGACCGAGAAGCGGGCGACGAGTGCGGCGGGGTCGGGGCACCCTGCGCCGCTGCACCGCATCATTCCGGCATCGACCGTGACCGGGCCGAAGGCAGTTTCGATCCGGAACAATTCGCCATCCCGCGACAGAAGCTCGCCCTCGACGGTGATGCCGCCATCCGGCGAGGTCAGCTGGACGGGACCGGCGAGGGCCGGCATCGCGACGGCGAGCGCGAGCGCGTGGATCGTGGGCAACAATTTCATACAGTGGCAGGCGAGTGGTTCAGCGTGCCGCCAGTCTCATGTCGCGGAACAGGTTTTGCAAGCGCACCACGTCACCCACCCGTTCGCATTCTGGCATTGTGTAGGAAATTTGCGTCTTTCGGAGCCCGGCAAGGAAGCCGGTCTGATAGGCGGTGGTGGAGACGGTTGTACCGCAATTGGCCGCTGTCACTTCGGCATCGACGGACAGGCGGACCACACCTTGGGCTGTCCCGCTGCCAGCGGGGAAACTGTAGATTTCGAAAACGTCGCCTGAGCCGTTCCCCGCTCTTGTCAGAGATCCGCCCATCTTGCCGTCCATCGCCTCGGACAGGTGGGTTTCGGCGTTTATCCTGAAAACCTGTTCTCCGTGCCAGGTCAGAACCACATGCTGGAACGTCGACGGGGTGTCGGGGCTGAGGGAATGGGACAGCCGGTAATCGCCGAATTCCAGCGCCAAGGTGACATGAGGTTCGAGAAGCGGCAGGCGAACTTCCCAATGGCCGGCGGCATCGGTCCGGTCGTCGGCAGACAACCCGGCGACGGTCAGCCGCAATCCGGTGTTCTTGTGGCAAGGGGCGTGCAGCGATACTTTGAGCGTCGCATCGGGCCGCTGTGACACTTCCATTTTTGGCGCGCATCCGGCGGTGCGGGGCGATCGAGTTTCCACGACCCGGCCCGGGAAACTCGGTGCGGGACGCAACGCGGCGCTGCCTACCGGTGCGTCGGGGAGCGTTTGCGGAGTGTCAGGCGGGATAAGTTGCGATCCGGATTGCATCCAGTGACCGGATAGCAGAGCCAATGCCAATGTCGGGATCGCGAGCGACCAGCGGCGCTGCAAGAGCGTCGTTACCTTCTTCATGCCTGCCTCCGTCCAGCCCGCTCTTTAACGGCGGGTCCAGTCTGCACGAACATGGTAGCGAAAAAATTGCCTGAGGCCGAGCGGGCCGAAACGGTTTCCCGGCCTTCTGAAGCGATTAGATCACAGCGCGCCGTGGCAGTGCTTGAACTTCTTGCCTGACCCGCAAGGGCATTGGTCGTTCCGGCCGGGATTGCCCCAAGTGTCGGGGTTGGTCTCGTCGAACCCGGCGGCGATTGCTTCCTGCGTCGGCGCGGGCGGGCCGCTTTGTTCCTCTGCCGCGGCGGCGGCCATTCTCTGCTGGGCGAGAACCTGCTGCGCCATCGCCTGCTGTTCTTCTTCGGTCATGGGCCGGATATGCGCGAGCTTTTCGGTCACATCCGTGCGCAGCCCGTTCAGCAGACCTTCGAAGAGGGCGAAGGCCTCGGATTTGTACTCGTTGACCGGATCGCGCTGCGCATAGGCCCGGAAACCGACCACCGAACGCAGGTGCTCCAGCGTCAGGATATGTTCGCGCCACTTGGAATCCATGGTCTGCAACAGAAGCTGCTTTTCGATGGAGCGCAGTGTGTCTGTGCCGAAGACATCGGCCTTGGCCTGCATGAATTCGTCGGACTTCTCGTAAAGCCGTTCACGGATTTCCTGATCGTCCACGCCTTCTTCGTCGCCCCATTCCACAATCGGGAGCGCGATGCCGATCTGTTCCTCGACGGCCTTTTTTAGACCTTCGGTATCCCATTGATCTGCATATGTTTTCGGAGGAATATAGGTATCCACCAGGTCGTCGATGACCTCGTGCCGCATGTCCTGGACGACCTCTTCGACTTCGTCGGATTCCATCACTTCCATGCGCTGACTGAAGATGACCTTGCGCTGGTCATTCATCACGTCATCCATCTTCAGAAGCTGCTTCCGGATATCGAAGTTGCGACCTTCGACTTTCGCCTGCGCACGCTCCAGAGACTTGTTGACCCAAGGGTGTTGGATAGCCTCGCCTTCCTGCATTCCGAGCTTCGACAGCACGCTGTCGAGCCGCTCGGAGCCGAAAATGCGCATCAGGTCGTCTTCGAGGCTGAGGAAGAACGCGGAGCGGCCCGGGTCGCCCTGACGGCCGGAACGACCGCGAAGCTGGTTGTCGATCCGGCGGCTTTCGTGCCGTTCGGTGCCAAGGACGAAAAGACCCCCAGCGGCGATAACCTTTTCCTTGTCGCCTTCGTGCTCTGCCTCGATGCGTGCGCGGATTTCGTCGGGATGGGCTTCAGGATCGGCGGCGAGCGCCTCCATCACCTTCATCTCGACATTGCCGCCGAGCTGGATGTCGGTGCCGCGCCCGGCCATGTTGGTGGCGATGGTCACCGCGCCGGGCTTACCCGCATCGGCAACGATCTGGGCTTCCTGTTCGTGGTGGCGGGCGTTCAGAACCTTGTGGGGGATGCCTTCCTTGGTCAGCAGTTCGGCGAGGAATTCGGAGCGTTCGATGGAGGTCGTGCCGACGAGAACCGGCTGGCCTTTTTCGTGGGCCTCCCGGATTTCCTTGACCACGCCTTCGAACTTCTCACGCGCGGTGCGATAGATCTGGTCATCCTGGTCTTCTCGCGCGATGGGCTTGTTCGTCGGGATTTCCATCACGCCGAGGCCGTAGATCTCGGCGAATTCCTCCGCCTCGGTGGTCGCGGTGCCGGTCATGCCGGCGAGCTTGTCATAAAGCCGGAAATAGTTCTGAAAGGTGACGGAGGCGAGGGTGATGTTCTCCGGCTGGATGGCCACGCCCTCCTTCGCCTCGATCGCCTGGTGCAGGCCGTCGGACAGACGGCGGCCGGCCATCATGCGGCCGGTAAACTCGTCGATCAGGACGACTTCGTTGTTGCGGACGATGTAATCCTTGTCCTTCGAGAACAGCTTATGGGCCCGAAGACCCTGATTCACATGGTGGACGAGGGTCGTCGATTCCGGGTCATAGAGCGTCTGGTCTTCCGGCAGCAGCCCGGCTTCGTGCAGGCGGTTCTCAAGAAATTCGTTGCCCTCGTCGGTATAGGTGACATTGCGGGTCTTCTCATCGAGCGAGAAATGATCGTCCTGAACCTCGGGGATGATCTTGTCGATGGTGACATACATCTCGGAGCGGTCCTGCGAGGGGCCCGAGATGATGAGCGGGGTCCGGGCTTCGTCGATCAGGATCGAGTCGACCTCGTCCACGATGGCGAAGAAGTGGCCGCGCTGCGACATGGCGTCCAGTGTCGCCTTCATGTTGTCGCGCAGGTAATCGAAGCCGAGTTCGTTGTTGGTGGCATAGGTGATGTCGCACTGATACGCGGCTTTCTTCTCCACCTCGTCCTGGCCGGGATAGATAACGCCGGTCGTCATGCCGAGCTGGCCATAGACCTTGCCCATCCATTCCGCGTCACGCTTGGCAAGGTAGTCATTGACGGTCACGATATGAACATTGCCGCCGGTCAGCGCATTCAGATAGGCCGGGAAGGTCGCGACGAGGGTCTTGCCTTCGCCGGTCTTCATTTCGGCAATGTTGCCACGATGCAGGAAGATGCCGCCGATCAGCTGAACGTCAAAGGCGCGCAGGCCGAGCGCCCGCCGGGCCCCTTCGCGGCAGTTGGCAAAGGCTTCGGGCAGGATGCTGTCCAGATCCTCGCCATCGGCGATGCGCTTCCTGAATTCCTCGGTCTTGGCGATCAGGCCTTCGTCTGAGAGGGCTTCGAACTCAGGCTCCAGCCCGTTGATCCTTTCGACTATCGGCGCCAGCGCCTTAACCTGACGGTCATTCATGGTGCCGAAAACCTTCTTCGCGATCGAACTCAATCCGAGCATTCAATAAGCCTTCTTGCGCATATCTGACGGGATCGTGTGAGGGGATGCGCTTGCCCGTGCCTCTGGCCCGCCATAGAAGGGCAAAACGTATCCGCCTTACCAACGAGTGCGATGTAAGGTCCGGGTTTCACAGTGTCAACGTCGCGGGAACCTGCGCGGCATCGAAGGAGGTAAAGAAGTGACTTTCAAATCCGCAATCTCGATTGCCGCCGCAGGATTGTTGTTCTGTCTGCCAGTGACGGCCACCGCGCAAGAGGACATCTCTGCCGGGACTGTCGTCGCCACTGTAAACGGCACGGAGATCACGTTGGGACACATGCTGGTGTTCCGCCAGCGCCTGCCGCAGCAGTACCAGCAATTGCCTCCCAATGTGCTGTTCGACGGGGTTCTCGATCAGCTTGTTCAACAGACCCTGCTGGCGGAAGGGGTCGAAACCTTGTCGACCGAATCCCAGGTCACGCTGGACAACGAACTGCGCGCGATCAAGGCGACCGACGCTCTGACGAAGGTGGTCGACGCGGCGACGACTGAAGAGGCGTTGCAGGAAACCTATGACAACCTTTACGGCGCCGCCGAGCCCGAGACGGAGTTCAACGCCTCGCACATTCTCGTGCCGACCGAAGAAGAAGCCGCCGCTCTGGTGACCGAACTGGAAGGCGGAGCGGATTTCGCCGAACTTGCCAAGGAGAAATCGACCGGTCCGTCAGGTCCGCGTGGCGGCGAGTTGGGCTGGTTCGGGTCGGGTCAGATGGTGGCTCCGTTTGAAGAGGCGGTTGCAGCGATGGAAGTCGGCGCGATTTCTGCTCCGGTCGAGACCCAATTCGGCTGGCATGTGATCAGGCTGAACGAAACCCGGATCAAAGACGCCCCCTCGCTGGAAGACGTGCGCGGGCAGATTCAACAGGAATTGCAACAGAAGGTCATCGAAGCGCATCTGGAGGAGCTGACCGAAGGCGCGGACATCACGCGGGTGACGA
Organism: Silicimonas sp.; assembly: GCA_050299835.1. Classification (GTDB taxonomy): domain Bacteria; phylum Pseudomonadota; class Alphaproteobacteria; order Rhodobacterales; family Rhodobacteraceae; genus JAJDOD01. Next base: position 100,834 of record JBNKWP010000001.1, read on the forward strand.
CTGAAGAGATTGATCCCGCCGCCCTGAGCGACTTCTCCCTTCTGGAAGACTGACCCATGGCAAATGCACTTCCCGTGTCGCCTCTTGCGCCAAAGGGCGGGTTTCCAGATCTTCCCGTGGTGGCGGGCGTGCGTTTTGCCACGATCGAGGCCGGGGTGCGCTATAGCGGGCGGACCGATGTGATGCTGGCCGAGCTTTGCCCCGGCACGGTGATTGCCGGGACATTCACCCGGTCCAAGACCCGCTCCGCGCCGGTTCTGGACTGTCAGGAGAAGCTGGGCGGTGCCGCAGATGCCGGCGCGGCGATCCTTGTCAATTCGGGCAATTCCAACGCCTTCACCGGGATCCGCGGTGTCGAAGCGGTTCGGGCTGTCACCCGGAGCGTGGCGGAGACTCTTTCCCTTCCCGAGGCGCGGGTTTTCACATCGTCCACCGGCGTGATCGGTGAGCCGTTGAAGCATGAGCGGATCACGGCGGCCATTGCGAGCCTGAAAGACCGTTTGTCACCGGATGGGATTGCGGGCGCGGCAAAAGCGATCATGACGACCGACACCTATCCCAAGGGATCGGCGCAGAAGGTCGAGATTGACGGCAAGACAGTCACGATTGCAGGGATTGCCAAGGGGTCCGGCATGATCGCGCCCGATATGGGCACGATGCTGGTTTACGTCTTCACCGATGCAGAGATCGGGTTCGAGGCGCTTCAGCCGATGGTTGCCAGGGCCTGCGATGCGACGTTCAACTGCATCACGGTGGACAGCGACACTTCGACGTCGGACACGCTGCTGGTTGCGGCCACCGGGGCCTCGGGTGTCGATGTGACCGGGCATGCTGAGTTCGAAGCGGCCCTGAGTTCGGTCATGGACGATCTGGCAAAACAGGTCGTGCGCGATGGCGAAGGCGCGACGAAATTCGTGACCGTCGCGGTGACCGGTGCAGCCTCGGGCTCCGATGCCCGGCTTGTCGCCATGGCGATTGCCAATTCGCCACTGGTGAAAACCGCGATTGCCGGGGAGGACCCGAACTGGGGTCGGGTCGTCATGGCGGTTGGCAAGTCAGGGGCGGAGGCGGACCGGGACCGGCTGACCATCCGCTTCGGCGATGTGCTGGTGGCAGAGAACGGGCAGGTTGCGGAGGGCTATGTCGAGGCCGAGGCCGCGGCGCATATGAAGGGTGACGAGGTCACTGTTTCCGTGGATCTGGGCCTTGGCGACGGGTCGATCACGGTCTTCACCTGCGATCTGACCGCGCAATATATCGCGATCAACGCCGATTACCGGTCGTGAAGACCGTTCTGGTTTCCGCCGTCGCGCTGATCGATGCGGATGGGCGTGTGCTTCTGGCGCAAAGGCCGGAGGGCAAGTCGATGGCCGGGCTTTGGGAGTTTCCTGGCGGCAAGGTTGAGCCGGGGGAGACGCCTGAAGTCGCTTTGATCCGGGAGCTTCAGGAGGAGCTGGGGATCGACACCTGGGAAAGTTGCCTGGCACCCCTGACCTTCGCGTCTCATTCCTACGACGATTTCCATTTGCTTATGCCGCTTTTCGCCTGCCGGAAGTGGAACGGCACCCCGATGTCGCAGGAAGGGCAGGCTCTGAAATGGGTTCGGGCGAATGCGTTGAAGGATTATCCGATGCCGCCCGCCGATGTGCCGCTTATTCCGATTCTCAGAGACTGGCTTTAGATTTCGTCGCGCCGACCCACTGGGGCTCTGCCGTCGCCATTGTCGCTCGGACCAATGGCGCGTCAATGGCAACCCCCCGGAGTACTTTTCGACAGATGAAGGTGGGTAAATCCGACTCTTCTTCTGTCCGTAAATACTCTGGGGGAGTACGAGGGGGCGAAGCCCCCTCGCCTTGCGCGACGACAAAGTCGGCGCAATACCCGATCAGGTGAGCGTGCGCTCGACCTCTTCGCGTTCGAAGATCTCGATGACGTCGCCTTCGCGGATGTCTTCGTAGTTCTCGAAGGCCATGCCGCATTCCTGGCCGGACTGCACTTCGGCAACCTCGTCCTTGAACCGCTTGAGGGTTTTCAGCGTGCCTTCGTGGATTACCACGTCGTCGCGGAGAAGACGCACACCGGCAGACCGGCGGGCGACGCCTTCGGTGACGAGGCACCCGGCGACACGGCCGACGCCGGAGACCTTGAAGACTTCGCGGATCTCGGCGTAGCCGATGAAGTTCTCGCGCACCTCGGCGGAAAGCAGGCCGGAGGCGGCGGCTTTCACGTCGTCCACGAGGTCGTAGATCACGCTGTAATAGCGGATTTCCACGCCCTTCTGGTTGGCGGCGTTCCGGGCCGGGGCATTGGCACGGACGTTAAAGCCGAAGACGGGCGAGCCGGAGGCTTCGGCAAGGCCGATATCCGATTCCGTGATCGCGCCGACGCCCGAATGCAATACGCGCACACGGACTTCCTCGTTGCCGATCTTTTCCATCGCCTGAACGATAGCCTCGGCGGAACCCTGCACGTCGGCTTTCACGACAATCGGCATCTCGGTGACGTTTTCGTCTTCCTTGGCCTTCAGCATCAGCTGTTCGAGCGTTGTTGCCGCGCCTGCGGCCGCGCGTTTCTCTTTCGCCGCGCTTTCGCGGTATTCGGCGATCTCACGGGCCTGGGCTTCGGTTTCGACCACGTTCAGGACGTCGCCCGCTTCGGGTGTGCCATTGAGACCCAAGACCTCGACCGGAACCGAGGGTCCGGCTTCCTTGACGCGTTCGCCCTTGTCGTTTTCCATCGCACGAACTTTGCCCCACTGTTCGCCGACGACGAAGATGTCGCCCTGGCGGAGCGTGCCGTTCTGAACGAGGACGGTAGCGACCGGGCCGCGGCCCACGTCGAGCTGGGCTTCGATCACCGCACCTTGCGCGGCGCGCTCGGGGTTGGCTTTCAGTTCAAGGATCTCGGCCTGAAGCGCGATGGCTTCAAGCAGCTCGTCGAGCCCCTCGCCGGTCTGAGCCGAGACTTCGACGTCCTGCACTTCGCCCGACATCTTTTCGACGATGACCTCGTGCTGGAGCAGGTCAGTCCTGACCTTGTCGGGATTGGCGGCAGGCAGGTCGATCTTGTTGATCGCCACAATCATCGGGACCTTGGCGGCCTTGGCGTGGTTGATCGCCTCGATGGTCTGCGGCATGACCGCGTCATCGGCAGCCACGACCAGCACTACGATATCCGTCACCTGAGCGCCGCGGGCGCGCATCGAGGTAAACGCTGCGTGGCCCGGCGTGTCGAGGAAGGACAGAACTGCCCCGCCTTCGGTGGTGACCTGATAGGCACCGATATGCTGGGTGATGCCGCCGGCTTCGCCGGAGGTCACGTTGGCATTGCGGATCGCGTCCAGAAGCGAGGTCTTGCCGTGGTCGACATGGCCCATGATGGTGATGACCGGCGGGCGCGACTGAAGGTCTTCCGCCTTGTCTTCAACAGTGTCGATGACCTGTTCCACGTCAGCATCACTGACGCGCTGCACGTTATGACCGAATTCCTCGATGATGAGTTCGGCGGTGTCAGCGTCAATCGTCTGGTTCTGGGTCGCCATGATGCCGTTGTTCATCAGGGACTTCACCACGTCGGCGACACGTTCTGACATGCGGTTGGCGAGTTCGCTGACCACGATCGCTTCGGGAAGCTGCACGGTGCGCGTGACCTTTTCCCGGTCCTGTTGGCCGCCCATGGCTTTCTGGCGCGCGCGCTCCTGCTTGCGCTTCATCGCGGCCAGGGATTTCTGGCGACCGCCTTCGCCGCCCGACAATGCCTGGTTCAGGGTCAGCTTGCCGGCACGCCGCCCACCGTCGTCGCGGGCTTTGCCACCACGATTGTCGCGACGGTCATCGCGGTCGTTGCGTTCGCGTGCCTTGGGCGCGGGCTTTACCCCGCCGCGATTCGGCTGCGCCTCATCCGGTGCCGGCGGAGCGGGCTGGGCCGCTGCCACCTTCTCGCGCGTCTTGGCCTCTTCAGCCTCGCGCAGCTTGCGTTCTTCTTCCTCGGCCCTGGCTTTGGCCTTTTCCGCGATCTCGGCTTCTTCGCGTTCCTTGGCTGCCGCCTCGGCGCGGCGCCGCTCGCGTTCCTCTTCGCGTTCGCGTTCTTCCTTGGCGCGCTTCTCGGCCTCCTCGGCCTCGACGGCCTTGGCAGCGACCAGCGCCTTGATCCGACGCTGCTGTTCGGCCTCCGTGACACCCTGCGGTCGCTTCTTTGGATCCCCAGCGGCAGCCGCACCCGTGTTGGGCGTCTGCGCACCACCACCCGACGCGCCGGGTTTCGGCACGACCACGCGCTTGCGCTTGGTTTCCACCACGACATTCTTGGTCCGTCCGTGGGAGAAGCTCTGCTTCACCTGGCCAGGTCCGCCGCTGCGGAGCCCAAGAGTCTTTTTGCCGTCAGTATCGCTCATATGGTCTACTTTACCTTTCCGGTGGGATTGCCACCGTCCAAATCGCGAACGCCAGATAGCCGGATGGCGTCCTCCCTGATCCTCTCAGTGAGTCCGCCAAAACCGAGCGCCGCATGTATCACACGTTCGCGCCCAAAGGACAAACCCAATTCTGAGGCCGTCAAAACCTCGAAAAAACTGCCTCTTCCGCCCGGAGGATGCAGCTTGGATTTGCCACGTTCGGAGCCGTCCGTGGCCTGGAAAAGGATGCGGGCTTCCTCCCGACCCAACCAGTCTTTTACCTTCTCGTAACCCGCGATGGCACGTCCGGCCTTGCGGGCCATGGAAATTCCGTCGATCAGCCGTTTCGCCAGCAACGCTTCCACGTCATCGACAAGCGTTTCCGACACCGTAACAGCTTGTTTGGCCCCTCGCGCGAACAGCTTCTTGTCGACCGCCCTGGTCAATGCGTCGCGTTCGGCTGCCACCCATATGCCCCTGCCGGGCAGTTTTTCAAGGATATCCGGGACGATTTGCCCGTCCGGCGCCACAGCGAACCGGATGAGGCCCCGCTTCGGCTGGACCTCCCCGGTTGCGATGCAGCGACGTTCAGGATCGTCGCGGGTTTTGGTTTTGCCGCCTCTGGGCAAGAGAATCCGAGGCCATCAGGCCCCGGCCTCCTCGGTCACAGCTTCGCCGTCTTCGTCGCCTTCGCCGGTCTCGTCGGATTCCAGATCGGCGGGATCGACCCACCCAAGCTGGATACGCGCGGTCATGACCATAGCCTGTGCTTCCTCCAGGCCCACGTCAAACTTCTCCAGAAGACCGTCATCCTTGATGCGCTCGCCATCGACCGTGGTCCAGCCGCCGGCCAGTTCCCAGTCGGCGCAGGTGGCGAAGTCTTCCAGCGTCTTGACGCCATCTTCGGCCAGAGCCTCGATCATCTGCGGGGTCAGACCTTCGAAGGCGAAGAGGCTGTCTTCGGCCCCCAGTTCGCGGGCGCGCTCGGCGGCCTTCTTGTTCTGCTCTTCGAGATAGTCGCGAGCACGGGCCTGAAGTTCGGTGGCCGTATCTTCGTCCACGCCGTCGATGACGAGAAGTTCGTCCACATCGACATAGGCGACTTCTTCGAGGTTGGTGAAACTTTCAGAGACCAGAAGCTGGGCGAAGAATTCGTCGAGGTCGAGCGTGTCCATGAAGAGCTTGGTGCGCTCTTCGAACTCCGCCTGACGACGCCGCGATTCCTCTTCCTCGGTCATGATGTCGATGTCGAGGTTGGTCAGTTGCGAGGCCAGACGCACGTTCTGACCGCGACGGCCGATGGCGAGCGAAAGCTGCTCTTCCGGCACCACCACTTCGATCTTCCCGGCATCTTCGTCCAGCACCACTTTCGAAACCTCGGCGGGTTGCAGCGCGTTCACCAGGAAGGTCGGCGCGTCTTCGTTCCAGGGGATGATGTCGATCTTTTCGCCCTGAAGTTCGTTCACGACGGCCTGCACGCGGGAGCCGCGCATACCGACGCAGGCCCCGACGGGGTCGATGGAGTTTTCATAGGAGATGACAGCGATCTTGGCGCGGCTGCCCGGATCGCGGGCGACGGCCTTGATTTCGATGATGCCGTCGTAGATTTCCGGCACTTCCATCTTGAAGAGCTCGGCCATGAATTCGGGCGCGGTGCGGGAGAGGAAGATCTGCGGGCCGCGCGTCTCGCGGCGCACATCCTTGATGTAGCAGCGGATGCGGTCGCCCGGACGGTAGGATTCGCGGCCGATCTTTTCGTTCCGGCGCAGGACACCTTCGCCGCGGCCGATATCGACGATGACGTTGCCGTATTCCTCGCGCTTCACCACGCCGTTGATGATGGTGCCGGCGCGATCCTTGAATTCCTCGAACTGGCGATCCCGCTCGGCTTCGCGGACCTTTTGCAGGATGACCTGCTTGGCCGATTGTGCGGCGATCCGGCCCATCTCTACCGGGGGAACTTCGTCCACGATGGTGTCACCGGGCTTTGGATCGTCGAGATATTGCTTGGCCTGTTCCGGCGTCAGTTGCGCCTGATAGTTCTCAAGCTCTTCTTCCTCGGGATCGATCACGGTGCGGACGCGCGTGAAGGTCGCCTTGCCGGTCTTGCGGTCGATGGAGACGCGGATGTCCATCTCGGCCCCGTAGCGCGACTTCGCGGCACGGGCGAGGCTTTCTTCCATCGCCTCGACCACGAGGCCGGGGTCGATCATCTTCTCGCGCGCGACAGCTTCGGCCGTTTGCAGAAGTTCAAGCTGGTTTGCGGATGTGATTGCCATGTCTCAGGTCTCCTCGTCGCCATCCATGATTGTCTGTATTTCGTCGAATTGCTTTTCGTCCACCGCTCCGGCGTCCTTGCGGGCCTTGAGCACGTCGCGGATCAGCTCATCGGTCAGGACAAGCTTGGCGTCGGCCAGCCAGTCGAACTGCAACCCGATTGTGCCCTCTTCGATCTCGATCAGGACTTCGCTGCCTTCGGTCCCGGCGAGGGTGCCTTTAAAGCGCTTGCGGCCGTCGATCAGGTCGGTCGTCTCGATCTTCGCGACATGCCCTTCCCAGGCGTCGAAATCCTTGAGCCGGGTCAGGGGGCGGTCGATGCCGGGGCTGGAGACTTCCAGCGTGTATTGATCCTCGATCGGGTCCTGGACATCGAGCGTGGCACTGACAGCAGTGGATATCGCCGCGCAGTCGTCCACTTCGATGCCGCCATCGGGCTTGTCGGCCATGATCTGCAGAGTCGGCGAGTTGCCCCCCATCAGGCGGACGCGCACCAGTTCGAAACCCAGATCCTCGATCACCGGGGTGATGATCTCGGCCAGGCGCTGGTCCATTGTGGTTTTGGCGATCAGATCGGACATGTGTTCAGACATAAAAAAACGGGCCAGCGGGCCCGTGGAATTTTCCGCTGGAGCCTCGGGGGTGGAAGCCGAAGCGCCGCTGTTGAGTGCGATATAGGCCCGGTCGTGCGCGAACGCAAGTGCGTTCAACGGGTGGGTCCGCTAAACTTCGCTCAACAACGAGCGGGAGGAGCGAATGGAAGACGACGACCAATCGGGTGACGCTCCTTGTTTTGCGCATACGCTGATTGGCGGGCACCCGGTGGATGCCCGCACCGCGAGAGACGTGGCCCGTTTTCGAAAGGCCGAGCGCGAACGTCTTTATGCGGAGCGGCGGGCGGTGCCCTCCGATCTGCGGGCCGAACTGACCGCCGCGATCTGCCAACAACTAGATCGCCTGCTGCGGGAGGTTTCGGGACAGCGGATTGCCGCATACTGGCCGATTCGAGGTGAGCCGGATCTGCGGGTCTGGATGACAAAGGCGCATGAGCGCGGTGCGGTGATCGGCCTGCCGGTGGTCATCGAGAGGGCCGCGCCGCTGGAGTTTCACGAATGGAAACCGCGCTGCAAGATGACCCGTGGCGACTGGAACATTCCTGTTCCCGTCGAGAGAAATCCGATCACACCCGACATCGTGGTCGCTCCGCTGGTTGGGGTCGATGAAAGCGGTTACCGGCTTGGCAATGGGGGCGGCTACTATGACAGAACACTGGCCGCTCAGAACCCGAAACCGATCGTCATCGGTGTTGGTTTCGGGTTTTGCCGGATGAAATCGATCTATCCGATGCCCTGGGACATACAAATGGATCGGGTGATTCTCAGCGACTGAGTCGCTGCGGACTCCTTAAGGAGCGAGCCGGAAATCCGCCACCAGAGGGTAATGATCCGACGGCCAGACCCCGTCCGGCTTCTCGCGCCAAACCGTCGGTTCGCCCACCGGTTCCGCGCCCGCATAGCCGATATGGTCGATGGCGGCGAAGAGGTTCAGGCCAAGGTCGAAATGGTAGGTCGCGCCCTTTACCGGGACGAAGGCCAAACCGACATCTTCAAGCAATCCGTGCAGGGCCGAGCGCAGTCGCGCGTTCAGGTCGCCTGCGAGGAACACCACCTCACCCGCCTTGATCCAGGGCGCGGCACGTTCCGCGGCAAGCGTGATGGAACGCCTCCGGTTTTCCCGGCTTGCGTAGTCGGTGTGAAGGTTGAGCACCCGGAACGACGTGCCGGTATCCCGGTCCCGGAACTGCGCCCAGGAGGCGAAGGCGGGGTAGGAGCCGTTGAAGGTCCGCGAATAGATGACATCGGGAGTGTCTGAGAAGAAGAACCAGCCCTGGTCCAAGAGTTCGATTCGCCTGGTGCGATAGAAAATCGGCTGGGTGGATGGGAACTCCCGCCAGTCACCAATGGCGGCGGCGGCGTAGCCGGGGTTCCGGGTCAGCAGCCAGTTCCGGGCGAGGTTGTCATTGTCGGCATTGCCGCCGGAGAAGCTCTCCATCTCCTGGAACGCCACGATATCTGCGGCGAGCTTCTTGAAAGCTGTGTCGAGCGGGCCTTTGCGTTCTTCCCAACCGGCCAGCCCCCAGCGCCCCTGCTGCGAACCGGTGCTGATGTAATGGACATTATAGCTGGCCAGACGCAGCACGCCATCATCGGGCTGCGCCAGATCCGGGCCAAATCCGTTGCGCACGGTCTGGCAACCGACAAGCAGGGCCAGCAGCAGAAGGCCGGATACCATGTATCGAAGCAGGTGGCGCAGCATGGCCAAAGCCTAGCAACCCGGACGCTGTCCCCGAAACGAAAAACACCCGGGCGGAGCCGGGCGCTTCTCGGTTGGTTGGTCAAGTAGAGTGAGTCGGGCTAGCCGATGAAGTTCTGGGTCAGCCAGAACCGACCGCAATATTGAGACTTGGGGTCGAAGGCAACGGCGGTGCTGACCATTCGGGCCCGCCGATCAAGGATGTTCCGGCGGTGGCCGGGAGAATTCATCCAGAGGTTCACGATATGCCGGGCAAGCGAGGCGTAGGAATGCGCCGGCAGCGGCTGGCCCTGCATGGTGGAAAATTTGCACTGGTTCGAATCGACTATTTTGAAACGCTGGTTGTCGACCTGGTAGCGATGGACCATGCCGATGTTTTCGGACCCAATCCTGAAGCTGACACCTGCCGCCTTGATCCTCTGTTTGAGAGAAGCGCGGCCGGCCACGGTGCTCCGATGGGTGAGTTGCTGACGTTTGGCCATCCACTGGCTGTGCTTGCGGGCTTCGGATGCAAGCGGCGAACCGGCGCTGGACAGGGCCGAAAGTCCCGCCCGGCAACGATGATAATTCACTTCCGCGCGAACGGCGTCATTCAGCAGCTTCTGATTGATCCGGCTTGAAGGAACGATCGTATTTGCCGCCGTCTTGGTCACGCTCCGCGTGCAGGCATCGGCTGCCGCCGGAAGCGTGAAAATCAACATAGCTCCAGCCAGAATGGCTGCAAATCTCGATCGCATTCCCCAGGTCCCTTATCGCCTCTATCCCCTGTCTTCACCCAATCGGTCAATTGAGGCGAAACCACGGCGGTGCGTCGGCAGACGTTGGGAAATTCATAGCAATCTTATCCCCGGTTAAAAAGGGCAGAGGAGCAATCGGCGGTCCTTTGCTCAGTCTAGTGTTTTCTAAACGTGCAATTTTATTGCATCTGTCGCGCGAACAAGCTCGGCGCTGATGCCGGGTTCGCTCAGGGCATGCCCGGCGCGCGGCACGATCCTGAGACGGGCCGCGGTCCAGGCTTTGGTCAGGCGATGTGCGACGACCGGCGGACAGATCATATCATACCGGCCCTGCACGACAGTGCCGGGGATATGCGCGATCCGGTCGATGTTCTGTTCGATCCAGCCATCGGTTTCGAGAAAGCCCAGATGGGTGAAGTAATGATTTTCCAAACGAGCAAAGGCACGGGCGAATTCTGCCGGGCTTTCGCCCACCGGCCCGTCATTGCGGATCGAGGCAAGCGCGTTTTCCCAGCTCGCCCAGGCGCGGGCATGGCGGGTTTCGCTGGCGCGGTCGCCGGTGAACAGGCGCTTCGCATAGGCCGCGATCAGGTCGCCATGTTCTTCCTCGGGGATGAGGTGGGTAAAATTCTGCCAGACCTCTGGCCAGAACAAAGCCGCGCCACCGCCATAGAACCAGTCGAGTTCGGACCGGGTCATCAGAAAAACGCTGCGCAGGACCAGGTTCATCACCCGGTCGGGATGGCTGATGGCGTAGATCAGCGCCAACGTTGCGCCCCAGCTTCCGCCGAAGACCACCCAGCGGTCGATACCGAAAGTTTCCCGAATCAGTTCGATATCGCGCACGAGATGCCAGGTGGTGTTGTGTTCCACGCTGGCATGGGGGCGCGAGCGACCGCAGCCGCGCTGATCGAAGAGGATCACGCGATAGGCATTCGGGTCGAAATAACGCCGCATGGTCGGGCTGCACCCGCCGCCCGGCCCGCCGTGAAGTACCACGACCGGAATGCCGTCAGGATTTCCGCATTGTTCGACATAGACCCGGTGACCATCGCCCACGTCCAACACCCGCTGATCGAAGGGCTCGATCGGGTGGTAGAGATATTGTGACGCAGTTCTCTTGTCTGACGCACGGTCCATATGGGTCATATATACGCACCAAACAGCCGTGACACGGCGTTTTTAACGGGAAGTGAAGAATGGCCGCGACCGTATCGACCATCGACGCCAGCGAGATCGAGAAATTCCAGGCAATGGCTGCGGAATGGTGGGATCCGAACGGCAAGTTCAAGCCTCTGCATATGCTCAATCCCTGCAGGTTGGATTACATCACGTCGCAGATTGCGGTGGAGTTCGACCGGGATCTGACTGCGCCCCACCCGTTTGAAGGGCTGCGCATTCTGGATATTGGATGCGGGGGAGGGTTGCTGTCCGAACCGATGGCGCGGCTTGGGGCCGAGGTCGTGGGCGCGGATGCGGCCGAGCGCAACATCCCCGTCGCGCAGGTTCATGCGCAGGATCAGGGGCTGGAGATCGATTATCGCCACACCACGGCGGAGGCCCTTGCCGAGGCGGGTGAACAGTTCGACGCAATCCTGAACATGGAGGTGGTCGAGCATGTGGCCGACCCGTTGGCCTATCTGACCGCCTGTCACGACTTGCTGAAACCCGGTGGGCTGATGACCTGTTCCACCATCAACCGGAACCCCAAGAGCTTTGCGATGGCTATCGTGGGTGCGGAATTCATCATGCGTTGGTTGCCGAAAGGCACGCATGACTGGTCGAAGTTCATCACGCCGGACGAACTCTATGACTATCTGCGGAAAGCGGGCCTGGACCCGGTGGACAAGAAGGGGTTCGTTTTCAACCCGGTGAGCTGGCAATGGAGCTTGTCCGACCGGGATCTTGCCGTGAACTATGTCACGACGTCTATTCGCCGGTAAGCTGCCGCCTGAGATCGCGAATGACGGGCAGGGCGTTGCGGACCTTTTCCGCGCCGACTGCGTTCACGGCTTCTTCAAGGATCGGCGCGATGGCGGCAAAGGCCGCGTCCCGCGCCTTCATGCCTGCGGGGCTGATCGACACGTATTTGCGCCGCGCATCATCCCAATCGGGCCGGACATGGACGAAGCCGGCCCATTCCAGCTTGCCGATGGTGTTGGTCATCGCGCCGCGCGTGACGTTGAAGGTCCGGGCAAGTTCACCCGGAGATTTTTCCCCCCCGCCGCGCGCCAGCAGGTTCAGGACCGAGAAATGGCTGAGTTCCATGCCCTTTGGCAGGGCCTTGGCCATGCGCGACCGGGCCAGTTGGTCAGCCACGAAGATCTCGCTGAACAGCGCGATGGCAAGATCGTCATTTGCGGTCCGGACGTCACTCATGACGAGACTATATAGGATCTGTCGTGGGTAAGCGATGGCAGGCGGCGGCGCACGTCTTCGACCATCGACAAGTCGAGATCGACGAGGGTGACGCCCGGGTCTTCGCCCGCATCTGCCAGCACGCGCCCCCACGGATCTATCGCCAATGAATGACCCCAGGTATTTCTGACCCTGCCACGCGTTGCCGTGTGTTCTCCGGTTTGCGCCGGGGCGAGGACGAAGCTTCCGGTCTCGATGGCACGCGCTTTCAGCAGCGTCTCCCAGTGCATCGGCCCGGTGTCGGGCGAAAAGGCAGAGGGCACGGTCATGATCCGCGCCCCAGCCTGGGCCAGATCTCGGTAGAGATAGGGAAAGCGGATGTCGTAACAGATGGTGAGGCCGACCGGCACGTCATCGACCTTGGCCACCACAGCCTTCTCGCCGGGTTTGTAACCGTCGCTTTCGCGGTAGGTTTCCGTTTCCGACAGGGTAACGTCGAACATGTGCATCTTGTCGTAGCGGGCGCGGATTTCTCCGTCCGGGTCGATCAGAAAAGACCGGTTGGCGAAACGGTCGTCATCGTCGGATTTGAGCGCGAGGGAGCCGATCAGCAGCCAGATGCCTTTCGATTTCGCCAGATCACGCAGGGCGGGGAGGCTTTGATCCTCGCCCTCGCTGCGCAGCACCTCGTCCTGTCGTGTGCGGCTGGCGCATACGCAATTGGTGACTTCCGGGGTCAGGATGAAACGCGCACCTTCTTCGGCTGCCTGCGCAATCAATGCGGAAACTGCGATAAGATTCGCGGACGGGTCGTCCGAGGCCGTCATCTGAACCAGTCCGACGCGCATCGGCGGTCAGGCGGCGAGCAGCGGGTCGAGTTTCCCGGAGCGGTCCAGAACCGCCAGATCGTCGAACCCGCCGACATGAACGTCGCCGATGAATATCTGCGGGACCGTGCGACGACCATTTGCGCGCTGCATCATCTCCGCCCGCCTGCCGGGATCGCCGGAGACGTCGATCTCGGCGAAACTCACGCCCTTCTCCGACAGAAGCCGCTTTGCAGCGTGGCAGTAGCCGCAGAGCTGCGTGGTGTAGATGACAACCTGATTCATCGGTCGCTCCTTTGCCCCCATATACTTAGGGCGCTTTTTCGACCCGTGCCAATACGAGCACGCAAACCTGTTTTGCACCTGCGGCAAAAAGCGCACCCGTTGCTGAAGAAAGCGTCGCACCAGAGGTCATCACATCATCGACGAGGCAGAGTCTGCGCCCCTCAATACGGGTTTGAGCTTTCGGATTGGGCTGGATGGCGTCGGCCATATTGGCAAAGCGCTGGCCAACGGTCATTCCGTCCTGCTTGGGTGTCCGTTTGGTTCTGAGAAGTCCGTCGGGTTCCGCGTCCAGCCCGGTGACAGCGGACAATCCCCGGCAAAGCTCTGCTGCCTGATTGTAGCGACGAGTCAGGCGGCGGGTCCAATGGACCGGAATCGGGACCAGCAGGGTGTCTTCGGTCAGGATATCGCGGCCCGCCCGTGCCATCCAGCCGGCACAGGCAGGCACGAGGTCGAGCCGGTCGGCATGTTTCAGCGCGAGCACCACGCGACGTCCGGTGCCCCGATAGGACAGCGCCGCGCGGCCCTGTTCCCAGGGGCGCGGCAGGGCCATGCAATCATCGCAGAAGACCTGGCCCGCATCCTCGCCCGGCAGAGAGGCGCCGCAGGTTTCGCAGAGAAGCCCGGTCAGGAAAGGTGTTTCGCGCCAGCATTCGGCGCAGAGGCCGCCGTGTTCCTCCACCCGCGTTTCACACAGAACGCACTGGTTGGGGTAGATCAGTGACAGGGCACGTTGCAATTGGCGCATTGGTCTCTACCTTCCGCGTCAGCATGACCGACGCACCTTCCCTTACCGACCGAACCGCCCTTGCGCTGCATCGCACGCGCGCGTCTGCGCAGCCGGCGTGGTTCCTGCACGAGGAGGCCGTGGTCGAAATCGAAGAGAGACTCGGGGAGGTTAACAAAGAGTGCATGAAGCCGCTTCTGGTCGGGCATGCCTCGCCGCCGCTGCGGGCGCTTTTCCCTGACGCACCGGCGATCGAAGACGACGACCGCCTTGCCTTCGAACAGGCTGCGCATGACCTTGTAATTCATGCCTTTGGCCTGCATTGGGCCGACGATCCGGTCGGGCAGTTGGTGCAATCGCGGCTGGCTCTGGAACCGGACGGGTTGTTCCTGGGTGTGATGTTCGGCGGCGCGACCTTGCAGGAGCTTCGCGCCTGCCTGGCCGAAGCGGAGACGCGCCTGACCGGAGGTCTGTCGCCCCGCGTGCTGCCGATGGGCGATATCCGCGATCTGGGTGGGCTGCTGCAGCGGGCGGGGCTGGCATTGCCGGTTGCCGACGGCCGCAAGCTGACCGTGCGTTATCCTGACCTGGCCACGCTTGTGCGCGACCTGCGCGGCATGGGGGAGACAAACGCATTGGCAGAGCGGCACCGGGCCATGCCGCATCGCGAACTCTTTCGTCTGGCGGAAGAGATCTATCGGAAGCATTTCGCGGAAGATGACTATCTTGTCGCGACGTTCGAGCTGGTCTTTCTGACCGGCTGGGCACCGGATGACAACCAACCGCGACCGCTGCGCCCCGGCTCGGCCAACACCCGGCTTGCCGATGCGCTGGGCGTACCTGAAACACCGTTGGACCGCGACCGGCCGTAGTTGACCTTTGCCTTGATCCGGTTAAGTCCCGCCTCATGCTGGGAGACATCATGACAGAGACGCACCTGCCCGCCGACCACCCTGCCCTGCCGGGTGAGAAAGTTGGCGTTCTTCTGGCCAATCTCGGAACGCCGGATGGGACCGATTACTGGTCGATGCGGCGGTATCTGAACGAGTTCCTGTCCGATCAGCGGGTGATCGACTACCCAAGGTGGAAATGGCAGCCGCTGCTGCAATTGATCATTCTGTCGAAACGGCCCTTCACCTCCGGTGCCGCTTATAAGACGATCTGGAATGAGGAGCGGAACGAAAGCCCTTTGATGACGATCACCCGCGACCAGACGGCAAAGATCGCGGGCGCAATGGCGGAGCGGCATGGTGAGGACGTGATCGTCGATTTCTGCATGCGCTACGGCAATCCCTCGACCCGCTCGAAGGTGCGGGAGATGGTCGAGCAGGGGTGCAGGAAGATCCTGTTTTTCCCGCTTTATCCGCAATATGCCGGGGCGACGACCGCAACCGCAAATGACGAGTTTTACAAGTCACTCAGGGGTGAAAAATGGATGCCCGAGGTCCGCACCGTGCCCCCTTATTTCGACCGGCCGTCCTATATCGACGCGCTGGCAGGGTCGGTGGAACGCGCCTATGCCGCCGCCGAGACAAGGCCCGACATTCTTGTCTGTTCCTATCACGGGGTTCCGAAACGCTATCTGCTGGAGGGCGACCCATATCATTGCCAATGCCAGAAAACGACGCGGCTTCTGAAGGAACGGCTGGGCTGGGATGACAGCCGGATCACGACCACGTTCCAGTCCCGCTTCGGGCCGGAAGAATGGCTCAAGCCCTATACAGTGGAGGAGGTCGCGCGTCTGGCGGAGAGCGGCAGGAAGAAGATCGCGGTGATCGCGCCCGCTTTTTCAGCCGATTGCATCGAAACGCTGGAAGAGATCAACGAGGAGATCCGGGAGAGTTTCGAGGAGGCAGGCGGCGAGAGCTTCACCTATATCCCCTGCCTCAACGACGAAGACGCGCATATCGCTGCTTTGAGCGAGGCCATCGAGGACAGCCTGAAAGGTTGGATGACTTAGCCCCGACGCTCGATCAGGATCTGGGTCAGGAGCGCGACGAGACCCAACGCAGCGATATATGGGGTCACCGCCTCCGCACCACTTTGCAGCGCGGCATAAACGACGAGTGGAGTAAGAAATAGAAGGGCAAGAAGAACACGCATGTCGGGCACCATTTCACTGAGCGAATTTCACTGGTCCAAGGTTAACCCTATTTTGCACTGTTCGCCGCATTTTGGCCCAATTTTGCCTTTTTCACGCCGCATTCTGCCTGAGCAACACAGATCTGGCCGCCAAAAAGAAACGGTCGGCGGGTTTCCCTGCCGACCGTTTCCCATTTCTGCCTGAGCAATCCGAATCGTCAGATCACAAGCACCTGCGTGCCGACTTTGGAAAGCGAGAACAGCTCGGCGATATGCTGGTTGTAAAGTCCGATGCAGCCGTTGGACGAGCGGCGCCCGATCTTGCGCGTATCGTGGGTGCCGTGGATGCGGTAATAGGTCCAGCTGAGATACATTGCGTGGGTGCCAAGCGGATTGTCGGGACCGGGGCCGACATAATCGGGCCAGTCCGGGTTGCGCTGTTTCATCGACGGAGTCGGACGCCACTCGGGGCCGACGACCTTTTGCACGATCTTCGTCCGGCCGCGACGGGTCAGTTCCTCGGACAGCGGGACACTGGTGGGATAGAGCTTGTAGATCGACCGGTCAGAGTTCCAGAAATGCAGGGCGCGGGACGAGATATCGACGAGGATCGCGCCGCCACGGGTGCTGTCGAAATAGGGTTCCCAGTCGAGGGCGCGAAAGCTCGACGCATTGCGCCGGACGCTGCCGACCTTGCTGCGGTACTCAACACTGTCCGAACCGTTCTGCGCGATGGCCGGGGCGGCGGCGGTTGCCAGTGAGCCGGTCAGAAACAAGCGGCGGTTCAGAAAAGGGGTAGTCGGACGCGACACGGGTCATGCCTCCAGATGTACGTTGTTCGGCGCGCAACATAGGGAATCCGGCAACAACCTGCAATTCACGGTAGCGTTTGTTTGCCGATCTCGTTTGAACCGCCCGCAACTTGGCTGTAAGCCTGTCGCCAACAAACCACATACAGGCCCAAATGTTGCGTTTTTCACTCATATTCGCCGCGCTTCTGGCGCTCTCCGCATGCTCGACACCGGAGCCGCGATTCGGTCCCGATGGCAAGCCGCTACCCCAAGTCTATCGCATCAGCAGCGGTGACACGGCGGAAATCCAGTTCCGGATGCTTGACGGCGTGAATGCGCTGCGCGAAGCGCGGGGCGCCGCCCCGGTCAGCCTGAATTCGGAACTGACCGCCGCTGCCAAGACCCACTCCCGCGACATGTCGGTGCAGAACCGCCCCTGGCATTTCGGGTCCGACGGGTCCAGCCCGCTCGATCGCGCCGCGCAGGCTGGTTATCGCGGACGGCTGATCGGCGAGAATATCTCGGAAACCTTCGAAACCGAATTACAGACGCTTTCGGCCTGGATGGAACAGCCTGAAACCCGGCAGGTTATTCTCGATCCCCGTGCCCGTGACCTGGGATTCGCCTGGTATCAGGAATCGAACGGCAAGATCTGGTGGACAATGGTTGTCGGGCAGCCGGGCGCATTCCGCGGGACCGGTAGCTGACAGACTTCAAAGTCGCTTTCGCATGAGGATAGAGGTCGGCCTGTCGTAACCGGGATGGGTCGTCTCGGCGATCTTTTGAAATCCCATGCTTTCGAAGGTTCGGTGGTTTTCGACCAGTTCGATCCGGGTTTGCAGTTCGAGGGTGCCAAAACCGAGTTCCCGCGCCCGTTCCTCGGCATGAGCGACCAGCCGGGTGGCAAGACCCTGTCGCCGCGCTTCGGGGTTCACCGCAAGCTTCCCGACATAGAGCGCGTCGCCCTTGCGGTTCAGGAATATGCTAGCGACAGGCGGACTGCCCAGCATCCAGACCTCACCCGTCTCCGCCTGGCGGGACACGGATTCCGGTGTGACATCCCTCACCGAGCTTGGAGGGTCGATACGTGGCGCGAGTTCGGCGAAGGCGCGGTGCACAAGTTCGCAGACCGCCGCGCAGTCTGCCGAGCCGGGCTTCAGGCGGCGCGGCGCGCCAGACACCTTACTGATAGATCGCAATCGGCGTGCCGTCGCGGACCATCGCGTAGATCTCCTCGATCTCCTTGTTGGTGACGGCGATACAGCCCCAGGTCCAGTCCGGGATCAGGAAGTCCCTTGGATTGCCGCGCCCGTGAATGAAGATGTCGCCGCCAGGAGATTTGCCGAGTTTCCTTGCGCGCTCGCGGTCGCGGTCATTGGGATAACTGATACCGATGGAGAGATGGTATTCGCTATCCGGGTTGCGGCGGTCGATGTGGTAGAGACCTTCGGGCGTGCGCCCGTCCCCTTCGACCTGCTTGTGCCCCTCCGGCGCGAAGCCCAGCCCGATGCGATAGGATTTGAGCACCGTGGTTCCATGCATCAGGTGCATGTAGCGCGCATGCTTAAAGACGATGATCTTGGTCACCGTCGGTCCGCTATAGGATTTGATCTTGGAGGAACATGCCGCAAGCGCCGCCAGAGCAAGCGCCAGAAGTCCCCGTCGTGAAACTGCTCTCATGTTTTATCAGCCCAAAGCCGGTTTTTTGCCGAGGTTACCCCGTTTTGCGGATTCCGCAAATACGGTTTCTCGCAAAGAGGCCTTGCCAACGTGTTGAGGTTGCAACGCTTGTCTGATGGCAGATCCTGTCTCCATGCGAAGATGGAGCCGGTTTTTCTGACTCTTTCACTTGGAAAGCCCGGGCAGGCCGATTACTGAGGTCGGGCTTCTGAGGGCCCCAGATGTTGAAAGTCTCGAATTTTCTGATGTTGGGAACAGTCATGACGACCTTGGCCGTCTGCCTGTTCCCGCTGATCGCGGTCGTGCTGGCCGCAGCGACCTTTCCGTCCGACGCCATGCTCGGTCTGATCGAAACGGTGTTGCCGCGCTATACCCTGAACACCATCGGTCTTGTCCTGACGACATCGGCACTGGCGCTTATCATCGGGCTGTCCACGGCGTGGCTTGTCGCGATGACCGAGTTTCCAGGGCGCCGGCTCTTCGAGATCTCGCTTGTCCTGCCCTTTGCCTTTCCGGCCTATGTCATGGCCTATGCCTATACGCATATTCTCGACCATCCCGGGATCGTGCAAAGCACCCTGCGCGACATCTTCGGCTGGGGACCAAGAGATTACTGGTTCCCCGAGATCAGGTCCTTCGGCGGCGCCGCGGCGATGCTGGCGCTGGTGCTCTACCCTTACGTCTACTTGCTGGCCCGTGCGGTCTTCCTGTCCCAGAGCAGCGCACAGTTCGTCGCCGCACGGACGCTCGGGCTCGGGCCGTGGCGCAGTTTCTTCCGCGTGTCGCTGCCAATGACGCGCGCGGCGGCGTTCGGAGGCGTCTTGCTTGTGGCAATGGAAACCATCGCGGATTTCGGCACTGTGTCCTTTTTCGGCGTCCAGACATTTTCGACCGGTATCTATCAAAGCTGGTTTTCGATGGCGGATCGATCCGCCGCAGCGCAACTGGCCCTGTGCCTTCTGGCTTTCGCGCTTCTCCTGGCCATGCTGGAGCGGGTGAGCCGGAAGTCGTCAGTGGTGACCCACGGCCGACGCCGGGATGCCATGCCTCGCTTTCAGCTCGGCGGCGGCAGAGCGGCACTCGCGATGATCGTTTGCGCATTCCCGGTCCTGCTCGGTGCCGTTGTCCCGACGGTTGCACTTTTTTCGATGGCGCTGGGATCCGGGCAGGATCTGTTCAGCCCGCGTTACCGGGGTTTCGTGGCAAACAGCCTGACGCTGGCGGTCTGTGCTGCCGCGTTGACCGTGACGGTCGCAATGGTGCTCGGCTCCGCGCGTCGTACATTTCCGAACCGAATGACGAATCTCGCATTCCAGACCGGGCGGCTGGGCTATGCGGTGCCGGGCGGCGTCATCGCGGTCGGTCTAATGGTGCCGCTGGCCGCATTTGACAACTGGCTGAGCGACCTCGCCGAAAGGATGACTGGAACGCCGACCGGCTTGCTGATCACCGGGTCGATCGCCCTTTTGCTGGTGGCCTACATGATCCGGTTTCTGGCCGCCGCCATCAGCGCCTATGAAAGCGGCGCCAGCGTGGTCAGCCCGAATCTGGACGATGCGGCGCGGGTTCTGGGGGCCTCGCCCGTGAAGACGGCGCTCCGCGTCCATTCTCCCTTGCTGACACCCAGCCTTCTGACCGCCGCGCTGATCGTGTTCGTCGATGTCATGAAAGAACTTCCCGCGACGCTGATCCTGAGGCCGTTCAACTTCGATACACTCGCGGTCCAGGCCTACAGGCTCGCTTCCGACGAACGTCTGAGCGGCGCGGCCGTCCCCAGCCTCATCATTGCCGGTCTGGGTCTGGTGCCGACCATATTGCTCTGTCGGCGGGTCAGCAGGGACTGATCCGGACGCTTCTGCGGGCAGCGTGTCATGCCGCCGCGTGTCCGGACAGGGCGTGTTCCTGGTTTTCCCGAAGGATCTGAAAATGTGCGGCGAGACCGCGAAGTTCTTCGGCATTGGACTTCAGCAATTCGCTACCGGCCAGGGTCTGTTCCACCATGGCGGCATTGCTTTGCATCGAGGCGTCCAGACTGCCGACCGCCGAGCTGATTTCCGACACTGTGGATGCCTGTTCCTGAGCCCCGTTTGCAATCGATTCGACCTGTTCGGATATCTCCCCGATCAGGTTCAAAATGCCGTTCAGAGCGTCGCCAGCCCCGTTGACCTGTGCCACGCCTTCGGTGATGTGGCCGCGCGTGGTGGAGATTAGATCGGTGATCTCCTTGGCGGCCTCGGACGCGCGCTGAGCCAGACCGCGAACCTCTGTTGCCACAACCGCAAATCCTCGGCCCTGCTCACCGGCGCGGGCGGCTTCCACACCGGCATTCAGCGCGAGCAGATTGGTTTGGAAGGCAATGTTCTCGATCAGATCCACGATCTTCGAGACTTCGCCGGACGATGTCTCGATCTCCGCCATTGTGGTGACTGCGGCGTCGACGCTTTTTCGCGTGCCTTCAGCCTGCTTCCGTGCCTCCCGCATCACGGTGTCGGCCTGCTGCGCAGAGTTGGACGTCATCTTGGCCGAGGCGTCGAGTTCCGTCACCGCGGATGCCGTCTCCTCGAGCGATTCGGCATTCCGTTCGGTTCGCCGCGCCAGTTCAGTGGTTGCCGAGGCAATCTCGGCAGAGGAATCGTGAACCGTCGAGGCGCTTTCGGTCAGTTTCCAGATCAGGCTGGCGATCGATTGTACCGCCGCGTTGAAGTTGGACCTCAGTTCCTCATATTGCTCGGCGAACGGGTCCTCGATGGAAATCGTCAGGTCGCCCGCCGACAAGGCACTGAGCGAATGGGCGAGCGTTTCGACGACTTGGGACTGTTCGGCCGCACGCGCTTCCCGCTCCGCCTTGGCCGCTTCCTCGATAGCCCGGTTTCGCGCCGCTTCCTGTTCCTGCCGCTCCCTATCGGCCTTCTCGCGTCGGGTCTTCTCTTCTGCGGCCTCGGCAGCCCTTCGGCGATCCTCCTCCATGGCCCTGCGTTCCGATTCGAGGCGCTTTTCTTCCTCTTCGCGGGCGCGTTTTTGAAGATCGGCCTGTTCGATCATACCGTTTCGAAACACTGCAAGTGCCGCGGCCATGCGTCCGATTTCGCCGCCCGTCCTTTCGAACCCGGTGACCGGCGAAAGATCGCCCTTGGCAAGGCGCTCCGTCACCCGTGTCACACGCAGCAAGGGTCGCAGGATCAGGACCCATACGATCAGTGGTGCCAGAAGGAGAATTGCCGCGCTGACCGCCGAGACCTGAAGGATGTTCTGCCGGGCATCTTCGGCTTCGGCAAGAATACCGGCACCGGCATTGGCCATGGCCGTCACCGCCGCTGAACCGTCACTATGAGCGGCATCGGCGATGTCCGCCAGAATGCGGCCCGCCTCCCGCCCGCGCTCTTCCGAACTGGCGAGCGCCTCGATATATAGTCGGCGCGCACTCAGAAGACCGGTATCGGCGCTCGTTGCCGCGACAATCGGCGCGATCAATTCGGGAATGTTGCCTTCGATTGTCGCATTTTCGACAAGTTCTGTCAGTTTGGCGGCATCGGCGGTCAGCCTTGACTGAATCGCGTCGAGCGCATCGACATCAAAACTGGCCGCACCTTGCAGCGCGGTCACGAACATCCCGGTGATAGCGATTTCGATACTCGCGGCCGAGCGCACGACTTCCACGTCGTGTTCCAGCAATGTTCGTATGGCTTGGTCATTGCTGGTGGCGGCGTCCTCGGCAAGGATGGCAAGCTGGAATGACAATGTGTCAACAAGTTCGCTTAACGCGATGTCGCTGTCCCGGCGAAGGGCAATAAGGTCGGATTGCAAGCCGGGGCGGCGCGCGAAATCACGCTCCGCCAGACTGCGTAGCTGATCCCTGGCGTCATAGATTGGGCCCAGCTCAGCATCCATGCCGGGGTTTTCCCCGAGGGTGGCCAGTTGTTTCTCAAGCTGGTCAAGCCCGCCGATCGCGATATCGCGCAGGATCGAAATCAGGGCCGCGTCGCGCGTCTCTGCCATGGTCAGGGCAAGCCCGGTCACCAAATTAACCTGAGATCTGAGGTCAAGCACCGATTGAAGATTGGCGAACTCGCGATCCGTGAGGGTGATCAGTGTCTTGCGCACGATATTCATCGTCTTTTCGCCGCCGACCTTCAGATCGGAATAGGCGGTGTTCGACACCGTTTTCAGATGCGCGTAGGTCTCTTGGGCGAGGTCGGAGAACGAGGTGAACTCGGATGCAAGCCGGTTCTGGGCCAAGAATCGATCCGAGATTGACGCCCGCATTCGTTCCGTGGCGGTGGTCAGACCGGAGAGTGCATCGCTGATGGATGCATTGGAATCACCAGGCAGTTCTTCGATCATCGACTCGAGCTCCGCAATCGCGCCATTCAATTGTGCCGCTGCGAGATCAAGCTCCTCTTCGGTGGACGCCTGTTCCATTTCCGCGAGCGCAGCCCGCACGACGCCGCTTTGCTCCACCACTTCAACGCTCGATTGCATGTTGGGCAGGTCGTTCTGCATGACCGAGCCGATCGAGTCGGCCAGCGAATTGAAGAGCAGAAGGGCAAACATGACGCTCGCCACCATGCTGGCCGCAAGCGCCAGTATAACGCCACCGATCTTAAATCCGATGCTGCCGAGCAAGTTGGGTCTTGGTGTCTGCGTCATGAGAGCTCGCCTTTTCAGCGCATTCGCCGTTCAGGAAGGGTCGGTGCGCGACACTGACGCGAACCGGGTTGCTCACTGGCTTGCATGCTGTTCGCCCGCATGAACGACTTCGAAGCGGCCGCCTTCAGCGATTCGTGTCATGAAGACTGTATCGAGACCCTGATTGTCTCCGGGCCCGTAGGAGAAAGCGAGGCCCCCCATGTCGAACGCGCCCAGAGAGCGCATCGCCGAGAGCAGCGCATCCCGATCCAGATCCGCCCCGGCAGATTCGAGCGCACGCAGAGCCACACGACCGACAAGGTAGCCTTCGAGCGTCACGAAACTGGGTTTGGCATCCGCATCACGGGCGGCTATTGCGGCCTGGTATTCCGCCACGATCGGCATGGTCTCGTCCCATGGAAACGGGACGACCTGACTGATGATCACGCCCTGCCCATCGGGGCCGAGTTCTTTTGCCAGTGCATCCGATCCGACGAAGGAGATATTGACGAATGTCGGCTCGAATCCGAGTTTTCTGGACAGACGGACGAACTCGGCAATGGGCTTGTAGGCACCGACCATGACCACCGCCTGGGGCTTGGCCTTCCGGATGTCGAGCAGCGCGGACTTAACCGCCACCGTGTTGCGGGTATAGGTGCCTTCTGCGGCAAGCGACATGCCGCGTTTTTCCAGTGCCCTGGTGACACCATCGAGCCCGACGCGGCCAAAGCCATCGTCCTGGTACAGGATGGCGATTGATTCCATTCCGAGTTCGTCGACGAGATGAGCGATCC
The DNA here is from genome assembly GCA_050299835.1 of Silicimonas sp. GTDB lineage: Bacteria > Pseudomonadota > Alphaproteobacteria > Rhodobacterales > Rhodobacteraceae > JAJDOD01. Next base: position 124,724 of record JBNKWP010000001.1, read on the forward strand.
AGGCCTCAGTCTCCGCCGCGTAGGTCGCGCGGACATTGACGACGTTGCCAAGTTCAGGTGCGCGCAGGAATCCAGCGCCGGTGAACGGGCCGATATATGGCATTCCCGCTTCGGTCGCGACCGGTTGCGTCGCAAGGCTGGTGGGCGTTCCGACCGGTCCGATAAACCCGATATGATTGCCACCCTCGATCACGGAGCGAACGGCGGCCACCGAACGGTCGGGTTCGTAGCCATCGTCGAAACTTTCGAGTTCGACCATCCGCCCGTAGACGCCGCCGGCCCGGTTGGCTTCGTCGAATGCCGCAAGAATGCCTTCCCGCATCCCCGCCCCGAGCGCGCCGGCCGGTCCATCCAGCGCGGCGACCTGCGCAAAGCGCACCGTGGTCCCGTCAACACCATCGTCGGCAAATGCCATCGAGGACACAGCCAATGCGGCGATCGTTGAGGCTAAACGTCTTGGAAACTTCATGCGTCTGCTCCAGAAAGAGAATTGTTCCGCCGCATATAAGAGACTCGGTTTAATGAAGTCCTAGCGGCAGCCATTCGCGGCAGCGGAGGAGACGAGAACCTGTCGCGCATTTTCCCGGTTTAGGGTTTCGACCGGACCGACTGTGCAAGGAGCCTGACCGTGTCAAACGAAGATCCAGAACCGCACGCGCTGGAGGTCGGCTTCGACATCCCCGCCCTGCCGGGAACGGACGCGGCACAGATCCATACGCCTGCCCTGATCCTCGATCTCGACGCGCTGGAGCGGAATATCCGCAAGATGGGCGATTACGCACAAGCACATGGGATGCGGCATCGGGCGCATGGGAAGATGCACAAGTCGGTCGACATCGCGAAGCTTCAGATGGCGCTCGGCGGAGCCTGCGGAATCTGTTGCCAGAAGGTATCCGAGGCCGAGGTTTTCCTGCGCGGCGGGGTCGGCGACGTGCTGGTGTCCAACCAGATCCGTGACCCGCTGAAGATCGACCGGCTCGCAAGACTGCCCAGGCTGGGGGCGACGGTCAGCGTCTGCGTGGATGACCTTGGCAATGTGGCCGAGCTGGATCGGGCGGCGGAGGCGCATGGCACCCGGATCGGCTGCCTTGTGGAGGTCGATTGTGGTGCCGGACGGTGCGGCGTTGTCGATGTCGCCGTTGCGGCAGGGATTGCAAAGGCAATCGACGGGGCGCCGAACCTGACGTTCGAAGGGCTTCAAGCCTATCAGGGGTCGATGCAGCATTTGCGAAGCCAGACCGAACGGGAGACGGCCTTTCGCCACGTCGTCGCCACTGTGGAGCTCATGGTTGCGGCGCTCCGGTCCGAAGGGCTGGACTGCAAGCTGGTCTCCGGAGGCGGCACCGGCAGTTACCGGCTGGAAACCGGTTCGGGCCTCTATAACGAGCTTCAATGCGGGTCATATGCCTTCATGGACGCCGATTATGGTCGTGTCCTGGGGGAGGACGGTGCGCGTTTGGACGAAGGCGAATGGGAGAATGCGATGTTCATTCTCACCCAGGTGATGAGCCATGTGAACCCCGGGAGGGCCATTGTGGATGCCGGTCTGAAGTCGATGTCAATCGACAGCGGGCTGCCAGTGGTCTTTGGACGGACGGATGTGACCTATGTCGGTTGTTCGGACGAACACGGCACAATCGAAGATCCGATCGGCGCCTTGAAGATCGGCGACAAGCTGAGGCTGGTGCCCGGACATTGCGACCCGACTGTGAACTTGCATGATTGGTATGTCGGTCTGCGCGCCGGTAAGGTCGAAACGCTCTGGCCGGTTTCGGCCCGCGGCAAGGCGTTCTAGAGTTTCGCCGGGACTGCGCCCCGCCGACCTGCTGGGGAGGCGCTGCCTCCCCAGACCCCTCCGGAGTATTTCACTCAGGAAGAAGGTCAGATCCGGGTGGTTTGTGTCGTTATTCCCCGGTACTCTACGGTACACCACGTTGACCAATCCGGAGCACGCCCATGAAAATCCTGATCCTCGGAGCTTCTTACGGTTCGCTCCTGTCCACCAAGCTGCTGATGGCCGGGCATGACGTAACACTGGTCTGCATGGCAAGCGAGGCAGAGCTGATCAACGCAGAGGGCACGACGGTGCGCCTGACGCTTCGGGGTGAGAGTGAGCCGCGGCTGATCCGATCGGACGATCAGCCGGGCAAACTGGACGCGGTGGTGCCGGGCGATGCGAAGCCCGGCGAGTACGACCTTGTGGCGCTGGCGATGCAGGAACCGCAATACGGAGCGCCCGAGATCCGTGACCTGCTGGCAAGGATCGGCGCGGCAGGGAAGCCGGTGATGTCGATCATGAACATGCCGCCCCTGCCCTATCTGCTGCGCATTCCCGGCATCACGGAGGCGGCGGTTGCAGACAGTTTCGCCGATGCGTCCGCCTGGGCGGCCTTATCGCCGGACCTGATCACGTTGTGCAGTCCCGATCCACAGGCCTTCCGCCCGCCGGAGGAAAAGCTGAATTTCCTTCATGTGGGCCTGCCGACGAATTTCAAGGCGGCAGCGTTCAAGGACCCGGATCATACGGAGATCCTGCGCAAACTGGAGGCGGACATCGCCGCCGTGCAGCTCGACGGCAAGGATGTGCCGGTGAAGCTGCGGGTGCATGAGTCCATTTTCGTGCCACTTGCGAAATGGCCGATGTTGCTGACCGGGAATTACCGTGCGGTCACTCGCGACGGCGCACGGTCGATCCGTGACGCGGTGCATGGCGATCTGGACCTGTCGCGGAAGATTTATGGCTGGGTCGAGGACGTGATCGCGGCCATCGGTGGATCGAAAGACGATCTCGTACCTTTTGAGAAATATGCCAATGCCGCGACCAGCCTGCTGAAGCCCAGTTCGGCCGCCCGCGCCATCGAAGCGGGAGCCAAGAATATCGAACGGGTGGACCGGCTGGTCTTTGGCCTGGCGAAGGCGCGCGGGCTGGAGCTGGCAGAGGTCAGCGAGATCGTCGAAATAGTGGATTACCGGTTGCAGAAGAACCGGGCTGCAGACTGACGGTTCAGCACAGAATTTCGGTCCCGTGCCGGAATCCGGCGCGGGACCTTTTTTCTTCAACCGTTGCCCAGCGAGCCTTCGCCGTGACCTGACAAGCCGCCCGAGACTTCTTCGGTCGACTCGCCCGAGAGTTCCTCCGGAAGGATCAGGTTCAGTACGATGGCGATCAGCGCCGCAGGCAGCAGCCCGCTGGTCATCAGGATACGCATCGTGTCCGGCAGGTACTGGACCGCCTTGGGATCGAGTTGCAGGCCGAGCCCCACGGACAAGGCAATCGCGAAGATTACCATGTTGCGCCGGTTCCAGTTCACATCCGACAGCATCGAGATACCGGCGGCCACGACCATCCCGAACATGACGATCACGCCGCCACCCAGAACCTCGATCGGGATAGTGCGGATCAGCGCGCCGACCTTGGGGATCAACCCGCAGACGATCAGGAAAAGTGCCCCGATGGTAACGACATGGCGGCTCATCACGCCGGTCATGGCGATCAGGCCGACATTCTGACTGAACGAGGTGTTCGGCAAGCCGCCGAAGATACCCGCAACCGCCGTACCGATGCCGTCGGCATAGGTGGCGCCCTGGATTTCCTCCTCGGTTGCCTCGCGCCCGGCACCGCCCTTTGTGACCCCTGAGACGTCGCCTACGGTTTCCACCGCCGAGACGAATGCCATCAGGCAGAAGCCTATTACAGCGGCGAGGCTGAACTCGAACCCGTAGGAAAATGGCAGCGGCACCTGGAACGGTGCGGCGCGGCTCATCGACGTTGCGACGCCTTCGAATGTGACCATGTCGGTGAAAAGAAGCGCCACGAGGTAACCCGCGATGATCCCGACAAAGACTGCGGAAACTGAGAGCATGCCCTTCGCGAAGAACTTCAGGCCGAGGGTCACGAGGATCACCACCAGCGCGATGGACCAGTTCAGGAGCGAGCCGTATTCCGGTTGGTCGATCGCCGGAACGCCGCCCGCGGCATACTGGATGCCGACCTTGACCAGCGCCAGACCGATCATGGTTACCACAAGACCCGTCACCAAAGGTGGCAAGGCAAAGCGGATCTTGCCGATCACCGTTCCAAGCGCCGCGTGGAACAGGCCGCCGATCAGGACGCCGCCGAAGAGAACGCCCAGCGCATCGACGCCCTTGCCCGCGACCAGGGGAATCATGATCGGGATGAAGGCGAAACTCGTGCCCTGTACAATCGGAAGCCGCGCACCCACCGGCCCCATGCCAATGGTCTGAAACAGGGTCGCAATGCCGGCGAACAGCATCGACATCTGGATCATGTAGGTCATGTCCGGGAAGCCCTGTGCGCCCGCATCGGAACCAAAGCCGAACCCTGCCGCGCCCGCGATGATGATCGCCGGTGTCACGTTCGAGACGAACATCGCCAATACGTGCTGTATACCCAGCGGAATGGCGCGGTGCAGCGCCGGTGTGTAATTCGGGTCGCGGAGTTGCTCCGGCGTCCCGATGGATATGTCAGTCATCTTCGTCCCTTCCCGTCAGACTATCCCCGTTACTCGGGGTTTTTCCGGGGACACGGCGCAACTCTCCGGTTCCCTCCGGCACTTGCCGGGTTGATCCGCGTCAGCGCGTTGATGCTTTCGGGTCCCACCACCCGGGATCGGCATAAAGGCCTGACCGGCATCGAAAGGTTACAGCAAAGTTCCGATTTGGCAAAAAGCAGAGTATGACCCCCCGGCCAGTCGCCCGAGATCTTGGTACAGTTCCGAACATTCGGTGTATTTTCATGCAGTTCGGAGATGCCGAGGCAGGCTCGGCACACCGAATTGTCTGACCGCTCAGGCGTCGCGTTCCATGATCCATTCGACCTCCGGCGCGGGGACAAAGCGCCATTTTCGCAAGGGGCCGGCCATGACGTTGAGGTAATACATCTCGAAGCCATAAGGGGCACCGCAGGGGTGGTGGCCTCGGGGGACAAGCACGACATCGCCATCGGAAACGGCCATTGTTTCGTCAAGGCGGCCATCGTCGGTGTAGACGCGCTGGACGCCAAAGCCGGAGGCGGGATTCAGACGATGGTAATAGGTCTCTTCAAGGTAGGTGATGCGCGGGTAGTCGTCCTCGTCATGCCGATGGCTCGGGTAGGAGGACCAGTGGCCGGAGGGGGTGAAGACTTCCGTCACCAGCAGGCTGTCGGCATAGTCTTCGTGCTCCATCGCGATGTTGTTGATGTGGCGGGTGTTGGTTCCTTTTCCGCGAGCCGTCAGCTGGATGCCGTCGGGTCCGATCCGGCGGGCCTCGTGACCACCCTTGCCGGGTGCAGAACAGACGGCGAGGACGCAATCGGTTGTCGCTTCTGCCTCCCACTCGGTGCCGTTCGGCAGGTAGAGGCAATGGGGCGGCGTCTTCTCGAACACGTCCATCCGGTCGCCAAGGATGCCCCAGTCCTGTCCGGCGCCTTTCAGCGCCACCTTGCCCTCGACCACGACGAGGATGACCTCGCGGTCGCCGGTGACCTCGGTGGCCCGGTCGCCTGCCTTCAGGCGGTAGAGCGAGAAGCCGACATACCGCCAGCCTGCACTTTCCGGCGTGATCTGGTGAACCTTGCCGCGCGCACCGAAGGGTTTTCTAAGAAGATCGGGCATGTTTTGGCCTCGCTTTAGTCGATGGTCAGGCCGGAGCGGCTACAGATCTCGCGGATGTGGTCATAGCCCAACTTGGAGTATTCGTAGGGCGGGGCCTTGGCCGGGTCCTGCTCGGCTTCGACCACGATCCAGCCGGCATAGTCCATAGCCTTCAACCTATCGGTGATGGCCTGGAAGTCGATGCAGCCTTCCGGATCACCTGGCACGGAGTAAACCCCCGCCGCGACGCCATCGAGGAAGCTCTTGTCCTCCGCCCACACCCAATCCAGCACCGGTTGGCGCACGTCCTTGAAGTGAACGTGGTGGACCCGGTCACCCCATTTGTCCAGGACCGCCACGGGATCGGCCCCTGCAAAGTGGAGATGTCCGGTGTCGTACAAGAGCGTCAGGTCGCGGGTCGAGCCCTCCATCAGCCAGTCGATATCCTCGGCATCCTGCACCATCGCCCCCATGTGGTGGTGATAGCTGAGGACAACGCCCTGATCGGCTGACCATTTTGCAAGCTCGGAGAGCTTCGCGGCATAGCCCATCACCTCGCTGCGGGAGAGCTTCGGGCGACGGGAGACCGGGGTGCCCTGATCGCCCTGGATCGTATTGGAACACTCGGCATAGACAATGCAGGGCGCGTTCAGTGCCGCGAACTGTTCGACCTGTTCGCGGATCGCCGCCTTCTCGGCTTCCAGATCGTTCACCATCAGGTTGCCAGAGCACCAGCCGCCGCAAAGCGCCACGCCGTAGCGATCCAGATAGGCACGCAAACCTTCGGTATCGGCAGGCATCCGGCGACCGCGCTCAACTCCCGCATAGCCGATGCGGCCAGCATCCTTCATCGCGCCTTCCGTGGTGAAGGCCGCTGTCAGTTCCGGCAGGTCGTCATTCTGCCAGGCGATCAGCGAAATCCCGATCTTTACACTCATATCAATCCGCTCTCTGCGCCTTCTTGTTTTCGACATGGGCCGCGTGGGCCTCCTGCACCTCGGTCCGATCAGAGACCTCCGGCACGCCGACCTCCCACCATGTCCCGCCGTATTCGGTCGAAGGATAGGGATCGGTGTCGATGACCACCACGTAAGGCCCTTTCACCTCGTGGCGCCTGGCCAGCGCCGCCTCCAGGCCAGCAATCGAGTCGACCTTGACGCTGACGGCCCCCATCGCCTCAGCATGTTTGGCGAAGTCGATGGCCGAAGGGTTTTCGTGGGCGGCGTGATCGAGCAGATTGTTGAATTCGGCCCCGCCGGTCGCCATCTGCAGTCGGTTGATGCAGCCGAAGCCCCGGTTGTCGGTGACCACGACGGTAAAGCTGATCCCCATCATCGCCGCCGTCGCCATTTCCGAATTGGCCATCATATAGGTGCCGTCGCCGGTAAAGCAGATCACGTCGCGCTCCGGTTCGGCCATCTTGATGCCGATCGCACCCGGGATTTCGTAGCCCATGCAGGAGAAGCCGTATTCCATGTGGTAGGACCCCGGCTTTCCGGCCTTCCAGAGCTTGTGAAGCTCGCCCGGCATGGTGCCGGCGGCACACATCGCCACGGTGTTCTCACCTGCGGCGCGCTGGACGGCACCGATCACCTGCATGTCTGTGGCGAGCGTGTTGCCGGAGGGCGCATCGGTCAGCGGATCGACATCCGCAAACCAGTCAGCCTTGAGCGACGCTGCCGGGGCTTCCGCTTTATAATCGCCCAGTGCTTCCCCGATGGCCTCCAGCCCGACCCGGGCATCGGCGCAAACCGCCTCGGCCCCGTGCTTCATCGCGTCATAGGCAGCGACATTCAGGCTGATGAGTTTGCGCTCGGGATTGGCAAAGAGGCCCCAGGAACCTGTTGTGAAATCCTGGAACCGCGTGCCGACGCCGATCACAACATCTGCCTCGGCACACCGCGCATTGGCACTCGTTGCACCGGTGACACCGGCTGGGCCGAGGTTCAGCGAATGGTCCCAGGGCAGCGCGGATTTGCCCGCCTGAGTTTCGACCACCGGAATCTGATACGCATTCGCAAAACGCTCAAGCGCCTCGTGGGCCTCCGAATAATGTACGCCGCCGCCCGCCACGATAACGGGTTTCTTCGCGGAGCGGATGAACTCTGCCGCCGCCGCCACCTCGCGCGGATCGGGATGCGGTCGGCGGATAACCCAGGTCTTCGGCTCGAAGAAGCTGACCGGATAGTCATAGGCCTCGGCCTGCACGTCCTGGCAGAAGGCCAGCGTCACGGGACCGCAATCGGCCGGGTCGGTCATGGTGCGAAAGGCGCGGGGTAGCGCCGTGAGCAAATGTTCGGGTCGGCTGATACGGTCGAAGTAGCGGCTGACGGGTTTGAAAGCGTCGTTGACACTCACTGTCCCGTCGCCGAAGTCTTCGATCTGTTGCAGCACCGGGTCGGGGCCACGGTTGGCGAAGACATCGCCCGGCAGCAGGAGGACCGGGAGCCGGTTCACATGCGCCAGCCCCGCCGCCGTCACCATGTTAAGCGCACCGGGGCCGATGGAGGACGTGACCGCCATCGCGCGTTTGCGCCGAAGCTGCTTGGAATAGGCGATGGCGGCATGCGCCATCGTCTGTTCATTGTGCCCGCGATAGGTAGCCAGCGCATCGCGCGAGGCGTAAAGCGCCTCGCCCATCCCCGCCACGTTGCCGTGCCCGAAGATCGCCCAAACCCCGGCAATAAAGGGATCGCCATCCTCCGTGAGCTGCGCCGTCAGATAGCGCACCAAAGCCTGCGCTGCCGTCAGTCTTATCGTCCCGGTCATCTTGCTGCCTCCGATCTTGCGGCGTCCCAGATCTCGCAGAGACGCTGATAGTTCCCGGCCATCTCGTCAACGGCTTCCCGGTCCCCGATTTCGCCCGCCATCCATTTGCGGGCCGCTTCCCCGAAGATCGTCCGGCCGACCGCAAAGCCTTTCACCAGCGGCTGCTGCGCCGCGAGGACGAAGCTTGCCGCCAGTTCCTCCTCAGGCGCGTCGAGCCCCAACACAAGGATGCCCCGCGTGCGCGGATCGTTCTTTTCGATCGCCGCCACGGCATTCTCCCAGGCGGCCGCCGTCCGGAACGGCTCCAGCTTCCACCAGTCGGGAAAGACGCCCGCGTCATAGAAGCTCTGGATCAGCGCCGCGGTGGTGGTGTCGTCGACCGGCCCGATCTTCGACGGGATGACCTCCAGCAGGAACTCCAGATTGTTGCGACGCGCCGCCGTGAACAGCCGTTTCACGCGCGCGGTCTGCGTGGTCGCCGTCTTTTCGTCATCGTCGGGGTGGCAAAAGACCAGCAGCTTCGCCACGTTCTCACGCGCCCATTCGCGAAGGCCGCCCAAATCCTCTCCCAATTCCGGCTCAAACTCGACAGGGCGCGATCCCGGAAATTCCGCCGGTCGCCCGATCCAGAGGCCGGTCCCGGTCGCCCGGTGCAGCGCCGACCGCCCGATGCGATTGTCACAGAGGATGCCATAGCCGGGTTTACCGGCCTGCACTCTCAGCGCCGCCTCAAGGCAAAGCTCCTTGAACGCTCCCCCCTTCTCCGGGGTATAGCTGTCCAGATCTACAAGCTGCGCCCGGTGGTCGAAGGCGAAGGTCCGCACCACCGGCCATTCGCCCGCGCGATTGGTCGCCCAATGCACCTGTTCCAGTTCCACATCATTGCGCAAATCAGGCCGCACCATCCCGCGTTGGAAGAAGAACTGAAGTTCTTCCCAACTGGGATAGGCCGGAGTGCAGCCGTGGCGCGATACTGCGAAAGCGCCGCAGGCATTGGCGTATTTGAGCGCTGTGGGCCAATCCTCGCCATCGAGCCAGCCCTTGAGCAACCCGGACATGAACCCGTCCCCTGCCCCGAGCACGTTGAAGACCTCGATGGGAAAGCCCGTCCCCGCCTCGCCCTCGTCCAGACTGTCAGGAATTTCGCCAGTGAACGCGACCGCTCCCGCAGCTCCCCGCTTGCAAACCAGCGTCCCGCCCGAGACCTTACGGACCGCGCGAAGTGCTGTGACCGTATCGGTTGAGCCGCCTGCAATGTGGAACTCCTCCTCCGTGCCCACGATCAGGTCGAAGAGATGCAGCGTCGATTGCAGCTTCGCTGTCACCGTCGCGCTTTCCACGAAACGGCTCTCACCGTCGCCATGCCCCGCAACGCCCCAGAGGTTCGGGCGATAGTCGATATCCAGGGCGGTCTGCAATCCCGCCTCGCGCGCGATCTCCAGCGCCTTGATCGTGGCCGCCTCGACCTGGCGATGCGACAGATGCGTGCCGGTCGCCACGACCGCCCGCGCCTCGCGGATGAACTCCGGGTCGATGTCATCGACCGTCAGCCCCATATCGGCGCACATCTCGCGGTAGAAGATCAGCGGGAACTGCTCCTGATTGCGGATGCCGAGCAGCACCAGCGCCGTCAGCCGGTTGGGATCCGTCTTCACGCCGCGCGTGCTCACGCCCTCGCGTTCCAGCTGCTCCCGAATGAACCGACCCATATGCTCGTCGCCCACTCCCGTGATCACCGCCGACTTCAGGCCAAGCCGTGCGGTGCCGCAGGCAATGTTCGTCGGAGACCCGCCGATATACTTGTCGAACGACCCCATATCCTCCAGCCGCCCGCCGATCTGCGCGCCGTAGAGATCGACAGAAGAGCGGCCGATGGTGATGAGATCGAGCGGCTTAGACATCGGCCAGTTTCACCGGCGCACCGGTCGCCCGCGATTTCGTCGCCGCCTCAGCCATGGCCAGGGCCGCAATCCCGTCTTCCAGTGTGACTGGCACAGCGCTGCCGGTGGTGATCGCCTCCACGAAGGCCGCCCATTCGGCGACGTAAGCCGGCATATAGCGTTCAAGGAAGAAATAGGTCGGTTTGGCCGAAGTCACGCCCGCCGTCGTCGATTTGACGACTGTGTTCTCCAGCATGTTTTCGACCTGGAGCATCCCCTCCGATCCCAGCAGTTCAACCCGCTGATCGTAGCCGAACCCGGCCCGGCGCGAGTTACGGATCACCGCGATCTTACCATCGGCATAGGTCATGGTGACCACGGCGGTGTCAACGTCGCCCGCGGCCCCGATTTCCGGGTCCACGATGGAGGAACCGATGGCGCTGAGCACGACCGGGGCCTCCCCCATCAAAAAATTTGCCATGTCGAAGTCGTGGATCATCATGTCGCGAAAAATTCCGCCCGACACCTTCACATAAGCGACCGGCGGCGGTGCCGGATCATAAGACGTGATCGCCAACAGCTCCGCCTTGCCGATCTCACCCGCGTCCAGCGCCGTTTTCAGCGCGCCGAAGTTCCGGTCAAACCGGCGGTTGAAGCCGATCATCACCGGCTTGCCGGATTGCGCCGTGTTCGCAAGACAGGCCCGCGCCCGATCCAGGCTCAAATCCACAGGCTTCTCGCAAAGCACCGCCTTGCCCGCCGCTGTCGCCGCCTCGATCAGGTCGGAATGCGTGTCGGTCGACGTCGCGATCAGCACCGCGTCTATTTGCTGGTCGGCAATGATCTCATCCGTGGTGCGCGCGGCAGCCCCGTATTGATCCGCAAGCTTCTGCGCCGTTTCCGGATAGAAATCCGAAACAGCGACGAGTTCGCTCTGCGGATGCGACGAAATCGCCGTTGCATGAACGCCCGCAATACGGCCTGCGCCCAGAAGTCCGACTTTCAACATTTCCTACTGCCCTGATTGATGAACACACGCGGTTCCCGGAGTGAGATGGGTCACACATCCGCAGCGTCTTGCCGTGCGCTGTCTAATACAGCAAGTGTCCGGGCGCCAGTTTCACCTTCGACAAAAGGAGGTGTTCCGCCTCGGACTGCTCCACTGGGCTTGTCTGTAGGGGAAAGTGGTGCCGCTGAAGGGACTCGAACCCCCGACCCCATCATTACGAATGACGTGCTCTACCATCTGAGCTACAGCGGCGTACCGGCGGGGGTCATAACAACCTTTTTTCGACAGGCCCAGATCTAATTTACGTCCGTCCGGCGATGATCGTCATTTTCGGGCGGGCCGTCCGCGTTTGCTGTTTCTAGAGACCCGGTTTCTTCGCTGGCATCGGGTTCGGCGTCAGAGATCGTCTCTGGGTCGTCCGGCTTGTCTGCTTCGTCGTCGCCATCCTCGACGATTTCAATCGCTTCCGCTTCGCTCTCCGGCCCGGCGATCTGCCCGACGATGAGCGGTAGCATGTCCGCGCCGGAGGGCAACGAAGTCGCCGGATTGTCCGATTGCCGCCAGGACAAGGTGTCGAATGCGCCGCAATGTTCGCAGACCGGATCCCAGGCCTCGTTGGCCTTTTCACAGTTGTCGCAAACCCATTGAGCGTCGCGCGGCGACGTCAGCGCCCGCGCCAGCCAACCCTTGACAACCGCGTCGTCGGCACCGGAGCCTTTTTCGATCGCCGCCATGATCGCCAGCGCGCGCGTGGTTGGGTCGGTTTCCGCCAGATCGCCAAGCGCTGAACGGGCACCGGGAAAATCCTCTGCGGCAATCAGAAGTTCAGCCTTCAGCATTCGGGTTTCCGGGTGGTCGAGATGTTGACCGGTCAGAGGAGAGAAACGTCCCAGACGTTCCTTGGGGGTTTCATTCGGCTTGATGCGGGCGAATGCGGCGGCAAGGTCGGGGTGCGGCTGTGCGGTCCAGGCCTTCTTGATGACCCGGGTCGCGTTCTTGGGCTTGCCCTCGGCGACATAGCCGTCGGCGGCCATGATCGCGGCAGGTACAAGGTCCGGCGACAGCCTGTTGGCCTCGATCGCGGCCTCACGGGCCTCGACGCTCGCCATTTCATCCGCGATATCCTTGGCGTGACCCAGCGCCAGAACCGCATCGCGCCGTTTGTGCAGATCGCGCGGCAACCCGCCATGCTTCAGCTTCGCGCCCAGCGTCTTGCGCGCTCCGGACCAGTCATGGGCATTGGCCTGCAACTTCAGAAGAATGTCCTGGGTCTCGATGTGTTTGGGCTTCAGAGCGAATGCCTTCTCGGCCAGTTTCATGGCCTTGTCGGTGTCGCCGGCTTCAAGCTGCTGCCTCATCAGTCCACGCACACCGACGAATCGAGTCTTGTCGTCCTTCAACAGCCGCTTATAGGCCTCGGTCGCTTTTGATGTATCGCCCGCCTGTTCTGCTGCCTGCGCGGTCAGCAAGGTGGTAAGTTCGGGCCGCTCCAGCAGACGTTCCGCCTTGGAGGCCTTGGCAAGGGCCAGCTTCGACTCGCCGGAAGCAAGCGCCATCATACCTTCCGCCAGAACGTCATAACCGCGCCGTTCCCGTCTGCGGTCGAAGAACCGCTGGATGGCGGTGGTGTCCCCCAACGCGAACCGGACGAATGCGAGTACGAAGCCCACGAGTTTGAACAGCAGCCAGCCGGCAACCATGAGCAAAAACACGGCGATGACAGATTCGACAGGTCCAAGGGTGCGTTCCGTTCCAGCGACAACGATCTGGATACCGCCATTGGCCTCCGTCAGCGAGGCGACAGCCCATGTGCCCGCAACAATGATGCAGAGGAAGATTACGATCTTGAGAAGGGTCCAAAGCATCACATCTACTCAGTTTGTTACAGACAATTCTTCAATGGCGGCGACAGCGGCAAGGCGCGCGCGCGCCTGATCTGCCCATTCGCCCATAGCGGCCTGCCCGGCTTCCGGCAGCGTCTCGATCTCGTTCAGTGCGAGCGCAATCTCCCCGGATCCCAGATGCGCCTCGGCACGCGACAAGACGGCGTCGGGGCCGTCGCCCTCCTGCGGCGACAGGGATCGCGCGTTGGTTCGGCGGTTCAGAAACGCCGTGAGGCGCTCTCCGACAGAGGCGTTCTCGGGCACGGTCACGGTCGCCCTGAGCGCAGCCCGCGCGGCCGCGGGAAAACTCTCCTGCAGCGACTGGATGGTCGGCACACCTGACTCCGCATGTGCCGTCAATGCCTCCGGGACTGCATCCAGATCGGTCAGAAGGTCCGAGTAGCTCGCACCCGCCTCGACCGCAGCTTTCAATTCGATCAGAGTCTCCTGCCGTTGGACTTGGGCGGTCAGCTCCGCCTCCCGCGCTTCGGCCGCGGCCAGAGCATCAGCTGCCTCGGATTCCGCCGCCAGGCGTTCCTCCTCCGCCGCGCGTGCGATTTGTGCCGCCTCGGATTCGGTCGCAAGCAGTCTTTCCTCGGCGCGAGACGTCATTTCTTCGATCCGCGACCGCAAGGCGGCGAGTTGCTCCTCGGTCCCCAGAGAACCGGCTTCGGGCATGGCCGTTTCCAGCTCAAGGAGGCGTCCGTCCAACCCGGCCACCTGTTCTTCGAGCGAGCTTGCCAATTCCCCAAGACGACCGCGGATTGCGTCAAGTTCGCCGATCAGGCTTTCGATGCCTTGTCCCGCCTCGGCAATCCGGCCTTCCAGCTCCGAGGTATCGACTTCTGCCGCAGGCGTATCGCGCAGCGCGGCAAGATCGCCTGAAACGGTTTCCAGCGCCGCGGAATTGGCGGCGATCTCCGCGCTGATCCCGTCTATATCCGGTCCGCCGGTAAACGGCGCAAAGACCGCCGCCGCGTAGCCGATCGCACCGGCGGCAATTCCGCCGAGGACCAGCGGAAAGAAGGAGCCGCGACCGCCGGAAGGCTCGTTCTGTTTCGCGACAACAGGGTATTCAGGAGTATTGGTTTCGGGGCTATCTGCCGCATCCTCATCCGGGGCTTCATTCACCTCTGTCGCCTCGGCTTCGATCATTGCCGGGCTTTCTTCAGACGATTCGTCCGTTACCTCCTCCACATCGGATTCGACCTCGGGGGCCGCCGTCTCCTCGGATGCCTCCGTTTTGTCTTTGTTTTCCGATGACTTGGGTTCTTTCGCCACTCTGACAGCCTTTCACTCGCGCGCTTCCCCCAGCGCAGATTCCCGACCCTTGAAGTGTATCCGCGCGTGCGGAGTGCAACAAGCAATCGCCTCAAAGCACCGATGCGACCAAATCGAGCATCGCGTTTCGGTCGGGGTCAGGCGCAACGCAAATTTTCCCGCCGCCGCGCCAAGAGGCCGCCGTGGCTTCACTGATCGCGAAGACCATTACATTCAGCGCGATCCGGTTCCCTGACAACAGCGCTGCCGTTCTCGGTGAGAAAACCGGTACAATGGCGTTTCCCGACGCCAGCAGCGCCTGAGCCTCGGCGGAAAGTTCCTGTGCGATCTGATCGTAGATCACGCGTTCCTCCACCAAGACACCGGCGTCGCGCGCACGGTCCGCCAGGTTGCCCCGGCTGTGAACGCCGCGCAAATAAATTGCCGGACCTTTCAGTTTGCCAGTATTCCCAAGGAACGATTCGACATCCTCACCAAGGCAGGTGACGCGGGCACCGAATTGCACGGCAGCCTCTGCGGTTCGTGTCCCAACCGTCGCCACTTCCAGCCCCTCCAACTTTCGACCGGCGAGCATGACCGCATTCCTGGAGGTGGCAATAATCGTCTCAAACTCGGACAAATCGCCAATTTCACCAACCGGCTCGATCCGCAGCACAGGCGAGATGATCGCGGGCACGTCCCGGCCCAGACGGTCCCGGAGCGCATCCAGAAACTCCGCCGAGTCTCTCTCCGGCCGGGTCAGAAGCAGGGTGGTCTGGGTGTCCGTCATCGCGACGCCTTGCTTGTGCGGCGGGTGACGCGGTGTTACCTGCCGGGAAGAAATCACGCAAGTTTCGGCAATGGCACGCTATTTCCTGGGCATCGAGTCAAGCTGCGACGACACCGGAGCGGCTGTCGTCGCGGACGACCGGAATATTCTGTCCAATATCGTGGTCGATCAGGCGGCGCTCCACAGCGCGTTCGGCGGTGTCGTTCCGGAAATCGCCGCCCGTGCCCATACCGAGAAACTGGACGTCGCCGTCCGCACCGCGCTTGAGTCCGCCGAGCTTCGGCTGAAGGACATTTCTGCCATCGCTGTGACTGCCGGTCCGGGCCTGATCGGCGGCGTGCTGTCAGGGGTGATGACCGCGCGCGGACTCGCCGCCGGATCGGGCCTGCCGCTGATCGGCGTCAACCACCTTGCCGGTCACGCTCTGACGCCGCGCCTCACCGATGATGTCGCCTTTCCCTATCTGATGCTCCTCGTCTCCGGAGGCCATTGCCAGATCCTGATAGTGGAAGGCCCGGACACTTTCCGTCGACTCGGCGGAACAATCGACGATGCGCCGGGAGAGGCGTTCGACAAATCCGCGCGCCTCCTCGGCCTGCCGCAACCCGGCGGACCGTCGATTGAGGTTGCCGCCCGTACCGGTGACGCCAACTGCTTCCGTTTTCCACGCCCGCTCCTTGACCGGGAAGGCTGCGACATGAGCTTTTCGGGACTGAAGACGGCACTGCGCCGGGAAAGGGACCACCTGATCGCGGCGCAGGGCGGCCTAACCAAGCAGGACCAGTCGGATCTCGCGGCGTCCTTCCAGAGTGCTGTTGCCGAGGTTTTGGTCGAGAAGACGCGCCGCGCCCTTTCCCTTTACCTTGAGAATTCGCCGGACCAACCGACCCTTGCCGTCGCTGGCGGCGTTGCCGCAAATTCTGCCATTCGCGCTGGTTTAGAGACTGTATCGCGGGATGCGGGCGTGCAATTCTGCGCCCCACCCCTGGCGCTTTGCACCGACAATGCCGCGATGATTGCCTGGGCCGGGATCGAGCTCGATCGGTCAGGATCAACCGGACAGACACCAATCGTCGCCCGGCCACGATGGCCGCTGGACATGTCGGCTCCGGCCATGCTGGGCTCCGGCAAGAAAGGAGCGAAAGCATGAGTATCTCCGTCCTTGGCTCCGGTGCCTTCGGCATTTCGCTGGCCATCGCCCTGTCCCGTGACGGCACGCCCGTCACGCTTTGGGGCCGCGATGCGCAAGCCGCGACACAGATGCAGGACACGCGGAGATCCGGCCGCCGGCTTCCCGGCCACGATCTGCCGGACAGCCTCACCGTCACCGCCGACATGGACACCGCGCGGGCCGACACCCAACTCGTCGCCGTCCCCGCCCAGAACCTAGCGGGGTTCCTGGCCACCCTGCCGCGCACTCGATCAACCCTTGTTGCCTGCTGCAAGGGCATCGACCGGAATACCGGACTGGGACCCGTTGCGACTATCGAAGCCGCCTGCCCGGATGCCCGGGCCGCCATGTTGACCGGACCCAGCTTCGCCGCCGACATTGCCGCCGGCCTGCCCACCGCACTGGTCCTCGCCGCCCGCAAAGACGAGACCGCCGAAACCCTGCAATCCCGGCTCACCCGCCCTGCCCTGCGGCTCTATCGCACGATCGATGTTCCCGGCGCCGAGCTGGGCGGTGCGTTGAAAAACGTCGTGGCACTTGCCGCCGGAATGACCATCGGCGCAGGCCTTGGCGACAGCGCCCGCGCCTCGGTCATCGCGCGCGGCTTCTCGGAAATGACGCGCTATGCACGGGCGAAGGGTGGCCAGCCCGAAACCCTGCACGGGCTTGCTGGGCTGGGCGACCTTGTTCTGACCTCTACATCCGAGAAATCCCGCAACTTCTCCGCTGGCATCGCCCTTGGCGCGAAACGTCCCGCCGAGGAACTTACGGTTGAAGGTCTGGCCACCGCCGAAGCCGTGGCCGCGAATGCCCTGGATCTGAAGCTTGACCTTCCCCTGATGACCGCCGTTTCCGACGTGGTGACCGGCAAACTTGACATATCCGCGGCGATCGCAACCCTGTTGGCGCGCCCGGTCGGAAAGGAGTGATCCAATGGCTTACTGGCTGTTCAAATCGGAGCCTTCCACATGGAGCTGGGACGATCAGGTCGCAAAAGGCGACCTGGGCGAGGAATGGGACGGTGTCCGCAACTATCAGGCACGCAATTTCATGCGGGACATGAAGGTCGGTGACCGCGGATTCTTCTACCACTCCCAGAAAGACAAGGAGATCGTCGGCATCGTCGAAGTGATCGCCGAGGCGCACCCTGACAGCACGACCGACGACGAGCGCTGGGAATGCGTGGATATCAAGGCCGTCGCACCTGTCCCGAACCCGGTTTCGCTGGAACAGGTCAAGGCCGAGGCGTCGCTCTCGAACATGGTTCTGGTCAACAACACCCGCCTGTCGGTTCAGCCGGTCACATCAGAAGAGTGGAAAGCCATCTGCAAGATGGGCGGGGTCAAGTAATCCGGTAAGACTAGCCCAAACCGCAAAAAGGCGGCATTCTTCCCTCCAGAAACAGGTGAGGAAAACATCCGATGGAATTCTTGAGCGTGATCATCGCCGCCGCTGCCGGCTACGCCTTCGGGGCCGCATGGTACATGACCCTGTCAAAACCCTGGATCGAGGCATCGGGCATAGAATGCGACGAACATGGCAAGCCCATAAATCAGAGCATGACGCCATTCATCCTCTCCGGCATCGCGATGATCCTGGTGGCGGGCATGATGCGACACGTCTTCGGCATGGCCGGGATCGACGGGTTCGGAAAAGGGCTGGTTGCCGGGCTTGGTATCGGCCTGTTCTTCATCAGCCCGTGGATCATGATCAACAACGCCTATGGCGGACGACCGTTCAAGCTAACTGTCATCGACGGTGGCTATGCCGTATTCGGCTGCGCCATCATCGGCGCGGTGCTTGCCCTGTTCTGACCTTGGCCACAGGGCTCAGGCGTTCTGACTGATCGTTATGGATGATTTAATCATAGCGCCGAAGGCGGCCCCATCACGCCCACGATGATCGCCTTTGGCCAAATCGTGGACGATGTCGACTGCCACTGATTTCGTCCTGGTTTAGATACTCCGGGGAATCGCGAAGCGACGGGCGGAGCCCCATTGGAAGTGACGGGGGCGGAGCCCCCCATCCACTAGTACCGATAATGTTCCGGCTTGTAGGGACCATCGGCCTTCACGCCGATATAGTCGGCCTGCTCCGGCGCCAGTCTCGTCAGCTTGGCGCCGATCCGACCCAGATGGAGCCGCGCGACCTTTTCATCGAGATGCTTCGGCAGGATATGAACCGTATTGTCGTATTCATCGCCTTTCGTCCACAGTTCGATCTGCGCCAGGACCTGGTTCGTGAAGCTGGCCGACATAACGAAGCTCGGGTGGCCGGTGGCATTGCCGAGGTTCAACAAACGCCCTTCGGACAACAGGATAATCCGGTTGCCGGACGGCATCTCGATCATGTCCACCTGGTCCTTGATATTGGTCCATTTGTGGTTTCTCAGGTTCGCCACCTGAATTTCATTGTCGAAATGGCCGATATTGCCGACGATCGCCATGTCCTTCATCTCGCGCATATGCTCGATGCGGATCACGTCCTTGTTGCCGGTGGTGGTGATGAAGATATCGGCAGTCGCGACTTCATCTTCCAGCAAAGTGACCTCGAACCCGTCCATCGCCGCCTGCAGCGCGCAGATGGGATCGACTTCGGTCACTTTCACACGCGCGCCCGCGCCGCGCAGCGAAGCCGCTGACCCTTTGCCGACATCGCCATAACCACAAACGACCGCGACCTTACCGGCCATCATCGTATCGGTGGCACGCCGGATACCGTCGACAAGACTTTCCTTGCATCCGTATTTGTTGTCGAATTTCGACTTGGTGACGCTGTCGTTGACGTTGATCGCCGGGAAGGGCAGCCGACCGTCGCGCACCAGTTGATAAAGCCGGTTCACGCCTGTCGTCGTCTCTTCGCTGACACCCTTGATCTGGTCGCGTATCCTGGTGAACCAGCCGGGGCTTTCGGCCATCCGTTTGGCAATTTGTGCCTTGATCACCGCTTCCTCTTCCGAGCCCGGCACGGGAATGATGTCTTCCCCGGCCTCGGCCCGCGCGCCAAGCAACACGTAGAGTGTCGCATCGCCGCCATCGTCGAGGATCAGGTTCGGCCCGTCCTCGAACTGGAAGGACCTGTCCAGATAGTCCCAATGTTCTTCCAGGCTTTGACCCTTAATGGCGAAGACCGGCGTTCCGCCCGCCGCAATCGCCGCGGCGGCATGATCCTGGGTTGAAAAGATGTTGCAGGACGCCCAGCGCACATCCGCCCCCAAGGCCACCAGCGTTTCAATCAACACGGCTGTCTGGATCGTCATGTGAAGCGAGCCGACGATCCGGGCACCCTTGAGCGGGGCCTTGGGCCCGTATTCCTCACGCAGAGCCATCAGACCCGGCATTTCGGTTTCTGCGATGTCGAGTTCCTTGCGTCCGAACTCGGCCAGCGAGATGTCCTTTACAACGTAGTCATTCGGCATATCCCGCTCCTGTCATGCAATGGGGCGTCCCCTTACCACCGGCTCGGTTTGTCGGCAACGCCAAGATCAATAGGTCGGTTCCTCGTTGGAGATTTCAGGTGCCAGCCTGTCCATCCAGCCGGTCCCGGACGCGAGAATGCAGGAAATTCCTTCCGCATTTGTTACCAGGATGGCCCATGTGCCAAGATCGTCCGATTTCCGGATTTCGACGATCTCTGCCGCCGACCGAAGACCAAGCGCGCTTAACTATTCGTTGAACTGATTTTCCTACCGACTGGCGATGTCCGTCCGGGCCGCATATGCGAACCGATCCCATGCAGGCGGTGCAAGCGCAGCCATTCCAAAGACAAGAGCCGCCGCGATAGGTCGTTTGAACATGACGTTCTCCTTTCGTATGCGGCGCGGATACGAAGGGAGGTTGCAGACGCATCCGCGCCTGGAAACCACTCTGCCTCGCCGGGTATCGGCGAAGCCGTGTGACACCCTGTATATGGGTGCTCAAAGCAAACATTGCCGCAGATCAGGACGATTCCGTGATCAGTTGAGAAGCGGCATCGCGGTTTAGCCCGGTATGCCCTTCGGAAGGTCGACCTCACCCGGATCGTGCCAGTTCGTGCCCGATGCCATGATGCAGGATTTCCCATCCGCACGGGTCATCAGAACGGTCCAGGTTCCCTTTTCTTCGGAAAACCAGACTTCCACAATCTGCTCTTCGCTTTGCAAGCCGCCGCCGGCAAAGGCTTCGCCATATCGGTTCGTGAGATTGTTCACCAGATCTCCGCGATCAGCACAAACCGTCTGTGCGCTGAGCGTGGTGGGTAACGTAACGGCCAGAAGGGCCAACCCGTTAAAAAGCCTCGACATTAGGTCTCTCCTCGCTCGCGATCCCAGGATCGCATTGAAACAGACCTCCCAATAAATCGGCTGACCCGGATTTCATGGTCGACTAGATACTGATTTGACCTTCCGGCTTTGCTCGATGAGGTGAGTCTACGAATCAATGTTGTTCGAACAATGTCAGACCGGTGCGGCCCCTGACCCAATTCTACCAAATTTCCCAAAAAATCCGCTCAAGCCACGGATGTCATGGTGAAACTTTCATCCTAAAAAATTTACTGGTTCCGTGGGGCTTGACCCGCTCGACCCATTTGGCAAAAGGCTTTCGTGGCCAAGAAACCCCCTCCGCGCGCCTGGCAAAGGATGCTCTCCGGTCGTCGTCTCGACCTGTTGGATCCCACTCCACTGGACATCGAAATCGAAGATATCGCACATGGGCTCGCATTCGTCGCGCGCTGGAACGGGCAGACACATGGCGATTATGCCTATTCCGTGGCCGAGCATTCGCTGCTGGTCGAAGAGCTGTTCCGCCGGATCGAGCCCAAGGCACCTGCCAGATGGTGCCTTGCCGCCCTGCTGCATGACGCGCCGGAATACGTGATCGGCGACATGATATCACCGGTGAAAGCCTCCGTCGGTCCGGGATATGCGGAGCTCGATGACCGGCTGACCGCCGCTATACACCTTCGCTTCGGTCTGCCCGCCACGATCCCGCAGACGGTGAAGCGCAAAATCAAGAAGGCCGACAAGATTTCCGCTTGGCTGGAGGCCACTCAGATCGCCGGTTTCCAGACGCGGGAGGCCGACAAGTATTTCGGTGCCCCAGAACCGGCCATGATCAGGGGACTTTCCATCGTTCTTCGCCCACCGGTTGAAGTGCGCGCGGCCTATGTTGACCGGCACATCAAGCTACTGGAGAAAACACGATGATCCGCGTCGTCCCCGCGAACCGCCTGCACTGCGCCGACATGGCCGAGCTTCTGAACGAGGTCATCGCCGAAGGCGGCACTACCGCCATCACGACGCCGGTCTCCGCCAGCGACATCCAGACAAAGATGGAGCAAAATCCAGGTAAATCCGCCTGGCATGTCGCGGAAGATGAAGAAGGCAAGGTCCAGGGGTTCCAGTGGATCGACTCCGCCGATTACCTGCCGTCCGAGGCGGCGGAGATCGCGACCTTCGCCCGCGTTGGCAAGACCGGTCTCGGCATCGGATCGGCCCTTTTCGAAGCCACCAAACAGGCGGCCCGCGATCTTGGTTACGGCTGGATCAACGCCAATATCCGTGCCGACAACACCGGCGGGCTCGCCTATTATCAGAGCCGAGGGTTCGAGGATTACGGGCGTATCGACAACTACCGGATGGAAAACGGTCAGGTGGTCGATAAAGTGCTAAAACGCCTTGATTTGTGACTATTTGGGCGACCGCTTGGCCAAGATACGCTGCAACGTCCGCCGGTGCATGTTGAGCCGCCGGGCGGTCTCGCTGACATTCCGATCACACAGCTCATAAACCCGCTGGATATGCTCCCAGCGCACGCGATCCGCGCTCATCGGATTGACCGGCGGCGGCGGCATTCCGTCTTCCGGCGCAAGCAGCGCCGCAGTCACGTCGTTGGCATCGGCGGGTTTCGAAAGGTAATCCGTGGCCCCGATCTTTACCGCCGCCACCGCCGTGGCAATGGCGCCGTAACCGGTCAGGACCACGATCTTGCTGTCGGCCCGACGCTCGCGGATACGCTCCACCACATCCAGCCCGTTGCCATCGCCCAACCGAAGATCGACCACGGCATAGGCAGGCGGGCGTGTCGTCGCGATTGCCGTTCCGGTCGCCACGGAATCCGCCGTCTCAACCTGGAAACCGCGCTTCTCCATCGCCCGGGCGAGACGCTTCAGGAACGGCTCGTCGTCATCGACCAACAGCAATGACGCATCCGCACCGATCTCCTTGAGTGGCTGTTCGCCCATGTCTCTCTCCCGCTTGCCTCGCGGGAAAGTATGTCTGGACCCCCCGGTCGTCAAATACCACCTTATGTTGAACACCGCCCCGTCTCAACACTATGAAGTAGGGGTCAAACCCTTAAACGTGGCCCATGTCCGACCTCGCCTATGATCCGCACCAGCACCGCTCAAACTGGGTGCGTCTTCGCACGCTTATCGTGTTGCGCTGGATCGCTATTTTCGGGCAGCTCGCCGCACTCACGGCAGCGCAGCGCCTGTTCGATCTCAACCTGAATATCGGACTATGCTTTCTTGCCATCGGGCTTTCGATTGTGGCCAACCTGATTGCCGAGTTCGTTTTCCCCGAGAACAAGCGCCTGTCGGAGATTGAGGTCATCGGAATGCTGACCTTCGACATTCTCCAACTCAGCTTCCTGCTTGCCCTGACCGGCGGCACGAACAATCCCTTCGCGTTGCTCATTCTCGCCCCCGTCGCGATCTCTGCAATGGCCCTGAAGCCAATGACGACTGCCCTGATCGCGGGAGTATCGCTGGGGCTTGTGGCGCTGCTGACCTATTTTCACATTCCTCTGACCACCGTCAGCGGCGAGATCCTGGAACAATCCGAGATCTTCCTGTTCGGTTTCCTGATCGCAATCTCCATCGGGATCGTCTTCCTCGCCATATATGCCGGACGGGTGACCTCGGAGGTTCACGCCATGTCGGAGGCGCTGACCGCGACCCAGATGGCGCTGGCGCGCGAACAGAAGCTGACCGATCTTGGCGGTGTCGTCGCTGCCGCCGCTCACGAACTCGGAACGCCGCTGGCCACCATCAAGCTTGCCAGCGGCGAACTGATCGAGGAATTGGCCGACCGGCCGGAACTGAGCGAAGACGCCAGACTGATCCGCGATCAGGCTGACCGCTGCCGCGACATTCTTCGGTCCATGGGTCAGGCGGGAAAGGACGACCTTCACATGCGCCGCGCGCCTGTCAGCGCGCTGGTTCGGGAGGCGGCCGAACCCCACAGTTCGCGCGGCAAGGAACTACATTACGACATCGGGGGCGAAACAGCAGTGCTGACCGAGCAGCCGGTCATCGAGCGTCGGCCCGAAATCATTCACGGGCTACGCAACCTGGTCCAGAACGCCGTGGACTTTGCCAATGGCCATGTCTGGATCGACATCCTGTGGGACAGCGACCACCTGACCGTTCGCATTATCGACGATGGTCCGGGCTTTTCGATCAGCGTGATCAACCGTCTTGGCGATCCATTCGTTCGCCGGCGTAAACGCACCCATGCACGCCCCGGTTACGAAGGGATGGGGTTGGGTCTTTTCATCGCCAAAACCCTTCTTGAACGTTCGGGTGCAGAGCTGAGTTTTGCGAACGGAAGCGATCCGTTCGACACACCCTCTGTCGGCGGCGAGCGGACCGGCGCGGTGGTCGAGGCCAGATGGCGACGCGAAAGCCTGGCCTCCACCGCCGGTTCCGATCGCGAAGCTCTCGGAGAAAACCGCCGCATCGAAGTTTGACCGAACGTCCCCTTAACGGATCATTAACTTTGATCGCGCATCCCGTTTGGGTGGTTAAGGAATGCTTTCCGTGACGAATACCGAAGAAGTTTTGATTTATCTCCTTGGTGTAACAACGGCTGTGACCATCGGCCTTTACCTGCTCAGACGAGAGGCATCCAAAACTTCGCTGGATCTGGTCGATGACACGATGGTCTTTCTGATCGGCAAAGGTCAGATCATCGACGCGAACTTTCAGGCGCGCCGCGTTCTAGACCGGATGCGCGGGCACCAGTCGGAATTCGATCAGCTACGACTTTTCCTGGCTCAGCATTTCGACGATGCCGGCAAGCTGATCGACTTTGACGGATCCGGCGAGGACGAGATGCTGCAGTCCCGCGATGGTCAGATTCAGGCTATCAAGCAATCCGCGGGTAACGCAATTCGGCTCAAGATCCGGTTCATCACCGACGCCGCCCCTTCAGCGGGTGACATACATACACTGCGCGCCATCGAAACCGAACTTCAAACCCTGCGCGCGAACACGTCTGCTGCGCCGTTCCTGCTTTGGCGGCAGAATGCCGAAGGTGAAATTGTCTGGGTGAACCAGGCCTATCTCGACACCGCCGACCGATTGAAAATATCCGACGACAAACAATGGCCGCTTCCGGTCATTTTCCCCTCGCTCTGCAAGCTCTCTCCGCCTTCCGGAAGCGAATCCCGGCGAATCTCCGTCTGCCAGGCAGATGGGGAGCCAGACGCCTGGTATGACTGTCACATCAGTGCGGTCGGAGACGATATCCTGCTGACGGCGAACCCCGCCGATGAAGCCGTGCGGTCCGAAACGCGGCGTCGCGAGTTTACTCAGACACTGACAAAGACTTTTGCGGAACTTGCCATCGGACTGGCCATTTTCGACAGGCAGCGGCGACTCGTTCTGTTCAATCCGGCGCTGCTCGACCTCACGAACCTCCCGACGGATTTCCTGACTTCGCGGCCCACGCTGGTCGGATTTCTCGACAATCTGCGCGAGAACCGCGTCATGCCGGAGCCGCGCGACTATCGGAGCTGGCGGGCCTCGATCTCCGAACTCGAAGCCGCAGCCGTCGATGGCACATATAGCGAAACCTGGTCTCTGCCGGACGGTCAGACCTATCACGTCACAGGCAGGCCCCACCCGGATGGTGCCGTCGCGCTTTTGTTCGAGGACATCAGCGCCGAAATGTCACTGACCCGCCATTTCCGGAGTGAGCTCGAGCAGTTCCAGGCCGTGGTCGATGCTTTCGACGAAGCTGTCGCGATGTTTTCTCCCAGCGGCGACATCACGATTACCAATAAGGCCTATCGCGATCTTTGGCAGTTGGATGACGAGGAATTCCTGGTTGGCGACCTGACGGAAGCCACGCGGCAGTGGCACGAAATCTCCGCACCGACTCCGGTCTGGGGTGATTTCAGGGACTTTGCTCAGATGGGAGCGGAGCGCGAGGAGTGGTCGGCCGCCGTGGCGCTTCGCGATGGCCGCCGCCTGGCGTGCCGTTTCCTTCCACGGCCGGGAGGCGCGACAATGGCCGTGTTCCGGATTGACCAGCGAGAATCGTCCTCCCGCTTGCAGGAGGCGGTCTGATCTGGCTTGCAGGGCGTTCGGTCTAAGGCCAAATTGCGGGCGCAATGCCCCGACCCGAACCCGTCACATTTTCAGTTACCGACGAAGACGCCATGACCCGGTTCGGCGCACGTCTCGCCGATGAGCTGAGACCCGGCGATACCGTCCTTTTTCGAGGGCCGATCGGTGCGGGCAAATCGCATCTCGCACGTGCCATGATCCAAAGCGTCATCGGGCCGGGCGAACACGTTCCCTCGCCCACCTTCAACCTTGTCCAGACCTATGAGGCTGAAGGTGCGGAGATCTGGCACACGGACCTCTATCGCTTATCCGACAGCTCCGAATTGGTCGAACTTGGTCTGGATGAGGCACTTGGGACCGCAATCGTGCTGATCGAATGGCCCGACAGGTTGCCGGAGGAGCTCGTGCCGGAAAACGCTCTTTCGATCGACATTCATCCCACTGAGGCCGGGCGGGATGTAACCTTGCACAGCGCCTGCGAACGTTGGGCGGATGTCTTTGCGGGGATGCGCGATGTCTGACCGGCATACGCAAATCGAAGACTTCGTATCCGATGCCGGGTGGTCCGCAGCAGATCGGCAACCGGTGTCGGGCGATATGTCTTCCCGACGCTATTTCCGCCTCTCCGACGCTGGTGCAACCGCCATTCTCATGGATGCCGACGCCCCGATGACGGCCTTCGTCAGAATGACCCGTTGGCTTTCAAAACAGGGGCTCACTGCACCGGACATCCTTGCCGCGGACCCGGACTCGGGTCTGATCCTGCTTGAGGATTTCGGCAACACCTCGCTGAAATCGATCTTGACCGGTACCCCCGATCTCGAAACCGAGCTTTTCGAGGATTGCATAACGATCCTGCTCACAATCCGCGCCGCCCAACCTCCAGAACTTGATCAGCCTGATGCAGTCGGCCTTGTCGAATGGACCACTTTGACCGACGCCCATTACCCCGGCATTTCTCCCAAGGCACTGCACCCTCTCCGAGAAAGACTGTGTGCGGTCCTGTCGGAGCTTCTGGCAGAGAAAGCAACTGTCTCTCTTCGTGATTTTCACAGTGAGAACATGATGTGGCTGCCGGAGCGGCACGGTCATTTGCGGTTGGGGCTGCTGGACTATCAGGACGCGTTCCTGACCCATCCGGCCTATGATCTCATGTCGCTTCTCACCGATGCCCGGACATGGATTTCAAAGGAACTCAGAACCCGAGTTTTCGACCGCTACATCGAGAGATCGGGCGACGATCACACGGACTTCGCACGCGCTTTCGCCGCGCTTTCCATCCAGCGCAACCTTCGCATCCTCGGCATCTTCACACGAGCGAATAGGCACCTCGCTGCCATACCCAACACCCGACGCTACCTTGCCGAGGCGCTGGAGCACCGGGATTTCGCCGATCTTCGCGATGCCGCTCTCGCCGCCCTGCCACCACTGGAGCAACGGCAATGACCCCCGCCGCGATGATCTTCGCCGCGGGGTTCGGAACCCGGATGGGCGATCTGACGCTCAATACTCCCAAGCCGATGCTAACGCTTGGTGGGCGCCCGATGATCGACTATGCCATCGACCTTCTCCGCGACGCTGGCGTCTCGCAGATCGTGGCGAACACCCATTACCGCCCGGACGACCTGGAACGGCACCTCACCCATCGGGGCGTCAAACCCCTTCGCGAAGATACCATCCTTGAGACTGGCGGAGGCTTAAGGGCGGCGTTGCCGGATCTGGGCGAGAGTCCCGTCGTGACGATGAACCCCGACGCCTTCTGGTCCGGCCCGAATCCTGTGGAGCAACTTCTCTCGGTATGGCGGGAGGACATGACCGCGCTCCTGCTTTTGACCCGGCCACAAGACGGGGAAGACAGCGATTTCAGTCTCGAACGCGGGGAAATCCGACGGAACGGGTCCTATCGGTACACTGGCCTGCAAATCCTGCGAACCGACTGGCTGAGCGAAATTGAAGATCGTGTTTTCTCCCTCAACCTCTATTGGGACTTGCTGATGAGCCGGGGACCGGTCCACGGTCTGGTCTATGACGGGAGCTGGGTGGATATTGGCACATCGCAGAATCTGGCGGATGCCAATCGAAGGTTCGCGCGATGAATGAGGGGACCCCGCCCAAGGGAACGATCTACGGTGTCCCGCCCGGCGCGGATTTCGTGGCGCAACTTCACCAGCGCCTTCTGACCCTTTCCGATGGCAAGCCGCCAGAGGATCTGGCGCGCATCAACGTCCTCCTTCCCAGCCGCCGGATGCAACGACGGCTTCGTGGCCTGTTCGATCAGGACGGCAATCGGTTGCTGCCCCGGATCGGGCTTGTGACGGACGTGACACATTTGCTGCCAGGTGGAACGGGCTTGCGGCCGCAGTCGAAACTTGCCCGTCTTCTGGACCTCAAGACGCTGGTCGCACGGCTTGTCGATCTCGATCCACGGCTGTCCCGCGCCGATGTTATCGATCTGACGATCAGCCTGACTGAATTGCTCGACGAAATGCGTGGTGAAGGTGTGTCCTTCGACGCGATCGAGGCGATTTCGCCCGATGATCAATCCAGACATTGGGACCAGAGCCTGAGCTTTCTCAAGGCAATCCGCGACTACGTCGAAAATCTTGACAACACGGAAGTCGACGCCGAACACCTGCACCGGATGCAGGTCGAGGCTCTGACCGACCACTGGCAGGTTTCGCCTCCGCGCCACCCTGTGCTCATCGCCGGATCGACCGGGTCGCGCGCGACAACGCAAATGCTGATGGCCGCCGTCGCGGATTTACCGACCGGTGAGGTCCTGCTCCCCGGCTTCGATCCTGACCTGCCACCGGAGATCTGGAGCACACTGACCGCCAGCCGACGCCACGAAGATCACCCGCAGTTTCGTTTCGCCGCATTCCTCGACCGGATCGGCGTAGAGCCGAAAGATGTTCGCGCCCTGGGGGCACCGCCCGACCTGGGGCGCAACAAATTGATTTCCCTGTCGCTTCGCCCTGCCCCGGTGACCGATCAATGGCTGACGCAAGGCCCCACGCTTGGCCCGCTTGGGCCATTGACGCGAAACCTGACCCTGATCGAGGCCCGCGACACCCGTGAAGAAGCGCTGGCCATCGCCCTTGCCGTTCGCTCGGAAGTCGAGCAGGGCCGATCCATCGCCCTGATCTCACCTGACGCTACCTTATCCCGCCGCGTGTCCGCCGAATTGGCACGCTGGAAGATCATGCCGGACGATAGTGGCGGCACGCCGCTCGGACTGACCGCGCCCGGTCGGTTTCTTCGACTGACCGGGCGTTTGTCCGAAGCCCCACCGGGTCCGGCAGAGCTTGTCGCACTCCTGAAACACCCGATGACCCGCGCCGGTGAGGAGCGGGGCCCGCATATGAAGACCACTCAGGAATTTGAGATATTTCTCAGAAAACGGCGCGGGGTGACCGTTGGATCGGAAGAAATCGACGCCTTCGCAGAAGATCAAAAGGACACCACCTGGACAGACTGGCTGAACCGGGCCATCGGAACCGCGCTCCACGTCCCTGGCGAAACGCTGGGCGAGGTTGCCAAGCACCACTCTGCCGTCGTCCACGCCTTCGCGGGAGCGGAGTCCATTTTTCAGATGGAAAGCGACGAGACCGGGGCCCGAACACTCGAAATCCTGCAAGACTTCATTTCGCATGGGGATGGCGGGGCAAATGTCACCCGGCGCGAGTATCTCCAACTTCTCGAGCGAACGCTGGCCAGCGAAAGCGCCCGCACCCAGGAGGGCGTTCGCCCGGACGTGGTGATCTGGGGCACACTCGAAGCCCGCGTGCAGGGTGCCGATACGGTCATACTCTGCGGTCTGAACGAAGGCGTCTGGCCGGAGCAACCCAAGGCTGATCCCTGGCTCAATCGCGCGATGCGCCAACAGGCCGGTCTATTGTTGCCGGAACGTCAGATCGGTCTTGCCGCCCATGATTTCCAGCAGGCCATCGGCGCGGCGAAGGTGATCCTGACCCGCCCCGCACGAAGCGACGGAGCGGAAACCGTGCCGTCGCGCTGGCTGAGCCGTTTGACGAACCTGCTCGGCGGCCTGTCAGAAAACGGCGGCCCGAACGCGCTGGAAGCCATGCGGGACCGGGGCCGCATCTTTCTCAACACCGCCGCTCAGATGGACCGGCCGCACGGGGAGCCAATACCCGAGCCGCGCCCTGCCCCCGCGCCGCCCGTGGACGTTCGGCCACGGGCTTTCTATGTCACCGAGATTCAGCGCCTGATCCGCGACCCTTACGATATCTATGCTCGCCGCATTCTACGACTGGCACCTCTCGACCCGCTGACCCCCGTCATGGACGCCCGTCTGAAGGGAACGGTCATTCACGAGGTGCTGGAGGATTTCTTCAACCCAGATGCGGCTTTTGCCGATATCGAGACCGAGCGCCGACGGTTCCGCGAGATCACCGATCGACATCTTGCCCAGGTTCCGGACCCGATTGAGCGTGCCGAATGGTTCAGTCAGCTTGATGCCAATTTCGCGTGGCTCTTCGAGGAAGAAGTGAAGCGCCGTCTGGTCGCCACCCCGCTCGCGACCGAGCAGAAGGCCAGATACATCATCCCCGGCACCGGGTTCGAGATCACCGGCAAGGCCGACAGGATCGACCGCCTGAAAGATGGCAGGCTCGTTATCTACGATTACAAGACCGGCGCACCGCCCTCGCACAAGGATATCCTTCTTTACGACCGGCAACTGGTGATCGAGGCCGCGATGGCCGAGGCAGGCGCCTTTGCCGAACTGTTCGCGGAGACGGTCGCAAGGGTGGTTCATCTCGGCGTTGGCCGGACGCCGAGGGAGCAAGTCACTGAATTGACGGAGGACAATCAAACAGTCTCTGTTCCGGGGCAATTGCGGTCTTTGCTGGAGGCTTTCCTTGTCCCGGCGTTGGGGTACACGTCCCGTCGGGCCATGGATACGCTACGTTGGAACGGCGAATTCGATCACCTCGCGCGCTTCGGCGAGTGGGACGAATCCTCCGAGGCTGTTCTGAGGCGGGTTCCATGACCGATGACGCAACCCGCGCCCAGATCCGGGCCGCCCGCCCTGACAGATCCACCTGGCTGACCGCCAATGCCGGTTCGGGCAAGACCCGTGTTCTGACCAACCGCGTCGCGCGGCTGCTGCTCAGGGGCGAGGAGCCGCAGAACATCCTCTGCCTGACCTATACGACGGCGGCGGCAAGCGAGATGCAAAACCGTCTTTTCAAGACTTTGGGGCATTGGGCGATGCTGGGCGACGCAGCCTTGCGGGATGAACTCCGCGCACTCGGGGAAGATCCGCCCGAGGACCTGTCCCGCGCCCGCACTCTCTTCGCCAGCGCCATCGAGGCGCCCGGCGGACTGAAGATCCAGACAATCCATTCCTTCTGCGCCCGTGTCCTGCGACAGTTCCCGCTTGAGGCAGGCGTGAACCCGCAGTTCACCGAAATGGATGATGCCGCGCAGACCACACTGATGCGCGATGTGATCACAAAGATCGCGACCCAACAGACGTCCCTGCTCGCTCGCATTCGCCGTGGCTATTCGGGCGATGACATCACCAATCTCGCGAAGGATATCGCGAAGAATGCGGAGAGCTTTGATCCGCCTGAGGCTCGGGCGGAAATCTTCGCGGCTTTTGGTGTCGATCCAGGCCAAACGTTGGAAAAGCTCATTGCCGAAACGCTCTCCAATCAGGACATCGCATTTCTGAAGTCGCTGATTCCGGTCCTCGATACCGGAAAATCGACAGATATAGCCCTTGCCGAAGTCTTCGCGGGTCTCCCCGAAACGCCCACATTGTCAGCCTTGCAACGTCTGGAAGACGCGCTTCTGACCAAGGGCGGCGCGAAACTGCCATTCTCGCTCAAGCTCTCACCCACAAAGGACCTGCGGGAAAGCGCCCGGTTCGCAGCTTTCCTGCCCGAATATGTCGGGATCGGAGAGCGTGTCGAGGCTGCCCGCCGCACCCGAATTGCACTCGACGCCGCCGAAACCACGGACGCGCTTCATCGTTTTGCCGAAGTCTTCCTCCCTCTTTATCAGCAGGCCAAGACGGCTCAGGGCATGCTCGATTTCGATGATCTGATCCGCCGGACCCGTGATCTGCTGACCAGCCGCAGCCTGCAATGGGTGCTCTACCGGCTGGACGGACGCATCGACCACGTACTGGTCGATGAGGCGCAGGACACCAGTCCCGCGCAATGGGACGTGATCGGTGCGCTGTCCGGAGAGATCGTCGCCGGTCACAGCGAACGCGAGCGCACTTTGTTCATCGTGGGCGACAAGAAGCAGTCGATCTATAGTTTTCAGGGAGCCGATGCCGAAGGGTTCGATGCGCGGGGCAGGGCGTTTCGCCAAAGCCTTGCCGGCGGGCCGGGTATGGCAGTTGGCGAATTGCTCCATTCCTTCCGGTCCGCGCCAGCCATCCTCGACTGTGTGGATGCCGTGTTTTCCGCCGACAGCGGAGCCGGCGACCCGACGCGGCATAGCGCCTTTCACGACTCCATGCCCGGCCGTGTCGATCTGTGGGATCTGATCCCACGCGCAGAGAAGGAAGACGAACCGCCCTGGTACGACCCGCGGCCACGTACCGTCGCCAACGATGCGCCGCACCAACTGGCCGAGAAAATCGCCGAGTATATTTCCGATTTGCTGAAATCAGGCACTATTCAAGGGAAAGACGGCAGTTGGCGCCGCATTCTGCCGGGCGACATCATGATCCTGGTCCAGCGCCGCAGCGCCCTGTTCGACAAGATCATTTCCGCCTGCAAGGCACGGGATCTCGATATTGCCGGTGCAGATGTGCTGAAACTCGGCTCCGAGCTTGCCGTGCGCGATATCCTTGCCCTTCTCGCCTTCCTTACCCTGCCGGAAGATGACCTTGCGCTTGCCACCGCCCTGCGTTCACCGCTTTTGGGGTGGAGCGAGGGCGAGCTTTACGATCTGGCGGCACATCGACCGGACAAGGCCTTTCTCTGGCAGGCATTGCGGGACAGAAGGACGGAGTTTGCTCCGACATTTGAAATCCTGACGGCCCTTCGGCACCGCGTCGATCATGCGCGGCCATTTGAGCTGATAAACGCGATCCTTACCGAGTTCGGCGGTCGGCAACGGCTTTTGCAACGGATCGGACAGGAGGCAGAGGACGGCATCGACGAACTTCTGAACCAGGCGCTGGCATTTGAGATCGGCAATGTGCCCACATTGACCGGCTTCCTTGAGACGACGCAAGCCTCTGATATCTCAGTCAAACGTCAGTCGGACGCCAGTGGCAACCTGCTGCGCGTCATGACGGTCCACGGTGCGAAGGGCCTGGAAAGCCCCATCGTGATCCTGCCCGACACGACCTCCGGACCGGCGCGGGCGGGACAATATGTTGCGAAGGGGCCAGATGGCATAGCAACGCTGACCCGGGGGCGGGACCGGTCGCCGCCGGAAATGCAGGAGGTGTTGGACGCAAGGAAACTGGCGGAGCAAGCAGAGCGCGACCGTCTGCTCTATGTCGCGATGACGCGGGCGGAGAAGTGGCTGATCGTCTGTGGGGCGCAGCCAGGCGGAAACTCGGAACGGTTGAACTGGCACGAGCAGGTCGAGGGCGGGCTGACATCTCTGGGTGCCGAGGCGATCTCGACCCCAAGCGGGGGCGGGCTTCGCTTTGCCACAGAAACCTGGAAGGAACATCCTGATTCCAATGAGTTAGACGTTCCCAAGGATCAGGCAACGCTTGCAGAATTCGGGCCATCCCCGATGCCGAAACGCCCGGCGATCCTCTCGCCCTCGAAGCTTGGGGGGGACAAGGTGGTTGAGGGTGTTTCCGAAAACGGGGGAGGTGTCGAGCTCGGTCGTCGGGTTCATGTTCTGCTGGAACATCTGCCCGATGCGGCAAATCCTTTGGAAGCAGCACAGTTTCTTCTGGATCGCGGTCCGCACGCGACCGCGCCGGAGGAGATTGAGCGGCTTTGTGATCACGCTTTGTCCATTATCTCCGCGTATCCGCAGATCTTCGCAAAGGCGACGCTGGCCGAGGTTGATATCACCGGGTTTTCACCCACGCTGGACGCCCGCATTTCAGGCTCCATCGACCGCCTCGTGATATCCCAAGACGTTGTTTCCGTTGTGGATTTCAAGACCAACGCCATTGTTCCAGCGCGCCCGGAAGATACGCCGGAGAGCATTCTGAGGCAGATAGGGGCCTATCTTGAGGCGCTTGAGTTCATCTATCCCGATCATCGCATCGAGCTTGCCATTCTTTGGACGGCGTCTGGAGCTCTCATGCCGCTGGAACACGCGATCGTGAGGGAGGCTCTGGCGCGTTCCACTACATCTTGACGTCAGACCGAGGGCTACATAGGTTCAACGCCTCAGACAAAAGGGGATTCTCACATGGCTACCGTTGCCGTTACCGACGATACGTTCGACGCCGAAGTCCGCAATTCGGACGTTCCGGTTGTCGTTGATTTCTGGGCTGAATGGTGCGGTCCCTGTAAGCAGATCGGACCGGCTCTGGAAGAGCTAAGTGCCGAATATGATGGCAAAATCAAGATCGCCAAGGTCAATGTGGACGAGAACCCGAATTCGCCCGCGCAACTGGGTGTTCGTGGTATTCCGGCACTGTTCCTGTTCAAGGACGGTCAGGTCGTATCCAACAAGACCGGCGCTGCGCCGAAGGCGATGCTGAAGGGCTGGATCGACGAGTCCATCTGACCGCCGTTCGTTAACGAGGGGTTACGTGTACATCCGCTGAAACCGCAATCCGTTACGTTTTGTACGTGTTTCGCGACCCCCGAAAACCGTTTTGTACAAGTTACCGTTCGCCCCGGTTCATTGAAGATGACCGGGGCGTTCGCTTGCAGTCCGCCGCCGGGTTGCACATATAGCCCCGGACGGAGGTACGACCCATGGCTGACGAATTTCCAGGCTGGCACGGCACGACGATCATCGGCGTCCGCAAGGGCGGCAAGGTGGTGATTGCGGGCGACGGGCAGGTTAGCCTGGGCCAGACCGTTATCAAGGGGACCGCGCGGAAGGTGCGGCGACTTTCTCCCGGCGGGTTCGAGATCGTGGCAGGGTTTGCCGGATCGACGGCTGATGCGTTCACTTTGCTGGAGAGGCTGGAGGCGAAGCTGGAAGCGACGCCGGGGCAGTTGCAGCGGGCTTGCGTGGAACTCGCCAAGGACTGGCGTACCGACAAGTATCTTCAGAAACTGGAAGCGATGCTGATCGTCACCGATGGCGACGGACTTTACGTGGTGACCGGGGCAGGGGACGTGCTGGAACCCGAACATGATGTGACCGCGATCGGGTCTGGCGGGAATTATGCGCTGGCCGCGGGTCGTGCGATGATGGACGGGGATCTGGACGCCGAGGACATCGCGCGGAAGGCAATGGCGATTGCGTCCGACATCTGCGTGTACACCAACGGCAATCTGACCGTCGAAACGCTGGGCGGTTGATCCGTTGATAGACACCGATGACATTCGCGCAGCCGTGGGCGCGGGCGTTCTGACCGAAAGTCAGGCCGCCTCGCTCACCGCGCTGGCCCATAGCCGCCGCGGCGCGCGCGAAGGGCTCGATCCCGGCGATGAGCCATTCGAACTGTTCAAGGGGTTCAACGAGGTCTTCGTGATGACGGGCCTTGTGATCCTGGCGGCGGGCTGGGTCGGCGTGATCGGCTGGGCGATCTACGACCAGTTGGAGACGTGGCGCAGTTCCGCGATCTTCTATTCGGCAATCTCGGCCGCTTTGCTGTGGCTGCTGTCGGAGTATTTCGTCCGCCGTCGCCGCATGGTCGGTCCGGCAATCCTGCTTTCGGTGATGTTTGCGGGCAATGCCGGTTTCGGTCTGACTCAGAAATTCGGCCAGGTCTTTATGCTGGCGCAGCAGGATTATTCCTCCCTTGTGCTTCCGGGATTGCTGACGGTGGGTGCCGTTTTCATCTATTGGCTGCGGTTCAAGGTGCCGTTTGCGATGGCGCTGATCGCGCTGGGCCTGTTCGCCACGGCGCTTGTTGCCGCTGCGACGCGATCCGGCACGCCGCAAGACATCACGGAGATCTTCGTTTTTTCCGCAGAATCGAACTTCGCCTGGATCACGCTTGTGCTGGGTATCCTGACCTTCCTTGCCGCAATGTATTTCGATGGCTCCGACCCGCATCGTGTCACCCGCAGATCCGCGCAAGGGTTCTGGCTGCACATGGTCGCCGCGCCGATGATCATCAACACGGTTGCGCTGTCGATCCTGTCGAATGAAAATGAGACCACTTATACCGCCATCCTTGCCTCCATGGCCGTGTTCGCAGTGGTTGCCATCGTGATCGACCGGCGGAGCTTCCTGCTGGCGGCGATTGGCTATGTGGTTTCTGTGCTTCTGACGCTGAACCCGGCCATGGAAGACGCAACCGGGGCAACGGTGATCCTTGGGCTTGGCGTGTTCCTTGTGATCCTAGGGGCTTTCTGGGCTCGAATTCGCGCGATGCTTCTGAGGGCCCTTCCGCTTGGGCGGTTGCGCCATTATCTCCCCCCTGCGCACTGAACTGGACTGATATGACCGATCTTACTCCCCGCGAAATCGTCTCGGAACTCGACCGTTTCATCGTCGGCCAGAAGGATGCCAAGCGTGCCGTTGCCGTGGCCTTGCGCAATCGTTGGCGGCGAAAGCAGTTGGCGGACGATCTGCGGGACGAGGTGTATCCCAAGAACATCCTGATGATCGGGCCGACCGGTGTGGGCAAGACGGAGATCTCGCGGCGGCTGGCAAAGCTGGCGCGCGCGCCGTTCCTGAAGGTGGAAGCGACGAAATTTACCGAGGTCGGCTATGTCGGGCGCGATGTGGAACAGATCATTCGTGATCTGGTGGAATCGTCGATCACCATGACGCGCGAATTGATGCGCGACGATGTGAAGGCGAATGCGCAGAAGGCGGCCGAGGACCGGGTGCTGGCCGCGATTGCGGGCGAGGGCGCGCGGGAGCAGACGCGGGAGATGTTCCGCGACAAGCTGAAGCGCGGCGAGCTGGACGATACGGTGATCGAGTTGGAGCTTCGCGATCAGTCGAACCCGATGCAGGGGTTTGAGATTCCGGGCATGCCCCCCGGCCAGGGCGGTATGGCGATGGATCTGGGCGCCTTGTTCGGCAAGGGCATGGGGCGGACAGTGAAGAAACGTCTGACTGTCGCGCAGAGTTACGAGGTGCTGGTGTCGGAGGAGGCGGACAAGCTTCTGGACGACGAAACCGTCACTAAAGCGGCGCTTGAGGCAGTTCAGCAGAACGGGATCGTCTTTCTTGACGAGATCGACAAGGTGACAGCACGGTCGGAGACCCGTGGTGCCGATGTGTCACGCGAGGGGGTTCAGCGCGATCTGCTGCCGCTGATCGAAGGGACGACGGTTTCGACGAAGCACGGGCCGGTGAAGACCGACCATATTCTGTTCATCGCTTCGGGCGCGTTCCACATTGCCAAGCCTTCGGACCTGTTGCCGGAATTGCAGGGGCGGCTGCCGATCCGCGTGAATTTGCGGGCGCTGACGGAAGAGGATTTCGTGCGCATCCTGACAGAGACCGACAACGCGCTGACCCGGCAGTATACCGCGCTGATGGGGACGGAGGATGTGACCGTCAAGTTTACCGAAGACGGGATCGCGGCGCTGGCCAAGATCGCGGCAGATGTGAACCAGTCGGTCGAGAATATCGGGGCGCGGCGGCTTTATACCGTGCTGGAGCGGGTGTTCGAGGAGTTGTCCTTCACCGCGCCGGATCGCGGGGGCGACGAGGTGGTCGTGGATGCGGCGTTCGTGGACGACAATCTTGGCGAACTGGCCAGGGGGTCGGATATGAGCCGCTACGTGCTTTAGCGCGGGCCCATATTTTCGGTCTTTTCAATCCTCACAATCAGGCAGAGACAGGCCGTATGACGGCCTTTCAGTTCATTCGTGACAATTGCCGGTTTCTTGCCGCAGGCGTAATCCTGACGCTGAATTCCAGCTTCGGACAGACCTTCGTCATCTCGATCTTTGCCGCTCAGATCATGGCGGAGTTTTCGCTCAGCGCAGGCGGATGGGGGCTGATTTATACCGCCGCAACAACGGCTTCGGCCATCGTGATGTTCTGGGCCGGTGTGCTGACGGACCGGTTCAGGGCGCGAACGCTGGCTTGGTTCGTGATGCCGGGGCTGGCGCTGACCTGCATTGCGATGGGGGCGAACAGAAGCGTCATAGGGTTACTTTTTATCATCTTTTTCCTGAGGTTTCTGGGGCAGGGGATGACTTCGCAACTGGCGGCGGTTTCGATGGCGCGCTGGTTCGCGGCGCGGCGGGGGCTGGCTTTGTCGATTGCCTCTATGGGGTTTGCGTTGGGACAGGCGGTGATCCCGGTTTTGTTCGCGGCGCTGCTTCTATGGATGGACTGGCATTGGCTCTGGTTCATATCGGCCGGTTTTCTGATGGTTTGCCTGCCGGTTGTCTCCTGGTTGCTGACGCAGGAACGGACGCCCCAATCGCTGGCGGAGGAAACTCATTTCACGGGGATGGGCGGGCGACACTGGACGCGGGCGGAAGTGGTCACATCGCGGTTCTTCTGGATGCTGGCACCGCTGCTGCTTGGCCCGTCCGCCTGGGGCACGGCGTTGTTTTTCCAGCAGGTTCACATCGCGGAGGTCAAGGGCTGGCCGCTGGTTGAGTACCTGGCTCTTATCCCGGTGATGACGCTGGTTTCGGTGACGGTCACTCTGATCACCGGTCAATTGATCGACCGGCTGGGATCGGGACGGCTGCTTCTGGTCTTTCCGCTCACATGGATTGCCGGTTTCCTGATCCTGGCGTTTTCCGACACACTGACCTCTGCTGCTTTCGCCTTTGTCGTGTTCGGCATGGCTACGGGCATGCAGGCGACGCTTATCACGGCGTTCTGGGCCGAGTTCTTCGGGACGCGCCACATCGGGTCGATCAAGGCCACGTCGACAAGCATCATGGTGTTCGGGTCTGCCGTCGGTCCGGGTATCAGCGGAGTTCTGATTGATTTCGGTTTCGATTTTCCAAGCCAGATGGTGCCGATTGCGGGCTATTTCGTGGTTGCTATGGTTCTGGTCTGGCTGGCCGTCAGTCGCGCGAACCAGCAATTACCGGCGAAGGTAGACGTAGAGCGCGCCTGATCCGCCGTGTTTCGGGTGCGCGGGCGTGGTTTGCAGGATGATTTGCCTGAGCGGCGGCTGTTCCAGCCAATGCGGGACCTGCCGCTTCAAAATACCTTTCGGCTGGGGCTGGTGATCGAAGCTGTCGGGTTGGCGACCCTTGCCGGTGATGACCAGAACAAGCCGTTTACCGTCGGCATGTGACCTGAGGAGGAAGGCCAAAAGCGCCGAATGGGCGACATCCACGGTCATTCCGTGCAGGTCGATGCGGGCTTCGGGATCGGTCTTCCCGCGCTTCATCCGGGTAAAGGTCCTGCGATCCATTCGAAGCGGCTGATCGGGAGGCGCGATGCGGGTGGAGGTTGGGGGCGGCGCCGCTTTTTCGCCAACCCGGAATTTGGGCAGAGGTTGCGCGGCGGCTTTCCGTGTCGCCTGTTTCGGCGGTGACTTGAGCAGAGGCGGGCGGGTTTCCAGTGGCGTGGTTGTTTCGGTGATCTTCTGCCAGAGCCGTTCTTCTTCCGGCCTGAGCCGCCGTCCCTTGCGACTCATAGGTTCGCGTCGATCAGCGACATGGCGTCTTCGATGGGCAGCAGCACAACCAGGCGGCCGGCGTCGCGGATGCGGCCCGCTTCCTTGCCGGCTTCCGCGCCGGTTCCGTAGAAAATATCGGCGCGTTGGGCCCCGGTGATCGCCGCGCCGGTATCCTGAGCGACCATCAGGCGGCGGAACGGACGGGCACCGGATTTCTCCAGCCAGACCGGTGCTCCTAAAGGCACGAATTCGGGATCGACGGCGACACTGCGGCCCGCGGTAATCGAGCGGTTCATGGCTCCAAGCGGCCCCTTGTCCGGTGCCACCTGGCTGACTTCACGGAAGAACACATAGGATGGATTGTGGTTGAGAAGGGCTTCGCCGTCCTCAGGGTGTTCCCTGATCCAGTTGCGGATGACCTGGGCCGAGACCTGGTGTTCCTCGAACTCGCCGCGGCGGACCAGTTCAGCGCCGATGGAGCGATAGGGATGGCCGTTCTTGCCGCCGTAACCGACACGCATGAGCCCGCCTTCGTGAAGCCGGATGCGGCCGGAACCCTGGATTTGAAGGAAGAATTTATCAACTTCGCTTTGCAGCCAGACAAGCTCAAGGCCGCGGTTTTCGAGGATGCCGGAACTGGTCAGTTCCTCCCGGCTGAGCCACTGGCCCTGCGGCGCATCGTCGGGCAGGCGATAAAGCGGGACGTTGAAGCGATCGGATTTGGTGCGGGAGCCGGTCAGTTCGGGTTCGTAATAGCCCGTGAATAGCGGATCGGCCCCGTCGGTGATCATTACCGGGCGAAACACGAGCTCAAAAAAGGCACGTGGATCGCTGGCGGTTTTGGACAGCTGGCAGATCGCCGGCCAGTCGCCGTCTTTCAGATCGCGGCAGGTTTCCTGAAATACCTCAAGGGCTTCGGCGTGGTCGTCACGATCCCATCCGCTGAGGTCGGCCCAGTCGAGAAGCTGCGTCTCCGCGCCGGCCATCCCCGCGATCATCGACATGACGGCGACAGATGCGAGACAGCCACGCACGGTCACTCCCCGGTCGCGACCAGCTGCCAGTTCGGGTTGTCCGATCCCATTTCGCGGGCGAATGTCCAGACATCGCGCTGGCGCTTGATCTCGTTCCGGTCGCCTTCGACGATTTCGCCTTCGGCGTTCTTCACGACCGAGGTGAGTTCGCCGACGAATTTGACCGTCACTTCACCCAGCGATGTGCTGCGGTCGAATTCTGCTTCCTTCAGCGCGATTTCGCGGACACCGACGAAATTGGCTTCCACCGTCAGGTTCTGTTCGGCGCGCATGTCGATCACCGATTGAAAGCTTTCGGCCACATCTTCGGACAAGAAATCGCGCACATCCGACAGATCGCCGGATTCGAAGGCCATCAGGATCATCTCATAGGCGGCGCGGGACCCTTCCAGGAAGGTGCCAACCTGGAACCCCGGTTCCGCCATCTTCATCGCCGCAAGCGCCTTGGCACTGCTGGAACCGTCTTCGACATGATCGGTGATGTCGTGATCCGGACCGCCTTCGATCACGTCGAATTCCGGGCGGCGGGACGATCTGGCCGGACCCGTCACAGGCGGTTTTTCAAATCCTTCCCGGGTGCCCAGAACGCTGCGCAGACGCAGGATGAGGAATATGGCGATGCCAGCGAGAACAAGGAGTTGGATCAAGGTGGAGCTCATTTACGGTTTCGAGCCTTGGGTTTTGTGGCCGTTGGGCACATATGTAGGGTGGCTTGGGCATCGAGTCCACATGACGCCCTGACGCAAGAGGATCAAATGCGCCTGTTTCTGCTGTTTCTGCTTGTCCCGATCATCGAGATTGCCCTGTTCATCAAGGTGGGCGGGCTGATCGGTCTGTTTCCGACGCTGGCGATTGTCATTCTGACGGCGATGGCGGGGACGTTCCTGATCCGGTCGCAGGGGCTGGCGGTGATGATGAAGTTGCGCGAGACGATGCAGGATTTACGCGACCCGTCAGAGCCGCTGGCGCATGGGGCGATGGTTCTGTTTGCCGGGGCGCTGTTGCTGACGCCTGGGTTTTTCACCGATGCTGTCGGCTTGTCTCTGATGGTGCCCGGTGTCCGGGGCCGGATTTTCAACTTTGTTCGCCAGCGCGTCGTTGTGCAGAGCTTCAGCTATGGCACGGGCGAGAGCCGGCGGGATGATGTGATCGACGTGGAATACGAAGACCTCGACAAGCCGAAAGGGCCATCCGGCTGGACGCGGCATTGAGGCACCAAAGCGGCTCTGCTAGAGAGGCGCGGATTTCAGAATTTCCAGACGGAGAAACAAATGGCCGAAACCGAGAACGGCGCAGCCTCGCCGCAATTGCCGCAGATGAAAGTGCTTGGGCAGTTCATCAAGGACATGTCCTTTGAAAACATCATGGCGCGGAAGCCCGTGACCGGGCAGGTGCAGCCCGATATTCAGGTGCAGGTTGCGCTGGATGGCCGGAAAGGCAATGCCGACAATCAGTATGAGGTGGTGTCCAAGTACAACATCACGTCAAAGAACAAGGGCACGGAAGATGTGCTGTTTGTGCTGGAGCTGGAATATAGCGGCTTGTTCCATATCGAGAACATCGCCCAGGAACAGCTTCACCCGTTCCTGATGATCGAATGCCCGCGTATGGTTTTCCCCTTCGTCCGCCGGATTGTCAGCGACGTCACCCGCGATGGTGGTTTCCCGCCGCTGAACCTGGACAATATTGATTTCGTTCAGCTTTATCGGCAACAGCTTGAGCAGCGCCAGCAGGCGCAGGCGGCTCAGACCCCGGCTAACTGAGTTTTTTCCAAAGCGCGTTTTCCCCCATGCCGTCAACAAAGGCGGCATGGGCTTCCTGTTCGCTTGCGTGCAGTCGCGATGGCAGCGGAGCCGGGCGTTCCCGGGGTGCGGATCGTGCGTTGATCCGTTGACCGGAAGCACCGGTTGCCAACGTCCCCAGAACCAGATCGGGTTGTCTGCCGCCGATGAGTTCGAGATAGACTTCCGCCAGTATTTCGCTGTCGAGCAGGGCCCCGTGCAGGGTCCGCGCCGAGTTGTCGATCCCGTAGCGGCGGCAAAGCGCGTCGAGCGAAGCCGGGGAGCCGGGGAATTTCTTGCGTGCCATGTCGAGCGTATCGATCGCCCGTTCCCAGGGAATCGGCGGCTTGCCCAGCCATTTCAGCTCGGCGTTGAGAAACTTCATGTCGAAGGACGCGTTATGGATGACGAGCTTGGCGTCGCCGATAAAATCGAGGAAGTCGTCAGCCACCTTGCTGAACACCGGCTTGTCGCGGAGGAAATCGAAGGTCAGGCCGTGGACATCCACCGCGTCCTGCGGAACATCGCGCTCGGGATTGATATACTGGTGGTAGGTGTTTCCGGTCGGAACGTGTCGTTTCAATTCGACGGCACCGATTTCGACCAGACGGTCGCCGGTTTCAGGATCGAATCCCGTCGTCTCCGTGTCGAGAACGATTTCCCGCATGTTCCAGCCTGTCCCGTATCTGCCCGAGCACAGTTTGAATCGCCGCGCGGGCAGCTTCAAGCGTGGATGTGTCGATGACGTGATCGGCGCGGGCTCTTTTTTCGTCGTCGGGGACCTGGCGGGCGAGCAGGTCTTCGAATTTCTCCGGTGTCATGCCGGGGCGTTCGAGGACGCGGCGGCGTTGTTCGGCTTCATCGACGGAGACGACGACGATGCTGTCGACCATCTCGTCCGCGCCAGTTTCGAAAAGAAGCGGGATATCCACCAGTACGATGTCGGATCCTGCGGCGTCGATGAAGTCCTGGCGGTCGCGTTGGACGAGGGGATGGACGACGGCTTCGATCTTTCGCAGGGCGTTCCGGTCTTCCGCGATCCACTGTGAAAGCGCCTCCCGGCTGACGACGCCATCGACGATCGCGGTGGGTCTGATTTCCCGAATGGCTTCAACGGCTTCCCCGCCCTTCGAGTAAAGTTTACGCACCGCGGCATCAGCATCCCAAACCGGGATGCCAGCGTCGCGGAACATCTGCGCGGTGGTCGATTTGCCCATGCCGATTGAGCCGGTCAGACCGATGATGAAAGGTCGTGTCACCGAAGGACCGTCTGGCGAAGGTCGTCATCCACCTCAGGCTTCACGCC
This sequence comes from Silicimonas sp., assembly GCA_050299835.1. GTDB lineage: Bacteria > Pseudomonadota > Alphaproteobacteria > Rhodobacterales > Rhodobacteraceae > JAJDOD01. The sequence goes on from JBNKWP010000001.1 coordinate 168,179, forward strand.
GAACCAACGTTCGAAGGCGGGGGCCGCCTGGTAGAGCAGCATTCCCAGACCATCGACGGTGCGGCATCCCGTTGCGCGGGCATGTGCAAGAAGCGGTGTTTCGAGTGGCGTGTAGACCAGGTCGGTGACCACGGCATCCTTGCTTATGCCATCCAGCGGAATGCGCATGTCCGGTTTGCCAACCATGCCAAGGGAAGACGCGTTCACAACCGTCGCCGCTCCGTCGAGCATATTGCCCGCCTGCACCCAATCTACGACCGTGACTTTCTGGCCGAACTCGCGTTGCAGGGCCTCGGCCCGGTTCTTGGTTCGATTGGTCAGGCGGATTTCCGGGGTTCCGGCTTCGATCAGAGAGGAGATGACTGCCCGCGCAGCACCCCCTGCACCGATGACGGCAGCGGGACCTGACGCTGCATCCCAGTCCGGTGCGCCGTGTTTGAGGTTTTCGAGAAATCCGTAGCCATCGGTGTTGTCGCCGTGGATCTTGCCGTCCGGCCTGAAGATCAGCGTATTGACCGATCCGATGAGTGCCGCGCGGTCGGTCACGAGATCGGAGATCCCCATGACATGTTCCTTGTGCGGGATCGTGACATTAACGCCGACGAAGCCAAGACGGGGGAGCATGCGGACTGCTTCGTCCAGATCGGCGGAGGCGATGTCCATCGGGATGTAATGGCCGGAGATTCCGTAACGCTTGAGCCAGTGCTGGTGCAGACGCGGGGACCGCGAATGGGCGATGGGAGTACCGATGACTCCGGCGAGAGGGATGCGTTTGGTGGTCATGCGGGCAGGGTGCCTCGCAAAGTGAGATAGGACAAGAGTTCGAGCAGGGGCAGGCCAAGGACGTTGAAGTGATCGCCTTCGATCCGGGTGAAAAGACGGGGGCCTTCCTCTTCCAGTTTATAGCTTCCGACCGCGTGGCGGATGCTGTCCCAGTTCCGGGCGACGTAATCCGAGAGGTATTCTTCGCTGGGGGTTCGCATGAACAGTCGAACGTGGCCGACATGTCGCCAGACCGGTTTGGCGTCTTCATAGATTACGGCGGCGGAAAGCAGGTCGTGGCGCTGACCACTGAGGGCGCGGAGTTGCTCAAACGCGTCGTCGGGCGTGGTGGGTTTGGACAGGAGTTGTCCTTTCAGGCTGAGAACCTGATCGCAGCCAAGGACAAGGCGGTCGGGATGTTTGGACCCGATTTTCCTTGCCTTTGCCTCGGCGAGAGCGTCAGCGATGTCCCTTGGATTTGCGTCGTCAGCGACGAGCGCCTGTTTGATCGCCTCTTCGTCCACCGCGGCCGGGATTACCTCGAACGGCACCTGGCTGCGTGTCAGCAGCTCGGCCCGGATGGAAGATTTCGAGGCCAGGATCAGCGGTGCCATGTGGGTATCTCCGTGTGCAACTCGGTGACAGAGGGCTGTATGCTTTCGTGGCAAATGCGAGTCCAGTGGTTCGCCTGGAAAGACGGGTCATCTCACCCCGCGCCGGGGAAAGTTATCCTTTGTTGGCAGCTTGAGAGCCGAGGGTGTGGATGGTCTGGAACATAAAGTGATTTTCGGGAGTTATCCACGGTTTCGTACATAGCTGGGATTTCTGCACCGTATTGAAATATATATAGTTTTTGTGTTCGCATGCTTAGGTACACCGAGTTTTCCCTGTTGGTTGTCCCCGGCTTGGCAGAGCTATGGATAACAAAGGAATTCGACTTATCCCTGCCTCCTACAAACACATCATCCTTTCTTTCTTTCTTTTATATTTTTATTGAGTGGCCAGGATGACGGACTTTCTGATCGACGCTTACCCCTGGGTCAAATCCCTTCATGTGATCTCGGTCATCGCATGGATGGCCGGGTTGTTCTATCTGCCCAGGCTGTTCGTCTATCACGCAGAACAGGTGGGGCAGAGCGGCAAAACCCATGAGATGTTTTGCACGATGGAACGGCGATTGCTGAGAGCGATCATGAACCCCGCGATGATTTCGACCTGGGTGTTCGGACTGATGTTGGTGTTCACGCCGGGTGTCGTGCATTGGGGGTTCGTCTGGCCCTGGAGCAAGGCGGCGGCGGTTCTGGGGATGACCTGGTTTCATCATTGGCTGGGACGTCGGCGGAAAGAGTTCCTTGCGGGAACGAATGAGCGGGACGGCCGGACCTATCGGATGATGAACGAGCTGCCGACGCTTTTGCTTATCGTCATCGTATTTTCGGTCATCATGAAGTTCTGAATCAGTTGACAGAACGGGATCGGCTGCCTATTTGCGCAGATCAGGGTGCCGTCCTGGTGCCCGGTGAATTTTCGAAATTGCGTCACACGCCCCAATCCTTCCGCTCAGGAGAGGTTTTCCATGTCTGATCGTCTGAACCTTGCTGATCTCAAAATCCAGTCGCCGAAAGAGCTTTTGACGCAGGCCGAGGAGTTGGAGATCGAGAACGCCTCGACCATGCGCAAGGGCGAGATGATGTTCTCGATCCTGAAAGAGCGCGCGGATGAGGATTGGATCATCGGCGGCGATGGTGTGCTGGAAGTTCTGCAAGACGGGTTCGGGTTCCTGCGTTCGCCTGAAGCGAACTATCTGCCGGGTCCGGATGATATCTATGTCTCGCCCGAGATGATCCGCCAGTTCTCGCTGCGCACGGGCGACTCGGTGGAAGGGGTGATCCGGGAGCCGAACGACCAGGAGCGCTATTTTGCGTTGACTAAGGTCGAGAAGATCAACTTCGAGGAGCCGGAGAAAGCGCGTCACAAGGTCAGCTTCGACAACCTGACACCGCTTTATCCCGACGAGCGCCTGAGGATGGAGATCGAAGATCCGACCATCAAGGACAAGTCGGCCCGCGTGATTGACCTGGTGGCGCCGATCGGTAAGGGCCAGCGGTGCCTGATCGTGGCCCCGCCGCGGACCGGCAAGACGGTGATCCTGCAAAACATCGCGCATTCCATCGAAACCAACCACCCCGAGTGCTATCTGATCGTTCTTTTGATCGACGAGCGCCCGGAAGAGGTGACTGACATGCAGCGGTCGGTGAAGGGCGAGGTTGTGTCTTCGACCTTCGATGAACCTGCCACACGTCACGTCGCCGTGTCGGAGATGGTGATCGAGAAGGCGAAGCGGCTGGTGGAGCACAAGCGCGACGTGGTGATCCTGCTCGACTCGATCACCCGTCTGGGCCGGGCGTTCAACACGGTGGTGCCGTCCTCGGGCAAGGTGCTGACCGGTGGTGTGGATGCGAATGCTCTGCAACGTCCGAAGCGGTTCTTCGGTGCGGCGCGTAATATCGAAGAGGGCGGTTCGCTGACGATCATTGCAACCGCGCTGATCGAAACCGGCAGCCGGATGGATGAGGTTATCTTCGAGGAATTCAAAGGTACGGGTAACAGCGAGATCGTGCTGGACCGGAAAGTGGCGGATAAGCGCGTTTATCCGGCGATGGATATTCTCAAGTCCGGTACACGGAAAGAGGATCTGCTGGTCGACAAGAACGACCTGCAGAAGACATTCCTTTTGCGACGTATCCTGAACCCGATGGGCACGACGGATGCCATCGAGTTTCTGCTGTCGAAGCTGAAACAGACAAAGACAAACTCCGAATTCTTCGACTCCATGAATACCTGATTTTCTGTTTTAAAACAGAAGGTTAATTAGAATGGACACGATCTTTGCACTCGCCTCCGCGCGGGGGAAATCGGGCGTTGCCGTCATTCGTGTCTCGGGCCCCGAGGCGCTGGGTGCGGTGGCGGCGCTTGCCGGGCCGGTTGAGCCGCGGCGGCCGGTTCTGCGGCGTTTGCGTTTTGATGGCGACGTGCTGGATGAGGGGCTGGTCATGACCTTTCCCGCGCCGGGCAGTTTCACCGGGGAAGATGTCGCGGAGTTCCATATTCATGGTTCGGTCGCATCCGTGTCGGCGGTGAACCGTGCGCTGGGGTCGATGCCGGGATTGCGTCATGCGGAGGCCGGGGAGTTCACCCGGCGGGCGCTGGAGAATGAGAAGCTCGACCTCGCGCAGATCGAGGGGCTGGCCGATCTTGTGGAGGCGGAGACGGAAGCGCAGCGGCGGCAGGCCCTGCGGGTTCTCTCCGGCGCGATTGGGAAGAAAGCCGAGGTGTGGCGATCCAGACTGATCCGGGCTGCGGCCCTGATCGAGGCGACAATCGATTTTGCGGATGAGGAAGTGCCCACGGATGTAGCGCCGGAAGTTGGCGAACTGATCGCCTCGGTTTTGGGTGAGTTGCAGATCGAAGCTGCGGGCGCTGATGCGGCGGAGCGGGTGCGCACCGGGTTCGAGGTGGCGATTGTAGGTCCGCCTAATGTCGGCAAGTCCACGCTATTGAACGCCTTGGCCGGACGGGAAGCGGCGATCACCTCGGAAATCGCAGGGACGACACGGGATGTAATCGAGGTCCGTATGGATCTGCGGGGGCTGCCGGTGACCATTCTGGATACGGCGGGCATCCGCGAGGCGATCGATTCCATAGAAGCGCAGGGGGTGGCGCGGGCGTTGAGCCGAGCGGCACAGGCCGATCTGCGGGTGATCCTGAAAGGATCCGAAGAGGGTCCGGTCATGGAGCCTGTGGGTGATGATCTGGTGCTGGTGTCAAAGAGCGACCTTGGAGAGGGCGATTTCTCGGCCGTCAGCGGTGAGGGCTTGGATTTGTTGGTCGATCGGATCGCCGGTATATTCGAGAACTGGGCGTCCGATGCGGGGATTGCAGTTCGCGAACGCCACAAGGCGGCGATGCTGTCGGCGGTTTCAGCTTTGGAATCGGCGCGGGATCGGTTAGAGAGCGAGCCGGAGTTGGCAGAGCTGATCGCGGAAGATTTGCGGGGCAGCGTCCGTTCCCTGGATTCGCTTGTCGGGCATGTGGGAGTCGAGGACCTGCTGGACGAGATTTTCTCCAGCTTCTGCATCGGCAAATGAGAGGACATGTTTCACGTGAAACAGTTCGTTAAGGATGTTGTCGTGGTCGGCGGCGGTCACGCGGGCAGCGAGGCTGCCCATGCTGCTGCGCGGATGGGTGCGCGGGTCGCGCTGGTTACGCTGAAGGCCGATGCTATTGGCGTGATGTCTTGCAATCCAGCCATAGGAGGGCTGGGCAAGGGGCATCTGGTGCGCGAGATCGACGCGATGGATGGCGTGATGGGATGCGTCGCCGACCGGGCAGGCATTCAGTTCAGACTTCTCAATCGTCGCAAGGGACCGGCGGTGCGTGGTCCGAGGGCGCAGGCGGATCGGGAAATTTACAGAACGCGGATGCAGGCCGAGCTTGCTTTGCTGGATGATCTGGAAATCATCGAGGGTGAGGTTGCGGACTTCCTGATGGATGGCAATGTGGTGCGCGGGGTGATCCTGACGGATGGGTCCGAGATCTCCGCGCATTCCGTGGTTCTGACCACGGGGACTTTCCTGCGCGGCGTCATTCATATTGGCGATGTGTCACGCGCGGGTGGGCGTGTGGGGGAAGCGCCGTCAGTGAGGCTGGCCGAGCGGATTGAGGATTTCGGTCTGCCGCTGGGACGTCTCAAAACCGGGACGCCGCCGCGGCTGGTCAAGGACAGCATAACTTGGGATGTGCTGGAGATGCAGCCGGGGGACGACGAACCGGCGCTGTTTTCCTATCTGTCGGACGGGGTGAGCGCGCGGCAGATTTCTTGCGGGATCACCCATACAAATGAGCGCACACATGACATCATCCGGTCCAATCTTGGCCGTTCGGCGATGTATGGCGGCCATATAGACGGGGTCGGTCCGCGCTATTGCCCCTCGATCGAGGACAAGGTCGTTCGTTTTGCCGACAAGACCTCGCATCAGATCTTCCTGGAACCGGAAGGGCTGACCAGCAATCTGGTATATCCCAACGGGATTTCGACCTCGTTGCCGGAAGAGGTCCAGCTTGACTATGTCCGAAGCATTAAAGGCCTGGAAGATGCGGTGATCGCACAGCCTGGCTACGCCATCGAATATGACTATGTCGATCCACGGGCATTGAAGAGCACGCTTTGTCTGGCCGATGTGGAAGGGCTGTACCTTGCGGGCCAGATCAACGGGACAACTGGCTATGAAGAAGCCGCGGCGCAGGGGTTGGTTGCCGGCCTCAATGCCGCCGCTGGTGCGTTGGGTCGCGAAACGATCCATTTCGGACGCGACACCTCCTATATCGGCGTGATGATTGACGATCTGATCACCCGCGGGGTCAGCGAACCCTACCGCATGTTCACGTCACGGGCCGAGTTCCGCCTGGCTTTGCGGTCGGACAATGCTGACCAGCGTTTGACGCCGCTCGGCATGGAAATCGGATGTGTGGGGCCGGAGCGCGCGGCGAAGTTCCAAGGTAAAATGGAGGCCCTTGCGCATGCGCGGGATCGGGTGGACGCGATGTCAGTGCTGCCGCGCGAGGCGGCCGATGTCGGGGTTCGGATTGCGGCGGACGGACGGCGGCGAACAGGCACCGAGCTTCTGTCCTTCGCCGGTGTGGAATTCGATACGCTGCTGGAGCTTGCGCCCGATCTTGCGGATATTTCTCCGGAAATCCGGGAGCAACTGAAATGCGATGCGCTTTACAGCCAGTATTTCGAACGGCAATCGCGGGAGATCGAAGGGCTCAAGCGTGATGAGGCGCACGTGATTTCTTCGGATTTCGATTACGCGTCCCTGAGCGGGCTGTCGAACGAGCTCAAGGCGAAACTTGCGCGCATCCGACCGGAAACTCTGGGTCAGGCGGGGCGTGTGGAGGGCATGACGCCGGCGGCGCTGACGCTTATTCTGGCCAAGCTCCGGCAATTCGAGCGAAAGCAGGCATGACGCAAGACGCCTTTCAGGAGCGGTTTCCTGTTTCACGTGAAACACTCGACCGGCTCAACGCCTATTGCGACCTTCTCAAGGCTTGGAATGCGCGGATCAATCTGGTTGGAAAGACCACGCTTGATGATGTCTGGTCCCGGCATCTTGCGGATTCGGCACAGCTTTTCGATCTGGCGAAGGGCGAAGGCCGATGGGTGGATATTGGGAGCGGGGCCGGCTTTCCTGGGATGGTGATCGCGATCATGTCAGCGGAGGCTGGGTTGTATCGCGTGGTCCTTGTGGAATCGGACCAGCGGAAAGCGAGTTTTCTGAGAACTGTAGCACGGGAGCTGGGACTTTCCGTGAAGGTTATTTCCAGAAGGATCGAAGACGTGGAACCGTTATATGCGGATGTGCTTTCCGCGCGTGCGCTGGCGCCGCTTGTGCTGTTGCTGGGTTATGCCGAGCGGCATCTTTCGCCTGACGGACAGGCGCTGTTTCTAAAAGGCGAAAAAGCGGAGGCGGAGATCGCGGACGCTCTTGAACAGTGGCGGTTCGACTGCGAGAAACACCCAAGCGTCACCGACGCCAGAGCGTCCGTTCTTTCAATTGGAGATATTTCGCGTGTCTGACCCAATTCGGCCGCCGCTGCCCCGGATTATCTCGATTGCCAACCAGAAGGGTGGGGTCGGGAAAACGACGACAGCAATCAATCTCGGCGCGGCGCTGGCAGAGGAGGGGCATAATGTCCTTCTGGTCGATCTCGATCCGCAAGGGAACGCCTCGACCGGGCTGGGTTCGGCGCCTGACGCCCGGGGCTTCACGACTTATGATCTCCTGCTGGAAGATGCCGCCCTGTCCCAGGTTGTGCGGAAAACGCAGATCGAAGGGCTTCTTCTTGCGCCCGCCACCACGGATTTGAGCTCCGCCGATATCGAGATGATGTCGATCGAAAAGCGCAGTTTCCTGCTTTACGACGCGCTCAGGCAGCCGGCCATCGACGCCTATGAACTGGATTTTGTCCTGATCGATTGTCCGCCGTCGCTGAGCCTGTTGACGGTCAACGCGATGGTCGCGTCGGATTCCGTGCTCATACCGCTCCAAAGTGAATTTTTCGCGCTGGAAGGCCTGTCGCAGTTGATGCTGACGGTTCGGGAGGTGCGGCAGGGCGCGAACCCCGATCTGCGGATCGAAGGTGTGGTTCTGACCATGTATGACGGGCGCAACAATCTGAGCCAGCAGGTCGAGGAGGATGCGCGGGCGACGCTTGGCGGTCTTGTGTATCAGACCATCGTTCCCCGAAATGTCAGGATTTCCGAGGCTCCATCCTATTCCATGCCGGTTACTTCCTATGATCCGATGTCGAAAGGCGCGATTGCCTATCGCAAGTTGGCACAAGAAATGGTAGATAAATCGCAGGCATCTACATCATAAGGTAGGATCACCAATGGCACCCAAAGCAGAACGTCGTGGACTTGGCCGCGGGCTTTCGGCCCTGATGGCAGATGTGGATGCCAAGCCCGCAAATGACACGGCGCCGAGCCCGCGCAAGCCGGACAGCCTTGTCGACGTGGCCCGGATTTCAGCGAACCCGGATCAGCCGCGACGGACGTTTTCCGAGGCGGCGCTGGAAGACCTGACCAATTCCATCCGCGAAAAGGGCATCATTCAGCCGTTGATCCTACGACGCAATCCCCGCGATCCCGACGGGTACGAGATCGTCGCAGGCGAACGGCGCTGGCGGGCGGCACAGCGGGCGCAGCTGCATCAGGTTCCGGCGATCATTCGGGAACTGGACGATGCCGAGGTTCTGGAGCTGGCGCTGATCGAGAATATCCAGCGCGACGATCTGAACCCTATCGAAGAGGCGCGGGCCTTTCGGCAGTTGATGGACCGGTTCGGGCACACCCAGGAAAAACTGGCGGAGGCGCTGGGCAAAAGCCGCAGCCATATCGCGAACCTGTTGCGGTTGCTCAACCTTCCGGACGAAATCATCGACATGGTTGTCGATGGCAAGCTGTCGGCGGGGCATGCGCGGGCCTTGCTGACCGCCGACGATCCGATGGGTCTGGCGGCGAAGATCGTGAAGCACGGGCTGTCGGTTCGGGATGCCGAACGGATGGCGAAAGCGAAGGAGGAGGCTCCTGCTACCAGGACCGAGGCGCCGCAGAAGGATGCGGATACGGTTCTGATCGAGAAGGACCTGAAAGCGGCGCTTGGTATGGTCGTGAGCATTGACCACCAGGCCGGGTCGGAGAGCGGGACGGTTCGTATTCGCTACAAGTCGTTGGAGCAGCTGGACGAGATTTGCAGACGCCTGTCTGCGGTCGATGGCGGCAAGATCTAAGCGAGCAATTCGCGGATCACGGCATTCAGGACGAGGCGGCCTTCCGTGGTTGTCCTGATCCGGCCGTTACTGCGTTCGAGCATTCCAATTTCCTGTAAGTCATTGAATTTATTATAATACTCTGGAAATTCATCAGGCTCTATGCCTGACGTCATGCGAAGCCCCATCATCAGGCGTTCTTCTGTTGCGGCTTGGGGTGAAAGATGCTCCCGACCGCTTTCGCCCGATCCATCGCCCACGGCGGAGAGCCATTTGAACGGCGCCAGATGGGTTTCGGTCGCGATGCGCGCGCCGTTCGACGTAAACCTCCCATGCGCGCCAGGACCGATGCCCAGCCAGTCGCCCCCGTGCCAGTAGATCAGGTTGTGGCGGGATTCGTTGCCGGGTGTGGCGTGGTTGGAGACTTCGTAATCCGGTAGACCGGCGGCGCGGGTCAGGTCCTGGGTCAGCGCATACATATCGGCGGCGAGGTCTTCGTGCGGCAGGCCTTTCAGGCCGCCTTTGGCGAAGCGGTCGCCGAAAGCGGTGCCGGGTTCGATGGTGAGTTGGTAGAGGGAGAGGTGGCCGGTGGCCAAAGTCAGCGCCTTTTCCAGTTCCTGTTCCCATTGGGCGAGGGTTTGGTCCTGGCGTGCGTAGATCAGATCGAAAGAGACGCGGTCGAAGTAGCGGTTGGCGATGTCTAGTGCACGCTTCGCCTCGTCGGCACTGTGCAGGCGACCGAGGCGTTTCAGGTCGGCATCGTTGAGAGCTTGAACACCGATTGAGACGCGGTTGACGCCCGCCTGAGCGAAGCCGGCGAACTTTTCAGCCTCGATGGAGGTGGGGTTTGCTTCCAGCGTGATTTCGAGGTCGTTGGAGCAGGGCCAGGACGAACGGGCAGTGGTGATGATCGTGTCGACCATTTCCGGCGTCATCAGGCTGGGGGTACCGCCGCCGAAATAGATCGTGTCGAGCGTGGCGTCGGGCATGTCGTCGCGAACGCGGGCGATTTCGGAGCGGAAGGCATCGGTCCATGCGCCGTGATCCACGGCAGCACTGACATGGCTGTTGAAATCGCAATAGGGGCATTTGGCCTGACAGAACGGCCAGTGGACATAGAGACCGAAGCCGCGACGGGCGGTCATTGTGCGAAGACGGCCTTGAGTTTGGCGAAGGCATTGGCGCGGTGGCTGATGCGGTTCTTGGCGAAACGCTCCATCTCGGCGAAGGTCTTGTCGTGGCCATCGGGGAGGAAGATCGGATCGTAACCGTGGCCCTGATCGCCGCGCATGGGCCAGATAAAGCGGCCTTCGGCGGTGCCTGCGAAAACCTCGTCATGACCATCGGGCCAGGCGAGGACGAAAGTGCAGCAGAAACGGGCGACCCAGGGTTCGGGCGCGTTCCGGGCAAGGAGCGCGTCGTGGCTCTTGTGCATGGCCATGATGAAGTCGCGCCCGTCCGGGGTTTCGGCCCAGTCGGCGGTGTAGACGCCGGGGGCCCCGTCGAGCGCGTCGATTTCGATCCCGGAATCGTCAGCCAGCGCTGGCAAGCCAGTGGCCTGCGATGAGGCATGGGCCTTGATGCGGGCGTTTTCGACGAAGGTGGTTCCGGTTTCTTCGGGTTCGGGCAGGCCCTTCGCGGCGGCACCGACCACCTCGATGCCGAAATCTCCCACGAGGTCGGCAATTTCTTCCAGTTTGCCCGCGTTATGCGTGGCGACCAGAAGCGTCTTGCCGGAGAACTTCCTCATTCTGAAACGGCGGTTTTCTGGGCCGAGACCAGTTCGCCCACGCCCTTTTCGGCGAGGTCCAGGAGTTCGGCCATTTGATCGCGGGTATAGGTCGCGCCCTCGGCGGACATCTGCACTTCGATCATCCGGCCAGCGCCAGTGAGCACGAAATTGCCATCCACCCCGGCCTCGCTGTCTTCGGGGTAGTCGAGGTCGAGAACAGGTTGCCCGGCATAAAGACCACAGGAGACTGCGGCGACGTGATCGACAAGCGGATCGGAGGTGATGACACCGGCTTTCATCAACTGGTTCACGGCCAGACGAAGCGCGACCCAGCCGCCGGTGATGGAGGCGCAGCGGGTTCCGCCGTCGGCCTGGATCACGTCGCAGTCGATGACGATCTGGCGCTCGCCAAGGGCGGGGCGGTCGACGGCGGCACGCAGCGCGCGACCGATAAGTCGTTGAATTTCCTGGGTGCGGCCCGTCTGGCCGTTCTTGGCTTCGCGGCGTCCCCGGGTGTGGGTTGCGCGGGGGAGCATGCCGTATTCGGCGGTGACCCAACCGAGACCGGAGTTTTTCATCCAGGGTGGGACGCGTTCGTCGATGGAGGCGGTGCAGAGAACGTGGGTGTCGCCGCATTTGATCAGGCAAGAGCCTTCGGCGTGGCGTGACACGCCGGTTTCGATGCTGATCGTACGCATTTCGGAAGTCTCGCGGCCGGACGGTCTCATGATTTCACCTTGTTCTGGACGCCGGGGTGATAGTCTTGCACTGTTCGTCCTTCAACCCCGATTGACGGCAAGGACGTTTTTCCTTTAATTGGCGCGCCCCAATACCCAGATCCGAGTCATGTCAGATAGCGGAAAGATCCTTCAGGAAATGAACGACCGGTCACGCGAAGTGTTCCGGCGCGTGGTCGAAGGCTATCTGGAGACCGGCGATCCGGTGGGCTCACGCAGTCTGACGCGGGAGATGAACGAAAAGGTCAGCGCGGCGACGATCCGCAATGTCATGCAGGACCTTGAGTATCTGGGCCTTCTGGCGGCGCCGCATATCTCCGCCGGGCGGATTCCGACGGAAGCCGGACTGCGGTTGTTCGTGGATGGCGTGCTTGAGGTGGGCGATCTGCCGGAAGCGGATCGTGATGCCATCGAAAGCCGGATGACCGAGAATGACATGGACGTCGCGGGAATACTGGACCGGGTGGGGTCCGCGCTTTCGGGGGTGACGCATGGCGCGAGCCTTGTCCTGGCACCCAAGCATGAAGCACCGATCAAGCATATCGAATTTGTCAGCCTGGCACCGGACCGGGCGCTGGCCGTACTGGTCTTTGCCGATGGGCATGTGGAGAACAGGTTTTTTCAGCCACCTCCGGGCCAGACGCCGAGTTCCTATCGCGAGGCGGCCAATTTCCTGAACGCCATTGCTGCCGGGCACACGATTTCGGAGCTTGGCCGGGTGGTCAGCACGGAGATTTCGCGGCGTCGGCAGGAGCTGGACAGTCTGTCGCGCGACCTGGTGGAAAGCGGGGCTGCCTTTTGGGAGCACAAGGGCACGGACTACGAACGGCTGATCGTACGGGGTCGTGCCAACCTTCTGGGCGGCGATGCCGAGAAAGGCGAGTTGGAGCGCATCCGCGAGCTGTTCGACGACCTTGAGCGGAAGCGTGATATCGCGGAGTTTCTGGAGCTGACCGAGCACGGTGAAGGGGTCCGAATTTTCATCGGATCCGAAAACAAGCTATTTTCACTTTCGGGTTCATCTTTGGTGGTGTCTCCCTATATGAACGCGGACCGAAAGGTGATCGGTGCGGTCGGTGTGATCGGGCCCACCCGTTTGAATTATGGTCGGATCGTTCCGATCGTGGACTATACAGCCCAGCTTGTGGGCCGGCTTATTGCAGATCGAGGGCAAGGATGAGCGACGCAGAGGAAAAGAAACCCGCGACGGATGAAGAATTGATCGACATCACCGATCCCGACGCGATGGAAGATCCCGCGACGGATGAGATGATCCTGGCGTTGCAGGCCGAGCGCGATGAGCTGCGCGACAAGTTCATGCGCGCCCTGGCCGATGCGGAGAATTCGCGGAAGCGATCGGAACGGGACCGGCGCGAGGCGGAGCAATATGGCGGGTCCAAGCTGGCCCGCGATCTGCTGCCGGTCTTCGATAATATGCGGCGTGCAGTTCAGGCGGTGCCGGAGGATATGCGCGAGAATTCAAAGGCGATGATCGAGGGCGTCGAGTTGACGATGCGGGAGTTGATCAGCGTGTTCAAGAAGCACGGGATCGAGCCGATCTCGCCAGAGGTGGGCGACAGGTTCGATCCACAGTTGCACGAGGCGATGTTCGAGGCGCCGCTGCCGGGAACGAAAGCAGGCGATATCATTCAGGTCGAGGCTGATGGCTTCATGCTGCATGACCGGCTCTTGCGGCCCGCGAAAGTCGGTGTCAGCTCGATGCCCGCTTCATAGGGGCTCCGCCCCCTTGGCCTGCGGCCAATTCCCCCGGAGTATTTTCGACAGGATGATGGACAATTCTATTCAATTTGTCCGCGTCATGGCTTTCAGTTGATAGAGCAGATCCAGAGCATCGCGCGGGGTGAGTTCGTCGGGGTGGATGTTGTCGAGTTTAGTCTCTAACTCGGAGGTTTTCGCGGGTTTCGGCGGTTCTGTTGCGACGGCCGAGAAGAGTGGAAGGTCGTCGATCAGAGCCTTCTGGTGGGCCTTGCCTTCGCGCTCGCCTTTTTCCAGCGCATCCAGCACCACGCGGGCGCGGGCGACAACGCTTTCGGGCAGACCGGCGAGGCGAGCGACCTGCACGCCGTAGCTTCGGTCCGCGGCGCCTTTGCGGACTTCGTGCAGGAAGATGACCTCGCCTTCCCATTCCTTGACGGCGACGGTCGCATTGGCGGCATTGTCGAGCCGGTCGGCCAATTCTGTCATCTCGTGGTAGTGCGTTGCGAAAAGGGCGCGGCAGCGGTTCGCGTCGTGCAGGTGTTCCAGCGTGGCCCAGGCGATGGAGAGCCCGTCATAGGTGGCGGTACCGCGACCGATCTCGTCGAGGATGACCAGCGCGTGGTCGTCGGCCTGGTTCAGGATCGCGGCGGTTTCGACCATTTCGACCATGAAGGTGGAGCGGCCACGGGCCAGGTCGTCGGCGGCGCCGACGCGGCTGAAGATTTGGCTGACAAGGCCGATATGGGCGCTGGTCGCCGGAACGAAGCTGCCGGATTGGGCGAGAAGCGCGATGAGGGCGTTCTGACGGAGGTAGGTGGATTTGCCGGCCATGTTGGGACCGGTGAGGAGGAGGATGGAGGCACCATCCTCGGCTGAGAGATCGCAGTCGTTGCCGATGAAGGGCGTGCCGCCTTCGCGCCTCAAGGCGGCTTCGACCACAGGGTGACGCCCGCCTTCGATGTGGAAGGCGCGGGTATCGTCGATCCGGGGCGAGCACCAGCGTTCGGCGCGGGCGAGCGTTGCGAGGCCTTGGGAGACGTCCAGTTCGGCAAGCGTTCTGGCGGCATCGGCGAGGGGGGCGTGACTGTCGAGGCATTGCGCCTTCAGCCTGTCGAAGAGACGTTTTTCGATTTCCTGTGCGCGGGCACCAGCGTTCAGGATGCGGGTTTCAAGCTCTGACAGGTCGGAGGTTGTAAAACGGACGGCATTGGCCGTGGTCTGCCGGTGAATGAAGCGGTCTTTCAGGGCCAGCATCTTGTCGGCGTGGGTGGCCGTGGTTTCGATGAAATAGCCCAGGACGTTGTTATGTTTGATCTTGAGCGAGGGGATGCCGGTGTCTTGTGCATATTCGGATTGCATACCGGCGATGACGCCACGGCCTTCGTCGCGGAGTTTTCGAGCCTCGTCGAGATCGGTGTCGTAGCCGGGAGCGATGAAGCCGCCGTCGCGGACAAGAAGGGGCGGTTCGGCGACCAGTGCATCTTCCAATTCGGCCGCCAGTTCATCGAAGCCGGTCAGGCGCGTGGCTTGATCGGGCGCGATGGCTGCGATGGCAGGCAGTTCTGCGAGCGCGTTGCGCAGCGCGGCGAGGTCGCGGGGGCCGCCCCGGTCGAGGGCGAGGCGGGACAGGGCGCGTTCGATGTCCGGGCAGCGTTTGAGATGATCGCGGAGCGTGTTGCAGGTGTCTGGATCGTCGTGAAGCCAGCGAACGGCGTCGAGCCGGGACTGGATGGTATGCCGGTCGCGGGACGGCGAGGAAATCCGGCGTTCGAGCAGACGGCCACCGCCGGCCGTGACGGTGCGGTCTATGGCGGAGAGGAGCGAGCCTTCGCGGCCACCGGACAGCGCTTGCGTGAGTTCAAGGTTGCGGCGTGTGGCGGCGTCGATCTGAACGGTGCCGGCCGCGGTTTCGCGGATGGGCGTCCGCAGAAGCGGCATGTTGCCCTTCTGGGTCAGGTCGAGATATTCGACGAGGGCTCCCATGGCCGACAGTTCGGCGCGGGTGAAGGTGCCGAATCCGTCGAGGCTTTGCACGCTCCACAGAGCGGAAAGCCTGATGCGGGCGGACTGGCTGTCGAAGCTGGCCTTGGAGAGGGGTGTGACCGAGAGGCCGAGATCCGTCTCTAAATCGGAGAAATCGGCGTATCTTTCGTCCGCGACGATGACTTCGCGCGGGGCGAGGCGGGCGAGCTCGGGGCCGAACCGGGCAGGCGTGATGGGCAGGACGCGCAATTCACCGGTGGAGATGTCGGCCCAGGCAATCGCGGCCTCGTCTCGGACCTCGGCGATGGCGGCGAGGAAGTTGTGGCGGCGGGCCTCGAGAAGGGATTCCTCGGTGAGCGTGCCCGGGGTGACGAGGCGGACGACGCCGCGTTTCACGACGGATTTCGAACCGCGCTTCTTGGCCTCGGCAGGGTCTTCGAGCTGTTCGCAGACCGCGACGCGGAAGCCCTTGCGGATCAGGGTCAGCAGATAGCCTTCAGCGGAATGGACGGGGACACCGCACATGGGGATGTCCTCGCCCAGGTGCTTGCCGCGCTTGGTGAGTGCGATGTCGAGCGCCTTGGCCGCTGCAACCGCGTCATCGAAGAACAATTCATAGAAATCGCCCATCCGGTAGAAAAGAAGCGCATCCTTATGCGCTTCCTTGATCTCCAGAAATTGCGCCATCATCGGCGTTACGGCGGCGTTGGCCGTGGTCACTGCTCTATCCCCCCGGACGCGGTTTGGCCGAGTCTAGCGACCCGGCCAACGAGGGAAAAGTCGAAACCTCAGCTTGCGAAGGCGGCGGCGCTGCCCCAGAGGCGGCGGACCTTCTGGTCGCGTTTGCAGGCGCTGCGGTAGAACTTATAGGCGTTGGCCTTGGATTTCGGGCCGCGGCGGGTGAGGACGATCTCGGAGGATTTGTAGTAATCCTGATGATAGGCCTCTGCCGGGTAGAATTTCCGCGCGTTGAGGATCGGGGTGACGATCTTGCGGCCCAGATCTTTTTCAGCTTCAGCCTTGGCCTTTTCGGCGGCGGCGCGTTCGGCACCGTTGGTGACGAAGATCGCGGTGCGGTAGCTGTCACCCCGGTCGCAGAACTGGCCGCCCGCATCGGTGGGATCGACGGCCCGGAAGAAGAGGTAGAGCAGGCGGTCATAGCTGACCGTGCTGTCGTTGTAGCGGACCTCGACCGCTTCGTAATGGCCGGTTCCGCCCTTCGACACCTGTTTATAGGTCGGGTTTGCGGTCTTGCCGCCGGTATAGCCGGAAATGACGGAGGAGACGCCCGGCACCTTCTCGAAATCGGCTTCCACACACCAGAAGCAGCCGCCGGCGAAATAGGCCCGTTTTTGTGCCGCTTCGGCGGTTGCGGATTGCAGCATGACGCCGATTGCGATCAGGAGAATGAGAAGTGGGGCTTTGACGGAGCGTACTGGCATGGCGGTATCCTTTTTTGCAGTTGCGAAGGAGATTGGCGGACATGCGCGCTCCGGTCTATTAACGGGCGCGTGAGGTGACGCGAGTGTGAGAGTTGTTTCAGGGGAGCATGAAATGAAGATCGCGATGTGGTCCGGGCCGCGGAATCTGTCGACGGCGATGATGTATGCATTTGGGAACAGGTCGGATTTCGCGGCCTGGGACGAGCCGTTTTATGCGGCGTATCTGAAGGAGACCGGGATCGATCATCCGATGCGTGAGGATATTCTGGCGACGACGGAAACCGATGCGGGCAGGGTGGCTGAGGCGATTTACGGGCCGGTGCCCGATGGGAAGCCGCATTGGTACATGAAGCATATGGGCTTTCACATGTGCGATGGGTTCCCCCTCGATTGGGCGGTGGGCTGCGTGAACATACACCTGATCCGACACCCGGCGCGGGTGGTGTCGAGCTATGCCGCGAAGCGGGAAAGGCCGACGCTGCGTGATATCGGGTTCGAGCAGCAGGTGGAGATCTACGAGCGGTTTCCGGGGCCGGTGATCGACAGCTTCGATGTGCGGCAGGATCCGGAAGGAATGTTGCGGAAGCTTTGTGCGGAGATCGGGTTGGAATTCGACCCCGCGATGCTGGGCTGGGATGCCGGGCCGAAACCTTTCGACGGAGCTTGGGCGCCGCATTGGTATGACGCGGTGCATCGGTCAACCGGGTTTGCCGGGGCGGAGGGGCCGTTGCCGGAATTAGAGGGCGAGGCGGCTGGGCTGGCCGAGGCGGCACTGCCTTATTACGAGGCCATGTTTGCCCATCGGTTGGCGGTGGAGTGAGGGGCGTTGCCCCTCGCCCCTTCGGGGCTCACCCCAGAGTATTTTTGCCAGGATGATGGACGATTTGATTTAGACTGTCTGGAATCCGTCAGCCCTTGAGCCGGCGGTTCCGGGCGGCGAGCAGTTTCA
The DNA here is from genome assembly GCA_050299835.1 of Silicimonas sp. Classification (GTDB taxonomy): domain Bacteria; phylum Pseudomonadota; class Alphaproteobacteria; order Rhodobacterales; family Rhodobacteraceae; genus JAJDOD01. The sequence continues at coordinate 185,837 of JBNKWP010000001.1, forward strand.
GGCGCAGCGCGTTCAACTGGATGAAACCCTGTGCGTCTTTCTGGTCATAGGCGCCCGCATCCTCCTCGAAGGTCACATGCGCCTCGGAATAGAGCGAGTGATCCGACCAGCGGGCGACGGTGCGGGCGGAGCCTTTGTAGAGCTTGACGCGGACCGTGCCGGAGACATGCTCCTGGCTTTTGTCGATCAGGGCCTGGAGCATCTCCCGTTCGGGGGAGAACCAGAAGCCGTTATAGATCAGCTCGGCATAGCGCGGCATGATCGAGTCCTTCAGGTGCCCGGCACCGGAATCGAGCGTGATCTGTTCGATGCCGCGATGGGCCTCCAACAGGATGGTGCCGCCGGGGGTTTCATAGACGCCGCGGGATTTCATGCCGACGAAGCGGTTTTCCACGAGGTCGAGGATGCCGATGCCGTGTTTGCCGCCGAGTTCGTTTAGTTTGGTCAGGATGGTGGCGGGCGACATGGCTTCGCCATTGATGGCGACGGCATCGCCCTTTTCGAAGGTGATTTCCACCATCTCGGGGTCGTTCGGGGCCTTTTCCGGCTCGGTCGTGCGCTGAAGCACGTATTCGGGGAACTCTTCCGCCGGATTTTCCAGCACCCGGCCTTCGGACGAGGTGTGCAGCAGGTTGGCGTCGACGGAGAAGGGGGCTTCGTTCCGCTTGTTCTTTGCGATCGGGATCTGGTGCTGTTCGGCGAACTCGATGAGCTTGGTCCGCGATGACAGGTCCCAGAGCCGCCAGGGGGCGATGACCTTGATGTCGGGGTTGAGGGCGTAGGCCGAAAGCTCGAACCGGACCTGGTCATTGCCCTTGCCGGTCGCGCCGTGAGACACGGCATCGGCCCCGGTTTCAGCCGCGATTTCCACCAGCCGCTTGGAGATCAGCGGGCGGGCGATGGACGTGCCGAGGAGGTAGAGCCCTTCGTAGAGCGCATTGGCGCGGAACATCGGGAAAACGAAATCGCGGGTGAATTCCTCGCGCAGGTCCTCAATGTAGATGTTCTCGGGCTTGATGCCCAGGAGTTCCGCCTTCTTGCGCGCGGGTTCCAGTTCTTCGCCCTGGCCGAGATCGGCGGTGAAGGTCACGACCTCGCAGCCGTATTCGGTTTGCAGCCATTTCAGGATGATGGACGTGTCGAGGCCGCCGGAATAGGCAAGGACGACTTTGTTGGGCGCGGACATGGATTTTCCCCGGAATCTGATATTTGGGCGCGTTTACGGGGTTTTCAGGGGCGGGACAAGCCGGGGGTGTCAGCCGAGAAGGGCTGTTTTGGCTGCAGCATAGGCGGTTTGGATCGCGGCGATGTCGGGCGTAGCGGTGGGATCGGCTTTCAGGCGCGTTTCTTCGCTTGCGCAAAGCTGGCCGACCTGATCGAGGCCGATGTTCAGCGCGCTGCCTTTCAGGAAGTGCAGCTTTTCGGGCAGGTCGGTGGGGGCTGTGGCGGGGAGGTCTTCCAGCACCTCCTCAACCTCTTCACAGAAAAGGCCAACGACTTCGAGGAAATCGTCTTCCCCAACCTCGTCCTTCAGCTCGGCAATGCGGATTGCGTTCAGCATCTGCGCATCTTTTCAGAGGCCGGTTTACAGAGCCTTAAATCTACTCTGCGAAGAATTGGGCATGGCCGCTCCCGAACGTTTTACGAATACCGATGCGACGCCGGTTTTGTCGCCCATCCTTGTTGTCGATGACAGCAAGGCGCAGCGGCGTTTGCTGACACGAACGCTGGAAAAATGGGGGTTTGAGTCGGTTGAGGCCGCTTCAGGCCAGGAAGCGTTGGATCTGTGCCGGGTGACGAGTTTCGATGTCATCATAAGCGACTGGATGATGCCGGGGATGTCAGGGGCGGAATTCTGCCGCAAATTCCGTGCCCTGTCCGACGCCCCGACCTTCTTCGTGCTGCTGACCGCCCAGACCGAGCGGGAGGTTCTGGCGGAAGGGCTGGAGAGCGGGGCGGATGATTTCCTGTCGAAGCCGTTTCATGCGGTGGAGCTGCGGGCGCGGCTGCGGGCCGGGCAACGGATCGTTCAGGCGCAGAAGGCATTGGCCGGGCGGAACCTTGAGCTTTCAAAGACGCTGGAGGAACTGTCCGACGCCTATGCGGCGATCGAACGTGATTTGAAGGGTGCGCGGAGCTTCCAAGAGGCTTTGGTGCCCGAGCGATATGTGTCTTTCGGAGCGATGGATGTCACCCTGCTCCTGCAGTCGAGCGGGCATGTGGGTGGCGACCTGGTGGGTTATTTCCCCGTCCGGGACGGCGAGGTGGCGGTGTTCTCCGTCGATGTCTCCGGGCACGGGGTTGCCTCGGCTTTGATGACCGCGCGGATCGCGGGCTATCTGAGCGCGGCGTCGCCAGAGCGGAACATCGCGCTGAGGCAGACCGTGGACGGCTATGAAATCGTGCCGCTTAGGGAGGTTTGTGCGACGTTGAACGCGCTACTTCTGATGGATGCGGAGTCTGATCAGTACCTGACGATGACGATTGCGCATGTGAAACTTGGAACGGGTGAGGTCGAGCTGTGCCAGGCCGGTCATCCCAGCCCGGTTATTCAAAGGGCCGGTGGCGGGATCGAGTTTCTGGAGCTTTGGAGTACGCCGATCGGTTTGATCGAGGACTGCGATTTCGCAACCGTCTCCTTCGCGCTGGAGGCCGGGGACCGACTTGTCATCTATTCCGACGGGGTGACGGAGTGCCCGGACGGCGCGGGCGATCTTCTGGAAGAAGAGGGGTTCGCGGAAATTCTGGCGGCACATGCGTCGGATCGGGGCGATGCCCTGATGGAACGCCTTCTGGACCGGTTGCGCCAGCATCACGGCAGCCGGGATTTCCCGGACGATGTCTCGGCGGTGGTCGTTCAGGCCGGTTAGGCGAAAAGGTTTCGCAGGAACATGCGGTCGCCATCATTGCCGACGATGTCGATGGCGATCTTCGGGGGAACCCAGACAGCGGTGTGACCTGCCCCGCTCGGCGGACCCAGTTGCATCGTCGGGCGACCAAAATAGACATGGCAGAGCTTTTCGGCCCAGAGGTCGTATTCGGGCATATAGGTGAAACGGCGAAACGCGCCGAGGCGGCGAAGCGGGCCTGCGCGCCAGCCGGTTTCCTCCTCGATTTCGCGGTGAAGGGCGGGGAGTGTGTGCTCGCCGGGGTCGATACCCCCGCCCGGTAGCTGATATTCGGGGATTGGGTCCGACTGATGGGTCAGCAGCAGGTGGCCTTGCCGTTCAAGGATGGCATAGGCACCGGGGCGATGTGTGTAGCGAATACCTGATTTGACCGGCTCGCCGACGCGCTGGATCATGGGGATTGGCCCTTGGATTACGATGCCTATATAGACCGGACACTTTCATCTTGTCAGGATAAGCCATGACCCTTGGTTCCAAAATTGCCTGGGACGACACCGTTTTGCCGTTTCAACTGGACCGCACCGATACGCGCGGGCGCGTGGCGCGGCTGGACGGCCTGTTGCAGAGCGTGCTGGCGCAGCATGAATATCCGCCGGTCATCGAATCCCTGATTGCCGAGATGTCGCTTCTGACTGCGCTGATCGGGCAGACCGTGAAGCTGCGGTGGAAGCTGTCCCTGCAGGTGCGCGGCGATGGGCCGGCGCGCTTGATTGCAACGGATTATTACGGACCTGGCGCGGAAGGGGCTCCGGCGAAGATCCGCGCCTATGCCAGTTTTGACGAAGACCGGCTGGACATGCAGGGCAATCCGTTCGACCAGATCGGAAAGGGCTATTTCGCCATTCTGATCGACCAGGGCGAAGGCATGGTGCCGTATCAGGGGATCACGCCGATCGCGGGCGGGTCGCTGGCGGCTTGTGCGGAGACCTATTTCGCGCAGTCAGAGCAGCTCCCGACGCGGTTCGCGCTGAGTTTCGGCCAGTCGCAACAGCCGGGCGAAGCGCTGCACTGGCGCGCGGGCGGGATCATGTTGCAGCAGATGCCAGAAGCCTCGCCCGAGATGCAGGGCGGCGGAACGGGCGAAGGCGGTTTGTTGCAGGCGGAAGATGTGCTGGACGATGATGCGGCGGAGGATTGGAACCACGTCAACGTGTTGCTCGATACCGCGGATGAGATCGAGTTGATCGGGCCGAGCGTGCAGCCGACCGATCTGCTGGTGCGATTGTTCCACGCGGACGGACCGCGGGTCTTCGATGCGCAACCGGTTCAATTTGGATGCACCTGCTCGCCTGAGCGCGTGCGCGAGTCGTTGTCGATCTATTCGGCCAAGGATATTGGCCACATGACGACTGATGAGGGGATCGTGACTGCCGATTGCCAGTTCTGCGGAGCGCATTACGAGTTCGACCCGGACACGCTGGGTTTCGAGGCGAAGGGATGAGTCTGCGCGCCGCGCTGGAACGGGCAGTGACGCGGACAGGTGCCCCGTCTTCGGATTTCGATCTGAACCGGGACACTGGCCGCGCAGCGCGGCCCTTGCGCGATGCCGGTGTTCTGATTGCGGTTGTCGACGCGCCGGAGCCTCGGGTGATCTTGACGAAGCGATCTTCGGCGCTGAAGCACCACCCGGGGCAGATTTCCTTTCCGGGCGGCAAGGTGGAGGAGTTCGACGCGGATGTCGTCGATGCCGCGCTTCGCGAGGCGCATGAGGAAATCGCGCTGGAGGGTGCCGAGGTCGTGGGCACGCTTGCGCCGCATGAAACCGTGACCGGGTTCAACGTGACGCCGGTTCTGGCGCTGGTGTCGCCGGGATATCGGGCGATGCCGGATGAACAGGAAGTGGCCGAGGTGTTCGAGGTGCCGCTGACGCATGTGATGTCGCCGGAAAACTACATGATCGAATCCAGGGTCTGGCGCGGCCAACCGCGATATTTCTTTGTTGTCCCCTGGGGTCCCTATTACGTATGGGGCGCGACGGCGCGGATGTTGCGGGCGCTGGCGGATCGGATGGCGGATGACCCGGATTGAGGCGGACTGGCTGACGGATGAGGCGACCCAGCGCGTGTTTGCGCTGTTGGGTGACTATCCTATCTTTGCCGTGGGTGGCTGTGTGCGGAACACGATCCTGGGCGTGCCGGTCAAGGATATCGACCTGTCCACGGCGGCACGACCGGAGGTGGTCACGGCTCTGGCGGAAGCGGCCGGGCTGCGGGTTGTGCCCACAGGCATCGAGCATGGGACGGTGACAGTCGTGGTCGCGGACGAACCGTTCGAGATCACGACCTTCCGCCGCGATGTGGAGACCGACGGTCGCCGGGCGGTGGTCGCGTTTTCCGACCGGATGGACGACGACGCGCTGCGGCGGGATTTCACCATGAACGCGCTTTATGCCGACGCGGCGGGCGTGGTTCACGACCCGGTTGGCGGGCTGGCGGATATCGCGGCGCGGCGGGTGCGGTTCATTGAGGATGCCGTGCAGCGAATACGCGAGGATTATCTGCGGAGTCTTCGGTTTTTCCGGTTCTGTGCCTGGTATGGCGATCCTGAAAGCGGCATGGATTCCGAGGCGCTGGACGCGATTGCCCGGAATTTGGCCGGTTTAGAGACGCTTTCCCGGGAGCGGGTCGGATCGGAACTGCTCCGATTGCTGGAAGCGCCGGACCCGTCACCTGCCGTGGCTTCGATGCGGGCGACCGGGGTTCTTGGGACGATCTTGCCGGGTGCGGAAGATCGCGCTTTGGGTCCGCTGGTGGAGCTTGAACGTGGTTTCGGACTTGAGCCGAACGCGGTTCGGCGTCTTGCTGTGCTTGGAGGGGCGTTCGACACGCTGCGGCTGTCGCGAAGTGTCGCGAAACATGTCGAGACGGTGCGCGACAACATCGGTGTTGCCGCGAGCGTTGCCGGTTACCGGCACGGGGAGGAGATAGGGCGCGATATCGTGCTGGTGACGGCGGCTTTGATGGAACAGCCCCTGGCCGTTGATGCGCTTACAGATGTGGTGCGTGGTGCAACTTTTGAATTCCCGGTCAAGGCCGCCGACCTGATGCCTGCGCTTGAAGGCAAGGCTTTGGGGGAGGCACTGAAGCGGCTGGAGGATCGTTGGATCAAGAGCGGTTTCACGCTGTCGAAAAGCGACCTTCTATCTTTGGGGTGACTTTTGCACCGGACTGGGCTAGGAGGTTCGGGCGTTTAACAGGAGTGCACATGATGAATATCAGGATTCGACCGAGCCAAGCCTGACTGGTCCGATCCTGTAGGGACGGAACCGGCCACGGCTTCCCCTCCCGCTTCATCATCTATTTGCACGACGTTAGATAGGCTTCCGCCCGATGTTTCGTTTTCTTGAAAATCTCGTCGATCCGTATTGCGACTATGTCGAAGAGGATCGTCCCCCGACCCGGCTCTGGCCGTTCTTGATGCGGTATATGGTGCCGTTTAGGGCGGTGTTCATCTGGACCGGTATTGTCACCGTTTTCGTGGCCGCCATCGAGATCTGGCTGATCGCCTATATCGGGCGGTTGGTGGATGTTCTGGGCGCGAGCGAGCCCGGGGAGTTCTGGCGCGACAACGGCGTCGAAATGCTGCTGGTTGCCCTGTTCCTGCTTTTGCTGCGGCCGCTGATCCAGATGATCGACGTGGGATTACTGAACAACGCGATCATGCCGAATATCGGGACGCTGGTCCGCTGGCGGGCGCATCGCCATGTGCTGCGGCAGTCGGTGGGCTGGTTCGAAAATGATTTCGCCGGGCGGATTGCCAACCGGATCATGCAGACGCCGCCCGCGACCGGGGAGGCGACATTCCAGGTGTTCGATGCGATGGCCTATTCGCTGGCCTATGTGGTTGGGGCGTTAATCCTTTTGAGCGATGCCGATCCCCGGCTGGCGATTCCGCTTCTGGCTTGGCTGGTGCTTTACGCACTACTTGTACGTTGGACGGTAAGCCGGGTGACGCCCGCTTCGCAGGCGTCGTCGGATGCGCGGAGCGTGGTGACGGGGCGGGTCGTGGACAGCTACACCAACATTCATTCGGTGAAGATGTTCGCCCATACGAATGGCGAGCGGGATTATGCGAAGGATGCCATCGAGAATGCGCGGCGCACCTTCCAGAAGGAGATGCGGATCTACACGCTGATGGATGTCTGGCTGACGGTGATCAACGGTTTCCTGATCGTCGCAGTGGTTGGCTGGGCGATCTGGCTCTGGTCAGCCGGATCGGCAAGTATCGGCGTCGTGGCGATTGCCTCAACTCTGGTGTTGCGGCTGAATGCGATGACCGGCTGGATCATGTGGGCGCTGACCAGTTTCTTTTCCAACCTTGGTATCGTGAAGGAGGGGATGGAGACGATTGCCCAGCCGATCGAACTGGTGGATTCGCCGGGTGCGGGGGAGCTTGTGCCGGGTCCGGGACGGATCGAGCTGGACGGCGTTTCCCATCACTACGGGCGCGGCAACGGTGGGCTGGACAAGATCGAGTTGACGGTCGAGCCGGGAGAGAAGATCGGGCTTGTGGGCCGGTCGGGCGCGGGCAAGTCGACGCTGGTGAAGCTGCTTTTGCGGTTCTACGACACCGAGGGCGGACGCATCCTGGTGGATGGCCAGAACATCGCGGAAGTGACGCAGGACAGTTTGCGGGCGCGGATCGGGATGGTGCAGCAGGACAGTTCGCTTCTGCACCGGTCGGTGCGGGACAATATCCTTTACGGTCGGCCCGATGCCACGGAAGCGGAGATGATCGAAGCCGCGAAGAAGGCGGAGGCGCACGCGTTCATTCTCGACCTTCAAGACCCCGAGGGGCGCAAGGGTTATGAGGCGCATGTGGGCGAGCGGGGTGTGAAGCTCTCGGGCGGTCAGCGGCAGAGGATAGCGCTGGCACGGGTGATCCTGAAAGATGCCCCCATCCTTGTGTTGGACGAGGCGACCAGCGCACTGGACAGCGAGGTCGAGGCCGAGATCCAGCAGACGCTTTACGGCATGATGGAAGGCAAGACCGTGATTGCAATTGCGCACCGGCTTTCGACGATTTCACAGATGGACCGGATTCTGGTGCTGGATGACGGAAAAATCATCGAAAACGGTCCGCATGATGCGCTTTTGGCGGAAGGCGGACTATATTCGAGGTTCTGGAGCCGCCAGTCGGGCGGGTTCCTGAACACGGCGGAGGCGGCGGAGTGAGATTCCCCGAACCAGGCGACGAGAAGCTGGAAGTGGGCCAGATCCCGGCGGTCTATCAACGGCTGGCCGATACGATCGAGCCGTTCCGCCCCGCCGAAGGTCCGCCGCCGCAGAGTTTCTGGCCGTTCATGCGCTGGGCGCTGGAGGGGGCGGGTCGGCAGATGTCGATTGCCATTGCCGCGTCGATCTCGGTCGGGATCACGACGATTGTCGGTTTCTACATGATCGGCTGGCTGATCGACATGGCGCAGTCGGTCGGTCCGGGGTTCCTGTCGACACATTTCTGGGCGTTGGGGCTGCTTGCGGTGTTCTACCTGGTGATCTGGCCGACCTCGCTGGTGGCCAACGCCGCGTTCAACTCGGTGACGCTGGGGCCGAACCTGTATGCGCTGGTTCTGTCGCGGATTCAGAAGCACACGCTGGGGCAGAGCCTGAGTTTCTTCGACAACGATTTCGCGGGGCGGATTGCGCAAAAGAGCCAGCAGACCGCGCGGGCGGTGACGGATTTGGTGCTGGAGGTGACCAACATTTTCGGCAATGCGGTGTCGGCGGCTGTCGGCGCTGCGATCATGCTGGCGGTGGTCGATTGGCGGCTCGGCCTTGGTGTCGTGGTCTGGCTGGCGGCCTATGGCGTGCTCATGCGGTTCTATATTCCGAGGGTGCGCAAGAAGTCGAAACTGCGCGCGGCGCGGCGGGCGATGGTGACCGGGCAGATCGTTGACACGATCACCAATATCTCGACGGTGAAGCTGTTCGCGCATGGCGATGCGGAGGAGACGGCGACCAATAAGGCTTTGGCCGGATTCCGGGAGGCGGGGATCAGCTGGGCGAGCACGGTCGTGACCTTCCGGCTGTTCATATTCACGTTGGCGGGCGTGTTGCCGGTCATGCTGATCGGCACTGCGCTGTGGCTCTGGTCACAGGGCAATGCGACGGCGGGAGACATAGCGACGGCGGGGCTTGTGGCCACGCGGCTGTCGACGATGACCGGCTGGGTCAGTTTCGCGGCGCTGGGAATTTTCACCGATATCGGCGAGATCGAGGATGGAATCCGAACGCTTGCGCCGTCGCATGACATCCGGGACAGCAAGGATGCTGCTGATCCGCATCACGTCGATGGAAGAATCCGTTTCGAGAACGTGTCTTTTGGATATGGGACGTCGAAGGCAGCGCTTTCCGATCTGACCCTGACCATCGAACCAGGCGAGAAGGTTGCCCTGGTCGGCGCGTCGGGGGCGGGGAAGAGCACGGTGACGTCGTTGCTGCTCCGGCTTTACGATGTGGAGGACGGACGTATCCTGATCGGCGGGACCGATCTGCGCGATCTGACGCAGGATGGCTTGCGGCGGAAAATCGCGATGGTCCGGCAGGAAACGGCGATGTTCAACCGCTCGGCCCTGGAGAATATCCGCTACGGCACGCCGGAGGCGACTTTCGAGCAGGTCGTCGAGGCGGCGAAGAAATCGGAGGCGCATGAGTTCATCCTTGAGCTTCGCGATCATCGCGGGCGGCAGGGGTACGAGGCGCATCTGGGGGAACGGGGCGTCAAACTCTCGGGCGGTCAGCGGCAGCGGATCGCGCTTGCGCGCGCCATTCTGAAGGATGCGCCGATCCTTGTGCTGGACGAGGCGACGAGTGCGCTCGACAGCGAGGTGGAGGCGGCAATCCAGTCTTCGCTGGATACGCTGATGGACGGCAAGACGGTTCTGGCGATTGCCCACCGCCTGTCCACGATTGCACGGATGGATCGGATCGTCGTTCTGGATAATGGCCGGGTCCGGGAGATGGGGACGCATGAGGAATTGCTTGCTGCCAATGGTCTTTACGCCCGCTACTGGCAGCGCCAGTCAGGCGGGTTCCTCTATGGCGACGCGGCGGAGTAGGCCTGTGCGATACGGTTACTGCGCTGTTGGCAGAATGGAAAAGGGCCCGGCGATCAGCCGGGCCCTTTTCATTGCAGGATGAGTGGCGCTCAGACCATCATCTCCATTTCCATCTCCTGATCATCGTCGATGTCGGCATCCGCGTCTTCGTCGATTTCGGTCAACGGGACCAGTTGGGACAGCAGGCTTTCGACTTCGTCCAGATCTTCTTCGACGCTTGCCTGGTCGTTGTCACTTCCGCCGCCGCCGAGGAACGAGAAGATCGAGGTGAAGATCTCGAAGATGCGGGCGAGGATCGCGCCGAGGCCGCCGCCGCCGCCGCCACTGGAGGCTTCCTCCTCCTCCTCCTCTTCTTCCGTCATACCGTCTTCGAACGGGTCTTCCTCCTCGACTGGATCGTCACCACCCGTCGGTTCATCTCCGCCGGTTGGTGCCCCATCTTCGTTGGGGTCTTCTTCCTCATCGGTGCCGGTCGTCTCCCCGGTCTCATAGAGGCTGGCCAGGGAGGACACGTCACCGTTGTTTTCGGCCAGGAACAGGACCTCGATTTCCTCCAGTGGCCGGTCGAGCATGACGAGGTTTTCAATATCGCCGTCGAAGTGCCATTCGAGGTTGTCGTTGTTGTCGTTCCGCATCCGGGTGGAGGCGCCGATAACCGTGCTCTCGTCGTTCCCGCTCATCCCGTCGGGATAGCCGGGCTCGCTGTCGATCTTCTCACCATTCAGGAAGAGGGCGATTTCGTCCTCTTCGAAGGTGAAGGCGAAGTGATAGTCTTCGTTCGCCTCGATCTTGTTTCCCCATTCCACGAGGTACTTTTCGTTTTCCTCACCCTGGAAGCGAACCTTCAGCTCACCGCCGCCAGTGATATAGGCCGTAAGATGACCGCCATCGCCATTGCCGGAGAAGTCCTTGGAAAGCAGGGCCTGGTTCTGGCCGTTGCCGGGGTTGTCAGCGTTGAACATGAAGGACCAGGTGCCTTCGGTTGCCGCCTGCGCGTCGGTATGCGGGATTTCGATCGGACCATTGCTGCCGCCGAAGGTGCCGCCGGCATGTTCGAGCAGGATATTGGCCGGTTCGAGACCCTCGGGCAGGGCGCTGGCCAGATTTACTTCGCCATTGTTGAGCCAGTCGTTCGAGGAATAGGCCCAGGGTGTGGTCCCGACCGGATCGCCGTCCACGTCGCGGGTGTCGTAGCCGAGGTGGTCGGCCTCGCCGTCGCCGTCGGTGTCGATCCACTTGGTTTCGCCGGTGGGTGCGACCGCCTCCTGGATGTCGTCGATGGTCTCGACGATGCCATAATTCGCCATCGCGTCGGTTTCGATGTCGTCTTCTTCGACACGGTCTCCGTGGACAATGATGTAGCCGAGATAGTCTTCGTCATGGGCACCGCCACCGCCGCCCTGCTGGGAATAGACGGTGATCATGGAGACCGCGTCGTCGTCGATGCCGTCGCCATCGGTGTCGATGGTGCGATAATCGACTTCCACCTGGGTGGTGTGCCCTTTGACCGAGATCGTGTCGCCTTCGGACTTGTTGAAGTCGGCGATGACGTCGATGCCGAGCGAGTCTACCCAGTGGTTGTGGATGTACTTGTTCTCGCCGGCAACACCCATCCAGTCGATGGTGCGGTCGTCGTTCGTGTGTTCGGCGATGATGTCCTTCTTGCCGTTGATGACCGTTTCAAAGCGGAACTCATCCGCGCCATCGCCCCCGACCAGAACATCGTCCCCGGCAATCGCCTGATCGACCCAGTCGTAGAGCTTGAGGTATTCCTCGCTGATCGAACCACCGTCCGGCCGTGAAGGCTCGCCCAGGACGAGCTGTCCCGCACGGTCCTCACCGGCATCAGCCCGGCTGATCAGCACGTCGTTGCCCGACCCGCCTTCGACCAGATCGTTGCCGCGACCGCCGTCGAGCGTGTCGTTGCCCGACCCGCCGATGATGTGATCGTCGCCATAGCCGCCCTGCACATTGTCATTGCCGGAGCCGCCATAGATCGTGTCATCGCCGGCCATGCCGTCGATGGTGTCATTGCCGCCAAGACCATAGATCTCGTCATCCGCAGCGATCATGGCCTCGGCGCCGGAGGGATTTGTGAGAGCTGCGCCGGGCCCGTTTTCCATGAGGTCGTTGATTTCGGCCGCGGTCAGGACATCGTCGGGGGAGAACCCGCCCCAGACGCCAAACTCCGCGATCCCGCCTTCAAACTCATGAGTGAGCTTCTGGGCATCTGTCGCGAATTCCTGCGCGGTGTCGTTCAGTTCGGTCTTGTAGGTGTCGGCACCGAAGACCCAGGGTTCTTCGTTTTGCAGGAGCATGTTTTCGCCCTGCGCGCCGGGCGTTGCATCTCCGCCCTCGACAGCGGTCCAGGCATTGTCGGGCACGGCCTCGCCATTGAGATAGACGGTGATGCCGTCTTCGGTGAAGTTGACCGCGATGTGGGCCCATTCGCCTTCGGTCAGCAGCGGACCGGTTTCCCAGGCGTGGTTGGTCCTGTAAGGGTCGGCGGCGCGCAGGAAGAGCCCGCCATCGTCAGTGTGGCCAAGCCGGAAGTGGTTGCCGTCTTCCTGACCGGAGTGGTCCTTGGAGACGAATATCGACTTTTCGTTGATGCTGTCAGGGCGCACCCACATGGCAACTGTGCCCTGGGTAAAGGCTGTTTCGTCGTCATGTTCGAGGAAGGCGAAACTGTCCTTGCCGTTGAAATAAAGCGCCGTGGACCCGTCGCGCGGACCATCGGTGACAGCGTCGGTGTTCAGAAGCGCCTGGTTTTCGTAAAGTGTGTAGGACTTGATGTCGGCGCCGCCATCGTCGCGGCCATCGGCAAAGGCACCATCGACCCCGTTATCCATCGACCAGAAGCCAAGGGCGCCCGGCAGTCCGTTGGGTTCGGGCAGTTCGCCCTGGGCCATGTTGTCCGCACCGTTGGTGCCCGTGAGAGTCTCGGCGTCCATCTCGACAAAGCCGAGCTGGTCGAAGGGCGCACGGGTTTCAACCAGCTCCTCCGCGTCGCCGGAGCCTGCGCCCAGCATGCTGTCTTCGAGGTGGCCTCCGAAACCTGCCATCGGGTTGCCGGTGATGGCTCCGAGTTCGTTGGTGCCGACGACGTTGTGACCGCCTTCCATTTCCATCGTGGCGGGCGAACGGGTGTCGTAGCCCTTGATGATCTCCCCGTCGATCTCGGTGAGCTTTTCCTCGCCGGGTGCGGCAAGCGCGGTGGCGATATCTGCGTAGTTCTCGACCACGCCATAGGTGACGTTATCGTCGGTCTGGATGTCCTCGACGTCAACGAGGTCGCCGTGGACGATTACCTGTCCGATCAGGTCGCGGTCATGGGCGCCGCCGCCGCCATGCTGGACGGAGATCACGGTGATGATCGATTCCAGCGCGTCATCGCCCATGACATCGGCATAGGTGACGTATGGCACCGCGGTGTGGCCGATCACTGCGATGTGGTCTTCGGCCGCGTTGTAGTCGGCGATGATGTCGATGCCGAAACTGTCGACCCAGTGGTCGTGCAGTTCTTTATTCTCGCCGGCCACTCCGGCCCAGTTGATGGTGCCGTCCGACTTGATGTGTTGCTGGATGATGTCCAGCTTGGCGTCGATCTGGGGGGCGATCAGGAAGGTGTCCGATCCAGCGCCGCCGATCAGCACGTCGTCGCCGACAATGGCTTCATGCGCATAGGCCGAGAGTTTCTGTAGCGCGTCGTCAACCTCGTTATCGGGATCTTCGCGAGTGGGTCTGTCGATGGCAAGCTGGCCGATCCGCTGTTCTCCGGCATCGGAGCGCGCAATCAGAAGGTCGTTACCGTCGCCGCCTTCCAGCACGTCGGAGCCATAGCCGCCGTCCAGTACGTCGTCGCCGTCGCCACCGATCAGGGTATCGTCGCCGAAGCCACCATAAAGTTCGTCATCGCCGCCCTGGCCGTCGATCAAATCGTCGCCGCCGTCGCCTTCCACGACATCGCGGGCGTCGGTGGTGGTGGTGTCGTTACCGCCGTCCACGGTTTCAGGGATGAAGAAGGACGGGTGGTAGTCCTCGACCGGCACCAGCGGTACGTCGGAAGGCGGGTCGGTGAAGTCGCTGGGGGAGGCATAGAAGGCACTTTGGTCCACCGGAAGGCCGTCGATCTGCATAGCGAGCGCCATGCCGCCGCCGCCGTCGAAATAGAGCAGGTCCAGCTTATAGAGCCCGCCTTCGAACTCGGCGACGCGGGCCGTTTCGTCGGCACCCCTGCCGTTGGCGAAGCCTGAGAAATCGACGTCGCCGATCTTCAGGTCGAACCCGTCATCGGAGATGATCGAGATCTCATGCACCCCTGCGGGAATATAGATGTAACCGGAGAAGGTGAGAGCGGAGGGACCCATCTCGACATCGCCGTTGCCGCTGGTGATCGTGCCATATTCGCCGATGAATTGTTCGACGGTGGTATCGCTTTTATGGTTGCGGAAGACGAGCTCGGACACTTCGAATGTCGCATCCGGTGTGCCTGCCGCCGCCTCTGCCGCCTTGGCGATGTTGTAGATTCCCGTGCCGGGGGCAAAGGCCGCACCCGTCAGGCCGGTCCCGATGCTGGGGATGCCCGTGATATCGCCGATGGCCACGCTGGCAGTCATACCGGCGGGCGTGTCGGGGTTGGAGGCATCGAAATAGGCGGTCGTATCATTCATGGCACATCTCTCCCGTGTGCGCTCCGGCGTCATCCGGGCGCGATTTCAATCTTGATCAACAACGATTTTGGACTCAGTGGCGCAAAGCGCGCCGAAACTCGTTCACTTTGAGTTCATGCTAAGTCGAAATGTGGCGACAAAAGGGCTGTTCTGACGCCGGGTCAAAGTCATGCACATTCCCTGACGAAATAATGCGCGAACTCTTGCTTAACGGGGATTAGGTCAATCTAATAGTTTGAAAACAAGTAATAAAACGCCGCCATTTACCGTTCTTGATCCGGGTCCAAAGGGCGGGCGTTGTTTCATTATTTCGCCCGCCTCCACAATTGTGCATGTTGGCGATTAGATGGCCGTAAATGCGAAACAGCGCATAGGAGCTGGAGGACAGCGATGGCCCAGAATCGACACATTTGGAGGTCCGACCGTGCCACAACCCGATCATATCTCGATCTTCGATCTGCCCGATTCCGCCGATCTGGACGAGGACATGCAGCGTTATTTCGAAATCTGCCAGGAGAAGCTGGGGATGGTGCCGAACGTGCTTCGGACCTATTCGCGCAACCAGGACAAGCTGCGGGTCTTCGCCGGGCTCTACAACACGCTGATGCTTGGAGAGTCGAAGCTGACCAAGCTGGAGCGGGAAATGATCGCGGTCGTGGTGTCATCGGCCAACAGGTGCTTCTATTGTCTGGTGGCCCATGGTCAGGCAGTGCGGCAGTTGTCGGGTGATGCGGAATTGGGCGAGATGCTGGTGATGAATTACCGGGTTGCGCCGGTCGATGCGCGGATGCGCGCGATGCTGGATTTCGCATGGAAGCTGACAGTGACGCCCTGGGAGGTGGTGGATGCGGACCGGCAGGCGCTCAGGGAAGCGGGGCTGGACGATGACGAGATCTTCGATCTGTCGGATGTGATCGGCTTTTTCAACATGTCGAACCGGTTCGCGACCGCGGTCGATATGATGCCTAACCGGGAATATCACCGAATGGATCGCTAGAGCCGTTCTTCAGCTTTCGGCGTCGAGCGTGGCGAGGTTCTGGCGTGGCTCCGGGGCGGTCGGATCGAGGCGGATCGCGTTCTGAAATGCCCGCCGTGCGCCTGTGGTGTCACCTGTAGTATATAGTGCGTTGCCGAGGCCGAACTGCCAGAGCCAGTTCTGTGGCCAGCGTTCTGCCCCGGCGCGGTAGGCCTGTATGGCGGCGGCGGACTGCCCCGAGCGTTCGAGCCCCGACGCCGCGTCGAGCACCGCGCTTTCGCGAGCGGAGGCCGGCAGGTCGTCCGGAGCCAGCACAACGAGGGCCCAACCCTCTCCCCCGGCCCAGGTCCGTTCAAACTTCGCGAGGCTCATGGCGGTGCGGCTGAGTTGGCCGGAATGGAGGGTGACCGCGCCGCGTTCAAGGTCATAAGCGGTGACAACGGCGTAATGCCAGATCGGCGCGAAGCTCTCGCCCAGGTTCTGGAAGACGATCACGGGATGACCGGCGGCGATTTCCGTTGTCAGGTCGCGGAAGCCCGAAAGCGGAACAGCCAGTGCGCCGCGTCGGCGGGCGGCACCGATCATGTTTTCCTGGAATGTGCCCCTTGCCCCCGGCGTGAAGGCGAGACGGGCGATCTGATCCTGTGTGACGTCCTGGCCGGTCCATTGCAGCGCCATTGCCAGTGCCGCGGGTCCGCAGTGGAAATCCGTCTGTTCGATCAGGGGGACATTCGCGACGAGGGCCTTGCGCGGCGCACCGGGCGCAGGCGTCAGGTCGAGCGGGGGTGCCGCGCAGGCCGCAAGGGCAAGCGCGGCGACAAGCGGTCTTAGCGCACGCACCGGGTGAATTGGAACAGCCGGGTGAGGCAGAGCAGATCGGTGACCAGAAGGATCAGAAAGATAAGACCAAGGGTTCCGACGATGTCAGCACCGGCTTTGTCAGTTTCGGCCTGGCGGATCAGTCGCGCAACCTCCGCATCGGAAAGTGCAGCGAGGCGGGATTCAGCTTCGTCCGGGGACACGCCGAGGCGGATCATTTCGTCGCGAATTTCATCCTTCTGCAACTCGCCCATCAGGTAAGCGCGGTCCATCGTCGCCGTGCTGCGCTGGATCGCGCTGTCGGTGCTGATCATCTGGGCCTGGGCCATTGTGGCCGTTTGTGTCGATAAGACGACCGTCAGACAGAGACCGAAGGCGAGGGCGGATTTGCTGTGGCGGAAGAGTTTCATGGATCGCTCCCTGGAGAATTGCCGTTGTGCGATGGTCGCACCTTTTGACGCGGATGGTCCAGTTGATTTTGGGCGATGGCTTGTGGAGCGCGCAATCCGGAACGGTTTCGGCGAGGCATCGCCGAGCCGTCCCGGTGCGCTCAGACCTAGTGATTGTCCCGTGGAACACCCTTCGTCCGCGCGATGTCACGGTATTCCGGAGCGCCGCGCAGAACCATGCCTTCGGAGAAGGGTTCGACCTTTTCGCGGAAGAGTTCCTGCCACGGCGACTGGCTTTCCGGGGCGAAGGGACGCTCGGGAAGGGCGGCGCGGCGGGCTTCCAGCTCGGTATTATCCACCAGCATGTCGGCAGTGCATTTTTTCAGGTCGATGCGCACACGATCACCGGTTTTCACAAGTGCCAGGCCGCCGCCTGCCGCCGCCTCGGGCGAAGCGTTCAGGATCGAGGGAGAGCCGGAGGTGCCGGATTGGCGGCCGTCTCCGACACAAGGCAGAGAATGGACGCCCTTCTTCAATAGGTAGGAGGGGGGCCGCATGTTCACGACCTCGGCTCCGCCGGGATAGCCGATGGGACCGGCGCCGCGCATGATCAGGACGCAGTGTTCGTCGATCTGGAGCGCCTCGTCGTCGATCCGCTTGTGATAGTCCTCGATCGAGTCGAAGACGATGGCACGGCCTTCGAAGGCATCCGGGTCGTCCGGGTTCGACAGGTAGCGGTCGCGGAATTCCTTCGAGATCACGGAGGTCTTCATGATCGCAGAGTCGAAAAGGTTGCCCTTGAGGTTGATGAACCCGGCGGCGTCGAGCAGGGGCGCGGAAACGGGCTTGATGACGTCGGTGTTCTCGATTTCCCGCTCGGCGCAGTTTTCGCGCATGGTCTTGCCGTTGGCGGTCGGCACGTCGGGATGTGGGAGCAGATCGTTGCGGATCAGCTCTCCAATGACGGCCGGAACACCGCCAGCACGGTGGTAGTCCTCGCCCAGATACTCGCCAGCAGGCTGGAGGTTCACCAGAAGCGGGATCTTGTGGCCGATCTTCTGCCAGTCGTCATTGTCGAGCGGAACGCCCAGGTGCCGGGCGACGCCGTTGAGGTGGATCGGCGCGTTGGTCGATCCTCCGATGGCGGAATTCACGACGATGGCGTTCTCAAACGCTTCGCGGGTCATAATATCGGACGGGCGACGGTCGGCCTTGACCATTTCCACGATTTGCTTGCCGGTCTCATAGGCAATTTGCCCGCGCTCGCGATAAGGGGCCGGGATGGCGGCGGAGCCGGGGAGCTGCATGCCCAGTGCCTCGGCCAACGAGTTCATCGTGTTCGCGGTGCCCATCGTGTTGCAGAACCCTGTCGAGGGGGCGGAGGAGGCGACAAGGTCCATGAACCCGTCATCGTCGATCTCCCCTGCGGCGTGCAATTCTCGCGCCTTCCAGACGATGGTGCCCGACCCGGTGCGCTGGCCGCGGAACCAGCCGTTCAACATCGGGCCGACCGAGAGCGCGATGGCGGGGATGTTGACGGTGGAGGCGGCCATGAGAAGTGCGGGTGTTGTCTTGTCGCAACCGATCATCAGGACAACGGCATCGAGAGGGTAGCCGTAGAGGGATTCAACAAGAGACAGATAGGCGAGGTTGCGGTCGAGCGAGGCGGTGGGTCGCTTACCGGTTTCCTGGATCGGGTGAACCGGCACCTCCATCACTGTCCCGCCCGCGCTGACAACGCCGTCACGCACGCGCTTTGCCAGTTCAATGTGGTGGCGGTTGCAGGGGGAGAGATCGCTGCCGGTTTGGGCGATGGCGATGATCGGTTTTCCGGCTTGCAGTTCCTCGCGGGTGAGCCCGTAATTGAGGTAACGCTCCAGGTAAAGCGCCGTCATTTCCTGATTGTCAGGATTGTTGAACCACAGCTGGCTGCGCAGCATTTTCTTCGTCACGAGACGCCTCCCTCATTTTTCACATTGACGTAGAGGAAAAGCCAACTGTTTTCCAGCGAGATCGGCTTAAGCGGATCTTCACCGAAGACTCTTATCGCAAAGACCTGACCGGATGCGAGGTACGGTAGGATGTCGAACGAGCAGGCTCCGATCATCATCAAGCGGAAGAAGGTGATCGCGGGCGGCCACCATGGTGGTGCCTGGAAGGTCGCCTATGCTGATTTCGTGACGGCGATGATGGCGTTCTTTCTTCTGATGTGGCTGCTTGGCGCCACGACAGAGAAGCAGCGCAAGGGCATTGCCGACTATTTCAACCCGACGATTCCGGTGAACAAGATATCCGGCGGCGGGGCGGGGGCTTTCGGTGGCGATAGCGTTTTTACGGAGAATACGCTGGCGAATAACGGAACCGGGGCGGGAGTTGCGCTGGAGCCTCCGGAACAGGTCAGCGAGGATGGAACAACCGGAAAGCAAACGGAGGAGGAGGGCGCCACGGCAGGCGATGCCGGCCCCGACCCTATGGAAGAGTTGCAGAAGTTGCTGTCGGGCAAGGCCGGGGAAAGTATGGTCAGCGATCTGCTGGCCCGTCATGTCATCACGCGGCTGACCGACGAAGGCCTGATCGTCGAAATCTTCGACATTCCGGGCACACCGCTGTTCGACAGGGATGAGGAGCCAACGGACGAACTCTCATCGATCGTCATGGCGATTGCGGAGGTGTTCAGCCTGGCCAGTAACGAAGTGGCGGTGCAGGGCCACACCGCCTCAGTGCCGCTGGCCGCGCGCGAGAACCCTGTGTGGGAGAAATCTGCGGCACGGGCCGACCGCGTTCGCCGATTGCTGGATGAGGCCGGAATTGCTCCGAAACGGATGCAACGGGTTACCGGTTTTGCGGACCGGAAACCGGTTGCTGCCGACCTTTTATCAGAGCGGAACAACCGGTTGGAGGTCGTTCTTTTGCGGGACCGCTTCTGAGAAAACGCTTTGGATTTTATACGTTAGCTGGTCGTTAAGTGGGCGCATCTAAGGTCGGCCCAAGGGCTCTGCAGCAGAAAGGCTGATACATGACGATTTCTTCTTCGCTCAACGCAGGCGTGGCTGGACTGGCGGCGAATGCCAGCCGGTTGGCGACGATTGCGGACAATATCGCGAACTCGGCGACACACGGGTACAAACGCGCCGTGGCCGACTTCTCATCCCTTGTCATCGAAAGCGGGGAAGGGACCTATTCGGCAGGCGGCGTGCGGGTCACGACACAGCGGCTGATCGACCAGCCCGGATCGCTGGCATCGACGAACAACGCAACCGACCTGGCCGTGCGCGGTGCCGGGTTCCTGCCGGTGACGACGGAAAGCTCGGTGCTCAATTCCATCGGCGATTTTCCCTTGTTCCTTGCCACCACCGGATCGTTTCGGACAGACGAAGACGGGTATCTCCGAACGCCTGCCGGGGTGACACTGATGGGATGGCCGGCCGATCCGGACGGTACGATTCCGACATTTGCCCGCGACACCGGCGATGGTCTGGAACCCGTGCAGATCAACGTCAACCAATTCACGTCGGAACCGACAACACGCATCGCGCTCGGGGTCAACCTGCCGGCGACGGAGACGAATTTCGATGCGTCAGGCGATCCACTGCCGCTTTCGGTCGAGTATTTCGACAACCTCGGCACGTCGCGAAGCATCAACATGACCTTCACGCCGACGGTGCCCGCCACCGGGACATCGAACACCTGGACCATGACACTGACGGATTCCGCGTCCGGCGCGACCGTGATCGGCGAATACACGATCGTCTTCGACGACACGCGCGGTGCCGGCGGTACGATTGCATCAGTGACCCCGGTCTCCGGCGGCGCCTATAACGCCGCAACCGGGGATTTCCAGATAAACGTCGCCGGCGGACCGATCGATATCAATATCGGTGCGGTCGGCACCGGCACCGGTCTGACGCAATTGTCGGACAGTTTCGCGCCCACCTCGATTTCCAAGGACGGCTCGCCAGTTGGTAACCTGATTTCCGTCGATATCGACGCGAACGGGTTCGTGAAGGCGAATTTCGATATAGGCATCACGCGGACGATCTATCAGATTCCGCTGATCAACATGTCGAACCCGAACGGGCTCATCTCGCTCGACAACCAGATTTACGCCACATCGGCAGATAGCGGCACGATCTTCCTTTGGGACGCCGCCGATGGCCCGACGGGTGACATCGTGTCCTACGCGCTGGAGGAAAGCTCCACCGATGTGGCAGGCGAGCTGACGCAGCTGATCCAGACCCAAAGGGCCTATTCCTCGAACGCGAAGGTGATCCAGACGGTCGACGAGATGCTGCAGGAAACCACCAATATCAAGCGGTGACATAGGCCATGAGCATCTCGACCACTCTTGCAAATGCACTGACCGGGCTGGCTGCGGCCTCCCGGTCGGCGCAGGTTGTCAGTACCAACGTGGCCAATTCCACAACCGAAGGCTATGCGCGCCGCGAAATCCAGTTGAGCCCGCGCATCCTCGGGGGCGACGGCGTCGGGGTCCAGGTGGACGGGGTCATTCGGATCGTCGACGAAAACCTGATCCGCGAGCGGCGACTGGCATCGGCGTCGGTCGGCCTGGCAACCGAGGAATCGACATTCTACCGCGAGGCATTGCAGGCGCTTGGCGAACCGCAGGACGCGACCAGCCTTTCGGCGCTCACGGCGGAGCTGGATGCGGCCCTGCTGGCCGCGACCTCCCGGCCGGAAAGCGATTCCCGGCTTTTCGCTGTCCTGAATGCCGCCCAATCGCTGGTCGACAAGCTGAACACGACATCGGACTATGTTCAGACGCTGCGAGAAGATGCCGATCGTAGGATCTCGCAGGACATCAATTTTCTGAACACCAGCCTTCAGCAAATCGCCGATTTGAACGCGCAAATTCTGCGCGCTCGCGGACATGACCGGGAATATCCCGCACTGCTCGACAACCGCCAAAGGCTGATCGATAGCATCAGCGAGTTGATTCCGATCCGCCAGCTCCCACGCGAAAACGACACCGTCGCACTTTATACCATGAACGGTGCCCTTCTGGTCGATATCGAACCCGCCACATTCGGTTTTGCGGCCACGGCACCCATCGTTCCCGACATGACGCTGGCAAGCGGTGCTCTGTCCGGCCTGACTTTAAACGGTGAACCCATCAATACCGCGGGAGCCAACGCACAGATTGCCGGCGGACGGCTTGCCGGGCTTTTCGCGGTTCGCGACGAGTTGGCTCCGACATTTCAGGACAATCTCGATGCGGTTGCGCGCGACCTTGTGGAACGTTTCGAAGATCCGGCGCTGGACACAACTATCGTTGCCGGAGACCCGGGCCTTTTCACCGACGCGGGCGCAGCCCTCACTCCCGCCGATACGCTTGGCCTTGCAGGCAGGCTCGAAATCAACGCGCTTGTGGATCCGGCCTCCGGTGGAGCGATCTGGCGGCTCCGCGACGGGCTGGGTGCTGCAACGCCGGGCCCGGTTGGGGACGCATCGCTTTTGAGCGCATTGCATGACCGGTTGCAGGACGCGCGCGCGCCCTCCGGCGGCACGTTCACACCATCCAGCAGATCGGTTGCCGGGTTTGCGGCGGATCTGACTTCGATCATCGGTCAATCCGGTCAGCTCAGCGATGCCGCGCTGTCGTTCCAGCAAAGCCGCTACATCGGGCTGAACGACGCGGTTCTGGCGGAAGGCGTGGATACGGACCAGGAAATGCAGAAACTGTTGCTGATCGAACAGGCCTTTGCCGCAAATGCGCGGGTCATTCAGACGGCTGACGAACTTATCCAGATATTGATCGGGCTATGACATGACCATCTCCTCCGTTGGTGATCTTGCATCCAGCATCCAGCTTCGGCGCGACACGGCGCGGATCAAGACCGATCTCGAACGCCTGACCGGTGAGCTGTCGAGCGGAGTGACTGCTGATGTCGCGGGGAAACTTGGCGGCGATTACAGCTTCCTGGCAGGGCTGGAACAGGGATTGGCGCGGATGGAGTCCTATGCATCGGTCATCAGCGAAAGAAGGCTCGTGTTGACCGCCCAACAGGCCACGATCGCGAAACTGCGGGAATTCGGCGATGTCTCGACCGTGCTGCTGACTCTTCCGGAAACTGCGAATCACACGCTGATCATCAATGCCGGCACCGACGCCCTGTCGCGGTTTGCGTCTGCGGTGGGAGCCATGAATATCCAGGTCGGTGGCCAATCGATTTTCTCCGGCGTGGCAACCGACCAGCCCGCATTGGCCGATGATCAGACAATCCTGGCCGCGCTGGAATCCGAGATCGCACTTGCGGGCGCGACAACTGCAGCAGATGTCGAAACCGTGGTCGATGCCTGGTTCGCGGTCGGCGGCGGCTTCGATACGACCGGGTATCTCGGGGGAGCCCCGGCGACGGCTCCGCTCAAACTTTCGGACAGCGAAATTGCACCGCCGCCCGTCAATGCCGAAGACGCGGCCATTCGGGATCAGTTCGCCGCGCTATCGCTCGGCGCGCTGCTTGGGCGCAACGTGTTGGCCGCGGCCCAGGACGAACAGGCCGACCTCGCCCGCAGAGCGGGAGAACGGCTTGTCGCCTCTGACGAATCCCTGATTGAGTTGGAAGCGCAGATCGGTGTCGCGGAGCAACAGGTCGCACGGGCCACAGCAGAAGTTTCGAGCCATGCGGACGGGTTGCAGCTTGCCCGAACCGAGCTCATCGAGGTCGATCCCTACGATACGGCTGTGCGGCTGCAAAATGCCGAGGTTCAGCTTCAAACCGTCTATGCAATAACGGCGCGACTGTCACGGTTGTCCCTGGTCGAGTATCTGTAATGCGGCTTCTTGCAATCCTGCTCTGCTTTCTGGGTCAGTTGGCCGCCACCTCGGCCGGAGAGGTTCGCATCAAGGACCTTGTCGAATTCGACGGGGTGCGCGGCAATGATCTTGTCGGCTATGGGCTTGTGGTCGGATTGAATGGAACCGGCGACGGCATCCGCAACGCACCCTTCACCGAAGAAATCATGTCGAACATTCTGGAAAGGCTGGGTGTCAATGTCACCGGAGAGCAATTCCGGCCCCGAAACGTGGCTGCGGTCTTCGTCACCGCCGAGTTGCCGCCATTTGCCCGT
The DNA here is from genome assembly GCA_050299835.1 of Silicimonas sp. Classification (GTDB taxonomy): domain Bacteria; phylum Pseudomonadota; class Alphaproteobacteria; order Rhodobacterales; family Rhodobacteraceae; genus JAJDOD01. Next base: position 209,749 of record JBNKWP010000001.1, read on the forward strand.
GCCGGCAGCCGGATCGATGTGACGGTCTCGGCAATCGGCGACGCCAAGGGCCTGCTGGGCGGGACCTTGATCATGACGCCGTTGAATGCCGCGGATGGGCTGATCTATGCGGTCGGCCAGGGGACAATCATCGCGGGCGGCGCCTCTGTCGAGGGCGACGGCGCAAGTATCGTGCAAGGTGTCCCGACGGCGGGTGTCATTCCGGGCGGCGCACGCGTGGAGCGGGAAGTCGCGTTCGATTTCTCCGGACTGGGCGAAATTCGTCTGGCGCTGAGGTCTCCCGATTTCACGACAGCGGGCCGCATCGAGACTGTTGTGAACACGGCCTTCGGCCGACCGGTCGCCCGGATGCTGGATGCCGGCACGGTTGTTGTGCATGTCGCCGCCACCGGCACGGACTCCCCGGCCCATGCGCTCGAGGCCATTGAGTCCCTGACGGTCGAACCCGAGCAACGGGCGCGGATCGTTGTCGACCAGCGCTCCGGTACGATCGTCCTTGGCGAGGACGTGCGGATTTCGCGCGTGGCCGTAAGCCAGGGCGGTCTGACATTGCGGATTCAGGAAACGCCGGTGGTCGTCCAACCGAACCCCTTTGCAGAGGGTGAGACGATCGTGGTGCCACGGACCCAGGCCTCCATCGAGGAGGAGCCGGGGATTGGCATGGCGGAAGTGCCGGATTCCGCCACCCTGTCCGAAGTGGTGGCGGGTCTGAATGCCCTTGGCGTCAATCCGAGGGACATGATCGATATTCTGAAGACGATGAAGGCCGCAGGCGCATTGCACGCGGAGTTCATCGTTCGTTAGCGGGTTGACGGAAGCCTGCCCGTCGCGCCAGTCGGTCACTGGTCACTGGTCATGCCGGGGATTGATTGACCAACGCTTTCGACGGCCGCCAATGATACGCAGCAAGGTGTGGGACCGAAGGGTTTCCCCGATGGCACTTTTGCGCCCTGTGCTGCTCTGCATACCACCAGCACCCGGACGATCGGAAACGTCGGTCAAACATCGTGCGGTCGCCCGGGAATTGGCACCGGCGGACGACCTGAGAGATGACCTGCCGAGCCGGTCAGAAATAACTTCGGACAAGGGCGCCGCTGATCAGGCTCCAACCGTCTGCGACGACGAAGAAGGCCAGTTTGAACGGCAGAGAAACGATGACCGGCGGAACCATCATCATCCCCATCGACATCAGAATCGCCGCAACGGAAAGGTCGATGATAAGAAATGGCAGGAAGACCAGGAATCCGATCTGAAATGCGCGTTCGATTTCGCTGAGAAGAAAAGACGGAACAAGAAGGGAGAGTGGCGCGTCGGGCAGTGCCAGTCCTTCGGTTTCCGGGCGCAGATTCGCCAGAACGCTCAGCGTGTCGGGCTGGATGCGCGAAATCATGAACCCCCGAAACGGCGCGACGGTGGCAGCGATCCCGTCTTCCACCGGGACCGTGCCCTCCACTAGGGGAGAGATTCCGTTCTGCCAGGCGGCCAGGAACACTGGCTCCATGACGAAATATGTCAGGAACAATGCCAGGCTTACGATCAGCATGTTTGGGGGCGATTGTTGCAGTCCGATGCCCTGGCGAAGAATACCAAGCACGGTCACCATGAAGGGGAAACAGGTAAACATGATAGCCAGCCCCGGGACCAGGCTGAGCACGGTGAGCAGCACGACCAGCTGAACCGACCGTTCGGTCAGGCTGACATCGCCCCCAAGATCGAGCGAGATGTTCTGGGCCTCGGCGGTCGTGGTCAGAAAGAGCGCCGCGACCGCCACAAGGCAGAGCATTCGCACAAGGCGCGACCCCATCGCTTCAGTCGACCTTGGCGGGGGTCGTCACCTCGACGATGCGTACCCCGAGCTTGCCCGAACCTTCACCTTCCATTTCCTCCAGTTGACCAAGCGCGATCAGCTTGTCGCCGACATAGAGCTCAACGGGCTCCTCCAGGCCTTTGTCCAGCGGCAGCACCGCGTTTTCGTCAAGTTCGAGCAGGTCGCGAATGCGGGGACGCGCTATGCCGACCGAGACGGTGATCTCGATCGGGACATCGCCGAAGCGGGACGCCCCAAGGTCGGTGAGGTTTTGGTCGATGTCAGACATCCGTGTCTCCTTCTTCTTCAGACCCTGCGTCAATTGCCTGGAGCTGAAGGGTTATGGCGCGCAAAAGGGGCGCGAGGTCGATTTCCAACTCCCGCCGGCCGAGGCGCAGATAGACCTGCCCTTCCGCCAGGGAGGCGTCCTCGATGATCCGTATGTCCATCGAGAAGTCAGACTTCAGCATCTGGGCCACGGTCGGGTTGCAATCCGGGGAGGCCACGAGTTCGACAGGCAGATCCGTCAGCTCGTCGCCGTATTTCAGCAGTTCCGAGCGGATATGTTCCCGCAGCAGATCGGGCGCGATCCCCGGCAGAAGCTGGTGCATCAGCGCCTCCACCAACTCCCGAAGCTCCTCGCGAACATGGGTGACGGCATCGGAAAAGGTGAAGGCAAGGCCCTGGATGTTGCGCTCGAACTCGGCCTCGAGCTTCAGGCGGGAGGTTTTGTCGGAGGCAATCGCATCGTCCCAGCCGGAGGCATAGCCCTGTTCGTAGGCTGCTGATTTCAAGGCTTCCAGCGCTTCCTCCTGCGTCTCGCGCAGTCTGGATTCGAGCGTTCCGTCGAAGGATTCGAGAAACGGGTGTCTGCTCACCGGGTCGATTCCTGCGGCTCGTTCATCCACTGGCTGAGAACCTCGACGGTTTCTTCCTGTTTCTGTTCGATCAGTTCGCGAAGCCGTGCCGCCGGGTCCGACGTGTTCTGAATGCTGTCATAGCTTGGCAGGTCGTCCAGCGGTGCAAACCCGCCGAGATCGTCAATTTCGCCGTTCAGGGCGGGCAATTCAGGCATGTCTAGTGGGGGTGTGGCGATGTCGAGCGGAGGCTCCCCCGCGGCCGGGGGCGCAAGCTGCGCCGGTGCCGATTTGCCCTTGCCCGACAGGATCGGCCGCAGGACAAAGAGACCCAGAATGAGACTGACCAGGGCGAGAACGCCGAGCTGGATCAATCCCATGACATCGAGAGCGAACCTGTCCGTGAATCCCAGCGGAGCCGGCGGTTCGAATTGCGGTTCCGGCTGGAATTCCATCGACCTGATGGTGATGTTGTCGCCCCGCGCTTCGTCAAAGCCGACGGCGGAGGCAACGAGCTCGCGCAAGTCGTTCAGCTCTTCCTCCGTGCGGGCTTCCCAGCTGACCGTCCCGTCATTCGCCGTCGTCCTGACGCCGTCCACCAGCGCGGCTACGGTGATGCGGCGGACCGATCCGGGTTCGCGGATGATTGCGCGCTGGGTTTCCGATACTTCGTAATTGACGATTTCCCGCGTGCGGCTTTCGTTGCTCTGCGAACTGCCGGAAGAGGGTCCGGCCTCGCCATCGGGAAGGTTGGACGCAACGGTGACACCTCGGCTGCCCTGATCGCTGGAGGTGGAGGTGGTTTCATCTGTGTCCGAGGAGATGGGCACGCGGTTGTCGGGGTCGAATATGCGCTCGGTGATTTCCTGTCGTTCCGTCACCGGTTCGACCGTCACCTCGACAATGGCGCGATTGGTGCCCACCCGCGCCTCCAGCAGGCGGGTGACACTGGTCTTCAAGGCTTCGGCCCGCGCATCGCTTATCCCGGCCGCCTGAGAGGCCGGGTCTTCGCTGTTCGGCATGAGCCCGGCCACGCTGTCGATGACCGAGACATTCTGCGGATCGAGGCCTGCCACGGCGGAGGCGACAAGAAAGCGGAGCGCGGTGGCCTGGGCGGATGTCATGCTGCCGGATGCCATTGTGACGGAGACCGAGGCGGCATCGACGCGACCCTGTCGGAACGGATCGGAGGACGGGTTGGAGATATGAACGCGGGCACCGGAGAATTGCCGGTTCGCGGTGATCGTGCGTGCGAGTTCGCCTTCCTTGGCGCGCCAGTAGGCGGCGTCGAACATCTGTGCCGTGGTTCCGAATCCTGTCAGCGAATCAAGAAGTTCGTACCCTTGTCCCCCGTTTTGCGGCAGCCCTTCGCCGGCAAGGGCAAGGCGCAGGGCGTCGCGTTGGGCCGCATCCACGAAGATCGCCGATCCGCGCACATCAACCACGGCACCGCGCGATTCAAGCGCGGTCACGACCTCTCCGGCCGCTGCCGGGTCCAGCCCGGCATAGAGAAGTGCCATACGTGGCTGCGAAGCGATCTGGGTCAGGAAATAGACAGACGCAAACATGCCCAAAGTCGCCGCCACGACGGTGAGGCGGCGGCGGGCGTCAAGGCCGGCCCAGATTGACAGCATCTGATCCACGGGATTCTCCGCGTTTCGGGTTTCTTGGCCTCGTCTTGGCAGTCGCGCCTTAACATTCGGTTAGTCAGAACTGTCTAGAACCGCCGGAAAGGAGCAAAGATGACTGACGCAACGGCGGAAGTGGCGAAAGACGCGCCAAAGAAGGGCAAGGCCGGTCTGTTGATCGGCCTGGTGCTTGCGGTCGTCGCTGGCGGGGGCGGATTTGCCTTCACTTCCGGTATGTTGGGCGGATCTGCACCGGAAGATCCGAAACCGATGATGCTGTCCGATGGTCTGGCCTTCGTGTCAGTCGAACCGATGACGGTCGCCGTGGGCGGTCCCGCCGCGCGCCGGTACCTTCGGTTTCGGGCCGAGCTGGAAGTTGGTGAGGATTACACCGCCGATGTGGAGGCGATGATGCCTCGGGTGGTCGATGTGTTGAACACCTATCTGCAATCGCTGGAGATGGAGGACATTGAAAACCCGTCCTCTCTTCTGACTCTGCGGTCGCAGATGCGGCGCCGGGTCGATCTGGTGGTGGGCGGGGACCGGGTGCATGACCTGCTCATCATGGAATTCGTTGTGAACTGAGGTTTGGTGATGGAGCTGATTGCGGACATCCTGTTGATCGCCGGAGCATTGGGGGCCGGACTTTACTGCATCGTCCTGTCGCGCAGGCTGAGCAGGTTCACTGATCTTGAGCGTGGCGTGGGCGGCGCGATCGCGGTTCTGTCCGCGCAGGTCGATGACATGACAAAGGCGCTGGAGGCGGCGAGATCGGCCACCAGCTCTTCGGAAACCTCCCTGACCTCGCTGACCGGCCGGGCGGAGGGGGTGGCGCAACGGCTGGAGCTTCTGGTGGCGTCGATGCACGACCTGCCGGTCGATGCGGGCAAGCCGAACATGAGCGCGGAGGAACAGGCAGAAGTGATCAGCCTGGACAAGACGGTATTCCAGTCTCGCCGCACGGTCCACGAGGCGGCGGAATGAAGCGGACCGGCAAGCGACGCATGCCCAGGCGCAGCTGGACTTCGGGACGCGGGGCGCTGTTTCTGATTGCGGGTATTCTTCTGACCTCGGGTGGTTTGCGTCTCGCGGCCGGGTCCGGTGGCGCCATCGCGCTGGAGGTGAAAGAACGTGCGGATCATCTGCTGAGTTCTGCCGATGGTGAGGTGGTCGATGCCGAACGGATTGCCGATATCGCGCCGGAATTGCTTGCGCTGCTGGAAGAGACCCAGGCGCGCGAGGCGGCCCTGACCGAGCGGGAAGCGGAACTGGAGGCGCGCGCGCAGGTCCTGGCGCTGGTCGAGTCGTCCATTGCGGAAGACCTGCAGCGTCTTGAGGAAGCCGAAGCCCGGCTGCGGGCTACGATGGCGACCGCGGACAAGGCGGCAGAGACCGATATAGGCCGGTTGACGGCGGTTTACGAGAACATGAAACCGGATCAGGCCGCGGCCCTGTTCCAGTTGATGGAACCGAGTTTCGCTGCCGGTTTCCTGGGGCGGATGCGCCCGGATGCTGCGGCCGCGATCATGGCCGGACTGACACCTGATCTGGCCTATACGATCAGCGTTGTTCTGGCAGGCCGCAACGCGGAGGTTCCTCGCGAACCTGTGCCCGAGGCGATGCAGAAACCCCAGGAGTAGTGACACGATCTTAACCGGTTTCTGGGAAGCAGGGTTCAGGTGGAGCAGGAAAAGGCGATCAGGCTTTGATCGGCATAGTCGGCATAATCGTTATCTTTGTCATGGTGTTCGGCGGCTATATTCTGGCTGGCGGGAAATTTGCCATCATCGTCAAGTCGCTGCCGTTCGAAATGATGATCATCGGCGGGGCCGCACTCGGGGCTTTCCTGATCTCAAACAGCGGCTCGGCTGCGAAACACACGGCCAAGGATGTCGGCAAGGTCTTCAAGGGAGCAAAGTGGAAGGCCGATGACTATCGCGATTTGCTGGTTCTGCTGTTCGAGCTGATACGGCTGGCGCGGCAAAACCCCGTCGGACTGGAAGAACATATCGAAGACCCGGAAAATTCCGCGATCTTCAGTTCCTATCCCAAGATCCTGGCCGACCACGAAGCGATCGAAATCATCTGCGATACTCTCAGATCCGCCTCGATGAACTACAACGACCCGCATCAGGTTGAAGAAGTGCTTGAAAAGCGGCTGGAAGCGAACCTGCATCATGAACAGCATTCGAGCCACGCCCTTCAGGGCCTTGCCGACGGCCTGCCTGCACTTGGCATCGTCGCGGCGGTGCTGGGCGTGATCAAGACAATGGGGTCGATCGATCAGCCGCCGGAGATTCTCGGCAAGATGATCGGGGGTGCCCTGGTCGGCACATTTCTGGGCGTGTTCCTTGCCTATGGGTTCGCCGGTCCCTTCGCGTCGCGGCTTGCTGCAATCGCGGAGGAGGATCATCATTTCTACCAGCTCATCCGCGAAGTGCTGGTCGCGAATCTTTACAATCACGCCACGGCGATCTGCATCGAAGTCGGTCGGCAGAACACCCCGCACAACGTGCGCCCGAGCTTTTCGGAGCTTGAGGAGGCCATGAAGAACGCCAAGCAGGACGCCGCATGATCCGGATACTTGTCATTCTTTTTGCAGCTCTGGCCTGCCCGGCGATGTCCCAGCCGGTCAAGGTCAGCGCCGGGGAGCATGGATCCTTCACGCGGATCATCCTCGATTTCGAAAGCCGCCCGAAATGGGACGCCAGGCGCAACGGGCGCGGATATCGCATCGCCTTCGTCAGTACGGCACCCCTCAGTTTCGACCTGTCCCGGGTGTTCAGGCTGATCGACCGCCAGCGTGTCAGCGACATTCGCGCCAGCGGCAACAACCGGCTCGACTTGGATCTCGCTTGCGACTGTAGTATTCGCCTTAATGAGGCGGGCGAGACGGCGCTGATCGTCGACGTTGTCAGCCTTTCAGAGACAGAGCCGCACATTCAGTCGCAGGTTGGGTCTCCCCCGCCGCCAACCGGGAATTTCGCGATGCCGGAACTGCCGGGGCACGACGCGCCCGGGACAGACCGGTCCACGCCCGCAGCCATGCAGCACCCATCCACCGATACGGCACCATCCTCCGGGCTTGTGACCGGGCACGCCCTTGGCGGTCTGCCGGTGCTGGATTTCAGCGGTTCCGATCAATCGGTGGCGTTGGAGATGATGGGCCGCGCCCTGTCACGGGCGGCGGCGCAGGGGCTGGTAACCGCCAATACCGATCTCCAACCGCGCACCGGCGAAACCACGGACGGGCACCAAGGCTTGCCCAAAGCCTGGGGAAATGTTTCCGTCACCACGAGTTTCGACCGGGCGATGCGTCCCGACGCCGCGCTGGCTGCGCCGACCCATGCCGGGGCTGTCTGCACACCAACCTCGCAAATCGATGTTCTGAGCTGGGGCGATGTCGGGGATCGCGACATGCTGGGACGATTGCGCAGCCGGGCAGTGGCGGAAAACGGCAGCGTCGATCCCGACAATGTGGGCGATCTCGCCCGCTATTACATCTATCTGGGCTTTGGACGCGAAGCGCGCGTGGCCGCGGGCCACATGCCCGAGTCTTTGGACCGCCAGATCATCGAAGCGCTGGCCGATATCATGGATCTTGGCAAATCCGGGGCTGCGTTTCTGCAAGGCCAGGCTGCATGCGAAAGCGCCTCGGCCTTGTGGGCAACCCTTGCGGAACCGCTGTCGGACAGGACGACACCGGCCAGCCTCGACTCCATCCTGTCGACATTTTCTGCCCTGCCGCCGCATCTGCGAAACCATCTTGGTCCGCTCCTGTCGGATCGTCTCCATGCCGCGGGGCTGGAGGAGGGGGCGCGGGTCGCCATGAACGCTGTCGCCCGTTCCGGCAAGAAGACCGAGGCAAGCGAACTGGCAAGCGCCAAACTGGAACTGGACGGCACGCACGGGGATGTGGCGCGCGAGACGCTTTCGGCGCTGTCGAACGGCACAAATTTGACCGCAGCGGGCGCTTTGCTGGAACTTCTGCGGGATGCGGAGGCACGTGGAATGCCGCCCAATCCGAACTGGGTCGAAGACGCCCCTTCGATGATCGGTGCGCTGGAGGGTACGGAGATTGCAGAGGAGCTGAACATTGCCGCATTGCGCGGTCTGATCGCACTTAGACGGTTCGAGGATTTCCGCCAAGCCGTTCTGGACGATACGCCCGGTCTGACGCAGGCCAGACGTCAGGAACTGGCGAGACTCGGCTTGGAAACCGCGTTGGAGGCGGAGAGCGACCAGGATTTCCTTCTGGCTGAAATCGGACTTTCCAGGATTGTGAGCCCGGAAAGTTTCAGTCGCGAAACACGCATTTCCATATCGTCGCGGCTGCTCGATGTCGGGCTGGCAGGACGCGCGATGAACTATCTGCCCGCGTCGCCCGAGACACCGGAGGAACTGGCGGTCGCGGTGCGCGGACTGATCGCGACCGGTCAAACCGGACAGGCCATCGAGTTGGCGTTGCAGGCCGGTTACGCGGGCACGGAGGCCGTGCTGGCCGCGGCCTTTGTTGCCGGGGGCAGGGACAGCGAGGCCATCGAGGTCTTCGCGGGTTTCGGAGAAACGACCGGTGCACTGGCGGCGGCGCTGCGTTCGGGAGATTGGGAGAGCGTGTCGCAAATCGGACCGGAGCCTATCGCCCAAGCCTCACGGGTGCTCTCGGGATCCGTTGCCGAAGTCGCGACCGAAAAAAGCCCGAACGGGGCGCTGATCCAGGCGACGCGGGATCGGCGCGCGCAGGTCGAAGCCCTGTTGGAGCTGACGCGACCACAGGCTGCAATGGCGGCTTTCACGAATTGATAGGACATCTCGCATAGCTTCGCCGTGCTGAAGAACAACAGCCCGAGTTGACAGAATGTCATTGCCGTTTCGCCATCTGGCCCGGTTCGGTCCGGTCCTTATCCTTGCCATGTTCGGAACCGCGTCCGCGGCCCGATCCGACGGCAATGCCATCGCGGCGATTTGCGACAGCGCCGCCGCCCATGTGGCACGCGAAAGCAATGTTCCGCTGGATGTCCTGCGCGCGATTTCCCTGACGGAAACCGGGCGCAAGCGCGGTGGCGCGCTCCAACCCTGGCCCTGGACCGTGAACATGGAAGGCGTCGGCAAGTGGTTCGACGATTTTGCCTCTGCCCGGAGTTACGTCGACCGGCATTTCGCCCGCGGTGCCCGCAGTTTCGATGTCGGGTGTTTTCAGATCAACTACAAATGGCATGGCCGGGCCTTCAGGTCGATCGATGACATGTTCGATCCGATCACCAATGCCCGATATGCTGCAAAGTTTCTGACCGAACTTCACGAGGAACTCGGCGACTGGTCGAAGGCCGCCGGAGCCTATCATTCGCGCACGCCGAAATACGCCCGCAAATATTCCGCCCGCTTCGACCGGATACGCGCGCGCCTGCCGGAACCGGCGGCGGCCGACCCGCCGGTGATTGCACGGCTTGAACCGGTGCAAGCGCCTGCCATCCCGGACAGGCCACCCCGAAAGAACACCTATCCATTCCTGGTGCTGGCCGGACGCGCGGATGGTCCCTCGCTGGTTCCGCTGGCCGGGCGCGGCGCTGCCCTGATGGAAGATGGCGCGCGACCGTTTCTGGATATCAGAAGATGAACTCGCTTTTCAGCCCAACGGTCATGCTGACGATGGCCTTGATGGCTGTCATCGTCATGATGATTCTGCCGATGCCGGCCTGGGTTCTGGATATCGGTCTGGCCGCGTCGTTTTCCTTCGCGATCCTGATCTTCACCGTGACCCTCTTCGTCGAACGGCCGCTCGACTTCTCCTCCTTTCCCACGGTGCTGCTCGCCTCGCTGATGTTGCGTCTGTCGCTGAACATTTCCTCGACGAAACTGATCATCGGCGAAGGTCATACGGGCACGGGAGCCGCCGGCGAAGTGATCGAAGGCTTTGCCAGTTTCGTGATGGGCGGAAGCCTGTTTCTGGGGCTCGTGGTGTTCGGCGTGCTGCTGATTGTGAATTTCATCGTGATCACAAAGGGCGCCGCGCGGATGGCCGAAGTCGGTGCGCGGTTCGCGCTTGACGGGATGCCGGGCAAGCAGCTTGCGATCGACAGCGACATGTCCGCAGGTGCCATTGATCATGAAGAAGCGAAACGGCGACGGGAAACCGAACAGGCGGAAACGACGTTTTTGGGGTCGCTCGACGGGGCGTCGAAATTCGTCAAAGGCGACGCCATTGCCGGACTTCTGATCACCCTGCTCAACATGGTCATGGGGCTTCTGATCGGTGTGATCATGCACGGGATGCCGTTTGGCACGGCGTTCGAGACCTATGCGATTCTGACCGTGGGCGACGGGCTGGTCAGCCAGATCCCGGCAGTCATAATCTCGATTGCGACGGCGCTTTTGCTGTCGCGCGGCGGCTCGCGCGGTTCGGCGGATTTGGCGATGCTGGCGCAGCTGGGAAAATACCCCGCGGCGCTTGGCACGGTGTCGGTTCTGATGGCCCTGTTCGCACTCTTCCCCGGCCTGCCCTTCGTGCCCTTTCTGATGGGTTCGCTGGTTCTTGGCGTGCTGGCCATGCAGCTTCGCAAGCGCGCCGCGGAGGAACAGCCGGAGCCGGTGGAGGAACCGGTCCAGCCGACCCGGCAAACCATGGGGGACATCCTTGATCTCGACGAGATCCATGTGGAATTCGCCCGGGACCTGGTTCCGATGATCCTCGATACGGCGACCGGGCTGGACGCGCGGATCAAGAGCATGCGCCAATATGTGGCGACCGCGTTCGGGGTGATCCTGCCGGATATCCGGCTGACCGACGATGCCGCGCTGTCGTCGGGGGAATATGTGATCCGCATCCAGGGCGTCGTCCAGGCGCGGGACAGTCTGGACCCGACGCGGGTGCTGGCGCTGTTGCCGCCGGAAGACACCGGCGTTCCCGGCGGTCGCGATGTGCGCGAGCCGGTGTACGGCGCTCCGGCCCGGTGGCTGTCCCAGGCCGACGCCGACTCCGCCGCACTTGCCGGGGCAACGGTGGTGAGCCCGGCCGAGGTCATGGCCACCCATCTGCTGGAGACGATCAAGAGCAACCTGCCCCGGATCGTCAGTCTGAAATCCCTTCGGCGGCTACTGGACGAACTCTGTTCGCTGACCGACGTGGTACGCAGCGATGCCAACAAGCGGCTATTCGACGAGTTGATCCCCGACAAGGTTCCCCTGGACCTGCTGTTGTCGATCATTCGGTTGCTGCTGGAGGAACGGGTTTCGATCCGGAACCTGCCCCTGATCACCGAAGCCATCGCGGAGGCACGGGGGGCGACGGCTACGCCAGAGAGCATCTGCGAATATGTGCGCCAACGCCTCGCCTTCCAGATTGTGGCCGACATACGCGATGCGACTGGCTCGGTGCCCCTCATTCAACTCGCCGCCGACTGGGAATCGCGGTTCAGCGAATATCAGCTGGGCGATGGCCACTCCGGCGACGTCGCCTTGCCGCCGGATCTGTTCCAGAGGCTCACCAACGGCGTGGCGGAAAAGCTCAACACGGCCGGCGAATCGGGGCATTTCCCGGCAATCGTCACCTCGGTCCAGCGCCGCCGGTTCCTGCGCACGGTTCTGGCCGCGAAGGGCATTTCGAACCCGGTCCTGTCGTTTGAGGAACTCGGCACCGAAGCACGCCCGTCGCTGGTCGGTATGGTGCCCGCGTGACGGCGGAACTTGCGGCCCTGTTCGGTTTGGCACCTGCCATTCTCGGTCAGTTCTTCCTTGTCTTCCTTCGCGTGGGCGCGGCCATGTTCGTGCTGCCCGCCTTCGGAGAAGCCATGATATCGCTCAGGGTGCGGCTGGCGGTCGCCCTGGCCTTCACCTTCGTGGTCTTCCCCTCGGTCGCGCCGATCTGGCCGGTGCCGCCGGACGGGCCCGCCATACTGATCCCCGGCCTGGCGGAAGTCGTGGCCGGGCTGGTGATCGGGCTTTTGCTGCGATTTCATGTCATGGCCATTCAGATCGCTGCATCGATCGCCGCGCAGTCCACGTCTTTGTCCCAGCTCTTGGGAAACAACGCCATCGACCCGCAACCGGCGCTGGGCATGGTGCTGTACCTGGCCGCGCTTGCCCTGGCGGTGGAGCTTGGCCTGCACGTTCAGTTCACGCTGATGTTCATTGCATCCTATGACATCATCGGACCCGGCGACTGGGTGTCTGGCGGGCCGACAGGGTCCATCCGCGACGCAGCGGCGGTGGCGTTTCGCTTCGGGTTCATTCTTGCGGCCCCGTTCGTGGCGGTGTCGATCCTGTACAATCTTGCGCTGGGCGTCATCAACCGGGCGATGCCGCAGTTGATGGTGGCCTTCGTAGGCGCACCCGCGATCACGCTGGGCGCGCTTGCCCTGCTGGCGCTGACCGCGCCCTTGATCCTGACCCTCTGGGTGCAGGAATTCCAGGCCAGGATCGTCAATCCGTTCGGGGCACGCTGATGGCCGAGGACGAAGGCTCAGAAAAACCGTTCGAGGCGACGCCGCGAAAACTGGAAGAGGCGCGGAAACGGGGGGAGGTTCCGGTATCGCAGGACCTTATCACCTTCGGTGTCTTTCTGGCCGTCCTGATGGTCGGGTCCTTCGCGGGCCTGTGGTCGGTGAACCGGGCCGGGATGGCGCTTGTGCCCTTTCTCGCCTCGCCGGATCTGCTGTCGGATCGGGCCTTCGGCCAGAACGGGCGTTTCGCCTACGGGGCGCTGATCTGGAACTATCTGGGTGGCATGTCCGTCTGGCTGGCGCTGCCGTTCCTTTTCGCCATCGCCATCGCATTCCTTCAGGGCGCATTGGTCTTTGCGGGGCAGAAACTTCAGCCCAAGCTGAACCGCATCTCGCCCATGAAAAACGCAAAGCAGAAATATGGGCCGGACGGGCTGTTCAACTTCGCCAAGAGCTTCGTGAAACTGATTGTCTATGGCGCTGTCCTGGCGATGGTCTTCAGCTCGAATATCGAGGACATCCTGGCCATGCCGGACCTCCCTGTCGCCGGGATACTGCAACTGAATGCCGAGCTGTGTTTCCGGTTCATGATCGCCGCTGCCGCCGTCATCTTCGTGGTCTCGGCGATAGATTTCTTCTGGCAGCGCGCGCAATTCCTGCGCCGCCAGCGGATGTCGCTGAAGGAATTGAAAGACGAGATGAAGGAAACCGAAGGCGATCCCTACACGAAACAGGCACGCCGCCAGAAAGCCTATGACATCGCCACCAACCAGATGCTGGCCGATATGCCCGGCGCCGATGTGGTGGTGGTGAACCCCGAGCATTACGCCGTGGCGCTGAAATGGGAACGGCGGCGGGGCACTGCGCCGGTCTGCGTGGCCAAGGGGGTCGATGAAATTGCCGCCTGTATCCGGGAGACGGCAGAGGCCCATGCCGTGCCGATCTATCGCGACCCGCCCACGGCACGGGCACTGTTTGCCTCCGTCGAACTGGGAGAGGAAATTCCGACCGAACAATATCAGGCGATTGCGGCGGCCATCCGTTTTGCCGATGCGCTTCGCGACAAGGCGCGGCGCGGCAGATGAGCCGGCGTGGAGACGAGGCCCAGTTTCGCGAACTGGCCGAACTGGCGCGCCTGCGCGAACTGGCAGCCCTGGATGAACTCGGGCGGATCACTTTGCAGATGGACCGCCTGAACGCCAGGATAGGTGAGCTTCGGTCAAAGCGGTTTTCCGCCGCAAACCCCGAGGAGGCGAATGCCCTGATCAAATGGCAACACTGGCGACAGTTCGAATTGCAGAATTTGGGAACACAACTGGCCGCCCTGAGCCATGACCGCGCCCTTGCGTCCAGCCGCTGCGGGAGGCTGGCAGCAGAGCGCGAGGTTGTCGGCAAGGTCATCGACAAACTGCGCGCGAAGAAGAGAAAAGACACCGAAAGAGCGCAGACCTATAGCGCTTCGCCTTTTCCCTGAGGCATCGCCAATCGACGCCTTTCACGTTCGGCTCCATCGCAATTGGCGATGTTGCCATGAGGCGACGAGTTTTACTGTTCCTGTCGAACGATATCGGTGATGATCACATCCGTAATTGCCTTGCCGGCGACCGATTGCGCGGCTTCCAGCAATGCCACTTTCAGCACCGAAAGACGGCTGCTTTCGGTAAAAGCGCCATTGAAACCACCGATATGCGAATGGTCGAACAGCACCTGCAGGAAGACGTCGCGCAGTTTGGGTTCGTGCGAGAACAGCATCTCGGTCTGATCCGGCGTCGTTTCCAGTGAGAGCGACAGAACCACCAGAGAACTGACGACTTCGTTCTGGATGATCGGAACAACGAACTGGCTTTTCATCGTCAGGTAGTAGAGTTCTGCGCCCGGCTCTTCTTCCTCGGCCTCCTCTGTGTGGTCGTCGGCCGGCTCGCAGTCTTCCTCTGCATGTTCGGGATCGCAGGTCATCTCCTCCGCCGGTTTCAGAAGGAAGCCCGCGCCTGCGCCGATGCCGCCGCCGATGAGCATGAGAAGAATGGGAAGGATCTTCGCCATCTCGAACCCTCAGAACGGAAGGATGATGTCGGCAATCTGCTGGCCGTATCTGGGTTGCTGCACATCCGTGATCTGACCGCGCCCGCCATAGGAGATCCGCGCGGCGGCGATCTTGTCATAGGTGATTTCGTTGCGGCGCGAAATATCCTCGGGCCGCACGTATCCCGTGACCAGAAGCTCGCGAATCTCGAAATTGACCCGCACCTCCTGGCTGCCCTGAATGCGCAGCACGCCATTTTGCAGAACGTCCGTCACGGTGGCCGCGACTTTCAGCTCCAGAGTCTCGTTCCGGCTGACCGATCCTTGTCCGGAGTTGCTGCTGGATGAGGAGATATCAGCGGCATTCGCCAGGGATGCGTCGCCCGGCAGCGCGCGGTCGACGATTTGCGGAATGCCCAGCAATTGCGGAGCCGCCGCGGATTCCGAGCCGGAACGCGACCGGGATGTCGAATTGGAAATGGAGGCACTGTCGTTGATTTCGATAACGACGGTCAGGATGTCGCCCTGCAGGCTGGCCCGGCGGTCGCCCAGAAGCGACCCGCGCCCGCCGCTCCAGAGAGAAGCACGCTCGTCCCGCATGCCCTGCCTGGCATATTGCTGGGCGGATTGCGGCATGTGCATGGCCGCCACTTCTGCTGCCGTGTCGGACGGCGTGAAGTCCGGTGTCCTGCCCACATCTTCGAGACGGCCGCAGGCGGCAAGCGCCAGGAGGACGCCGAGGGTGACGATTGATTTCAATGGGTTGACCTTTCATTGGCGACTTCGACGCTGCCATCGGGCCGTACCCGGGCAAGAACGGTATTTCGGCTTGTAAGGTTCATGACGCGCACCATGTCGCCGACACCGCCGCGCGACAGCGCGCGGGCTTCCGTCTCGATGAACAATGCGCCGCTTTGGTATGTCAGGGTCACCGGCTGATTGCGGATGACCAGCGCCGCCGGCCCGATATGCGACGGCATGATCGGCCGACCGGGGTAAAGCGTCACCCGCGCTTCCATGCCGGACAGTTCGGTATCGGAGGGAAGCGCGCCCGGAACGGGCGTTGCTGCGATCGCGATGTCGCCCGGGTCGATCGGCGTGTTTGCCCGAATGACCCGGGCAGGGGTGAGGGTGTCCGCCCAGAGCGGGAGTGCACCGAGGGTCAGGATCAGAGATGCCGCGCGGAGGATCATCTGATCTGCACCGTTGCGCCAAGGATCTGATCAGCGGCGGAGATGACCTTGGCGTTCAGCTCGTAGCCGCGCTGCGCCTCGATCAGTTCGGTGATCTCGCGGACGGGATCGACGCTGCTTTCCTCCAGATAGCCCTGCCGGACGGTGCCCAACCCGTCGGAGCCGGGCGTTGCCGTGAACGGGTCGCCCGAGGCGGGGGTCTGCAGGAAGAGGTTCGATCCGATGGCTTCCAGGCCCTGCGCATTGGCAAAGCCGGTCAGGGTGAACTGGCCCAAAAGCTCGGGATCGATCTGATCGTCGAAATAGGCGTAAACCTCGCCCTCAGCATTGATCGAAATCGCGCGCGTGTCCTCCGGAATCGTGATGTCCGGGACGACGGGGTAACCGTCAGAATTCACGATCTGACCTTCCGCGGACCGTTTGAGGCCGCCGTCGCGGGTAAAGGCGGAGACACCAGAAGGCAGCGTGACCTCCAGATAGCCCTCGCCCTCGATAGCAAGATCCAGATCGCCGCCGGTCGCGACGCTGGTGCCCTGCTGAATGTTCATGGAGACCGCGGTGGGTCGCACACCAAGGCCAAGTTGAACCCCGGTCGGCAGTGCCGTGCCGTCGGTTGCGTTGATCGTGCCCGGACGGCTGGCTTGCTGATAGTGCAGGTCTGCGAATTCCGCGCGACGGGCGTTGTAGCCGGTCGTGCTCATATTGGCGAGGTTGTTGGATATGACCTCCACCCGCGTTTGCTGGGCGCTCATACCGGTGGCGGCGATTGTCAGGGCTCGCATTGCTGTTGCCTCCTTATTGTCCGATCACGCGGATCACGCTGCGCATGCGTTCGTCTTCACGGTCGAGGAACGATGTCCCCAGTTCATAGGCGCGCTGCACCTCGATCATCCGCGTCAGTTCCGCGACGGGATCGACGTTGGATCTTTCGATGAATCCCTGAAGGATACGCCCATCTTCGACGGGCACCGGCTGGCCGCCGGGATCGAAGCGCGCGCCCGCTGCGCGGGTTACCTGCAACGGGTCTTCGGGTTCCCACAGTCCGATCTGCGCCACCGGCTGACCGTCGGCGGCCAGCGTTCCATCCGCGCCGAGCGTGACGCGGTTGGCAGCGGCAGGAACCAGAACGGGTGCGCCGCCAGCATCCAGAAGCGCGGCCCCGTCCGGGGCGACGAGTATACCTTCGGCGGAAGGCGTGAAAACGCCGGCACGGGTCAGGCGATCGCCTTCGGGCGTGGCGACAAGGAAGAACCCGTCGCCTTCAATGGCAAAATCGAACGTGCCGTTGGTCTGCAGCAAGGCGCCCTGGGTCAGGTCGATGACGCGTCCATGCGCATGGCCCATCGAGAGCGACTCGGTACTGCGTCCGGTGCCCAGGACGAACTCGGAAAAGACAACGCCCTCGCGCCGGTAACCCGTGGTCGAGGAATTCGCGATATTCTGGGAGACCGTCTCAAGCTCCTTCAGCAGGCCGGCCTGGCGGTTCAGCGCGACATATCCGGTGCTGTCCATGTCAGATACCTGCGATAAGCGGAACGAGTGTGGAGTGAAAAAATTCGGTCAGCGATTGGGTCATGAATCCCATCGACATCCAGAATGCGATCAGCATGGCCGCCATCTTCGGCACGAAGGTCAGCGTCATTTCCTGCACCGATGTCAGTGCCTGGAACAGGCCCACGACGATGCCGGCGACAAGTGCGACGGACAGCAAGGGCGTGGTCATGATGACCGCCACCCAAAGCCCTTCGCGGAGCGTGTCGAAAAGGACCGCCTCGCCCATTACACCGGCATTCTCAGGATTTCCTGATAGGCTTCGACCACCCGGTCACGCACCGTCACCGCGGTTTCGACCGCCAGCTGAGTGTTGGCCAAAGCCTCCACCAGGGCGTGGGGGTCGGCAGATCCGAGCATGGCCTGTTCGGCGATCTCCTCGGTCTCCGCCAGGGTTTCGGCGAAATCCTTTGCGGCCTGGCCAAGAAAGCCGGGCTGACCGCTGTCATCGGGCTTGATATCGGTCTGAACGGTGCCGTAGCCGCGCAACGCCTGCGTAAGTCTGACGTCCATTGGGTACTCCATCAACGTCTCAGCAGTTCGAGCAGGCTGGACCGCATTTTGCGCGCCTGATCGAACATTCTGAGATTGGCTTCGTAGCTGCGCTGCGCTTCGCGCGCGTCAGCAATTTCGACAACCAGAGAGACATTCGACCCCTCATAGTAGCCATCTTCATTCGCGAGCGGATGCGACGGGTCGAAGACCTGGCTCAGCTCGCTGCGGTCCAGCTTTACCGGACCGGTGGTGACACGACCGGTTTCGCGGCCGTGGCTCAAGACCTCTTCAAAGGTCGTGATCTTGCGCCGGAAACCCGGCGTATCTGCATTTGCGATATTCTCGGTTATATAGCGAAGGCGCTGCGCTTGGGCTTGCATCGCGCTGGCCGAGATACCCTTGCTTTGATGAAGACCATCCATGATCTAGCGGCCCCGTCCGATGGAGCTGCGCAGGATGTCCAGCGAGCTTTTATAGACGGTCAGCGCCAGCTCGTGGCTGGACTTGGCATCCGTGCCGCGGACCATTTCCTGCTCAAGAGAAACGGTATTGCCGTTGGGAGAGGCCTCCCCCCCGATATCGAATGTCTCGAAACGGGCGCGGCTGACGGAACCGGGCATGTGGCCGGGGCGGGTCGCTTTCAGCTCCGCCCCCTGCATCTGTTGATGGGTTTGCGAAAAATCGACGAGATCCCGCGCGCGATAGCCGGGGACATCCGCGTTCGCGATATTCTTCGCGACCTGTGCCTGGCGCGCGCCCGCGTGGCGGGCAAGATTGTGCGCCATCTTCATCAGATATGGTGCTTCTAGCATCGGGGCTTCTCCCTCGATCGGATGCACCAACGCTTAACTGTGATTCCTTTAGAAACGGTTTCATCCGATTGGCCCGCAAAGGGGATCTGCCATGCAAAGTCTCGACCTGCTCACTCAGGTGATAAAAAGGACGCCGCCGGTCCGGCGTATTGGGCGCATTTGTCGGCTTTCCTCCAGTACGGTCGAAGTCAGCGGCCTTTCGGACATCTCCAGCGTCGGTCATCAGGTGGAGTTCGCCAGTGTTCCGGGCTTGACGGGTGAGGTCGGTCGGGTCGGCGGAGAGACGGTGGAGGTCATGGTTGATGGCGATCCGAACCGGTTGAAGATCGGCGATCCGGTTCGCCATGTGGGGGAGGTTGAACTCTATCCGCATGATAGCTGGCTGGGGCGTGTGGTGGATGGTAATGGTGAGCCGCTCGACGACAAACCGCTGATGCAGGGCAAGGTCGGGGTCGGGCGGCTGGCATCTCCGCCCGAGGCTGTGAAACGCCGCTCATTCGGCGGGCGGCTGTCCACCGGGTATTCCCTGTTCAACACGATTCTGCCCTTTGTCACCGGCCAGCGTCTGGGCCTGTTCGCGGGATCTGGCGTTGGCAAATCGAGTCTCATGGCCGCCTTCGCGCGTGATGTTGAGGCCGATGTCGTGGTGATCGCATTGATTGGCGAGCGTGGCCGGGAGGTACGCCAGTTCATCGACAAGGTCCTGGGCAAGAAGGGGTTGCGCCGCAGCGTCGTGGTTGCCGCAACCTCCGACCAGTCGGCGCTTGCGCGCAGGCGGGCGGCATTCACGGCGATGGCGGTTGCCGAGCATTTTCGAAACCAGGGCCGGCATGTTCTGCTCATGCTCGATTCCATCACGCGGCTGGCGGAGGCTCATCGGGTCATCGCCTCGGCTTCGGGCGAACCCAATTCGATGCGTGGTTATCCGCCTTCGCTGGCCGCACTGCTTGCGGGGTTTGCGGAGCGCGCGGGACCGGGGGCCGAGGGGCAGGGCGACATAACGGCAATTCTCACGGTGTTGGTGTCGGGTTCGGACATGGAAGAACCGGTAGCGGATATTCTGCGGGGTTTGCTCGACGGGCATGTGGTGATGTCGAGGGATATCGCGGAGCGCGGGCGGTTCCCGGCGGTCGACGTGCTCCAGTCGGTGTCGCGATCCTTGCCGGAAGCGGCAACCGACGAGGAAAATGCACTCATCGCGGAGGCGCGTCGCACACTCAGCATATATGAGGAATCCGAATTGATGGTTCGCTCCGGGCTTTATCAGCCGGGGTCGAACCCGGAACTCGACCGCGCGGTGGCCCTGCACCCGGGGCTGGATGTCTTCGCTGCCGATCGGGCGGAAAGCGTGGCTGAGGCATTCGAGCAGTTGAAAGCCAGACTTACCCCGAGTGCCGGGGCAACTCGGTCGTGAAGTCTTCTTCCTAGTTCCGTTTCAAGTCATGCCGCCTTTTTTGGCCACGAGACTGTGGAAACAACCAAAATGCAGCCCGCGCCGGTCGGAACGCCGATCGACAGCTACCCGTGAACCGCCTGGGGCATATCCCGAAGAGGGTTGGCCCGGGGTCAAGCGAAAGAGTTCTGGTTTTAGGTCAGAGGTTGCAGCGTCTGGAGAAGCGAAAGCGCGACGGACCCGCGCGATGTCTGGGCTGCGCTGGCTTGCAAATCGGCACGGAAAAGGAAGTTTCGAATGAGTTTTTCCTGCAAATACGGATCGGTGAAATCGGCCGGATTGGTGGTGGCGAAAATCCTCTCCGCTTTCTCGCGGAATTCGCCAAGTTGCTGGTCGATGTCAATTGCAGCAAGTTGCGACGGCAGACCGAGCGCGCCTTCGAACACTTTCCGCATCGGCGGGTTGCCCATGATCGAAAACCACGCGGCATCTTCCGAGATTTTCTGTTCCGATAGTTCCGCAATGTCGCGGGAGATGCCAAGCGCGAGTCGCAGGTTTTCATCCTGGTCGCCGACGGCGACTTCGAACTGCCGGGTCTGGAATTTCTCGATGATGCCGTCAGCAAAATCGCTGAGAACGCTTTTGGGTGGGGACAGGTCGAAGCCGAACGCCTCCGCCATGGCGAAGTAGCGGGAATCGGACAGCCGGTTGGCAAAGGCTTCTTCGTTCAGCGTGCCCTCTTCGAGAACCTTCTGCACGAAGAACGTGTTGGCGATGTCCTCATCCAGTCCGAAGGCGCCGAGCGCGACGGTCAGCAACCGGTGGTCGGACACCAGCTCCTCCGCAGATGTGATGGAGCCGATATTCTCCCTGAAATAATCAGTGTTCGACTTGATTATGGAAGAGTTGTCGAAAGCCTGTTGCTGATCCTGCCGTGTCGATTTCAGAAAGGACCAGCCAAGATTGCCCGTTCCGGCAATGATGGGTTGGAAGCTCACGATACCTCACTTGCCGACAAGAGCCGGTCCTCGCGCGGAATGAGAAGGCGCAGTGACTTCATGGCCTGGTAGTATCTTTCGCCAATGACGGCATCCGTTGCGTCCTGAAGGGTGCGGCGGCTGTCGGCATCGCGCAGGGCCTGGCTGAGTTGTTCGATCCCGGACAACAGTTGCGGCCGTGCCTCGCCGGGTTCGACATCGCCGGACAGGACCAGCTGCGCGACGTAACAGACGCGGCGAACAGGCGTTTTGGCTTCCTCGGGATGGAGCGCGTCGCGCAGACGCAGGATATTTGCATTCGGGGTCAGGATCGAGAGGCGCGTCCGCCTGTCGCCGTTTTCGATCACGGCACCGTTGATGAGAACACGTTCCTTCGGCGCGAGTTTCAGAACAAGACCGCTCACTTTGTCGCCTCCGCCCGTCTCAGGCCCTGAAGAACTGCGGCGTTGATTTCGATCAGGACGGCGATGTCCCCGCCGCCGCTGAGAATTTTTCGGGCTTCGCTGTTGGTGAATTCGGCAAGCCAGAACAGGCGGGCGCGCAATTCGCGGGGAAGTTCATTGTCCGGCTGTGCGACATCGGTGGCAAGGGTTGTCCAGAGCCGGTTGTTTTCGTGCAGAGCAAAGACGAATGCCGGGAAGTTCGACTTGCGATTCTGTGCTGCGGCACGAAGCCGGTGGGAAATTTTGGCGATCGCTTCATATTCGGCATCGCGCGGCGATTTCATGTGAACCGCGTTTTGTCCGTATCCATCCTGTGCGCGTTCGACGACATTCACGGTTGATCTCTCCTGAGCATCGGCCCGTTCGGAGCCGGGAAGGGGAAGGGTGGCCGAGAGGCCACCCTAGGGGTCGCTTATCGGAAGAGCGACAGGATCGACTGCGGGGACTGGTTGGCGATGGACAGCGACTGGATGCCCAGCTGCTGTTGCACCTGTAAGGCCTGCAGACGGGCCGAAGCCGCTTCCAGATCCGCATCCACCAGAGCCCCGATACCTGCTTTCAGCGAGTCGGTCAGGTTGCTGATGAAGGTGCTCTGAGTATCGATGCGCCCCTGGGCCGAGCCGAAGTTGGCCGCGGCTTCGATGGCCGTATCGATATATGTCTCGATATTGGATAGTGCCGCTTCCACACCGTCGTCTGTCGTGACGTCGATGGCATCGACGCCGTTCAGGCCGCCGGTGGCTTCACCGCCGGCGGCACCGGCATCGGCCAGGGTCAGAGCAGAACCGTCATTGTCGATTTCCAGAACCCAGGCGCCGGATTTCTGCGTGACGTTGGTGGAGATATTGGCGACCGCCGCGCTGTCGATCACGGTCTTCAGGCCGCGGGCGACATCTTCAAAGGTCTCGTTCTTGCCGGCGATATAGTCATAGTTCACGCCGCCGACCGTGACACGGTAACCGTCGCCCTCAGCAACACCTGCGGTGGTCGAGAAGGTCACGTCGGATGCCCGCGAATCAACCGTCTGAGTGTTGGTGGTCGCGGCAGCGGCTGTGACGCCGTTGGCTTGCAGCGCGAAGGTTGCCGAGCCGTTGCCCGAAGTGTTGACCACGACATCCTCGAAGGCGCGCGTATTGGCGATCGAGATCGTGGCGGTCGACACCGTGGCGGTGATACCTTCGATGCCGGCGGTGTTGATGGCCGCCGTCAGCCCGGCTGCCAGATCGTTGGCGCTGGTTGTGGTGGTCGTGAAGCTCACCGTTTCACCGGCGATCTGGAAGTTATAGGTCTCCCCTGCGGTGATTGTGCCAGCAACCACAGCCGCCATCAGGTTGGCACCGTTCGAGAAAGCATCGCCCGTGCCATCCGCGGCAAGGTTACCGCCTGCGACAGCCGTGATGTTCGCCGAAAGGTCGGTTCCGGTGCCGTAGACACCGGCGAAATCGCTGAGGTCCTGACGGTTGATGGTGATGTCGGATGCCGTGACGGTGCCATCGGAAGCGCGGTCGAGAGAGGACAGGATATTTACATCATCGGTGCCCTGAAGCAGGTTCAGACCGTTGAACTGTGCCGCGCCGACAACCGATTTTATCTGGTCGGACAGGGCGTTGACGTCATCCTGCAGCTTGCCGCGATCGACGTTTTCTTCCTGAGCCGCAACGATTTTTTCCTTCATCTGAGTCAGAAGGTCGGTCACGGTTTCGGAGGCCTGGCGCGCGACTGTGACGGTCGAATTGCCGAGGTTGAGACTGTCCGAGATGGCCTTGAAGCTCATCGCGTCGGATTCCATC
Organism: Silicimonas sp.; assembly: GCA_050299835.1. Lineage (GTDB taxonomy): Bacteria > Pseudomonadota > Alphaproteobacteria > Rhodobacterales > Rhodobacteraceae > JAJDOD01. The sequence continues at coordinate 233,176 of JBNKWP010000001.1, forward strand.
ACCTTCGAAATGGCCCAGACGGCTGAATTGTCCCGGGCGCTGCTGATGGCCTTGCCCGTCGAGATCTGACGTTGAACGTCTTCGAGGCTGGAATTGATGGTGCGGAGGTTTTGCAGCGCAACCATGGCGCTGGTGTTGGTGAGAATACTTGCCATCTGGCGTTCTCCAATCTTTGCGGCGGTTATCCGCCTTGGGTTTCGGAAACGTCTTTCAGACGAGCCAGCCATTCTGACGGTGCGGATCGCAAGACCCCGCGCCACCCCTTTTCGGGCGCTGTGGAGAGTTCAAACCAGTCGCCCTAACAAAGCGTGAACGGTGACCGAAAATGCCCCCCGTAATCTTTTGAATTTGTGACAATTATTTCACATTTTTTGCGTGATTGACGACGGCGAGCGCGAAAGCGAGCGTCTCTCCCCTGTTTCGGAGTAGGTGGACTGCCCTTCCGTTTCCGATGACATGCGCAGCTGGGCAAGCGCCGCGCGCAATCCCCGGCGCGCGGCATCCAGCAGAGCCTCGTTATTGGACGCCTGGTCGGAAAGGTGACGGTAAGCTTCCCGGTCCAGCTGCGGTTTGCTTTTTGCCAGCCAGTCAGCCAGTTTCGTTTTTCGGTGGACAAGCGCCTCAAGCCCCGAGAAATCGCCGGTGAGCAGAAGCTCCTGCTCTTCCCGGAGGACGTGTTCCAGTTCGGTCAGTACGTTCATGACAATGCCTCCTTCTTAACCAGCGATTCGAAGATCACCTCGGCCAGGCCAATGCCTCCTGCCCTGACGGTGGCCGACGCGTATTCCTGTACCAGGAAGCTGGAGAATTGGTCTTCGCCCGCCCCGCCGCCCAGGGATTCCCTGGGTTCGCCGACCCCGGCGGATTTCAGCATTTCTGCCAGAAACTGGGATTCCAGTTTCTCGGCCGCGGCCCGCAGCACTTGCTCTCGGTCAGTTTGCGTCGCCGCGATTGTCGGCGTGATGACTATCATGTCTCGATCCTTCTGAATCAGGAGAATTTTCGGGACTATGACTTTGACAGGTAAAGGACTGGTAAGTTTCCGCCTGTAGCAGAGGGCGCAAAGGGCAGTATGTCCGGAGGTCAGGTATGCAAACGCTGCTACAGTCGCTTTTCCCAGATGCGGAACGTGCAGGGGCTGGGATTGGCAAGAAGATTGAGGTGGAGGGCGAGGCGAGTGAGTCCGAATTCCTTGCCGTGTTGGAGATGTATCTGGAGGCCGACGTTCAACCTGTCGAAGGCGACCCCGTGGAATCAAGTGATCCGCCGACTGTGCCGGTCTTGCTTCCGGTGGGGGATGCCCAGCCGAAACCGCCGCCCGGGACGTTGGCGTCGCATATCCTTCCGCTTCTTTCCGAGGTCCCGCGGGACAGGATCGGGCAATTCATCAGCGAGCTCGCCAAGCTTCAGGGTGAAGCTGTGAAGCCCGATTTGCCGTCACCGGCGGTCGGTCAGGAAAGTGTCGAGCTTCCGAACCAGCCGCCCCGACAGACTGATCCGCAACACCCGGATTTGACCGCGATCCTGCCGTCACCGGGGACCGGGCCTCAGGGAAATGCGACTCCAGCAGGCCCGGCTTCATCCGAACAGGGTGCCGAGAGCCAGCTTGTGCGGCTGACAGGAACGTCGGAACCGGAGACAATCGCAGTTCCGACGGTTGCACATGGGCCCGCCGCAGCATCGACGAACGTCGCCAAATCGCCCGGTCCAGCGCCGGAAGAGTTGATCCGCGACGTGGAAACGGTGCCGGAGCGCAGCAATCCGCAAGCGCAACAACCGGAGAAGGTCGAATTGCGCAGCCTGCCGTCCGGGGCGGTTCGATCCGGCCCGCCGTTGGCCGAAACGCAGCCGGATGAATCCCGGCCCGTCGGATCGCCGCCCGAAAGCGGGACTGTGCAATCCGAGAGACCGGTTCCGGATGGCGGAACCATTCTTATTGTCAGGGGAGACGGCGTTACGCGTGAGACGATTCCGACCGTCCGGAAGACAAATGTCCCGTCTGTGGATGAACCGGCACCAGGGAATGGCCGGTTTGATCGGACCCGAGCCGAAAAGGTGCGTGACGGCGACGACTCGCGCGGCCTTGTAAAAGAAGCGGCGGCGCCGACAACCCGACCGCAACCGATCGGCCCAGCCATCGCTCCGGTTGGGCTGGCAAGCAAATTCGGCGAGTTTTCCACCGCCGGTGATATCGGTCCCACGGGCCAGCCGGACCTGGCCGGTTTGGGGCCGGCGGAACTTGAGGACGCCGTCAGAACGGCCAATACCGACCGACCGAGACCTGAGCCGGTCGCAGCCCGCGCCATCATCAACCAGGTGATTCAGTCGGTGACGCGAAGCCCCGGAGATGGCGTGTTCGAAGTCCGCCTTCACCCCGAGGAACTTGGACGCGTGCGACTTGCCATGACCACGACCGATGCCGGTCTGACGGTGCAGGTCACAGCGGAGCGTGCGGAGACGATGGATTTGATCCGGCGCAATATCGACATGTTCGAATCCGATCTTCGCGGTCGCGGTTTCGAACAGTTCAGTTTCTCCTTCGGGGCCGAAGGATCGGATCGCGGCTTCAGTCAGGGCGAGGACAACCGACCACCGGAGGATGTCGAAATCAGACCGGGCCAGGGCCGCGACCTGACCGTGGACCTGTCCTCGGCGGCACCCGTCCAGATTTCGGATCGATTGGATATCAGGGTTTGACGCCATGCCCATAATAGACACTCAATCAACCACCGCGCAGGCGACGGCCGCAAGCTTTGGCTCCGCTGCACGGGCTGACGCCGCGAAAGGTGGGGGGTCGGAAGTCATCACCTCCGATTTCGAGACCTTCCTGCTTATGCTGACGACACAGCTCGAAAACCAGGATCCGCTCAACCCGATCGAAAGCCAGGATTTTGCGGTTCAGCTGGCCACCTTTTCGGGTGTTGAGCAGCAGGTGCTGACCAACGATCTGCTGGAAGGTCTGACGGGCGCGCTTGGCGCCACGGGACTTGCGCAACTGGCAGGGTGGGTCGGCATGGAAGCGCGCGTGGAAGCGCCGGTGGCCCTTCGTGGCTCGCCCGTCGATATCGCGATCGAACCGGCACCGGGCTCGGACGCGGCCGAACTGATCGTGCGCGATGCTTCGGGCCGGGAAGTGGCGCGGGAGGGCGTGCCGGCGACCGCAGGAACATTTGCCTGGGTCGGCATGACGGCAACCGGCGATCCTTTGCCGGACGGCCTCTATTCGCTCGAACTTGCCAGCATCAGCCAGGGCGAGGTGACAGGCACACAAGCAGTGCCGCATTACGCGCGGGTCACCGAAGCCCGGCAGGGAATTGACGGCATCGAACTGGTGGTCAGCGGGGGATCGGTCGTTGCCTCCGGCAGCGTCTCCGCTCTTCGCGAACCACCCGCGCCGTCAGAGTAACGCTCCGGCGGCGAATGCAATAACGGCAATGACGGCCACCAAGAACAGGTCCGGCCACCGGTTCTGCGATGGCGCCGTTTCCTCCTTCTGCGCCTGCGCGACAAGTGCGGCTTCCGCCAGCGCCGGCAGCTTGGGACCGAACCTCGTCAGGACGCGGATTGTTTTCACAGCGTCCCTCAGCAGGGCCTTCGGGCCAATGTTTTCGGCGATGTAGCTTTCCACCACGGGTCGCGCGACATCCCAGATATTTATATGCGGATCGAGCGAACGGGCGACCCCTTCGACCACGACCATTGTGCGCTGAAGCAGGATCAGTTCGGTCCGCGTTTCCATGCCGAACTTCTCGGTCACCTCGAAGAGGTAAGCCAAAAGCCGTGCCATCGAGATGCGGCTGGCATCCATGCCGAATATCGGCTCTCCGACGGCGCGCAGCGCACGGGCGAACTCATCGACATCGCGGTCGGCCGCAACGTAGCCGGCTTCGAAATGGACCTCGGCGACGCGTTTGAAATCCCGCCGGATGAAGCCGATCAGGATCTCGGCATAGACCCGCCGGGTATACTCGTCGATCCGGCCCATGATCCCGAAATCCAGGGCCACCAGCGTGCCATCTGCGTCCACCTTCAGATTGCCCTGATGCATATCGGCATGAAAATAGCCGTCACGCAGGGCATGACTGAGAAAGGTGGTGAGAACCTTTTCGGCCAGTCGAACCTTGTCATGTCCCGCGGTCTCAATGGCGGCCAGATTGCCCAGCGGCACGCCATCGACCCATTCGAGCGTCATCACATGACGCGACGACAGACCCCAGCGGACCTCGGGAACGCGGAAGCCCTCGTCACGGGCGGTGTTCGTCGCGAATTCCGCCGCGCCGGCCGTTTCCAGTCGCAGATCAAGCTCTCCCATCACGACCCCCTCGAAATGGGCGATCACGTCCATCGGACGCAGACGCCGCGATCCGGGCGAAAGCAGCTCGATCATGCGGGCGGCGAAATAGAACGCATCTATGTCGCGGCGGAAGGCCTGTTCGATCCGGGGCCGAAGAACCTTGACGGCCACATCTTCGCCGGTTTCGCCCAGCCGCGCCCGATGGACCTGGGCGATGGAGGCGGCGGCGACAGGTTCAGAGAACTCTGTAAACAGCTCATCGACCGGATGGCCGAGTTCGTAAGCCACCGTTTCCTTGGCAACCTCCGTCGGAAAAGGCGGCAACTTGTCCTGCAGAACGCGAAGCTGCTCGGCCAAATCCTCGCCCACCACGTCGGGACGCGTGGACAGGATCTGTCCGAACTTGATGTAAGCCGGACCCAGCGCCGTCAGGGCGCGCGTGACAGGAGGCTGGTTCGGGTCGCCCTTGATCCCGAGCCATTTGAAAGGCCAGCCCAACACGCGGGCCGCGACCCGCAGGGATGGCGGCGCATCCATCGCTTCCAGAACCTGACGCATGGCACCGGTTCGCTCGAACGTCGCGCCGGTTCGGATCAGGCGCAGGATGTTGTGCGGTCCGCGCATCCGGTCAGATTTTCCAGCCGGAATGCAGGGCGGCAATACCCATCGACAGGTTGCGGTAGCTGACCTGTTCGAACCCGGCATCGCGGATCATCGCGGCGAAACGGTCCTGGTCGGGAAACTTTCTGATGGATTCGACAAGATACTGGTAACTGTCGCGGTCACCTGCAATGGCCTGCCCCATGCGCGGGATGACGTTGAAGGAATAGAGGTCATAGAGCCTTTGCAGCCCTGCGTTCGGAAGCTGCGAGAATTCCAGCACCATCAGCCGCCCGCCAGGTCTCAACACGCGAAATGCCTCTGACAACGCGGCTTCAATCCGGGTCACGTTCCGGATGCCGAAGGAGATCGTGTAGACGTCAAACGTGCCATCCGCGAAAGGAAGCGCCATTGCGTCGCCGGTGATCCAGTCGAGCCGGTCGGCAAGTTTCTCGGCCTCGGCCCGTTTTCGCCCTTCGACAAGCATGGCTTCGGTCATGTCGGTGACAGTGGCCGTCGCCCCCGGCGCGCGGTTCAGAAAGCGAAACGCAATGTCGCCGGTGCCACCTGCAACGTCGAGCAGCCGCTGGCCATCTCTCGGGGCCAGCCAATCCATCATAGCATCTTTCCAGAGGCGATGAATGCCGACCGACATCACGTCATTCATGATGTCATATTTCGAAGCCACGTTCGAAAACACGCCATGCACCAGTCCGGCCTTTTCGTCCTCGCGCACGATACGTTCGCCGAAATGGGTGGTGTTCTCGCTTGTCTCTGTCATCGTCTTTGCGTCTTCCATCGCGGCTTCTTATACCTCGCCGAAAGGTCTGGGCCAGCACGAGTTGTCGTCTCGCACGTCTTAGTGCTTTAGCCGGGCGAGGTCATCGGTGCGGGCGCATTCGCCGCAGGAGGACGACATGCCGGAGTTACCCGAAGTGGAAACGGTCCGAACCGGGCTGGAACCGACATTAGTTGGCCAGGTAATCCGGCGGACGCAGGTCAACCGCCCCGATCTGCGCTGGCCGTTTCCCAAGCGGATGGCAGAGCGACTGACCGACGTTCAGGTGACCGCGCTGCGGCGGCGCTCGAAATACCTGCTGGCCGATCTGTCGAGCGGAGAGACCTTGCTGATCCATCTCGGCATGTCGGGGCGGATCCTGATCTCCGGCGATCCGCTGGGACAGTTTCACCGGGAGCATCCGGCACCGGAAAAGCACGACCATGTGGTCTTCCACATGGCCTCCGGTGCGCGGGTGACCTTCAACGACCCTCGCCGCTTCGGGGCGATGGATCTGTTCCCGACGGCTGAGGGTGAAGCGCATAAACTGTTGCGACATCTCGGACCCGAGCCGCTGAGCAACGCCTTTCATGACGAGGTGCTTGTGGCCGGGCTGAAGGCGCGGAAATCGCCGGTGAAGTCCGCCCTGCTCGACCAGAAACTGGTGGCGGGGCTGGGCAATATCTATGTCTGCGAGGCATTGTTTCGCAGCGGGATCGCGCCGACACGGCGCAGCGACAGGATCTCCCGTCCGCGCGTTTCGGCGCTTGCATCCGACATCCGCGCGGTTCTGCAGGACGCAATCGAGGCGGGCGGATCGTCGCTTAGGGATTTTCGGACAACCGGCGGAGAACTGGGCTATTTCCAGCACCGCTTCGCCGTCTACGACCGTGAAGGTCAGCCATGCAAAACGCCCGATTGCGGCGGCACGGTGCGCCGTATTGTTCAGTCGGGCAGGTCGAGTTTCTTCTGTCCGGCATGTCAAAGATAGCTTGAAAGCCGGTCCCGGACTGTTAAGCCTGTCGTCCAAATGCAACGAATGCGAGCGATTTCATGGCTTTTGAGACGATCATCGTCGAGACGGAAGAACATGTGATGACCATCCGGCTGAATCGGCCGGATGCCCTGAACGCCATCAACCAGACCATGATCGGCGAGCTGGCCGACGCGGTCGAGGAGGCGGATGCGAACGACAAGGTGCGCTGCATCATCGTGACGGGATCGGAAAAAGCGTTCGCCGCCGGGGCCGATATCGGCAGCATGTCCGAGCTGTCCTTCGTCGATGCTTTCAAGATGGACCTGTTCACCGATCCGACGGAACGAATCCTGCGGTGCCGCAAACCCATCATTGCCGCGGTGTCCGGCTATGCGCTGGGTGGCGGTTGCGAGCTTGCGATGATCTGCGACTTCGTGATCGCCGCAGATAACGCGAAATTCGGGCAGCCCGAAATAAACCTCGGTATCGTCGCGGGCATTGGCGGCACCCAGCGCCTCACCCGGCTGGTGGGCAAGGCGAAATCGATGGATATGCACCTGACCGGACGTTTCATGGATGCCGAGGAAGCCGAGCGGTCCGGGCTGGTCAGCCGGATCGTCCCGGCCAAGAAGCTGATGGAAGAAGCGCAGGCCGTCGCGCAGAAGATCGCGGAGAAATCCATGATCACGGCGATGGCGGTGAAGGAAGCCGTGAACCGGGCGGAGGAAACCTCGCTTCGTGAAGGCACCCTGTTCGAACGGCGGCTGTTCCACTCGCTTTTCGCAACCGAGGATCAGAAGGAAGGCATGTCGGCCTTTCTGGAGAAACGCGAAGCTCAGTTTCGCGACAAATAAGGTCTTCCCAAACCGGTCGGAATGTCCTATGCCCCGCGCTGAAATGCGCGTGGAGCCCGCTCAGGCTATGTGTCCGCCGGTCGATAGACCGGCAAGGGGTCCGTCGCGTTTTGCAATTTTGGACCCGAACCGAAAAGGGACACGACCATGGCGAATTCGCCCCAATCCAAGAAGCGCGCGCGCCAGAACCAGCGCCGCCTTGACGTCAACAAAGCCCGTCGCTCGCGCATCCGGACTTTCCTGCGCCGTGTCGAGGAAGCCATCGCTTCCGGCGACAAGGATGCCGCTGCCGCTGCGCTCAAATCGGCGCAGCCGGAACTGATGCGCGGTGTCACAAAAGGCGTCTATCACAAGAACACGGCCTCCCGGAAAATGTCGCGACTCGCGGCCCGCGTGAAGTCGATCGGCTGACTTTCGCCGTCAACGATGATCGCGCCGGAACCGGCGCGATTTTTTTTGCCTGGCTCTCTCCATTGAAGTGTCAGGGCAATTTCCGGAGCGGAGCGGATTCGTTTCACCCGGGCGCACTGTCAAGCGCAAAGGGTTGTTGCGGGAGCGGATGCGACACGCCAAATTCGAACCTGCGATTCACTTCGTCCTGGGGGGACAGAGTTAATGGGAACGGGCAGCAGCCCGCTGGTCGGAGAGATTGATCCGGCCGAAGCGTGGCGTATTCTGAGCACGGATAATGCCGCTCGTCTCATTGATGTCAGGACACGCGCCGAATGGGCATATGTCGGCGTTCCTGATGTCGGGGAAATTGAGCAGGAACCACTCTTCATCGAGTGGGCACGCTATCCCGACATGTCCCAGAACCCCGCGTTCGCGGCGGAAGTTGAAGAGGCACTCGGATCGGAGAATCCGGGACCCCTTCTCTTCATCTGCCGGTCGGGCGCAAGGTCACTCCGGGCCGCAATGATGGTGGCTGATCATTTTGCCCGAAAGGGCGTGAGAACGAACTGTCTGAATGTGGCCGAGGGGTTCGAGGGCGATCTGGACGCATCGGGACACCGGGGCGACCACAATGGTTGGAAGGCCCGGGGGCTGGCTTGGCGCCAGTCTTGAGCACAAAAAAAGAAGCACGGGCCAATTATGACAAACGAAACTTGGGGTGAGATCAGACAAGATCTCTTGTCTGCAGTCGGGAAAAACAACTACGTCAACTGGATCGAACCGCTGGAGCTGGCAGGGCTCGAAGGTGGCGTGGCCACATTCTTCGTTCCGACGAATTTCATGGGGAACTGGGTGTCGCGCAATTTTGGCGACCATATCCAGAAAGTGCTCGCCAAGGCCGGGGAAGCCGTGACGCGGGTCGAGTTTTCGGTTCCGAACCAGGCCATGCCCGTTGCCAAGAAGGTGTCCCGGACACATGCCCCCGCAAGTGTGGCGAAAGCCGCTGCTGCACCGGAAGGCGATCTGCCGGGCGCACCGCTCGACGGTCGCTTTACCTTTGACAGCTTTGTCGTCGGCAAACCGAATGAGCTGGCTCACGCAGCCGCGCGCCGTGTCGCGGAAGGTGGTGCCGTGACGTTCAATCCTCTGTTCCTCTATGGTGGCGTGGGTCTGGGCAAGACCCATCTCATGCACGCAATCGCCTGGGAACTCAGGCGTGCGTCGCCGGGCCTTCGCGTGGTATATCTCTCCGCCGAACAATTCATGTATCGGTTCGTTCAGGCGCTGCGCGACAAGGACATGATCGCCTTCAAACAGCTTTTCCGGTCCGTTGATGTTCTGATGATCGACGATGTGCAGTTCATCGCCGGCAAGGATGCGACACAGGAAGAGTTCTTCCACACGTTCAACGCGCTCGTCGATCAGAACAAGCAGATCATCGTCAGTTCCGACCGCGCACCGACCGAGATCGACGGGATCGAGGATCGGATCGTGAGCCGCCTTCAGTCGGGCCTCGTCGTCGACCTGCACCCGACCAACTACGAACTGCGCCTTGGTATTCTTCAGCAAAAGGTCGAGCAATTCTCAGAGCAATTCCCGAACCTGGATATCCAGGACGGCGTATTGGAATTCCTCGCGCACCGCATCTCGACAAATGTGCGTGTTCTTGAAGGCGCGCTGATGCGGCTCTTTGCCTTCGGTTCGCTTGTTGGCCGTGAAATCACGATGGAGCTGACGCAGGATTGTCTTGCGGATGTCATCCGGCACAGTGACCGGAAGATTACGGTGGAGGAAATCCAGCGCAAGGTCAGCGACCATTACAACATCCGGCTGTCCGACCTGATCGGTCCGAAGCGTGTCAGAACCTTCGCCCGCCCGCGCCAGGTTGCGATGTATCTGTCGAAGCAGATGACCACGCGGTCGCTGCCGGAAATCGGGCGGCGCTTCGGCGGGCGCGATCATACCACCGTCATGCATGGGGTTCGCAAGATCGAAGAGCTGATGCAGCAGGACAGCCAGATCGCCGACGATCTGGAAATGCTGCGCCGGTCACTGGAGGCGTAAGGCTCCGACGCCCGTCACATGTACGATCAATTTGCCCTGCTCCTCGTCGCGTCCTTTATCGTCGGCGTGTCGAAAGGCGGCCTGACATCGGCAGCGGGAATCGCGGTGCCGATGCTAGCCTTCTTCATGAACCCGGTGCAGGCGGCGGCGCTGATCCTGCCGATCTATCTGCTGACGGATCTGGCGGCGCTCTGGCTTTACCGACGGGATTTTTCGGGTCGAAGCGCCATTTACCTGATCGGCGGCATCACCATCGGGATCGTGATCGCCACCCTGATCGTGCCCTATACCTCGGATGAGTTCCTGCTGGCGCTGACCGGCTTTATCGGCATCTGGACGGTTGCGCGGCGCTGGCTCAGCGGCGACGGCCAGGCACGGGAAGCTACGCTGGGCGCGGGCCTGTTCTGGGGAACCGTCACCGGGATCACGACCTTCATCGCCCATGCGGGCGGGCCACCGGCCCAGGCCTATCTCCTGCCGCAGAAACTCAATCGCCTTGCCTTTGCCGGGACGATGGCCATCTGCTTTGCATTCGCGAATTATGCCAAGATCCCCAGTTACTACGCGCTTGGCCTTTTCGATGACGTCGATTTTCAGCTTCTCGCCTATCTCGGCGTGGTCGGTCTGATTGGCACCTTCGTCGGTCGAAAAATCGTCATGCGTCTCAGCGATGCCTCCTTCGTGCGCGTCATCGAAGTGCTGCTTCTGATCCTCTCGGTAATGCTGATCGTGAAGGCCGGGCTGGCGCTTGTCTGAAGTTTAAGCACACCCAGAACCCGCGTGCCCTTGACCCTGCCAAGCCTTCCGGCGAGATTCGCGCAAAATCATTGCGTGCGGGCGAAAAACCGATAGGTTCGACGCCCCGGGACAGGATGGAGCGAGGCTGATGGAATTCTCGATCGAGCGGGCGGCATTGCTGAAGGCGGTCGCGCAGGCGCAATCGGTTGTCGAGCGCCGGAACACCATCCCGATCCTAGCTAACGTCCTGATCGAGGCGGAAGGCGATACCGTCAGTTTCCGCGCCACCGACCTGGATATCGAGGTGGTGGATCAGGCCCCGGCCAAGGTCACGAAGGCGGGCGCGACAACGGTGAACGCGGTGACCTTTCACGAGATCGTTCGCAAGCTGCCGGACGGTGCGTTGGTGACGATCATCGACGATGGCGCAAGCGGGCGGATGAACGTGGAAGCCGGACGGTCGAGCTTCTCGCTTGCAACCCTGCCTCGCGAAGACTTCCCGGTCATGGCCAGTTCGGAATACGAAGCGAATTTCGCCGCACCCGCACCGGTTCTGCGGCGGCTCTTCGACAAGTCCAAATTCGCGATATCCACCGAGGAAACGCGCTATTACCTGAACGGCGTCTACATGCATGTGGCCGACAGCGACGGCAAACAGGTGCTGCGCTGCGTCGCGACCGATGGTCACCGGCTGGCGCGGATTGACGCCGACCTGCCCGAAGGTGCGGGCAACATGCCCGGCGTGATCGTGCCGCGCAAGACCGTGGGCGAGTTGCGCAAGCTGTTGGACGATGACGAGGCACAAATCGCCGTCAGCGTGTCGGAGACCAAGGTGCGCTTCGCGACACCCGGTATTACGCTGACATCGAAAGTGATCGACGGAACCTTCCCCGATTACACGCGGGTCATTCCAGCTGGAAACACCCGGCGGCTGGAGGTCGATGCCTCCGATTTCGCGCAGGCCGTGGACCGCGTGGCGACCGTCAGTTCCGAACGCTCCCGCGCTGTGAAGCTGGCGCTGGACGAAGATCGGCTGGTCCTGTCGGTGAACGCGCCCGACAGCGGTGCGGCGGAGGAAGAACTGGGCGTGGCCTATAACTCGGACCCGCTTGAGATCGGTTTCAACGCGAAATACCTGCTGGAGATCGCCAGCCAGGTGGATCGCGAAAACGCCGTGTTCCTGTTCAACTCCTCCGGCGATCCGACACTCATGCGTGAAGGCAATGACGAAAGCGCCGTCTATGTCGTCATGCCGATGCGGGTGTGACGCACCTTAAGGAATTAACCCTTTCGCATCTGCGGTCGCACCGACGCACGTCGCTTTCATTTGACGGGCGACCAGTGGCGATCTTCGGGCCGAATGGTGCGGGAAAAACCAATATCCTTGAAGCGGTTTCCCTGTTGTCGCCCGGTCGCGGTTTGCGGCGTGCCGGGGCGGAGGAACTGATCCGCAGGCCGGAGGCACTGGGATGGAAGGTCTCCGCCATTCTGGCGTCCGGCGGACGAATGCACGAAGTCGAAACCGAGGCGCAGCCGGATCAGCCGCGCAGCGTCAGGATCGATGGTAAGTCCACGCCGCAGATTGCGCTCAGCCAGATCGCAAGAATCGTCTGGCTGATCCCGGCGATGGATCGGCTCTGGATCGAAGGCGCGGACGGGCGGCGACGATTCCTCGACCGCATCGCGATGAGCTTCGTCCCCTCCCATGCGCAGGCGGTCCTGACTTACGAGAAAGCGATGCGGGAACGGAACCGGCTGCTGAAAGACATGGTGCGCGACGATCACTGGTATGTCGCCATCGAGAAGCAAATGGCGGCAAGCGCGGTGGAGATCACAGCCACGCGCGAGGCGACGCTGGCCCGGCTGCGGGCGGCGCAGCGCGATGCGCAAACCGCCTTTCCCGCCGCCGATCTCGATCTCTTGCACCCCGACCGGGACCTGCCAGGCGACGAGGCCGCGCTTGCCGAAGCCCTGGCTGCATCCCGCCCGACCGATCTCAGGGCCGGACGCACTTTGATCGGGCCGCATCGTGTCGATCTGTCAGCAGTCTATTCGGAAAAGGGTGTCCCGGCAGCACAGTGTTCGACAGGGGAGCAGAAGGCGTTGCTGATCTCGCTCATCCTGACCAATGCGCGCGCCCTGAAGGAAGATACCGGGCAACCGCCCCTGATCCTGCTCGATGAGGTATCGGCCCATCTGGATTCGGATCGCAGGGCCGCGCTCTACGACGAGATCTGCGCACTCGATGCGCAGGCATGGATGACCGGGACGGGGGCGGAGCTGTTCGAAGAACTCGGAGATCGGGCGCAGAAAGTTGAAGTCGTGGAAGAATCGGGCCAAAGTCACGCGACGGAACGAAAGTAGAACATCGGAGAGAAAGATGACCCCGCAACGCGTCAGCCTGATTACCCTTGGTGTCACCGATATGGACCGGTCCCGCGCGTTTTATGCAGCCCTCGGCTGGCAACCCGTTCCCTCGCCGCCGGAGGTCACATTCTACCAGATGGACGGCATGATACTCGGTCTGTTCGGGTTGGAACCGCTCGCCGCTGATCAGGGCCGGCCCGGTGCCGAACTTGGCTTCGGAGCCGTCACGCTGGCCCAGAACTTCCCGGATCGGGAAGGGGTCGATGCCGCCCATGCTGCGGCTGTGGAGGCCGGGGCAAAGACCCTGAAAGCGCCGGAGGAAGTCTTCTGGGGCGGGTATTCGGGATATTACTCCGACCCGGACGGGCATGTCTGGGAAGTTGCGCATAATCCGTTCTGGGACCTCGACGCCGACGGTCGCGTCACCATTCCACCAGGCTCAGAATGACAATCACGCTTGCTGACGCGGCACTCTACGCAGCCGCGCTTTTCATCCTGTTCCTGACGCCTGGTCCCGTCTGGGTCGCTCTGATCGCCCGCGGCATGTCAGGCGGGTTCCACGCGGCCTGGCCTCTGGCCTTCGGAGTCGTCGTGGGCGACATCCTCTGGCCTCTGATCGCAGTGCTGGGCGTAAGCTGGATCGTGTCGGTCTTCGCCGATTTCATGCTCGTCCTACGATGGGTCGCCTCCGTCACGTTTCTTGTCATGGGTTGGCTCGTCATCAAGCACCGGGATCGGACCATCGCCTCGGACAGCAGACTCACCCGGCCGGGGATGTGGGCGGGGTTCCTGGCCGGGCTGATGGTGATCCTCGGCAACCCCAAGGCCATCCTGTTCTACATGGGCGTGCTGCCCGGCTTCTTCGATCTTCAGATGCTGACCTGGAGCGATATCGCCGTGATCTGTTTCCTGTCGATGATCGTGCCACTCATCGGCAACCTGATCCTTTCCGTCTTCATCGACCGCGCCCGACGGCTGGTGCGCTCGCCAACCGCATTGTCGCGCACCAATTTCGCGGCTGGTGTGTTATTGATCGGTGTCGGGCTGGTCATTCCCTTCACCTGAGGGTTGTTCAGGCCCGAAATTGGTTATACAAAATTACCAATTCGGAGAAATGACAATGGAAATGCCGCTGCCCGCGCAGGAGATCCTGGCGAAAAAGGCTCGAATTGTCTCGCGGCTGCGTGACATCTTGCCGATGGACGCGGTGATCTCCGACGCGGCGGAAACGCGCGCCTATGAATGCGATGGACTGACCGCCTATACCTGTCCGCCGCTTTGCGTTGTCCTGCCGTCCTCGACCGAAGAGGTGTCCAGTGTTCTGAAGCTCTGCCATGCGGAGGGCGTGCCCGTGGTTCCGCGCGGGGCGGGAACCTCGCTCGCGGGCGGGGCACTGCCGACGGCGGATGCCGTGGTGCTGGGTGTGGCGCGGATGAACGACGTCCTCGAAGTGAACTACGACGACCGGCTGATCCGTGTGCAGACCGGGCGGACAAACCTTTCGGTCACTGGTGCCATCGAGGATGACGGATTCTTCTATGCGCCCGACCCGTCATCGCAGCTCGCCTGCGCAATCGCGGGAAACATCGCGATGAATTCCGGCGGCGCGCATTGTCTGAAATACGGGGTGACAACGAACAACCTGCTGGGCGTGACCCTGGTCATGATGGACGGCACGGTCGTGGAGATCGGCGGCGGTCACATGGACGCGGGCGGTTATGACTGGCTGGGCCTGATCTGCGGCTCGGAGGGGCAACTGGGTGTTGTGACCGAAGCCACCCTGCGCATCCTGCCGAAACCGGAAGGCGCGCGGCCGGTACTGATCGGCTATCGCTCCGCCGAAACTGCCGGGGCCTGCGTGTCCGACATCATCAAGGCGGGCGTCTTGCCGGTGGCGATCGAATACATGGACAAGCGGGTCATCGAGGTGGTCGAGGATTATGCGAAGGCCGGGTACCCGGAATGCGAAGCCTTGCTGATCGTGGAAGTCGAAGGCTCGCCGGAGGAGATCGACGAACAGCTTGGCGTCATCAAGCAGATCGCACGGAAGCATGATCCGGTCGAATTGCGGGAAGCCGGGGATGCAGAGGAGGCGGCGCGGATCTGGCTCGGTCGGAAGAGCGCCTTCGGTGCGGTCGGTCAGATCAACGATTACATGTGCCTCGACGGCACCATCCCGGTTTCGCAATTGCCCCTCGTTCTGCGGCGGATCGAGGAACTGTCCGCCGAATACGGGCTGGATGTGGGCAATGTGTTCCATGCAGGCGACGGGAACATGCACCCGTTGATCCTGTTCGACGCCAACAAGCCGGGAGACCTGGAGACCTGCGAAGCGCTGGGCGCCGAGATCCTGAAGCTCTGTGTCGAGGTCGGAGGGTGCCTGACCGGCGAGCATGGCGTGGGGATCGAGAAGCGAGACCTGATGAATGTACAGTTCACGCCGGAGGACATGGAAGCCCAAATGGCCGTGAAGGACGTGTTCGATCCGGCCTGGCTTCTGAACCCGGCAAAGGTGTTTCCTCTCGCCGCGAGCGAAACCCGCAGGCAGCGCCCGGCGGATGCGGCGTGATTTGCGTATTTGGGACAAGATGAAGACGACATGCTGACACCGCGGGATGAGGCTGAACTGGCCGAGGCGATTTCCGGGGCAACCGGACCTTTGGCGATCCGAGGTGGCGGCACGCGGGGGATCTCGGTGGAAGGCGAGGCTCTGTCAACGGCGGGACTGACCGGGATCACACTTTACGAACCGGGCGCTCTGACCATCGTCGCGAATGCGGGCACGCCTGTGGCCGAGATCGAGGCCGCGCTCGCGGCGGAAAATCAGATGCTGGCTTTCGAGCCGATGGATCACCGCCCGCTAATGGGCACGACGGGCGAGCCGACCATCGGCGGCGTGGTCGCCACCAACACCTCCGGACCGCGCCGGGTTCAGGCGGGGGCCTGCCGCGACTTTCTGCTGGGCGTTCGTTTCGTCGATGGCAGCGGGACCGTCATCAAGAACGGCGGACGGGTCATGAAGAACGTCACCGGCTACGATCTGACGAAACTGATGTGCGGTGCGCATGGGACGCTTGGTGTCCTGAGCGAGGTGAGCCTCAAGGTTTTGCCAAGGCACGAGGCGACCGCAACACTCGCGTATTCGGGTCTCGACTGGACGGAAACCGCCGCGGCCTTTTCCGCCGCCATGTCGTCGCCCTACGAGGTCACGGGTGCCGCGCGCCTGCCGAAAGGCGCGGATTTCGCGGATCGCGGCGCGGTGCTGTTTCGGGTCAGCGGTTTCAGGGATTCAGTCGCCTACCGCACGAAGCAACTCGTACAGCGGCTGAGTTTGGACTTTGGGGAGCCCGAGGAAATCGAGACCGATTACGACAGGAACGTCGAAATCTGGCAGTCGGTACGGGACGTCGGGCCGTTCGCCGACGACCCGAGGGATATCTGGCGCATTTCCCTGAAGCCAACGGAATGTCCGCGTCTCGCCTCGCTCGGCACAATCGACGACGTCGTTCTGGACTGGGCCGGCGGACGCGCGTGGGCGGCGGTCGCACCCGGCACGGATGTCCGCGCCAGACTCGGAAACTTCGACGGTCACGCAACGCTAGTGCGGGGCGAGACCATATCCGAAAGGTTCCACCCGGAAGCCGCAGTGCTCGCCAGGATGGCGCGCGGACTTCGAAACAGGTACGATCCGAGAAGCATTCTCAACAACGGCTTGATGGAGGCCAATCCATGACCTTCGCTCTTGGTGGCTGTGCTTGCAAAACGTACCAGTATTCGCTTCTGACGCCGCCGATTCTGGTGTGTGGCTGCTGTTGCCGCGATTGCTCCGTCTGGACCGGCTCCCCCTACACGGTCTGGGTCGGGGTTCAACGGGGTGCCGTGTCCTTTGCCAACGGCATGCCGCCAGAATGGCAGGCGTCGAAATTCTCGAAACGGGGACACTGTCCGTTCTGCGGAACCGCGCTGACGTTCCAGAGGACCGGAGCGGAGGCCGAACGCGACCCGCTTTTCTACGTCACGGCGACAAGCCTCGCCGATCCGGGCCGCGTGTCGCCGACCGAGATCGTCTACTATGGCGAACGCCCACCCTGGTTCGATCTTCCCATGGGCATCCCTCATCATGAGGGTGCGTCGCCCGAATACGGGTCGCCGCGCAGACACGGGAAGTTCAACTGAGTCACCCTTCGACCTAGGACGCTTCAACGTCAGATGCAGACGAACTTTACCGAAGAACAGCTTCAGGATCCCGCTACGGCGCGCGCCAACGAGATCCTGCGATCCTGCGTGCATTGTGGCTTCTGCACCGCGACCTGTCCGTCCTACCAGGTGCTGGGGGACGAGCTCGACAGCCCGCGCGGGCGTATCTACCTGATCAAGGACATGCTGGAAAACGACCGTCCGGCGGATGCCAAGACGGTCAAGCATATCGACCAGTGCCTCTCTTGCCTCGCCTGCATGACGACCTGTCCCTCGGGCGTGCATTACATGCACCTTGTCGATCATGCGCGGGCGCATATCGAGAAAACCTACAAGCGCCCGCTGTTCGAGCGGGTTCTGAGAAACACGCTGGCCAAGATCCTCCCCTATCCGGGACGGTTTCGTCTGGCCTTGCTGGCGGCGAAGATCGCCCGTCCGTTCAAGGCGCTGGTGCCCGAGGCGCGGCTGCGGGCGATGCTGGACATGGCGCCGAAACGCATCCCGCCGGTCAGCCGCAACGACGACCCGCAGACTTTTCCTGCAGAAGGCGAGACGCGAATGCGCGTGGCACTGATGACGGGCTGCGCACAGAAGGCGCTGAACACCGACATCAACGATGCGACGATCCGGCTCCTGACGCGATTGGGCTGCGAGGTCGTCGTGGCCGAAGGGGCGGGATGCTGCGGCGCTCTGGTCCATCACATGGGGTGGGAGAACGAAAGCCATCGCTTCGCTGCCGCCAATATCCGGGCATGGACGGCCGGAAAGTTCGAGGCCATCGTCATCAATACCAGTGGCTGTGGCACCACCGTGAAGGATTATGGCCACATGTTCCGCAACGATCCGCTGGCCAAGGATGCCGCCGCTGTCAGCGCCAAAGCCCTGGATGTGACCGAACTTCTGGCCAAACTGGAGCTATCGGCGAGATCCCCCGAACCGCTGCGCGTCGCCTATCACGCGGCCTGTTCACTGCAGCACGGGCAACAGGTCAAGGCGGCTCCGAAAACCCTTCTCAAGGCGGCGGGTTTCGATGTGGTGGAGCCCAAGGACCCGCATCTGTGCTGCGGATCGGCGGGGACATACAACCTGACCCAGCCAAACATCTCGGGCGAACTGAAACGTCGCAAGATCAAGACCTTGGAAGCCAGAGAGCCGGATGTAATTGCGGCCGGAAATATCGGATGCATGATGCAGATCGGTTCTGGAACGGAAGTGCCTGTCGTTCACACGGTCGAACTGCTGGACTGGGCGACCGGAGGCCCGCGTCCTGCCGCGCTGGGTTAAGAGGAAATTGGCGACATATTATTGCCGCATCGGGCACATACCCTCGATGCGCGAAGCGGGAAGAGGCCTGGTATGCGATTTCTGATCGCCGCGGTGTTTGCGGCTCTGACAACTGCTCCGGCATTGGCCGATGAAAGTCAGCCGTCGGAGTTGCACAAGATCATGACGTCGTTCGAGGCGCAGGGATGGGAAGGCGTCGGTCGGCTCAATATCGGCTGGGGCGGCATGTGTACCGGCGCGATGATCTCGCCCCGGCTCGTTCTGACGGCGGCGCATTGCGCGTTCAACTCCCGCTCCGGTACTGTCATGGACGCGGACGACATCGTGTTTCACGCCGGTTTCCGCAACGGTCACGCCACAGCCTCGCGGCAGGTTGGCCGCATCGTGGTTCATCCCGACTATGTCTATGCGGGACCGACGGAATCCGCCAATGTCGCGAATGATCTGGCCCTTATGGAACTGACCAGCGAAATCCGCCTGCCGAACGTTCGGCCTTTCGCCACGTCCAAACGGCCCCGCAAAGGCCAACAGGTGGGTGTCGTCTCCTATGCCCATGACCGGGCGGAGTCTCCCTCGATCCAGGAAATATGCCATGTCCTCGCCCGCCAAAGGGGAACACTGGTCCTGTCCTGCGATGTCGATTTCGGCTCGTCGGGCGCGCCGATCTTCACCGAGGTCGATGGGCAGATGCGTATCGTTTCGGTGGTCTCCGCCAAGGCCGAGGTGCGCGGACGAAAGGTCGCCCTTGGCACCAATCTGGAACAGCCCCTGTCGGAACTCATGGCGCTTTTGGCCACGGGCGGCGGTCGGGTCGTCGCGGCACCCGCCGAGGTTAACATCATCCGGCCAAACGAACCCCGGCGACTGTCGGGGGGAAGCAGCGCCAAGTTCCTTCGCCCGTGACTTGACCGCGCGCCCAGACGGGGCAAGGTGAACGCCATGCGGTCGGTTCTTCTTCTTTCCCTGGTCTGCTGGGTCCTCGCCGCACCCTTGTCAGCGGACAGGGTGTTCCAGGCCGCCGGCCGCATCGAGTCGACTACCGACAATGGCGGGTGCTCCGCCGTTCTGATACGACCGGACGTCATTCTGACCGCGGCACATTGCGTACGCGAGGACGAGGACTCCTCCTATGCGTTCCGCCCCACGGGCAGCACCGAACGAATTCCGGTCCGGCGAGTGATGATGCACCCGCTCTATATCGCGTTTATCGCGCACAGGTTGAGACGCCTGGGATTCGATTTCGCCATCGGCCAGCTGGACCGGCCGATTGATTCCAACACCATCCGGCCCGTCAATCTGAGCACCACGGCAGCATCGGCGGGCGAAGGTCTGTTCATCGTCAGTTGGCGCAACCCGCGTAACAGCCGTCCAAAACGCCGCCGTTGCCTTGTCGTGGAAGGCTCATATGCAGGGGTCGTGACCCTGGGATGCCAGGTGCGCGGCGGGGAAAGCGGAGCGCCGGTGTTTCGCCTGACCGAAGACGGGTCGGAACTGGTGGCCATCGTGAACAGCACGGCGCAACGGGACGGCAGGTCGGTGGCACTTGCCTCGAATGTCGTGGATCGCATTTCGGTGTTGTTCGACAGACTGGCGGCCACCCCTTGATGGCCGAGAACCGGCTTCCTATCTTTTTCGTGTCGGGCGCCGAATCCGGGTCCGACATCTGACAACCGCCTTGCCCATCCGGGAAGGCACATTGGTATCGCTCAAAGGAGGATAACCTTATGAGAAGGTTTGATCTTGCACCCCTGCACCGTGCAACCGTCGGCTTCGACCAGATTGCCGACATGATGGACCGGATCTTGACCGACACGGCTCAGAACCCGTCCTACCCGCCCTACAACATTGAAAAGACCGCCGACGACGCCTGGCGCATTTCCATCGCCGTGGCCGGGTTCAGCGAAGAGGACCTTTCGGTTGAACTGCGCGAGAACGCCCTGATCGTCTCCGCCAGCAAATCGGAAGACACCGAAGACCGTACCTATCTGCATCGCGGCATCGCCAACCGCGCTTTCGAACGCCGGTTCACGCTTGCCGACCATGTGCGGGTCTCGGGCGCAAGCCATGTCAATGGCATGCTGAATATCGACCTCGTGCGCGAAGTGCCGGAAGCCCTGAAACCGCGCCGGATCGAGATTACCAGCGGCGACACGGTGGAAGCGAAGGCCGTCGAGGCTCAGTAAATCTCTACTGAAATACATCGTAGCGCCCGGCATCGTCCGGGCGCTTTTCGTTTCAGTCGTCTTCGTAAGGGTTCAGCCACCCGACCGGCGCGTCGGTGATCTCCTGACCGAGGAAATGCTGGATCGCGGCAACGGCCTTGAAGCTCATGCCGCCAGCCGAATGATCGGGCCGGAGTGGTGCGCGCGTGCGATCCTTCAAGACCAGCACCGGCCGTTTGAGGCCATTCCCGCTGGTTTCATCCGCTCGCCGGATCTCTGACAACTCGGCCGTTTCGACCTCGCTCAGGTCCCAGTCCCATCTGTTCGTTCCGTTCCGATCCTCGACCACAAGATCCACCCTGCCGGTGGTTTTGTCGAAGACCAGTTCGGATCGCATGCGCGAGCGCCAGAGATAAAAGAGCATCCCCGCAACGATGGCAGTCGGGAAAAGCGCGGGCAGGTAGTCACCGCCCGAGGCGAATTGCCAGGCGAGGAAAAGAAGGAAGGCGGAGAAGGCGCCGATCCCGAGCTTCTTGTCGAGCTGGGTATCGACCATCACAAGCCGGTCCTCGGTCTTCTCCTTGACGTGCATTGGCCTAGTTATTCGCCATAAGGCACCCAGATCGTCTTGACCTCGGTCGCGGCCGCAAGCCAGTCGGCAGCCTTGGGCGCGTAGGCCGGAGTCCATGTGCGTTTCAAGTTGCTTGCCGCTTCCCGTTCGATCACCGGGGTGAGGGCGGGGTTGGCGAAGTTCCAGACCGCGTCCACATCCATGTGGCCCGCGACCTGTGGCGACAGTTCGGCATGGTCGCCGGTCAAGATATTGACGGTGCCGCCGGGCACGTCGGAGGTGTCGAGCACCTGATAGAGGTCGGTGGCGATCAACGGCGCGGCCTCAGGCGCGATCAACGTCAGCCGGTTGCCCATCGACAGCGCCGCACCGATCAGGTCGGCGATGCCGGTCAATGGCTCGGCGCTCCCAGCAAAAGCGGCGATCTTGCCCACCGGTTCGTTCATGGCCAGCGCGACGCCCCGGAACGGAACACCCTTGGCACCGCCGTCATGCTTGTCGGCCCAGGCGGCCCAGGTGAACAGCCGGTCGATGGCGGTTTCTACCTCCGTCTTGCCGCTGCGTATGCCGGTCATCTCGTTGAAACGTGCGGCAAATTCTTCCGCGCGGGCGGAGAGGTTCTCGGCCAGGTAGTAGAGAATCTGCGCGCGCAAGTGGCCGGTGGTTTTCGACCAGCCCTTGGCGGCGTTCATGGCCTCCACCGCGTTGCGGAAATCCTTGCGGTTGGCCAGCCCGACATGGCCGAGCAGCTTGCCCTTGGGTGACCAGACGGCACGAGAATATCCGCCATCGGGACGCGCCTGCTTGCCGCCGATATAGAGCTTGGCGGTCCGGTCTAGGCCTTCGACGGTGGCGTCCTTGGGTGCGGCGATTGTCGGTAGCGGATTGTATGGAACCGGCTTGCCGGAGGGTTTGGTGTAGGCCCGCAAACCCTCCCAGCCGCCTTCGCGTCCGAACCCGCTTTCGCGCACCCCGCCGAACCCGGCGGCGGCGTCGAACAGGTTGGTGGCATTCACCCAGACCACGCCCGCGATCAGTTTGGGCGCGATGTCGAGGGCGAGGTTGACGTTCTCCGTCCAGACCGTCGCGGCAAGGCCGTAGCGGGTATTGTTGGCGAGTTCCACCGACTCGGCCGGTGTGCGGAAGGTGGAGGAGACGAGGACCGGGCCGAAGATCTCCTCCTGCATCAGCGGGTCGGCGGTGGAGAGGCCGGAGATCAGGGTTGGCGGGTAGAAGCAGCCTTTCGACGGCAATTCGCAGGGGGCGTGGTAGACCTCTCCGGCGGAACCATCGACCAGCGCCTTGATGGTCTTCAACTGGACCGGGTCGACGATGGCACCGACGTCGATGCATTTATCCAGCGGGTCACCGACACGGAGGTTCGCCATCCGCGCCTTTAACCTTTTGTTAAACTCTTCCGCGATGCCTTCCTGCACCAGAAGGCGCGATCCCGCGCAGCAGACCTGGCCCTGGTTGAACCAGATCGCATCGACAAGCCCTTCGATCGCTGAGTCGATGTCGGCGTCGTCGAAGACGATGTAGGGTGATTTCCCTCCCAGCTCCAAAGTCAGCGATTTGCCGGTTCCGGCGGTCTCAACGCGAATGATCCGGCCGACCTCGGTCGAACCTGTAAAGGCGATCTTATCAATGTCCTTGTGATTCACGATTAACGCGCCGACCGCACCGTCGCCGGTGACGATGTTCAGCACACCGGGCGGCACGCCCGCCTCCCGGCTGAGATCGGCGAAGAGCAATGCGGTGAGCGAGGTGTATTCCGCCGGTTTCAGGACCACCGTGTTGCCCATGGCGAGCGCCGGGGCGACTTTCCAGGCGAGCATCAGAAGCGGGAAGTTCCATGGGATGATCTGGCCGCAGACGCCGAGCGGCTCGCGATCGGGCAGTTCCTCGTCCATGAGCTGCGCCATCCCGGCGTGGTAGTAGAAATGACGGGCGACCAGAGGAATGTCGATGTCACGGGCTTCGCGGATCGGCTTGCCGTTGTCGAGCGTCTCCAGCACGGCGAAAAGGCGGGATTGCTTCTGGATCAGCCGGGCGAGGGCGTAGAGGACGCGGGCACGTCTTTTCGGGTCCTTCGCCCAGGCGGCCTGCGCCTTGCGAGCGGCGGCGACGGCATTGTCCACGTCCTTCTTGGTTGCCTGCCCGACCTTCGCCAGCAGCTTGCCGGTGGCAGGGTTCTTCGTCGGGAAGAGCTTGTTCGGTTTGGTGAAGGCACCGCCGATGAACTGGCCGAATTTGCCATCGTGGCTGTCGATCCACTTGAACGCCTCGGCGGCGTCCTCGGGGGCCGGGCCGTATTCCATGGTTTCGAATATGTCGCGGACGTTCATGCGACGCCTCCCGTTTTAAAAAGGCGAGGCTTTTCTGAAAAGCCTCGCGCAGAGTATTCTGAATACTCTGCGATCATCCGACCGCATGCCTGTACCCGGCCGAATACCGCCCGGTGACGAAGTGTTCCAACTGCCGCTCGATATCGCCCAGAAGCGAGGACGCGCCGAAGCGGAAAAGATCGTTCTGCAACCACCGGTCGCCCAACTCGTCCTTGACCAGTGTAAGGTAGGTCACCGCATCCTTGGCCTTGGAGATCCCGCCCGCCGGTTTGTAGCCAACCCGATAGCCGGTCAGATCGTGGAACCCCCGGATCGCGCGCATCATCACCAGCGACACCGGCAGCGTGGCGTTGACGCTTTCCTTGCCGGTGGAGGTCTTGATGAAATCCGCGCCCGCCATCATGCAGACCCAGCTTGCGCGGGCCACATTCCGAAGCGAGCCAAGCTCGCCGGTCGCAAGAATCGCCTTCACATGCGCCTCGCCGCAGGCCTCGCGGAAGGTCTTCATCTCGTCGTACAGCGCCTGCCAGTTGCCGGTCAGGGCGTGACGGCGGGAAATCACGATGTCGATCTCCTTGGCCCCGGCTTTCACGCTTTCGCCGATCTCGGCGACGCGAAGATGGAAGGGCGAGAGACCGGCGGGAAAGCCGGTGGAGACGGCGGCCACAGGGATGCCGGAACCCTTGAGGGCATCGACGGCGGTTTCCACCATGTCGTGATAGACACAGACAGCGCCGACAGTGAGGTCCGGCAGGCCCAGTTTTTCAAGAAGATCGGCGCGCACCGGCTGGCGGGCCTTGGCGCAAAGGCGGCGGACGCGGCCTTCGGTGTCGTCGCCCGCAAGCGTGGTCAGGTCGATCATGGTGATCGCGCGGGACAGCCAGGCGGCCTGGTATTCCTTCTTCACCGAGCGGCGGCCGGGCAGGGTCGCGGCGCGGCGCTCGATGGCGCTGGTGTTGGCCTGCAAGGCCCGGATCAGGTCGAGGTCGAGCGGCATGCCGGAATTGCGCGGTTCCTGGACCTGCGGCAACTGGGCGGTAGCGACTCTGGTGGCGGTATTTTCCATGGGCCAGACGTTCGCACGGGCCGCGCCGCACTTCAATCCACGAGGATGGTTTCGACCTTCGCGCCTTTTTCCAGCGTTTTGTGGACCGGGCATTTGTCGGCGATTTCCATCAGCCGCTTGCGCTGGTCCGCGTCGAGGTCTCCTTCGAGCCGGACCTCCCGGCGGAAGCTGTCGATCCGCACTTCATTAGAGGTCTCGGCGTCCTGCGCGTGGACCTTGTCATGGCTGATATCGACCGAGACATGGGTCAGGGGCCAGCCCTTCCGGCGGGCATACATGCGGATGGTCATCGAGGTGCAGGCGCCGAGACCGGCTGAAAGGAAACCGTAGGGCGACATGCCCTGGTTGGTGCCTCCGTAGGCGCGGGGCTCGTCGGCCAGCGTGTGATGGAACGGGCCTGCGTTCACGTCCTGAAGGAAGCCGTCCGGGTCGGCTTCGCTGACGCGGATGATACCCTCCGGCGCACCGGGCGGTGGCGCGGGCGGGCGCAGGTCGAGATATCGTGTCGCCCAGGCGGAAATGACCTCGGCCGCGTATTCAGCGTCCTCGGCGCGAGTGATCAGGTGGTCGGCGTCATCCAGCGTGACAAAGCTCTTCGGGTGCTTCGCGGCGGTGAAGATACGGGTCGCGTTTTCCACGCCGACGGTGGCGTCGCGGGGGGCGTGCATGACAAGCAACGCCTTGTTCAGCTTCGCAATGGCGCCTTCGAGCGTGGCCCCTGAAACGTCCTCCAGGAAGCGTTTGCCGATGGTGAAGGGACGACCGGCGAGGTCGACTTCAGCCTCGCCTTCAATGCTGATCCGGTCGAGCGCGTCGCCGAAATTATGGGTGACGTGCGCTGGGTCGAACGGTGCGCCGATCGTGACGACGGCACGGATGCTGTCGATGTCGCGGGCGGCCTTCAGAACCGCCGCACCGCCAAGGGAATGCCCAATCATCAGGGTCGGGGCCATGTCACGGTCGGCGAGGTGATGCGCGGCGCGTGTGAGGTCTTCGACGTTGGAGGTGAAGGTGGTGTTGGCGAATTCGCCGCCGGAATGGCCAAGCCCGGTGAAGTCGAAGCGCAGGACGGCAATGCCCATTGTGGCAAGGCGGGCAGCGATGCGGCGGGCGGCGGTGATGTCCTTGCCGCAGGTAAAGCAGTGGGCAAAGAGGGCCGTGGCGAGATGCGGGCCTTCGGGCAGGTCGAGACGGCCCGCAAGATCGTCGCCCGCGTGGCCGGGGAAGGTAAAGCGTTCGGTGGGCATGGCAGCTTGGATCCTTTCGCGCTCAAGATTGACGCGGATGCGTGGCGCGACAAGCCCTGTCACGGCAAGGTGACGCGGTGGGAGGTTAACGGAGCGACCGTGCGATGGCGACCTCATGCAACGGGTGCAAGGGGTTAATGCAGGAAAACAAGGCATTTGGGGGTAAAAACGGCACGTCGGTAATGCGTCGGTATCACGTCGGTATTACGTCGGTGCCAACGTCGGTATTGCCGCCCGAAAAGCTCCGGGCGGCAGCTTGCGTTAGGGAAGGTTAACGAAGTGTTTCAGCTTGCCTGAAGCGTTTTCGCATAGTCTTCGAGCTGCGTGACGACGGTGCCCCAGCCGTCGTAGAAGCCCATGTCTTCGTGCGCCTTCCGGTTCTCCGGCGAGCGGTGGCGCGCGGTCGCGGTGTAGGTGGTGCCGCCCTTGCCGTTGTCCTTGAGTTCGAGGATCGCGGTCATGAACGGGTCTGGATTTGGTTTCCAGCCTTCGGTGTAGGTGTCGGTGAAGACCAGTTTCTTGCCATCCACGATTTCGAGATAGACGCCGTTGTTCTCCATCTCGTTGCCGTCGACGTTGAAGGTGGTGTTAGAGCGGCCGCCGACGCGGAGGTCGATGTCGCAATGGGTGACGCTGTGCGGTTTGGGGACGAAGAAATGCGGAATGTGTTCGGGCGAGGTCCAGCATTCCCAGACAAGCGCACGGGGCACATCGAGTTCACGGGTGAAGGTCAGGTCGGTTTCGGGGTCGAGCTTCATTTGTTTCGGTCCTTCATCAGCTTGGTGACGTAATCGTCAAAGCGGTCGAGGCGGCCTTCCCAGACGGCGCTTTGTTCGCTCAGCCAGTCGCGGGCGGGTGTGAAGGCGTCGGGGGTCAGTTGGCAGATGCGGGTGCGGCCCTGTTTTTCGGAGGAAATCAGCCCTGCGTCTTCTAGTTTTCTCAGGTGCCCCATGAAAGATGGCAGGGCCATGTCATGGGGCGCGGCCAGTTCGCTGACGCTGGCCTTGCCGCGCGCAAGCCGTTGCAGGATCTGCCGCCGCGTCGGATCACCGAGCGCGGTAAAACAGGTATCGAGTGATGGATCATACTTAGCCATAAGCCTAAGTAACAGGGGCACCGCAATGCCGCAAGAAGAAACTTAGGCGTGTGCCTAACTAATTTTTGTCCTGTCCCGAATTCTGCAATCGGCCAAGGTTGAAGGCGTCAGGTCAGTTCCGCGCCGCCAGCCAATCGTCAAGTTCGCGCTGCGCCGCATCCAGCATTTCGACATTGAGCGTGCGCGTGACCAGCGCGCGGTTCAAAGCCCGCACGCGTTTGTTCAGCGTCGGTCCGTCCTTGGCCTCCGGGGCAACACCGAGTTTGTCGTAAAGTGCCAGCAGCCGGTTTTGCACCGTGCGCAGCGACATGCCCCGGCGTTCGGCGATCAGCTTGTCCTGAAGGCCCAGCGCAAGATCGACCAGCACGGCATATTCGCTGTCGTCGAGACCCGAGCGCGGCGCGGTGCCATGCCTTTGCAGCCTGTGGATCTCGCGATCGACCACGATCTGGCCTTCGACAAGTACCGACCGAAGCGCCAGTTTGAGACGGTCGCGCGAAGCGGTCTTCAACACATAGCCATAGGCGCTGTCTTCGGGCACGATCTGGGCGATGCCGCGCAGATAGGCCTCGTCGGCGTAGTTCGACCAGAAGAGAATGCGGCTTTGCGGGCGCTCTGCCCAGATGGTCCGGGCGGCCTCGATGCCGTTGCGGTGGCCCATCTGCAAGTCCATTACGATGGCCTCGATCCCGCCCTGCCGCGCTTCCTCTTCCCCTGTTACGCCGTTGGCGGCCTGGAAGATCTCCGTGACCTCCGGCAGCGCCTCGGCAAGGGCGTCCTGGATATAGGAGCGGTGGAACTGGTCGTCCTCGACGATGAGGGCTTTCATGCCTGATTCCCCAGCATGACCCGGATGGTGCAGCCGTTGTCGTCCAGAATGTCGAGTTCGGCAGAGATCAACTGTGCCCGCGTCCGCATATGCGCAAGCCCGGAGCTGCGTTCGGTGTTCGGCGGCAATCCCTTTCCGTCGTCACGGATGGTCAGGTTCAGACCGCTTTCCCCCATCGGTTCGATCCGGACTTCTATCCGGCGGGCACCGGAATGGCGGGCCGCATTGTTGACCGCCTCCTGCGCGATGCGGAACAGCGCGGTGCGCACCGTGGGGTCCAGGCGGTCGGTGGCACCGGCGGTTTCGTCGATCACCTCGATCTGCACCGGATTGGCACCCACCGCGCGTTCAAGATGCACGCGCACCGCGTGTTCGAAGCCGAAAAGATCGAGCAGGGTCGGCACGGCGGTGTCGATGATGTGCCGCAGGTCGCCGATGATCCGGCCGATCTGATGGCCAAGGGCGTCGCGGTCGGCCTGGCCATCGGTTTCGACCTCGCGCAGAAGCCGTGTCAGATCGGCCAATGTCTGGTCGTGCAGGTCCATGCCGATGCGCTGGCGTTCCTGCTCCAGCGTCTGGGTCAGATCCAGCGCGCCGCGCCTCAGCCCTTCCTCGCGGGCCTGCGCCTGTTCGCCCATCTGCGCCGCCTGCCTGGCGCGTTCCGCGGTGTGGAGCGCGTGGAAATAGGGCGACAGGGCGTCGGCGACATGCTGGGCGGTTTGCACGGTCGTCAGGTCGTAAAGGCCGGACGTGGAATGGGAGATGTTCAGCGTGCCGATGACATGGCCCATGACTTTCATCTGCACATGCACGCGGGACCGCAGGTTGTGGTTGAAGATCGGTTCCGAACAGGCACCTTCAAAGGTCTGGCGGGGGTCGGTCATCGCGTCTTCGCACAGCATGAAATCGCACTCACCGTTCAGCAGATCCCGGATCGGCGAAAATTTCAGCCGGGTGCGCGTGCGCGACCAGCGGGTGCGGATGCCGACCTCATAACTGGAAAGCCAGCCCGGCCGGTCGATCAGGCAAAGATCGGCATGGGTGAAGGGAATGACCTCGACAATTTCGTCGGCCACGGCCTGAAGCGCGGAGGCAATATCCGTGCGCTCGGCCAGATGTGCCGAAATCCGCATGAAGGCGTCTCCCGTTGCCGGGGCCGCAAGGGCGTTTGCCATGTTCTCCTCCCGTCGCGCGATGCGCGTTCCCGCAAGTTTCGCAAGCAATTGCGCGAAAGGAAACACCGCAAGCCGCAATTCACTTGCGGGAACCCGCAACAGCTCTGCGGTCGGCTCCCTTTACAGCGGCATTGCCGGGACGCATCATCGGCTTATCTGTGCCCGTTCCGGGCCGGGACAAAGCGCAGGATCACTGCGCGAGAGGGAGGAAACTATGAAGATTTCGAAGATGCTGCTTGGCGCGGCAAGTCTTGCCTTGGTCGCTGGACTGGCCCCGGTCATGTCTCATGCGGACACCTCGGACAAGCGGATCGCGCTGTCCAACAACTATGCCGGCAACTCATGGCGGCAGGCGATGCTGTCGACCTGGGAAGAAGTCGGAGCCCAGGCCGTTGCCGATGGCGTGATTGCGGCGGCGGATGCTTATACCACGTCGGAGAATCAGGCGACGGAACAGGCCGCGCAGATCCAGAACATGATCCTGCAGGGCTATGACGCCATCGTGCTGAACGCCGCCTCGCCCACCGCGCTGAACGGTGCGGTGAAGGAAGCCTGCGATGCGGGTGTGATCGTCGTCAGCTTCGACGGCATTGTGACCGAGCCCTGCGCCTGGCGGATCGCGGTCGACTTCGCGGCGATGGGCAAGGAAGAGGTGGATTACCTCGCCACGCGGATTCCGGACGGCGGCAATCTGCTGGAGATTCGCGGTCTGGCGGGGGTTTTCGTCGATGACGAGATCTCCAAGGGTATCCACGAAGGGGTGGCCGAACACAGCCAGTTCGAGATCGTCGGATCGGTGCATGGCGACTGGGCGCAGGACGTGGCGCAGAAGGCCGTGGCCGGAATCCTGCCGTCGCTGCCCGAAGTGGTTGGCGTCGTCACCCAGGGCGGTGACGGGTATGGCGCGGCGCAGGCCTTCAAGGCTGCCGGTCGCGACACGCCGCTTATCGTGCTGGGCAACCGTCAGGACGAGATGAAGTGGTGGGCCGAACAGCGCGATGCCAACGGCTATGAAACCATGTCGCTGTCGATTGCGCCGGGTGTTGCCTCGCTCGCGCTCTTCGTCGCGCAGCAAATCCTGGACGGCGCGGACGTGCCGCAGGATCTGACGGTGCCGTTCCTGAAGATCACCCAGGATACGCTGGACGAGGCACTGGCCACCACACCGGAAGGTTCCGTCGCCAACGTGACCTATACGCTGGAAGATGCGAAACAGGTCATTGCAGACGCGATGTGATGCAAGGCCGGGCCGCCCTCCGGGGCGGCCCGATTTCAGATTTCTCCGAATGGAGCCCTCATGAACACGCATGAGAGTGCCCCGCTCGTGACGCTGACCGAGGCTGCGAAGCATTTCGGCCCGGTCCGCGCTCTCGACGGGGTAAGCCTGTCGGTAGCCCCCGGCGATTGCATCGGGCTTGTCGGTCACAACGGGGCCGGCAAATCGACGCTGGTGAACCTGATCAACGGCACCTTCGCGCCGTCTTCGGGCGAGATCGCGTTCTCGCGGGGAGGCTCGGCGCTTGAGGCCGGGGTGCGGTCGGTGTTCCAGGAGCTCTCGCTTTGCCCGAACCTGACGGTGGCGGAGAATCTGCGGATTTCTCATGCCAGTTTGAAAGGGCCGAACTGGCGGAAACAGGCACGGGTGGAGATCGGGGAAAGCCTCGACATGATCTTTCCCGGTCACGGAATTGGGGCCGATGACGTGGTGGACACGCTGTCCATCGCGGAACGCCAGATGGTGGAGATTGCCATCGGGTTTGCACCGCGTGGCACGGAAGCGCGGATGGTGATTCTTGACGAACCGACATCTTCGCTGGATGCGGGGATCGCGGAGCAACTTCTTTCCCACGTTCGGCGTTTCTGCACCGAGGGCGGTGCGGTGATCTTCATTTCCCACATGCTGGGCGAAGTGTTCGAGGTCGCCAGTCGCATTGTCGTTCTGAAGGACGGCAAGACGGTGGCCGAACGTCCAACTTCAGAATTCACCCGGCAGGGGCTGGTCGATGCGATGGGCCATGTGGCGACTGAGGAAGCGGAGGCCGCAACTGCGGATCGCGCGTTCGGTGAAGACGTCATCCGGACCGATCAGGGGTTGGCCGCGCGGAAGGGCGAGATCGTCGGGCTCTCCGGTCTGGCCGGGCACGGGCAGGCGGCGGCCTTGGCGAAACTCTTCCTGTCGCGCTCGTCGTCCTGGCAGTCCCGCAAATCGCCGGAGGTGGTCTTTGTGGCGGGCGACAGAACGCGGGACGGGATTCTGCCGCTTTGGTCGATTCTGCGCAATGTCTCGGTTTCGGTCCTGCAACAAGGCGCGAAATGGGGACTGGTGGATCGCGGTCGCGAAGCCGAGATCGCTGCCGACTGGAAAACCCGGATCGGCATCCGCACCGATGACGTGACCAATCCCATCCTGTCGCTGTCAGGCGGCAACCAGCAGAAGGTGCTCTTTGCCCGCGCGCTTGCCTCGCCCGCCCCGGTGGTCATCATGGACGACCCGATGCGCGGCGTGGATGTGGGCACCAAGCAGGATGTCTATGCGATGATCCGGGCGGAGGCGGCAAAGGGCCGGACGTTTCTCTGGTACTCGACGGAGACCGAAGAGGTCTGCCAGTGCGACCGCGTTTTCGTCTTCCGCAATCACGAGATCAGCGCGGAACTGACCGGCGCGGACATTACCGAGGAGAAGATCCTGGAAGCCTCTTTCGAGATGCAGGAGGCGTCATGAACCTCCTCGCCCGCCACCGCATCATCCTGCCGGTCGTCTCGCTCGCCGTGCTTCTGGTCGCCACGTTCTACATGCAGCCCCGTGCCATGAGCTATTTCGGGTTGAACCTGCTCTTCAATCTCGCGGTGCCCATCGCTCTGGCCACAATCGCGCAGATGATGATCATCATGGTCAACGACATCGACCTGTCGCTGGGGGCGTTTGTCAGTCTCGTGGCCTGTATCACGGCGACTTATCTCAACGATACGCCGCTCATTGGCATTGCCATGCTTCTGGCCCTGATCCTGGCCTATGCCGCACTCGGCGCCATGATCCACGCGCTGGACCTGCCCGCCATCGTGGTGACGCTGGGCATGTCCTTCGTCTGGGGCGGGATCGCGCTCTTCATTCTGCCCTCGCCGGGCGGATCGAGCCCCGACTGGCTGCGCAGCCTGATGACGGTCAAGCCGCCTTTTGCGCCGATGGCGGTGGTGGCCGCGATCATCATTGCCGCGATCACGCATCTGCTGATCATCCGCTCCGGCATCGGAACGGTGTTGCGCGGTGTCGGCGGCAATGCGCGGTCGGTGGCGCGGGCGGGCTGGTCGGTGATCCGG
Organism: Silicimonas sp.; assembly: GCA_050299835.1. Taxonomy (GTDB): domain Bacteria; phylum Pseudomonadota; class Alphaproteobacteria; order Rhodobacterales; family Rhodobacteraceae; genus JAJDOD01. The sequence goes on from JBNKWP010000001.1 coordinate 265,533, forward strand.
CTGAAGGCGCTGGCCTATGGGTTGGCGGGGTTCTTCGGTGTGCTGGCCGGGATGACGCTGGTGGGGCTTGCGACCTCGGCCGATGCCAACATTGCGCTGCGCTATACGCTTCTTTCTATCGCGGGCGTGATCCTTGGTGGGGGCGAGTTCGTGGGCGGCAAGGTCAGCCCGACCGGCGCGGTGATCGGGGCGCTGACCCTGACGCTTGCGGCGTCGTTCCTGTCCTTCATGCGGCTTTCGCCCGACTGGCAGATCGGGGCGCAAGGCGCGATTCTGATTCTTGTGCTGACCGCCCGGCTGGTCTTCCGGCAGAAGGCGGTGGAGGGATGAGCGTGTTGAGCAGACCGTGGATCTGGGCCTGGCTCGCCGCTGCCGGGGCCTTTGCCCTGACGCTGGGGCTGACTTCGGGGCGGGGGGCCGGGGAGCTGGCCTATGCGGCGCTGTCTTTCGGGGCGTTTACCGCCATCGTCGGGCTGGGGCAGATGCTGGTGATCACGCTTGGGCCGGGGAATGTCGATCTGTCGATCCCGGCCACGATGACACTCGCCGCGACGCTGGCACTGAAGGCGATGGGCAGCGATCCGGGCACGGCGTTTCTGGGGCTGGGCATCGCGCTGGCCGTCGGGCTGGGCGCTGGGCTGGCGAATTACGCGCTGATCTTCCTGCTGCGCCTGCCGCCGATCATCGCTACGCTGGCGGCCTCGCTGATCTACCAGTCGCTGGCGATCTGGTCGAACCGGGGTCTGCGGATCAAGCCGCCCCAAGAGCTGGCCGAGTTCTCGACCGGCCGGTTCCTGGGATTGCCGAATGTCGCCTGGGTCGGGCTGGTTCTGGCGATTGTCGTCTGGGTCGTGCTGGAACGCTCGGTCTGGGGCCGGTGGCTCTTGGCGACGGGCCAGAACCTGCGCGTCGCGCGGCTGGCCGGTGTGCCGGTGGAAATGGTGCGGGCAGTAACTTACGTCTCCGTCGCGGTCTTCGCCTCGATTGCGGGCTACCTGCTGGCCAGTTTCTCCGGCGGCGCGGCGCTCAACATGGGGACAGAATACCTGCTGATGTCCATTGCTGTCGTGGTGATCGGCGGCAGTTCCATCGCGGGCGGCAATTCCAATGTGCCGGGCGTCTGGGGCGCGGCGCTTTTCATGTTTCTCGTGGTCTCGATGCTGAACAGCTATGGCGCGGGCGCCGGCGTGCGCAGCGTTTTGACCGGAACAATTATTATCGGAATCGTTATTGCAGCAAGCACAAGAAGGGTCAGGGAATGAAAAGCCTTCCGCCACATCTGGAACTCCATGACGCCCGGTTCAGGGCATTGGTCCATCCCACCTCCAGGCTGGAAGTCATCGCAGAGGGTTTCACATGGACCGAGGGTCCGGTCTGGTTCGGGGATCACGGCTGCCTGTTGTTCTCCGACATTCCAAGCCGGCGGATCATGCGCTGGTCCGAGGCAGAGGGGCTGAGTGTCTTCCGCGCAGGCTCGGAGTTCAACAATGGCAACACGCGCGACCGGCAGGGCCGCCTTGTGGGGTGCCGGCACGGCAAGCGCGACGTGGTGCGGACGGAAGCGAACGGGTCGCTCACGGTTCTCGCCGACACGTTTGAGGGCAAGAGGCTGAATTCACCCAACGACGTGGTGGTTCGCTCGGACGGCACGGTGTGGTTCACCGATCCGAGCTACGGCATCATTTCCAACTTCGAAGGCTATCGCAGCGCTCAGGAGCAGGAGACGCACAACGTCTACCGGCTCTCGCCCGATGGTGAGTTGACGGTGGTCGTCTCCGACTTCGTGCAGCCGAACGGGCTGTGCTTCTCGCCCGATGAGACGGTGCTCTACATCGCCGAGAGCGGGTCGAGCCATGACAAGAGTGTGCCATCGGTGATCCGCCGCTTCGTCGTCGAAGGGGACGGGTTGCGCGATGACGGCGTGTTTGCCGAGATCGACAAGGGTCTGCCGGACGGCATTCGCTGCGACGTGGAGGGCAATCTCTGGTCCTCCGCCGCCGACGGGGTGCACTGCTTTACGCCGGACGGCACATTGCTGGGCAAGATCCTGGTGCCGGAAACGGTGTCGAACCTGTGTTTCGGGGGGCCGGACGGGCACCGGATGTTCATCACGGCGACGACGCGGGTTTATCGCGTTTTCGTGGATGTGCATGGGGCGGAGCCGTGGGTCCGCCCCTCATAAGGCTCTAACTCAAGGCCTTTTGCAGATTCTCGTCGATCTTGTCGAGGAAACCGGTGGTCGTCAGCCAACCCTGATCCGGGCCGACCAGAAGCGCCAGGTCCTTGGTCATTTGACCGGCCTCGATCGTGTCGATGACCACGCGTTCGAGCGTGCCCGCGAAACTGCGGAGCGCCACGTTGTCATCCAGCTTGGCGCGGTGGCGCAAGCCGCCGGTCCAGGCGAAGATGGAAGCCGTGGAGTTGGTGGAGGTCGATTTCCCCTCCTGATGCTGCCGGTAGTGGCGGGTCACGGTGCCATGCGCGGCTTCCGATTCCACGATCTTGCCGTCAGGTGTCATCAGCGTGGAGGCCATCAGGCCAAGCGAGCCGAAGCCCTGGGCCACGGTGTCGGACTGCACGTCGCCGTCGTAGTTCTTGCAGGCCCAGACATAGCCGCCGGACCATTTAAGCGAAGAGGCCACCATGTCGTCGATCAGGCGGTGTTCGTACCAGATCTTCTTTTCCTCGAACTTCTCCTTGAACTCGGCCTCGTACACTTCCTGGAAGATGTCCTTGAAGCGCCCGTCATAGGCTTTGAGGATCGTGTTCTTGGTCGAAAGATAAACCGGCCAGCCAAGGTTCAGCCCGTAATTGAACGACGCGCGGGCGAAGTCGTAGATCGACGGGTCGAGGTTATACATCGCCACGGCGACACCGGCATCGGGGGCGTCGAACACCTCATGTTCGATGATCTTGCCGTCCTTGCCTTCGAATTTGATTGTCAACTTGCCCGGGCCGGGGAAGGTGAAATCGGTGGCGCGGTACTGGTCGCCATAGGCGTGACGACCGACAACGATGGGCTGGGTCCAGCCGGGGACGAGCCGGGGGATATTCTTGCAGATGATCGGCTGGCGGAAGATCGTGCCGCCAAGGATGTTGCGGATCGTGCCGTTGGGCGAGCGGTACATGCGCTTCAGCCCAAATTCCTCCACCCGTGCCTCATCCGGCGTGATCGTGGCGCATTTGACAGCGCAGCCGACTTCCCTGGTCTTTTCGGCGGCGTCGATCGTGATCTGGTCGTCCGTCGCATCGCGGCTTTCGATGCCAAGATCGTAGTAGAGCAGATCGACATCCAGATAGGGCAGGATGAGCTTTTGCTTGATGAAATCCCAGATGATTCGCGTCATCTCGTCCCCATCCATATCGACGATGGGGTTTTCGACTTTGATTTTCGACATGGGCAGGGCTCCTGACGGTGCGGGTCGGCAGATATGGGGTTGTTGAAGAAGCCGGGATCACTGCGCGATACGAAATTCGGGATTTCAACGCGTTACCTGCGGTTCGGCCCTTCGGTTGTTCGGAGACCGATCTAGCGCATGAGTGTTAAGAAAGAAAGACAGTATACGTTTGTATACTGAATAAATTTCGGCGGGCCAAAGTGTCGCCGCAGAAAGGTCTCTAATGCGTGGTTAACGGACCCGGTAGCGTTGTTTTGTTAAGGAGTGTCTCTCGTGACGTACGATTTCGACATGCTTTCGGTGATACCGAAAGAAACCCAGCAGAAATTTTCGGGCCTTTTCTCCATGTTCGGCATGACCGAACAGGCGCGGCAACAGGTTGCTGTCCTGCGCGATGCCGAAGCTGTCGCCGCTATCAGTGGAGCCTGCGAGGCGGTTCGGACGTGTCTTGCTGAAAGCGGCGTTGCCCTGAACGGATACCACTGCCGGATGGAAGACGGCGGCGAAGCTGTTCGGGCCGAATTTCTTGAGCGGCTGGAAGCCAATTTGAAGGCGCTTCCTGCCGATGCCGACTGGAACGGATTCGACATCGACCTTTTCTTCGCTGAAGCCGGAGTGGCCACGCCGCTGAACGAAGTGGCAAGCTTTTCGACGCAGCGCATGATCGACAAGGCCAAGCCCCTTGCGGCACGGGTCACGTCGCGCACGCTGTCGGCCCCGGCTCCGAGCTTCTGAGGCTCAGGAAAGGGTCACGCCCGCCCCGGTCATCTGCGCCCTGGCGGCGTCGAGCGAGCCGTCGAAGTCGATGGCGCGGCAGAGACCCTCAACAACGGTGACGCGGAACCCCAGTTTCGCGGCATCGACCGCCGAGTAGTTCACGCAGAAATCCGTGGCGAGGCCGACCAGCGTGACGGCCTCGACTCCCCGGCTTTTCAGATAGCCGTCGAGACCGGTGGGCGTCTTGCGGTCGTTTTCGAAAAAGGCGGAATAGCTGTCGATCTCGCGCCGGAAGCCCTTGCGGATGATGAGGTTGGCGGGACACGTGTCGAGGTCCTTGTGGAACGCCGCGCCCTCGGAGCCGATGACGCAATGGTCCGGCCAGAGGACTTGCGTGCCATAGGGCATCTCGGTGGTGGTCATGGGGTCCGCCCCATGCTGGGAGGCAAAGCTGAGGTGGTCCGCCGGGTGCCAGTCCTGGGTGAAGACCCGGACGGGGAATTCAGGCACCAGCGCGTTGATCGGGGCCACGATCTCGTCGCCGCCCGCGACCGCGAGCGCACCGCCCGGGCAGAAGTCGTTCTGGACGTCGATGACGAGGATGGCTTCACTGGATGGGCGCATGGGGGTTCTCCGGGACAGATCAGGTTCAAGTTCTGCGCAGAAACAGCCCCTCTTGCAACCGCATGGCCGCCTCTCGTAGGAAGCGCGTCATGTTTACCGTCGCTGCACTCTATAAGTTCACCCCCTTCCCGGACCCCGCCGCGCTGAAGCCCGCGCTGGCGGAGCTGGCCTGCGCCGAGGGCGTGAAAGGGACGTTGCTGCTGGCCCGCGAGGGGATCAACGGGACGATTGCCGGATCGCGCGAGGGGATCGACGCGGTGCTGGCGCATATCCGGGGGTTGCCGGGCTGCGCGGACCTTGAGTGGAAGGAAAGCACGGCGGAGGCGATGCCGTTCCAGCGCCTGAAGGTGCGGCTCAAGCGGGAAATCGTGACGATGGGGCAGCCGGACGTCGATCCGACGGCCTCGGTCGGAACCTATGTCGCGCCTGCCGACTGGAACGCTCTGATCACGCGCAATGACGTGGTGACCATCGACACGCGGAACGATTACGAGGTGGAGATCGGGACATTCGCGGGCGCGGTCGATCCGGAGACGAAGAGCTTCGGGGAGTTCCCGGCCTGGTGGAAGGCCAATGCGGAACGGTTCGAAGGCAAGAAGATCGCCATGTTCTGCACCGGCGGCATTCGCTGCGAGAAGGCGACGAACTACCTGATCGGGCAGGGGGTGGAGGATGTGTTCCACCTCAAGGGCGGTATCCTGAAATATCTCGAAGAGGTGCCGGAGGCGGAGACCCGCTGGAACGGCGAGTGTTTCGTCTTCGACGGGCGCGTGTCGGTCGGGCACGGGCTGCGGGAGGGCGATTACGGGTTGTGCTTTGCCTGTCGGCGTCCGCTGTCGGAGGCGGACCGAGGCCACGCGGATTTCGAGGAAGGCGTGTCGTGTCACCGGTGCCGGGACGAGTATTCGGAGGCGGATCGGGAGCGGTTCCGGGAGCGTCAGCGGCAGATTGCGCTCGCCAAGGCGCGCGGGGAGACGCATCTGGGCGGGTGAGACGGAGGAGAACCTTATCCGCAGATAAGGTGTTGATTAAAAGTGAGTTAATCTGAATTTTCCGTAAAGCCCCCGTCCTCCCACCCCTATCATTCGGCGGGGTTTCTGAAGATTTGGTGAATGTCGGTCGATGCTCTCGGAATCTGTCTAACGCCGTATGTATTTCGCCTTGAGCATACACCAATTTCGCGCTGGCTTTGCCTTCAACCGATCGCGAAAGGTGAAAGGGGTTCTCAGGGCCAAAATCGCAGCGCTGTGAATGATCTCACAAAATTCTGCACCCGCATGTCACAAACAAGGCGTGACGGACTGCACGGGGTTGACCGAGAACGGCCGGCGCTGTCGAAAGGATCCTATCATGTTTCGTCTTCTCAGAACCTCATGGACCGAGCGCCTCGTTATTGCGGCTGCGACGGCGCTGGCAGGCGTGATGACAATGGTCGCGATCCTTCTTGCCATCCATGCGAGCAATCCGTCGGCCGCAACGATGATGACAGGCGCCGGATCCGGCGCAGGCTTGTCGGGATTGCTCTTCGCGACGTTCTTCGGTCGCCGCGGGTCGTCCAGGGGCTGGCTTCTGGCCATACTTGCGTCGGTTCTTTCGACCGGGCTTGGCAGCTTTCTGGGCGGAGTGATCTGGGCGGGAATGGGATTTCTCGGAATCGGGCCGGATACACTGTCCGCGCCATCGATGTTCGAGGGGATCATTATATTGCTCCAGGCCGGTGGGACCGCTTTTCTCGTGGTCATGTATTTGAGCCCGGCGGAGTTCCCGTATTTGCTCGTGATCTGGGCCATGCTCATGGCAGGGGTTCACGGCGCGGCGATACTCATCCGTCAGCGCACTGCTGCGTGAGCTTCCCAGAAGGCCACCGCCCGGTCGTAGGCCTTCACGTCCATCGCCACCCCGGACCCACCCTCCGCGCGACCGAGCGCGTTCCGCATCTGGGTGATCGGCGGCATCGGCGGCTCGACCGGTTCCAGCGTGCCGATGATCGAGACGATGCCCCAGTCGCAGTCGGGGACGGGCTGCTCTTCGGGGTAGTCGGCGGCCTCGGCCAGAAGCTGGGCGTGGCTGTAAAGGATGACATCGAGCCATTCGGCGCGGGGGGCGTCGAGCCCTTCGAACCAGCGTTCGAGGACGGCGCGTTCTCCCTCACGACGGGCGACGTAGCCGGAACGGAGATGGGCGCGGTTCGCCTCGGTGATGGGGGCGAAGGCGGCGCGGGTGGCGCTGGGGTTCCTCAGGAACAGGTGCTTGCAGAAGGGGGCGTAGCCATCGACGAGGGCCTCATCCGAGGCATAGCAGAGGGCGACCAGCTCGTCCGGTGTCAGGCCGTCGATAAGGGTGCTCGCGCCGTCCTGCCAGTTGCGTAGGGCGAAGTCGGTGAGGGCGATGCGCATCAGCCTAGAAGCGCGCCGATCCGCTGGACGGCGAAGACGTAGCCGTCGATGCCGCAACCCGCAATGACGCCCTCGGCACGGGCCGATACGTAGGAGTGGTGGCGGAAGGTTTCGCGCTTGTGGATGTTGGAGATATGGACCTCGATCACCGGACCGTCGAAGGTATTGAGCGCGTCGAGGATCGCGACCGAAGTATGGGAATAAGCGCCGGGGTTGATGACGATTCCGACGGCGGTTCCGCGGGCCTCGTGGATGAAATCGACCAGATCGCCCTCGTGGTTGGACTGGCGCATCTCGATGCCCGCGCCGAATGCCGCGGCGGCTTGCGCGCAGTTCCGGGCCACGTCGTCGAGTGTGTCGGACCCGTAGATCTCCGGCTGGCGTTTGCCGAGCAGGTTCAGGTTCGGGCCGTTCAGGATCAGGATCGTCTTGCTCATGGGGCTTTGACTAGCCGAGAGCGGCGGCGCTGCCCAGAGGGGGCGGGCGGATTTCGCGCGGCTTGTGCTATTTCAGCGAGACGTCGAAGCGCTGGGTGCCCCAGCCGTCGGTCAGGGTGCGGGCCTCGATGAAGACGGTTTCCGTGCCCTCGGGGATCGCCACATTGCCGAGCGAGCGAGTGAAGGGCTGTTCGTCGACATGGGGGTGGAGGAGTTCGCGGAAGCCGTATTCGGTGCCGTCGCCCGCCACCACGCGCCAACCATCGGCATAGTCGTCCCAGCCGGTATCCGCGTGGCGGATCGTGACGGCGAAAGACCAGGTCTTGCCGGTCGCGCGGGCCTCCACGGCTTCGATGGTGGCGTCGTCGGCGAGGGTGGCCGTGGGGAGCAGGAGGAGGGGGATCAGGCGTTTCATCGGACCTGTTTAGCACGCGCGCCTTGCCGGATGGGACACGGCTTCGTGAGGACGGTTCGGCCATGCGTATTTCGGACAAGATGAAGAACGGATTCACTTCGAATTGTCAGAGCGTTGCGATCCACCAAATATTGTGTCCAAGGCGTGACATTAGCAGCGAAAATGGCTATATTTTCCTCATAATAGGCAAGGAAGAACGGCATGGCGGAAGCCGCAGAGGCGCAGAGCGAATACGGCGCCGATTCGATCAAGGTTCTCAAAGGGTTAGAAGCGGTTCGGAAGCGTCCTGGTATGTATATCGGGGACACGGACGATGGCTCGGGCCTGCACCACATGGTCTACGAGGTCGTCGATAACGGGATCGACGAGGCTCTGGCCGGTCATGCGGACCGGGTGACGGTCACGGTTCACGCCGATGACAGCGTCTCGGTCAGCGACAACGGGCGCGGGATTCCGGTGGATCTGCACGCCGAAGAAGGCGTCTCGGCGGCCGAGGTCATCATGACCCAGCTTCATGCGGGGGGCAAATTCGACCAGAACTCCTACAAGGTGTCTGGCGGCCTGCACGGCGTTGGCGTGTCCGTGGTGAACGCGCTGTCGGACTGGCTGGAGCTGCGGATCTGGCGGAACGGCAAGGAGCATTACGCGCGTTTCGAAGGCGGCGAGACGGTCGAGCATCTGAAGGTCCTGGGCGACGCGAATGGCCGCAAGGGGACAGAGGTGCGGTTCCTGGCCTCGACCAAGACATTCTCGAACCGGGATTTCGTTTTCAAGACGCTGGAGAACCGGTTGCGGGAGCTGGCCTTCCTAAATTCCGGTGTGCGGATCGTCCTGCGCGACGAGCGACATGCAGACGTGTTGGAGAGCGAGTTCTTCTATGATGGCGGGGTGCGGGAATTCGTCCGTTACCTCGATCGCTCGAAGACGCCGCTGATCGAGGAACCGATCTTCATTACCGGCGAGCGCGACGGCATCAATGTCGAGGTCGCGATGTGGTGGAACGACGGCTATCACGAGAATGTCCTGCCGTTCACCAACAACATTCCCCAGCGCGACGGCGGCACCCATCTGGCGGGCTTCCGGGGCGCGCTGACGCGGACGCTGAACCACTATGCGGGCCAGTCGGGGGCGGCACGCAAGGAGAAGGTGAGTTTCACCGGGGATGATGCGCGGGAGGGTCTGACCTGCGTCCTGTCGGTGAAAGTGCCCGATCCGAAGTTCTCGTCACAGACCAAGGACAAGCTTGTCTCGTCCGAGGTGCGACCTGCGGTCGAGGGGCTGATGAACGAGAAATTGTCGGAGTGGTTCGAGGAGAACCCCGGTCCGGCGAAGATGATCGTGAGCAAGATCGTCGAAGCGGCGCTGGCGCGGGAAGCGGCGCGGAAGGCCCGCGAGATGACGCGGAAGAAATCGGCGCTGGATGTGGCCTCGCTGCCCGGCAAGCTGGCGGATTGCCAGGAGAAGAACCCGGAATTCCGCGAGATTTTCCTGGTCGAGGGTGACTCGGCGGGCGGATCGGCCAAGCAGGGCCGTGCGAGGGCCAATCAGGCGGTGCTGCCCCTGCGCGGCAAGATCCTGAACGTGGAGCGGGCGCGGTTTGACCGGATGCTGTCGAGCCAGGAGATCGGGACGCTGATCACCGCGCTCGGCACGGGGATCGGGCGCGACGAATTCGATATCTCGAAGCTGCGCTACCACAAGATCGTCATCATGACGGATGCGGATGTGGACGGCGCGCATATCCGGACGCTGCTTCTGACCTTCTTCTTCCGGCAGATGCCGCAGATCATTGAAGGCGGCTTCCTCTACATCGCGCAACCGCCGCTTTACAAGGTCGCGCGGGGCAAGTCGGAAGTGTATCTCAAGGATCAGGCGGCGCTGGACGACTACCTGATCGAGATGGGTGTGGATGGCGCAGTGCTTCGGCTGGGCTCCGGTGAGGAGATCATCGGTCAGGACCTGTTGCGCGTCGTGGACGAGGCGCGGCAGGTGCGGCGCGTCATCCAGGCGTTTCCGACCCATTACCCGCCGAACATCCTGGAACAGGCGGCGATCGCCGGCGCGTTCCGGCCCGGTCAGGTCGACAGCGATCTGCAGGGAACGGCGGATGCGGTGGCTCGGCGGCTGGACCTTGTGGCGTTGGAATATGAGCGCGGCTGGCAGGGACGCATCACCCAGGACAAGGGCATCCGGCTGGCGCGGTCCCTGCGTGGGGTGGAAGAAGTGCGCACGCTGGACGGCCCGATTCTGCGGGGCGGTGAGGCACGGCGGCTGGGCGGATATACCGGGGCGCTGCAGGAGGTTTATTCCAAGCCCGCGCATCTGGTGCGAAAGGATCGCGTGGCGCCGGTTCACGGGCCGCTCGATCTGCTGAAGACCATTCTGGACGAGGGCGAGAAGGGGTTGAGCCTGCAACGCTACAAGGGGCTGGGGGAGATGAACCCGGACCAGCTCTGGGAGACGACGCTCGATCCCGAGGCGCGGACATTGTTGCAGGTGAAGGTTGAGGACCTGGCGGAGGCCGACGACCTGTTCACCAAGCTGATGGGCGATGTGGTGGAGCCGCGGCGGGAGTTTATCCAGCAGAATGCGCTGAATGTGGAGAACCTTGATTTCTAGATTGCCGATTCTGGCGCTGGCCGTTCTGGCGTCTGATCCTGCATTCGGAGACGCGCAAGTCGAGTTGATGCGTCCGGTCGAGACGTCCTGCGGCATGTCTGTATTCGCCTTTTCACGCGTGCAGATGACCTCATCGCATATGGCGCCGAACTTTCTTTCCGGACGGTGTTACTCATTCGCGCCGATCGACGACGCGCCGTTGCGGGGAGATGTGGTGACCTTCCCCCATGCCGACGCAATCCATGTCATGAGATTGACCGGGCTTCCGGGCGATACTGTCGAACTGCGCGCGGGCATCGTGATGCTGAACGGTGCGCCGCTTGTCACGCGGCCCTACACCGGTGAACGGCACGCGTGCGGGGAGACCGAATGCGACGGGAGATGGCTGGTCGAGAGCTTGCCCGACGGGCCGTCTTATCTTGTGCTCGATTCCGGCAACTCGCGGTATGACGACACAGCGCCGTTCATCGTGCCGGATGGTCAGGTCTTCGTGCTTGGAGACAATCGGGACAACTCCGCCGATAGTCGGATTTCGGTTGACCGGTTCGGAATGGGATTTGTCGCCCTCGATAGCCTGCGACGTGTTGCGCGGGTGATGGAATGACTCCCGAAATCCTCGGCTTCGGCGAACCGCTGATCGAGATGGTGCGGTTGCCTGACGATATCGACGGTCGTCCGACCTATGTCCAGGGGTTCGGGGGAGATAGCTCAACCGCGACCATCGCGGCGGCGCGACAGGGTGGGAAGGCCGGGTACATCTCTGCCGTGGGCGGCGACATGTTCGGGGATGCGCTGCGAGGGTTGTGGACGCGGGAGGGGGTGGATCACTCCCATGTGTTGACGCGAGACGGCGCGCCGACGGGCATCTGTTTCATCAACCCCGATCCGGCGGCGCGGAGTTTCACCTATGCACGGACGGGGTCGGCGGCGAGCCGGTTCGAAGCATCCGAGGTGCCACTGGCGGCGATTGCGGAGGCGCGGATCCTGCACTTGTCGGGGATCACGCTGGCAGTCAGTGGGACGATGCGGGCGGCGGGTTTCGCGGCGATGCGGATGGCGAAGGACGGCGGCACGCTGGTTTCGCTGGATATCAACAACCGCCCGGCGCTTTGGGATGGTGATCTGGCTCGGGCTACGCTGGAAGATGCGGCGCAACTCGCGGATATCGTCTTTGTCAGCGATGACGAGGCGGAGCTGTTGTTCGGTGACCGGACGCAGGAGGCGGTGGCGGATCGGTTTCTCGGCCTCGGCGCAGGGATCGTCGTGGCCAAGGCGGGCGCGAAGGGGGCGTTGCTGGCGGTCGGAGAACTGCGTGTTCCGGTTCCGCCTGCGCCTTCGAGGCCGGTCGATTCCTCCGGTGCGGGGGACAGTTTCGCGGGGACGTTCCTGGCCTGGTATGTGGAGACCGGCGACGCGGTGCTGGCCGCCCGCAAAGGCGCCGAAATCGCAGCGGCGACGGTCAGCGGCTATGGCGCGGTGGAACCGATCCCGCGTCGCGGTGGCCGGAATTAATTAAGAAAACTTAACGGCTTATGTTGCCGCCGTCCTCCCGCCAACGGGGTGAGGGAGGAGAGTTTACGATCTTATGACAGTCACCTGCCAGCAAAGGCGTTTTGCGGTTTGATTGTCTGGTTCCTGCGTCCGGTGCTTTCAGGATTGTGGAATCGGCGCGATCCTGACCACCCTTTGGGCCTGTTTCGGCGCGTCGCGAACTAGTCCCGCATCCGCTCCACATAAGTCCGCAATTCCTCCGCCTCCGCCCGCGAGGTCCTGAGCCCGTCCATCGCGGCTTCAAGTTCCGCCTCGGTTTCGCGCAGCTTGTTGGTCAGCTTTGCTTCCTGTTGCTCGAAAAACGCCGTGGCCTGGTCATGGGCTTCCTCGGCCTGGTGCAATTCCTGCGCCATCTTGTCGAGGTCGTCCATATCCGAGCGCGTGACCCGTGTGATCCGCGAGATCAGCCAATGGGTAAACCAGCCTGCAAGGAAGGCCATGAACAGGATGGCCGCTGTTGCGGCGATGAACTCGGCTCCATTCATTCGGTGCTTTCCTCTCCCGCGTCTTCGGCTGTTTCTTCCGGTGCAGTCTCAGCCTCGGCCTGGTCCGCCTCGACAGGCGTGACCAGCTTGAACTCGATCCGCCGGTTGGCCTCGCGCCCCTCTTCGGTGTCGTTGGTCGCAATGGGCTGGCTTTCGCCATAGCCTTTGGCGCTCAGGTTCGACACCAGAATGCGCCGGGCCATGATCGCATTCAGAACGGCGTCGGCGCGGGCCTGGCTGAGTTGTTCGTTCATGATCTCCCGCCCCTGGCTGTCGGTGTGGCCGCCAATCTCGATCTCGATCTCCGCCGCCTGACAATCGCGCAGGATGCCGGTGATGGCGTCGATGGTCTCGGCCGCGTCTTCCTCGATCTCAGAAGAGGACGGGGCGAAGTTGATCTTGCGCGAATTGACCGTGGTGTTGAGCCGCTCGATACATTCCTCCGGCGTCGGGATATTGGCGAGCGGATCGAGCACTTCGCGATAGGTGACGTCGAGTTCGAAATTGGCCGCGCCACCCAGCGCCTCGGACAAAAGGCCTGCGATTTCACCTTGTGCCTTCTGGTCGCCCGTGGCGCCGCGCACTTCGATTCTGTCCACCGTGACCGTCGCGACGCCGTTGTGCAGTTTTCCCAGCGCCGTCAGGGCGGCCATCACGCGCTTTGGCCATCCCGCGGGAAGATCGGGGTCGAGCCGGGTCGAAGGCGACACGTTCTCCGACCCGAACTGCGCGGCCGCGAAACTCTCGACGGCGGCGCGCATGGTTTCGTCCCTGAGCCGTCCGCGAATCTGGACCTGACCTTCGGGAGATCTCGTTGCGATGAACTCGGGCGGGGCCTTGGCCCCCTCCTCGGGCCGCTCCTCGGGCGCGGGCAGGACCGTGGCTAGCGAAAAGACCGGCGGAAGCGCGGCTTCGAGTTCCCCGGCCGTCCGTTCGAACAGGGTGGCCGAGGTGCCTTGCAGGGCCACCAGCGACATATCCGCGTTGGAAATGGTGAGCGTCCCGCCACCAATGGCCTGCAACGCCTTCAGCCCGGCAATCGCCGCGTTGCTCCATTCGGTCGAGGGGGTGCCGAGGCCGAGGATACAGGAGGCCCCGCCGGACACGCCGGCCGCAAAGGCCGCCTCAAGGATTGCCTTCCGCGCCGCTTCGCTGTCGGCGGTGCAGGCGTCGAACCGGCCGCCCCCATCGTTCAGAACCGCCCGAAGGATGAAGGGCGCGACCACTGGCCGGGGCGCGCTGATGTCGAGCGTCACGCGTACGCTGCTGGGGGCGCTCTGGCGCAGGCGCCGTTCGAGTTTCTGGCGTTCCTCGGCGCTCTCGGCCACGGCCTTGATGGTTAGCCTGCCCGGCCCGATGGCAAGTTTCGAACGCGGTAGGGTGTCGAGTACCTCGATGCCGTAGCTCAGGGCGTCCTGCCAGCCGGGCGGCACCGGGAAGTCGGCCACTTCGAGCAGGTCGGAGACCTCGGCGCCGTCGGAGGCGGATTTGACCTGTTCGACGATCAGTTCCGGGTCGGAGATGAGCGGCACCAGGCCGATCAGGGATACGCCATCGGTGTTCTTCAGGATCTCGATGGTGAATTCCGGTGGTTTGATGGCGGCCGCCGCGATCACCCCCATATTGTCGACGATGCGGGAGGCATCGACCACGGTCCCGGCGGAGGACAGAGCATCGAACCGGGTCGCCTCGTCCGGGGCGGTGCCGGTCAGTTCGACCTTCAGCCCATCGACCGTGACATTGGTCCAGTCGTGACCGGCTTGCGAAAGGACGAGGTTGAGGTCGGTCAGCGCCGCCGTTTCAATCTTGTCCTTGGCCCAGAAGGCCACGCCGACGCAGCCTGCGCAGGCCAGCACGATGGCAAGGACATGCGGCACGATGCCGGTCAGGAGGGGCGATTTACGGCCTGTCATGGCGCTTAGTTAGTCGTCCTCTCGGGCGCGTGCAATCACAGGAGCACCGCGATGGCGAGAAACAGCACGGGGATCAGCCCGGCGTCACGGTTCGACCGGAACAGCATCAGGCAACGGTCGTTGTCGTCGATGTCGAGCCGTCTCAGTTGCCATGCAAGGTGCCAGCCAAAGGCCCAGACGCCGCAGAGCGCCAGTGTCAGTTGCAGCGGGTTAGCCGTGGGGGCCAGCGCGGCGATGAGACCGGCCATGAAGAGAAGGACGGAAGCGACGAGGAACCACTTCAGCCAGCGCGCCGTGTTCTCGCCAAAAAGCCGCGCGGTGGAGCGGACGCCGATCAGCGCGTCGTCTTCCTTGTCCTGATGCGCATAGATCGTGTCGTAGAACAGTGTCCAGGCGATCCCGGCGAGGTAGAGCAGGACCGCGGGCCAGTCGAGCGACCCGGTGGCGGCGGTCCATGCCAGAAGCGCGCCCCAGTTGAAGGCGAGGCCGAGGAAGATCTGCGGCCACCATGTGAAGCGCTTTGCAAAGGGATAGACGCAGACGACGGCGAGCGACGCGATGCCAAGCCAGATGGCGTTCACGTTGAAGGTCAGGAGGATGCAGAAGGCGATCAGCGATTGCGCGACCATCCAGATCAGCGCGCCTTTAACCGTGACCTGACCGGAGGGGATCGGGCGGGAGCGGGTGCGTTCGACCGCGCCGTCGAAGTTCCGGTCGGTGATGTCGTTCCAGGTGCAGCCCGCACCGCGCATCAGGAACGCGCCGATGGCGCAGCCGATGGCGATCCAGAGGTGATGCAGCGTAAAAGTACCCAGTGACAGCGTCGCCGCGCCCAGACCCCACCAGCAGGGAAGCAACAACAGCCATGTGCCGATGGGTCGGTCGGCGCGGCTCAGGCGCAGGTAGGGGCGGGTCGCGGGCGGTGCGATCCGGTCGACCCAATTGCCTTTGACGGCATCGGCCACTTGCCCCGTTGTCTCGGCTTCGGTCATATGCGCTTCCATGAAGGCTGCGAAAATCAGGCTCTGTGTAGAGCACCCTCTGGGTGAGGGGCAATCGGTTCCACTGTCGCGGGAGCAGGCGCATTACCTGTTCGGCGTGATGCGGCTTGCCGTGGGCGACGCGGTGTTGCTCTTCAACGGGCAGGACGGGGAATGGCGGGCCGATGTGGTGGAAGCGGGCAAGCGCGGCGGGGTTCTGGCCTGTGCGGAGCAGACCGGGCCGCAGGGGCGACCGCCGGATCTCTGGCTCTTGTTCGCGCCAATCAAGAAGGCTCGCACGGATTTCATCGTGGAGAAGGCGACCGAGTTGGGCGCCGCGCGGATTCTGCCGGTGCAGACCGAGTTCACCAATTCGGAGCGGATTCGGAGGGATCGGTTGCAGGCCCACGCGGTCGAGGCGGCGGAGCAATGCGGCGGGACCTATGTGCCGGAAGTGACGGAAATCGCCAAGTTAGAGACCGTTTTGCGGGACTGGCCGGAGGGTCGGGCGCTGATCTTCTGCGACGAGGCATCGGCGGGGAGGGTGGCAGGTGAGTTGCCGCCCGCGCCTGCCGCGATCCTCATTGGACCCGAGGGCGGGTTCTCGGATGCGGAACGCGCGCGGCTGAGGGAGATGGCAACGACGATCTCGCTCGGGCCGCGCATCCTGCGGGCGGATACGGCGGCGGTGGCGGCAATCACGCTCTGGCAGGCGGCGCGGGGGGATTGGGGGGCATGACACCTGCCGCACCAGCAAGAGTTTTCGTGATCCGGGCACGGGATGGCAAGACAGCCACCATCTTTCGGCGCGGGCCGTCGAAACTGACCCAGATGCTGCAATGGAATCTGAAGAAGGACATCATCACGCCCGGCCAGTGGGTCAAACTGGCAGTCTATCCGAGGCGTTCGGATCTATCACCGGATGGACAGCATCTGATCTATTTCGCGGCAACGCACATGGGCGGCGAGTCTTCGAACTGGACGGCCATTTCACGCCCCCCCTATTGGACTGCGCTTCACTTGTATGGCCAGTACCATGCATGGAACGGCGGCGGTGTCTTCGAGGACAATCGGCATTTCTGGCCCAACCTGGGAATTGGAAGCGCCACCAAGGCTAAGGTTGCTTCCGGTCTGGTCCGACTGCAAAGGCCTCCAGACTGGATCACGCCAACAGGAGGCGAGGATATGGTAATCTATCTTCCTCGGCTTGTGCGAGACGGATGGACTCCGGAGGGCGAAGAGAATTCTGGTAAGGGTAGTTTTCGGCGAACCACAACGTGGTTGTTCTCGAAAGTAGTTCGGGAAAAATGGCTACTTCGGAAGCGTGTTGTGGCATCGCTTGTCCACAAAGGACCATATGGCGAGGTTTACTGGGAAACGCACAGCCTCATCGGGCCGGAGCGTGAAATCGATCTGGACGACGAATGGGCCGATGTGGACGGCCGCTCCGTGATTTACACGTCAAAGGGGAAGCTTTTCAGGATGGCCGTTCATCGCAAGGGACCGGATGAGCCGATCTCCATCGCCGATCTGACGCCGAACCGATTCAATCGGGTCGTGGCCCCTTATGCGGGACTGAGTCGGACATGAGCTTCATCCGCCCCGAAGCCGCCGCATGGCTGAAGAAATGGCGCGAGGCGCTGGTCGGCGCGGCGGTGCTGATGTTCAACCTGCAGCTTGCGGCGTCTTCGCATGGGACGCTCCGCGCGATTGCCTGGGCCGGTGTGCTGCTCGGTGCCGCGCTCTTCGTCGAGGGCGTGCGGCGCGGGCGGTTGCCGGACAAGGCGGGGGGCGTGGGTGTCGTTGACGTGGACGAACGGCAGATCACCTATTTCGGGCCGCATGGGGGCGGGGCGATCTCGATCAACGAACTGGCGCGGATCATGGTGCGGACCACTGCGGACGGGCCCGCGACCTCGGATTTCTTCTGGGAGTTCACCGATACGCAGGGGCAGTTCCTGACCATCCCGGGCGATGCGGAAAACGCCCCGGCTTTGTTCGATGCGCTGACGGCGCTGCCGGGTGCGGATTACGAGGCGGTGATCAAGGCGTCAGGATCGACCGAGCGGCGCGAGTTTCTTGTGTGGGAACGCACAGACCACCCTCGCATTGACACCTGAGCCAAATCGCGCAACTCAAACATTCCGGTTCCATCAGGCGAGAGCGTTTCCATGTCCATCCCCCAATCCGGCGGTGCGCCGATCGAGCGGCATGAGCAACTTGCCGAGTATCTCGCAGACGGCTGCAAGCCGAAGGAAGACTGGCGGATCGGGACCGAGCACGAGAAGTTCGGCTATTGCAAGGATACGTTGAAGCCTTTGCCCTATGACGGCGAACGGTCGATCAGGGCGGTGCTGGAAGGCATGCGCGACCGGTTCGGCTGGGACCCGGTGGAGGAAGGCGGCAACATCATCGGGCTGGTGAAGGACGGCGCGAATGTGTCGCTGGAGCCGGGCGGTCAGCTGGAGTTGTCGGGTGCGCCACTGGAGACGATCCACCAGACCTGCGACGAGGTGAACGAGCATCTGCGCGAGGTTCAGTCGGTCGCCGACGAGATCGGTGCACGCTTCATCGGTCTGGGTTCCGCGCCGCACTGGCGGCACGAGGACATGCCGCTGATGCCGAAGGGCCGGTACAAGCTGATGGACGGCTATATGCGACAGGTCGGCGATCTTGGCACCTCGATGATGCGGCGGACCTGCACGGTGCAGGTCAATCTCGATTTCGCCTCCGAGCCGGACATGGTGCAGAAACTGCGTGTGGCGCTGGCCTTGCAGCCGGTGGCGACGGCGCTGTTTTCCAACTCGCCCTTCACCGAGGGCAAGCTGAACGGGCACAAGTCGTGGAGAAGCCGGATCTGGCGCGACCTCGATCCTGATCGGACGGGGATGCTGCCCTTTGTCTTCGAGGACGGGTTCGGGTTCGAGGCATGGGTCGAGTACGCGCTCGATGTGCCGATGTATTTCGTCTATCGCGATGGTCAGTATATCGACGCCCTGGGCCAGTCGTTCAGGGACTTTCTGAAGGGCGAATTGCCCGCACTTCCGGGCGAAAAGCCCTTGATCAGTGACTGGGCGGACCATCTGACGACGCTTTTCCCCGAAGCGCGGATCAAGAAGTTCATCGAGATGCGCGGCGCCGATGGCGGGCCGTGGCGCAGGCTTTGCGCGCTGCCGGCGTTCTGGGTCGGGCTGATCTATGACCAGACGTCGCTCGATGCGGCCTGGGACCTGGTGAAGGACTGGGATGCGGAGACGCGGGACGAGTTGCGGGTCGCGGCCTCGGTCGACGGGCTGGCGGCCAAGGTGGGCGGCCTCAGCATGGCAGAGCTGGCGGCGGAGGCGGTGGCAATTGCCGATGCGGGGCTGAAGGCGCGGGCGCGTCCGGGTGCGGGAGGCTTGCTGCCAGACGAGACGCATTTCCTCAACGCCCTGAAGGAATCGCTGGAAACCGGGGAAACGCCGGCCGACGAGCTGATCCGCCGGTACAACACCGACTGGCACGGCGATGTCACAAAGGTCTTCGGCGAATACAGCTACTGATCTTGGTCCGCGCCCAAGGCCGTTCCGCACGTCAGCCAATGGTGCGATGCTCCCCATGGATGCTGCTTTGCTGCAACACCCAAGATATAGAGTGCAGCACCAGACTTGATGGTTGACCTTTGGTCAAGCACACAAGACGTGCTGCAATCAGGAGCGTCGCGCACGATCCGTATCGCGTGCCCTGTTTTCCAAAAAGTTTCCCTCGTGGAGCGAATGCTTCTGATTGTGGTCCGACTACCCGTCAAAGAGAGGCACCACCGGCATACGTGACGCGGCATAGCCGGGTACATCGCTGTCCAGCCGTTGCGCCAGTTCCGGCAGGCGGCGGACGGGCACGCGCGGGAACAGGTGGTGTTCGCGGTGGTAGAACATCAGGTAGGCGAGACGCGCCAGAAAACCGCGCTGCGATCTTGCGGCAAGGCCGGTGTCGGCAGTGCCCTGGTGGGTGATCCAGACAGCGAAAAGCGCGGTCAGGCACTGGGCGATGAGCATTGCGGCGAGGTGAAACAGGAGGAAGCCTCCGACCGCGACCGCAAGGGTGACCATCAACAGGTTCAGATTCCAGTCGATGGCGATGCGTCGGCGGCCCGCCGGACCGGAACCGGTCCACGCGTGGCGGTTGATGTCGATCGGGAAGCGGGGACCATAGCGCAGGACTTCCCAGAAACTCATATGACCGCATTTGCCTTCGAAATCGCCCGGACCCATGGCGTGTTTGTGATGTAGCATGTGGCCGTAGGCGACTGCGTTATTCGATGAGCCCATCAGAAGGCTCAGCCAATGGAGGACGAGACGGTCACCGTTTCGGGAGAGGCCGAGATTGCCGTGGATCGCCTCGTGGTTCAGGCGCAGTGCGCAGAGGAAGAACATGAAAGACGCCGGGAACCCGAGGGGCCAGTATGGCGAGGCGTATAGCGCCCAGCTTGCGGCAAGCCAGGGCAGCGGCAAGGCCAGTTCATGCAGTGTATCGCGCAGGCGCATCGGTTGGAGGTCATGCCAGGGGACGCCTGCGGGCGCGCGTTCGGGTTTATAATCACACATGGGCCGCCTGCCCCCGATCCAGGATACAGTTGTAGAAAATTAAGAAAAGCGTGCCCCAGAGCGGTGCAAAGAGGCTGCCCATGACCAGGTAGAAGATGATGAAGCCGAATGGGTCGCCCCCTTCGATAAAGAGGAAGATCAGAAGGACGACCGGAATAGACAAGACGTGGCCCAGAAACGCATACTGGCCGGTCGGGGCGTGGCGCCCATGACGCCGCAACGCGTGGAGCAATCCAGGAACTCCAACCGCAAGGTAAGGGATGCCTCCGACCAAGACAGCGCCGACCAGAAAGTAGCCGATGACCAGAAAGGGCCCGGCGTTGGTTTCGGTCATGCCGATCAGGAGTAACATGGCCAATCCGGGCAGGGCCGTTGACAGCGGTGCCGCGACGAGAGCGACGATGAACGCAAGCGGGCGGATAGGGTCGGGTTCCTGGCTCATGCGATGTCCCTTTCAAGCGTGCCGCGATAGGAAAAGATCAGGCCGAAGCCGGGTTGTGTGACCGTCACGTCAAATGTGAAGGCCCTGCCGTCCGTGGATTCCGTGCTGCTGCCTGTCGGAGAGAGGATGGACAGCAGGGGGAGGCCGAGAAGCGTGCAGCGGCCAAAGGTGATACGCAGCGCGTCCGGGCCGGGGTCGAGGCGGAGCGTGACCTTTGCCGGGCCCAATGTCTCCACCACAGCGCCGGGCTGTCCGGGGCGCTGATGCGTTGTCAGGGCATGTGCGCCGAACTCCCGTGCCCAGGTTTCGCCCGAGGCGTCCGGAGTGACGGTCAACCGGCATGGGACCGCAGTTCCAGCCGGTGGGAAGCCGAACATCCGGCAGATCAGGTGGGCGAGCGGATTTCGGCCGCGCGTTATGTCGGCCTGGCCCGTCCAGGTGCGGGTGCTGGCTCCGTCATGGAAGTCGCGAACCGGACCGGGAAGTGTTCCAAAGGCATTGCCGAGGGCTGCGGGGTAGAGCGCTTCGGTCATTGGACCAGCCTTGCGCGCACAGCCGGGTCGGGAAGGGTGCAGAGGTTGGCCCGCCCGAAGAGGTGATAGCGATTCCGGGCAACGAAGCCGTAAAGGCGGTCTGCCACTGAACGTGGAAGTCGGTCGAGAACGGATAACATGCGCCAACCCGGTCCCATGTGGCGGGCGGCCCGGGCGACGGCGGAGAGGGAAGTGAAGGCTGCTCCGTGGTCAACGAAGAGCCATGTCGCCGGGTCGTAGGGATCGAGCCCGTAGTGGCGCAGAAGGGCACGTCCGACGCCGGACTGGATCGGGACAATTCGGATGGCGTTGCCACGATCATTGCGGGCGATCCATGTCGCCGCGCGGGCGCAAAGAGCGCAATTGGCATCCATGACCGCGAATATTTCGCCGGCCAGGAATTCGGGGACCGACGGATCGTTGCGGAACGAATACTTTTCTCTGATTTTTGTTATTTCTGTCATAACTGAAACTCCAAGGCAAAATTTTTAGCCCGAAGGCTTGCCCCCACCGGGAATGAAACGGGTAATCTTCGCGCCAAGCTTGAGGACGCCGAGGTGAACGGCGCGCGGCAGGCGGGCGACGTCGCGATACCAGCGGTCGAAGAGGCGCATGGTGCCCAGTGTGTCCTCGATTCGGGCGATGTTTTCCTTTGGCGTGCCATCCTGTCGCGCCTCGACCAGCACCTGCTCTAGCGCGGCGAGGGTCGGGGCGAATTCGCGTTCGCGGCGGCCCTCGATCACGACAAGCGCAAGGTCGAACATGTCCCGGATGGAGGTGAAATGGTCCCGGCGGTCACCAAGCTGACGTTCGACGCTGACCAGTTTCCATTGCTGGAGTTCCTTCAGCCCGGTGGAGACATTGGAACGGGCGATGCCCAGCGTCTCCGCGATCTCGTCGGCGGGGAGTGGGCGGTCGGCCAGATGAAGCAACGCATGGATCTGCGCGACGGAGCGGTTGGTGCCCCATTTCGCGCCCATTTCGCCCCAGTGGAGAATGAAATCCTGCATCGCCGGAGTAAGTTTCATTTGCGTCACCAATTTCTGTTGAGACTGAAATAACTGAATTTGTCGAAATTGTCAAGCGTACTTCCAAGGTTCCCCGCGCTCGCCTATACACCTGCCCATGACCTTTCGCGCGCGGCACCTCCTTGGCATCGAACAACTCGCCCCGGACGAGATCAGAACGGTTCTGGATCTGGCGGACAGTTACGCCGACCTGAACCGGTCGGACAGCAAGCACGGCAATGCGTTGGAGGGGCTGACGCAGATCAACATGTTCTTCGAAGCCTCGACCCGGACGCAATCCAGTTTCGAACTGGCAGGCAAGCGGCTGCGCGCCGATGTCATGAACATGAACATGGCCGGATCGTCGTTGAAGAAGGGCGAGACCCTGATCGACACCGCGCTGACGCTGAACGCGATGCATCCCGATCTGCTGGTGGTGCGGCATCAACATTCGGGCGCTGTCAGCCTGTTGTCGCAGAAGGTGAACTGCGCGGTTCTGAATGCCGGCGACGGGCGGCATGAGCATCCGACGCAGGCGCTTCTGGATGCGCTGACCATCCGGCGGGCGAAAGGGCGGTTGCACCGGCTGACCATCGCCATTTGCGGGGATATCGCCCACAGCCGGGTGGCGCGCTCGAACATCCATCTGTTGGGCAAGATGGAGAACCGGGTGCGGCTGGTCGGGCCGCCGACGCTGATGCCGTCGCAAGCCGCCGATTGGGGCGTCGAGGTCTGCCATGACATGGCCGAAGGGCTGAAGGACGCCGATGTGGTGATGATGCTCAGGCTGCAGAAAGAGCGTATGGACGGGGCGTTCATCCCTTCCGAACGCGAGTATTTCCACCGCTTCGGGCTGGACGAGGAAAAACTGTCCAATGCCAAACCGGACGCCATCGTCATGCATCCCGGACCGATGAACCGAGGCGTCGAGATTGACGGCACCATTGCCGACGACATCAACCGCTCGGTCATTCAGGACCAGGTGGAGATGGGCGTCGCGGTGCGCATGGCGGCTATGGATCTTCTGGCGCGGAACCTGAAAGCTGCGCGGGCGAAGGACGGGGTTCTGGTGTGAGGCTGCGGGATCAAAGGGCGCGATGACCGATCCGTTTGAAGTTCTGTCTACCGAGCGCGGCGTGGTCCGCGTCTTCACCTCCGACCACGACCCCGAAGGAAATGCCGCGATCACGCCGGAGAATGTTCACAGGCTCCTCGGTGACGGGCTGGACCTCGATCCGTCGCGGATCGAGGTGTTCCCCTCCACGGTCCTGGAGGCCCTGGGTTTGGCCGCCTATCTGCAGGAAGGGTATGGCATACCGGAAGAGGCCCTGAGCGGGACGGCGGCGGCGCTGGATTCGATGAAGGGCCTGATGATCCTTGTCGCCTCCCCGGCATTCAGGGGGAAGGCTGTGACGCTCGATCCCAAACCGGGTATCCGCTTCGTGGGCGCGTTCAGCGAACCCGCCAATGCGCCACCGGAGACGATGGCAGCGACGGCCTCTTCTGAAGGCGTGTTGGCACCGAACGGAGCGTCGCCGGTGCTGGAGACGCGGTCGGGAAGTTCCTGGCCCATCGTTCTGGTGGCACTGGTAATGGCCGTGGCCCTTGTTCTTTTCCTCATCCTCTGACACCTGATCCCATATGACCCCGATCCTGTTCAAAAACGCCCGCCTGATCGACCCGGAAACGGGAACGGAAGAGATGGGATCGCTGGCGGTCCACGATGGCCGGATCGCAGGGGCGATGGGGCTGGACGGGGCCACGGTTATCGATTGCGGGGGCAACTGCCTTGCACCGGGGATCGTGGATATCGGTGTGAAGGTCTCGGAACCGGGCGAACGCCACAAGGAGAGCTTCCGCAGCGCCGGATTGGCGGCGGCGGCGGGCGGTGTGACCACCATGGTGACGCGGCCCGACACCCTGCCTGCCATCGACACGCCGGAAGTGCTGGAATTCGTCCGGCGCCGCGCTAATGAGGCGGCCCCGGTCAACGTTCTGCCGATGGCGGCGCTGACGCGTGGTCGCGAGGGCCGCGAGATGGCGGAGATCGGGTTTCTGCGGGACGCGGGCGCGGTTGCTTTCACCGATTGCGACAATGTGGTGGCCAATACCAAGGTGTTCTCGCGCTGCCTGACCTATGCGGCGTCACTTGGCGCGTTGGTGGTCGGACATCCGCAGGAGCCGATCCTGTCGGCCGGAGCGGCGGCGACGAGCGGAAAATTTGCCGCGCTCAAAGGTCTTCCCAGCGTCTCGCCGATGGCGGAGCGCATGGGGCTCGACCGGGATATCGCGGTCGTCGAGATGACCGGGGCCCGATACCACGCGGATCAGGTAACGACGGCGCGGGCGCTAAGGCGGCTGGAACGGGCAAAGGAAAGCGGGCTCGATCTGACCGCGGGTGTGTCCATCCACCACCTGACGCTGAACGAACTGGACGTGGGCGACTACCGGACCTTCTTCAAGGTGAAGCCGCCGCTTCGGTCGGAGGATGACCGGGTGGCCGTGGTCGAGGCCGTGGCGAGCGGGCTGATCGACGTGATTTCCTCCATGCACACACCCCAGGACGAGGAATCGAAACGGCTGCCTTTCGAGGCAGCGGCCTCGGGTGCCATCGGGCTGGAGACGATGCTGCCTGCGCTGATGCGGCTCGTGCATGGCGAACAGATGAGCCTTGCCGTCCTTTGGCGCGCGCTGTCGCTGAACCCGGCCAAACGCCTTGGCCTGGAGGCCGGACGCCTGACGCCGGGAGCGCCCGCGGACCTGGTGCTATTCGACCCCGATGCGCCTTTTGTGATGGACCGGTTCAAACTGGCGTCGAAGTCGAAGAACACGCCTTTTGACGAAGCACGGATGCAAGGCCGGGTGCTGGGCACCTGGGTCGCCGGCGAGCGGGTGTTCGGAGAGAATTAGCGCCCGGTTTCGATAGCCGGGAAACCGGTTTCACGTTAATATCCCCCCGGGATGAATTGGGAGGAGATACCGTGCCGGTATTGGACACGCCGTTCCTGGCATTGTTGATCGTGGCCGCCGTGGCTTTTCTGCTGGGCTCCATACCGTTCGGGCTGGTGATTGCAAAACTCATGGGGTTGCCCGATCCGCGCACGATCGGATCGAAGAATATCGGCGCGACCAATGTATTACGCACCGGTTCGAAAGGGGCGGCACTGGCGACGGTCCTGCTGGATGCCGCCAAGGGTCTGGTGGCGGTGCTGCTGGCGCGGGCCTTTGCCGGGGAGGGCGGCGCACAACTTGGCGGGCTGCTGGCCTTTCTCGGGCATTGTTTCTCCGTCTTCCTTAATTTCAAGGGCGGGAAGGGCGTGGCAACCTTCCTGGGCGCACTTTTCGGGCTGAATTTCTTTCTTGGCGGTGCGGCCTGCGGGCTTTGGCTTGCGACGTTCATCGTCAGCCGGATCTCCTCGCTCTCAGCTCTGGTGGCCGCGGTTCTGACACCGGTTGTGGCGCTGTTGCTGGGCATGGGTGAGGCGATGGCCGTTCTGGTGCTGATGGCCGCGATACTGGTCTGGCGGCACCGGGAGAACATTGCCCGGCTTCGCGCAGGCACCGAAGGCAAGGTGGGATCGCGCCCCGGATGAGCGATCATGATGCCTTCGTGGCGGCGTTCGACAGGCTGCCGGTCGGCGGATACGGGGGAAGCTTTCAGGGCAGGCGGTATCGGATCACCAAGACGGTGATGGTCGCGGGCCGGTCGCAGAAGCTGGAAGCGGAGGAACTGGGCGGCACTGACTGCATCAGTTTCAACCTTTACCGGCTGGCTAGTGGCGAGGCCCTGCTGAAACCTTGTGAAATGCCGGCGGAGAACGTGACGGAATTCGTGCTGGGCGTCGTCGCGGATTGAAGTTGACCGCAAGCGGTTCTAGCTTCGCTGCATGGGATACTGGGAAATGAGAGCCGCGCTGGAGTGGCAGGTCGCGATGGGCGCCGATGAGGCGATTTTGGACGCGCCTGTCGATCGCACGGTCGTTCCCGAACCCCAGCCCGAAGCTCGGGCCGCGATCCCCGAGCCGGTCGTTGTCCCGCAGGTCGATGCGGTTGCCGTGGCGCGGGACCTGGCGGCAGGGGCCGGGAGCCTTGATGCGCTGCGGGTGGCGATGGAGGGCTATGAGCTTTGCGAGCTGAAGCTGGGCGCACGGCAGCTTGTCTTTGCCGATGGCCAACCGGGGGCCCGCGTGATGATCGTGGGAGAAGCGCCGGGACGGGACGAGGATTTGCAGGGCAAGCCCTTTGTCGGCAAGGCAGGCCAGCTTCTGGACCTGATGTTCAGCCATATCGGGCTGTCGCGGCAGGCCGATGACGCGGGTGCGGCGCTTTACATCACCAATGTCCTGCCGTGGCGGCCGCCGCAGAACCGCGATCCGAAACCGGAGGAGATGGCGATGATGCTGCCGTTTCTTACGCGGCACGTGGAGCTGATTGACCCGGATTTGATCGTGGCGATGGGCAACCATGCGTGCCAGGCGCTGCTGGGACGGCGCGGGATCACGCGGCTGAGGGGCAACTGGAGCGAGGCGTTCGGCAAGCCGGTCCTGCCGATGTTCCACCCGGCCTATCTGCTCAGGACGCCGGAGGCGAAGCGGGAGGCCTGGGCTGATCTGCTCTCACTGAAGGCGCGGTTGGCCGAATGAAGATACTGGCGTTTTCAGACCTGCATCTGGACGAGGGTGCGGCGCGGGAAATCCTGAGCCGATCTGAAGACGTGGACCTGTTTCTTGGCGTTGGTGATTTTGCGCAGCGTCGAGAGGGCCTTGCGGGCTATATGGCGCTGTTGGAGCCAATTGCCGAGCGTGCGATCTATGTGCCGGGCAACAACGAGACCGAGGACGAGCTGAGGTCGGCGACTTCGGCCCGAGTATTGCATGGTGAGGCTGTGACGGTCGGAAACCTGACCGTCGGGGGCATAGGTGGGGCGATTCCGCCGCTGCCTCCTATGCCCTGGGGGTCCTATGACCTGACTGAGCAAGACGCGGCGCAAAAGCTGGCGGCGATCGGCGCGGCAGATATCCTGATGTCACACTCGCCGCCAAAAGGGGTGGCGGATGTTCTGACGGGCCGCGGGTCAATCGGGTCGGTGTCGGTTCGGGAAGCGGTTGAACGGCTTGCGCCCCGCTATCTGTTCTGCGGGCATGTACATGACTGTTGGGGGCAAGGTGGCACAATTGGGGGTACCGAGATACGCAACCTGGGCCCTCGGGGCCTTCTGTTCGAGGTGTCGCCGTGATTGATCCCATCGTTCTTCTGGCCTTCCTTCCCGCCGCTCTGGCCCTGAACCTGATGCCGGGGGCTGATATGCTGTTCTGCCTGGCGCAAGGCGCACGCGGCGGGCCGCGCCCGGCGCTGGCGGCCTCGGCGGGGATATCGACGGGCTCGATGGTGCATGTGACGCTGGCGGGTATGGGGCTGGGCGCGCTGGTGGCCGCCTATCCGGTGGCGTTCGACGTGATCCGCTACGCGGGCGTGGCCTATCTCCTCTGGCTGGCAGGGCGGACGCTGACCACCCCGCTCGGTGCGGGTGACCGACCTGCCGTGCGACCCTCCCGCGCGTTCCGCGACGGGCTGATCGTGAATCTGACCAATCCCAAGGTGATCGTCTTCATTCTTGCTTTCGTGCCGCAATTCGTGGATCCGGCGAACGCCGTGCTGCCGCAGTTCCTGATCTTCGGCGCGGTGATCGCGCTGGGCGGTTTCGTCATCAACGGGCTGGTGGGCGTCTTCGCCGGCGGCATCGGGCGCAGCATGGCCCGCGATCCCCGGATCGAGCGGGCGCTGCGCTGGCTTTCGGCCACCATATTCGGCGCTCTGGCCCTGCGCCTTGCATTGGAGCGCCGCGCATGAGCCGGATCGACGAGAGCCTCGAATTTGTCCCGATCCGCATCGCGGTGCTGACGGTCAGCGACACGCGCGGTCTTGAGGACGACCGGTCGGGCGACACGCTGGTCGGGCGGATCGAGGCGGCGGGGCATGTGCTGGCGGCACGGGATATCGTGACCGATGATCGGGAACTGATCGCGGAGAAGCTGCGCGGCTGGTGCGAGGACCGCGAGGTGGATGTGATCATTTCCACCGGCGGCACCGGGCTGACCGGGCGCGACGTGACGGTCGAGGCGCATCGCGACGTCTATGAGAAGGAAATCGAGGCGTTCGGCACGGTGTTCACCCATGTCTCGATGGCGAAGATCGGTACTTCGGCCGTGCAGTCGAGGGCCTGCGGCGGTGTGGCGAACGGCACCTATCTGTTCGCGCTTCCGGGATCGCCGGGGGCCTGCAAGGACGCGTGGGACGAAATTCTGGTCTGGCAGCTCGATTACCGGCACCGGCCCTGCAATTTCGTCGAAATTTTACCCAGATTGGACGAACATCTGCGACGGAAATGACCACTTCCTGCGTTTATCGGGGATCAGCTTTGCCAAATCCCGGTTAAGACCTACTATCTCAGTGACTTTTTCAGTCTGAAAGGCAGACCGTTGCGCTTCATTCGTCGATCCCTCGTGGGGCTGTTCTTACTGGCCTTGACCTTTGGGTTGATGGTTTTCGCGGGACATTCCGTCTGGCAGGCGCTGAATGCCCGGATGACTCAGGAAACCCAAAGCCGCCCGGCGCGGGAAAGGGTGTTCGCCGCCAATGTCGTGACATTCGAGCCGGGAACGGTTCAGCCGGTCCTGACCACCTTCGGCGAGGTCCGGTCGCGGCGGTCGCTGCAACTCAGGGCGTCGAGCGGCGGCGAGGTGGTCTGGCTGTCCGACGCGTTCGAGGAAGGCGGGTCGGTGTCTGCGGGAGATCTGCTCTTGCGGATCGACCCGGCCGATGCGCAGTCGGCGGTGGATACCGCGCGGGCGGACCGATCCGACGCGGAAGCGGAATTGCGCGATGCGGAGCGGACGCTGGTTCTGAACAGGGATGAGATCCTTGCCGCCGAAGACCAGGTGCGCCTGAGAGAGAATGCGCTGACGCGGCAGCAGGACCTGCTGGCGCGCGGGGTCGGGTCGCAGGCGGCGGTGGAGACGGCGGAACTGGCGCTTTCGTCAGCGAACCAGTCTCTGCTGTCGCAGCGCCAGTCGCTGGCCAGTACCGAGGCGCGGATCGACCAGGCGAAGACGGCGCTGCAACGGCGCGAGATTGCATTGAGCGAAGCGGAGCGGCGGCTGGCGAATACGGAGGTTCACGCGGAGTTCTCCGGCACGCTCAACAACGTGCAGATCGTCGAGGGCGGTTTGGTCAGCGCCAATGAGACACTGGCAGAGCTGATCGACCCGGCGGCGCTGGAAGTGTCGTTTCGGCTTTCGACGCCGCAATATGCGCGCTTCGTGACCGATAACGGGCAGGTGGCCGGGGCGGAAGTGACGGCGAGCATCGACATCCTTGGCGTGAACCTTGAAGCGGCGGGACGCATCAGCCGCGAAAGCGGGGCTGTGGCGACCGGCCAGACGGGGCGGTTACTGTTCGCAAGGCTGGAAGAGGCGCCGGGGTTCCGGCCCGGCGATTTCGTGACGGTGAAGATCAGTGAACCTCCGCTGGAGCGGGTGGCGCGGGTGCCCGCGACCGCCGTCGATGCGGGCGGAACGGTGCTGGTGG
The DNA here is from genome assembly GCA_050299835.1 of Silicimonas sp. Lineage (GTDB taxonomy): Bacteria > Pseudomonadota > Alphaproteobacteria > Rhodobacterales > Rhodobacteraceae > JAJDOD01. The sequence continues at coordinate 295,220 of JBNKWP010000001.1, forward strand.
TGGGCGAGGAAGACCGGCTGGAGGTCGCGGATGTCGAGGTGCTGAGGCGCGAGGGCGATGACGTACTGATCCGCGCGCGCGGTCTGGCCGGGCGGGAGATCGTCTCCGAACGCTCGCCGCTTCTTGGCGCGGGGATTCGAATCCGCCCGATCCGCCCCGACGCCGCCAATGAGCCGGAAGAAGAAAAGTTCGTCGAACTCGATCCCGAACGCAGGGCACGGCTTGTCAGATTCGTGGAAGGCAACCAGTTCATGCCGGATGAGGCCAAGGCCCGTGTGCTGGCGCGTCTGAAGGAGGACCGGGTGCCTGCCGAGATCGTGGAACGTATCGAGAGCCGGATGAACTGAAGCGATTGGAGATCGAGGCATGGCGCGGGATCTGAGCAGGGCGGCGGGTGGCGTACTGTCGTATTTCGTCCGGCACGCGACGGCGGCGAACCTGTTGCTGCTTCTCCTGTTGCTCTCGGGTCTCTATGCGGCACCGCAGATGCGGGCGCAGTTCTTTCCCGATGTGATCATCGATGACGTCGATGTGCAGGTGCGGTGGGACGGTGCCGGGGCGGGCGATGTCGATGCCGCCATCGTCCAGGTGCTGGAGCCGGACCTGCAAGCGGTCGAAGGGGTGACGGAAACCTCGGCGAGATCGCGTGAGGGTTCGGCCTCGATCACCTTGGAATTCGAACCGGGCTGGGACATGGCCCAGGCGCAGGAAGACGTTCAGACCGCGCTCGATGCGGTAAACAATCTGCCCTCGGATGCCGAAGATCCCGAGATCCGGCGCGGACGCTGGTCGGACCGGGTGACCGATGTGGTGATCCGGGGGCCGGTTGGCGTCGATCAGCTAGCCAATTTTGCCGATGAGTTCGTCTCGCGCCTTTTTGCCGAAGGGATCACGCGGACCACGATCCGGGGCCTTGCCGCGCCGGAGACGATTGTAGAGGTGACCTCGCTCGACCTGATCCGGCATGACCTGACCATGCAGCAGATTGCCAGCGCCATCGCGGCGGAGGCGGAGGCCAATCCGGCGGGCGATGTCTCAGGCGCGCAACGTGTTCGGACCGGGGTGGCGAAACGGTCGGCGGACCAGATCAAGGATATCGTGCTGCGGTCAGGCGATGCCGGAACCCAGTTGACCATCGGTGACGTGGCGCAGGTGCGCGTCGAGGGCGTGGATCGCGACCGGGCCTATTTCGTCGGTCCTGACCCCGCGATCTCGATCCGGGTCGACCGGTCTGCCAGCGGCGATGCGATCCGGATGCAGCGCGCCGTGGAAGCCGTGGCCGAGGAGATGCAGCTGTCCTTGCCGAACGGTGTCGAGATCTCTCTGATCCGCACCCTGGCGGAGGATATCACGGCGCGGCTGAACATCCTGCTGGATAATGGTTTGATGGGTCTTGGGCTGGTGGTGCTGCTTCTGTTCCTGTTCCTCAACGCGCGAACGGCCTTCTGGGTCGCGGCGGGTATTCCGGTGGCAATGACGGCAGCCATCGCGATCATGTTCTGGGCCGGCATGACCCTCAACATGATCTCGCTCTTCGCGCTGATCATCACGCTGGGGATCGTGGTGGACGACGCCATCGTGGTGGGCGAACATGCCGATTTTCGTGCCCGCAGGCTGGGCGAGGATCCGGCGACAGCCGCGGAGAATGCCGCGCGGCGGATGTTCACGCCGGTCTTCTCAGCGACGCTGACGACGATCATCGCGTTTTTCGCTCTTGTCGCCATCGGCGGGCGTTTCGGCGACCTGATCCTGGAGATCCCTTTTACCGTGATCGTCGTTCTGATCGCCTCTCTGGCGGAGTGCTTCCTGATCCTGCCGCATCACATGAAGCATGCTTTGACCCACACGGCCAAGGAACACTGGTATGACTGGCCGTCGCGTCAGGTGAACAAGGGGTTCCGCTGGGTGCGGGAGACTCTGTTCCGCCCCTTCATCGCGGGCGTGATCTGGGCGCGATATCCGGTGATGGGGCTGGTGTTCGTCGTGCTGGCCAGCCAGGTGAATTTGTTCATCTCGGGCGACGTGCAATGGCGGTTCTTCAATTCGCCCGAGCGCGGATCGGTCACCGGCAATTTCGCGATGGTGCCGGGGGCGTCGCGGGACGACACTTATGACTTCATGCGCACGTTGCAGACGACGGTGGAGGAACTCGGGGCCAAATACGATGCGGAACACGGCACCAACCCGATCAAATTCGCCCTGGCGGAAATCGGTGGCACCTCAGGGCGAGGTCTGTCCGGGCAGGAGACGAAGGAGAGCTATCAGCTTGGCTCCATCGCTATCGAATTGATCGACGCCGATCTCAGGCCCTATTCCAGTTTTGCCTTCGTGGCCGAGTTGCAGGATGCCGTGCCGCGCCACCCGATGCTGGAAACGGTCAGCTTCAGGGGCTGGCGGTCCGGTCCCGGCGGCGATGCCATCGACGTGGAATTGTCGGGCGCGAACGCGGAAACGCTGAAAGATGCGGCAGAGGCTTTGAAAGCCCGTCTGGCGCAGTTCAGCGAGATTTCGGCGCTGGAGGATTCGCTCTCCTACGACAAGGAGGAGCTGATCCTTCAGCTAACCCCGCAAGGTCAGGCGCTGGGGCTGACCATCGACGATCTGGGCAGCACGCTTCGCGCCCGGTTGAACGGGATCGAGGCGGCGACCTATCCCGACGGTCCCCGGTCTGCCTCCATCCGGGTCGAGTTGCCGGCGAGCGAATTGACGGCCGATTTCCTCGACCGGCTCCTGATCCGCACCGGGCCGGGCGGGACGGGAGAGGGCACCTTCGTGCCGCTGGCCGATATCGTGACGGTGGAGCGCCAGACCGGGTTCTCGGTCATCCGGCGGGAAAACGGGGTGCAGGTGATCTCCGTCACCGGGGATATCTCGGAGGACAATGCCGATCGCGCGGCCGAGATCCAAGCCGCCCTGACCGACAGCATCCTGCCCAAGCTTGAGGAAGATTTCGGGATCTCGACCTACACGGCGGGGCTGGCAGAGCAGGAGCGGGACTTCCTGTCCGATGCCGCGACCGGGCTGGTTCTGTGCCTTGCGGGCATTTACCTGACGCTGTCCTGGGTCTTCGCAAGCTGGTCGCGGCCCTTCGTGGTCATGGCGATCATCCCCTTCGGGTTGGTCGGCGCGATCTGGGGGCACTACCTGTGGGAGGTGCCGCTTTCGATGTTCTCGGTCGTGGGCCTGATCGGCATGGTGGGCATTATCATCAACGACAGTATCGTGCTGGTGACGACGATCGACGAATACGCGGAGGATCGGGGGCTGTTCCCGGCCATCGTGGATGCGGCGGCTGACCGGCTGCGTCCGGTGTTCCTGACGACGGCCACCACGGTGCTGGGTCTTGCCCCGCTTCTGTACGAGACCTCCCAGCAGGCGCAGTTCCTGCGACCGACAGTGATCACGCTGACCTATGGACTGGGCTTCGGGCTGGTGCTGGTGCTTATGGTCGTTCCCGCGCTTCTGGCCATCGGGCATGACGTGGGACGCAACGCGCGTTCGTTCCGCAGGGCCCTGGCGCAGAATGGACGGGTGCCGGGGATGGCCGGTCTGCTCGGCGTGGGCGTTGCCGGGGTGGTGGCACTGTTCGCCCTGACACTGGGCGCGGTCATGGTGAATGGAGCCATGCCCGAAGTGCTGGGCGGTGTCGCGTCAATGCCAATGGCGCTTGGCCTGTTCACGATAGGCGTCGCGGTCTGGACCTTTGTCCTGTGGGTCCTCGCCAGCCTTCGCTTCGCTGTGGCGCGCCGGACCTAACTGCAGCCCCGCATCTCGATCGCCCTGCCGTCGCCGATCAGGGTCATGCGAACGGTGCTGCGGGACAAGGCGAAGGGCTGGGCGTTCGGAGGCACCATCTCGACCTCGGCGACCACGGTCCCGCCCTGTTGAGTCGTCTCGGATTCCGAAACCCAGACATTCGGGTCATCGGTTTCGATCACCGCGATGTCCGCCTTGAACCGGGCCTCTTTCGTGTGCGCCTGAAAGCGGAGACCATCGGAAATCGGAGCGATCTTGCACGCGAACCGGCCTCCTCGAATGGGCTGACGTTCCAGACTTGCGCCGATCCCGGCATCGTAGGCCCCCTTTGCGGGGAGCGTGACGGCAAGGCGCAGGGTCATCGGAATGCAGACTTCCTCGCACACGCCGATCTCCACCTCTGCCCTTATCCTGACCGGCTTTGAGGCATCGCGGGCGGTGACGATGAGCGGGAGGATCACGTCTCGGTCATAGCCGATTGCGCGGATTCCGTTCTGATCCATCACCTTGGGCACAGGATAGCGCACCTCCACATGGGCCAGGTTCTGCGAGCCGGACCAGTTGAAGCGGGGCGGAATGCCGCCCGATCCGGGCGCGCGCCAATAGGTCTTCCAGCCCGGCTCAAGATCGAGGGAAAGACCCGCCATATGGCTGCCATCGGCTTCCCGCCATCCCGGCAGGAGGTCACCCCGAACGGGCAGATTGGCTGTCTGTGCGAACACGGGCGAAGCCAGAAAAACGAGGGATGCGAGAAACTTGAACATGGCATCCCAGTATCCCGCAGGCCGGGCATCTGGGAAATCACATTCCGGTAATGCTTCGTGATTGTGGCATGATGTCCCTTGATGTGTCGCCGAAAAACGCCAAGTTTCCTGCCATGGTACAGGATGTGACCTCGCTTGACGGCCAGCTTCTGATCGCGATGCCCGGTATGGGTGACCCCCGGTTCGAGAAGAGCGTGATTTTTCTATGCGCCCATTCCGAGGAAGGGGCGCTGGGACTGATTGTGAACAAACCGTCGCGGGAGATCCGCTTCTCCAATCTGCTGGAACAGCTCGATTTGGAGGTCGGCGACACCTCGCGCGATATCCGGGTGCATTTCGGCGGACCCGTTGAAAACGAACGCGGATTCGTGCTCCACAGCGCCGATTATGCCGCCGAAGCGGCGACGTTGAGGGTCAGCGACAAGTTCGGCATGACGGCGACGTTGGATGTGCTGGAGGACATTGCCAAGGGCAACGGTCCGTCTATGGCGCTGCTGGCGCTGGGCTATTCCGGCTGGGGTCCGGGGCAGCTTGAGGATGAGATCCTGCAGAATGGCTGGCTGACCTGCGAGGCGAACGACTCGCTCGTCTTCGGGACCGATGACGATCACAAGTGGGCGGCGGCGCTCAAAACGCTGGGAGTCGACCCCCTGACGCTGTCCTCCACCGCCGGACACGCCTGAGAACGCAACTTTTCGGAAAATTCGGTTAACGGCCCTGTTTTACAGGGATTCGCCACGTCGGTATCGCGTCGGTATGACGTCGGTATTGCGTCGGTGCCAACGTCGGTGCCCGGAAAAAGGTAACCCGGGCGTGCGCCCGGGTTACCGAAGTCTGAACAGATGGCGGAGCCGTTATTCCTTCACGGTGATCCGGCCATCGGTGTAGGGCGTGAACGGACCCTGGGCGGCCAGATACTCCGCCGTCACATCGGCCAGATCGGGGCCGAAGTCATAGGCGTTCTGGGCATCGACGAACATCTTGTAGCCGTCGCCGCCGTTGCGGACATAGTTGTTCGACACCACGCCATAGACCTTGTCGGCTTCGATGGGCGCGCCGCCGACCATCACGTCGGAAATCCGGCTGCCCGGTTCGGCGGAGGGATCGACGGTGAAGCTGACGCCCGCGACCTGCGGGAAGCGGCCTGCGCCTTCCTCGATCTGGCTTGCGCCGTTTTCAAGCGCCTCGACAAAGGTGGCACCCGTGACCTGGAAGGTCGAAAGCGTGTTCTGGAATGGCAGCACCGTCAGAACCTCGCCCATCGTGACTTCGCCCGCGTCGATGGAAGCGCGGATGCCGCCGCCGTTCTGGATGGCGATTTCGACGCCCTGGTCCTTTACCCGGTCGAGCATGGCGTCGGCGATCAGGTTGCCCATCGCGCATTCCATTGCACGGCAGACATCGCGTTCGCCCACGATGGCCTCGGCGGTTTCCGCCACGACACGATTGCGGATTTCTTCCAAAGGTGCGGCGGCTTCCGCGATGCGGGCCACGGTGGCCTCATCCTCGGTCACGCCGCCGTCCATGACGACAAGATCGCCGGTGGCCTCGGTGACATTGCCGTCATCGTCGAAGGTCACGTTCAGCTCGCCGAGGTATTTACCATAGGCATAGGCCTGCACGATCTGCACGCCGTTCACCACGGTCGGGTAGGGGCCTGCGGCACCTTCGACGGTATTGGACAGAAGTGTGTTGGAATGGCCGCCGACGATCACGTCAACGCCGGTGGTTTCGGCCGCGACGCGCTGGTCGGTGCCGTAGCCGGAGTGGCTGAGAACGACGATCTTGTTCACGCCTTCGGCGGTCAGCTTGTCGACCTCCTGCTGAACGGCACCAACCGGATCGGTGAAGATCACGTTCGGGCCGGGCGAGGCGAGTTCGTCGGTGTCCTGCGGCGTCAGGCCGATGAGACCGATCTTCTCGCCGCCCTTTTCGATCACGGTCGATTTCTGGATCGCGCCGGACAGAAGCGGTTCGCCGGAGATGTCGGCGTTGGACATCAGGATCGGGAAGTCGATGGCGCCGGTGAACTCCTTGAGGATTTCCGGGCCGTCGTCGAATTCGTGGTTGCCCACGGTCATCGCGTCATAGCCGAGCTTGTTCATCATCTCGGCGGCGAGTTTGCCTTTGTAATAGGTGTAGAACAGCGTGCCCTGGAACTGGTCGCCGCCATCCACCAGAAGTGTCGGCGTGTTGCCGGCGCGTTCGCGGGCGGCTTCGACGCCGGTGACGAGGCGGGCGGAACCGCCGAAGCATTTGCCTTCGGTATTGTCCTCAGCTGAACAGCCTGAGTCGTATTTGCTGATCGGCTCGAACCGTGCGTGGAAGTCGTTTGTGTGAAGGATGGTGAGGCTGAAGTCAGCCATGGCCATCGGGGCGGTGACGGCCAGAGCCGCTCCGCTTGCTAGCAGTTTCTTGATCATCTTCATGATCCCCCTGTCGGATTCTCTGCCCCGAGATTGCCCCTATTGGGAGGAGGTGTCAAAAGGGGAGCGAACCACTTGGACGCTACGTCATGCCCATCATCTACAAGATCTTCCGCGCGGCGGAATATGATGAGTTCCTGAGCAGGGGGGAGACCCCTGGCGCTCCGGTCGATCTGGCGGACGGGTATGTGCATCTGTCCACCGCAGAACAAGTCGTCGAGACCGCAGCGAAGCATTTCGCCGGAGAGGACGAATTGAAGCTTTTGGGTCTCGACAGCGAGGCGCTTGGCGACGCGCTGAAATGGGAGGTGTCGCGGGGCGGGGCGCAGTTTCCGCATCTCTACCGGGCGCTTCGGGCGGATGATGTGGCTTTCGCGCATGACCTGCCGCTTGAGGACGGGCGGCACCGGTTCGAGGGGCTTCTGGCTTGATCGAGGGGCTCGCACTGGCCGCCTTCCGGGTGTTGGACCCGGAACGGGCGCATGGGCTGGCGCTGAAGGCGTTGCCGTTTGCGCCGCTGCCGGGGCCGGTGACCTCGCCGCGTTTGGTGACGCGCGTCGCCGGGCTGGAGATGCCCAATCCGATCGGGCTGGCGGCGGGGTTCGACAAGAATGCCACCGCGCTTGCCTCGCTGATGCAGGCGGGGTTCGGGTTCCTGGAAGTGGGCGCGGCGACGCCTTTGCCGCAACCGGGCAATCCGCGCCCGAGACTGTTCCGGCTGGTGCGCGACCGGGCGGCGATCAACCGCTTTGGCTTCAACAATGACGGCATAGAGGTCATCGCGGACCGACTGGCGAACCGGCCGGAGGGCATCCCGGTGGGGCTGAATATCGGGGCCAACAAGGACAGTGCCGACCGGGCCGCCGATTTCGCCCGCGTGATGAGCGTGGCGCGGACGCTGGTGGATTTCGCGACGGTGAACGTTTCGTCGCCCAATACCGAGAAACTGCGCGACTTGCAGGGGGCGGAGGCATTGCGGGCGCTGCTGGCGGGTGTGATGGCGGAAAGCGGGAAGGTGCCGGTGTTCCTCAAGATCGCGCCGGATCTGTCGGATGCGGAGATCGCGGAGATCGCGGGCGTTGCGGTCGAAAGCGGCGTGGCCGGGATCGTTGCCACGAATACGACGCTTTCGCGCCAGGGGCTGGTCGGCCGGAGGCGTGGCGAGAAAGGCGGGCTGTCCGGGCGGCCCTTGTTCGTGCCCTCGACGCGGGTTCTGGCACGGCTGGCGCGGGAAACCGGCGGCGAGGTGCCGCTAATCGGCGTCGGCGGTGTAGCCTCGGCGGCGGATGCCTATGCCAAGATCAAGGCGGGGGCGAGCGCCGTGCAGCTTTATACGGCGATGGTCTATCAGGGCTTGTCGCTGGCGCATCGGATCGCGCGGGGGCTGGACGAGATGCTGGCTCATGACGGGTTCGAAACGGTGGCCGATGCGGTTGGTACAGGGTTGGAGGATTGGCTGTGAGCGTGGTGATCTGGCACAATCCGCGATGTTCGAAATCGCGGGAGACGCTGGCCCTGATCGAGCATCAGGGGATCGAGCCGGAGGTGCGGCTTTATCTGGAGGACGTGCCGAGCAAGGAGGAACTGGCGGAGGCTTTGAAGCTTCTGGGGCTGTCTGCGTTCGAACTGCTGCGTCGCGGGGAGCAGGCGTTTCGGGAGGCGAATATCACGGAAGACAGTCCCGAGGATCAGGTGATCACGGCGATGGTCAGGTGGCCGAAGCTGATCGAAAGGCCTGTGGTTTTTGCCAATGGCAAGGCGCGGTTGGGGCGTCCACCGCGTGACGTGCTCGAAATTCTCTGAAAATTCGAATCAAATTTTTGCGCGGCGGTGTTCCCCCGTCCTCCCACCCCTTTTTTAGCGGGCGGTGAGTTAAGGGGGCGTTAAGACCCGATGGGGGCTCGTCGAGAATATCCAGCCTGTGTCGGCGGATGCGATTTGGCTTCGACCTGCCTGCGAGGTTGAACCTCAAGACAAAAACGATGAGGAGCCGCTCCGGCCTATTGCGGCGGTTCGGCAAATACACGGAAGGGTGCACGCTCCGACGCGGAAAGCGCCTTGGATTTCGACGCGACTTCCGGGGCGTCGATCTCCGCGCCGAAGATCGCCCCCGAACATGCGTCATGTCCCGTGCGCCGCCCGTTCTAGCGCCGGGTATCGCAGCGCCAGCGTCACCCCACGTGCCGTATTAAGAACCATCAACGCGGCCCAAAGCCCGTGATTGCCGAGCGGCAGCAGGACCAACAGTGCTACGGCGTAGATCACGGCAGACCACGCCACCGAGATTCGCATGTCGCGGGTTCGGGTCGCGCCGATGAAAATGCCGTCATACATCCAGCTTGCGATCCCGATCACCGGGGCCAATGCGACCCAGGGCAGGTAGCGGCGGGCCTCCTCCTGCACTTCCGGGACCTTTGCCATCAGGTCGATGAGCGCGGGACCCGCCAGCCAGAAGACAAGGCCGAGCAGGACCGCGCCGCCGACGCCCCATTGGCTGGTCAGTACGGAGGCGCGTCTGATCCGTGAGGCTGAATGGGCGCCGAAGGCCTGGCCCACCAGTGACTCTGCCGAGAAGGCGAAGCCGTCCAGCGCATAGGCGGTGATGTGCAGGAACTGGAGCAACACCTGATTGGAGGCGAGCGTGACGTCTCCGTAGCGGGCCCCGAGAAACAGGAAGGTGGTGAAGGATACCTCCAAAATTACCGAACGGATCATGATGTCGCGGTTGACGGCCACCATGCGTTTGATGCGCGCGCGGTCGAAGACGCGGGGCCAGTCCTGCCACTGGTTGCCCGCAAATGCTGCGCGGCAGAGCCAGAGACCCAGCGCAACGCCCGTCCATTCGGCGATGAGCGTGGCCGAGGCGACGCCTTCGATGCCCCAGTCGAGATCGAGCACGAACCAGAGGTCGAGCGCGATGTTCAGCCCGTTCATCCAGACCTGCAACACCAGCACCGCGCGTGTGCGTTCCAGCGCGATCAGCCAGCCGGTCAATGCGAAAAGCGCGATGGCGGCGGGCGCGCCCCAGATGCGGATGGCGAGATAGGTTTTGGCGAGGCTTTCGACCTCTTCCGATGCAGGCGCAATGGTGAAGACGGCGGCGAAGAGTGGCCATTGAAAGAGGATCAGGAAAAGTCCCGCGCCAAGCGCGAAGATCAGGGAACGGGTCAGGAGCGCCCCGGTTTCTGCCACGTCGCCCGCGCCGTGGGCCTGGGCGACCATGCCGGAGGTGCCCATCCGCAGGAAGCCGAAGAACCAGTAAAGGAGAGAGATGATGACCGCGCCGATGCCGACGGCGCCGATAGGCGCGGCTTCGCCCAGCTGACCGACCACGCCGGTATCGACCGCGCCGAGGATCGGGATGGTGGCGTTCGACAGGACGATGGGCAGCGCGATGGCGAGGACGCGACGGTGCGTCAGTTGCGCGTCAGCCATCTTTCACGGGCATCAGGAAATGGCCGGTCCCTTGCGCGAAAGGCCGCGCCCGGTTGTCCTGCCAGGCTTCCACATGGACCGAGGCGTAGCGACGACCGGAGCGGTTGACGCGGGCGCGGGCATAGCCGTCGCGCGGCAGTCCGGTGCGCAGATAATCGACGGTGAAGTCGATGGTCTTGGGCATCCGGGGCAGTTTCTCTGCGGTCAGGTTCTCGGTGCTGAGGCGACCGCTTTCGACCTTCTCCCAGAGTATCTGCCAGGCGAGTTCGATGAGCGCGGTGGTTTCCAGAAACGCCGCGGTTGCGCCGCCGTGGAGGGCCGGAAGGGTCGGGTTGCCGATCAGCGCCTCGTGATAGCCGAGAACGGAGGTCAGTTCGTCGCCGTGTCGCTCGAAGCTGATATTCAGGAACCGGGCGTAGGGAATACCTTCGACCAGGGCGCGGAGCGCGGCGTCGCGGCGTTGCTTGACGACCTGCACGGGCTCGGGGCGCTGGATCATGGGCGGCTGCCCTGTACGGTGAAGGCGCCCGTGGCCGTGGCGACCGGATCGGATTCCTCCCCGTTATGGGCGGTCGCGCGCACGAAGGCGACGCTGCGCGTCATGTGATAACAGACGGCCTTTGCGACAACCGGTTTGCCAGGTGTTGAGGGGCGCATATAGTCGATACGCAAGTCCAGCGTCGCGGTCGTGGCCGGGCCAGTGGGATGCGCCATGACGGCCGTGCCGCCGCAGGTGTCCATAAGCGCGGAGACCGCGCCGCCATGGATGACGCCGGTGGACGGGTCGCCGATCAGCTTCTCGCCATAGGGCATGGACATGATCACTTCCCCGTCGCCCACGTGATCGACCGACATCTCCAGCGCCCGGCAATGCGGCAGGGCTTCGATGAACTGTCGCGCGATATCGCGGCGGGAGGCGGGATCTGAGCTCATGACCTTTTCTTTCCCACCCGCAACGGAGGCGCAAGGTGATTGATCCCGTCTATCGGTCGCACTAGGCTTCCTTTAAGGGAGGTTCTCATGCCCGAGGAACGTTTGACATTTAAGGAAATGTGCGCACGTTTCGAAGTGACGCCGCGCACGCTCCGTTATTACGAATATATTGAACTTCTTTTTCCCGAGAAGGACGGTCGTTCCCGGTTCTATCACGGGAGCGATATTGCCCGGATGACGCTGATCCTGCGCGGTCGGCGTTGGGGGTTTTCCCTGGAGGAAATCCGGCAGTGGCTGGAAATCTACGAAAAGGAAGGGACGGAATCGCAATATCGCGAATTCATCCGTCTGGCGGATCGCCAGCTTGAGGCCTTGGCCAAGGAGCGGCTGGAGCTTGAGAGCACCATCGAGGATCTCTCGAAAATGCGCGATGGAGTCGCCAAGGAGCTTGGCACGGGCTGAGATAGCTCGAATTCAATTTTTAACCACTTGGTAAAAATTGCGCGTGACGTTGCGTTGACATGCCGAATATTTCTCCCAAAGCGCTTTGACGCCGCGTTACGTTGACCTAAGCGTAAGTTACCATTGCGCGGAATCGGGAGGCTTCTCATGTACGCGGCGCTTGACCAGATGGAGCCTTTCTCAATGAACGAGAGCTATATGACGATCCGGGAGATGTGCGACGCGTTCGACGTGACGCCACGCACCTTGCGGTTCTACGAATCCAAGGAATTGCTGTTCCCCGAGCGCCGGGGCACGAAACGCCTGTTCACCCGCCGCGACCGCGCCCGCCTGAAACTGATCCTGAAGGGCAAACGCTTCGGGTTCAGCCTGGAGGACATCCGGCAGTTGCTGGACCTGTACAATCCCCAAAAGAACAACATGCCCCAGATTGAACGCGCCTATGAGCTGGGCATGGAACGTCTTGCCGATCTCGAAGCGCAGCGCAACGAAATTGAAGACATTATCACCGATCTCAAGGCCAACCTTGAATGGGGGGCCGAAATGCTGGGCCACACCCGCAAGGCGGCCGCCGAATAAGTCCTACGGGAGAGAGACATGCCGACCTATACCCCTCCGGTCAAAGACCAGCAGTTCCTTCTGCACGACGTGCTGAAGATCAGCGAGAGCGACGTTCCGGGTTACGACGAACTCGACCGCGATTTCACCGCGGCGATCCTGGAAGAGGCCGGCAAGATCGCGGCCAACGTGCTGCAACCGCTGAACACGGTGGGGGATACCGAAGGCTGCACGCTGGAAAACGGCGTCGTGCGTACGCCGACCGGCTTCAAGGCGGCGTGGGACCAGATGGCGACAGGCGGCTGGATGGGGCTTGATGCGCCGGAGGAATTCGGCGGGCAGGGCATGCCGCATCTTCTGAACACCGCGACGGGCGAGCTGTTCTCGACCGCGAACATGGCGTTTCAGATGTATGTGGGCCTGTCGCATGGCGCGGCCTCGGCGCTTCTGGCGCATGGATCGGAGGATCAGAAGGCGCTCTATCTGCCGAAGATCTACTCGGGCGAGTGGTCGGGTACGATGAACCTGACGGAGCCGCAATGCGGCACCGATCTGGGGCTGATCCGCACCAGAGCGGAACCGCAAGATGACGGAAGCTACAACATCACCGGCCAGAAGATCTGGATCTCGGGCGGTGAGAACGACCTGTCGGACAATATCGTCCACCTCGTCCTCGCCCGCATTCCCGACGGTCCGGAAGGGATCAAGGGCATCTCGCTCTTCGTGGTGCCGAAGTTCCTTCCGAAGGAAGACGGCTCGGCCGGGGAGCGCAACAGCCTCTCCTGCGGTGGGCTGGAAGAAAAGATGGGCATCCACGGCAACGCCACCTGCGTGATGAATTACGACGGCGCGAAGGGCTGGCTTGTGGGCGAGATGCACAAGGGCATGCGCGCGATGTTCACCATGATGAACGAGGCGCGGCTGTCGGTGGCTTTGCAGGGCTATACGCAAGGCGAGGTCGCCTATCAGAACGCACTTGGCTTTGCCCGCGACCGGCTTCAGGGCCGGGACGTGACGGGCGTTCAGGCGCCCGACAAACCCGCCGACCCGATCATCGTCCACCCGGACGTGCGGCGCGGGCTGATGGACCAGAAATCGCTGGTCGAGGGCGGTCGCGCGCTGGTCTACTGGGGGGCGCAGATGATCGACCGCTCGCAGCGGATGGGCGATGAAGAAGCGGAGGCGATGATCTCGCTTCTGATCCCGGTCATGAAGGGGTTCCTGACCGACAAGGGGTTCGACACCACGGTTCTGGCGCAGCAGACGCTGGGCGGGTCGGGCTTCACCAAGGAATGGGGTCTGGAGCAATTCGTGCGCGATGCGCGGATCGCGATGATCTATGAGGGGACCAACGGCATCCAGTCGCTCGACCTCGTGGGCCGCAAGCTACCTGCGAATGGCGGCAAGACGATCATGGCGTTCTTCGAGATGGTGAAGACCTTCCTCAAGGAGAACGAGGGGAACGAGGCGCTGAAGACAGGTTTCCTCGACCCGCTCAAGGCGGCGTCGAAGGATTTGCAAGCGGCGGGGATGTACTTCATGCAGGAAGGCATGAAGAACCCGCTGAACGCGCTGGCCGGGTCGTATGACTTCATGCACCTCTTCGGCCACACGGTCGTCGGCCTGATGTGGGCGAAGATGGCCAAGGCGGCGATGGATGCCTTGGAAGCGGGTGCGTCCGACCGTGAATTCTACGAAACCAAGATCGCCACTGGGCGCTACTACATGGCGCGGCAATTGCCGATGACGGCGACGCATCTGGCACGTATTCAATCCGGTGCCGAACCTGTGATGGCGCTGGACGCGGCGAACTTCTAAGGTCCGGGAGAATCCAGCACGAGGACACCATGCCCAAACGCCTTCGCCTGACCCGCCGCTTTCCCGTCGCCATGACGGAAGACGGGTACCGCCGTCTGAAATCCTTCGCGGCGGAGGCGGGGCTTGACGAGGGCGAGGCGCTGTCCTTCATTTTCGAGAACTTCTCCTCGGTGATGAACCACGAGAATCTTGAGACGCGGCTTAGGCTCTTCAATTCCGAACTGGACGCGCGGAAGCGGTGAGGCCAGATGCGTATTTGGGACAAAGTGAAGATGCCTGTCCCGCAGAGGTTCAAACGTGACATGCGGAACAGGACTTCACCTTGTACGGCCATCGGCTCGCCAGCCTGTACCGCTCCAATTCGATGACAGTTTGAGGTTAACGCGACCCTAACTTCATCTTGTCGAAAATACGCAAATCCGACGGCGCCAAAGAGTGCTGCGAAGGGAGGGCAAAGATGACGCTGAAACTTCACTGCTTCGGGGAAAGCGGGCACAGCTACAAGGTGGCTCTGGCGCTGGAGCTTGGACCGCTCGACTGGGAGCCGATCCATGTGGATTTCTTCAACGGCGCGGCACGGAGTGCCGAGTATCGGGAAACCGTCAATGAGATGGGCGAGGCGCCGGTGCTGGTGGACGGCGATCTGAAGCTGAGCCAGTCGGGCGTGATCCAGCAGTATCTGGCCGAGAAGACGGGGATGTTCGGGGGTGAGAGCCCGGAGGAGGCGCGCGAAATTCTGCGCTGGGTGCTTTGGGACAATCACAAGCTTTCGAGCAACACCGGCACGTTGCGGTTCCTGATGAACTTCCTGTCGCCGCAGCACCGCTCCGACGACGTGATCGCCTTTCTCACGGGCCGACAGAAGGCGGCGTTGCGGGTTCTTGAGGGCCATCTGACGCAGCGTGACTGGATGGTCGGACGTGGCGTCACGAATGCGGATCTGACCTGCTGTGGCTACCTTTTCTTTGACGAACCGTTCGGGTTCTCGCGCTCCGACTGGCCGGCCATCGACGGCTGGCTGACACGGATCGCGGACTTGCCCGGATGGAAACACCCCTACGACCTGATGCGCCCGGCGTATCTGGACAAGGCCTGAGGAGACCTTTCATGCGTGACGCATACATCTACGACGCAATCCGGTCGCCGCGCGGCAAGGGCCGCAGCGACGGGTCTCTGCACGAGGTGACGCCGGTCAAGCTTTCCGCCGACATGCTGAACGCGGTGAAAGAACGGAACGGGCTGACGGGTGACGAGATCGAGGATGTGATCTGGGGCAACGCGACCCAGGTGAAGGAGCAGGGCGGTTGCCTTGCCCGGACCGCCGTTCTGGCCTCGGGCCTGCATGAGCGGGTGCCGGGGTTGTCGATCAACCGGTTCTGCGCGTCGGGCATGGAAGCGGTCAACCTTGCCGCCAACCAGGTGCGGGGCGGCGCGGGCGAGGTCTATATCGCCGGAGGCGTCGAATGCATGAGCCGGGTGCCGATGGGGTCCGATGGTGCGGCGGTGGCGGCCGACCCGAGCGTGGCGATGAAGACCTATTTCGTGCCGCAGGGGATCAGCGCGGATATCATCGCGACCGAGTACGGGATCAGCCGGGACGACGCGGATGCCTTCGCGGTGGAAAGTCAGGCGCGGGCGGCGGCGGCGTGGAAGGAGAACCGGTTCAAGAAATCCATCGTCGAGATCCGCGATCAGAACGGTTTGCCGATCCTTGCGGTGGACGAATACATGCGGCCCGGCACCGACATGCAGGCGCTGGGTGCCCTGAAGCCCGCCTTCAAGGATCAGGGCGAGGTGATGCCGGGGTTCGACGCGGTGGCCAAGCTGAAATATCCGCATCTGGAGACGATCAACCACATCCACCATGCCGGGAATTCCTCGGGCATCGTCGATGGCGCGGCGGCCATCCTGGTCGGCTCGAAGGAGTTCGGGGAAGCGGCGGGTCTCAAGCCGCGCGCGCGCATCCGGGGGACGGCGAAGATCGGCACGGACCCGACCATCATGCTGACCGGGCCGGTGCCTGCGACGGAGAAGATCCTGCGCGAGAGCGGCATGGCGATCGGCGATATCGACCTTTTCGAGGTGAATGAGGCGTTCTCCTCGGTGGTGCTGCGTTTCATGCAGGCCTTTGACGTCGACCACGCAAAGTTGAACGTCAATGGCGGGGCTATCGCGATGGGTCACCCGCTGGGTGCCTCGGGGGCGATAATCCTCGGCACTTTGCTGGATGAAATGGAACGGCAGGACAGGGAAACGGGACTTGCCACGCTCTGCGTCGCCAGCGGCATGGGTGCCGCGACGATCATCGAGCGCGTCTAGGTTGCAGAAATCATGTTAGGATCTCTTAACGTTTCTGCTAGTGTCAGAGGCATCGAGCAGCTCGGATTTTGCAGTGGCCATTTGCCATTGTCTGGGAGGGCGCTTGGAAGACGACGGACCAGCGAGTTTCATTCGATCCATTCAGGCGGTCTTCATGGAAGGCGACCTGAGCGATTTTATGGAATTCGTGACGATGCCAATGGTCGTCTATACAGAGGCGGGTGTGACCGTGGTCCCGTCGCAACGCCAGCTGCTTTCGGTGCTTCAGGGATATCGCAAAGCCGTCGCAGAAATGGGAGTGGCAGGCGGGACATTCACGATCGAAGAACGCGACGCCCCGACCAATCAGCGGGTCCGCGTTCTGGTGAGCAGTTCCTATCGGTTGCAGCACGGATCCGTGGTGTCGGGCAGCCACGTGCGTTTCTTCCTGCTGATGGACGGAGACGGGTTCAAATTGGAGATGTTGGAGTTTCTCGAGTCTCCTTTTCCCCTCTCGGAAGTCGAGCGGATCGTTCACTGACCACCGAAAGTCTTGCCAAAAACGTCAGCGCGCTGCCGGGAAATCCCCGGCGTTCAGATCTGCACGGGACGCCCGGTGTCCTGCGCACGCCAAGGAGCATATCATGACCGATTTCACCTATGATCTTCACGACGATGGCGTGGCCGTCATCACCTGGGACGTGCCGGGCAAGTCGATGAATGTGCTGACGCGGGAGGCGTTCGAACTGGTCGAAAGTTTCCTCGACCGTGCGCTGGCCGACGAGGCGGTGAAAGGGATCATCGTCACCTCGGGCAAGGACACGTTTGCGGGTGGCATGGATCTCAACGTACTGGGCAACATCCGGGCCGAGTCCGGGGACGATCCGGCGCCGGCTCTGTTCGATTTCATCATGAACGGGCATCGCATCCTGCGGAAAATCGAACGGGCGGGCATGGATCCGAAAACGCTCAAGGGTGGCAAGCCGATTGCCTGCGCCATTCCGGGACTTTGCGCGGGCATCGGGACAGAGATCGCCCTGGCGTGCCATCACCGGATCATGGCGGATACGCCGAAGGGCCGGATCGGGCTGCCGGAGATCATGGTCGGGCTCTTCCCCGGCGCGGGCGGCACGACGCGGGTGACGCGGATGGTCGGCCTGATGGCCGCCGCGCCGATCCTGCTGGAAGGCAAGATGCTGGAGCCGAAAAAGGCGAAGGGCACGCTTGTCGATGAGGTGGTCGCGCCCGAGAACCTGATGGCGCGGGCCAAGGAATGGGTGCTGAACGCGACCGACGCCGACATCGTGAAGCCGTGGGACCGGAAGGATTACAAGATGCCGGGGGGTGCACCGTACCATCCGGCTGGGTTCATGACCTTCGTGGGTGCCTCCGCGATGATCAACGGCAAGACCAAGGGCGTCTATCCGGCGGCGAGGGCTTTGCTTTCGGCGGCTTATGAAGGGGCGCTGGTGCCGTTCGATACGGCTTTGAGGATCGAGGCGCGGTATTTCACTCAAGTGCTGAACGACCCGACCAGTGCGGCGATGATCCGGTCTCTGTTCCTGAACAAGGAGGCGTTGGAGAAGGGGGCGAACCGGCCTGACGTGGCGGATCAGGAGGTCTCCAAAGTCGGTATTCTGGGCGCGGGTATGATGGGGGCGGGCATCGCCTATGTCTCCGCCAATGCCGGGATCGAGGTTGTGCTGATCGATCAGGCGCAGGAGGCGGCCGACAAGGGCAAGTCCTATTCAGAAGGTATTCTCGACAAGGGCATCCAGCGCAAGAAAGTCACCGAGGACAAGAAGGCCCAGGTGTTGGAACGGATCACGGCGACCACCGATCTTGACGCGCTGAAGGGTTGCGATCTGATCGTGGAAGCGGTGTTCGAGGACCCCGGCGTGAAGGCCGAGATGACGAAGAAGGTCGAGGTCATCGTGGGCGAGGACTGCATTTTCGCCACCAACACCTCCACCCTGCCGATCACGGAACTGGCGAAGGCCAGCGTCAGGCCCGAGCAGTTCATCGGCATCCATTTCTTTTCCCCCGTGGACAAGATGCTGCTGGTGGAGATCATCAAGGGGGCGGAAACCGGCGACCGGGCTGTCGCCAAGGCGCTGGATTACGTGCGCCAGATCCGGAAGACGCCGATTGTCGTCAACGACGCGCGGTTCTTCTATGCCAACCGCTGCATCATCCCTTACATCAACGAAGGCATCCGCATGGTCGGCGAGGGCGTGACGCCCGCGCTGGTCGAGAACGCGGCGCAGATGCTGGGCTTTCCGGTCGGACCGTTGCAACTGGTGGACGAAACCAGCGTTGATCTGGGCGTGAAGATCGCCAAGGCGACCAAGGCGGCGATGGGCGATGCCTATCCCGACAGCGCGGTCGACGAGGTACTGTTCTGGATGGCCGATCAGGGGCGCATGGGGCGGAAGGCCGGGAAGGGCTTTTACGACTATGACGAGAAGGGCAAGCGCACGGGTCTCTGGCCGGGACTGGGCGACAAGTATCCGGTCGCGGCCGACCAACCCGAGTTGAGCCAAGTGCAGCACCGGTTGATGATGGCACAGGTGCTGGAGGCGGTCCGGGCGCTGGAAGAAGGCGTGCTGGAAGACATCCGCGAGGGCGATGTGGGCGCGATCCTCGGCTGGGGCTTCGCGCCGTGGTCGGGCGGTCCGTTCTCCTGGCTCGACATGATCGGGGCCGGGCAGGCGGTGGAGATCTGCGAGAGCCTTGGTGGGCACGGGCCGCGCTTCGCGGTGCCGAAGATGCTCGGTGAGATGGCGGAGAGCGGGTCGACCTTCTACGAACGGTTCGGCACGCAGGCCAAAGCGGCCTGACCCCTGCGGCAGAACGCGCGCCCTTCCCCTCGTGACATGGGCGCGCGTTTCGTTTAGTCAGGCGCGGAAACGATCTTCGGAGTTGCCCCCATGGCCGACCACAAGCATGGCGAAATGGACATCAGCGTTCACGAAAAGACCTTCGCGGGCTTCATGACCTGGGTGAAGAACGTGGCGATTGTCTGCATCCTGGTCCTGATCTTCCTCGCCATCTTCAATTCGTGAGCGCCTGGCGCCACGTTTTCGTTCTCTGCTTATTTCTTCTTGCGGCCTGCGGGGCCGGTGAACCGCGTTGGGCGTCGGACGCTCAGGTCGCGCGCTTTGCCTATCGCGCCACAGGTGCGCCGGAGTTGCGGCTTTACACTGTCGTCAGCACACGAAACGGGTCGGGGGCGCATTCTGGCCTGCTGATTTCGACCGGGCGTGAGCGCATTCTGTTCGATCCGGCAGGCACATTCGAACTGCCGCAGGCACCGGAGCGGAACGATGTGCATTATGGAATCACACCGGGGGCTCTGGCCGTCTATATCGACTATCATGCGCGCGAGACCTATGACGTGATCGAGCAGCGGGTGCGGGTCACGCCGGCGCAGGCGGCCCGCGTCGCGGCGCTGGCCAAGTCCTATGGGCCGGTGCCGAAGGGGCAGTGTTCGGTCTCGATCAATCGCATCCTGAAACAGGTGCCGGGGTTCGGGCACATGGCGGTAACCTATTTCCCGAAGGTGACGCGGGACCGGTTCGCAGCTGTGCCGGGCGTGGAGACGCGGTTGATTTCGGATGATGACGGGGATGCAAATGCGGCGGTGTTGGCGCGCGCCGCGCAACGGTAGGGGCGAATCGAAAAAATTCGCCCGCGTTTGCCTCC
Source organism: Silicimonas sp. (assembly GCA_050299835.1). GTDB lineage: Bacteria > Pseudomonadota > Alphaproteobacteria > Rhodobacterales > Rhodobacteraceae > JAJDOD01. The sequence continues at coordinate 315,375 of JBNKWP010000001.1, forward strand.
GTCCTCCCACCCCTAACTTAGCGGGCGGGTGGTTAAGGAAAGGTTCAGGTGCGCAGTCGTCGGTGGTGGTTTTTCGACAGGGTCACAATCGACCCGGTCTCAAGAGTCAGAGCAACCAAAACAATCCGGCCAAGGTCACCGCTCCTGCAAACACCCCGGCCAGCATGTTCTTCGTCCACCATGCGGCCAGAACCGTCGCTGCGGCTGCGGCAAAATAGATCGGGTCCGGCTCGCCGCCGTTCGAGCTGGGCCACATCACCAGCGGCGCGACCAGTCCGGGCAGGATGGCCACGGGCGTATAGCGCAGGTGCCGCAGCACCCAGTCGGGCATCTTGCGGTCGCCGATCAGCCCGAGAAAGGAAAAGCGGATCAGGAAGGTGCCGATACCCAGAAGCGCGATCATGCCCCAGATCGTGGCGTCGGAATACGTCATGTCCGCCTCCGTTCAATTTCCGCACCCACGGCCATGGCGATGAGACCCGCCAGAAGGACACCAATGCCCGACGGCAGGAAAGAGAGGAGAAGTGCGGCGAGGATGGACGTGACGGCCGCACCCAGATGCGCGAGCGTTTTCACCATCGGCGCGGTCAGCGCCAGGAACATGATCGGCATGGCGAAACCCAGATCGAAGCCCTCGGGCAGCGCGTCGCCAGTCATGGCTCCCACAGCCGTACCAGTCAGCCAGAGCGGAAACATCACTACCATGGTTCCGATGAAGAACAGAAACTTGTCCTGCATCGACCAGTCGGGCCGTTGTTCGTATTCCTGAATCGCCAGCGCATAGCTGGCATCGACGTTCAGGTATGCCGCCAGCGCCCGACGACCGAGGCTCAGACCGCCGAGATGCGGTTGCAGGCTTGCCGAGTACATCGCCATGCGCAGATTGACCGCGAGCGCGGCGGCGAGGACGATGAAGACCGGCGCGTTTTCCGTCATCAGCTGGATCGCGGTGAATTGCGAGGCGCCCGCGATCACAAGGATCGAAAACCCGACCGTCTGGACCACGTCCAGCCCGGCCTCGGTTGCGACGACGCCAAAGAGGACCGCGAAGGGCACGGCGATCACGTTGAACGGCAGACCGGCATAGAAGCCTGCCATGAAAGCTGAATTTCGGGTGGTGGTGGCCATGCGGTCGCCCTAGTCTCTGCCCAAGACGCCTAGCGCAGGCGGTGAAGGGATACAAATCATGTCGCGTGATGGAACCGATCACTATCTGATAGCGCCCGATCCGGGAGCGGTGCGGCTGACGCGGCAGGTCGAGGGCGTGGACGAGACCGGGGCGGTTCAGGTGATTTCGGTGGTGGAGGAGCGGCCCCTGACGATCTTTCTCAACGGGCAGGAGATCGTCACCGCCATGACCATCGGGGATTATCCGGAGTATCTGGCGCTGGGATTCCTGAAGAACCAGGGGATGCTGGCCGAGGGCGAGACGGTGACGGGCGTCGATTACGATGACGATCTTGAAACCGTGGTGGTGCGGACGGACGGGTCCACGACATATGAAGAGAAGCTGAAGAAGAAGACCCGGACCAGCGGTTGCGCGGTGGGCACAGTTTTCGGTGACATGATGGAGGGGCTGGAGGGGCTGACGCTGCCCGCGACGCAGGTGCGGACCTCGTGGCTCTACGCATTGGCCGCGACGATCAACCGGACGCCGTCGCTCTATCTCGAAGCGGGCGCGATCCACGGCACGGTGCTGTGTCAGGAAGACCGGCCTCTGGTCTACATGGAGGATGTGGGCCGTCACAACGCGGTCGACAAGATCGCCGGCTGGATGCTGTCGGAAGGCGTCTCGGGTGCGGACAAAATCCTTTACACCACCGGGCGGCTGACCTCGGAAATGGTGATCAAATGCGCCCATATGGGCATTCCGGTGCTGGCGAGCCGGTCCGGATTTACCGCCTGGGGCGTGGATATCGCGCGGCAGGTCGGGCTGACCTGCATCGGGCGGATGCGCGGGCAGCGCTTCACCTGCCTGGCGGGCGAGGAGCGGCTGATCCGGGATGTGGACCCGGCCCATGTGGCGGGCGAGGAGCGGAAGCACCGGCGCAAAGGGGCGGAGGTTTGAGCGATGGATGACCAGACGCTGCAGGAGACCATCACCGTTCGGATCGCCTATGACCGCAAGCTCTGGCGGCGGGCGATGACCGGCTGGTGGCAAAGCGTGGTGCCGCCCGCGCCGTTTGTGAAACGCGCGATCTTCTGGGCGGTGGTCTGGTTCCTGATCGGAGTGCTGACGCTGGTGCTGGGCCTTCTGGACATCGCGCCAAGCTATGTCGGTGCCGGTCTGATCGGCGCGGGTTTCCTGGTCGGTGTTTTCGGCTATCTCCAGCGCACCCGGATGGAACGGTTCTGGGACGTGATCGGGCAGCACTGGGACAAGGCGGGGGAGGCGGTGGCCGTGTTTGGACCGGAGGGTATGACTTTGACGGACGCGGTTTCGCTGCGGGAAATGTCCTGGGCGGGCGTGGATTCTGTCAACAGCAGGCGCGGGGTCACGGTCATCCGCGCGGCGTTTTCCATGATTGCGGTTCCCGATGCGGCGCTGCCGGAGGGGATGGACGGGAAGGCGTTCCGGGCGAAGCTGGACGGGTGGAGGTCGGCATGACCGCCCCCCTCGGAGTCATCCTTGCCGGTGGGCTGGCCTCTCGTATGGGCGGCGGTGACAAAGGGTTGCTTCCGCTGGGCGACGTGACGCTGCTGGACCTCGTAATCGCGCGGCTTTCGCCTCAGGTGGCGGATCTGGCTTTGAACGCGAATGGCGACCCGGAGCGGTTTGCGGAGATCGGGCTGCCGGTTCTGGCCGACTCGATCTCTGACTATCCCGGCCCGCTGGCGGGCGTGCTCGCCGGGCTGGACTGGGCGGCGGAGCAGGGCGCGAGCCATATCGTGACCGCCGCCGCCGACACGCCGTTTTTTCCCGCCGACCTCGTGCCGCGCCTGATGCTGGCCGCCGAAGAACAGGGCAGGCCGATTGCTCTGGCGCGGACGGAGAACGGGCGGCACCCGACCTTCGGTCTCTGGCCGGTGGCGCTGCGCGAGGATCTGCGGCAGGCGCTGCAGGACGGGGTGCGCAAGGTCGTGCTCTGGACCGACAGGCACGGCACGGCGATGGCGGATTTCCCGGTGATTGGCTTCGATCCGTTCTTCAACGTCAACACGCCCGAGGACCTGGCGCAGGCGGCGCGGCTGGTGGAAAACGCATGAAGATCTGGGGCGTCACCGGCTGGAAGAATTCCGGCAAGACCGGGCTGATGGAACGGCTGGTGGCCGAGTTCACGCGGCGCGGGCTGACGGTTTCCACGGTGAAACACGCCCATCATGCCTTTGACGTCGATCACCAGGGCAAGGACAGCTATCGGCACCGGGAGGCCGGGGCAACCGAGGTGCTTTTGTCCTCGCGCAAGCGTTGGGCGCTGATGCATGAACATCGCGGGACCGAGGAGGCGACGCTCGACATGTTGCTCGCCAAGCTGAGGCCGGTCGATCTGGTTCTGATCGAGGGCTTCAAGCGCGAGCGGCATCCGAAGGTTGAGGCGCATCGGGCAGAGACAGGCTCGCCGCTGATTGCGCCGGAGGATGAGACGGTGCGGGCGATTGCTTCGGATTCCGGGATCGAAGTGGCGGGAAGACCGACATTCGATCTGGACGATACAGGCAGGATTGCCGACTTCATCGCAAGGGAGTTGAAACTGTGAGCACCCTGAAACCGCCGCGCCTGAAGAACGACTGCTTTGCGCTGCCGCCGGGCGTGGATTGGACGCCGGTGGACGATGCGTTGACCCGGCTGCGCGAGCGGCTGACCTGTGTTGTCGGGCAGGAACTTTTGCTGGTGAGCGACGCCCGTGGTCGGGTTCTGGCGGCGGAGGCTGTGGCGGTGCGGGCAAATCCACCGGCCGCAAATTCGGCGGTTGATGGGTATGGTATGGCCCATGCCGCGACCGGGGATGGTGATCAGACCTTGCCGCTTCAGGCAGGCCGTGCGGCGGCGGGCGATCCGTTTCGGGGGACGCTGGCCGAAGGCCATGCGCTCCGCATCCTGACGGGTGCGATTCTGCCCAAGGGCGTGGACACGGTCATTCTGGAGGAAGACGTCGCGACCGATGGCGACCGCATCGCCTTCGAAGGGCCGGTGAAGAAGGGTGCCAATACGCGAAAGGCCGGGGAAGACGTGGAGGCCGGGGCGGTCGCGGTGGCGAAGGGTCAGCGGCTTGGGCCCGCCGAGCTGGCGCTGCTGGCGGCCACGGGCGTGTCCCATGTGACGGTGTACAAGCCGCTGCGCGTCGGGGTTCTGTCCACCGGCGACGAACTGGTCGAACCGCAGGACACCACCGACGCCGCGAAGACCTATGACGCCAATCGTCCGATGTTGCTGGCCCTGCTCGACGACTGGCAGATGGTGTCCGTGGATCTCGGCCACGCGCCGGATGACCGTGCCGCCCTGCGCCGCAGGCTCGACGAGGCGGCGAAGCAATGTGACGCCATCCTCACATCGGGCGGCGCCTCGGCAGGCGATGAGGATCACGTCTCGGCCTTGCTGGGAGAGGCGGGAAACCGGGCAGACTGGCGGATCGCCCTGAAGCCGGGCAGACCGCTGGCGCTTGGCGTTTGGGAAGGCGTGCCGGTCTTTGGACTTCCCGGAAACCCGGTGGCGGCACTGGTCTGCGCGCTGATCTTTGCGCGTCCCGCCTGTGCGGCGCTGGGCGGCGAAGGGTGGCGGGAGCCTCAGGGCTTCATGGTGCCAGCGGGGTTCGAGAAGACCAAGAAACCGGGACGGCGGGAATACCTGCGTGCCCGGATGGCGGAAGACGGGAGCGTCGAGGTGTTCAAATCTGAAGGATCGGGCCGCGTCTCGGGACTGGCCTGGGCCGACGGGCTGGTGGAACTGCCGGATGGGGCGCTCGATGTGAAAAAGGGGATGCCCGTGCGGTACATCCCCTATGCCAGTTTCCGGTAGCGTCAGTCTTCGACCGGTCCGCCTGCGTTTTTCCAGTCGCTGAAGCCGCCGACATTGGACACGTTCTGGTATCCCATCTCCTTCAGGGTCTTGCCCGCAAGGGCGGCCTGACCGCCTGCGCCGCAGATCAGGATCAGATCGGCGTCCTTTTGAAGATGGTCGATATGGAACGCTTCCATGGACGGGTCGGCGTGAAACTCGATCATGCCCCGCGGCGCGCGTACCGCACCGGCGATGGTGCCGGTTTCTTCGATGCTTTTCGGATCGCGCACATCGACGAAGACCGAGCCGCCGGCCTTGTGCTTTGCGATCCCGTCCTCGGTCGAGATCTTCGGCACGACTGCATGGGCGTCGTCGAGAAAGTCCTTGGCGGTTTTCATGGGTGAACTCCGTATGTTTCGCACCCTCGACAGTGGGCGCTCCCTGAGGCCATTGTGACGAAATGGCGGCGATGTGAAAGGCGATACTCGAAGATGCTGCGAAAGATCTTTTTGTCGATTCTGGCGCTCGCGGTTCTCGCTGTCTGCGGACTCTGGGCGAACTGGCAGCTTGCGGTGCCCTCCCATGACCGGAATTGGGCTCCGGTCTATTCGCGCCAGCCGATGGTCGATGTCACCGACGGGATCTACCGTGTCGAAAACGTGCGCAACTGGACCTATGGGCCGGGTGGCGAAACCTCGCCTGAATGGATAACGGCGGAGATCGACCCTTCGCAACTCACACGGGTCTGGTTCATCGAGGAGCCGTTTGGCGAGGTGAGGGCCATCGCGCATACCATGCTGGGTTTCGAATTCTCGGACGGCGCGGTCCATGTCGCCTCGGTCGAGGCGCGGCGCGAGGTGGGGGAGAGCTATGGCGGGCTGAAGGCCGGGTTCTTTCCGATGCACGAATATCTCGTGTTCTGGACAACCGAACGCGACATGTTCGGCAACAGCACGTATTTCACCGAAGACGATCTGTATCTGCTTCCCCTGGACCTGCCGCCCGAGGGCGCGAAGGCAGTGCTGGACGGCATGATGGCCCTCACAGAGGAGCTTGAGGGCCGGCCGCGCTGGTACAACACCTTCTTTTCCAACTGCACCAATGTGCTGGCCCGAACCGTCAACGCGGAACGTCCCGACGCGGTGCCGTGGAACATAGCATGGTATCTTCCGGGTTATGCGGCGGAGTTCCTGTACGACAAGGGCTTCATGCCCTCGGACCTGCCCTTCGCGGCGCTCTACGATGCGAGTCACATTACTCCCGTGGTGCGCGAGGTCTATGGCGAGACCGACCCCGTCGCGTTTTCGCGCGCGATCCGGGAAAGGCGATAGCCAAGGGTCGAACAGGTCCGCCCGCAGGGATGCAGAAAACGTCTGGGAAGTCCTTCACATGATTAATCGTTCACCATTGAAACAAAATAGGGATATGCTGTCTTCGTGAAGTCGGAGGACCCATGACCAAACAGGCAGCGGAAAAGAACAGCGAGATGGACAACCCGGATCTGGAAGACCTGATCGGGTACAATCTGAAGCGTGCCTATATCATCGTCCAGACCGACTATCGCGAGGCCATCGGGCAGGATGGGCTTTCGGCGCGGGTTTTTTCGGCCCTGTCGCTGATCGTGAAATTTCCCAACACAACGCAAAGCGAACTCGCCCGCATGATGGGGATCGAGCGGTCCGGTCTCGTGGCCATCGTCGACGAGCTGGAAGGGCACGGCTACCTGCAACGCGCACCGGTTCCGGGCGATCGGCGTGTCCAGGCCCTCGTTCCGACCGAGGCGGGGCAACGGGCCTATGCCGAAACGGCCCGTGTCGTGCGCGCCCATGAAGATCGGCTATTCGCGAACTTGACCGACAGGGAGAAGGCGACCCTGCTGGACTTGCTCAGGAAAATCCGGAAGGCGCGCCCTGCACCGGATTAGGCGCTTTGGAAAATCCCCATGAGGAAGTGTTTCAGAGGCCTGGGGTCGTCGGCGGGGAAGATGCCCGCCACATATTGATCCGGACGCAGCAGGACGAGACAACCTTTCTGTCGGTCGATGCCGCGAAGCTCGAATATGTCAGCTTCGACGGGTGACGGGCAGAACACCTTTTCATAGTCCCGCAGACCCAGCTTGCCCTTCGCCGGGAAAAGCAGGTCCGGCATACCGGTGATGTTGAAGGCGTGGTGAGGACCGGGAAGGACCGCGCGGATGTCCAGAACCGAGTCGGGGTCAGCGCCGTCCGGCGTGCTCGCGCGGAGGAGCGGGTCAAGTGCCGCGCAGCGAGCCGACAGCCAATCGACCTGTTCGGCAGGAGTGTCGCCCGCCGCGAAGCACAGCAACAGCCAGCGGGCATCCGCCTTCTGGACATGTCCCAGATGCAACGGTCTGCCGTCCGCCAGCCTCACCACCGGCGCGGAATGGAACCGCGTCCCGATCTCGAACCCTGTCGCAAGGTTCTGCCATGTGCTGTCCAGCGTCAGCGCGGAGGGCTGGTAGGTGACAGAGACACCGGCGGTGTAGCGACCGTGTTCGATGAAATACTGCTGGAAACGCGGGGCGGCCTCGCCCTCGCGCGTTTCCGGCGGGGCGCTCACAATTTTCGCCCATTCCTCGTCGAACTCGATCAGCGCCTTGGCCACGGCCTGCCGTTCGTCGGAGTAGCTGCGCAGAAGCGACGGGTCCGTCTTGCCCGAGAGAACATGTTCCAGCTTCCAGCCGAGGTTGAAGGCATCGCCCATGGAGACGTTCATGCCCTGCCCGGCCTTGGGGCTGTGGGTGTGGCAGGCATCTCCGGCGATGAAGACGCGCGGTTCGGTGTCCGGCCCGCGATTGTCGAAGCAGTCTGTCAGGCGCTGGCCGATCTCATAGACCGACCACCAGGCGACTTCGCGGACGTCCAGCGTGTAGGGGGCAAGGATGCGGCCCGCGGCGGCGATCAGGTCGTCCACCGTCAGATCGCGGTCAGAGACCCGTTCCTCGGGGTTGAGCTTCGCCAGCTCCACGTAGATGCGCACCAGATACCCGCCCTCGCGCGGGATGATCAGAACCGTGCCCTCGCTGGCGGACTGGATCAGGCTTTTGAAGCGGATGTCGGGAAAGTCGGTGACGCAAAGCACGTCCATCACGCCCCAAGCCTGATGGGCACTGTCGCCTTTCAGTTCGCGTCCGATGGCCTTGCGCACCGCGCTGCGTGCGCCGTCGCAGCCGACGACATAGCGGGCGCGTATCGTCTCTGTCTGGCCGTTGCGCTCCACCTCGACCGTCACGCCATCGGCATCGGCGGTCAGTCCGGTGACCTGACTGCCGTAGAGAGGTGTCATGCGGTGCGGTGATTTCTCCATCACATCCAGATACATGTCATGGACGCGGGCCTGGTTGAGGATGACATGGGGCATCTCGGACAAGCCGTCTTCCACGTCCTGAATGCGGCCACTTCTGTGAATGCGCGAGGGATCGGCGGGGTCGGGTTTCCAGAAGGTGTCCTCGTTGACCCAATAGGCCTCGCGCATGACCCGTTCCGCAAAGCCGAAGGTCTGGAACATCTCCATCGACCGGCAGGACACGCCGTCCGCCTGACCCTTTTCCATCCGGTCCGGCTTGCGTTCCAGGATCGCTGTCCTGATATGCGGAAAGCCGGAGAGATACGCGGCCAGGGTCAGCCCCGCAGGACCGGTGCCGACGATGAGAACGTCAAGGTCTTCGCCGGTTTTCGGCGCGGGCGGTTTCAGGTCAGGGTCGCCGGGGCGGAAACCGTCATTGTGGAACTGCATGGCGTCCTCCCGATCAGGATCACAAGGCGTCGATCACCCAGACCAGCCCAAGCGTGATGGCCGGGAACATGGCGAGGATGATGACACGGATGATGTCGGTCACCACGAAGGGCAACGCGCCACGATAGGTTTCCGAAATCGGCGTGGGCTTCGCCATCGAGTTGATGATGAACAGGTTCAGGCCCACCGGCGGCGTGATCAGCCCGACCTCGACCACGATCAGGACGAGGATGCCGAACCAGAGGCCGAAGTCGTTGTAGCTCATCCCGAAGTCCAGCGCGGACATGATCGGGAAGATGATCGGAACGGTCAGCAGCACCATGGACAGGCTGTCCATCACACAACCGAAGAGCAGATACATCAACAGCACGATCCAGAGCACGAACCAGGGCGAAAAGCCCTGAGCACCGACCCAGGCGGAGGCTTCCTGCGGAAGCTGGGAGAGCGACAGGAAGCTATTGTAGAGGCTGGCCCCGAGGATGATGAGAAAGATCATGGCCGAGGAACTGGCGGTGGACAGGATCGCTTGGCCAAGCCGTTCGCGGGTCATCTCGCCGCTGAAAAGCGCGACAAGGAAGGTTCCTGCGGCCCCGACTGCCGCGGCTTCGGTCGGGGTGAAGAAGCCGGCATAGATGCCACCGACAACAGCGGTGAAGATCAGGATGACCGGCCAGACCTTGCCGAGCATGACCAGCCGCTGCGGCCAGGGCACGCGCTCGCTGACCTTGGCCGCGTTGGGGCGGATGCGGACCCAGATCGAAATCGCGATCATATAGCCGATGGCGGCGAGGATGCCGGGAATGAAGGCCGCGACGAAGAGCTTGGCGATGTTCTGTTCGGCAAGGATCGCGTAGATGACCAGGATCACCGAGGGCGGGATCAGGATGCCGAGCGTTCCGCCTGCCGCCAGCGCGCCGGTCGAGAGCGAATCCGGGTAGCCGTAGCGTTTCAGCTCGGGCAGCGCGACCTGTCCCATCGTCGCCGCTGTGGCGAGAGACGAGCCGCAGATCGCCCCGAACCCCGCGCAGGCGCCCACGGCGGACATGGCGACACCGCCCTTGCGGTGGCCAAGGAAACTCTCGGCGGCCTTGAAAAGCGAGGTGGACATGCCCGACAGCGTGGCGAACTGGCCCATCAGCAGGAACAGCGGGATGATCGAGAAGGAGTAGTTCGAAAACGTGCCATAGGTCAGCGTCTTGAGCTGGTTCAGCGTCATCATCGGGTTGCCGATGACCAGATAGGTGCCGCCCACGCCGACGGCGATCATGGCAAGTGCGATGGGCGCACGCAGGAACACCAGGGCCAGAAGGGCCGGGAACGACCAGATGGCGAGTTCGAAATTGGTCATCGTCTGGCTCCGGGAGGGCAGGGGGTCATGGGGCGATATCCCTGTAACCGGCAAAGCGGCGCAGGGCGCGGAGCGTGCAGAACAGGCTGATGATGACGAAGCCCGCCGCACCGACAAGAGCCGCGGCATAGCCCTGCCAGACCGGGATCTGCGCGATCAGCGTCGTCTCGCCATAGGCCAGCTTGTCATGCATTCCGAGGTAAAGCCGGTAGGTTCCGACTGTGGCGACAAAGGCCATCGCGGCGTTGAAGAGAATGTCCAGAAATTGATCCGCCTTGCGCGGGATGGCCCATTGGAACAGATCGACCCGCGCATGGGCCTCGTTCAGTTGCGCCCAGGGCAGGAAGGCGAAGACCGCGGCGGCCATGCCGATTTCGGTCATGTCATAGATGCCGCGAATGGGGCCGAGACCGATGTCAAACGGCACGAAGACACGCCCGATGATGGAGATGCAGGTCAAGAGGGTGATACCCAGCAGAACCGCGCCGCCGGCATAGGCAAGAAGGCGGGCCAGTGTTTCAGCGACCGCGTGCAGTTTCCGATACATGGCTCTACCCCCAAAGGAAAAAGGGGGCGCATCCGCCCCCTCTCGTGGTTTTGGCGTGTCTCAGCCGCCGTGCTTCTTGATCAGGCTGCGGGCCTGTTCGACCAGTGCCGCGCCATCGACGCCCTTGTCGTTCATCTCGGCAATCCAGCGGTCGATGACCGGTGTGGAGGCTTCCTTCCAGCGTGCGATCTCGGCTTCATCCAATGTGACGATGTTGTTGCCTGCCTCGACCGCCTTTTCGCGCGCCGGGGCGTCATTGTCCCACATGATCTGTGCGGCGAAGGCACTCAGCTTCGCGCCCGATTCCGCGTCGAGAATCTGCTTCAGGTCGTCCGGCATCGCATCGTATGTCGCCTTGTTCATCGCGAAAACGAATGTGGAGGTATAGAGCGCCTCGTCGCCGGAGAATTCCGTGTGGTTGCCGACGAGTTCCGGTAGCCGAAGCGCCGTTGTCACTTCCCAGGGAATGACCGTGCCTTCCACGACGCCTTTGGACAGGGCTTCCGGAATGGCCGGAACCGGCAGGCCGACGGGTTCCGCGCCAAGCTCGGACAGCAGGTCGTTGATCACGCGGGTCGGGCCGCGCAATGTCTTGCCGTTCATGTCCTCAAGTTTCGCGACTGGCTCCTTGGTGTGGATTACGCCTGGCCCGTGGACCCAGGCGCCGAGAACCTTCACATCCTTGAATTCATTCGCCTGCAACTCGGTTTCGACCAGTTCCCAATAGGCTTTCGCCGTGGCGACAGGGTCGGTCATCATGAAGGGAAGTTCGAAAACCTCCGTGCTGGGAAAGCGGCCCGGCGTATAGCCCGGCAGGGTCAGGATGATATCGACCACGCCATCGCGCGCCTGATCGAACAGTTCCGGCGGACGACCGCCCAGCGACATGGCGTCGAAATGCTCGATGGCGATACGGCCACCGGAGGCTTCTTCCACGCCTTCGGCCCAAGGCACGATGATCTTCGACGGCAGCACCGCCTGCGGGGGCAGGAACTGGTGGACTCTCAGCGTGACCTCTTGCGCCACGGCTGCGCCGCCAAGCCCGGCCGCAACCAACAGGCCGGCAACGGTTGTTTTCAGCAAATCGCGTTTTTTCATGTGATCCTCCCTGGATTTCAAATCTTTTCTCATGCCGGGTTCCGGTTTGCTACCTGAATTTCGGCGGTCGTTTCTCAAGGAATGCGCGCAATCCTTCCTTTGCGCCATCGGAAGTCTGCGACATCGCCGCAGCCAGGCTTTCGGTGAACAGCCCTTCAGAGCGCGGCATGTCCTGAATGCGCGAAATCGCCTGCATCATCAGGTAGTTGGAGAACGGCGCGTTGTCTGCAATCCGCTGCGCCAGCTCCTTGGCGAGCGGCAGCCCCTCGCCCGCGCCCACGCTGTAATGGGCAAGGCCGAGCGGCACCGCATCTTCCGCGCCGTAGCTGCGCCCGGTCAGCATCATTTCCCGCATCCGGTCGGCACCCAGCAGACGGCCGACACGGACCGTCGCGCCGCCGCCCACGAAGATGCCGCGCCGCCCTTCGGGCAGTTGAAACCGCACATCCGGCTCGGCAATGCGCACATGGGTGGCGGCGGCGATTTCCAATCCGCCGCCGATCACCGCACCGGTCAGGACCGAGACGACCGGAAGACCGCCGAACTCGATCATGTCGGCGACCCGGTGCCAGTTGCGGGAGTGATAGACACCTTCGATCGGGTCGCGATGTTCGTGTTCGGCCAGGTCCAGCCCGGAGCAGAAATGCCCGCCTTCGCCGCGCAGGATCACCGCGCTAACTCCATCGGGCGGTGCGGAGAAGAAAGCGTCCAGCTCGGCGATGAGCTTGTCGTTCATCGCGTTGCGCTTGTCGGGCCGGTCGAAGATCAGCGTCGCGATTCCGCCCTCTACCTCAAAGCGGGTCACATCCATTTGCCCGGCATTGTCCGCCATGTCTTCGATCCGATCTGCAAATTTCAAAATTGTTGTATAGAATAACGGTTCTTCTGTATAGCAATATTTGAGTCACCCGGACCCGGTGCGGTCTGGTATCGAAGGTGCAGGAGGAACGGCATGGTTGATTTCAGCGTGGTCAGGGCGATCGACTTTCATACCCACGCGGAGGAGCCCTGCAATCACGGGCGCGACGACGGGTATAACGAATTCCAGGCGGGCATGGCGGCCTATTTCAAGAACCCCGCCGGGGCCGAAGGGATGTTGCCGACCGTTCAGGACACCGCTGATTACTACCGGGAACGCAACATCGCGGCTGTGATCTTCCCCGTCGATGCCGAGCGGGAGACCGGGTTCCGGCGCTATTCGAACGAGGAAGTGGCCGGGCTCTGCGCAGAAAATGACGACATCCTGATCCCCTTTGCCTCGGTCGATCCGCACAAGGGCAAGGCGGGCGCGCGCGAGGTGAGACGGCTGGTGCGCGATTTCGGCGTGCGCGGGTTCAAGTTCCATCCGACCATGCAGGGGTTCTTCCCCAATGACCGCGAGGCCTGTTACACCGTGCTGGAAGCTTGTGCAGAGGAAGGCGTTATCACGCTTTTCCACACCGGGCAGACCGGCGTCGGTTCGGGCATGCGCGGCGGCATGGGGATGCGGCTGAAATACTCCAACCCGATGCATCTCGATGACGTTGCCGTCGATTTTCCCGACCTGAAGATCATCCTGGCGCATCCGTCCTTCCCGTGGACGGAGGAAGGGCTGGCCGTCGCCCAGCACAAGCCCAACGTCTATTACGACATGTCCGGCTGGAGCCCGAAATACTTCCCCGAAACCTTCATCCGGTACGCCAATTCGATCCTGAAGAAGAAGATGCTCTTCGGGTCGGACTGGCCCGCGATCACGCCGGACCGCTGGCTGGACGATTTCGCCAAGGCCCCGTTCAAGGACGAAGTGCGGCCGCTGATCCTGAAGGAAAACGCGCTGAGGCTGCTGGGCGAGACGGGATGACACCGTTCAGGGCTCCGATCGAAGACATCCTGTTTTCGCTGGTCCACGTGGCCGATGCGGCGCGGGTGCCGGGATGGGACGCGGATCTGTCGTCGGAGGTTCTGGCCCATTTCGGGCGCTTCGCCGAGGAGGTGATTGCGCCTTTGAATGCAACCGGCGATTCAGAAGGCGCCCGGTTCGAGAACGGGCGGGTGCGGATGCCGGAGGGGTTCGGCGCGGCCTTTGTGCAACTGGCATCAGATGGCTGGCAGGGGCTGACAGCGCCGGAGGCGTTCGGCGGTATGGAAGCGTCACCTCTTTTGGCCGCCGGGGTGTCGGAGGTGTTCTCGGGTGCGAACCATTCCATGCAGATGGTCTGCGGCCTGGTTCCCGGCGCGATTGCCACGCTGATGAATTTCGGCAGCGAGGCGCAGCAGAATGCCTGGGTGCCCAAACTGGTCAGCGGCGGGGCCCTTTCGACCATGTGCCTGACCGAGCCGGGGGCCGGGTCCGACCTGGCCGCGATCCGCACGCGGGCCAGCAAGGACGGCGACATCTGGCGGCTGGACGGTGAGAAGACCTTCATCTCGGGCGGCGATCAGGACCTGTCCGAGGATATCCTGCACCTCGTTCTGGCGCGCAGCGGATCGCCTGAAGACGGCATCCGCGGCCTGTCGCTCTATCTCTGCGCCCGGCAACCCGGTGCCCGGGTCACGCGGATCGAGGAGAAGCTGGGCCTTCACGCCTCGCCCACCTGCCAGATGGTGTTCGACGGGGCCGAGGCCGAGTTGATCGGGCAGGAAGGTGCCGGGCTGGCTGCAATGTTCACGCTGATGAACCACGCGCGGCTGGACGTGGCGCTTCAGGGTGTGGCGCACGCGGCGCGGGCCTCCCGGATTGCGGCGGATTATGCGGCGGAACGCAGGCAGGGGCGGCGACCGGATGGGGCGCAGGCCACTCTTTCAGACCATGCCGACGTGCGGCGGATGCTCGACGCGCAGGCCGTCCTTGCCATCGAGGCGCGGGCGATGTGCCATGTCGCGCTGGTCGAGATCGAGACGGGCGACAACCCGGCTCTGGCGGAATTCCTGACCTCGCTCTGCAAGGTCTGCGGGTCCGAGGCGGGACCGGCCGCCGCCGATCTGGGGATGCAGATCCTTGGCGGCTATGGCTATCTGAGCGAATACGGGATGGAGCAGATCTGGCGCGACGCCCGCATTTGCTCGATCTATGAAGGGGCCAACGGGATCCACACGAAGACCCTCGTGACGCGCGGATTGCGTCCGGGCGGCGGGGCGGATGCGTTTGCCGGTTTTGTGACGGATTTGTCAGGCGGATCTGTCGATGAGGGTCTGCTGAATGCCTGGCGGGCACAGGTGGAACGGCTCCGCCCGGCAGATGACCCGACGCCCTTCGCGCGGGAGTTTTACGAAGCGACGGCTGGGCTTTTCCGCAACGCGGTCTGGCGGAAGATCGCCTCCGTCGCCGATAGCCACCCCGAACCGGACCGCCTGCGGGAGCTCGCCACGCAGGCTCTGCGCACCGGATAAGGTGCTCTCAGCGCACCGCACCAATGCGCGAGACAAGGTATTTCTGGATCTCGGCCGCGGCGGGGGGCAGATTCGAAGCGCGCCGGGTGACGATGCCGAACGGCTCGACGACAAAATCGCAATCGACATCGAGAATCCGGATTCCCGACGCACCGGAGAAAGCCTTGGCAACCGATGTGGCGATGGCGGCGACCGAATTGGTCTGCTCGACCATCGCAAGCGTCAGCAGGAACGAGGACGTATTCAGGATGCGGGCGGGCGGCGCGTGCCCGCGCTCGCGCAGCCCGGCTTCGACGGCGATGCGCAGGATCTTCCCCGGCTCCGCCATCACCCAGTCATAGCTCAGAAGCGACCCGATCGCCAAAGGCCGGTCCATCTGGAAGGCCGGGTGATCGGTTCGGGCAATCAGGCTGAGGGGCTCGGCCTCGAAATGCACATAGTCGAAGGCCCGCGCGGTGCTATCCTTGGGAAGGCGGGCCAGAGCCATGTCCAGCCGACCGTCACCCACAAGCTGGCAAAGCTGGTCGGAGGTCGCGACCTCGACCTCCAGACGAATGCCGGGCTGGGTGACGCGGAGGCTTCGGATCATTGGCAGTACATGCTCCAGCGCCGGGCCGGTGACCGCGCCGATGCGCACATTGCCCGCGACCCCGGCGGAGATCTCGGAAATGTCGCGTTCCGCCGCCTCGATCTCGCGAAGGACGCGTTCGGCCCGCATGGCCAGCGCCTCCCCCTCCTTCGTCAGTTCGATTCCCCGGCCGGACCGGCGGTACATTGGCGCGCCGGTGATGGCCTCAACCTCGGCCGCCAGCCGCGATGCGGCCGGCTGAGTGATTCCCAGTCGGGCCGCGGTGGAGGTAATGTGCCGCTCGCGGGACAGTACAGCGGCAAACCTCAAGTGACTGAGTTTGAGACCTTTTTTCGTAAGATCGGACATTGGCCGACATGTAACACATATCGCAGTTGGTATGAAAGTATAATGAAACATGATTGGATGCTTATGAAAAGATGCGACAGGTTGCCGACATAGTTCGGCGTGCCGCTGAGGGCAGCGACCGGCTAGGAACTCCGGGAGGAAACCTATGAACTTCAAAAAAATCGTCGCGACCTCGGTCGCACTTTCCGTCATCGGCATGTCGTCGGCCTGGGCCGACGGATTGATCGGCATCGCCATGCCGACCAAATCCTCGGCGCGCTGGATTTCGGACGGCAACTCGATGGTCGAGCAGTTCGAAGCCGCCGGTTTCGAAACCGACCTGCAATATGCCGAGGACGATATTCCCAACCAGCTGGCGCAGATCGAGAACATGATCACCAAGGGTGTTGACGTTCTGGTCATCGCGGCCATCGACGGCACGACGCTGTCGAACGCGCTGGAAAACGCCGCCGCCGCTGACATCAAGGTCATCGCCTATGACCGCCTGATCCGCGACAGCGGCAATGTCGATTATTACGCGACCTTCGACAACTTCAAGGTCGGCGTGCAGCAGGCCGAAAGCCTTGTGCGCGGTCTGAACGAACGCTTCCCGGACGACAAGCCGTGGAACGTCGAACTCTTCGGCGGCTCGCCCGACGACAACAACGCCTATTTCTTCTACAATGGCGCGATGTCGGTGCTTCAGCCGCTGATCGACTCCGGCGACATCGTGATCCCGTCGGGCCAGATGGGCATGGACGTGGTCGGCACGCTGCGCTGGGATGGCGCGGTGGCACAGGCGCGGATGGACAACCTGCTTTCCGCTCACTACGGCGATCAGGACCTGCACGGTGCACTGGCCCCCTATGACGGGCTGTCCATCGGCATCCTGTCCTCGCTGAAGGGCGTGGGCTATGGTTCGGGCGGCGTCGAAATGCCGATCGTGACCGGTCAGGACGCAGAAGTGCCGTCGGTCAAGTCGATGCTGGCCGGTGAGCAGTATTCGACCGTCTTCAAGGACACCCGGACGCTGGCCGGTGTGACTGTCGGCATGGTCGAGGCGCTCCTCGGCGGCGGTGAGCCGGAGATCAACGACACCGAAACCTATGACAACGGTGTCAAGGTCGTGCCGTCCTATCTGCTGGAGCCGGTCTCCGTTCACCTCGACAACTGGGAAGAGGCACTGATCGGCAGCGGCTACTACACCATGGATCAGATCAAGTAACTCCCTGCTTGAAACTGACGACCGGTCCGTCCGCTTCGGCAGGCGGGCCGGTCACAACGGGGGAGATGACATGCCGACAATTCTTGAAATGCAGTCGATCACCAAGACGTTTCCAGGCGTGCGCGCTCTGGATGATGTCAACTTCACGGTGGAGACGGGCGAAATTCACGCGCTGGTGGGCGAAAACGGCGCCGGCAAATCCACCCTGATGAAGGTGCTCTCCGGGGTCTATCCGGCCGGCTCCTATGAAGGGCAGATCGTCTTCGACGGCGAAGTGGCGGAGTTCCGCGATATCGCCGACAGCGAGAGCCGCGGAATCATCATCATCCACCAGGAGCTTGCCCTTGTGCCGCTTCTGTCCATTGCGGAGAACCTGTTCCTGGGCAACGAGGTTGCGCATCGCGGCGTGATCGACTGGAAAGAAGCCTTCCGCCGGACCGAGGATCTGCTGCGCAAGGTGGGCCTCAGCGAACCGCCCGGGCGACTGGTCGACAAGATCGGCGTCGGCAAGCAGCAACTGGTGGAGATCGCCAAGGCCCTGTCGAAAGACGTGCGGCTTCTGATCCTCGACGAGCCGACCGCCGCCTTGCAGGAGAATGACAGTCAGAAACTTCTGGACCTGCTTCTGGAACTGAAGGCGCAGGGGATCACCTCGATCCTGATCAGCCACAAGCTGAACGAGGTTCGCCAGGTCGCCGACCGGATCACGGTCCTGCGCGACGGCGCGACCGTCAGCACCATCGACGCCCGCACGGAGAAGGTCAGCGAAGACCGGATCGTCAAGGACATGGTCGGGCGCGACATGGCGCACCGCTATCCCGAGCGCGACCGCAATCCCGGCAAGGTTCTGATGGAGGTGCGCAACTGGAACGCGCGGCATCCCGAACATGCCGACCGGGTGCTGCTGGACGACATCAATTTTAACGTCCGCGAGGGCGAAATCGTCGGTATCGCCGGGCTGATGGGCTCGGGCCGGACCGAGCTTGCCATGTCGATCTTCGGGCGGTCCTACGGGCAGAACATCACCGGCGAGGTGCTGCTTTCCGGTGAGCCGGTCGATCTTTCGACCGTTGATCGCGCGGTGAAGGCGGGGCTGGCCTATTGCACTGAGGACCGCAAGGAACTGGGGCTGATCCTGGATGAGCCCATCGTGCGGAACATCACACTGGCGAATCTTGCAGGCGTGTCCGAACGCGGCGTGATCGAAGCCGCGAAGGAACGCGACGTGGCCGAAGAATACCGTCGCGCCATGAGCATCCGCACACCGAACGTCCATCAGCGGGTTGTGAACCTTTCGGGCGGCAACCAGCAGAAGGTGGTGCTGTCGAAGTGGCTCTTCACCGACCCCAAGGTTCTGATCCTCGACGAGCCGACGCGCGGCATCGACGTGGGCGCGAAGTTCGAGATTTACACGTTGATGAACAAGCTGGCGGATGAGGGCCGGGGGGTCGTGATGATCTCCTCCGAGATGCCCGAGTTGCTGGGCATGTGCGACCGCATTCTCGTGATGAACGAGGGCGCGATTGTCGGCGAACTCAGCGCAGAAGAAGCCAGCCAGGAACGCATCATGTCCATGATTGTCACCGAAGAGACAGAGGCCGTAGCATGACCGACGAAACCGCATCCACCCCGGCCACGTCCGGCACGGCAGACATGAAGACCTACCTTCTTTCGAACTTGAGGGAATACGGGCTTCTCTTCGCGCTGATCGCGATCATGATCTTCTTCCAGATCGTGACCGATGGCACGCTGCTGAAATCGGTGAACATCACCAACCTGTTTCTTCAGAACTCCTATATCATCATCATGGCGCTGGGGATGCTGCTGGTCATCGTGGCCGGGCATATCGACCTATCAGTGGGCTCGGTGATGGGTTTCATCGGGGCGCTGGCCGCCGTGATGATCGTTCAATGGGAACTGCCCGTCGCCGTCGCCATTCCCGCCTGCCTTCTCGCCGGTGCCGTGATCGGCGCGGCGCAGGGCTATTGGGTCGCCTACTGGCGAATTCCGCCCTTCATCGTCACACTCGCAGGGATGCTGGTGTTCCGTGGCCTGTCGCTCTGGCTGCTGGAAGGCCAGTCCGTCGGCCCGTTCCCGAAAAGCTTCCAGGCGCTTTCCACCGGCTTCATTCCCGATTTCCTGCCGTCGAGCCTTAGCGCGACTCTGGCCGATATCTTCGGAGTTCGTCGCTTCAATGGCGGTGCCTTTGTCGTCGGGCTGATTGCAGCTTCGCTGATCCTCTGGACCAGTCTGAAAGCGCGGGCCCGCGATCTGCGCTTCGGCGTGGATGCCGAGCCTGCCGGGTTCTTCTACGTGCGGAACGGCATCATCGTCGCCGTCCTGATCTTCGTCTGCTACAAGCTGGCGACGTTCCGTGGTCTGCCCAACGTGCTGATCACCATGACGCTTCTGACGCTGGCCTATGCCTTCTTCACCGAACGCACCACGACTGGACGGCGCATCTATGCGCTGGGCGGGAACGAGAAGGCGGCAAAGCTCTCCGGCATCAAGACCGAGCGGCTGACGTTCCTCGCCTTCACAAACATGGGCCTGCTCGCCGCGCTGGCTGGGCTGATCTTTGCCGCGCGTCTGAACACCGCGACGCCAAAGGCCGGGTTCGCGCTGGAGCTGGACGTGATCGCCGCAGTCTTCATCGGCGGGGCGTCGATGTCGGGCGGTGTCGGCAAAATCGTCGGCGCTGTTGTCGGCGCCTTCATCATGGGCGTGCTGAACAACGGCATGTCCATCATGGGGATCGGCATCGACTATCAGCAAGTCATCAAGGGGCTGGTGCTTCTCGCGGCGGTGATCTTCGATGTCTATAACAAGCAGAAGCAGGGCTAGACCGTGTTTGTGTCGCAGGTCCTTGAACCGGGAGGCGGATCGGCGGTTGTCGTCCGCGAGGGATCGGAGGCCTACAAGGTCGCCCGCGCCGACACGGTTCTTGGACTTGCACAGTCGGCCATCGCCTCGACCGGAACGATGTCGGCAGTCGTGGCCGAATACGGTTTGGGGGAGGTCCTGGATCTGGACGCGTCCTGGTCCGAAAGCCGGGCAATCCTTCCGGTTTCGCACCCGGACCCGGCCCATCTGAATATCTTCGGCACCGCTTCATCCGGCAACGGTCATCGCCTTGTCGATCCGGGCCAGGGCACAGGGGCGCTCGGCCCTCTGCCAGTCTCATGCGTCGCCGCCGGGATCGCCGGGATTTACGTGATCGGGCCAGAGAGTGCCCCGTTCCGGGTCGGTTTCGCACCGGGGCACGAGTTTGTCTCGGTCAACGGCGCACACCCGAAATCCTGCGTGAGTATCGGTCCGGAGATACGGGTCGGCGACCTGCCCGGAAGCATTTCGGGAACGGTGCGGATCTGGCGCGGCAAAACCATCGTTCAGGAGATCGAGCGTCATCTGGATGCCGCGGAACTGATGCAGGAAGTCGCCCGTATCGAGCGTCTGACCTATGCCGGGTTCCCGGTCTGGGTGCCGGGGGACGTGCATGTCCATTTCTACGCCGGGATCAAGGTGTCGGGCACGGGTGAGCTTTCCCCCGGGCCGGACGATACCGTCGAGTCCGCCTTCCCCGTTCTGGGACTGCCGCTCCGCAACAAGATTTCAACGACGACCGATCAAAAATCCATTCAGGTTGAGGTACTTTGAGCATGACAGGGAAATTTGAACCGGCCGCGTGGCCACGCAGGCTGCGCAGCCAGGAATGGTATGGCGGCACGTCGCGCGACAGCATTTATCATCGCGGCTGGCTGAAGAATCAGGGCTACCCGCATGATGTTTTCGACGGGCGGCCGATCATCGGCATCCTGAACACATGGTCCGAACTGACGCCGTGCAACGGGCATCACATGAAGGAAATCGCCGAGAAGGTGAAGGCGGGCGTCTGGGAGGCTGGCGGCTTCCCGGTCGAGGTTCCGGTCTTCTCGGCCTCGGAAAACACTTACCGCCCCTCGGCGATGATGTTCCGCAACCTCGCGGCCCTTGCGGTTGAGGAAACCATTCGCGGCCAACCGATCGACGGCTGTGTGCTGCTGGTCGGCTGCGACAAGACCACGCCCAGCCTGATGATGGGCGCGGCCTCCTGCGACCTGCCGTCCATCGTCGTGACCGGCGGACCGATGCTGAACGGCTATTTCCGTGGCGAGCGGGTCGGGTCGGGGACGCATCTTTGGAAATTCTCCGAGGCGGTGAAGGCCGGCGAAATGACACAGGACGAGTTCCTGGAAGCCGAGCAGTCGATGTCGCGCTCCACCGGAACCTGCAACACGATGGGCACGGCCTCGACAATGGCGAGCATGGCCGAAGCGCTGGGAATGGCGCTGTCGGGGAATGCGGCTATTCCGGCGGTGGACAGCCGTCGCCGGGTGATGGCACAGCTGTCCGGGCGGCGGATCGTGCAGATGGTGAAGGACGATCTGAAACCGTCTGACATCCTGACCAAGCAGGCCTTCGAGAATGCGGTGCGCACCAATGGCGCAATCGGCGGATCGACCAATGCCGTCGTTCATCTGCTGGCGCTGGCCGGTCGCGTTGGCGCGGATTTCACGCTGGATGACTGGGACCGCTGCGGACGCGACGTGGCGACCATTGTCAATCTGATGCCTTCGGGCGAATACCTGATGGAGGAGTTCTTCTATGCCGGCGGCCTGCCGGTCGTGCTGAAACGGCTGGGCGAGGGCGGTCGGTTGCATAAGGACGCTCTGACGGTTTCTGGCGCCACGATCTGGGACGAGGTGAAGGACGCCGAGAACCACAACGAAGACGTGATCCGCCCCGTAGACAACCCCCTGACCCCGCAAGGCGGTATTGCCGTGTTGCGCGGCAACCTTGCCCCCAACGGCGCGGTGCTGAAACCGTCCGCCGCCTCCGAGCATCTGCTCAGGCATCGTGGCAGGGCGGTGGTTTTCGAGGACATCGACGACTACAAGGCGAAGATCAACGACGACGCGCTGGATATCGACGAGACCTGCATCATGGTGCTGAAGAACTGCGGACCGAAGGGCTATCCCGGCATGGCGGAAGTCGGCAATATGGGTCTGCCGCCGAAGGTGCTGAAGAAGGGGATCACCGACATGATCCGGATCTCGGATGCGCGCATGTCTGGCACGGCCTATGGCACCGTCATTCTCCACACCTCGCCCGAGGCGGCGGCAGGCGGGCCGTTGGCGGTGGTTCAAAACGGTGACATGATCGAACTCGACGTTCCGAACCGGCGCTTGCATCTCGACATTACGGATGAAGAACTGACCGCACGGCTGGCCGCTTGGCAACCGACCCACGAAACGGCAGAGAGCGGTTATGCCTGGCTGCACCAGACCCATGTTCAGGGTGCCGATACCGGGGCCGACCTGGATTTCCTCAAGGGCTGCCGGGGTTCGGCGGTCGGAAAGGATTCGCACTGATGAAGATCGCATTGGCGGGCATCGGCAAGATCGCCCGTGACCAGCATATTCCGTCCATCGCGGCCAGCCCCGATTGGGACCTGGCGGCGGCGGTGTCGCGGAATCAAACCGTGGACGGCGTGCCGAACTATTCCGACTTCGCCGAGATGCTGGAAGCACATTCCGAGATCGAAACCGTCAGCCTGTGTATGCCGCCGGTCCCGCGTTTCGACTACGCCCTAGCCGCGCTTCATGCCGGGCGCCACGTCATGCTCGAAAAGCCACCGGGCGCGACCATTACCGAGGTGCAGACGTTGCAGCGTGTCGCCGACCACCACGGCCTGACGCTCTACGCAAGCTGGCATTCCCGTGCCGCCCGTTTCGTGTGGGCCGCGAAGGCGTGGTTGCACGACAAGCGGATCGAACGATTCACCGTCACCTGGCACGAGGACGTGCGGAAATGGCACCCCGGTCAGGACTGGGTGTTCGAACCCGGCGGCATGGGCGTGTTCGATCCCGGCATCAACGCGCTGTCCATCGTCACCGAGATCCTGCCCTATCCGATCCACCTGCGTTCGGCGGTGCTGGACTTCCCGGAAAACCGCGCCACCCCGATTGCCGCCGCACTCGACTTCGTCCATCCGCATGGCGGCGAGGTCACGGCGAGCCTGAACTGGGACCACATCGGCGAGGATATCTGGCAGATCGAGGCCGTCACCGACAAGGGCACCCTGACCCTGAAGAACGGCGGCGCGGTGATGGAGATTGACGGCCAGCCTTCCGGTGACGAAGCCGGTCTTTCCGGCGAGTATCCGACGCTTTACGCCCATATGGCGGAGCTTGTGCGCGAGGGTCGTTCCGACGTCGATCTCTCCCCCATGATCCATCTCGCCGACGCGATGACGCTGGGCAATCGCCGCATCGTCCAACCCTTCAACTGGTGAGCAACAAGAGAAGGCCCCGACATGACCCAACCCCTGCGCGGCATCCTTCCTGTCGCCCCGACCCCGTTTCACGAAGATGGCACTGTCGATGAAGACGGCATGCGCCGCGTGCTCGACTGCCTGATCGACCAGGGCGTCGATGCGATCTGCATCCTTGCCAATTACTCCGAACAGTTCCTGATCTCGGACGAGGAACGCGCCACGCTCATGCGGATCAGCCTGGAACACGTCGCGGGCCGGGTGCCGGTGATCGTGACGGTCAGCCATTTCTACACCGGCATTGTCGTGGAACGCGCCAAGGCGGCGCAGTCCATGGGCGCATCCATGGTGATGATGATGCCGCCCTATCACGGTGTCGGGCTGGTGCCCGCCGAGGCCGGGATCATGGAACATTTCCAGGCGGTCTCAGACGCGATCACGATCCCGATCATGGTGCAGGACGCGCCGCTGTCGGGCGTGTCGCTGCCGGTGCCGACGCTGGTGAAGATGGCCCGCGAGATCGAGAATGTCAGCTACTTCAAGATCGAAACGCCCTTCGCAGCCGACAAGCTCGCCGCGCTGATCGAAGCGGGCGGGGATGATATCGTCGGCCCCTATGACGGGGAAGAAGCCGTGACGCTTCTCGCCGATCTCGACGCGGGCTGCACCGGCACGATGACCTCCGGCCTGCAATGCGAACATATCGGCGTCATCATCCGCAGCTATCTGGATGGCGACAAGGACGCGGCGCTTGCGCAATGGCAAAAGTGCCTTCCGCTTATCAACCACGAGAATCGTCAATGCGGGCTGCGCGCCTGCAAGACCGTGATGAAGGAAGGCGGCGTGATCGGATCGGACCATGTCCGCCACCCGCTGAAACCGATGAGCGAACGAACCAAAACCCGGTTGCTGCAACTGGCCAGCGATCTAGACCTGATAGCCCTGAACTGGGGGAAGTGACGCAATGACAGATGCATGGACACCGCACGGAAAACACCTGATCGCAGGCGAATGGGTGATGGGGGAAAAGACATTCTCTTCCGACCCTGCACATGGCGAGGCGCATGAGTTCTCGGTCGGTCTGCCGTCCCATGTGGACGCCGCCGTGACCGCCGCCGAAGAGGCCTTCTGGACCTATGGCTATTCCACGCGGGAGGCGCGGGCGGCATTTCTGAACGCGATCGCCGACGAGATCGACGCGCGCGGCGACGCGGTCACTGCTATCGGCACGTCGGAGACCGGCCTGCCCGAGGCGCGGCTGGTGGGCGAGCGCGGCCGGACGACCGGCCAGCTCAGGCTTTTCGCCAGCCATATCCTTGCAGGCGATTACCTTGACCGCCGCCATGACGAGGCGCTGCCTGACCGGGCACCGCTGCCCCGGCCCGACCTGAAGATGGTGCAGCGCCCCATCGGCCCTGTCGCGGTCTTCGGCGCGTCGAATTTCCCGCTCGCCTTCTCGACCGCGGGCGGCGACACGGCAGCCGCGCTCGCTGCGGGATGCCCGGTCGTGGTCAAGGGCCACTCCGCCCATCCCGGCACCGGCGAAATCATCGCCGAGGCCATCGCCGCCGCCATCAAGTCCTGCGGGATGCCGAAAGGCGTCTTCTCCCTCATTCAGGGCGGCACGCGCGACACCGGCACCGCCCTTGTGCAGCATCCGCTGATCAAGGCCGTGGGCTTCACCGGTTCGCTCGGCGGGGGCAGGGCGCTGTTCGATCTCTGCGCCGCGCGGCCCGAGCCGATCCCGTTCTTCGGTGAGTTGGGCTCGGTCAATCCGATGTTCCTGCTGCCCGCCGCGCTTTCCGCGCGCGGGCCCGCCATCGCCGAAGGCTGGGCCGGATCGCTGACGATGGGCGCAGGCCAGTTCTGCACCAACCCCGGCATCGCCGTGGTGCTGGACGGGGTAGAGGCCGATGCCTTCTCTGCCGCCGCCAAATCCGCGCTGGAGCCGGTGGGCGCGCAGACCATGCTGACCGACGGGATTGCGGAAGCCTATCGCGCGGGCCGCGACCGCGTTGCCGGTAGTGCCGGCGTACGGGAAGTGCTGACCTCGACCTGCGATCTGCGGAACGCCACGCCTTATCTCTACGAGACCACGGGCGACACCTGGCTTGCCAACCACGCGCTGGGCGAAGAGGTTTTCGGCCCGCTCGGCATGATCATCCGGGTTTGCAACACTGACCAGATGATCGAAGTGGCGAAGTCGGTCGAAGGGCAGCTCACCTGCACCCTGCATCTCGATGACGCGGATACCGAACTGGCCGGTCGCCTGATGCCGATCCTTGAACGCAAGGCGGGCCGTATCCTTGCCAACGGCTTCCCCACCGGGGTCGAGGTGGCCGACAGCATGGTCCACGGCGGACCCTATCCGGCATCCACCAATTTCGGTGCAACCTCTGTCGGTACGCTTTCGATCCGGCGCTTCCTGCGCCCGGTTTGCTATCAGAACATGCCGGATGAGATCCTGCCCGACGACCTGAAGTAGAACGGCACGGGGGGCGTCAGTCCCCCATCCGCTCCACCCTCTCGCAAATCTCGGTCGCGGCGGTCAGCCCGCGCCCGGTGGCCATCGCCATCTGCGGGAGGACCATCCATTCCAGGCTCCATGCACTGCCGGAGCGTTCCTGCTCATGCACCATCGCGTGGTGCATGGCCGCGACTTGCGTCGCATTGAACCGCGCCAGCGTCATCAGGAGTTCCGCCAGAACCGGATTCTGCTTGTGGGGCATGGCCGAGGACCCACCGCCGCCGGAGAGCGCAATCGCACCGACCCCCTGTTGCGCCATCAGCGCGACATCGGTTCCGATCTTGCCCAACCCGCCGGAGAGCGAGGACAGGAAAGAGGCATAGGCTGTGATCCCCGTGCGGTTCGTCTGCCATGACGGCGCGACGGCAAGGCCCAATTCCTCGGCAACATCCGCCACGATCTCATCCGCCTGATCACCCAAGGCCGCACGGTCGCCCGCAGCGCCGCCGATCTGGACGCGCTCGGCCCCTGCACGCAGAGCCGCAACCTGATCAAGGTGATCCGAAACGATCCCGCGCCAGGACGCAATGCGGTCGCCCGCGCGAATGGGCAACGCCGCCTGCATCCGGGTTCGCCCCATCAACGGCGCGTTGCCAAAGCGCCGCGCCAGATCGTCGAGCGCGGCCCCCAGCCGGATCAGCCGCGCTTCCAGCAGGTCGGAGCAGTCGCGCAAGGTCAGCGCCAATGCCGTGTCCACCACATCCTGCGAGGTGGCCCCCTTGTGAACCGCCTCCTCGGGTGCGATGGCCTTCAACGCCTTGACCAGCGCCGGAACCGGCACGCCATCGCGCCCGGTCCCTTCCGCCAGATCCTTCGGCATGATCGCAGCACCGCGAATGGCCGCCGCCGCAGCTTCCGCCGCGCCCAGGTCGAACCGGCCCGCTCGCCCATTGGCAAGGCTCCACGCCGCCTCGAAGGCCAGCATATGCGACAGGCTCTTTTCCGCACTCCACACTGCCGACATCTCGGCATCGCCGAACAGGCCGCTCAGCCAGGGGTGCTCAAAGGCGCTGATGCTCACAAGAAAACCTCCGTCAGAGATCGAGGAACACCGTCTCGCCTTCGCCTTGCAGACGAATATCGTGGCGATATGCACCGTCCCCGGTCTTCCGGGCGATCAGCGTCCGCACGCGAGGCCGTTGTTCGATCCGCGACAGAAGTAGGTCGCCGTCATTGTCCTCATCCTCGAAATAGATCCGCGTCGACAGCCCGATATTAATCCCGCGCGCCACGATCCAGATGGAGATATGCGGCGCCTGGAACCCGCCACCGCGCAGCGGAACCTTGCCCGGCTTGACCGTGCGCAGGGTGAAAAGACCGGTGTCCTTGTCGGCGGCGAAGCGGCAGAAGCCGGTCACGTTCGGATCGGCGCCGTCCTGCCCCGGGAACAGACCCGCAGCATCCGGTTGCCAGCTTTCCAGCATCGCATCGCGGAAGGCCCAGCCGGTGCCGTCGATGACTTCGCCGGTGATCGTGATGATCTCGCCCTTGGCACCGTCGCGGATCGGCGACAGCCCCAGATCCTCGGGGTAGATGCCTTCAAGGCCCGCAAAAGTCGGGATGCAGCCGATATGAACATATGGTCCGGCGGTCTGGGACGGGGTTTCCGCCAGCGTTTGAAGTTTCTGTACCATCTTACATCCCCTCCATCTTGTTCTCGAACATGGTCTGGCGGCGTCCCCTGAGCACGATGTCGAACTTGTACGCCAGGAAATCATGCGGCCGCGAATTGGCGAGATCGAGCGGGGCAACCAGCCGGTCCAGCTGCCCGCGATCCTTGATCGTATGGGCAATCGGGCAATGTTCGATCAGCGGATCGCCTTCGAAGTAAAGTTGCGTGATCAGTCGCTGACCGAAGGAGTGGCCAAAGACCGAGACGTGAATATGCATCGGCCGCCAGTCATTGCCCCGGTTCGGCCAGGGATAGGCGCCGGGGCGGATGGTCAGGAATTCGTAATGGCCGTTCTCGTCGGTGATCGTGCGCCCGCAGCCGCCGAAATTCGGGTCGAGCGGGGCGAAATAGGTGTCCTTGATATGCCGGTAGCGCCCGCCGGCATTGGCCTGCCAGATCTCGATCAGCGTGTTGGGCACCGCCTTGCCGTTCTCGTCTAACACCCTGCCATGCATGAGAATTCTCTCGCCCACCGCAGGCGCTTTGCCCTTGGTCCAGTTCAGGATCAGGTTGTTGTCCAGCTCGCCCAACATCCCGTGGCCGAAGACCGGGCCGGTTTCTTCGGAAACCGTGCTATCCATTGATAATAAAGGTAAATTGGGGGAGCGGGTTATCGAGGTCTTGTAACCCGGATCGTAGGGGTCGGGGTGCATGGCGCGGTTGCGCGGGATCAGCGGGCCCAGGTCAGTCATTAACGTTCTCCTCCATTTCAGCATAGGTGGCCTTGGCCAGCTTCAGGGCGTGGTTGGCGCGCGGGACGCCGGCGTAGATGGCGACGTGCTGGAACACTTCCATCACGTCCTGCCTGCTGGCCCCGGTGCGCGCGGTCGCGCGGATATGCATGGGAATCTCTTCGAAATTGCCGGTGGCGGCAAGGAGTGCCAGCGTCAGCATCGACCTCTCGCGGCGGGAAATCCCGTCCGAGGCCCAGACCGTGCCCCAGGCGCCTTCGGTGATAAGGGTCTGAAAGGGTTCGTCGAATTCGGTCTTCGCCGCCTCCGCCCGGTCCACATGGGCGTCGCCGAGGACGGAGCGGCGGACCTCCATGCCCTTGTCGTATCTCTCCGACATCTCTGGTTCCTCCCTCGCCGCCTCATGCGTGGCGTTCGGCGCTCGGGCTGCGGACGTGCCAAGGGCCTTAGCGCAGGGATACAGCATTGGGCGGGGGCAGGAAAACCTCAAACAGAGTCGCCCGGTGTCGCAGGGGGTGGAGGCTGCCAAAGGTTAACGCCGGGAGCGCGCGGAGGGTGTTGCGGGCAACGGGCAGCGGCGTTAACGCGGGGAAGTGGCGGAAAATGCGGAGAAAACGCCACGTCGGTATCGCGTCGGTAATACGTCGGTATCACGTCGGTGGTTACGTCGGTGGGTTGTGGATAAGTGGGAGCGGAGGGGTGCGTGCGTTAAGGGAGGTAAAGGAAAGGTTCACGAAGGGATGAACCGTCCAGTGGACGGTTCAAGTTCCGAAAGCGTGGAGCGCGGGGGATTGGTGGAGCGGATCGGTGAGTTGGAGCCAACCTTGCGGTTTGCTTCATGCGGTGGCGGGAATGGCCGCGCTTCGCTTGGCAACGGCTGACACAATCGACAGCCTCACTCTCTCTCGCATGAAGTCATCGAAACCCCGCGCCTGTCGCAGGATGCGGTCTCCTTTAGGACCGAACGCCTCGGATGACCGCTTGAGATATGAGTAGAATGTCCAACTGCGGTAGTCGCTAGTAAGGTTCGCTTTTTTGACCTTGCTGAACCGCTGGGAGAACAGCGGGAAATTGAAACTACCTATCAACGCTCCGGCGTCCAATTTCGGATTTTTCTCGGCGTGACGCCTACCGTCACGCTTCGCCGCACCTGCCACCTTTCCGTAGAACCGGGATATAGTGCTATCGCGGACATAAACTCGCCGGCCATCGTAGCGGAAACCAAGGTATTCAAATCCATTCTTCGCAGCCTCATCGGGCCGCTGTTTAATATGGTGGAAGCAGATTCCACCGGCTGCGCGTTGAAACTGGGCCACGCAAGTCTTGGCTTCCTTAATTCGAAGCTCCGGCCCATGTTTGCGCATCTCTGTTGTGGCGAATTCGATTGCTGCCTGCGCTTCCGCGCTTCCACCGGGTACGATCAGCAGAATGTCGTCGGAATACCTCATGTACCTCCCACCGCGGGCCCGCGCGTATTCGGCCATCATTCTGTCAAACTCCAATAAGTAGAAGTTTGCGATCAAGTCGGAGATCGGTGCACCTTGTGGTATGCCGTGAGGCAGGAGGTTCTTCTGGATCAGTGACTGGCCGTGACTCGGATCTCCGCCGCAAATCTTGGCGCGGAAGTCCGAGTTGGAGCAGAGTTGCTTAGGCATATCGCGGAATGGAATTAGGAAGCCCGGTATCACGTGTCCGTTTCGCTCCCGCATCCCGAAATATCCGAGGCGCGAATATGCAGAGCGCTGATCTACATAGCTATACTTGGTAATATTCTTGAAGACCGCGTAGTGGTCGGGCGGTAACTTCTCCACGCCCAGCAGGTCGCACCAAATGCGCTTGATCCGCCCGTGGTCCAAGTTTTCGAAGTAACGCTTGATGTCGAGAGCGACGGCCACGCAATCCCCGATCCGGTCGATTTCATCGAAAGCATCCTTGGCGAAGTCTATGTTGCACTTACCGCCGCCGCGCCCGGCCTTCAACAACTGCCGGTAGGCGATCGGGCAATCCGCTATGCCCATTTCCTGAAGGCGCGCTTCGTAGAGGCGAGAGAGTTTCCGGCGGTAGAAGGCAAATATGTAGGCGTCACGCCGAGCGCCGTACCTGATCGGGCGCGGCTTCTTTTCTGGCTTCGCCGCGTCGATGGGGCGGTACGGTTGCCATGATTCCTCATAGAGAAAGAATGGGTAGAACGAATTTGCCGCGACCAATTCCGGGTTTGTGACGAGGCGACGGATTTCCTTGAGCGTCATCGGCGCATCAAAATGCGGATAGTGCTTGAGGTCCTTGTCGGTGAAATCGAACTCGTCTTTCATCGGCCTCCGCGAGTGGGGGCAAGAGCTTCGGGTCAACGCACCGACCCTTAACATCTCCGCCCCCGCCGTTCTGCGGTGTGCGTTCGTCTTCGACGTGGTCGTGTATACTGTGAAGCACCTGGCAATGTTGTATTGCCGGATTGCCGCAAAGCCGCCCGCGTGGCTGGCGAGAGGAGCCCGAATGATCGAACTCGCGATCTGCCCAGACTGCGAAACTTGCCTTGACAGTTCAAACACGTAACTGAAACGCCCCCGATTGGACGCCATACCAAATAAATGGGGCCGAATCGGCCCGAACACAAGACCTGCGACGTTCTTTTTTTGTTCCCGATGGAGAAATTTGGTTCCACGTGCTTTCGATTGGGTTCAACTTCCCCCTTCCCATCCGCCCAGAATCCCTCTATACGCCCCCAGTCCCGGGCTACCCCCCGGGATATTTCGTCCGAGACGGTGGGTTCGTGCAGACGCTCGAATAAATCCTGCCCGAGACGGGAACAGAGGAATTCGTTTCCGGGACCACAGAGGTTCCCGAGAGGCGCTATTCGCGACGGACCCGTAAGGACTCGTGGGGCTAGAAGCCTCTAACTGAGCCGGGAGGGTCCCCCTCCCATACTTGGAGTGAAACTGTGGATAGAGCCCAGAAAGAAAAAGTGGTCGAGGAACTCGGCCAGATCTTCGAAAGCTCTGGCGTTGTGGTCGTTGCCCATTACGCAGGTCTTACGGTTGCCGAGATGCAGGACCTTCGCGCGCAGATGCGTGACCAGGAAGGCTCCGTTCGCGTTGCCAAGAACAGGCTCGCCAAGATCGCCCTTGAAGGGAAGCCGAATGCTCATTTGGCCGACCTTCTGACGGGCATGACCGTTTTCGCCTATTCCGAAGACCCGACGGCCGCGGCCCGGGTCATGGACAAATACGCCAAGGGCAATGACAAGTTGCAGATCCTCGGCGGTTCGATGGGTGAAACGGCTCTTGATCCGGCTGGAGTGAAGGCCGTTGCCGAAATGCCGTCGCGCGAGGAGCTTATCGCTTCCATCGTCGGCTGCATCGGTGCGCCTGGCTCCAACATCGCCGGTGCGATCGGGGCGCCTGCAAGCAACATCGCGAGCATTCTCTCGACCATCGAAGAGCGCGCGGAAGCCGCCTGAGACCTGCGTGGGTAAAGCCCATGCGTTGGAACACAAATTGGAAACGGAAACAGTACAATGGCTGATCTGAAGAAACTTGCTGAAGAGATCGTGGGTCTCACGCTTCTCGAAGCCCAGGAACTGAAAACCATCCTGAAGGATGAATACGGCATCGAGCCCGCCGCTGGCGGCGCCGTGATGATGGCCGGTCCGGCTGCCGGCGGCGACGCTGGCGCAGCGGCTGAGGAAAAGGACGAATTCGACGTCATCCTCAAGTCGGCCGGTGCCTCCAAGATCAACGTGATCAAGGAAGTGCGCGGCATCACCGGTCTTGGCCTGAAAGAAGCCAAGGACCTGGTGGAAGCCGGTGGCAAGGCCGTCAAGGAAGGCGCGCCGAAAGCCGAAGCCGAAGAGATCAAGGCGAAGCTGGAAGCAGCTGGCGCCGAGGTTGAACTCAAGTAATCGCGACTGCGGTTATTGGGGAAAGGCCGGGCCGAAGGGTCCGGCCTTTTTCGTTGGGGAGGTGGCAGGTCTGGTGGGCGGACATTCCCGACTTCCGCCGCAAGTGCACCAATGGCCGCTCTACCGCTTGCGACCACAGCGAATTGTGCAGATTTGCCCGAAATGGCCAGATCTGCTAAGATCCGGGCAATTGATGAATGAAATTGTCGGATCAGCAAATTTTTGGGGAAACTATGAAACAACTAACTTTTGCAGCTTTTGCATTGATTTTGTTCGCGCCTGCGGCTTGGTCGGGTCCACTGCACATCGCCGCGAGTAACGGCGACTTTGAGCAAGTCAAGGAACTGATCGCAGCCGGAGAGGACGCCAACAAGCGGGACAGAAACCTTGGGTGGCCCATCCACCAAGCAGCACTGCAAAACCATGTTGAAATGGCAATGGCACTCATCGATGCTGGTGCGGACGTTAACGTCGATCATAAGATCTTCGGCTCCCCTCTATACTCCGCGGCCCAAAAGGGAAGCTTCGAATTGGCGGTACTTCTCTTAGACAACGGCGCCGACCCGAACGCACGACACCGAGGAGACGGCTCCACGCCGCTCCATATTGCTGCGGAAGGCGGTTATGCTGACCTCGTACAGCTTCTTGTTGCACGTGGATCGGACCTGGCTGCACGTACTGAACCTCCCAGTGAAGGACTTGGGGCGCTTACCGCGCATCACGCTGCAGCGCGCAAGGGACACGACCATGTCGTTACTCTGCTTAGATGGTTGGAACGTTCTGAGGGGCCCACGCGGAGCATTCGATTGGCCATTGCTGACGCGGATCCGAAGGCCGGTGAAGTGGCTTTTGGCGACGGGTCAAAATACTTCGAGTGCGCCGGTTGTCACGACCTTTCCAGCGATGGCACACGGAAGAGCCGAGGCCCACATCTCGAGGGAATCCTCAGTCGCGGGAAGGCGGCCCTAGGTGACTTTGAATATTCTGAACAAATGAAGCAACTGGTCGGAGACTGGTCGCTCGCAGAAATTGACTCTTTCATCACCAGCCCCACCGACTATTTACCAGGCACTCGAATGGACATTAGAGGTTTTTCGGACCCGCAGGAAAGAGCCAACATAA
Organism: Silicimonas sp.; assembly: GCA_050299835.1. Classification (GTDB taxonomy): domain Bacteria; phylum Pseudomonadota; class Alphaproteobacteria; order Rhodobacterales; family Rhodobacteraceae; genus JAJDOD01. The sequence continues at coordinate 348,797 of JBNKWP010000001.1, forward strand.
TCGCGTATATCATGTCGGTTACGAAGTGAGCTCCGCCACACTGGATTCTTGCGGTTTTTGACCATTGTCGAAGGCCATCTTTAGGCTCAACCAGGTCATCTGAGAGAAACCGTAGGTTGACCGCTGGCCCTCGCATTGGACGCAAAGGGGAGCAGGTCAACCCTACCAACACGGGACTTTCACTGAAGTTGCGGCAATGTCCGCTGTGCGGACGGAGCGGACATCGAACCAAAGTCCGCTTTGATGTATCCTGTCCACAAGTGTATTGATCCAAATGCCTGTTGTTTCGAAGCATTCATCGGGCCACAGAGGAAGTAAGGTAAAAGCCGGTGCTCGGGAGAATGTTTGCTACATTTGTGTTGGTAAGTTCGCACGCTATTGCTGCCGAAAGGGAACTGGCTCAGTTCTTTCCATCGATTCCCATACATGAGGACGACCGACTGAGCGGCACTTTCGAGGCGGATATAGTGGGCTGTCGCATCACTTTAACTGAAAAATCTCGTGCCTTCGAGATCGTCCGCGTATTTCACGTTCAGGACTACGTAACTGAGCCGGAGCGTATTGCTCGGCCCTTCGCGCGACAGTTGTCGACCCGATACAATGTTGCCTGGGTTGCCCGACAAGAGCCATTTGACAACGAATT
>JBNKWP010000002.1:0-63734 GCA_050299835.1 Silicimonas sp.
GAAGGGCCAGCCGGATTGAAGCGATGCACATAAGCCTCCAGATTGGTAAAGCCATCGTCGTTCGGATCGGCATCCGGATCGGCCTCCAGAGCCTCCACGCGCCAGTTCAGGCGGGCAATCCACCTGTCCAGTTCGTCCTGCGGCAAGGAACTGTCCTGCGAGCCATCCCCGTCACCATCGAGATAGCCCACGAGATCCTCCGTAGCCCGCGCCAGCCTTTGACTGTCCTCGAATATGTTCCGGTGAAACCGCGCCTGCCATTCGGGTTCGATGTCGTCCCCCTGCGCAAGGATCGCACTGGCGGATCGGATGGCCGTGACGCTGGTCAGTACGTTGTGCATCGAAGCCGACAAAAACGGGTCATGCGTCAGCCGATCTCCGAGCCGTTCGATCACATCCTGAAGTCGCCGGATTTCGCGGTATTGATGAGCAATCAGCCGCGCCCAGCCGGGAAATCGCGCGGCAAGCTCCTCCGAACGTGCGCGTTCGGGCTCGACCTCAGAATTGAGCTCTGCGGCGGCGTCCATATCGGTCGCGATCCGGACTTCGACCCGTCCGCTCAGAAATCCGGGATCGACCGAAAGCTCCTTGGCAATCCGTACAAGGAGCGCCCCGCCGATGCGGCGGCGATTGTGCTCGATCAGGTTCATGTAGCTGGCGGAAATCCCGCACGACCGCGCCAAATCAGCCTGTCGGATACCTTTGTCGATCCGATGGGATCGAATTCTGGACCCGGTGAGCGGGATGGACACCATGCCTTTTCGCCTTGCAATCAGTGACTTTCTGCAGGTTGCAGAAAATATCTTTACAAATCTTGTACCCAGATTGTTCAAATTTTTACAGGAAAATCTGTGCCCGCTAACAGTTTATTGCCAAGTGGAAATCATAACGCTGATAATGTGCCCACCTTGTAAAAGGATTGGTCTGTTGCTGGGATTTCGCCCAGTCCGACCAGAAACGCTTAAGGGAGGACAAATATGTCTAAAAGCGATCTTACGCGCCGCAGTGTGATGAAGACGGGTGCCGCCGGCCTGGCGCTGCCGACAATCTTCTCTGGCGCGTCCTGGGCCCAGAGCGGGTTCACCAACGCTCCCGAAGGGGCCACGGTAACGCTCGGCTTCAACGTGCCCCAGACCGGCCCCTACGCGGACGAAGGCGCCGACGAACTTCGCGCCTATGAACTCGCGGTCGAGCACCTCAACGGTGGCGGCGACGGCGGCATGATCCCGACCTTCTCGTCCAAGACGCTGGAAGGCAACGGCATCCTGGGCAAGAAAGTCGAGTACGTCACCGGCGACACGCAGACCAAATCGGACGCCGCACGTGCATCGGCCAAGTCGATGATCGAAAAAGACGGCGCCATCATGATCACCGGCGGCTCGTCCTCGGGTGTGGCCGTGGCCGTTCAGGGTCTTTGCCAGGAGGCTGGCGTCATCTTCATGGCCGGTCTTACCCACTCCAACGACACCACCGGCAAAGACAGGAAGGCAAACGGCTTCCGCCACTTCTTCAACGCCTACATGTCGGGTGCTGCTCTGGCACCGGTGCTGGCCAGCGCCTACGGCAAGGACCGCAAAGCCTATCACCTGACCGCCGACTACACATGGGGCTGGACGCAGCAGGAATCGATCCAGGCCGCGACCGAGGCGATGGGCTGGTCGACCGTGCAGAACGTGCTGACACCGCTCGCAGCCACGGACTTCTCGTCCTACATCGCTCCGGTTCTGCAGACCGACGCAGACGTGCTGATCCTGAACCACTACGGCGGCAACATGATCAACTCGCTGACCAGCGCCGTCCAGTTCGGCCTGCGCGACAAGGTCAGCAACGGCAAAAACTTCGAGATCGTCGTTCCGCTCTATTCGCGTCTGATGGCGCGTGGTGCGGGTGCCAACGTTAAGGGAATTTTCGGTTCCACCAACTGGCACTGGTCGCTGCCGGACGAGGGCTCGCAGGCCTTCACCCGGTCCTTCGGCACCAAATACGGCTTCCCGCCGTCGCAGGCTGCGCACACTTGCTACACGCAGACGCTGCTCTATGCAGACGCCGTGAACCGCGCCGGTTCGTTCAACCCCTGCGCCGTCGGAGAGGCCCTCGAAGGCTTCGAATTCGACGGTTTGGGCAATGGCAAGACGCTCTACCGTGCCGACGACCACCAGTGCTTCAAGGACGTTCTGGTTGTGCGCGGGAAAGAAAACCCGACCTCTGAGTTCGACCTTCTCGAAATCGTCGAAGTCACGCCTGTGGATCAGGTCATGTACCCGTCCAACCACCCGATGTTCGGCGGTGACGCGGCAACGCTCGGTTCCTGTAACCCGGGCGCGTAAGACTCTGACACAGCTACTATCGCCGGGCGGCACGTTCCGCCCGGCACCCTTGCCGACCCGGATCGACCGGGCCGTGCACTATTAGGTGGGGAACGATGGAAGCAATCATCCTTCAAGCACTGAACGGTCTCGACAAAGGCAGCGCCTATGCGTTGATCGCCCTTGGCCTGACCCTGATCTTCGGCACGCTCGGCGTTGTGAACTTCGCGCATGGCGCTCTGTTCATGGTTGGCGCATTCTGTGCCGTGACCCTGCAACGTTTGCTGAGCCTCAGTCACCAGGTGATTGATGATACGCGAACGGACTTCCTCGGAAATCCTCTGAAGGTCGATGTCCCATATGCCCAGGACTGGTTCGGGCCCGAGATCGGGCAGGCCATCATTAACTGGTCGGTTCCCCTTGCCATCCTTTTTGCCATTCCGATCATGGTGATCGTCGGCGTCGCGATGGAACGCGGCCTGATCAAGCATTTCTACAAGCGCCCGCACGCAGACCAGATCCTTGTGACCTTCGGCCTCGCCATCGTCCTGCAAGAGATCGTCAAGGCGTTCTTCGGTGCCAACCCGATCCCCACGCCCGCGCCGCCGGCCTTCGTCGGGTCCTTCGACTTCGGTGCCCTGATCGGCATGGACCCGAATACCATCATCTATCCCTACTGGCGCCTGATCTATTTCTCTTTCGCGATGGTCGTCATCGCAGGCGTCTTCGCCTTCCTGCAATTCACGACCTTCGGCATGGTCGTCCGCGCTGGTATGGCGGATCGCGAAACCGTCGGCATGCTGGGCATCAACATCGACAAGCGCTTCACCATCATGTTCGCCATAGCGGCCTGCGTCGCCGGCCTTGCGGGCGTGATGTACACGCCGATCAACTCGCCGAACTATCACATGGGTATGGATTTCCTGGTAATCTCGTTCGTCGTCGTCGTGGTCGGCGGCATGGGCAGTCTGCCTGGCGCCGTCCTGGCCGGTTTCCTGCTCGGCATCCTCGAGGCCTTTGCTTCCATGACGGAAGTCATCGATCTCGTCCCGGGAATCAACCAAGTCATCATCTACCTGGTCGCCATCGTCGTCCTTCTAACACGCCCCAGGGGCCTTTTGGGACGCAAGGGCGTCATGGAGGAGTAAGAGCATGTTCGGTCTCGCAAAGAAAGATTTCACCCTCCTCGCAGTCGTCGCCGTGCTCTGCCTCTGCGCTCCCATCCTGCTGAATCCGTTTCCGGAAGCGTCCAACCTGGCGCAGTTCAATGCGGGATATCCCGATCTGATGCAGCGTTTCGTGATCTTCGGAATCTTCGCGATCGGCTTCAACATACTGTTCGGACTGACCGGATATCTCAGCTTCGGGCATGCCGCGTTCTTGGGAATCGGCTCCTACTCCGTCGTCTGGATGTTCAAGCTGCTGAACTACAACGTCGTGCCGGGCCTGTTGCTCTCTCTGATCGTGTCCGGTGTCTTCGCGCTGGCGATTGGCTATGTGTCGCTCCGGCGGTCGGGCATCTACTTCTCGATCCTGACACTGGCATTTGCCCAGATGTCCTTCGCTCTGGCTTATTCGGTTCTCACGCCGATCACGAACGGAGAAACGGGGCTGCAGGTCTACGGTAACGATCCGCAGTACCTGCAAAGTGCCAGTGCGCCGAACATTCCGCACCTCTTCGGATTGGAGATGCGGGCCACCGAACAGGTCAGTGTCGGGCCTTGGCTCTGGCAGTTCAACTTCGGCTACTATTTCTGCGCTGTTATCATGATCCTTATGTTCTATCTGGCGATCCGGATATTCCGGTCACCGTTCGGAATGATGCTCCGGGCCGTGAAATCGAACCAGCAGCGGATGAACTATACCGGCCTGAACTCCAGACCTTACACATTGGCGGCCTTTGTCATCTCGGGCATGTATGCCGGACTTGCAGGCGGCCTTATGGCGTCGATGGACCCTCTGGCGGGAGCCGAGCGGATGCAGTGGACGGCAAGCGGAGAAGTCGTACTGATGACGATCCTCGGCGGTGCCGGGACCCTTATCGGCCCTGTCCTTGGCGCAGGCCTTATCAAGTATCTCGAGAACATTCTCTCGAAGATCAATGACGGGATCCTGCATCAATGGTTTGCCTTCATGCCCGACGGGATCGAGGACTTTCTCGTCACGATCATTCACCCCTTTATCGGCAAAGGCTGGCACCTGACGCTTGGGATCATCTTCATGCTGGTCGTGATCTTCCTGCCAGGCGGTCTTGTCGAGGGTGGCCAGCGCATCGGACGTCTCTTCGGGCGGAGAAAGCGCAAGGATGCGCCCTCCCCCGATGCGGCCCCAGCGGAATAAGGAGACCTGAGACATGGGTATTCTCGAAGTCAAAGGCGTCAACAAGCGCTTCGGCGGCCTGCAGGCTCTTGGTGATGTGAACCTTTCTGTGGCCGAAAACACCGTCCACGCCATCATCGGTCCGAACGGCGCGGGCAAATCGACGCTCCTCAATTGCCTCGTCGGCAAACTGATCCCAGATACCGGTTCCGTCATGTTCGACGGCCAATCCGTGTTGGGTCGGAAACCGCACGAGATCAACCAGATGGGGATTAGCCGAGTGTTTCAGACACCGGAAATCTTCGGTGACCTCACGGTCGAGGAAAACATGCTGATCCCCTGCTTCGCCCGCCGCGACGGTGCCTTCCGGTTGCACGCCTTCGAACAGGTCTTCCAGGAAAAGGCGTTGGTGGAGAAAGCCCATCAGGCGCTTGAGGACGTGAATATGGCCGACAAGCGCCAAATGCATTCCGCCTCGCTGTCGCGCGGTGACAAGCGCCGTCTGGAGATGGCCATGTGTCTCGTGCAGGAACCTCGTCTTCTGCTTCTGGACGAACCGACCGCCGGGATGGCCCGCGCCGACACCAACAACACGATCGACCTTCTCAAGGAGATCAAGGAAAAGCGCGACATCACCATGGCGATCATCGAACACGACATGCATGTTGTCTTCTCTCTGGCTGAACGGATCACCGTGCTGGCCCAGGGCACGCCGCTGGTGGAAGACACGCCGGACAACATCAAGGGCAACCCGAAGGTACAGGAAGCGTATCTCGGCGAAGCGGCACACTAGGGGGCGAGACCGATGCTTGACGACAAACCATTCGACAAACGCGCCAACAACGCAGCCACCGCTCCGGCCTATCTCAGCGTCTGGAACATCGAGGCCTATTATGGCGAAAGCTACATCGTCCAGGATGTGAGCTTCAATGTGCACGAAGGCGAGATCCTCGCGCTTCTGGGCCGCAACGGCGCGGGCAAGACCTCGACCCTGCGCGCCATCGCACGCATGGACAACCCCGAGCTTCGCCACGGCGAAGTCTGGCTCGACCACAAGCCGCTGCACAACATGACCAGCTATGAGGCAGCTCAGAACGGCATGGCGCTGGTCCCGGAGGATCGCCGCATCATCCGGGGGCTGACGGTGGAGGAAAACCTCAAGCTTGCCCAGATCGCCCCGCCATTGGGCTGGTCGCTGGAGCGCATCTATGAGTTGTTCCCACGCCTTGGAGAACGTCGCACGCAGGACGGCTCGACGCTTTCGGGCGGGGAACAACAGATGCTGGCGATTGCCCGCGCGCTGGCCCGTGACATTAAGGTGCTGCTTCTGGACGAGCCTTACGAGGGGCTTGCCCCCGTCATCGTTCAGGAAATCGCGAAGACGCTGAACATCATCCGCGACCAGGGCATCACAACCATCATCGTCGAACAGAACGCCGTGGCCGCGCTGAAACTCGCCGACCGCGCCGTGATCCTTGATACAGGTCAGGTCGTCTACGACGATTCTGCGCAAAAGGTACTGGACGACGAGGCGCTCCGCGCGAAATATCTCGCCATCTGACTGCGAAAACGAACTACCGGAGGAGGACCCAACATGCTGGATGAGCGTGATGGAATGTATTGGCCCGACAGCGACATGGTCGCAAAGGCCCATGCGGATCGGGAAAAATACGACGCCATGTATAGGCAATCGGTCGAGGACCCTGAAGGGTTCTGGGCCGAACACGGCAAGCGCGTGGACTGGATCAAGCCGTTCACCAAGGTGAAAAACACCTCCTTTGCACCCGGAAACATCGACATTCGCTGGTTCGAGGACGGCACGCTGAATGTCGCGGCAAACTGCATCGACCGGCATGTCGCCACCCGCGGCGACCAGACTGCGATCATCTGGGAACCGGACGATCCTGACGCAGACTCCAAGCACATCACCTACAGCCAGCTGAAGGACGAGGTCTCTCAATTCGCCAATGTCCTCAAAGGCATGGGCGTGTCGAAGGGAGATCGTGTCGTCCTCTACCTGCCGATGATCCCCGAAGCAGCCTATGCGATGCTCGCCTGTGCGCGGATCGGCGCGATCCATTCGATCGTGTTCGCGGGCTTCTCGCCCGACGCGCTGGCCGCACGGGTGAACCAGTGCGGAGCGAAGGTTGTTCTGACGGCCGACGAAGCCCCGCGCGGCGGACGCAATACGCCGCTCAAGACCAACGCCGACAAGGCCTTTGACAAGGTCGAGGGCGATGTCAAGTTGCTCGTCGTCCGGCGCACTGGCGGCGACGTTCCGATGCAGGACGGTCGCGACTACTGGTATCATGAGCTCAAGGCCGACGCGTCGACCGACTGCCCGCCCGAGGAGATGAACGCGGAAGACCCGCTCTTCATTCTTTATACCTCCGGTTCGACCGGCCAGCCGAAAGGTGTCGTCCACACGACCGGCGGTTACCTTGTCTATGCATCGATGACGCATCAGTACACGTTCGACTATCACGATGGCGACATCTTCTGGTGTACTGCTGACGTGGGCTGGGTGACGGGTCACAGCTATATCGTCTATGGTCCGCTGGCCAACGGCGCGACGACACTGATGTTCGAAGGCGTGCCGACCTATCCTGACGCCGGACGCTTCTGGCAGGTCTGCGAGGAACACAAGGTCAACCAGTTCTACACCGCGCCCACAGCCATTCGCGCGCTGATGGGCAAGGGCCGCGAGTTCGTGGACAAATACGACCTCTCCGCGCTCAAGGTTCTTGGTACCGTGGGTGAACCGATCAACCCCGAGGCCTGGAACTGGTACAACGAAGTCGTGGGACATGGAAACGTCCCCATTGTCGACACCTGGTGGCAGACCGAAACCGGTGGTCACCTGCTGACCCCCCTCCCCGGTGCCATTCCGACCAAGCCCGGCTCGGCCACCGTGCCGTTCTTCGGCGTACAACCGGTCATCCTCGAACCCACCACGGGTGAGGAGATCACCACGACCGAGGCCGAGGGCGTGCTTTGCATAAAGGACAGCTGGCCTGCCCAGATGCGCACCGTCTGGGGCGATCACGAACGGTTCGAGAAGACGTATTTCGCGGACTATAAGAACTACTACTTCTCCGGCGACGGCTGCCGCCGTGATGCCGATGGCTATTACTGGATCACCGGGCGCGTAGACGACGTCATCAACGTCTCCGGGCACCGCATGGGCACGGCCGAGGTCGAATCCGCCCTCGTCGCCCATGAGAAGGTCGCCGAGGCTGCGGTGGTCGGTTATCCGCATGCCATCAAGGGCCAGGGCATCTATGCTTACGTCACGCTCATGGGCGGCGAAGAGCCGTCGGAAGAGCTTCGCAAGGAGCTTGAGAATTGGGTTCGCACGGAAATCGGCCCCATTGCCAAGCCCGACTTGATCCAATGGGCTCCGGGCCTGCCGAAGACGCGCTCCGGCAAGATCATGCGCCGCATCCTGCGCAAGATCGCGGAGAACGATTACGGCACGCTCGGCGACACCTCGACACTGGCCGAACCGGAAGTGGTCGATGACCTGATCGAGAACCGGATGAACCGGCAGTAGATTGATCGAACTATAGCAAAAGGGCGCCCGCCGCAGAGCGGGCGTTCTTTTTCGCACAAGTCACGCGTGGATATCAGTTCAACACCACCGAATACCTGACGATCCGGTTGTTATCGCTGTCCGCGAAGAAGAACCGCGTGCCGTCGATGGCGACGCCCTCGGGATCGTCGAACTTGCCCGGCCCCATTCCCGGCAATCCGTCGCCCAGAACACCAAGCAACGTGCCGCCGCCGGGCCCCTCAGGATCGATCAGCAAGATCCGGTGCGCATCCTGATCGGCCACCACCAGATGCCCAAATTCGTTGACGTCCAGATAGCGTGGTCCGCGAAACCCGAATTTCGGATCATCCAGCACCTGTAGCCGCTCCAGATCCGCGCTGTAGCGGACCAGCCGACGCGCGGCGTTGTCGGCAACCCAGATCGAGCCGTCCGGTGCCTCCTCGACATCATGCGCGCCGGCGTGCAGGGGATCGGTCGCCGCCACGAACTTGTAGTCGCGGAAGCGCACCAATGCGCCAACGGCGCCAGCCGTCGCGTAGAGATCACCGTTCGAATGCAGAAGCGCACCTTCCGTGCCTGGAGCGCTCACTCCGACATCGGGAGGGTCCTTCAGGACCTCAAGCCCTTCGTAAATCGCAACGGCCCCTCGCCCCGTTACGGCAACGGCTACCGATCCGTCAGGTCCAAAGGAGACATCATGCACGTTCGGCAGGAAGCCCTCACCCAGCATCTCGATGAGTTCCAGCGTGTCGGGATTGAAAACGGCAATCCTCGATCCGAACTTGTCCGCGACATAAAGCCTGCCATCCGGCCCAATCGCCAGATCATGCGGGTCCGCCAACACGGCTTCGCTGGCAAGATCGAAACTGGCAAACGGGCCGACCTCCTGCGTTTGGGCTGCCAGCGGCAATACTCCGACGAACAAGGACATCAGTCGTAACATTCGATAAATCTAGCGCGTTTTCAGCTCTGCGGCTTCACATTTCTTCCGAACCGACCTTTGGGAAAACTTGCAAGCCTGTCATGAGGCCGCAACATTCAGGAGCGAGGCTTACCCTCTTTCGCAAAGGATTTTCCAGATGACCCAATTTCATATCGCATCCTACAATCTTTATCAGTTCGCCGAGCCCGGAACGTTCTGGTACGAGGCGGAGGAAACCAACAACTACGAGCCCGACCAATGGGACGCCAAGCTTGACTTCATTCGGGCGCGCATCGCCGAGATGAATGCCGACATCATCGGGTTTCAGGAAGTCTTCTCGACCGAGGCCTTCACAACTCTCCTGCAATCAGAAGGCTACGACGTCCGCATTCTGAGCGACACGCCCTTTGAGACCGGCCCCAACGGTGAAACTGTCTGGCTTGGCCCCAACCTCGCGCTGGCGTCCCGCCTGCCCATCCGATCGGCCCGGATTCTAAGTGCGACTCCCGGGATCGAGCCCGATGGTCTGCTTGCGGATAATTTCGATTACCGGCGCGGCGTAATCGAAGCTGAATTCGAGGTGCCCGGCCTTGCCGACCCGCTTCTGGTCTACGTTTGCCATTTCAAATCCCAGGGTGCTTTCGTCGACAGTGATGCAGTAGCCCTTTTGCCGGACTGGCCGAAGCGGTTCCGCAAGCACCTGCGCGACCGGGCATTGCTCGACGCCAACCAGACCATTCGTCGCGCGGGTGAGGCGATGATGCTTTACGACCACATCATGAACCGGATCGAGGCGAACCCAAGCCAGGCCATCACGGTCATTGGCGATCTGAACGACGCCCCCGACAGCTTCACCCTGCGCATCCTGACCCAGAACGAACGCATCTCCAACATTGCAGGAAGGAGCTACAACCATCTGGAACCGTTTGAAAAAGCGCCCCGGTACACCTGGCAGCTCTATTCGGCATCCGGCCTCGCCCCTGTGCAGACCGCCGCGGTCACGCCGACCCATGTGTCGTGGAACCACAGTTCTGTGCTGGATTACGTCCTCGTCTCCAACACGCTGAACCCGCGAAATCCAGGCGCACTGGGCCGCGTGACCGAGTATGAGGTCTTCAACCAGCATCACATCGATCAGCGCGACCGGCTCATCACCTCGGATCACGCTCCTATTCGGGCCAGCATCGAAATCGGCCCCGGAAGCTGAGCATTGCACTGAAGTCAAAGGAAAACCGGACTTCAGATGCTGTAATGCCTGAGACAATTTGCCGACCGGTGCGTTCATTTCGACCATTGCGACCAACCGGTCGGCCAATTAGAACGGCTCCAAACGCGGGGCGCGGAGACTCCCCGTCGATAGGTCAAAGGGAACCGAGGAGGCATCCTTCATGGCAGACGCCACGATTCAGGGACATGACGAGCACCGGCGCAGCTTCTTCACGCGCTGGTTCATGTCCACCAATCACAAAGACATCGGTATTCTGTACCTCTTTACGGCGGCAACGGTCGGCTTCATTGCGGTCGCCTTCACCGTTTACATGCGGATGGAACTGAAAGATCCCGGCGTTCAGTACATGTGCCAGGAAGGTGCGCGCCTGATCGCGGGCGAAACCTGCGCGCCCAATGGCCACATCTGGAACGTGATCGTCACGGCACACGGCATCCTTATGATGTTCTTTGTGGTGATCCCTGCCCTTTTCGGTGGTTTCGGCAACTATTTCATGCCCCTGCACATCGGCGCGCCGGACATGGCCTTCCCGCGGATGAACAACCTGTCCTATTGGCTCTACGTGGCTGGCTCCTCGCTGGCCGTCGCCAGCGTTCTTTCGCCAGGCGGCAACGGGCAGCTCGGGTCGGGGGTCGGCTGGGTACTGTACCCGCCGCTATCGACCTCCGAGGGTGGCTTCTCGATGGACCTCGCCATCTTTGCGGTTCACCTCTCGGGCGCCTCATCGATCCTGGGCGCGATCAACATGATCACGACCTTCCTGAACATGCGCGCACCTGGCATGACGCTCTTCAAGGTGCCGCTTTTCGCCTGGTCGATCTTCGTCACGGCCTGGCTGATCCTCCTGTCCCTGCCGGTTCTGGCGGGCGCAATCACCATGCTTCTAACCGACCGGAATTTCGGAACGACGTTCTTCCAGCCCGGCGGCGGCGGCGACCCGATCCTTTACCAGCACATCCTTTGGTTCTTCGGACATCCTGAGGTCTACATTATCGTTCTTCCCGCATTCGGCATCATCAGCCACGTCATCGCGACCTTCGCCAAGAAGCCGGTGTTTGGTTACCTGCCGATGGTCTGGGCGATGATCGCCATCGGCGCGCTCGGCTTCGTCGTCTGGGCGCACCACATGTACACGGTGGGCATGAGCCTGACCCAGCAGACCTATTTCATGCTGGCGACCATGGTTATCGCGGTACCGACCGGAGTGAAGATCTTCTCGTGGATCGCCACGATGTGGGGCGGCTCGATCGAGTTCAAAACCCCGATGCTTTGGGCCTTCGGCTTCCTGTTCCTCTTCACCGTGGGCGGCGTGACCGGCATCGTCCTGTCGCAGGCAGGCGTCGACCGGGCCTATCACGACACCTATTACGTCGTGGCCCACTTCCACTACGTGATGAGCCTTGGTGCCGTCTTCGGCATCTTCGCAGGCATGTATTACTGGCTGGGCAAGATGTCAGGGCGGCAATATCCGGAATGGGCCGGCAAGGTTCATTTCTGGGCCATGTTCGTCGGCTCCAACATCACCTTCTTCCCGCAGCACTTCCTTGGCCGCCAGGGCATGCCGCGCCGCTATATCGACTATCCCGAGGCCTTCTCGGTCTGGAACGAAGTGTCGTCCTGGGGTGCGTTCATAGCTTTCGCCTCCTTCCTGTGGTTCATCGGTGTCGTGTTCTACACGCTGACCCGCGGCGAGCGGATCACCGAGAAGAACTACTGGAACGAACACGCCGACACACTGGAGTGGACCTTGCCCACACCTCCGCCGGAGCACACATTCGAGACCCTGCCGAAGCAGGAAGAATGGGACAGACACCCGGCCCACTGACGAAATCGAAAAAGCCCCGGAAATTCTGGGGCTTTTTCTTTGTTGGGTAAGTACTTGTAAACGATTGAGCGCCACCAATCGATGGCGAGTTTCAAGGTGACGGGTGCGTGACTGCCACATCGCACAAATCATTGCGTTGGACGCAACATTCGGTATGTTAGCGGCAAACGTGCACCGGGATGTTGCACGCCGACTTGAGGCATTTGATCAACATGGGGGCAATCATGTTAAAATCGTCTGGAATTCCCACAGCGGCCATCGCCGTTTTTACACTGCTGAGCCCGACAGGTGCCGCGCTCGCAGGCTCATATGGCAATACAGCCGTCCGGGACGGCGCTGTCGCGAACTCGACCACGGAACAGGCAACTGTTCTTTGCCCGAGACTTGAGCGCAGAGTTCCCGAAACGCTCGCCGCCCAGATGGATTGCAGTATCGGGCAAGCTCGACCGGCAGTCGCGGGCGCGCGCGTCCGCAACAACCCCATCGCCAATTTCTTCGATCGGTTCCCACACCAACCGCGACCGAGTGTGGAAAAGGACGATGATGGGCCGACCGTCCGCCGTATTTCCGCGCCTGATGACGATAGCTCAACGCCGGATCTCCCGACCCCGACCACGCCAAGTGACAGCGGCAATTCCGGCCCCAAAACGAAATGGGACCGGCTCAATGAGCTGGGAATCAGTCCTGAGAACTTCGAGGACCAGCCCGACAACGTGCGCAACGACATCGTGAGCTTCGCCAAGTCCAACCCGTCGGACGCGGATTGGTCGGACTTTGAGCCGAATTGACCCTCACGGGATGCGGCGGCACGCTGCTTGAAATGAACCAACGGTCTGGATAGGTGTTAGCCATGCCATACCGGTGGTCTGAAACGCCTCAGCAAAGCACTCTGCAACTCTGGGCCCATCAATCGATGTCGCCGAGCGGGTTCGTCTGGTTCATCGGCTCCACCGCGATCATGGCCACTTTCCCACTATTGGCCGTGCTCGGAACTCCTGTGGCTTGGGTTCTAATGGTATGTTTCCTCGCAGCGGTCGCTGCGATCTGGCGCGCCATATCGGCCAATCAAAAGGCGCGGAACATCAACGAGGTGCTCTGGCTCAATGACATGCGATTGCACCTGCGCCACCAGACGGCGGACGGCAACGCAAAGCTCTGGGAGGCCGAACCCTACTGGGTGAAAGTGACCCTTCGGGATGACGGACCGGTCGAGAACTACCTGACCCTCAGATCCGCGGGCCGCGAGGTTGAGCTGGGAGCGTTCCTGACACCGGAAGAGCGCCAAATTCTGTTCGAAGATCTTAGAAAACGATTGCCGCCGCACCATTGAAGGCCGGCCGTGACGTTCCCATGCCCCGTCAGCCGAGCTGCTTTTTGACCTTCGGTCCAACCGTGCCGAAATCCATTTGCCCGGTATACTTGGCTTTGAGCGCTCCCATCACCTTACCCATATCCCGAATTGATGTCGCTCCGGTCTCGGAGATGGCGGCATCAACGGCGGCAGCCGTTTCGGCCTCGTTCAACTGGCGCGGAAGAAACGTTTCGATCACCGCGATTTCAGCGCGCTCCTGGTCCGCCAGTTCCAGGCGGCCGCCTTCTTCATAGGCCTTCGCGCTCTCATGGCGTTGTTTGACCATCTTGCCGAGGATCTGGAGAATCTCATCCCCGTTCACACCGGCGTCCGCATCATCGCCACCCTCGCCGCGCTTCGCAATGTCGCGATCCTTGATCGCGGCATTGATCAGCCGAAGCGTGGACAGCCGCAAGGTATCCTTCTCGCGCATGGCAGTTTTCAGCGCCTCGCCGATACTTTCCCTCAGTTCCATGTCCATCTCATCCCAAATTCCCCGAGACTCGGGACCATAGCTGACGATCGTCCGTCCCGCAACCGAAGGTCACCCAGCTAAAGCATTGATTTCATTTGAAATGCAAATTGCCCCCGTGGGTTGACGCCATGTTACACAAAGCTTAAACGCTAGTCCGTTTACCGAAATTGCAGGAGGCAGCCATGTCCGGGACGCCGTCTAAACCCACAGCCTGTCTCGCGCTTGCCGACGGCACATTGTTTTACGGCTACGGCTTCGGGGCCACGGGCCGGAAAGTGGCTGAACTTTGCTTTAACACCGCCATGACCGGCTATCAGGAAATTATGACGGACCCGTCCTATGCCGGTCAGGTCGTCACCTTCACATTCCCGCATATCGGCAACACCGGCGTTAACCCTCAGGACGATGAGACGGCAGACCCTGTTGCGGAGGGCCTTGTCGTCAAATGGGATCCGACCGAGCCATCCAACTGGCGTGCGACAGAAATGCTTTCCACCTGGCTCGCCCGGCGCGGACGGGTCGGTATCGGAGGGATCGACACGCGCCGCCTGACCCGAGCAATCCGGCAGCAGGGTGCGCCACATGTGGCGCTTGAGTTCAACGAGGACGGAGTGTTCGACATCGAGGCACTCGTCGCTGCTGCCCGCGCCTTTTCGGGTCTGGTTGGCCTCGATCTGGCCCGCGAGGTTACATGCACGCAATCCTATCGCTGGGACGAGATGCGGTGGGCCTGGCCGGACGGATATCCTCGGCAGGAACATCCGACGCACAAGGTGGTCGCCATTGACTATGGCGCGAAACGCAACATCCTGCGGTGTCTCGCCAGCATCGGATGCGACGTGACGGTCCTGCCGGCCACCGCAACGGCGGAAGATGTGCTCGCCCTGAATCCCGATGGCTTGTTCCTGTCGAACGGACCGGGAGATCCGGCAGCGACAGGTGAATACGCGGTGCCGATGATCCGGGACGTAATGTCCCGGTCGGACATGCCGATCTTCGGAATATGCCTCGGCCATCAGATGCTGGCCCTCGCCCTCGGTGCGACGACGGTGAAGATGAACCACGGGCATCACGGGGCCAACCATCCGGTGAAGGATCTCGAA
The DNA here is from genome assembly GCA_050299835.1 of Silicimonas sp. Taxonomy (GTDB): domain Bacteria; phylum Pseudomonadota; class Alphaproteobacteria; order Rhodobacterales; family Rhodobacteraceae; genus JAJDOD01. The sequence continues at coordinate 15,083 of JBNKWP010000002.1, forward strand.
ACCGGCAAGGTCGAGATCACCTCGATGAACCACGGGTTCACAGTGGACAGCCAGACCCTGCCCAAGGGCGTGATCGAGACTCACGTTTCACTGTTCGACGGCTCGAACTGCGGCATCCGCATGACGGGAAGACCGGTCTTTTCCGTGCAATACCACCCAGAAGCCAGCCCTGGCCCGACCGACAGCATGTATCTGTTCGATCGCTTTGCCTCGGCCATGGCGGATCGGGCAAAGACGCCGGCCTGATGCCGGGACGATTGAGGCCCGGTAATTCTCAACGGATTTAATGTCCGCTTAACTATGACCTGCGATGCATCGGTCGTTCGTTGCGTACAGGTCCAATGCCATGCAGTCATCTTCGCGGTCGTCGCCTCTTGTGCTGCAACGGACGCAGCGCTGCGACCTGGCCGTTTCCGCCCCTTCGGTTCCCGATGCCCGCGGCCTGGACAGGATCGGTCTAGAGACTGCGCTTCGGAACCATATCCTTCCGCTGGTGCCCTCGGGCTCCGTCACGCCCGTTCTGGCAGACAGCGCGGCAACATTCCGGCGGTTGGAACCGCACCTTTGCGCAAGACTTGGCCGGGTATCCTGCCGCCTGGTGCCTGGCTCCACGATCGAAGACGCGATCCTCAACATGCGCCAAGCCTATCTCGCGCGTCGGGCGGAACTTCGGACCCCGGCCATCGAAAGCTGCCGTAGCTGGTCCTCGGGACGGCTCGGCGTTCGCATGATCGCCCTGCTGGGCCTTCTCTGCCTGGGCCTGGGTCTCGTGCCACACCTAATTCTGTGGGTGTTGATGATTTTCACGGCGGTCACATTGCTTGCCGTCACAGGTCTGCGATCTGCTGCCGCCCTGTCGCAGCTTTTCCACATCAGGCGATTCCGCAGGGTTTGGAGCAGTACACGCAGAGACGATCAAATACGCTCTTCCCTGCCCCGGCTCTCCATCCTTGTCCCACTGTTCCGGGAACGCGATATCGCGTCACGCCTCGTCCAACGCCTCTCCGCGCTCGACTATCCGCGACACAAGCTGGAGATCGCGTTGATCCTGGAATGGGACGACTCCATGACGGAGGCGGCGCTGCGCGATGCCGATCTACCCGACTGGATGCGAATTGTGAGAGTTCCCAATGGACACCTGCGCACCAAACCACGGGCCATGAACTATGCGCTGGATTTTCTCAGCGGCGACATTATCGGGATTTACGATGCCGAAGACGCTCCCGCCCAGGACCAGTTGATAAAGGTGGCTTCGGCATTCGCAAACGCACCCGCCAATGTCGCCTGCGTGCAGGGCATTCTCGATTTCTACAATGCGCGGGCCAATGCGCTGACCCGTTGCTTCGCGATCGACTATGCGGTCTGGTTCCGTCTCGTGCTTCCCGGCCTGGCAAGGCTGGGGCTAGTCCTGCCTCTGGGCGGGACCACGGTGTTTTTTCGCCGTCACGCGTTGGAAACGCTCGGTCGCTGGGATGCCCACAACGTGACAGAGGATGCAGATCTGGGCTTGCGCCTTGCGCGCCACGGGTATCGCTGCCTGTTCCTGCCGACCGTGACGGAGGAGGAGGCGACAGCGACCATTCCGGCCTGGCTTCGCCAGCGCAGCCGATGGATCAAGGGCTATGCCATGACATGGGCAGTCCATACGCGCGACCCGTTACGGCTTCTGGGCGAACTCGGCGCGCTCCGCTTCCTCGGAGTTCAGATCCTGCTGCTTGGAACGCTCTGCCAGTTCCTGCTTGCACCATTTCTCTGGTCCTTCTGGCTAATCGTCTTCGGGCTTGCCCACCCGATCCGGGACGTCGTGCCCTGGCAGGCCATCGTGGCGATGGGCATCCTGTTCTTCGCGACGGAGGCCGTTACCCTACTGACGGCGGCAGCGGCCGTTGCCCGACCCAGCCACCGTTGGCTGATCAAGTGGGTGCCGCTGATGCATCTCTACTTCCCGCTCGCGGCCATCGCCTCCTGGAAAGGATTCGCCGAGATGCTGTTCCGTCCCTATTACTGGGACAAGACCGCACATGGCCGCTTCGACATAACGCAACCGGTCTCGCCCACGCCCTAGGTTCTGGCGTCGGCCTTCGCGGCTTCAGCAGCATCTTTTCTCAGCCGCGCTTCAAAGGCGCGGCTGATGTGGCGTCTCAGCCCGTCATGTGCGGCTTCTCCATCCCCGCGCGCAATCGCCTCCACAACCGCCGAATGCTCGTCTACCGCGATGGCGCTGCGGCCTTCTGCAGCAAGCGAGGTCGTCGCCATCAATGCCATCGAGCGATAAAGCAAATCCAGTTGCTGCACGAGGTAGCGGTTGTGTGAGGCCAGATGAACCTGCCGGTGGAACCGCCGGTTCGTCCGGGACAACGCCGCCGGATCATCGACCAAGGCGCGGTCCTCCTCCACCATCTCCTGCAACAGCCGAACCTCTTCCGCCGTGGCGTGACGTGCCGCCAGCCGCGCCGCCAGCGCCTCCAGCTCGGAACGAACGACGTAAAGCTCCGCCATCTGGTTGTGATCGAGCGACGCCACAACGAGGGATCGCCCGTCCCGCGCCAGAAGTGACTGAGTTTCCAACCGTTGCAAAGCCTCCCGGATCGGTGTGCGGGACATGCCAAACCGGTCCGCCAGTTCGCTCTCCACAAGCCGGTCTCCGGGCTTGTAGATGCCCGAATCAATGGCATTCAAAATCAGTTGATAGGCGTCTTTCTGAATGGCGCGCGTGTCCGGCATATCGTCCTCGTCCTCCCGCCGACAAATTAGGCAGCAATACAAGCGGGAGGCAATCACCTAAGCGGACCGGATTGCCGCAGGCAGGCGCATTGTCTAGTCATATCCCATGACGAAAGCCGCTTTTTCCCATGTCACCACCTGGGTCTTCGATCTCGACAATACACTTTATCCACCGGAGGTGCGTCTCTTTGAGCAGATCGAGGTCAAAATGACCGCCTGGGTCATGCAGGCCCTGTCGGTCGAACGGGATGAAGCGGATCGCCTGCGGAAACACTACTGGGCGACCTATGGCACCACTCTGGCCGGGCTGATGCGCGAACATGGTGTCGACCCGGTGCCCTATCTCACTGATGTCCACGAGATCTCCTTCGAGGCCCTGAAACCCGACCCCCGCCTTGCCGAGGCCATCGCGGCCCTGCCCGGTCGCCGGGTCGTCTACACCAACGGCTCTGCCCCTTATGCGCAACGGGTGATCGAGGCGCGTGGCCTGTCGGATCTGTTTGGCGCGGTCTACGGCGTCGAACATGCCGGTTTCTTGCCCAAACCTGAACGCGCCGCCTTCAATGCCATCATCGCGCTGGATGGCTTCGCGCCCGAGACGGCTGCCATGTTCGAGGACGATCCGAGAAACCTCGCCCAACCGCATGAGTTGGGCATGGCGACGGTCCATGTCGCCCCGAGGGCCGAGCCCGCCGAGCATATCCACCACCACACGCACGACCTGGCGAAATTCCTTGAAAGACTCGTCTGAGACAACACGCCGCTTTCCTCCCGCGGGCAACGGTCATATCTGCACTCCATGAGCCGAACGCAAACCGACATATTCATCTCGGGCGGCGGGATTGCCGGGCTGACAGCGGGAATCGCGCTTGCCAGGAACGGATTCTCGGTAATCCTCGCCGATCCATCGCCGCCTCCGGACGATACGCGATCTGTGGAAGTCGATCTGAGATCCACCGCCTTCCTGCAACCCGCCCGCGAGCTTCTTGACGAGACAGGGCTTTGGGGCGAACTGGCCGGATCCGCCGAGCCCCTGGACGCGTTGCGTGTCATCGACCTCACCGGTGCGCCGCATGCAATTTCCACGGAACGCACGTTTCAGGCGTCAGATCTTGGCGACACAGCCTTCGGCTGGAACCTTCCGAACGCTCTGACACGCAAGGTTCTGTATCGTTCAGCGTTGGGCACACCGGGCCTCGACCTTCGCATGGGCACCGGGTTTGCCTCCCTGCTCACGCGGGAACAAGAAGCGCTGATCTCGCTCAGCGACGGCACCCGGATCGCCGCGCGTCTGGCTGTCGCCGCAGACGGCCGCGCCTCTCCGCTGAGGGAGGCGGCGGGGATCAGCGTTGAAATCACCCGCTACGGCCAGAAAGCGCTGGCCTTCGCCGTGCGGCACGATCTGCCGCACCGGAACGTCTCCACTGAACTCTATCATAAGGGCGGTGCCTTTGTCCTCGTGCCCCTGCCCGATGCAGACGGCCTCCCTGCTTCTGCGGTCGTTTGGATGCATGACGGTCCGAAGGCGAAGGCTCTTGCCGATCTGGATGACGCGGCATTCGGCGACGCGGCCACCGAACGCTCCGCCGGTGTCCTCGGCCAGTTGACGCCGATCACGCCACGCGCGGTCTGGCCCGTCGTCACGCAGTTCGCCCGGCGCTTGTCCTCGGAACGCGTGGCCCTGATCGCGGAAGCCGCCCATGTCTTTCCACCCATCGGCGCTCAGGGGCTGAATACCTCGCTCACAGATGTGCGGGCCTTGCTCGACGCCGCCATTGCCCGGCCCGACACGTTGGGCAACACAGATTTCTTGCACGCATATGCAAGACGACGGGAGCGCGATGTTGCAACCCGCGCCAGGGTCATCGACTTTTACAATCGGCTCTGTCGCAGCGGAGGTGAGCCAGCCTCGGCCATTCGGTCGCTTGGATTGAAGATGGTCCATGACGTGGCCCCTGTCCGTAACAGAGTCATGGCTGCAGGCATGGGGGGCTGACTCCGGCAGCCCCAATCTGAACTCTAAGAGTCCACCTGATCCAGCACGGATGTCAGCCGCGCCACGCTTGCGTCCACATCGCGAAGTTTGTCGAGGCCAAAGAGCCCGATCCTGAAACTGCGATAGTCATCGCCCTCGCCCACCATCAGCGGCACACCGGCGGCGACCTGTGCTCCCGCCTCGACAAAGGGTTTGCCGCTTTGCAGGGTCGCGTCGTCGGTAAAGACAACAACGACGCCCGGAGCCTCGAAGCCCTCGGCGGCGACGGAGCGGAACCCTTGCGCTGCCAGCGCGGCCCGAACTTTCCGGCCCTGATCCCACTGCGCGTCCTTCATCGCATCAAAGCCGAGCGCCTTGGTCTCCGCCATTGCATCGCGAAACCCGCGCAGCGCATCTGTGGGCATTGTCGCGTGATAGGCATGGCCGCCGTTTTCATAGGCCTCCATGATCGCCAGCCACTTGCCCAGATCAATAGCGAAGCTTGACGATTTCCGCGCCTTGGCGACGTCCCGCGCGCGCTCCGACAACATGACCAGACCGGCTGAAGGCGACGCCGACCAGCCCTTTTGCGGCGCTGAGATCAGCACATCCACCCCAAGCGCCTTCATGTCGGCCCAAATGCAGCCGGACGCGATGCAGTCGAGCACGAAAAGCCCGCCCGTCGCATGAACCGCCTCCGTCACCTGCCGGATGTAATCGTCCGGCAAGATCATCCCGCTCGCCGTTTCTACATGCGGTGCAAAAACCACCGCCGGCTTTTCTGCCGCGATCTTGCCCACGACCTCCTCCACCGGTGCGGGCTGGAACGGCGCCTGCGGGTCGTTGCCCACGCGCCGCGCCATCATCACATGCTCTTCGGTCGGCAGGCCCGAGGCTTCGAAAATCTGGCTCCAGCGATAGGAAAAGAACCCGTTCCGGATCACCATGACGGTCTCGTCTTCCGCGAATTGTCGCGCCACCGCCTCCATCGCATAGGTTCCGCCGCCCGGCACCAGAGCCACCGCGTCGGCATTGTAAACCTCGCGCAGCATGGCCGAGATATCGCGCATCACTCGCTGGAACGCGGCGCTCATGTGGTTCAGAGAGCGGTCGGTGAAAACGACGGAGAATTCGAGCAATCCGTCGGGGTCGATATCGGTACGCAATGCGGGCATGGGGGCACTCCTTGGCGTTCGACCTTGGGCTAGCCGATCCCGGCGAGATGCACAAAGGCAAAGTCAGATCGGCCCCGGACGCCGCTCCTCCGAGAGCAGCACATTGGCCTCCACGTCGCCCACACCGGGCAAAGTCATGATCCGGCGGCGCAACACACGCTCGAAATCGGCGATGTCGCGGGCGACGACGCGCAGCCGGTAATCGTAGAGCCCGAGCACATGCTGCACCGTCTGCACTTCCGGGATGGCGGAGACGGCACGTTCGAAATCATCGAGGCTGACCCGCCCCCTGGTAGCAAGCTTCACCCCAAGAAACACCGTCACCCCGAAGCCCAGTTTCCCGGCATCAAGCGCCACGCGCCGGCCTGCGATCACGCCCGCCTCCCGCAGCCGCTGGATGCGCCGCCATGCTGCGGGCTGCGATAGCCCCGCAAGCCGCCCAAGCGCACCTGCACTTTGCGTCGCGTCCTGCTCCAGCGCCCGCAGGATCACTCGGTCCGTCTCATCCAACTCGGTCATACCGGCAGCGTCTCCTCCGTCTTGATAGTGGCGATGTGCATAAGCGACTCGATCTCCGAGATGTGCGGCAGCGTCAGGATCTTCTCGCGGTAAAGCGACTGGTAGTGTTCGAGATCGCGCGCGATGACCGACAGACGAAAATCGACACGGCCAAGGAAGGTCTGGATCTCCAACACCTCGGGAATTTCCCGCGCGGCCGCGTGGAACTCGCTCTGGGCGTTAGGATAAGTCTTGTCGAGCGTGAACCTGAGCGAAACCTCCACCGCATAGCCGAGCGCCTTCCATCCAATCACCGTGCGCTGACCGTTGAGTACGCCCTGATCGACCATCCGGTCGAGCCGCCGCGTTGCGGTCGCCGTCGTGGTCCGGCACCGCTCGGCCAATTCGGTGATCGGTGCATCGGGGTCGGCCTGAAGCTGGCGCAGAAGACGTCGATCGGTATCGTCGAGCATGAATTATCCAAAATAGTCCACTCTGAGGAATTGATACTTACACCATTGTTCGATTGCCTGTCCAATTTCCTCTCCCAATCCCCACAAATCCGCCTATGGTCGCGCCCGACAACATTCCAGAGGGAAGGAGACACCCCATGCGCGTTTACTATGATCGCGATTGCGACATTAACCTCATCAAGGACAAGAAGGTGGCGATCCTGGGCTATGGCAGCCAGGGTCACGCCCATGCATTGAACCTGCGCGACAGTGGCGCGAAGAACCTTGCAGTCGCACTCCGTGAGGGTTCGCCCTCAGCAATGAAGGCCGAAGCCGAGGGCCTCACCGTCATGGGCATCGCCGAGGCAGCCGCCTGGTGCGACCTGATGATGTTCACCATGCCGGACGAACTTCAGGCGGAGACCTACAAGAAATACGTCCATGACAACCTGCGCGAAGGTGCCGCGATCGCCTTCGCACACGGCCTGAATGTGCATTTCGGTCTGATCGAGCCGAAACCCGGCGTCGATGTCATCATGATGGCACCGAAAGGGCCTGGCCATACGGTGCGCGGCGAATACACCAAAGGCGGCGGCGTGCCCTGCCTTGTCGCTGTCGACAACGATGCCTCCGGCAAGGCGCTGGAAATCGGCCTCTCCTACTGCTCCGCCATCGGCGGCGGTCGCTCTGGCATCATCGAGACCAACTTCAAGGAAGAGTGCGAAACCGACCTCTTCGGCGAACAGGCCGTGCTGTGTGGCGGTCTGGTCGAACTGATCCGCATGGGTTTCGAGACGCTGGTCGAGGCGGGCTACGCCCCCGAGATGGCCTATTTCGAGTGCCTGCACGAGGTGAAGCTGATCGTCGACCTGATCTACGAAGGCGGCATCGCCAACATGAACTACTCGATCTCGAACACCGCCGAATACGGCGAGTATGTCAGTGGCCCGCGCGTCCTGCCTTACGACGAGACCAAGAAACGCATGAAGGACATCCTGACCGACATCCAGACCGGCCGTTTCGTCCGCGATTTCATGGCGGAAAACGCTGTCGGCCAACCGATGTTCAAATCCACCCGCCGCATCAACGACGCCCACCAGATCGAGGAAGTCGGCGAAAAGCTGCGCGGCATGATGCCGTGGATTTCCGACGGCAAGATGGTGGACCGGGCGAAGAACTGAGCGCATACGCCAGTAATGATGTTAGAACGCGCGGGCTTTGGCCCGCGCGTTTTTCTTGTTGCTCCGGAATTTCCCGTCGCCATAGTTTTGTCACAATTGGTCGCTCCTCTGACGACAGAAATCCATTTCGATGACGGAGAAATTTCATGGCGACAATCACTGGCGACAGCCTTGCCAATACGCTTATCGGTACAATCGACGACGACCTCATCCTGGCCCTTGAGGGAAACGATACCGTTTCGGGAGGCGCTGGCAACGACAGTATCGATGGCGGGGATGGCAACGACTCGATCTCAGGTGATGCCGGAGACGACACGTTGATCGGCGGCGAAGGCCACGACACACTGGATGGCGGCCTCGACGACGACACCGTCATGTTTGCGGGCGACCGTGCGGATTACACGGTGACCCAGGTCGACAGCACGACCGTGTCGCTGGACGACGGAAACGGCAACGTCACTTTGGTCACGAATGTGGAAAGCTTCGCTTTCGCAGATGATGTGTTCAACTTCGACGACGTGCATGTGCCGCCCGTTTCGGACGATGATCTTTTCATCGGAACGGCGACGGATGGCGAAGTGTTCTCAGGCGGCGTGGGGGACGACACCCTGACCGGCCTTATTCGAACTGACATGTTCGACGGCGGCGACGGGTTCGATTTCATCGACTTCAGCCAGGAGACAGGCGGCATCCAGATCGCGCTTGAGACCTTTCCGTGGGACCCCAACGATCCGATCGAACTGACCGTGCGAACCTATGACGCGAACAGCTTTGGTGGGTTTGGCGGCTTCGGCTCCACTCCCCCGCCCGGCACCTTCACCGGCGTGGAGAAAGTGAAGGGCACGTCCTATGATGATGTGATCGGCACACACATGAGCGACGTCGTCTACATCGACGGCGGCGACGGGAATGACCAGATCGTGTCAGGTCTTGGGGATGAGACCCTTGTCGGAGGAGCTGGGGATGACAGTCTCTCCGGTCGTCTCGGGGATGACGAGATCACCACCGGCACTGGGTTCGACACGGTGTCTGTGTCGCGCCGACCGTACAGTACACCCACCGGGGACGGCCATGATGTGATCACGGATTTCGATGCCGCAACCGACACGCTCCTGTTCCTTTACAGCTACCAGGTCGATTCGGATTTCGACCCGCTCTCGACAGCAAGCCAGACCGCCGAAGGAACGCTTTTTAGTTACACCGATGACAGTTCCATTCTTCTTTCGGGCGTTGATCTGGATGATCTGAGCTCGGCGAATATCCTAACCCATGATCCATACGCCTATCTGGCGCCGGCATGGTAGCAAGCCGAAACAGACGCCTCAGGAGGGTCCGGCAAAGCTGCTATCAACTGAATCTCGGTGGCCGGGTGCCCGAGCGATAAAACCCGCTTGACCGCTTTTGCCCCCTTCGGTATCTGCTCGCGGACGTGCTGAACAAGCACGCCCGGTGGGCGACAGGCCGCAAGGTGTGGCAGGGGACTGTAACTCCCTCGAGGCGACTCACGCCTGGTTCGATTCCAGGGTCGCCCACCATCAAATTCCGATTTGCAAAGCAAATTGAAACGTCCAGTGGACGTTTCAAAGGATTTTGGTACCCGAGGCCCCTGCCAAGGGCCAATCCCTCCTCCGCGCGCTCATCCCTTAATCGACCGAACGACGCTCCCCGTTGCGTGCAACGCAAAAAAACGTAAATGGCCAATTTTCCCAAGCTGAACGCGAAAATCGGCACGTCGGTACTGCGTCGGTATCACGTCGGTATTACGTCGGTGCCAACGTCGGTGGAGGACCGACATTCGGCCCCCAAAAGCACCGTGCGTTTACCAAGGTTACCGACGCGTTAACCGCCTCAGAAATCCGTCGGTGCCCCGCCTTCGCGCTTGCGGCGTTCCACGTAGTCCACCAGCGCGTCCTTTCGCGCCACATCCAGCGGCGGAGGCTCGAAATCGTTGACGATCTGCTTGAACAACACATGCGCCCGCTCCGCCGTCCAGAGACCACCTTTCGCCACGAAGGATTCGTAGTTCGACCAGTCACTGACAAAGGGCTGGTAGAAGGCGGTCTCGTACCGGTCCTGCGTGTGCTGGACGCCGAAATAGTGCCCGGTCGACCCGACCTCACGGATCACCTCGACAGCAAGATCGTCAGGCCCGGTCGCCACCAGTTCAGGTTCGAAATAGCGCTGGATCATCTGGATGACCTCGCAATCCATCACGAATTTCTCCGGGCAGGCAATTAGCCCGCCCTCAAGCCATCCGGCGGCGTGATAGACCATGTGGGTGCCCGACTGCACTGCCGACCAGAGCGAATTGCAGGTCTCCCACATCGCCTGCCCGTCCGGCACATTTGCCGCACATACGCCCGAGGCCCGCATCGGCAACCCGTAGAACCGCGCCATCTGCCCGGTCATCTGGGTCGCACGCATGTATTCCGGCGTCCCGAAAGCGGGGGCGCCGGTCTTCATGTCCACGTTGGAGGTGAAGGTGCCGATCACGCAAGGGCAGCCCGGCGTGACGTATTGGAAAAGCGCGATGGCAGAAAGCGCCTCCGCGATCGACAGAACCACAGCGCCTGCCATCGTCACCGGGGCCATCGCACCGGCAAGGGTGAAAGGCGACACCACCACCGCCTGGCCGCGCCGGACACAGCGGAGGCAGCCGTCGATCATCGGGTGGTCGTGCTTGAGCGGTGACGTGGAATTGATGTTGGTATACATGCGCGGGGTGGCGCGGAACTCGTCCTCGGTCAGCCCGCCCGCGATCTTCACCATCTCCATCACATCCTCGACCCGCTCGCGGCCGAGCGAATAGGCATGGACCACCTTGTCGGTCAGCGTCAGCTTGTCATAGAGCACGTCGAGATGACGGACGGAGGGGTGCAGGTCCACCGGCTCCACCGGGTAGCCGCCCGCGAAATGGATGCAGTTGAAATGCTGGACGAGCTTCAACAGGTTCGCATTCTGCTCTCGCGTGCCGGGGACCTTTCGGCCGATCTCAAGATCCATGTAGTTCGGTGGTGAGGAGACGTTGCCGAAGACGATATGGCCGTCCCCGATGGTGATTGTCCGCGCCTCGTTCCAGGGTGTGAGCGTGAAGGCGTCGGGAGCCTTGCCAACCATCTCCATCACCCAGTCGCGGCCCATCTTCACATTGGTGCCGTCGACCTTGCAGCCTGCCTCGCGGAAGAGGTCGCAGGCTTCGTTGTTCAGGAATTCGATGCCCACCTCTTCCAGAACCCGCATGGCGGCGGCGTGGATGCGCTCCACGCCGTCAGGGTCGAGCGGTTCGGTGGGGCGGTCGGTGTTCTTCGGCACCCGCCAGGGCATTTGCTTGAACAGGTCCTGATTGCGGCGTCCGAAATTGGCTGCGCGTCCGCCTGCGCGCCTGCGGCGTGTGTCACTGGCCATGACCGGCTCCCTGAACTCACACCGATATTCGGAGAGAGACGTGAGGTTCGTGGTGTCGTTAGCGACCAATCATGTCGCTTTTGAAATCCATTGGGCGAGATGGCCGATATCTGGCAAAACGACCTCGGCCAGCCCGGACAGCTCCGCCTCGCCGGCCACTCCGGTCAGAACGGCCACAGGCACCATTCCTGCCCGCTGCCCGGCGATCAGGTCATGCGTGCTGTCGCCCACCATCAACGTGCGAGCGGGCGCGATCCCCGTCGCCGCGGCGAAAGCCAGAAGCTGTCCGGGGGCGGGTTTTGCACCATATCCGCTGTCATAGCCCGCCACGAAATCGAAGTGATGCGTAATTCCGGAGGCTTCGAGATGCGCCCGCGCGGGACCCTCGCTATCATTGGTGACAAGCCCGAGGCTGTACGTTGTCGCAAGTTCCGACAAACAGGTGTCGAGCGGTACGGCGGCGACCTGTTTCGCCGTCGTCCCAACCTGGTCGAGCGCATCCACAATCTGCTGCGGTTCCCACGACAGAACCGGAGCGAGCGCTTGCGCGACCTCGCCGGTGGTGCCGGCGATGACGATGCTGCCAGGCCTGAACCTGCGCCGCTTCATGTCAAAGCCAAGCGCCTCCGCAGCGACCGCCCGCATCGGGGCAGTCGGCGCGATCTGGTCCAGTAACCGCACGAGGACGTCTGCCCAAGTTGCCTGGAAATCAAACAATGTGCCGTCCTTGTCGAAGATGATGGCTTCGATCACGCCCGGTGCGCCTCTGCCAGCGCCTCGACACGGGCGAGGATCTCGGGTGTGGGCGGGCAGGATTTGCGCGTCTCCAGACTGACATGGACAAGAAACTGGTCGCAGGTGGCCAGAAGCTCACCATCAGAGGTGCGGCGCATCTCGTGGCTCAGACCGAGCTTCTTGCCCTCACCCATTGTCACGGTGGTCTCACAGCGCACGGCTTCACCGGCGTGCGTCTCCTGCAAGAACCGGGTCTTGGTCTCGACGGTGAAATAGGAGCTTCCCGAGTCCACGTAATCCATCCCCGCGCCGATATGGGCCAGCACCGCGTCGGCAGCGTCTGACCAGATCTGTCCATAGCGGCTTTCGTTCATGTGGCCGTTATAGTCGGTCCAGTCGGACGGGATGACGCGGGAAACTGTAACCATCGGCACGGCGTCGACGACCGGTTTGCGAAACGCGCCTTCGTGATCCGCGATCACCTGACCCGCCGCGCTGCCTTCGCGTCTGAGCGCGCGTAGGATGGCAACAAGGTTGCGGTCACGGAGCCGTTCCAGTTCACGGATCGACAACGCTCCGGACTGCGCATCCGACTGTGCCCCGATCCGGTCGGCCAGTTCTCCGGTCAGTTCGGGCACATCCGTCAGCCTGCTCCACGGCCATTGCAGCGCCGGACCGAATTGCTTCACGAAATGCGCCATGCCGCCCTCGCCTCCGGCGATCCGGTAGGTTTCGAAAAGACCCATCTGAGCCCATCTGAGCCCGAACCCCATACGGATCGCCGCGTCGATCTCCTCGGTGGTCGCAATGCCATCATTGACCAGCCAGAGCGCCTCGCGCCACACGGATTCCAGCAGACGGTCCGCGATATGGGCATCGATCTCCGCGCGGAGGGTAAGAGGATACATGCCGATACTTCGCAAAATATCGGAGGCGGGTTTGGTCGCCGCAGCGGGGCCGACCAGTTCGACCAGTGGCAACAGATAGACGGGGTTGAAGGGATGCGCCACGAAGAGACGTTCACCCCCTGCCATGCCTTGGGCGAGATCGGATGGCTTGAACCCCGATGTCGACGATCCGATCAACGCATCGGCGTTCACCGCCTCGATCTTCGCGTAGACCCGGCGCTTCAGTTCCAGGCTCTCCGGCACGCTTTCCTGCACGTAAGCCGCGCCCCGCACCGCCTCGTCCAGCGTTGCGGCGAAGGACAGGTGCCCCTCCTTCGGAAGCCGCGCCTCGTAGAGCATCGGGAGTGCGGCGCGGGCATTGTCCAGCACCGCCCGCAGCTTGCGTTCCGCATCCGGGTCGGGGTCGAACACCGCCACGTCCCAGCCGTTCAACAGGAACCGCGCAGCCCAGCCGCCGCCAATGACGCCGCCGCCGACAATCGCGGCCTGCGTCACTCTATGCCCCGCACGACCCCGGCCACCGCGTGACCAAGGGCGGCATGGGCCTCTGCCGACCAGTGGATGCCATCCGCCTCGTCAACTGCGATCACCGTGCCAGCATCGAAAAACGCCGCACCCTCCTGAGCCGCAAATCGGGCGACTTGATCGGCCAGCCCAGCCCCACGTTCCACTGCTCCCCGGAACATATCGGCAAAATCACCACATTCCTTCAGGGGCGGCGGCGCGATCAGCAGCACCTTGCCCACCGTCCCGGTCGCATTGGCCTCCCGCGCCAATCGCGCAAGGCCAAGCGCCACGTCCTTGGCCAGAAGGCCAAACCGGTGCTTCTGATCATTGGTCCCAAGGCAGATCACCAAAAGGTCAATGGGCTTGTGCGAATGCAGGATCGCCGGAAGCACGGTCAGGCCATTGCGGAAGGCACCCTCAATGGGATCGTCAAGGACCGCCGTTCGCCCGCCCAGCCCCTCGATCACCACGTCCCAGTGGTCGCCGAGTTCCTCCGCCAGGATGTCCCCCCAGCGGGAGCCGCGCGTGTGAACGCTGTCAGCACCGAGCTTCGGCATCGGAGCCGTCCCGAACGTGTTGCTGTCACCATAAATCAGTAGCCGCCGCATACGCTCTCTCCCACATGATGACTTCTGGGGCGGCAAAGCCCCTCAGTCGTATTTGCGCTGGTCCTCGATCACCACGCCGTCGCGCGGAAGCGCCTCCGTCACTTCGATGTCTGCACCAAGCTTGAAGACCTCCCGCGCCCTCGCGGCAAGAGCGTCGATGTCGAGCCCTTCGCCTTCCACACGCACAGTCATCCGGTCGCTGTCCCCCTGACGTATCGCCACGACGCGCGCGCGGACGACTCCCTCCGTATTTGCAACGAACTCGGCCACCTGTTCGGGACGCACGAACATGCCCTTGATCTTTGTCGTCTGGTCGGCACGGCCCATCCAGCCCTTGATCCGCATGTTGGTTCGCCCGCAAGGGCTCTGGCCCGGCAGCACTGCCGAAAGATCGCCAGTGGCAAAGCGGATCAGAGGATAATCCGGGTTGAGGCTTGTCACCACCACCTCGCCCACCTCTCCATCGGGCACGGGATCGCCCGTGCCGGGCGTCACGATCTCCACGATTACGCCCTCATCCACGATCATCCCTTCCATCGCAGGGCTTTCATAGGCGATCAGGCCAAGATCGGCGGTCGCGTAACATTGAAGGCAGGCGACCCCACGACCGGCATACCAGTCCCGCAAGGATGGAAAGAGAGCACCGCCGGAGACGACGGCCCTGGCAATGCCGAGCGTGACACCCATCTCGTCGGACTTCTCAAGGATCACTTTCAGATAGTCCGGCGTTCCGGCATAGGCCGTCGCACCCAACGACCGCGCGGCCTGAACCTGCAACTCCGTCTGCCCGGTTCCCGCCGGTATCACGGCGGCACCCACCGCATCCGCCCCGTTCTCGAAGATATGACCCGCCGGAGTCAGGTGATAGCCAAAGCAGTTCTGCACCACATCGTCGGGCCCGATCCCGGCGGCATGGAGGAAGCGACCGAGTCGCCACCAGTCCTTCGAGATCCGCGCCGGCTCGTAGATCGGACCCGGCGACTGGAACAATCGTTGTGCGCCCCCGGCAGCCAATCCGCCGAAGGGAGGCTCTTCGGCCTGCAACGTTACTAGGTCTGATTTCCGAAGCACCGGAAGCGACGCAAGCGACGCCGCATTGGCCACTGATGACTCATCAATTTCGCCCAGACTTTCGGCATAGCCCGTCAGCCCCTTCGCCAATGCGATCTGTCGCGGCAGGGCCTTCGCCAGATCGGCCGCACGCCGGTCATCGCTTCGGGTCTCTAGGAGGTCGTAGGCGCTGTCCATTCCCTGTCCTTGTCGTAAAGGTACAGAGTCACTTTGCCTTGCAGTTGTTCTGCCCACAAGACAGCTTCCCGAACGGTTAGCCCCTCGCGTTCTGCATAGTCGATTTCGACCCCACCCACGCTTTCGACCGTATCAGCATTTTCCGCGGAATTGTTTTTGGAAGCGCTTTCAACCACCGCCAAAATCTCTTTCCAGCGGTAAGGCGACTCGCGCAGATCAATGATGTTTATCAGCATAAGCCACTCCATTTGGGCACGTAACGCAACAGGCTGGCCTAGACGTGTAAGATACCTTGCGGCTTAACTCGAAACTCACCCGCGCCCACCACCAATATGGGCCTACCTATGCATGAAAGATCACCCATGTGAAGGGCGGGCAACCATACGTTGCACCGGGCCTTGTCCATGAGTGCTAATGAAAGCCAGCTATTAGTTAATATATCAGCAAAAAATGACTGTTGCCCTATAAGATCGAAAACTATTCAGGATTTCATCAATAGTCTTTCCCCCAGTCAACTCAACCACCGCTTGCGTCGACGATAGGAGCGAACTTCCCGAAAACTCTTCCTCCCTTCGTCCGACATGCCAAGGTAGAACTCTTTCACATCGGGATTCTCTTTCAACTCCGCCGCCGGACCATCCATGACGACCCGGCCCGATTCCAGGATATAGCCGTAATGGGCGAAACGCAGCGCCACGGATGTGTTCTGTTCGGCCAGAAGAAAGCTCACCCCTTCCTGCTCGTTGAGCGACTTCACGATGCCGAAGATCTCCTCGACCAGTTGTGGTGCGAGGCCCATCGAAGGTTCGTCAAGAAGGATGGTCTCCGGCTTCGACATCAGCGCACGACCGATGGCGCACATCTGTTGTTCTCCGCCGGATGTGTAGCCCGCCTGCGATTTGCGGCGCTCGGACAGGCGCGGGAAATAGCTGTAGACCATCTCAAGATCGCGGGCGATGGCGGCTGCCCCGTCTCTGCGGGTATAGGCACCGGTCAGCAGGTTTTCCTCGACCGTGAGATGTCCGAAACAGTGGCGGCCCTCCATCACCTGGATGACGCCCTTCTTCACGACCGCTGCCGGGTCGAGGTGCTGCACCTTTTCGCCGCGATAGAGGATCGTCCCTTTCGTCACTTCGCCGCGTTCGGAGTGCAGAAGGTTCGAGATCGCCTTGAGCGTCGTCGTCTTGCCCGCGCCGTTGCCACCGAGGAGCGCGGTGATGCCGCCTTCCTGCACGGACAGAGACACCCCCTTCAGAACGAGGATCACGTGGTTATAGATCACCTCGATGTTGTTGACGTCGAGAAGCGTGGATTTCGTCGGCTGGGTGTCGAGCATGTGCGTCTCCCTTGGAGACGAGGCCCCGGATCAGGTCCGGGGCCTCGTTGTATTTGCTGGCTGCCCCGGGCCTGACCCGGGGCCTCCCGTTCAGTTCATCGCGTCACAGGATTCGTTCACTTCCCAGGGCGCGTTGGCTTCCGCGTACTCCGCTGCGCTGGCCTTGATCAGATCGGCATAGTCCTCCGTGTCGGCCATCAGGTGGTCGGAGGTTTTCACGAACTTCTCGCCGTCCCATTCCAGAATCCAGCCGCCCGAATGCCCGGTGTGATTGGCACAGGAGGTCGAAAATGGCGGCACCATCCCCGACATGCCCAACTCGGCCAGGCGCTCCTCGGTGATGTTGAGGTTTTCCAGCCCCCAGCGGACCTGCTCGGGCGTCACAACCGAGGCGCCGAACTCCGCCTGCGCCCCACGGATCGCCTCGGCCAGGATCATCGACATGACCACACCGCGACCGTAGAAGACGCCCGCCATTTCGTCAGGGTTCGACAGCGTTTTCCCGGTATCGACCACATGGGTCTTGATATCGGCCATCACGCCCGCGTCCGGGTTCGGGAAGGACCAGGAGATCGACTTGTAGCCCTTGCCAGCCTCGCCCACGAGGTCGAGATCCGCGTCATGCCCGGACCACCAGACACCGATGAAATTCTCCATCGGGAACTTGGTCTTCACGGCCTCGGTGATGGCGCCCGCGTTCATCGCGCCCCAGCCCCACATCAGCACGTAGTCAGGACGTTCACGCCGGATTTGCAGCCATTGCGCCGACTGGTTTTGCATCTCCTTCAGACCAACCGGAATCGGCAGGAACTCGAAGCCCATCTCGGCCGCCTTTTTCTCGAAGAGCGGGATCGGTTCCTTGCCGTATGGGTGGTCCAGATGCAGGAAGGCGACCTTCTTGCCTTCAAGCCCACCCTGCCCGTCGAGGTAGCTCACCAGCATCGACGCGGCGTCCCAGTACCCGGCAGGCGCGTTGAAGGCCCACTGGAAAGTTTTGCCGTCGGCCATTGGTGAGAAGCCGTAACCATTGGCCAGGATCGGAATCTGATCAACATTGGTCTTCGGCAGAACCTGCAGCGTGATCCCGGTCGACCAGGGCTGGGTCACGACCGCGTTGCCCTTGGTCTTTTCGTAGCATTCGACGCCCTTCTCGGTGGAATAGCCGGTTTCGCATTCCTCGAAGTCGATGGTGACGCCGCCGATGCCGCCATCGCGGGCGTTCAGCATCTCGAAATAGTCCTTTTGACCGTTCATCAGCGGAATGCCGGTGGCCGCGAACGGCCCGGTCCGGTAGCTGAGGTTCGGCACGTAGATGCTCTCCGCCAGCGCGGCCGCGCCGAGGGACGAGACGACCGCGGCTGCAGCCAGTGTCTTCCAGTGTTTCATTGTTTTTCCTCCCGTTGGTTTTCGTTGTGAAGCCGCCCCCGTCAATGCGGGAACGGCCAGAGTATCAGTTTCTCCCTCACCAGCCGCCACAAGGCAGCCAGCCCATGCGGCTCGATGATCAGGAAAAAGATGATCAATGCGCCGACAATCATGATGTTCAGATGTTCGACCGTGGCGGATTTGATATCGAGGCCGACCGCCTCCGGCACGATGTTCAGCACCACCGGCAATCCGACGATCAGGATCGCGCCCAGGTAGTTGCCCATGATCGAGCCAAGCCCGCCGATGATGGCGATGAAGAGCACGCGGAACGACAGCGGGATGTCGAACAGGTTCGGCTCTGCGGCCCCCCGCCACATGAAGACGAAAAGCGCGCCCGAAACACCGATGATGTAGCTTGAGACCGCAAAGGCCGTCAGCTTCGATTTCATCAGGTTGATGCCGATCAGTTCAGCGGCAATATCCATATCCCGCGTGGCTTTCCAGATCCGGCCCTGATTGCCGCGCGTGAGGTTGATGCAAAGCACGGTCATCAGGCTGACGATGGACAGCACAACGAAATACTGCGTGATCGACGACGCCTGCGGGCCGGAGACATAAACCCCGAAGGTCTCCAGGTTCGGGACCTGGATGGCTCCGCTGGCATTGTCGTTGTAAAGCCAGGACCATTTCTCGAAAAGCCAGACGAGGAAGAACTGCGCCGCCAGCGTGGCGATGGCAAGGTAGAAGCCCTTGATCCGCAAGGATGGTATCCCGAACATCACCCCCACCCCGGCGCTGAAGACGCCAGACAAGAGGATCGCCACGATCGGGCTCATCCACGGGAAGATCGTGATGAGCTTGTAGCAGGCATAAGCCCCCACCCCCATGAAAGCCCCGGTGCCGAGCGAAAGCTGACCCGCGTAGCCGGTGAGGATGTTCAGCCCCATCGCCGCCAGCGCATAGATCAGAACCGGGATCAGCAGCGTCTGGAACGCGAATTCACTCGCCGCTAGCGGGAAGATCACCCAGGCGAAGAGCAGGATGATGCCCAGCAGCACAGCATCCTGCCGCACCGGGAACAGCGCCTGATCGCTGCGATAGCTCGTCTTGAATTGTCCAACCGTGCGATAGATCATGACCGCCCCCTCAATGCAGGCTCAAAGGCCAATGCCAGCAAACCAAGCCCCAGAAGCAGCGGCGGCACGTATAGCAGCCAGTCCGATGGTTCGCGCAACACGTTGTAAATCATCAGCCCGGTCAGGATCACGCCGACCGCCCCGCTGACGATCATTGTCAGGAACTGCACCGGTCCCTGCCTGACCCGCTGCAACAGCACGAGAAGGATCGCGATCATGATCGGAGGGGCCATCGCGAAGAAGAGATAGGGCACATCGCCCTCATCGCTGGCATAGAAGGGTCCCGTGCTCGCCACGAAAAACGCGCCAAGCGCGGTGATGCCCAGGGCCAGCCAGCAGAAGATCTGAAGCGCCGCGGATTTCACGTCTTACCCTCCAGACCCCGATCCCGGCCGATCTGATAGGACAGGAGCAAAAGGCCGAGACCAAGCAGAACCTGCGGAAGCCAGAAGATGGAATTCCCGGAATCGACCATCAGACGATAGCCGTAAGTCCCGGTCAGGCCGCCCCCCAGCACCACGGCGATTGCCAGCGCGACCACGCGCGTGGCCCCGGTCGATCTGGGCAGCGCAAAAAGAACGGCGGCAATGACCAGAACCGGAAGTCCGGCACTTAATACATAGGCGAACCCGCTCTCCGGTTGATAGGCCATAGCCGCGCCGCCGACATTGACCAGCGCCGTCAGCCCCAGCACGATCCAGCACAGCGATATGAGTGTGTCTGTACTCATCAGACCCTTTCGATGATCTTCTCGCCGAACAGGCCCTGCGGCCGGAACAACAGAACGATAAGCGCCAGCACGAAGGCAAACCACGTCTCCGTGTTGCCGCCGAGGAGTGGCTGGCCCCAGTATATCTCGAACAGTTTCTCAAGCATCCCGATCATCAAACCGCCGATGATCGCGCCCGAGATGCTTTCCAATCCGCCCAGCATCAGGACGGGAAGCGCTTTATAGGCAATGACTTCCAGCGCGAAGCTCACGCCTGCGCGCGCGCCCCACGCGATGCCGGTGACCAGAGCGATAATGCCAGCGATGAACCAGACCAGCACCCAGATCGTTTGCAGCGAGATGCCCACGCTCATCGCCGCCTGATGGTCGTCACCGAGGGCGCGGATCGCCCGGCCCATGCGGGTTTTGCCGAGGAACAGGAGAAGCGCGGCGACCAGCAGGCCGGAGAAGAGGACGATGGTGATGTCCTTTTCTTCCAGGATCAGCAGACCGCCCCAGGGTTCCAGCGTGATCGAGCCGGTGGGGATGCCCAGTTCGGAGGTGATCATCTGCTTGGTCTCGCCGCCGAAGATGATTTCGCCCAAGCCGATCAGGAAAAGCGTGATGCCGATGGTGGCCATGAAGAGCAGGATATCGGGCTGGCCGACCAGCGGGCGCAGCACGACACGTTCGATGGACCATGCCAGAGCGAACATGACCGCGAGGGTGAACGCGACGGCGACCCAGGCGGGGATGCCCATCCCGTGCAGGCCGACCAGCGTCAGCGCCGCGAAGACCACCATGATGCCTTGGGCAAAGTTGAAGATGCGGGAGGACCGGAAGATCAGCACGAAGCCGAGGGCGATCAGCGCGTAGAGGATGCCGGAGACGAGGCCCTCCCACAGCACCTGCAACAGGAAGTCGGGGGCCGCGATCATGTCGGCGAAGGGGGCGATGAAGATGTCGGTTAGCATTCCAAGTTTCCCATCAATCTCGCTGAATAACCTCATAAACGGTCACGTTATCTCCGATCCTCGCATCAACCAGCAGGCTCACTGCGGCCCCGTCGGTGCTGAACAGGCGACCAATATTGTCGGTTTCAAACTCGCCCGTTCTAAGTACCGCCGACCGCCACTTCTTGAATTCCGACATGCCAGCAGGTTCTTCCGACGTATGAAAGCCATATAGCAGGCACGAATGCAGCCCTTCCTCCGGCGCGCTTTCAAGGATCATCAGCAGGCTCTCGTCGGAGGAACGAAAGGCCCGCTGACTGGGCTGCGCCGGTTCAACTTCGAACAGGCCTTCAACGTTGGGGCTGGCTTGATTGGTGTATGCGTCGAGACACCGGCTTTCGAAGGCCGTCCATAGGACAGGTTGCGCTGCCCATGCGGCAATTCCAGACCCGAAGGCCAGAATCAATGCGCTCAGATTCCGCCATACTGCGACCAGCAAGGGATTGCCGAAAGCCCCCCTCAATGCTCCACCCCCAGATAGGCGTCGATCACATCCTGATTGGTCCGCACCTCGTCCGGCGTCCCGTCGCCGATCTTGCGGCCGTAATCCATCACCACCACCCGGTCGGACAAATCCATGACCACGCCCATGTCGTGCTCGATCAGCGCGATGGTGGTGCCGAACTCGTCGTTCACGTCCAGGATGAAGCGGCTCATGTCCTCCTTCTCCTCCACGTTCATGCCGGCCATGGGTTCGTCGAGCAGCAGAAGCTTCGGCTCGGCGGCGAGTGCGCGGGCCAGTTCGACGCGCTTTTTCAGGCCGTAGGGCAAGCGGCCCACCGGGGTCTTGCGGATATGCTGGATCTCCAGAAAGTCTATGATCTTCTCGACTTGCGCGCGGTTCTTCACCTCCTCGGCCTCCGCACCGCCCCACCAGAGCGCCTGTTTCCAGAGCGGTGCCTTCATATGCGTCAGCCGCCCGGTCATGATGTTGTCGAGCGTGGACATGCCGTCAAACAGCGCGATGTTCTGGAACGTCCGCGCCACGCCCTGCCGCGCCACCTCAAAGGGCTTCATCGGCGGACGGCGCTCACCCCGGAACCAAACCTCCCCTTCCTGAGGATGATAAAAGCCAGATATCACATTGAGCATGCTCGATTTTCCGGCCCCGTTCGGCCCGATGATCGCGCGGATTTCGCCTTCATGCACATCGAAGGAGATATCGTTGATCGCCGTCACCCCGCCGAATTTGAGCGTGATGTTCTTCATCTCCATCATCACGCCGCCGATCTTGCGGCCATCGGCGGTGGTGTAATTTCCGGCCATCGCGTTCATGCAAAACTCCCCCGAACGGCGCGCAGGAGCATCGAAATTGCTGCCGCTCCCACCAAGGTCGAGAGCGCGACAACCCAGAAGCGCGCGCCCGACCAAATCTCGCGCTCGGTCGGCAGGTCGGTCAAACCGCCAAATGGTCGAAGTGACTCGGGCGACCGATGCAAAGTGGCGCCGAAATCCACAAGCAAAAGGCCAATTGGCAAAAGTGAAAACCATAAACCGGCAATCTCGAACGCCAGCAATCCAACACAGCTCGCGAAAAGAACAGAGAGAGGAAAACCAAGACGATCCATCACGCGATCACACCATCTTCTTGCGCGGTCGCAGGCTGCGAAAAAACGGGACAGGCTCCATGACAGGCTCCACATTACTTTGCCACCACCTTCGCAAAGTGCTTGAGCGACCATATCCCGAACGCCGCCGTCCCCACGATCCAGATCAGCACGAAGGGCAGGAACCAGAGGCTGGATGTGGTCTCGCCCTTGCCGAGCATCACGTCGGCGCCGAAGAACCACAGGAAGACGGGGAGCATGACGGCCTGAAAGATCAGGAAGGGGCGGCGGTTTCTGCCGTAGAGGGCGACGCCGCCGACAAACGCGGCGCAGAGGACGAGGAGGATGGGTTTCACTCCGCCGCCTCCACCACGTCTTCCAGCGTCTTCGGCTCGACCGGCACCGTCTTCGCCTCGCGGATCTCCAGCGTGGCGCGGATTGAGCCTTTCCGGCCGTCCTCGTAGGTCACCTCCGTCTCCGTCGAGACCCGTTCCGACCCGTCATAAAGCGCCGTCACCAGATCGTGGAACTTCTCGCCGATGATCTTGCGCCTCACCTTCCGCGTCCGCGTCAGTTCCCCGTCATCGGCGTCCAGTTCCTTGTGCAACACGAGAAACCGGTGGATCTGGCACCCCGATAACATGTCGTCGGTGGCGAGCGAGCGGTTCACCTCCTCCACATGGTCCTGAATGGTGTCGAGTACCTGCTGGTGCCCTGCCAGTTCCTGGTAGGAGCCATAAGCGATGTTGTTCCGCTCCGCCCAGTTGCCGACCGCTGTCAGGTCGATGTTGATGAAGGCGGTGCAGAATTCGCGGTCCGCGCCATGGACGACGGCTTCGAGGATGTTGGGGAAGAACTTCAGCTTGTTCTCGACGTATTTCGGCGCAAAGAGCGCACCGTTCGCCAGTTTTCCAACGTCCTTGGCCCGGTCGATGATGCGCAGATGCCCGGTGCCTTCCTCGATGAACCCGGCATCGCCGGTGGCAACCCAACCCTCGGCATCCTTGGTGTCGGCCGTCGACTCCGCGTTCTTGTAATACTCCACGAACACACCGGGCGAGCGATAGAACACCTCCCCTGTCTTGGCGATCCGCAATTCCACGCCGGGAGATGGCACGCCCACCGTGTCGGCGCGGACCTCGTTGTCGGGCTGCTGGGTGATGAAAACGCTGGCCTCGGTCTGGCCGTAGAGCTGCTTGAGGTTGATCCCGAGAGACCGCCAGAAGTCGAAGATCTCCGGCCCGATCGCCTCACCTGCCGTATAAGCCACCCGGACATTGGACATGCCCGCGCGGTTTCTGACGGGGCGATAGACCAAGAGGTTGCCCAGCTGGTATATCAGCCGGTCCT
Source organism: Silicimonas sp. (assembly GCA_050299835.1). Classification (GTDB taxonomy): domain Bacteria; phylum Pseudomonadota; class Alphaproteobacteria; order Rhodobacterales; family Rhodobacteraceae; genus JAJDOD01. The sequence goes on from JBNKWP010000002.1 coordinate 38,958, forward strand.
TCAGGCCCACGGGTTTGCCGTCTAGTATATCAGGCCCGACCTTGGCGCCGTGCTTCATGAACCACTTGTACATGCGCCGCTTCAGCGGTCCGGCATCCTCCATGCGGATGGTCAGAACCGTGATCCGTTCTTCGAAGTAGCGGGGTGGCGCGAAGAAATAGGTCGGCCCGATCTCGTGGAGGTTTTCGTACATGGTGGTCGTGGATTCGGGGCAGTTCGTGCAGAACCCGCACCAGAGCGCCTGCCCCACGGAAAAGATGAAATCCCCGACCCAGGCCATCGGGAGATAGGCGAGGATGCTCTCCTTCTCCGTCAGGTGGTCGAACTGGGCGGAAGCCTTTGACGTCTCGATGATGTTGCGGTTGGACAGGACGACGCCCTTGGGCCGACCCGTCGTGCCAGAGGTGTAGAGCATCACGCAGGTGTCGTCATAGGTCGCCGCGTCGCGACGGCGGTTCAGTTCCGCCTCGTGGCGGTTTCGCGCCGCACGTCCGATCTCCTGCACTTCGGCAAAGCCGGTCATGTGGGAGTGGTCGTATTTCCGCATTCCCCGCTTGTCGACATAGACGATATCCTTGAGGCCCGGCAGGCGCTCCCTGATCTCGATGATCTTGTCGACCTGCTCCTGGTCTTCGACAATCGCCATGCGTGCGCCGCAATGGTCCAGCACATAGGCAATCTCTTCGGCCACGCTGTCCTGGTACACCGGCACGGGGATTGCGCCCACGCATTCGGCGGCGACCATCGACCAGTAGAATTGCGGGCGGTTGCGACCGATGATGGCAATGTGCTCGCCCGTCTCCACGCCGATATCGAGCAGGCCCAGCGCCAGCGCCTCAACCTCGTCCGCCGCCTCGGCCCAGGTCCAGCTTTGCCAGATCCCGAACTCTTTTTCCCGGTAGGCCGGGCGCGAGCCATGGGTTTGCGCGTTGCGCAGAAGCAGCCTCGGCAATGAGGTCGGTTCGCCCATGTCTCCTCCCTTTTGGCGGGAGTGTGGCGGCAACGGTGATTTGGGTCAATGGGGAAATGAACGAGCGTTCATGGGAGGGGTGTGGGGGCGCGAAAGAGGCGCGCGTGACAGGAGAGTAAGCGGTGTGTGCCAGAACCGGACCCTTGGGCAACGGGTGGGGAACGGCAGTTCTGAGCCCAAAGTATCGAATTTATCACACGCTTCAGAACGCAGTGCCAGCACTTCAGAAACGGGTTGAAGCAGCAAGCTTAATCTCGATTCTCATCACCAAACATGGAGGCGCTGGTCGTTGGCGAAGGGCGATTTCTTTGAGCCACTATTTGAGTTGACTGCTCGGATACTCGTTCCAAGAGTTGGATCAAGTAGTATTTGGGACGAGCTATCATGGACTTGGTTTGCCACAATGATGCTTGCTGGCGTAGCTTATTGGTCCATTAAACCAATAGTTTCGAACGAGCAGAATGATTTCGATGAAACAAATAGTAGAGGACTCAAGAAAAGGATCTTGGCAGGTCGTTGGGCTCTTAGAACAGTTATGCTCCTTTCATTGTTCATGTTTCGCTTTGCGACGTCGCTTTGAGCAACCAATAAACACGTTCGCAGAGTTGAACACCTACTTTTGGGTTTTCCAACTACGCTTCCAACCCACCCCGATTATCCAAAGCACGGCACCATAGAGTATTGACAGCAAAATCTCTTGCAGAAATCCATCAAACTGCAAAAGCTTTTTCAAGGGCAGGCTCGCGAACAGCGTCAATCCGACGAGCAGACCCAAGGCAAAATTCGCATTGGGCACCTTGTGTATCGCCACGGGAGACATGCTAGCGGCCGCAACACCCAATAGGATCGTCGCCTGCAGATTTGATAGGCCGAGTTGAATTGCTAATACCAGGCAGCCGAGAATAACTACACTCACAATTGCGAAATATCTATTCATTCACAGCATCCGGCATTGGTCTCGGCGAAAGCTAGACGATGCCGGATGATCGAACAAGGGCAGCTATGTCCCGCATAGCCGACGTTAAGTCCAATCCCAGCGAACGGCGCTCGGACGGTCCCACCCCCGCCTCACACCCCCGGCTGTTCCGCCATAGCCGCCTCGCGCTGCGCCTTCACGATCTGACGTTTCGACATGATCGACGCCGCCAGCACGCCCACGGTCACGATCGCGATGATGATGGTCGAGAGCGCGTTGATCTCGGGGCTGACGCCGAGGCGGACGGAGGAGAAGATCTTGATCGGCAGCGTCGTCGAGGACGGGCCGGAGGCGAAGCTTGCGATGACGAGGTCGTCGAGCGACAGGGTAAAGGCCAGAAGCCAGCCGGCGACGACGGCGGGCGCGATGATCGGCAAGGTCACGGAGACGAAGGCCTGAAACGGCGTGCAGCCGAGATCGAGGGCGGCTTCCTCCAGCGAGCGGTCGAAGCTGACCAGGCGGGAAGAGACCACGACCGAGACATAGCACATGGCAAAGGTCGTGTGCGCCAGGACAATGGTCAAAATGCCCCGGTCCAGCCCAATGGCGATGAAGAGGAGAAGCAGCGACAGGCCTGTGATGACCTCGGGCATGACCAGCGGCGCATAGATCATGCCGGAGAACAGCGTGCGCCCCACGAAGGCCCCGCGCCGCATCATCGCATAGGCCGCCATTGTCCCCAGCACCGTGGCAATGGTGGCCGAAAAGAACGCCACGCGAAGCGTCACCCAGGCGGCGTCGAGGAAGGCCTCGTTCCGCACCACTTCGCCGTACCACTTGGTCGAGAACCCCGCCCAGACCGTCACCAGCTTGGATTCGTTGAAGCTGAAGATGACGAGGATCACCATCGGGATGTAGAGAAACGCGAAGCCCAGCGTCAGTGAGACGATATTGAAGGCGGAAAGCCGGTTCATGTGCCCTGCTCCCTCTGCCGGGTCTGCTGGCGCTGGAACAGCACGATGGGCACGACGAGGATCAGGAGGAGGATGATCGCCACCGCCGAGGCCACCGGCCAGTCGCGGTTGGAGAAGAATTCCTCCCAGAGCACCTTGCCGATCATCAGCGTGTCCGAGCCGCCCAGAAGCGAAGGGATCACGAACTCGCCCACTGTGGGAATGAAGACGAGGAAGCAGCCCGCGATGACGCCCGGACGCGCGAGCGGCCATGTCACATGCCAGAAGGCGGCGGTGCGCGAACAGCCGAGGTCCTCGGCGGCTTCCAGTAGCGAGGGGTCCATGCGTTCGAGCGAGGCATAGACCGGCAGGATCATGAACGGCAGATAGGTGTAGACGATGCCGATATAGACCGCTGTCGTGGTGTTCAGGATCTGCAGGGGCGTGTCGATCACGCCGAGCCAGAGCAGGAATTGGTTCAGGAAGCCTTCATTTGCAAGGATCCCGATCCACGCATAGACCCGGATCAGGAATGACGTCCAGAACGGCAGGATCACCAGCATCATCAGCGCCGGGCGCCATTCCTCGGGCGCGCGGGCCATGCCATAGGCGATGGGAAATCCGACGCAGAGGGTCAGAACGGTTGAAATCAGTGCGATTTGCAAGCTGGAGAGATAGGCTTTCCAGTAGAGATCGTCCTCGGTCAGGAAAATAAAGTTCTCGAAATCCAGCTCGGAAAAGAAGGCCTTAACCCCGGCCCAGCCTCCGGAAAGGTCGAACGTTGGCGTGTAGGGCGGGATCGACACGGCATAGTCGCTTACTGAGATCTTCGTCACGATGATGAAGGGCACCAGGAACAGCACCAGCAGCCAGAAATAGGGAATGGCGGTGAAGATCCTCAGCATGGCCCCTCCCCCATCCGCTCCCCCACGGGAGAGAGGATCCGACATGTGCCCGCCGGGCGCGCCTTCCCACTTCTGTCGGTGAGGGACCGAGGCAGAGGGGAACCGTTCACGACGGCAACACCAGGCCGGCGGTGTCGGTCCAGGACAGCCACACCTCGTCCTCCCATGTGAAATCCCGCCGCGACAGGCGCGACCGGTTGCCGACCTCGCACCGGATCACCAGGTCGTCCGAAATCTGCACGTGATAGGTGGACAGGTTCCCCAGATAGCCGATGTCGAGGATCTTGCCCTTCATGCGGTTGGGCGCTTCGGGCACCTCGCGACTGATGGCGATCTTCTCGGGCCGGATGGCGAACGTCACCTCCTGCCCGACATCCACATCCCCCACGGGTTTCGAGAACAGGCGCTTGCCTTCGGCCCAGTCCAGCATCACCGCCTCGCCCAGACTGCGGACACGCGCCCTGATCAGGTTCACGTCGCCGATGAAATCCGCCACATAGACCGAATTCGGCGCCTCATAGATCCGGTCCGGCGTGTCAACCTGGACGAAGCGCCCCTGATCCATCACGGCGACACGAGAGGCGACCGTCATCGCTTCTTCCTGGTCGTGGGTGACGATCACGAAGGTGGTGCCGGTCTTCTCCTGGATGTCCATCAGCTCGAACTGGGTTTCCTGCCGGAGTTTCTTGTCGAGCGCACCCAGGGGCTCATCCAGCAACAACAGCTTCGGCGCCTTCGCCATCGCGCGGGCCAGCGCCACCCGTTGCCGCTGCCCGCCGGAAAGCTGGTGCGGCTTGCGCCTGGCAAGCTTGCCGAGCTGCGTCAGCTTCAGCATCTCTTCCACACGGGCCGCGATCCTGTCCCTGTCCAGCCTGTCGCGCTTCAGCCCGAAGGCGATATTGTCCCAGACCGACAGATGCGGGAACAGCGCATAGGACTGGAACATCATGTTCACCGCCCGTTTGTTGGGCGGCACACCGTCCATGTCCTTGCCGTCGACTCTGATCCGGCCCGCGCTCGGCCTCTCGAATCCCGCCAACATCCGCATCAGCGTGGTCTTGCCACAGCCGGACGGTCCCAGAAGCGCGAAGAATTCTTTGGGATAAATTTCCAGCGAGACATCGTCGATCGCAGTGAAATCCCCGAACTGCTTCGACACCCCTTCGATCCGGATCAGCGGTTCCCCGCCCGGATCGTCCCAGGGATGAAACCCGGTCTCATTCACCATCGACCGCTCTCCCCGACTGCTTCATCCTATTATTGGCCCGAAAATATCCCGGGGGTGTGGGGGCAGAGCCCCCACTTGGTCGGATCGCGCCAGCGATCCGATACACCTCAGGTGCCCGACTTGATCTTGGTCCAGAGCCGGGTGACCGTCCGCTGCACGCGCGGCGGATAAGCCGTTGTCGTATAGAGGTTCTCCAGCGTCGCCTCATCCGGATAGATTGCAGTATCGCCAATCACATCCTCGACCAGGAACTCCTGCGACGCCTTGTTGCCGTTGGCGTAATACACATAGTTCGAAGCGGCCGCCATGTTCTCGGCATCGAGGATGAAGTCGAGGAACTTGTGTGCGCCCGCCGGGTTTGGCGCATCGACGGGGATCGTCATCATGTCGAACCACATCAGGGCACCTTCCGACGGCGCGTTATAAGCAATCTCCACGCCGTTGTCGGCCTCTGCCGCGCGGTCACGGGCCTGAAGCACATCGCCCGACCAGCCGAGCGCGACGCAGATCTCACCGTTGGCGAGCGCGTTGATGTATTCCGACGAGTGGAATTTCTGGATATAGGGCCGTACCGCCATCAGAACCGGTTCGGCCTTCTCGATCACCTCCGGGTCGTGGCTGTTCGGGTCCTCGCCGATATAGGCCAGCGCCGCCGGGATGATCTCCGCCGGGGCATCCAGGATCTGAACGCCGCAGGAGGCGAGTTTTTCCATGTTGGCCGGATCGAAGATCAGCGACAGCGAGCCGATGGGGGCATCCTCCCCGAGAAGCTCGGTCACCTTGCCCACATTCACGCCAATGCCGGTGGTCCCCCACATGTAGTTGATCGAATATTCGTTGCCCGGATCGTAGGTCGCGGTACGTTCCTCGATCACGTCCCAGGTGTTTCCGATATTGGACAGCTGCGATTTGTCGAGTTTCTGGAAAGCGCCTGCCTGGATTTGCCGCTCCATGAAGCTGGCGGTCGGCACAACCACGTCATAGCCGGACCCGCCCGCAAGCAGCTTGGTCTCGAGAACCTCGTTTGAATCGAAGACGTCATAGATAAGATCGATACCGGTCTCTTCCTCGAACTTGGTCAGCAGCTCCTCGTCGATATAATCCGACCAGTTGTAAACGCGAACCTCCTCGGCGATGGCGGCTGCCGCGAAGGTGGTGACGGTGATCGCCGTCAGGGTTGCTGTTTTGAGCATCGTGAACTCCCCATGTGCTTTGGCGTGAGTTTTCAGCAAAATTCTGTCACTCACAAGATCCCGTCCACGCTTCGAACCGGAAATCTGGGCATTCGCCGAAGAATTGTTCTTCGTGCAATCTCATACCGCCCCGGCCCCTGTTTTCAGGGCAGTTCCCGAACCGGCCTTGCGGTCGGGAAAGCATATGCTGCATATGGATGACGAATAGAAATAGGCAAATCTCATGTCCCTCACAAACCCCCGACCAACCGCTGAAATGCAGGCTCTGGACGCCGCCCATCACATGCACCCGTTCACGCAAGGCGACGAACTCGCGCGCAATGGCGCCCGCATCTTCACACGTGGCAAGGGCGTCTGGATTACCGACAGCGAGGGCGTGGACGTGCTGGACGCCATGAGCGGACTCTGGTGCGTGAATATCGGCTATGGGCGCGACGAACTGGCCGACGCCGCCGCACGCCAGATGCGCGAACTGCCCTATTACAACACCTTCTTCCAGTCCTCCCATGCGCCTGTCATCGAACTGGCCGCAAAGCTGGCCGAACTCGTACCGGGCGATCTCAACAACACATTCTTTGCCGGTTCCGGCTCGGAAGCGAACGACACCAATATTCGCATGGTTCGCACGTACTGGGCTTTGAAGGGCAAACCGGAAAAACAGATCTTCATCAGCCGCAAGAACGCCTATCACGGCTCGACGCTGGGCGGGGCTTCGCTCGGTGGCATGGCGGGAATGCATGCGCAGGGCGGGATTCCGATTCCGGGAATACATTATATCGGCCAGCCCAACTGGTATCTTGAGGGCGGCGACATGTCGCCGGAGGAATTCGGCCTTGCCCGCGCCCGCGAACTGGAAACCGCCATCGCTGAACTGGGCGAGGACAACGTCGCCGCCTTCATCGCCGAACCGGTTCAGGGTGCAGGCGGCGTGATCGTGCCGCCGGACAGCTACTGGCCCGAAATCCAGCGCATTTGCGACGCCCACGACATTCTGCTGATCGCCGATGAGGTGATCTGCGGCTTCGGACGGACCGGCAACATGTTCGGCTTTGAGACCGTGGGCTGGAAACCCGACATCATCACGATCGCCAAGGGTCTCTCCTCCGGCTATCAGCCGATCGGTGGCTCTGTCGTCTCGGACGAGATCGCCAGTGTGATCGCCGGGACCGAGTTCGCGCATGGTTACACCTATTCCGGCCACCCCGTCGCCTGCGCCGTGGCACTCGCCAACCTGCGCATCATGGAGGAGGAAAAGCTGGTCGAGCACGTCCGCAATGACGTCGGCCCCTATCTGAAGGAACGCTGGACCTCCCTGGAAGAACACCCGCTGGTCGATGACGCGAAGATTGTGGGCATGATGGCTTCTCTGGCGCTGACCCCCGACAAATCCGCCCGTGCCGCCTTCGAAGCCACTGCCGGAACGGTGGGCCTGATCTGCCGCGGCTACAGCTTCAGCAACAACCTCATTATGCGTCATGTGGGCGACCGCATGGTCATCGCGCCGCCGCTGGTCCTGACGCGCGAAGAAGTCGACCGCATTATCGAGACCGCCTGGAAGACCTTCGACCAGACCCATGCGAAATTGAAAGATGAGGGGTTACTGCGCGCGGCCTGACTGAGCAGACCGCGCGCCACCCCCGGGACAGCACCAGCTCGGGATGAGGAGCCGGTGCCTGGGGGCAGAAACGTGGGGACGGCGCCTGTAGCCACCCCCGATACCGCTTAACCTGGTAATCCAACCCCTCACGACGGGATCGTTTCCCGAACCACGCCTTTTGACGCGGCAACGACATTCCATGAACGCCGTTCAGATGTCAGATAGGCAGCTTCAGTACCGCAATCAACGTTGACTGAACGCAGTTCACAAAAGACGTTACGTCACGGAAGGCAGCTCAGATCGCCCCGTTCAGCTCGCGGCACTCGGCCACTGGGGTTCGAACGGTGCCGTCGGCCAGCCACTGGTCGAGATTGTCGCAAACCAGATCTCCCATCGCCTGCCGCGTCTCGACCGTCGCACTTCCCACATGGGGAAGCAGCACCACATTATCGAGCGCCTTCAGCCCTTCGGTGATCTTCGGCTCCGCCTCGAACACGTCGAGACCGGCTCCACCCAGACGGCCTGCCACCAGCGCCTCCGTCAAGGCCACCTCGTCCACCACCGTGCCACGCGCGACGTTGATCAGAATGCCATCCGGCCCGAGCGCGTCGATCACTTCGGCATTCACAAGGTGTTTGGTCTCCGCGCCACCAGGTGTGATGATGATCAGGACTTCGGCCTCCCGCGCCATCTCCACCAGGCTCCCGCAATAGCGATAGGGCAGATCCTTTTGGGTGCGGGTGTGATAAAGGACCGTCGGGTTGAATGGCTTGATCGTCTCGGCAATCTCCTGCCCGATCCGGCCCATGCCGAGAATGCCGACCGTGCGGTCCCGAATTGTCCGGGTCAGGGGAAACGGCCCCTTCTCTTCCCAATCGCCCGACCGCGCCCAGCGTTCGGACGGCATGAGTTGTTTCGATACAGCAAGCCAGAGCATCAGCGTGGTATCGGCCACTTCCCCGTTCAGCACATCCGGCGTGTGGCTGACCAGAATGCCCCGCCGCGCGGCTTCGGCTGCGTCGATGGTGTCGTAACCCACCCCGAAATTGGAGATCACCTTCAGATCGGGCAACATGTCGAGCACCTCGGCCGTGATATGGCCGTGCCCCACCATCGCAGCAGCGACAAAGCCGGACCCGTCTTTGAGCACCGCGTCCAGCGCCGCCTTGCTTGTGGCCTGGGTGACATCGAAACTGGCGTCCATCCGGTCGCGATAGCGTTTCGCAGGATCTCCAAGCAAAAGCAGACGCGGCTTATCCGACATCGGCCCGCACCTTCTGGGTCTGCTCGCCCAGCCCCTCGATCCAGACGGTCACCTCGTCGCCGTCCTTCAGATAGGTCGGCGGCTTCATCCCCAGACCCACACCCGGAGGGGTGCCAGTAGAGATCACATCGCCCGGATGCAGCGTGAACAGCTCCGACAGGTGCGACACGATCTGCGCCACGGTAAAGATCATCGTCCGCGTGTTTCCGGTCTGCATCCGCTTGCCGTTCACATCGCACCACATGTCCAGTTCCTGGACATTCGCGACCTCGTCCTTCGTCACCAGCCACGGACCCGTCGGCCCGAACGTGTCGCAGGATTTGCCCTTGGTCCACTGGCCAGACAGGTGCATCTGGAAATCGCGTTCCGAGACGTCGTTGATCGTGCAATACCCGGCCACGTAATCCAGCGCCTCGGCCTCCGAGACGTATTTCGCCGCCTTCCCGATCACCACGCCCAGTTCGACTTCCCAGTCGGTGGCCTTCGAGCCGCGCGGCATCACGATATCGTCGTTCGGCCCGCTGATGGCCGAGGTCGCCTTCATGAACAGCACAGGATGCTCGGGGATCGGGTTGCCCGTCTCCTCGGCGTGGTCGGTGTAATTCAACCCGATGCACATATACTTGCCGACGCCGCCGACGCAGCAGCCGTAACGCGGGTTGCCTTCCACGACAGGCAGGCTGGCGGGATCGAGCGCGCGCAGCCGGTCCAGCCCCGCGTCACCCAGCACCTCGCCCGCGATATCGTCCACCTGGCCCGACAGGTCGCGCAGAGCGCCATCCCCGTCGATCATCCCCGGCTTTTCGGCCCCGATCTCACCATAGCGTACAAGTTTCATCTGCCATCCTTCCCGATAGTGTGTGTCAGGCGGTCCAGCCGCCATCCGCATTGATTGCCTGCCCGGTGGTGAATCCGGCCTCGTCGGAGGCGAGATAGACGGCCAATGCCGCGATCTCCTCCGCCTTGCCGATCCGGCCCATGGGCTGTCGCGCGATGAAAGCCGCCAGCGCGGCCTCATAGTCCCCGGTCTCCCGCAGCCGGTCATGCAGCGACGGGCTGTCGACCGTGCCGGGACAGATCGCATTGCAGCGCACGCCCGTGGTCACATATTCCCGCGCCACCGCCTTGGTCAGACCGATCACCGCCGCCTTCGACGTACCGTAAAGGAACCGGTTCGGCACCCCGGTCACCGAAGACGCCACGGAAGCGATATTGACGATGGAGCCGTTCCCCCGCTCCAGCATCGCCGGAAGCGCGGCGCGGATCGTGCGGAACATCGAGCGAACATTGAGATTGAAAGCGAAATCCCATTCCTCGTCCGTCGCATCCAGGATCGTCCCGGCATGAACGAAGCCCGCGCAGTTGAACAGGATGTCGGGATTGGCCGCCGCCACGCCCTCGTTCACCGACCCCGTGTCCAGCACATCCATCCGCAACGTGGTGATGCCCGGCGCGTTCAGCGTCGCCAGCGCGTCCTCGTTAATATCTGTCGCCAGCACCTGAGCGCCCTCGCCCGCCATCGCCAGCGCCGTGGCCCGTCCGATCCCCTGCCCGGCCGCCGTCACCAGCGCCCGTTTTCCCGCCAAACGACCTGCCATCTTGTACCTCCCTTGTCTCTCGCGAATGGCTAGTGCCTTCGGGCGCGAAAGACCAGACGCAAGCGGCAGAAATCAACCCGGTTTTACGGTCCCCCGGCTTGACACCAGAGCCGAAACCCCCACCGTTGACGGTAAGGAACGGGAGAAGCACCGATGCGCAACATCCTCATCATCGGCGGCGGCGGCATGGTCGGCCAGAAACTGGCATGGTCCCTATCGAACGCACCCTTGGCCAGCGGAGACCGGGTGACGCTCTGCGACCTGCACTTCCCAGAGAACGGCGCACCCGTGGCCGAGCAGGTCAAGGGCACCGTCACCAACCCCGGCGTCATCAAGCGCCTCGCCGCGACGCGTCCCGCACTGGTCTATTACCTCGCCGCCATCGTCTCGGGTGAGGCCGAGCGCGACTTCGACCTTGGTTGGCAGGTCAACATGGCCGCCTTCCAGAGCTTCGTGGACATCTTCCGGGCCGAGGCCATCGCATCTGGCGGCGACTACAAACCGAAGATCATCTTCACCTCCTCCATCGCCGTTTTCGGAGCGCCCTTCCCCGAGAAGATCGACGATGAGTTCTTCCATGCGCCCCAGACCAGCTACGGCGCGCAGAAGGCCATGTCGGAACTTTTGCTCTCCGACCACATCCGCAAGGGCTTCTTTGACGGCGTCTCGATCCGTCTGCCCACGATCTGCGTGCGCCCTGGTGCGCCGAACAAGGCGGCGTCCAGCTTCTTCTCCGGCATCATCCGCGAACCGCTGAACGGCGTTGACGCGATCCTGCCGGTTGATCCTCAGACCCGGCACTGGCACGCCTCCCCCCGTTCTGCGGCAGGCTTTCTGCGCCACGCCGCGACGCTCGACCAGAGCGTGTACAACAACCGCCCCGCGCTGAACATGCCCGGCGTCTCCTGCACGGTCGCCGAACAGATCGAGGCGCTGTGGGACATGTGCGGTGCCGACGTCGCCGCCCGTATCCATCACGAGCCCGACCCGGAGATCGAAGCCATCGTGAAGAACTGGCCCCGCGATTTCGACCCCCAACGCGCGACCGCGCTTGGCTTCACGGCAGAAAAAGACTTCCGCGAGATCATCCAGGTCTATCTGGACGACGATTTTCAGGGATAAGCCCATGCTCACCGAAGCCCAGATCGACCATTTCGACACTCACGGCTGGCTCGTGGTCGAAGGCGTCCTCGACGACACCACGCTCGGCCCGGTCCGCGCCGAGTACGAAACCCTCCTCGACGACCTCTGCACCGGCTGGGGCATCGGCGGCGACAGCTTCCAGGAAAAACTCATCCGCGCTTACAAGGCGGGCCATGACTGGTTCCAGCCGATGGACATCTCGCTGCCCGGCGACAGGATCACTGCCGACACGCCGATGCATTTCGGCCCCGCAGTCTTCGACATGGTCACCGCCCCGCGCCTCCTCGACATGGTGGAGGACCTGATCGGCCCCGAGATCACGTCGAACCCGATCCAGCATGTCCGCATCAAGCCGCCCGAGCGCGAACTGGCCAAAGACGAAATCCGTGCCCATGTCGGCGGCACCGACTGGCATCAGGACCGCGCGGTTGCGCTGGAAGAGGCGGACGAGACCAACATGGTCACCGTCTGGCTCGCCGTCACGGACGCCACGGTCGAAAACGGCTGCCTGCAAGTAATCGGCCACGAAACCGACCTCCTGCCCCATTGCCCCGAGAGGCAGACTTCCATCGCGCCGGGTCTCATCGACACGTCAAAGGCCAAACCGCTCCCCGTGAAGGCGGGCGGCGCGGTGCTCTTTCACCCGATGACGCCGCACGCCTCGCTGCCCAATCTCTCGGACGGCATCCGCTGGAGTTTCGACCTGCGTTTCAACGTGACCGGCCAGCCCACGGGCCGCGCCCAGTTCCCCGAATTCGTCGCCCGCTCCCGCGCCAACCCGGACACCGAGCTTCGCGACTGGCGCACATGGCACGAGATGTGGGAAGCCGCCCGCGCCCGCCTTGCCGAAGCGCCCCATATCGACATCCACCGCTGGAGTGGCGACGCCCCTGCCTGCGCCTGAGCCCACTTGCGCTTTCTTCCTGGTAAAAATACTCCGGGGGTGCGGGGGTGGAACCCCCGCGTGTCGACGCCGTCAGGCGGCGAAACTCCCGGAGGAAACATGACCGACACCATCCGCCTTGACCCGTCCGATAACGTGGTCACCGCAAAACGAGCTCTCGCAGCGGGCACTGCCGTCGAGAATGTGACCACCACAGGTCTCATCCCCTCCGGCCACAAGATCGCCACCCGTGCGATCGCGAAGGGCGGCGAAATCCGCAAATATGCCCAACTGATCGGCTATGCGTCTCAGGACATTGCCCCCGGCGACCATGTCCACACCCAGAACACCGAGTTCCGCAATCTCGACCAGTCCTACGAGTTCGGCACCGACCTGCGCCCCGCGCCAAAAGCGGAGAAACAGGACACGTTCATGGGCTACCGCCGCGAAAACGGCCGTGTCGGAACCCGCAATTACATTGCTGTGGTGACGAGCGTGAACTGCTCCGCCACTGCCGCCCGCCGTATCGCCGACGCCTTCGGGCCCGAGGAACTGGCAGCTTATCCCAATGTCGATGGCGTGGTCGCCTTCGTCCACGGCACCGGCTGCGGCATGGCCGGCGACGGCGACGGGTTCGAGGCGCTGCAGCGGGTCATGTGGGGCTATGCCCGCCATCCCAACCATGCGGGCGTGGTAATGGTGGGACTGGGTTGCGAGATCAACCAGATCGACTGGCTGCTGGAGGCTTACGGGCTGAAACAGAGCCCGCTCTTCCAGACCATGAACATCCAGGGTGTCGCGGGCCTGCGCAAGACCATCGAGGTCGGCATCGAAAAGGTGCGCGCCATGCTGCCGCTCGCCAACGAAGCCACGCGCACCGAATGCCCCGCCTCCGAACTGATGGTCGGTCTGCAATGCGGCGGCTCCGACGCCTGGTCTGGCATCACTGCCAACCCTGCGCTCGGCTACGCCTGCGACTTGCTGACCGCTCAGGGCGGCACCGGTGTTCTGGCCGAGACGCCTGAGATCTACGGCGCCGAGCACCTGCTCACCCGCCGCGCGACAAACGAACAGGTGGGCGAGAAGCTCGTCGGCCTGATCCGTTGGTGGGAAGATTACACCGCCCGCAACAAGGGCTCGATGGACAACAACCCGTCGCCCGGCAACAAGAAAGGTGGTCTTACGACCATCCTCGAAAAGAGCCTGGGCGCGGCCGCCAAGGGAGGGACAACGCCGCTGACCGGCGTCTACAAATACGCCGAGCCGGTCACCGCCAAGGGCTTCACCTTCATGGACTCACCGGGCTACGACCCCGCCTCCGTGACCGGCCAGATCGCGGGCGGCTGCAACCTTATCTGCTTCACCACAGGCCGGGGCTCCGCCTTCGGTTCCAAACCGGCACCCACCATCAAGATCGCCACCAATTCCGAGATGTACACCCGGATGACCGAAGACATGGACATCAACGCGGGCGAGATGCTGACGGGCGGGGTTTCGCTGGAGGAAAAGGGGCGCGAGATCTACGAGATGTTCCTCCGTGTCGCCTCCGGCGAGAAGTCAAAGTCGGAGGCACAGGGCCTCGGCGATTACGAATTCGTCCCCTGGCAGATCGGCGCGGTGATGTAGTCAGGAATTTGGTCGGTTCGGCTGAAGACACGAGGGTTGGCGTAGCGGGTCAGGTTAGAGGCAAGGATGCCCAGCCTTACTTTCTGCCGTATTTCAAGGCATTGAAATCTGCCTGCGAATAGATCTCACTGCGTGGCCTGCCCTTCAGGCAGTTGACGTTCATGAACAGGATGGACGGGGAGATTTCCACCTACGGTCCGTCCGGCGTCGGTCCGATCTCGATGGGGTCATTGCAGTTTACATGCTAGCTTCTGTGAAGCACCTGAAGGCAAAGCTCGGCATGAAGGACACCACCGAACTTGACGAGGACATGAAACGCCTTGTCGCGCATTACCTCAAGGGCTGGCGAGATGGAGCGTAGCATATAGACTACGCCAAGCGTTGATATCCGCCTGAGTTTTGAAGATGCGCATTTTTCGTGGCGAGACGCGCGCGGGCTTTGCCTTTCTCAGTCGGCAGAAATCACCACGACCCGCGCCGACCACATCAAAACCTCGATGAATAGAAAATCATCATGCTTTGACAATCTAACTCGCTCTGGAACGCTTCCGGATGCGCGTCCATCATTTCGAGAATGAAGTTCCGGCGGTCCCGATTCTCGCGCTCATCCTCCTTTGCATCCGCCTTGGGGTGCTTCAGGCGGGCAAGTTGCGAGATTCTGGACATAAGGGGGTGCAGGAACGGGCGGACATGGCTTGCGACTGCGCTCATTGGACTTGGCCTTTGATTGAACGATATGCCCAAAGCCTAAATTTGTTGCCCGGCTTCTGGTATCGCTTCTGATTTTGTGCTGTTCTACAAAAGTGAATAACGCGTTCAAAAACTGGACTGACATTCGCGTTTTCCTCGCGGTTTTCCGGCATGGCTCCACGCTGGCCGCATCGAAAAAGCTCGGGATGGCACAGCCAACTGTTTCCCGTCGAATTGACGCCCTGGAAGTGGAACTCGGCCTCGCCCTGTTTGACCGTGACACGCGTGGCTTCAAACCAACCGACAATGCCCGAAGCCTCCTCGCCCTGGCTGAGGACATGGAACGAGCGGCCGAGACGTTCGGCGAAATGTCACGGGAACTCGGTCGGCCCAGGCCCATTCGTATCACTGCGCCCGAAAGCTTTTCGGAGCGGGTGATGGACATCTTCAGCGAGTTCTCTGCCAGGCATCCCGATGTCGGTTTCGAATTTATCCACAGCATCAAGGTACTCGACCTGTCCTCTGGCGAGGCCGATATCGCCATACGAATGACCAAGGCGGAACCCGATGAAGCCTTGATCTGCAGAACAATCCGCGCCGCGAAATGGGCAATCTTCGGAGGTAAACCTTATGCAGACAAATTCGGGCTGCCCGCTTCTGTATCAGACTTCAAAGGCCACCGTTTCGTAACCTTCAAAAACGCGAGCGTTCCCGACTACCTTCACCAATGGCTGATCGAGCGCGTCGAGCCCGACCAAATCGTCGCCACCTATCAAGATACCAACCTCATGAAATCGGCTGTCCGCCTGGGACAGGGCCTGGGCCTTCTGAACGTTCGGCAGGTGGGACAGGACGAGGCACTCATTCGCTGCTTTGAGGATATCGAGGACGTCACGCGCCAGCATTTGCTGTTGATTTCGCCGGAAGCCTTCAGGCGGCGCGAGGTCAAGGCGTTCATCAAGTTCTTTGCACCGCGTTACGCAGCAAGCTTCAAGGAGTGATGCGTATCAAACGGCCCCCGCCCATGCGTCCGGCCGGTACCAATCTTGAACCCGGACTCGTGGAAGATGCGTATTTCCCGTTGCAAAATCCATGCGGATTCTGCCCCCTATCGTCGGAAGGACCCACAATGACCGAAGTGCTGACCGCCGACCAGATTTCATCCTACAACGAGACTGGCTACCTTGTCCTCGAACGCCACCTGCCCGATCCGGTGATCCAGAGCCTCCGCGCCGAGATTGCCCGGTTCGAAGACGAGGCCCGCACGCTCACCGCCTCGAACGACCGTCTCGACGTTGAGGACAGCCACACGCCCGAGACCCCGCGCCTTCGCCGCATCAAGCTGCCGCATACGATCAGCGACCCCGTCCGCGAGCTGCTCCACTCCGACCTGATCCTCGCCCCTGCCCGTGACCTGATCGGGCCGGATATCCGCCTCCACACCACGAAACTGAACATGAAATCAGCCGGGTACGGTGCCGCCGTCGAATGGCATCAGGACTATGCGTTCTATCCCCACACCAATGACGACATCCTCGCCATCGGCGTCCTCATCGACGACATGGAAAGCGAGAACGGGCCGCTGATGGTCTATCCCGGCAGCCACCGGGGCCCGGTCTACGATCACCACGTCGATGGCGTCTTCGCGGGCGCCTTCATCCCGGAGGAGGTCGGCCTGAACCCCGCAGATGCCGTGGAACTGAAAGGCCCGGCGGGCAGCATCTCCATCCATCACGGGCGGATCGTCCACGGCTCGAACCTCAACACCTCCGACAGACCGCGCCGTATCCTGTTCTTCGAAATGATGGCCGCCGACGCCTTCCCGATCATGGGGTCAACGACCAGATGGGAGGGGATCGAAGAGTACTACGCCCGGATGCTCTGCGGTCAACCCACGCTGAACCCGCGCCTGAAAGACATCCCCGTCCGCATCCCGCAACCCCAGCCCGAGAAGGGCGGTTCCATCTACGAAGTCCAGAAGGGCCTCAAGACCCGCGCCTTCGGGAGCATGATATGAAAATCGCCATTGTCGGAGCGGGCATGATCGGCAGCGCCGCCGCGCGCCACCTTGCCAAGGCGGGCCATGATGTGACGCTGATCGGTCCCGGCGAACCCGCCAACTGGACCACGCATAAGGGCGCCTTCGCCAGCCATTACGACGAGGGCCGTATCACCCGGATGAACGACCGCCGCCCCTTCTATGCCTGCGTCTCCGCCGCCTCGATCCGCCGCTATGCCGAAATCGAGCGTGAAAGCGGCATCGCCTTTTTCACCGAGTGCGGCGCACTGATCGCAGGCGGCGCGGAATACATGGCAGCGGTCGCAACGGCGACGGACGGATTGGAGGTCGATGCCCTCCCGCTCGACGCCGAAGGCTTGAAATCGGCCTTCCCGTACCTCGCCATCCCAGAAGGCTACACCGGCTCCTATGAGCCGAAGAATGCCGGCCATATCAGCCCCCGCAACCTTGTCGCCGCGCAGCAGCAAGCCGCCCGCCGTCACGGCGCGACCCGCCTGACCGAAGAAGCGGTGAGCGTCTCCCCGAAAAAGGTCAGAACCGCCAGCCAGACCATCGACGCCGACGAGGTCATCGTCGCCGCAGGCGGCTGGACCGACGAGCTGCTCGGACGCAACACTCTATCGATCTATGCCCGCACCGTCGCCTTCCACGAGATCGGGCCAGCGGAAGCCCGCCGCCTCAGCACCATGCCCTCACTCGTCATGGAAAGCCCCGATGACATCTATATCCTGCCGCCCGTCCGATACCCCGACGGCAAGCTCTGGCTAAAGCTTGGCGGTGACCCGACCGACGACATCCTGCCCGACAGACGGGCGATTACCGACTGGTTCCACTCCGGCGGAAACCCCGACCGCGCCGATTACCTGACCGACCGCATTCGCCAGATCATCCCTGGCCTTGCCTTCGCGTCGAGATACCATAAACCCTGTGTCACCACCTGGTCCCCAGACCGCATTCCCGAGATCAGACGGCTCGACCCCGGCCTGATCGTCGCAGCGGCGGGCAATGGATCAGGGGCCAAATGCAGCGACGAATTGGGCCGGATGGCGGCCAGAATAACGACAGGAGAGGAAAACCCATGAGCCAGCCAAAGATCGGATTCATCGGATTGGGGCTGATGGGCTCCGCCATGGTCAGCCGCCTTCAGGACAAGGGCTATGAGGTCACCGTCCTCGGCAACACCAACCGTAGCGGGCTTGACGCCGCCATCGCGCGGGGGGCCGTCGAAGCCGCCAATGCCCGCGAACTGGCCGAGGCGTCCGATATCGTGATGCTCTGCATGGGCACCTCCGATCATGTCGAAAGCCGGATGTATGGCGACGATGGCGTGATCGCGGGTCTCTCGGACGGCATGGTGGTGATCGACTTCGGCACCTCGCTTCCCGCCTCCACCAAGGCGCTTGGCGAAAAGGTCGCGGAAAAGGGCACCACGATGATGGACGCGCCGCTGGGCCGCACACCCTCCCACGCAAAGGACGGGCTTCTCAACATCATGGCCGCCGGCGACACGGCGACCTTCGAGAAGATCAAACCGGTCTTCGAAGACCTGGGCGAGAACATCTTCCACCTGGGCGATCTGGGCGCGGGCCACACGATCAAGCTCATCAACAATTTCTATGCCATGACAAGCGCGAATGCGATGAGCGAGGCTTTCGCGGCCTGCGACCTTGCCGGTGTGGATCGCGAGGCGCTTTACAACGTGCTCTCCGCCGGTCCGAACGGGTCCGGCATGATGGATTTCATCAAGGCCTATGCCGTGGACGGCGATCCGCAGAAACTGGCCTTCACCATCCGCAACGCCCGCAAGGACATCAGCTACTACGAGAAGATGCTGCAAGACATGGGCCGCGACTCGCTCATGGCCAAGGGGGCGCTTCAGGCCACCAGCCGCGCCACCGACGACGGCCACGGCGACGATCTGGTGCCGCAGATGGTCGACAGCTACGCCAGATGGTTCAAATAGGGTGAGCCTGACGGCTGAGACCCGGTCGGACCGCGCCGGTCTTGGCATCGCGATGATCCTTCTGGCGTGCTTCTTCTTCGCCTGCACCGACACGACAGCGAAATGGCTGTCGCTGGCGGGTATCTCGGCCATGCAACTGGCCTTCATGCGATACCTCGTCGCCTTCCTGCTGTCGCTCGCCCGGGGCGCGCAACTGGGTCAGGTCTTCGAATGGCGCTCGCGGCACGAAATGACCCTGATCTGCCTGCGCGGGGCGCTTCTGGTGACGGCGACGGTGATGAACTTCATCGCCATCCGCTATCTGCCGCTTTCGGTGTCCTCCTCGATCCTGAACTCCGCGCCGATCATCCTGACCGCACTCGCCGTGCCGCTTCTGGGCGAACGGGTCGGCCCATTCCGCATCGCGGCAGTCATCGTCGGCTTCATCGGCGTTCTGATCGTGATCCGTCCGTTCGGCGAGGCCTTCCACTGGGCGACGCTTCTGGCGCTGGTCAACGCCTTCTCCATGGCCGGGTTCGCGATCCTGACCCGGATGCTCTCGGGCCGAATCTCAACCCAGACCATGCAAGTCTATATGGGCGCGATCGGCACCGCCGCACTGTTGATCCCCGCAATCCTGACATGGCAGACGCCTGAGACGGCAGGACAATGGGCACTGCTTCTGAGTATCGGCTGTTTCGCCTGGACCGGGCACGAAATCTTCAGTCGGGCCCACGCCTTTGCCGAGGCGAGCGTGCTGATCCCGTTCAACTACAGCATCATCCTTTACCTCACGATCTCGGGCATGCTCGTCTTCGGCAACATCCCCGACGCGCCGGTGTTGATCGGCGCAGCCATCATCATCGGCTCGGGCTTGGTGATCTGGTGGCGTGAAAGCGGACAACGCAGGAGGGCGCATGGCCACGTATGATTTCAGCGGACAGGTGGCGATCATCACCGGCGGCGCTCAAGGCATCGGTTACGCCTGCGCGGAACGTCTGGCCCGCGATAGCGCGAGGATCGTTATCTGGGACCTGAATGGTGAGAAAGCCGCCCAGGCGGCGGCAAGTCTGGGCGGCACCGGACACGCCTGCGACGTCGCTGACTGGGAAAGTGTCCGGGCTGCGGCGGAGGCCACCGGCCCCGCCTCCATCGTCGTCAACTCCGCCGGAATCGCAGGACCGATCGCGCCGCTCGACGAATATGACGTGGACGATTGGCACCGGATCGTCGAAATCAACCTGAACGGTACCTTCCACGTCAACCGCGCCGTGATCCCGGCGATGAAGGCGGCGGGCTATGGGCGCATCGTCAACATCGCCTCCGTCGCCGGCAAGGAAGGCAACCCCAATGCCGCGGCCTATGCCGCCTCCAAGGCAGGCGTGATCGGACTGACCAAGGCGGTGGGCAAGGAACTGGCGGGCTTTGATATCGCGGTCAATTGCGTGACCCCGGCAGCGGCGCAGACCCCGATCCTCGAGCAACTGACCGACGAATTCATCGCCTTCATGAAATCGAAGATCCCGAAGGGACGGCTGGTCGAGGTCGAGGAGATCGCCAACATGGTCGCCTGGCTCGCTTCGCCGGACTGTTCCTTCACCACGGGCGGCGTCTTCGACATCTCCGGCGGTCGGGCCACCTACTGATTTGCGCCGGCTTTGCTGTCGCCGTGGCAGGGGGACGCTGTCCCCCGCTTGGCCTTCGGCCAATTCACCCCCAGGGATATTTCCGGGCCGATAATCTGCGAGGGCTTTTCTATGCCCCCCGCCTTCGCTATCCGGTGAGAGCAATCAGGGAGGATCACGATGCTGAAGACGATTGCCGGGTTCGACCGGATCGGGGAAGAGAACGCGTTCGCGGTGCTGGCCCGCGCGGGCGCACTTGCCGCAGAAGGCAAGGATGTCATCAACCTCGGCATCGGCCAGCCCGATTTCCCGACGCCGGAGAACATCTCGGAGGCCGCGATCCGCGCGATCCGCGACGGTCATCACGGCTACACGCCCGCGACCGGCATCCTGCCGCTGCGCGAGGCGGTGAGCGCCGATCTCGACCGTCGCTTCGGGGCTGAGGTCAGCCCGGAGAACATCCTGATCGTGCCCGGCGGCAAGGTGACCATGTTCGCCGCGATCCTGATGTTCGGCGAACCGGGTGCCGAGATCCTCTATCCCGATCCCGGCTTCCCGATCTATCGCTCGATGATCGAGTTCACCGGCGCCAGACCCGTCCCGATTCCGATCCGCGAGGAAAACGGTTTCGCCTTCTCGGCAGAGGAAACCCTGAGCCTGATCACCGACAAGACCCGGCTTGTCATCGTCAACTCGCCCGCCAACCCTTGCGGCGGCGTCACGCCAAAGGCGGAGATCGACGCGCTGGTGGCAGGCCTGCCGGGCCATGTCGCGATCATGTCGGACGAGATCTACGACCAGATGCTCTATGACGGGGAAGAGCATGTCACGCTTCTGAACTACCCCGAGATCCGTGACCGTCTGATCCTGCTCAACGGCTGGTCCAAGACCTATGCCATGACCGGATGGCGGCTCGGATACTCGGTCTGGCCGCAGGAGCTTTACGACAAGGCCCGAAAGCTAGCCGTCAACGCCTGGTCCTGCGTCAACGCGCCTTCGCAATACGCCGCGCTGGAGGCGCTGACCGGCCCGCAGGACGCGGTGGCCGCGATGATGACAGAGTTCGACGCGCGTCGGCACCTTGTAGTCGATCTGCTGAACGATCTCCCCGGCGTCTCCTGCATCGTGCCCAAGGGCGCGTTCTACGCCTTCCCCAACATTAAGGAGACCGGATGGCAGGCCAAGAAACTGGCCTCTGCCCTTCTCGAAGGCCCCGGGGTTGCCACCATTGGCGGACCCGATTTCGGAACACTGGGAGAGGGTTACATCCGGCTGTCCTACGCCAACAGCCAGGACAATATCCGCGAGGCGCTGGCCCGGATGAAGGATTTCCTGGAAGCGTGACGATTCGATGAAGCGAGGCCCGCCGCGTTGTTCGTTCGGAATGCACTATGGCAGGTTGGCCCGGCGTCGCGATTTCGCCCCTGAACGAACAACTGAGGATCGGCTTGTGGGAAGGTCATAACGGCGCGACGCCCCATTTCCGCCGGACCACGGAATCGAGCCGCACTCCCGACGAGATCATAGGTTTCGACTTCGTGCCAACTGAGGGGTTCCTTCCGACGGAGGCCGGGTTTGCGCCGACACCGGAGGCCGCCGAATACCCGCTGGAGATGGTGCTGACGGCCCGCGGCGCGACCATGTCTTCGATGGTCTACAACATGTTCCCGCCGATGCAGGCGACGCTGACCATCGACGGACCGGAATTCGGCTTCGAAACGACCGGCTATCAGCAGGGCATGGGACCGGGCAACGTTACGCTCGACATGGCCGTCACCGGAACCGATCGCGGGCATGAGGTAGACGGCACCATCACCATCGAAAACACGCTAACGGCCGGGGGCGCGGACATGTTCTGGAAGACCATGGAGCTTCGGCTGGAGGAATTCGCCCCGCAATTCTCCGGCGACGAGGTATCTTTCGTCTCGTCCTGGGTCGGCGAAGCCGTCACCTTCGGCGGTGACATCCAGCCGCTCACCTTCTCTCTGGTGGGCACCGGCGTCGCAGGGTAGCATCGCCGCCGGAGAGGAGACACCCATGAAAAAACCAGCAATCGGTTTCATCGGCGTCGGCCTGATGGGCCACGGCATGGCGAAGAATATCGTGGAGGCGGGATATCCGCTGCACGTCATGGCACATCGCAAGCGTGAAGCTGTGGACGACCTGATCGGGCGCGGCGCGGTCGAGGTCGGCTCGCCCAAAGAGATGGCCGAGAAATCGGAAATCGTCTTTCTCTGCGTCACCGGCTCCCCGCAGGTCGAAGGCGCGATCCGGGGCGAGGACGGGCTGCTCGCCGGGTTGCAGAAGGACGCGGTGATCGTCGATTGTTCCACCGCAGATCCGGTCTCCACCCTCGCACTGGCCGCGGAAATCGCGGCGGCGGGCGGGCATATGGCCGATGCGCCCTTGTCGCGGACCCCAAAAGAGGCCTGGGAAGGCACGCTCGACGCGATGGTCGGCGCAAGCCCCGAGGTCTTCGCCCGCATCAAGCCGGTGATCGAGACCTGGGCGGGCGTAATCGTGCATCTGGGTGAGGTCGGACTCGGCCACAAGATGAAACTGATCAACAATTTCATCGGCATGGGCTATGGTGCGCTCTATGCCGAGGCGCTTGCGTTGGCCAGAAAATCCGGCCTCAGCGCAGAACAGTTCGACAGCGTCATCCGGCCGGGACGGCTTTCCAACGGGTTCTACGAGACCTACATGAAATGGACGCTGGAGCAGGACGAGGACGCCCACCGCTTCGCAATCTCCAACGCGCATAAAGACATGGCCTATCTCGCCAATCTCGCGGTCTCCGTCGGCGCGGTGAACCCGATGCAGTCGGTGGTCAAAAACGCCTATGCGGCGATGGAGGCTGCCGGCGAAGGCGAACGCTATGTGCCGATGCTGGCAGATTTCATCGCCCGGGTGAACGGGCTCGACGACCGGCAGGGCTGAACATCGCGGCGTCAGTGCAAGTTTGCAGCGCCGCAGAAATCACCGGGGGGCCGCTCGTCCCAAAGCAAAATGCCACCGCGATGCGCTACCCTGATGCGCGACGGAGCTCTGTCGGTCAAAGGCTTTCTGAAACCGGAACGGGCGCTGTCTGAGACGTTACCAGCGACGCCAACCGGATTGAACTAGGCAACCGATTGACGCAGCCTTGTCGCGTTTCGGGCCTCCTGCGTGATCCAGTCGCAAAACGCCTGAGCCAAGGGGTTGGAGATGACCGAAGGCGTCACTGTGTAATATCTCCCCTGGCTGGCGCTGAGTTTGCCAAAGGCCACCAAAGTCCCTTGCGCCAATTCCTGCTCGATCAGGTAGCTTGGCACGATTGCCGCACCGAGCCCTCCGATTGCCGCGCCGATCATGGTCGAAAACTGATCGAAGGCGTCGCCCGCAACAGCCCGTTGGGGATTAAGCCCGCTATCCGCGAAAAACTCCGGCCAGGCGGAGCGGCGTGTCATCAGATGCAAAAGCGGCAACCTTTCAGCATGACTGGGTGCTGAAATACCCATGTCTTCGATCATTGCCGGCGATGCCACGGCCACCAGACCTTCTGGGAACAATTCCGTCAAATTGCCACCGATCCATTCCGGGTGGCCAAAATGGATCGCCACATCGACACCGTCTTTTATGAGGTCAAAAGGTTCCGAACGGCTTTTCAGGGTCAGGCGAACGCCAGGATGGAGCCGCCGAAAGTTCACCAGACGTTTTGCCAGCCAACGCGCTGCGAATGTTGGCAATACGGCAATTGTCAGCGTTTGACCGGTATCGCCCGCACCTTGCGCCTTGCTGATGATATCGCGCAGCGTCTCAAGTCCGGGATGAAGTTCCGCCGCAAGCGCCAACCCGGCGGCGGTGAGCGCCACGCCGCGCCCCTCTTTGCGAAACAACTGAGTGCCTATGATCTCTTCCAGTTCCTTGACCTGACGACTGACGGCGGCTTGCGAGATGCGCAGTTCTTCCGCGGCGGAGGTGTAGCTTTGGTGCTTGGCCGCAGCTTCAAAGCTGCGCAAGACCGCAAATGATGGCAACATTTCCATACCCTCATGTCATGAGTAATTGACAAATTCATGCATTTTTATGCAGGAGACAAGAGCGTATTCTGGACCAGATCCGGAGAAGACAATGAAAGACACAGCAGCCGCAGGCTTTGGCCCAGACCTCAGCAGCTTTGACTGGGAAGACCCCTTTCGCCTGACCGACCAGTTGACCGAAGATCAACGCATGTTGTCCGAT
>JBNKWP010000002.1:63744-273103 GCA_050299835.1 Silicimonas sp.
CCGCGGAAGAACGGGTGGAGCCCGAGGTTTTCGCCGAAATGGGCGAAGCCGGGCTTTTGGGCGTGACCATCGCCGAGGACCTGGGCGGCCTTGGGGCAGACTATGTCACCTATGGGTTGGTTGCCCGCGAGATCGAGCGCGTGGACAGCGGATACCGTTCGATGATGTCCGTGCAGTCGTCTCTGGTGATGTACCCAATTGACGCCTATGGCACCGATGCCCAGCGGCAAAAGTATTTGCCCGGCCTGGCCAGCGGATCGCTGATCGGTTGCTTCGGGCTGACCGAACCGGATGCGGGGTCCGATCCTGCGGGCATGAAGACACGGGCCGAGAAGATCGACGGCGGCTATCGCCTGACCGGGTCCAAGATGTGGATTTCGAACGCGCCGATTGCCGATGTCTTTGTCGTTTGGGCGAAGTCCGAAGAACATGGCGGCAAGATCCGGGGGTTCGTGCTGGAGAAGGGCACGAAGGGGCTTTCGGCGCCGAAGATCGGCGGGAAACTGTCTTTGCGCGCCTCGGTCACGGGCGAGATCGTGATGGATGGCGTCGAGGTCGGCGACGATGCATTGCTGCCCGGCGTACAGGGGTTGAAGGGACCGTTCGGATGTCTCAACCGCGCCCGGTACGGGATCGCCTGGGGCACGATGGGCGCCGCCGAAGACTGCTGGCACCGTGCCCGGAATTACGGGCTTGATCGCAAACAGTTCGGCAAGCCTCTGGCGCAAACGCAGCTTTTCCAGAAAAAGCTGGCGGACATGCAGACCGAGATCGCCCTGGGTCTGCAGGCCGCCTTGCGGGTCGGTCAGATGATGGATACTGGCCGGGCTGCGCCGGAAATGATCTCACTCATCAAGCGGAACAATTGCGGCAAGGCGCTGGACATTGCGCGGGCGGCGCGGGACATGCATGGCGGCAACGGAATATCGGAGGAGTTCCACGTCATGCGGCACGCGATCAATCTTGAAACCGTGAACACCTACGAGGGAACCCACGACGTGCATGCGTTGATCCTTGGTCGCGCTCAGACCGGGCTTCAGGCGTTTTTCTGACCCATGGATCGCGCCGCTATCGTCGAAGAGAACTTCCGCCGCCGCGTCGCCGCAGGTGACTTTCCGTCGGTTTCGCCAGCGGCGGGTTTGCCGCCCCAAGACGCCGTCGCGGTCTATCGCGCACAGGTTCTGAGCCGTGCCCTGGACCTGGAAAGCCGGTCGATGCAGGCGGCGGGACAGGGCTATTACACGATCGGTTCGTCCGGTCACGAAGGAATGGCGGCTGTCGCACATGCATTGCGGCCAACCGATCCGGCCTTTCTGCACTATCGCGATGGCGCGTTCCAGATCGCGCGCGCGTCGCAGGTGCCTGGCCAATCCGTGATGTGGGATATGCTGCTGAGTTTCGCCTGCTCCAGCGAGGATCCGATCTCGGGCGGTCGGCACAAGGTGCTTGGCTCCAGGGCGCTGAATATTCCACCTCAGACATCGACGATCGCGAGCCATCTGCCCAAGGCCGTGGGCGCCGCCTATGCCATTGCAGCGGCCAGGCGCCATGCGCCCGAGCACGAAGCGTGGCCGCGCGACGCGATCGCGGTTTGCTCCTTCGGCGATGCTTCGGCCAACCATTCGACCGCGCAGGGGGCCTTCAATACCGCCGCCTGGGCCAGCTTTCAGTCGATCCCTCTGCCGCTCTTGTTTGTCTGCGAGGATAACGGGATCGGGATTTCAACGAAGACACCGAAGAACTGGATCTCGGCCAGTTTTTCGGCTCGGCCCGGTCTGAAGTACTTTGCCTGTGACGGCCGGGACATATTCGACACCTTTGCCGCCGCGCGGGCTGCCGCGGACTATGTTCGCACCCGCCGCAAGCCCGCATTCCTGCACCTGAGCACCGTGCGCCTTTACGGCCATGCCGGGGCCGATGTCGCGACGGCCTATCTGCCCAGGGCCGAGGTCGAGGCAGAAGAAGCGCAAGACCCGTTGATCATGTCGGCAGCACTGCTCGATGCGGCGGGTGCGCTGCCCCGGGACGCCGCGCTGGAAATCTACAACGACACGCGAAAGCGGGTGGCGCGGGCCGCCAGCGAAGTCATCACCCGGCCCAGGCTGAAATCGGCCCCGGATGTGATGGAAAGCCTGATCCCGCCCCCACGCGACTGCAAGCCCTCCAACGGTCCAGCTGCGGCCGCACGCGCGGAATTGCTGGGAAGCGACCTGACCGCCCAAACCGACCCGCAACCGATGAGCCGGCTGATCAACTGGGCGCTGCACGATCTGATGCTTGAGCATCGGGAAATCGTCCTGATGGGCGAGGATGTCGGCCGCAAGGGCGGTGTCTATGGTGTGACGCAAAAGCTGGAAAAGCGTTTCGGCCCGGACCGCGTGATCGACACGTTGCTGGATGAGCAATCCATCCTCGGCCTTGGGATCGGGATGGCGCATAACGGCTTCCTGCCGATGCCGGAAATCCAGTTCCTTGCCTATTTGCACAACGCCGAAGATCAACTGCGCGGCGAAGCGGCGACGCTGCCGTTCTTCTCGAACGGCCAGTACACCAATCCGATGGTCGTGCGCATCGCGGGGCTTGGTTACCAGAAAGGCTTTGGCGGGCATTTCCACAATGACAATTCGGTTGCGGTTCTGCGGGATATTCCCGGCCTGATCCTGGCCTGCCCGTCGAACGGGCCGGATGCGGTGCGTATGCTGCGCGAATGCGTCAGGCTGGCCCGGGAAGAGCAGCGTCTGGTGGTCTTTCTGGAGCCGATCGCACTTTACCCGATGCGTGACCTGGCAGACGGTGATCGCGCCTGGATGGGGGTCTATCCTGAGCCGGGGGACCGCATCGACTTTGGCGAAATCGGCCAAAGCGGCGATGGAACGGATCTGGCCATCATCAGCTTTGCCAACGGGTATTACCTGTCGCGGCAAGCCCAGGAAGAGTTGGGAAGCGGCACGCGCGTGATTGACCTGCGCTGGCTGAACCCGCTTCCGGTCGAAGCGATGCTGGACGCGGTGCGCCCCTGCAAACGCATTCTTGTCGTGGATGAAACACGTCGGACGGGCGGCGTCTCGGAGGCCATCATGACGGCGCTCGCGGATGCCGGGCTGCCTGCCACGCGATTGGCCGCCGAGGACAGCTTCATCGCCACCGGCCCGGCCTATGGCGCAACGATGCCGTCGCGCGACAGCATCATCGAAGCCGCGCGGGGGTTGCTGAAGTGACCACTGCTGTCCTCATTTGCCCCGGTCGCGGGACCTACAACAAACCCGAGCTTGGCACGCTTGCGCGGACCTTTCCCGACGCGGCCCTGATGAAGTCCTTTGATGCGGCGCGTGTTGCGGCGGGCGCCGAACCACTCAGCGATCTGGACGGCGCGGCCCGATTTTCCGCAGCGAAACATGGCCGGGGCGACAATGCCTCCGCCCTTATCTTCGCGGCAAGCTATGGCGACTTTCTTTCCATTGCCGAGGATATCGAGATCGTCGCGGTGACCGGTAATTCGATGGGCTGGTACACCGCGCTTGCCTGTGGTGGGGCCGTCACGCCGGAAGACGGGTTTGACATCACCACCACAATGGGCCGCAGGATGCATGACCACGGCACCGGTGGGCAGGTTCTTTATCCCCATATGAGTGAGGATTGGGTGCCAAACGGACCGGCAAAATCCGAACTCCTGACCCTTGTCCATGAGATCGACGCGCGGCCGGGGCATGTCTTGCGCCCGTCCATCGATCTTGGCGGCACACTGGTGCTGGCAGGCAACGAAGCCGGGCTGGCCGCGTTCGAGGCCGCTGTACCCAAGCGAGACCGGTTTCCAATGCGATTGCCGGGTCACGCCGGTTTTCATTCCCCTCTGGTTGCGCCGGTCTCAGAAGACGCGCTCAACCATTTTTCGCCGGACCTCTTTCTGCAGCCCAAACTGCCAATGATCGATGGTCGCGGGCAGATCTGGTGGCCGCAAGCGTGCAGCCTGAATGCGCTCTGGGACTATACCTTCGGCCATCAGGTCATCGAGCCCTATGACTTCACACGCGCCATCACCGTTGCGGCGCGGGAATTTGCGCCCGACCTGTTCATCGTCACCGGTCCTGGAACAACGTTGGGCGGGGCCGTTGCGCAATCGCTGATCGAGGCCAACTGGCGCGGCATGGCCTCCAAAACCGACTTCCAGGCACGCCAGGTGACAGATCCGGTTCTCATTTCGATGGGCCGCGAAGACCAACGCGGTCACATATCAAACGGACACTGACAAGACACATCAGGACGTTTTTCAGGCAGCCGGCCTGTTTGATACCGAACTCACTGACGGAACTCTGGCAGTCCGGTCGCCGATTGATGTGCCGTACCTGATTGCGACCGGATCGACACCCTTGGAAAACGTTGGCGGCCCATCCTTGAGTTCGGCGGCGGCAACGCGATAATCGGACAGAACTTGACCAAGGATGACCTTGTGGCGAAACTTCAACCGTGGTTTCGAGTTCCGGATGGGCCTGCTACTGCGATGCGACGGTGAAATGCGAACTGTCCAGCGCGTGCTTGGCTCCCATGTCGGCGCAATAGGCCATCCAGTCCTCATGGCCGAGCATTGCCTCAACACTGCCAATGCGCTTCGACCAGTCTGTAACCTTATCCTCCCAGAATTCGACATCGGGGACGTCGCCTCCCTCCTCGATGGCGAGGAGACCTGCTGCGGCGAACCAGTCGCGCGAGCTTGATCCCATCTTCCTCCGGGAAACGAAGTTTCTGGACTTTTTAGAGGCCACGACCAGGATTGCCGCGCATTCTGCCAATCCATCCGAGTCGAGCTTGGCACCCTCCTCGTCGCCGGGACGCGCAGGTCCGCCTATTTCGGCCTCTGTGTCAGATAGGGCCGAACCAGGCACCAAAAGCGTCAAGACCGCAACCATTTGCGCAAGGGTTTTCAAACTGACCTCCTAAGGAACGGTTCGCCGAAATTGGATACACAATTGTGTGGCATCTTTGGGGCACCGTCCCGGTCTTCACCAAAGCGCAGCTTATTCGCCAGCAATGCTCTTGCGCATTATGTCAGTCAGGAACGGTGAAGATCTGCCCGGGATAGATCAGATCAGGGTCGCGGATGCGGTCGGTATTTGCTTCGAACACCCGTACGTAAAGAAGCCCCTCACCGTACTTCTCTCGCGCGATCCCCCAAAGCGTATTACCGGGCTGAACCGTCAGAAGAGAGACCGGCGCAAACTCGGTCGTCGTGTCCTGTTGTTCCTTTTCAATTGCCTGAATGGCCTTGACCGCTTCGCGGAGAAACGGCGTTTCCGCCCGCGAGATAACGGTGCCCTGCGCGTCGATCTCATCCACCCGCAGCGTATAGGTCCCGGTATCCACTTCCGGCAATTCTACGCGCCACTGGCCGCCCTCACCAATTTCGGCGTCGATAACGGGCTGATTGTTCAGGTAAACCCGAACGCTTTCGGAACCCGTTGCCCGTCCAGCCAGCGCGACTTCTCCCTGCGCGTCATATGAAATCGCATCGATCGAGACGTTGCTCATCGCCTCGGGCTGCCCGGCGGAGGACTGGACCACGCGCACGCCGTCCCGATCCGCCAAAAGCACCGACGGCGCGGGCGGTTGCACGATGGGTTCAGGCGCGCCGGAGGGCTCCGCAGACGCAACCACTGGCGCTGCGCCTTCTTCGGCAATACCCGTTTCCTCCGCAGTCTCTTGTGTGGCAGCCGGAACCCCAGCGGGCTCCGTGTCAAGCCGGACCGGTTCCGTTTCACCCTCGGGATCCGGGCTGTCGACGGTGCCGGCGCTCACGATTTCTGTCCCGCCTTCGCTACCAGTCGGCATTGGCATATTGCCCGTTACCACCGGGGCCGCCGCGGCTTCGACACCACGTTCCGGCACTGGCCCCAACAGGACAGATGTGGAAGCAGTCATTTGCCTGCCATCTTCGAGTGTTTCGTTCAACGACAGCGACCTGGGACGCCCTGATACCCCGAGATCGGCAAACATGAAGAAACTACCGGTGCCATCGGCCTGAGCCTCGCTTATGGTCTCGCCATCCATTGTGATCGTGATTTTCGCATTTGGAGTGGCTCGCCCGGCGAAAACTGCAGACCCACCCGGTTCGACACGAACCAGGTCGAACTCCGCCCGAGATGTCTCGTTCGCCACCTCAGAGCGGCCCGGAGTTCCGTTGCCACTCTCGGGCTCCGCTTCGGACGGCGCATCGACCGCTTGCGGCTGGTCCGACGGTGGTTCTGTACCATCCGATCCCTCAGACGTCGCATCGGAGGCGCCCTCGGTTCTGTGCTCTTCGTCGGCCAGTGCAGCCACGGTCTGATCGACAGCCGCATTGTCTACCGGAACAGGAGCTTTCTGTTCGCCTTTGGAGTCGGGCAATGCAACACTGGCCTCCGGCGCATCTGGCGATGTCGCTGTTCCCCTCTGAAGCAACCAGGCACCGAGGCCGATCACGGCAACGGTCCCAACGGCCACAACTCCTCTTACGATTGGCGTCACGTGCGGCCTCTCCCCAGATAAAGCCTTATTCTTGAGCGTCGCGCGTTTTGTCCCGCAGCGCAACTTGCCGGACAATATCAACCTCGCTAACAGGGGTCAAAACACCATATCGCCGGAGCATAGCGTATGACCACTCCCTTGTCCCTCTGCGTTTATTGCGGCTCGCGCCCGGGGCGCAACCCGGCGCATATGGACGCGGCACGGGATCTCGGCTCGGCCATCGCGACAAATGGCTGGCGTCTGGTCTATGGCGCAGGCGATGTTGGGTTGATGGGAGCCGTCGCGGAAGCCGCCATCGATGGCGGCGCTCGGACATTGGGCGTCATCCCAACGCACCTGCTGGATCGTGAAGCGCCTCAGGGCCGCCTCACGCAACGGATCATCACCGAGACGATGCATGAGCGGAAGAAGGTGATGTTCATGAACGCCGATGCGGTCGCCGTCTTGCCCGGCGGTGCGGGCTCGATGGACGAGTTCTTCGAGGTACTGACCTGGGGTCAGCTCGGGCTGCATGACAAACCGATATTTCTTGTGAATATAGATGGTTACTGGTCGCCCCTGAACCATCTGATCGACCACATGATCGCCGAAGGATTCGCGGATTCCAGCCTGAAACGCCTGTTCAGCACCGTGGATAGCATCGACACCCTGATCAGCCGGCTTGACACTCGACAAGGGTGATCTCGGGAAGCAGTCCAATCCTGATCGGAACCGTACTGCACCCCAGCCCGCCCGACACGATCAGATGACGCCCGCCTTCTTCGAAATGTCCGTAGTCGTAGCGTGTACCATGCCGTGAGGGCGCATAGATTGCCCGCCCGAAGGGTCTGATCTGGCCACCGTGCATATGCCCAGACAATGTCAGGACAATCCGGGGATCGGCAAGCTCGGGAAAGATATCCGGCTCATGCGCAAGAAGGATAACCGGATCGTCACCGTCAATTGCGGAAAGCGTGGCGTCAAGATCATCGGCCCCGATGCGGCGGGGTTTACCTGGACCGCCCTTGAAGGCCTGTTGGGAATCAAGTCCTGCCAGCCAGAAATCCGGTCTCGGCCGCAGCGCATGGTTCTGCAGGACCGTGAAACCGGCATCCCCAAGGTGCTCCGCCGCAGCAACAGGCCCGGCGCGTCTTGCCTGCGCATCCCGATCATCATGCCAGTCATGGTTGCCGAGAATGGCATAACAGCCAAACGGCGCTTTCATTCCGGAAAGCGCCGCGGCCCCGGCCACAACATTGAGCGCCTTCCGTGCCGGAGACATCCCTTCTGCAAGATCGCCCAGAAACAGGATCATGTCAGGGGCAAGTGCGGCCATCCGACGCTTTACGGCCTGCATGAACGCGGGCGTGACGGGCCGATAGCCCCAGTGCAGATCTGACAAGATACCGATGCGAAGCGGCGCACGTTCGCCCCATCCGGGAAGCAGTACGACATGGCGCTGAACGCGGAATCGTGTGTTGGGTGCAATCACCGCCCGCCCGGCGCGGGAGCGCAACAGTCTGGCCCTAAGCCGAGACACCGGACTTCATCTTTTCCAAAATACGCAAACGGGCGCGGTCTTCGTCGAAGACCGCGCCCGCAGCGACTGCCAAAGGCAGGCGCAATCCCTTAAAGACGGCTGGCGACGTTTTCCCAGTTCACCAGATTGTCGAGGAAGTTCGTCAGGTATGCCGGGCGCTTGTTCCGATAATCGATATAATAGCTGTGCTCCCAGACATCGCAGCCCAGAAGCGCGGTCTGGCCAAAGCAGAGCGGGTTCACGCCGTTCTCGGTCTTGGTCACGGCAAGCCCGCCATCGGCCTTTTTAACCAGCCAGGCCCAGCCCGATCCGAATTGCCCGGCACCGGCGGCAGAGAACTGCGACTTGAACTCGTCCATCGAGCCAAAGCTCTCGTTGATGGCGCTTTCAAGTTCGCCCGGCACGCCGTAATCGCCCGGCCCCATCATCTCCCAGAACTGGTTGTGGTTCCAAAGCTGGCTGATGTTGTTGAAGATGCCGTTCTGAGCCACCGCGCCTGCGTCATAAGTCCCGGTGATGATGTCTTCGAGGCTCCTGCCCTCCCACTCGGTCCCTTCGATCAGCTTATTGCCGTTGTCGACATAGGCCTTGTGGTGCAGGTCGTGGTGAAATTCGAGCGTCTCTTTCGACATGCCCTTCGCAGCAAGCGCATCGTGGGCATAAGGAAGATCGGGAAGTTCGAAAGCCATGGTTTTACCCCTCGTTGTTCGGGTGGAAATCTTAGGTACTACCTGATGTGGAACGACCGGGCGGTCAAGTCGGTTCCCGAAATTTGGATCGACGACCTTCCAGGGAACGCGATCCGCTTACCTATGACTGCTTTTTCATATGCGGGAAGTCGCCTGCGGCGATATAGGCCTCTTCCTCTGGCGTGGAGATCCGCCCGTAGATCGGGTTCCGGTGCGGATGCCGCCCGAACGCCTCGATGATCCCGCGCACGCGGCTGTTCTGGGACCGAAACCCCTCCACCATGTCCGACAACTGCTCGGGCAGACGACACACGATCGTCTCCGTCACCTCTTCGATCAGGTCGAAACGCGCAAGATGGTCGGGGCCTTCGCAATGGGCGATTGAAATAACGAAGAACGCGGCCTCCCAAGGGGCGTACATATCGAGACCACCCATTGCGATGGTGTCCATTGCCAGGCGGCAGGCCTTGATATCCTGTCCAAAAGCCGCGGGCGTGTCGCGCCAGAGCGAGCGCGGAAACTGGTCGAGCGCAATCAGCAATGCCAGCCGCCCGCGTTCCGTCTCTGCCCAGTGGTCGAGGGCTCCGCGCGCGGCCGCCTCTGTCAGGCCGGCGAAACGCTCGATGATGATGGCATCCATCCCGCCCTGCATCCGCTCGTCCCAGAATGCGTCATGGGTCGCGCGGTCGTTCTGGTGCCCGGTATCGGGGAACCAGAGGTCGAGCACCTGTTCAGGCTGATAGGTCGTCTCTGCCATCGCACCCCCCGTTTCGTCGGACAATAGTTCGGGGTCGGCGTCTTGCTGTCACGAGAATTCTTAACTCGCCAGAACGTTCTTGAACTGCCAGGGGTCGCTTTCGTCGATGTCTTCGTCGAATTGCGTCCAGCGCTCGGAGATAGGTGTCCAGTCGGTGTAATGCGCCTCGACCGGGCCGAGATAGGGTCGTTGCACTTCGAGGCACCGCACGTGATCCATCTCGTCGGTCTCCACGATCCCGGCCTCGGGGTTTTCCAGCGCCCAGACCATGCCAGCGAGTACGGCAGATGACACCTGAAGCCCGGTCGCGTTCTGGAACGGTGCAAGGTCGCGCGTTTCCTCGATTGACAGCCGCGAGCCGAACCAGAGCGCGTTCCTCTCATGACCGTAGAGCAGCACACCCAGTTCGTCGATTCCGCCAGTGATCTCATTTTCGTCCATAATGTGTTGAATGGACTGGATTTTCCCGGAGCCAAATGTCTCATGAAAGGACAGTACGGCATCGTCGCATGGGTGGTAGGCGTAGTGACAGGTGGGGCGGTACTCCGGGTTCGCCCCCTCGCCGACCGTGAAATAATCGGAGATCGAGATCGCCTCATTATGGGTCACAAGAAACCCGAACTGAGGCCCCGGAGTCGGGCACCAGGTGTGAACCTTGGTCATCGCGCCTGGCTGGTTCAGCCAAATCGCGGCCTGACAACCTGTGTCATAGCCGCTGGCATTCTCCGGCATCCAGGTTTCGTGAGTACCCCACCCGAGTTCGGCGGGCTGGAACCCTTCAGAGATGAAGCCCTCCACCGACCAGGTGTTCACGAAAGTGCCGATCTTCTTATGCCGGTTCGACTTCTGCGTGTCGCGTTCCGCGATATGGATGCCCTTTACGCCCAGCGACTGCATCAGCCGCGCCCAACCTTCGCGGTCGGAGGGCATCGGATCGTCTCGCCCGGTATCGCGCGACAGCGTCATGAGCGCTTCCTTCACGAACCAGCTCACCATACCGGGATTAGCACCACAGCAGGACACCGCCGTGGTTCCACCCGGATTGCGCCTTTTCTCATCCCGGACTGTCTGGCGGAGTGCATAGTTCGTCCGGTCGGCATTCTCGGACGTGTCGAAGTAAAACCCCGCCCAGGGTTCCACAACCGTGTCGATGTAGAGCACGCCCAACTCGCGGCAGAGCTTCATAATGTCGAGCGAGGAGGTATCGACGGAAAGGTTCACGCAGAACCCCTTGCCGTCCACGAAGAGCCCACCAAGCAACTTACGGTAGTTCTCCCGTGTTACCGCCTCTTCGATATGATGAATGCCCCGCTGCGCGAGAAAGGTATGATCGTCGAGGTTGGGCTCGATCACATAAACCTGTCTGGCGTCATATTCGAAATGCCGCTCGATCAGGGGAAGCGTACCGCGCCCGATGGAGCCGAACCCGATGATGACGATTGGGCCGTCGATCTGGCCGTAATCGGGATAGCTGGTCATGGCTGGCTCCTCTGTTTGTCACGTTCGGGGCTAGCAGATTGAACGGAGCGGTAAAGCCCGAAAACCCAGAGCAGCGCACCGCCAGCCTTTCACCGGAGGTATCCGACCTCGCTACCTTGAGCGGCGGCATGTTTGAGGATGCCGAAAACGTAAGCCGCGACCGAACGGAAACAGATCAGATGCGCCTCGCCTTCGGCGGAGAACCAGAAGGCCGCAGGCACCTGCGCCAGACGAGTCCGGCGCACTGTTCCGAGCGGGAGGGCGGTTGAGCGCATATCCGCCGGGGTCAATTTGGCAAGCGTCTCGCGGATCGCCACACCATCTCCGGTGAGCGTGAAGACAGAACGCGCGTCGGACATGTTGATTGCAAGGCAATGCTGGCCCGCCAGCGCCTCGGACAGCGTCGAAACGCGGGCATCGGCTTCGTCGCGCGGGCAGAGCAGCATCATTTCGTCCGGCGACATCCAGAGCAGCGCATCAGCATCGCCCTGCACCAGCTTCTGGCTCTCAGGTATGGCAGTAACAAGACACCCCGCAATAGCATTCCGAATGCCCTTGTCGGACAGGTCGCCGCGGATCGTCACCATGCCGCGTGGATCTGCCTCCGAAATGCTGACGACACCATCGAAGGATACGCCGCCCAGGGCGCTAACCGGATCAGACATCCTGCTTCTCCCCATCCTTGTCATAGAAAACCGGGTCCACGATCTTTGCTTTTACCACGGTGCCGTCGATCTCGGGGAAATCGATAATCTCCCCCATTCGGTCCGGCCCGCGCTCCACCAATCCCATCGCGATGCCTCGATTCAAAGTCGGCGAGCGATAGGTCGAAGTGACGCGGCCTTGGGTCTTCTTCTGACCGTTCGCCGTTTCGCCCTCGTCAACCGCATAGGCGCCGTCCGGCAGGACCGAGCCGTCCACCGTCTCCAGACCCACCAGCTTCCAGCGCAACGGATCGGTCATGTGATCGCGTTGCTGGGCACGCTTTCCGATGAAATCGTCCTTCTTCTTCGAAATCGCCCAGTGCAACCCAAGGTCTTGCGGGATCACCGTGCCATCGGTTTCGTCCCCGATCATGATGAAGCCCTTCTCGGCCCGCAGGATATGCAGCGCCTCGGTCCCGTAGGGCGTGATCCCATGCGGCTTCCCGGCCTCCAGCAGCTTGTCCCAGAGCGCCCGGCCCTGCGACGCCGGCACGGCGATCTCGTAGGACAGCTCGCCCGAGAAGGAGATGCGGAACACACGCACCGGCAGATTGCCGAACGCACCTTCGCTCCACGCCATAAAAGGGAAGTTGTCCTTCGAGACGTCGAAATCCGGCTTCAGCGCCTCCAGCACCTCCCGCGCCTTCGGACCCGCAACTGCAAATTGCGCGTAATGCTCGGTGACGTTGGCCACATAGACCTTCCAGTCCCACCATTCGGTCTGAAGCCATTCCTCCATATGGGCGTGGATGCGTTCCGCCCCGCCCGACGTGGTGTGGCAAAGCCAGGTGTCGTCGTCGATCCGCGCGACCACGCCGTCGTCGGACAGGAACCCATTCTCCGAGCACATCAGACCATAGCGGCATTTGCCGGGTTTCAGCGTGCTCATCATGTTGGTGTAAAGCATGTCGAGGAACTTCCCCGCATCCGGCCCCTTCACGACGATCTTGCCCAGCGTCGAGGCATCGAGCAGCCCGACCTTGTTCCGCACCGCCAGCACCTCGCGCGAGACCGCCTCTTCCACGCTCTCGCCCGCTTTCGGGAAGGCGTAAGGCCGCCGCCAATGACCGACCGGCTCCCAATGCGCGCCGTTCGCCTCGTGCCAATCGTGAACCGGCGTTTGCCGGACGGGCTGGAACAGCTCGGCCCGCGCCTCGCCCGCGATCGCGCCCATGACGAGCGGCGTATAAGGCGGACGGAAGGTGGTGGTGCCGACGTCCGGGATCGCCGCCTTCAGCTCGCCAGAAAGGATCGCCAGCCCGTTGATATTGCTGAGCTTGCCCTGATCCGTCGCCATACCGAGCGTGGTATAGCGTTTGGCATGTTCGACGCTCTCAAAGCCTTCTTTGGCCGCCAATTCAACATCGGTGACTTTCACGTCGTTCTGATAGTCGAGCCATGATTTGGCTTTCAGCTTGTAAGGCGCGTTGGCGGGCATTTTCCAGACCGGCGCAATCGGCTGAACCTCTTCCACCTTTGCACCCGGCGCGTCCGAGGCGCCTGTGTGCCCGGCCGCCTTCGCCGCCGCGACACCCGCGCGATGGGCGTCCGAAACCACGTCGAGTACCGTCATCTCGCCGCTCGCCATCCCCGCCGTCAGCACGAATTTCGCACCGTCGGGTCCGGTTGGCCCGCGCGATGGATCGGGCGCGAAATGCGCTTGTTCATCGCTCCAGATCAGCTTGCCGCCGCAATGGGACCAAAGATGCACCACCGGAGACCAGCCGCCCGACATGGCGACGCAATCGCAGTCGATCTCTTCCACGACATCGCCCGCGCCGTTTTGCTCGCAGATCTGCACCCTGGTCACCGATTTCGGCCCCACCACGCTGGCGATGCCTTTACCCGAGAGCACCCGGATGCCCTGGCCCCGCGCTTCCTCCGCCAGCGGCCCGGTCGCTTCAGGTCTTGCGTCAAGCACCGCAGGCACTTCCAGCCCGGCGCCCTTCAGTGCCAGCGCCGTGCGATACCCGTCGTCGTTATTGGTCACCACCACCGTCCGGTCGCCCGGAACCACGCCGTAATTCACCACATAGTCGCG
This sequence comes from Silicimonas sp., assembly GCA_050299835.1. GTDB lineage: Bacteria > Pseudomonadota > Alphaproteobacteria > Rhodobacterales > Rhodobacteraceae > JAJDOD01. The sequence continues at coordinate 77,432 of JBNKWP010000002.1, forward strand.
AACAGCGCTCGCCAGCATCACGCCGGGGATATCGTTGCCCGCAAAGCTCAAAGGCCGCTCGATGGCCCCCGTCGCGGTGACGATCTGCGTCGCACGAACCTTCCACAGCCGGTGACGCGGTCGTGAATGGTCCGGCGCGTGATCCGTGACCCGCTCGTCCAGCAGCGTATAGCCGTGGTCGTAGACACCCGATCCGATGATGCGCGTCCGCAGGCGCACATTCTGCATGGCCTCCAGCGCAGCGACTGTCTCGGCTACCCAGTCTTCGGCCGATTTGCCGTCGATCTCTGCCCCGTCCACCGGGGCACGCCCGCCCCAATGCGCTGTCTGCTCGACCAGAAGCACCTCCGCGCCGGCACGACCCGCCGCCAGCGCCGCCGTCAGACCCGCGATCCCGCCACCGATGACCAGCACGTCCACATGCGCGTGAAAATGTTCGTAATGATCTGCGTCCCGCGCTTTGGGCGGTTTGCCCAGCCCCGCAGATTTCCGGATCACCGGCTCATAGACATGCTTCCAGAAGGCCCGCGGCCAGGTGAAGGTCTTGTAATAGAACCCCGCCGGGAAGAACCGCCAGAGCCTGGAATTCACCGCGCCCACGTCGAATTCGAGCGACGGCCAATGGTTCTGGCTCTGCGTCTCCAGCCCGTCATACAACTCGGTCGTGGTCGCCCGCGCGTTTGGCTCGAATGTCTTACCGTCGCCCAGACCCAAAAGCGCATTCGGCTCCTCTGGCCCGCTGGTCACGATGCCGCGCGGCCGGTGATACTTGAACGACCGCCCGACCAGCACCTGCCCCGCACCCAGAAGCGCGGCGGCCACGGTGTCGCCCTTGTAGCCACGCATGGTGCGACCATTGAAGCTGAAGGTCATGGCGCGCGAGCGGTCGATCAGCCGCCCGCCGGTGTCGAGACGGCGGCTCATGCGAATTCCCTCCAGTTCCAGCCCGGGCGCTTGGCCGAGATTGCGTCTCGTATCGCCTGAGGCGGCTCAGTGACCTGCGCTTCATAGGTGCCAAAGACCTCCAGCGTCACCGTATCCCGCGCCGCATGGAACCACTTGCCGCAGCCATGCGCGTGACGCCAGCGCTCGAAATGCACGCCCTTTGGATTCTCACGGTGAAAGAGATACCCTTCGAACTCCTCATCCGAGGAGCCGGGGCCGAAGCGCTTCAGATGCGCCTCTCCGCCGGGAGAAAGTTCGGTCTCGTCACAGACGACACCGCAGTAAGGACAGGTGAGGATCAGCACGGTGCGCCTCCAGTGGTTACGCACAAACGGAATGAGCCGGCCTCCGAAAGGAAGCCGGCCCGGTTCAGCCCCGAAGATGGGGAAAGTTCAGTTGCCGTCGATAGCGGGCGCGGTTTCGATCGCAGGCGCGTCAGTACCGACAGGCGCCGTCCCTGTCGCCTGATCGCCAATGGCGGCCGGAGCGCCGTCAGACGTGACGGTGCCGGTGCCGGACGAACCGATCGCGATAAGAGCGACGACCGCAACAAGCACGATGCCCGCCCAGAGCCACTTGGCGTTCGACCCTGTATCGTAGTCGAGATACCGGTCGTTGCCTTTCCGCCTTGGGTCGTTATGCGAGTAGTAATCAGCCATTTTCCAGCCTCCTCTCTGTGGCGAAGAGGTAGGCATGTGCAGGCGGCCTGCACAGAGGAAATGCAGGGATGCGAGAGGCTTGAGCCAAAGACTGCGCGAAAGCGCTTTGGGAATGCGCTGGTTATGGCCGATCCGGTCCTATCGGCGAGAACTGGCTCATCGGCTCTTCCATTCTGCGCGGATATGCCCATATCGGGAAAACGCAAACGAACGAGTGCCGAATGACCAAGCTTCTCCCCGCCCTGCCGCTTCTTATTATGACCGTATCCGCGGTCGTCTTTGTTTGGCGCGGGTTCGACGACCGTTCCGAAAGTGCGAAGAAGCGCAGCAAGTTCAAACGTTGGTAACAGAGGCTCGCGTTGCCCCGGACCTGATCCGGGGCCTCTGACGGTTCGCGGCGAGAGGTCCCGGGTCAAGCCCGGGACGTCTAGTTCGTCTTCCTTCTGAACCAAGACCGACAAAGGCTTGCGTCCGACACGAGGGGTGGGCGTTTGCGCCCGCCCCGGCGGGGCTCTTCGGGCGCGAGCCGGTCCGTCAAGCGGACCGGCGAAGCCTGGGTTCTCTTTCAATGCGCCACCCCCGCCGCAACGCTTTCGTCCACGAACCGCCCCTCGCGGAACCGGTCCAGCCCGAACTCCGCTGTCAGCGGCGACGCGCCCGTGGCCATCAGTTCCGCAAAACCCCAACCTGAGCCGGGAATGGCCTTGAACCCGCCGGTGCCCCAGCCGCAGTTGATGAAACACCCGCCCAGCGGCGTTTTCGACAGGATGGGCGACCGGTCGCCGGTCATGTCCACGATCCCGCCCCATTGCCGCAGCATCTTAAGCCGCGAGATGATCGGGAAGGTTTCGACCAGCGCCCGCACCGTCTCCTCGATATGGTGGAAGCTGCCCCGCTGGGTGTAGTTGTTGAACCCGTCCGCGCCGCCGCCGATCACCATCTCGCCCTTGTCGGACTGGCTCATATAGCCATGCACGGTGTTCGCCATCACCACCACGTCCATGCAGGGCTTGATCGGCTCGCTGACCAGCGCCTGAAGCGCCACCGATTCAATCGGCAGCCGGAACCCGGCCATCTCGGCCACCACGCCGGAATGCCCGGCCACGACGATCCCAAGCTTGTCGCAGTCGATCTCGCCCCTCGTCGTGGAAACGCCCGTGACCTTGCCATCCTTCGACCGGATCGCCGTCACTTCGCATTGCTGGATCACGTCCATGCCCATTTCCGAGCATTTCCGCGCATACCCCCAGGCCACCGCATCGTGCCGCGCCGTGCCGCCCCGCGCCTGCCACAGACCACCGAGGACCGGATAACGCGGGCCGCGGATTTCCATGATCGGGCAAATTTCCTTCACCCGTTCGGGACTGATGAACTCCGTCTTCACGCCCTGCAACGCGTTGGCATAGGCCGTGCGCTTGTACCCCCGCACCTCGTGCTCGGTCTGCGCCAGCATGATGACGCCGCGCGGGGAGAACATGATGTTGTAGTTGAGATCCTGGCTCAGATCCTCGTAAAGCGACCGCGCCTTCTCATAGATCGCCGCCGACGGGTCCTGCAGATAGTTCGAGCGGATGATCGTCGTGTTGCGTCCCGTGTTCCCGCCGCCAAGCCAGCCCTTCTCCAGGATAGCGACGTTCTTAACGCCGTAATTCTTCCCAAGATAATAGGCCGTCGCCAACCCGTGCCCGCCTGCCCCGATGATCACCACGTCGTAGCGGCGCTTCGGTTCAGGATTGCCCCAGGCGCGACGCCAGCCGGTGTGATCCCGGAAGGCCTCTTTTGCGATGGCAAAGGCGGAATATCGGCTCATGGCGCACACCCTTTCGATGGGGCCTGGTACGCCCCGTGACGTGGTCCCAGATTTCCAAATCCGGGGCCAGACGGCAAGCGGCAGGACAAGGCGCATTCGCGACAGATCCTCTCACTTGTCCGGGAAGCGGGCGGTTGACCCTTTCCGCGGGGCGTCCAGGCTATTAAGTCCATGACATGGTTTTCTGGCTCACCGCCCTGCTTATTGCCGCACTGACGGCGTTGTCCCTCCTCGTGGCGCTTCGCCGTGGCGAGGAGGTTCAGACCACGGCCGCCGACTCGGATCTTCGGGTCTACCGCGACCAGCTTCGGGAAGTGGAGCGCGACCTTGCCCGGGGCGTGCTGACGGAGGCGCAAGCCGAGACCGTTCGCACGGAAGTCTCACGTCGCTTGCTGGATGCCGACAAGCGCGCGCACACCGTCGTCGCTTCGAGCCCTGGCGCACGCCTTCCCGTTGTCGCCATTGTGTTGGCCACGGTGATCTTGGGTGGTGCCCTGCTCTATTCCCAGATCGGCGCCCCCGGCTATCGCGATCTGCCAATGGCAATGCGACTGGCCGAAATCTCCGATGCGGCAGCCAATCGCATGAGCCAGGAACAGGCAGAGGAGATCGCCCGATCCAACCTGCCCGAGCTTCCACCTGCCGATCAGAGCTTCCTCGATTTGATGACCGAATTACGCCGCGTCGTGACCGAGCGCCCCGACGATCTGCGCGGCCTCGCCCTTCTGGCCGAGAACGAGGCGCGGCTGGGCAACTATGCGGCGGCACAGGCGGCGCAGGCGCGAATCCTCGAACTGAAGGGCGAAGAGGCCACGCCATCCGACCTGATCTCCATGATCGACCTGATGGTCTATGCCGCTGGCGGCTATGTATCGCCCGAAGCCGAGGAAAATATCCGCCGTCTCATCCATCGTGCGCCCCAGAATGGCGCGGGGCGGTATTATGCCGGTCTGGCCCTTGCTCAGAACGGACGCCCCGATCAGGCCTTTCCGATCTGGCGGCGGTTGCTGGAAGATAGCAGTCCCGATGCGCCCTGGGTCCCGGTCATCCGCGCCGAAATCGAAAGCCTCGCCGCCGCCGCCGGTGTGCGGTACCAGCCTCCCGACCGATTGCGCGGCCCTGATGCAGAAGCGATGGCTGCGGCGCAGGACATGTCGGGGGAAGACCGCCAGGCGATGATCGAAGGCATGGTCGAGGGGCTCGCCGCACGGCTGGCCTCGGACGGAGGAACAGCGGAAGAGTGGGCGCAGCTCATCACGGCTCTCGGCGTTCTTGGCGATACCGACCGTGCCGCGGCTATTGTTGCGGAAGCCCGCACGGTCTTTGCCTCCAGCACCGACGCGCTGGCGATGATCGAGCGCGCTGCCGCGCAGGCCGGTATCGCCGAATGATCGCCGCGGATCTGGAAGAATTCCGTACAGCCCTCCCGGACACCGGTCCGCTTGCCGGGCTGGACCTCGGCACGCACACGATCGGTGTGGCCATCAGCGACGGGTTTCGCAGTGTCGCCTCGCCACTGGAGACCATCCGCCGCAAGAAGTTCGGTGTGGACGCGAAGGCGCTACTGGACATCTGCGCGACACGGGACGTCGCGGGGATCATCCTCGGCCTGCCCCTGAACATGGACGGATCGGAAGGCCCGCGCTGTCAGGCAACTCGCGCATTCGCCCGGAACCTCGACCCGTTGGCGGGACTGCCCATAGGCTTCTGGGATGAACGTCTGTCAACGGTCGCTGCGGAACGCGCATTGCTGGAAGCTGACACCTCCCGACGCCGCCGCGCGGAAGTCATCGACCATGTCGCCGCGTCCTTCATTCTTCAAGGCGCACTGGATCGGCTAAGCTTCATGGGGCGCACATGAGCGACGACGTCTGGAAGCGAGACGAGATCGAGAGCCCCTGCGTGAAGGTCTGCATCCTTCACCCCGAGGCCGGGATCTGCCTGGGATGCTATCGCACACGCGAAGAGATCGCCGGATGGTCGCGGCTGACGCCGGAAGAACGACAGGAAATCATGGGCACTTTGCAGGCAAGGCATGCCCTTCTGCCAGGGCGCCGTGGCGGTCGCAAGGGCCGACTGAAACGTTAGACAGCTGCCTATTGAACGGTCAGATCGTATTCCAGTTTCCTGCGCCGTTCCTCTTCGACCAGCGCATATATCTCTGCTGGATCCACCGGCTTCGGAACGATTTCCGCACCCCTGTTGGCCATCTCCAACCCCTCGGCGGCCACCGATTGTTCATAGGTTCGGACGACAACCGTTGCTCCGACGGGCACCCGGTTGAAGAGATGAATAACATCCTGATTGAACATGCGGATACAGCCCGCGCTGCCGGCATTCCCGATGGTCGCGGGGTCATTTGTGCCGTGAATCCGGTAATAGGTGTCCTTCCCACCTCGATAGAGATAGAGCGCCCGTGCGCCGAGCGGACTGGCCTTTCCACCCGGCACGCCCCCGGCGAACGGTCCATAGAAATCGGGCTCGCGGCGGATCATGTTGGCCGTGGGCGTCCATCCCGGCCATTCGGCCTTGCGACCGACATACCCGCTGCCGCTGAAGCTCCTCCCTTGCCGACCGACAGCCACAGGATATCTGATTGCAGAGCCGGGGCTTTCAACGAAATAGAGAAACTTGGCATAGGGATCGACAACGATCGTTCCCGGTGCTTCACCAAAATATTCGACCGTGGTACGGCGGTTCGGTTCGACGAGGTATTGTTTGTCCACTGCGGGAATGACCAGGTGCCCCTCATGTATCTCGGGGTAATCCGGGTCCGCCTCGGGGTGCGATGTGTTTTCCGCCGGTATGGAGCCTCCACAGGCGGCCAGCAAGAGACACGCCAGTACGAGGGCGCAATTGCGCAGAGCGTTCACCATCATTCATCTTTCCATCGAATTCGCCAGGTTCGGCGCAAATTAGGTCATCGCCCGGAAATGGCAAACACTTGGCCAGCCGAGTGTGACATCCCCGCGCCACTTCCATCGCGCCGGCATTCGGATCCGGCACGCTAGAGGCCGTTCCCCTTTGCGCCTGGCAAACGCACGACCTCCGGGCTTTCCGGGGCCAGTTCCTCGAAATCGAAATTGTCGAGCCGCGCGGCACGTTTACCTGCCCGTTCACTGGCAATGCCCAGCCCCTCGATATCGGCCCGGGCTTGGTTGAAATGGGTTTCCAGCTTGGCCGCGCGTTCTCCCACGATCTCAACATCGCGGTGAAGCTGCTTCAGCGCCTTGCGGATCGCTCCGGCCTGTTCGCGCATCCGCGCGTCCTTCAGGATCGCCCGCATCGTGTTCAACGTCGCCATGCAGGTGGTCGGCGAAACGATCCAGACCCGCGCATCGAAGCCGTCGCGCACAAGTTCCGGAAAGTTCGCATGAAGCTCCGCATAGACCGCCTCAGAAGGCAGAAACATCAGCGCCCCGTCGGCAGTCTCCCCTTCCAGCACGTATTTTTCGGCAATATCCTTGATGTGTTTCTTCACCGAGGTGCGCAGGAACTTCGCCGCTGCATTCACCTCCGCATCCGTTTTCGCATTCCGCAATGCCTCATAGGCCTCCAGCGGAAATTTCGCATCGATCACGATCGGGCCCGGCGGGTTCGGCAAGTGAATCAGGCAATCCGCCCGCTTCCCGTTCGAAAGCGTCACCTGCCGATCGTAACTGTCCGACGGCAGTGCCTTTTCGAGAATGTCATATAGCTGGATCTCTCCGAAGGCTCCGCGAGTCTGCTTGTTCGACAGGATGTCCTGTAACGTCAGCACATCGCCGGAAAGCTTCTCAATATTGGCCTGCGCCTTGTCGATGGTCTCCAGCCGCTGCTGCAATTCGCCCAGAGATCGCGCCGTCTTGGTCGCCGAATTCGCCAGATTGTCGGTCATGCCCCTGGAGACCTCTGCCAGACGCGCCTCCATAAGCTTGAGCATATTGGACTGGCTTGCCGCACTCGCTTCGCTGACCTGGGTCAGCCCGCCGGAGAGCGCCGCCTGACCGTCCGCCAGCGACTCCACCCGTGTTTGCATGTTCTGCATCACATTGATCATCGGTGCGATCTGCCGCGACGTTGCTCCGGCACGCCGCACAGCCATCACAAGAAGGATCAGCACAAGCACCGCAAGTCCGCCGGCGGCGACCAAGAGCTGCGTCATCGGATCGTTCAGATCGATCGTGATCCTGCCGAACTGAATCATGTCCGTCCGAAAAGCCGCTCGATATCGTGGAGTTTCAATTCCACATAGGTCGGTCGCCCGTGATTGCACTGGCCTGCGCGGGGCGTCTCCTCCATCTGGCGCAGAAGCGCATTCATCTCGGGTCCGCTCATCCTCCGCCCGGTTCTGACCGAACCATGACAGGCAATGCGCGAAAGCACCGCGTCGATCCGCGTGGCCAGCGCCGCGCTCGACCCGGCCTCGGCAATTTCGTCCGCGATGTCCTGTATCAGCGCCACCGCATCCACTTGTCCAAGAACCGCCGGCGTCTCCCGCACCGCCACCACCCCCGGCCCGAAGGCTTCGACGACAAGCCCGAGCGCGGCGAGGTCTTCGGCAACAGCCAGCACCGTCCCGGCCGCTTCCCCCAGGTCCACGATCTCCGGCACCAGAAGCGCCTGCGATGCGACGCCGTTTGCATCCCTCTGCGCCTTCAGCTTCTCGTAGACGATCCGCTCATGAGCCGCATGCGCATCGACAAGGATCATCCCGTCCCGCGTCTGGGCCACGATGAAATTCTCATGCACCTGCGCCCGAGCCGCCCCAAGGGGACGATCCAGATCGGACGTCTCCGGCTCAGGTTCGACACGCGCCGAGGCGGTCTCGGCGAAACCCGGAAAATCCGACCCCTCCGGAACTTTCGTCTCGAAGAAAAACCGCCCATGCGACGGACGATCCATCTGATAGACGCGAGGCTCCGGCTGAAACGCCTCAAGCGTCGCATCTGCCACGGTGGACGATGCCCGGTGCCCTGCCCCGGTCAGCGCCGACCGCAAACCACTGACGATCAGCCCGCGCGCTGCCTGAGGGTCGCGAAATCGCACTTCCGATTTTGCCGGATGCACGTTCACGTCCACCAGCACCGGATCGCATTCGATGAAAAGTGCCGCCACGGGATGTCGGTCACGGCTCAGGACATCGCGATAGCCCGCCCGCAACGCCCCGGTAAGCGATTTGTCCCGGACCGGACGACCGTTGACGTAGACATATTGATGAATGGCCGAGCCGCGTGAATAGGTTGGCAAGGCTGCAAAACCCGTCAGGTGCAGCCTGTCCTTTTCGGCATCCAGCGGAACTGCATTCTCTATGAAATCCGCCCCCAATACGGCTCCAAGCCTCCGACGCAGCGCTTCCACCGGCTCACCGTCTTCCGCGACCACCGAAAACAGCTGTCGTGGCTCTTCCGTTTCATCAACCAGTTCGAAGCCAAGATAAGGCTCCGCCATTGCAAGCCGCTTCACCACGTCAATGACGGCCCTCGTTTCGGCCTGGCTCGTGCGCAGGAATTTCAACCGGGCGGGCGTCGCAAAAAACAAGTCGCGACACTCCACAACTGTTCCAGGTGCAGCAGCCGCAGGCTTTTGCACCCCCAACTGGCCGGCCATCGCCTCAAGCCGCGCAGCTTCCTGTCCGGTAACTCTCGAAGTGAGCGCAAGCCTCGACACAGCGGCGAGAGATGCCAGCGCCTCACCCCGAAACCCAAAGGTATGGATGTTCAGAAGGTCGCTGCCGTCGATCTTGGATGTGGCGTGACGCGAAAGAGCGAGGGTCAGATCCTCGGGCGCGATCCCGCAGCCATCGTCTGAGACCCGGATCAGCCGCTTGCCGCCATCGGCGATGGCAACCCTGATCCTCGACGCCCCGGCATCGACCGCGTTTTCCACCAGTTCCTTGACCGCAGAGGCAGGCCGTTCGACGACCTCGCCAGCCGCGATCCGGTTGATCGCGCCATCCTCCAGTCGGTGAATTCGCGGCAGATTTTCGCTTATATTGGGGTCCGAGGCATGCATGCCACAAATGGTAGCAGCAACGCGGCTTGTTTGCCAGTGAGATCAGAAGCCAAGAAGCAGCGAAATCGCAATCGCCCACATCAGACAGCCAACGCCGATATCAAGGATTTGCCAGGCCCTTGGCTGTTCGAAATACGGGGCCAGCAAACGTGCGCCATATCCCAGCGAAAAGAAGAAGAAGAAACTGGCAGAGATCGCGCCGATGGCGAATAAGACCTGGCTCCCGTCATGAGCGGCACCCACCGAACCTAACAGGACCAGCGTGTCGAGATAGACATGCGGGTTTCCCCAGGTCAGAGCCAGGCAGATCGCAACCGTCGCCCAAAGCCCATCGCCCTTGCCGCTCTCTGCCTTCAAGGCGGCCTTCCCCGTCCAGGCCGCCCAGAAGGCCATTGCCCCATAAACAAACAGGAACGCCGCGCCCCCGAAAGTCATGATTGTTCGGAGCATTGGCACCTGCTCCGCAAGCGCACCGAATCCGACAACACCTACCGACATCAGCACGGCGTCCGAGAACGCGCATGTCAGGCAGACGGCAAGGACATGCTCCCGCCGAATGCCCTGACGCAGCACGAAAGCGTTCTGAGCGCCAATCACGACAATCAGTGAAAGACTGAGGAAGAAACCGGTGACGAATGACGCAATCACGCGAGTTGCGCCATCACCTCATCGGAGATCTCGAAATTCGCGGTGACACGCTGAACGTCGTCGTCATCTTCAAGGACTTCAATGAGTTTCATCAATTTCTGGGCACCATCAAGGTCAAGCTCGGTGGTGGTGGTCGGCTTCCAAATAAGCTTCGTCGATTCCGCTTCACCCAGCGTCGCTTCGATTGCTGTGGAAACGGCGTTCAAATCCGTATCGGCAGTATAAATTGAATGTCCGTCTTCGGTGCTTTCCACGTCCTCGGCGCCCGCTTCGATCGCGGCCATCATGATCGTGTCTTCGTCGCCCGCATCGGCGGGGTAAAAGATCTCGCCCTTGCGTTCGAACATGAAGCTGACCGATCCGGTCTCACCCAGGTTACCGCCATGCTTGCCGAAGGTGGACCGCACGGTCGAGGCCGTCCGGTTGCGGTTGTCGGTCATGGCCTCGACAATGACGGCCACGCCGTTGGGGCCATAGCCTTCGTACCGGATCTCTTCATAGTCATCGCCCTCGCCCGCCTGCGATTTGGAGATGGCGCGGTCGATCACATCCTTTGGGACCGACTGCGACTTGGCTTCCTTCACCGCAAGCCGCAGACGCGGGTTCTTTTCGGGATCGGGATCGCCCATCTTCGCGGCGACCGTGATTTCCTTGGAGAGCTTCGAAAACAGCTTGGACCGAGCCGCATCCTGCCGACCCTTTCGGTGCTGGATATTCGCCCATTTCGAATGGCCCGCCATTCAACTCATCCTCACGTTGCACATGTTTTCGCCGCCCATATAGGCGAGGTCGATTGCGGCTTTCAATACCCGTGTCGCGCTACGTAGCGTTAGGGGCAACCATAAGGCGGAACCGCGAAAAGAGCATGTCGCATCAACAATTTAGGCTAATCCGCCATTAGCTTTCATTCAGCGAGCTTCACCAGGGCGTGGCGCTTTTTCCCGGCCGACAGCTTGATTGGAGCGCCCAAACCGTCGGCATGGATCATCTGACCGGCATCGCTTACAGGGACATCGTCAAGACGCGCACCGTGTTCGGCAATAAGACGTTTGGCTTCCTTCCCGGACTTTACCAGCCCTGCGCGCACGAAAAGCTGCGCCACCGAAATCCCGTCACTCAAATCGCCCGCGCTAAGCTCCAGTGTCGGCAAATCGTCCCCAACCCCGCCTTTCTCGAAGACCTCGCGCGCCGTCGCCTCCGCCGCCTGGGCTGCATCGCCGCCACGGCAAAGCGACGTCACTTCGTTGGCCAGAATGATCTTGGCGTCGTTTATCTCCGCCCCGCCCAACGCGCCCAGCCGCTCACATTCCTCGATTGGCATCTCTGTGAACATCTTCAGGAACTTGCCGACATCGGCATCATCGACATTCCGCCACCATTGCCAGAAGTCGTAGGAGGACATCATATCCTCGTTCAGCCACACCGCCCCATCTGCGGATTTGCCCATCTTCTTGCCGTCCGACCTCGTGACCAGCGGTGTCGTCAACCCGAAGGCGTCGGCATGCTCAACCCGCCGGATCAGGTCGGCTCCGGAGACGATGTTGCCCCACTGGTCCGATCCGCCCATCTGCAGGATGCAGCCATATCGGCGATAGAGTTCCAGATAGTCATAAGACTGGAGCAGCATGTAGTTGAACTCGATGAATGACAGCGCCTGTTCCCGATCCAGCCGAGACTTCACCGATTCAAAGGCCAGAAGGCGGTTGATCGTAAAATGCTTGCCGATGTCGCGCAGGAACTCGATGTATTTCAGCTCATCCAGCCATTCCGCGTTATTGACCAACGGGGAATCCGTGGGGCCGTCGCCATAGGTGATGTAATTGGCGAAAACCTTTCGGATGCCGTCGGCATGGGTGTTGATCTGCTCGACCGACAAGATCTTACGCATCTCGTCCTTGCCGGAGGGATCGCCGACCTTGGTCGTCCCACCGCCCATCAGCGTGATCGGGCGGTGCCCGGTCTTCTGCATCCAGCGCAAAAGCATGATCTGCACAAGGTTGCCGATATGCAGCGAGGTCGCCGTCAGGTCGAAACCGATATAGCCCGTGACGACCTCCCTGTGGAACCGTTCGTCCAGCTCCTGCAAATCGGTGCAGTCGGCCACGAAACCGCGCGCCATGATGGTGGCGATGAACTCGGATTTCGGGTGGTAGGTCATGGGGGCATCCGTTACTTGGTCTGAGCCATTCTCTTACTTGTGTGCGTCGGAAAGGGGAAGCCATGAGCAAACACGGTTTCATCTGGGCTCTGGGCGCAATGTCGGGCACTTCGCTCGACGGCGTGGACGCAGCGCTGGTGCGGACTGATGGCGTGACGGTTAAGGCATTCGGCGCCCACCGGTTCCACCCCTATTCGGACGAAGACCGGGCGGTGATCCGCGCTGCCCTCGGCAAACTGGACGGACCGGCCGTCGCGGCGGCGGCCGAGGTGGTGGAGAACGCCCATGCCGAAATCCTGTCGCTCTTCGAAGACGCCGAGGTTATCGGCTTTCACGGTCAGACTCTGACACACCTGCCTGACCGCGCGACGACGTTGCAGGCCGGGGACGGTCAGCTCCTCGCCGACGTGCTCGAACGCATGGTGGTCTGGGATTTCCGTTCGGCGGACATGGAGATGGGTGGCCAGGGCGCACCGCTCGCTCCGTTCTATCACTTCGCGCTGGCGCGCCATATCGGGGAAACGCAGCCCATTGCATTCCTTAACCTGGGCGGTGTCGGAAACCTGACATTGCTTGACCCGTCTGCCGACGGACCCGCAGAACCCGGAGCCTGCCTCGCCTTCGACACTGGACCCGGCAATGCTCTAATCGACGATCTTTGCCATGAAAGGCTCGGCCAGCGGTTCGACGAGGGCGGCCAACTGACCCTCTCGGGCAAGGTGGACGATACCGTTCTGACCCGCATGATGTCGGCCAAATATTTCACGAAGTTCCCGCCCAAGTCGCTGGACCGCAACGATTTCTTAGCCTGGGGTGCCATGGTCGCGGGTCTCGGCGACGCCGATGCCGCAGCGACACTCGCCGCCGCCAGCGCAGAGGCCGTGGCGCGCGGCCTCGACCATTGCCCGACGCCACCCTCCCGAATGCTGGTGACCGGAGGCGGACGAAAAAACCCCGGCATAATGAGAGAACTGGCTCAACGCCTGCCCTGCCCGGTCGATCCGGTGGAAGACGCCGGTCTCGATGGCGACATGCTGGAAGCGCAGGCCTTCGCCTATCTCGCGGTCCGCGTTCTCCGCGGCCTGCCGACCTCCGCGCCCGGCACAACCGGGGTTGCGGCCCCCATCGGTGGCGGCACGATCAGTCGGCCACGGGTGATGGAAGGCAAAGCCTGAATAAGAAAGAGCGCCCGGCAAGGGGCGCTCTCGCTTGTCGTTTTATGCCGTCCATCCGGTCAGTGAGCGACAGCACCGCCCCGAGACGCCTGCTGCTCGGCCAGACGCGCCGCTGCGGCGGCCTCTTCGGCAGCTTCGTCCCACTCGACGGCAACCGGTTCCCGAACCAGCGCGTGTTTGAGAACCTCCGACACATGTGTCACCGGAATGATGTTCAGACCGTCCTTCACGTTGTCCGGGATCTCGGTGAGGTCCTTTTCGTTCTCCTCCGGGATCAGCACCGTCTTGATGCCTCCGCGAAGCGCCGCCAGAAGCTTCTCCTTCAACCCGCCAATCGGCATGGCGTTCCCGCGCAGAGACACCTCGCCGGTCATTGCGATATCCTTGCGGACCGGAATCTTTGTCAGGACCGAGACGATCGAGGTCACCATGGCAAGACCGGCTGACGGGCCGTCCTTTGGCGTCGCCCCGTCCGGTACGTGGACGTGGATATCCATGGTGTCGAACTGCGGCGGTTTCACCCCGATGGACGGCGCGATGGACCGGACGTAGCTCGACGCCGCGTCGATGGACTCTTTCATCACGTCACCGAGTTTCCCGGTCGTCTTCATCCGACCCTTGCCAGGCAAACGCAGCGCCTCGATCTGAAGCAGATCGCCACCCACGCTTGTCCAGGCCAGACCGGTGACGACACCGACCTGGTCTTCCTTCTCGGCCAGACCGTAGCGGTGCTTTTTCACGCCAAGGTAATCTTCCAGATTTTCCGGCGTCACAGTGACTTTCTCATCCTCTTTCTTGATGATCTTTGTCACCGCTTTCCGCGCCAGTTTGGCGATCTCGCGTTCAAGGTTCCGCACCCCCGCCTCGCGGGTGTAAGTGCGGATCATTTCCGTCAGCGCCTCGTCCGTCAGTTCGAACTCCTTGGGCTTAAGCCCGTGGTTCTTCACTTGCTTGTCGATCAGGTGCTGACGCGCGATCTCGCGCTTTTCATCCTCGGTGTAGCCGGCAAGCGAGATGATCTCCATCCGGTCCAGAAGCGGCCCCGGCATGTTGTAGGAGTTCGCCGTGGTCAGGAACATCACGTTGCTGAGATCGTATTCCACTTCCATATAGTGGTCCACAAACGTGCCGTTCTGTTCGGGATCGAGCACTTCCAGCATCGCCGACGCCGGGTCGCCGCGGAAATCCTGCCCCATCTTGTCGATCTCATCGAGCAGGATCAGCGGGTTCGTCGTCTTCGCCTTCTTCAGCGCCTGAATGATCTTGCCCGGCATCGAGCCGATATAGGTCCGCCGGTGCCCCCGGATTTCCGACTCGTCGCGCACACCGCCAAGCGAGATGCGAATGAACTCGCGCCCCGTGGCCTTAGCGACCGATTTACCCAGCGAGGTCTTGCCAACGCCCGGAGGTCCAACGAGACACAGGATCGGCCCCTTCAGCTTCTTCGAGCGTTGCTGCACCGCCAGATACTCGACGATCCGTTCCTTGACCTTCTCCAGCCCGTAATGATCGTCATCCAGGACCTTCTGGGCACGGTGGAGGTCTTTCTTCACGCGGGATTTCGTCCCCCACGGGATCGACAGCATCCAATCCAGATAGTTGCGCACGACCGTAGCTTCCGCCGACATCGGAGACATCGACTTGAGCTTCTTCAGTTCACCCTCTGCCTTCTCGCGCGCTTCCTTGGAAAACTTGGTTTCTGCGATCTTCTGTTCGAGCTCCAAAAGCTCGTTCGACTCCTCGCCGTCGCCCAGTTCCTTCTGGATCGCCTTCATCTGTTCGTTGAGATAATATTCACGCTGCGTGCGCTCCATCTGGCTCTTCACGCGCGTCTTGATCTTCTTCTCAACCTGCAGAACCGACATCTCGCCCTGCATCAGGCCATAGACGGCTTCCAGCCGCTCGGCGACGCTCAACGTCTCAAGCAGAGACTGCTTGCGATCCACCTCGATCCCGAGATGGCCCGAGACAAGGTCAGCGAGTTTAGAAGGTTCCTGCGCCTCGGCCACTTGGCCCAGCGCCTCTTCCGGAACGTTTTTCTTGACCTTGGCGTAGCGCTCGAATTCCTCGGCGACAGAGCGCACGAGCGCCTCGACCGCATCGCCATCGCCAAGCTCCTCCTCCAGAGGTTCGGCGAAGGCCTCGAAGAAGTCCTCGTTCTCCACATAGTCGGCAATCTTCACGCGGGCCCGGCCCTCGACCAGAACCTTGACGGTGCCATCGGGAAGTTTCAGCAATTGCAATACATTGGCCAAAACGCCAACGTTATAGATACCCTCTTCGGTGGGCTCGTCCACGGCCGGGTCGATCTGGCTGGACAACAGGATCTGCTTGTCGTCCTGCATAACCTCTTCCAGAGCCTTGACGGATTTCTCCCGACCCACGAAGAGCGGCACAATCATGTGCGGAAAAACCACGATATCCCTCAACGGGAGTACCGGGAATGAGTTTTCGTAAGATGCGTTCATTCTTGCGTCCTTGAAGCTGCAAGAGAGTTCAATCCCGACATCGGCAATACGAACCCTCTCCTCACCTCTCTATTTGGTGTCGGCACGTTTGGCGTCAACCACCTGCTCGTGGTCTGCCAGTGTGCCTGTCTGACACCCTAGGGGCAAGCGAACATTGAAGTCATAGGAATTTTCCCGTGTCGTTGATCCTCTCCACGCACGAATCCGCCTGAAAGTCTCGACCGTTTCCTTAAAGGAAAAATTAACGTCTGCGCCGCAATTTAGCCCGAAACCCCCAATAGGCAGGCACTTGTGGGGGCACCGCGATAAATCGGTGCCGAATGCTGACTGCCCTGAAGGCGCTAATATACCTGGAACGGCGACGACTTGCCCTTGTGGCGAGCCTGGCTTTTGTTGCCGGATCACTGTTTTACTGGAATTCCGAGGTCTATCTCGGTTCCGTTCACATCTCCGTGCTGACCGGCTTCGTCTATGCGATCATCGTCGTAATCGCCGCAATCGCGGTTTGTGGCTTCATCCCATCAATGCGTCACATGATGGAATCGGTCGCATTCTCCAGGCTGGCGCTGGCCTTCGTGTTTCTGGCTCGCCCCGATCTGGGTGGTGTGCTGCTGGCCAATCCGTTGCTCCTCGCGCTCGTCATCGTCACAGGCGGCGCCTGCATCAGCCGCCTGATCCACGGTACGATCAAACGCGAAAAAAGGCGTTTCCTTGCGCTTCCAGTCCTTTCAAGGGACGCGGTCGTGACACAGGGAAATGACTGGCAACGCAACTTCACCGGCTGGATTGATGGCAACGCTCTGCGAAGGCTGCCCGCGTAGAAATCGCCCTTCTTGCCAATCGCTTTCGCCCACGCCATGTTCGCGCGCATGGCGGCTCGCAAGATCATCATCGACACCGATCCCGGACAGGATGATGCCGTCGCCATCCTGCTGGCGCTCGCATCACCCGAATTGGAAGTCCTGGGGATTACGGCCGTTGCTGGCAATGTTCCTCTGGCCTTGACCGAAAAGAATGCCCGGATGGTCTGCGAACTGGCTACCCGGCCAGATATACCGGTATTCAGTGGTGCTGCGGCACCCATGACACGCAGGCTTGTCACGGCGGAGCATGTCCACGGCAAGACCGGGTTGGACGGAGCGACCTTGTCTGCCCCCCGAATGAAACTGCAAGACGGGCACGCAATCGATTTCATCATTGAGACCTTGCGGAACGAACCGGCGGGATCGGTCACTCTTGTGCCCATCGGACCGTTGACGAATATCGGACTTGCCCTGCAACAAGCGCCGGAGATTGCCTCCCGCATAGGCGAGATTGTTCTGATGGGGGGGGCCTATTTCGAGGTCGGAAACATAACCCCCGCCGCCGAATTCAACATCTTCGTCGATCCGGAAGCTGCGGAAATCGTATTTCGATCCGGCATCCCGCTTACCGTCATGCCGCTCGATGTCACACACAAGGCTCTGACCACGAGACCCCGCATTGATGCGTTTCGCGCGCTTGGGACCAAAACCGGCGATACGGTCGCGGCGTGGACGGATTTTTTTGAACGCTTCGACATGGAAAAATACGGCAGCGAAGGCGCGCCGCTCCACGATCCCTGCACCATCGCCTATCTGTTGAAACCTGGACTGTTCAAAGGCCGGCACATCAACGTGGAGATCGAGACGTCATCAGAACTGACCCGAGGGATGACAGTTGCGGACTGGTGGGGCGTCACCGACCGCGCTCCCAACGCCATGTTCATGAACCAGGTGGATGACGACGGCTTCTTTGCGCTCCTGACCGAACGTCTGGCCCGTCTGCCATGAGCCAGCTTCTTCATCTTGCCACCGCCGGCGACATCGAGCGTGTCGAACGCATGGTCGCCGCTTACCATCAGCTTGAAGCGATCGAAAGCGACGAGGCCGGGCGCCGCGAGGCGCTGGTGCCGTTGCTCGACGGGTCGCCGCATGGGGCAATCTGGCTGATCGGACCGAAGATGGCTCCCGTTGGCTATATCGCCGTCAGCTTCGGCTGGTCGATCGAACTGGGCGGGCTCGACGGCATCGTGGATGAGTTCTGGATTCGTGAAGCGGTGCGCGGGCGCGGCATGGGCGGCGAAGCCTTGATCGCCCTGCAAAAGGCTCTGAGGGAGGCCGGCGTCAAGGCGCTTAGCCTGGAGGTTGCGCATGGCAACGACAACGCCGAGCGTCTCTATCACCGGGCAGGCTTCAGAAACCGCGACTACCGTTATATGACCTGGCAGGCCTAGGCCTTCGCCCCTTTTCGACAGCATGTCGCCGGACTAGGTATCGTTCATGGACCTCGATCTTCCATTCGACAATTCCTATGGGCGATTGCCCGAACGGTTCTATTCCCGGCTCGATCCGACACCGGTGCGGGAGCCGTCGCTGATAGCCCTGAACCGGCCATTGGCCGATCGTCTTGGCCTGGACGCCGACCGCCTGGCCTCGCCGGACGGCATCGCGACTTTCGCGGGAAATGCGGTGCCAGCCGGTGCCGATCCTCTTGCGCAAGCCTATGCCGGGCACCAGTTTGGGAACTTCGTTCCGCGACTGGGTGACGGACGGGCGCATCTGCTGGGCGAAGTTGTTGCCCCGGACGGAGCCCGCTTCGATCTGCAACTCAAGGGATCAGGCCCGACACCCTTTAGCCGCATGGGCGATGGACGTGCCTGGCTCGGGCCGGTCATGCGCGAATACCTCGTCTCCGAGGCTATGGCGGCCCTAGGAGTGCCCACCACGCGGGCGCTGGCTGCCGTCCTGACCGGTGAACCAGTGATCCGCGAAACGCGACTGCCCGGAGCGGTCCTTGTGCGTGTCGCCTCCAGTCACATCCGTATCGGCACTTTTCAGTATTTCGCGGCACGGGACGACCGGGAGGCTTTGGAGGAACTCGTCAGGCACGCCCTGCAACGGCATGATCCGGAAGGAGAAACCGCGCTCGACCTGCTGAACGGCGTTGTCGAACGGCAAGCCCGGCTCATCGCAAGCTGGATGGGCCTGGGCTTTGTCCACGGCGTGATGAACACCGATAACATGACGATCTCGGGCGAAACCATCGACTACGGGCCATGCGCTTTCATTGACGCCCATCACCCGATGCGGGTGTTTTCCTCCATCGACCGGGGCGGTCGCTATGCCTATGGGAAACAGCCCGACATTGCCATGTGGAACCTTGCGCAGCTCGCGGTCGCCTTGCTGCCGTTGATCGAATCCTCCGAACAGGCGCAGTCCGCGTTGAACAGGTTTCCAGACCTGTTCCGCCAGTCTTGGGTACGGACTTCCCGTGCCAAGCTCGGGCTGAGAACTGAAGAGAAGGAAGATGCAAATCTGGCAAATGACCTGCTGAACAGAATGGCAGAAAATCAGGCCGATTTCACCAACACGTTCCGCGCATTGGGTACGCCGACCGCGCGGGATGAATTCGCCGATCCCGAAGCCTTCGATACCTGGGAACGACTGTGGCGTGACCGGCTGGCGAGCGAAGGGACTTCTCCGGAAGACCGGCTGAACGAACTGCGCGCAGCAAACCCCGCCCTGATCCCGCGAACGCACCGCATCGAACAGGCCATCCAAGCGGGCGTTGCCGGAGATTTCGCACCGTTCGAGCGGCTCTTTGGCGCGCTGCAATCCCCCTACGACGTAAAAGATGACATGCGGGATTTGATGCGTGCGCCGACCGAAGACGAAATCGTACCGCAGACATTTTGCGGGACATGAAACCCGGCCATGTCGTGCCGTTAATGACAGTTTGATCGAAATTTTTCCGCGAAATTTTACCTCGCACCGCTAAGAGCAAGCCGAAACCCGGTGTGAGATCATGAAGAACGCTCTTCTCTCCAATGGCGGATGGCTGCTGCGTGTCCTTACCGTATCCGCGCTCGTCGCGACGGTCGGACTCAGCTTGTTCCCCCGCTTCGTGGCCCACATCTCCACATCCGCGGTCGTCAACGCGCCGCTTCTGGTGATCCGATCGCCGATCGAAGGCGTCGTCGAAGACTACTCCCTGCAAAACGGCGCCTTCGTCTCACGTGGCGATACGGTTGCCGTGTTCCGCGAGGCGGGAACGGATCTGACCCAGCGCGCCGATCTTGAAACGCGGCTTGCCATCGCATCGGCGGCGGTCGATGCCGTGAGCAACCGCATCGTTGAAGTGGAGGCCATCCGCGACGCCCTTCAAAAAAGGGACAAGACCTATGCCGCCTGGCACATCGCCATTCTCGAAAAGAAGGTCGAGGAACTGGAGGCTCTCGTGCGCGGGGAAACCGCGCGTCTCGTCGCCCTCAGAGCGGAGGCTGACCGGACAAGGGTCCTGTTTAATCGGAAGATGGTCTCGCAAAGCGAAAACATGGACGCCATCGCGACCGTCGAAGAACAGAACGAACGTCGGCAGGCGGCAGAAGCGCGACTGGCGGCACAGCGACTGAAACTTGCAGCAATGAAGGACGGCGTGCTGGCCGGCACCGACGGGACCAACACGCCCTATACATTGCAGCGCCAGGATGAAATCGAGATGGAACTCGCCAGGTTGAGGGACGAGTTGCATGACCACAGGGCCGAAAAAACCGCCCTCAACGATCAACTGAGCAAGGAACTGGAAATCTACAGGCGGGAGAACCGCATCACGCTGTCCTCCCCGATATCGGGCGTGGTCTGGCGCTCGGCCTCGCTCGCCGGGCGACCCGTCTTGCCGGGGGACGAAGTGGTCGAAATCCTGGATTGCGGTGCGCGGTTTTTGGAGGCCTACCTACCCGAGGGCCTGATGGGCGCGATTGCGGTCGGTGACATGGTCGATATCAGGCTGACCGGAGAGAGCCGCGCATTCTCGGCCCCCGTGACTTCGATCCTCGGACATGGTGCACGTTACGACCACGTTGAACTTGCGGCACAGGACGACGCGCCGAAGGACGGAAAGATGCGCGTGCTGATCGAACTGAACGCAGATCGGCTGAGCCTTGACCGGGATCGCTTCTGTCATGTCGGACGAACCGCCCAAGTGTCCCTGCCCCGCGACTTTTCGACCGTGTCCAGATTGGTGACGCGTTTTTCCACGAGTGTGAATTCGGCGATCGTCTGGCTCGGTGAGACGGCGGCTCAACTCCGGCAAGGTTGATCCGTGTTCCCCCTTCTTCCCGACACTGCACTCCCGATCTTTGCACTTCTCATGCTGGGCGCCCTGTTCCCGGCGCGCGTCGAACCCAGCCGTTTGGCAACGATGGTCCTGTTGGCCGGACTATCCCTGTTGGTCTTGCGCTACTTCCATTGGCGCATAACCGAAACGCTCTATCCCGACAGGGGAGTCTCGATGATGGCCATCGGCATTTGGGTCGTTTTCCTGATCGAAGCCGCGTCCTGGTTCGACGCCATCGTACTCTTCGCTCAATTGGCCCGCAGAACAGACCGAACCGGCGAGGCTGACGCGCACGAGACACGGCTTCGCACCCTGCCCGCATCCGGTCTTCCTCACATCGATGTTCTGATCGCGACTTACAACGAACCATTAGAGGTGCTGGAGCGTACAATAATCGGTGCCATTTCCCTCGACTGGCCCTCTGAACGTCTGCACATTCATGTCCTCGACGATGGTCAGCGCGACTGGCTTGAGGTCTACTGCTGGGAAAACGGCGTGAACTACCTGACCCGCGATGGCAACGCCCATGCGAAGGCGGGAAACATCAACGCCGCTTTGAAAAGGACCAGTTCCGAATTCTTCCTGATTCTGGACGCGGATTTCATACCTCAACGCAATATGCTGTTCCGGATGTGCGGATTTTTCGAGGATCCACGGGTGGGCATCGTTCAGGCCCCGCACGAGTTCTTCAATTTCGACCCACTGCAGACCAATCTTGCCATGCGAAACTCTCTGCCCTCCGATCAAAGGATGTTCTTTCGGGAGATCATGCGAGGCCGGGACGGGTGGGATTGCGCGTTTTGCTGCGGTTCCAATTCTCTGACCAGACGCGCTGCCATGGACGAGATCGGTGGTGCCATGCCCACGGGATCGATCACAGAGGATATGCTGCTGACGCTTGCGTTTCTCCGTAAGGGCTACAAGACACGCTATCTTTGCGAAAGGCTGGCCATCGGGCTGGCGCCGGAGTCCCTCGACGCGTTTTTCGTGCAACGCTCACGCTGGGCTCAGGGTGCCTTGCAGATTCTTTACCTGAAAGAAGGCCCGCTCGGCCCTGGCCTGACACTGTCGCAACGGATCATGTTCATGCCAACCCACTGGCTGACTCAGTCGCTGATGCAGGTGACCGCTCTGACATTGCCGATCGCATATCTTCTGTTCGGTTTCGTGCCTATGGTTCTTAAGGACGTGTCCGACCTGTTCTATTTTCAGATCCCTGCGATCATGGGGGCGATCATGACCCTGCGGCGGCTGGCGCCGGAGGCCTATCACGCGGCTCCGTCTACCATACTTGCAACTCTTCAGAGTTTTCGTTTCCTGCCAATGCTCCTGAAGACCCTCTTCAAGCCCCACGGCCACAAATTCAAGGTGACGCCGAAAGGATCGAACACCAACGGTCAATCCTTCGACCGTTTTACTCTGGCGATGTGCCTGCTTCTGCTCTGGGGAATGACGGCTGGCTTCGCATTTGCAATATGGTCCGGATCATACGGTTCTGAAGCCAGGCAGATCTTCCCAATTGTTTCGCTTTGGTCCCTGATCAATGGTATTATTCTTGCTGGCGTCCTGACAGTCGCCTTCTCGCGCCGTGTCCCCCGCGGCGAAGAACGCTTTTTCCTGGAATCTCCGGCCACGATTACCACAATGGACGAAGAGACCCTCCGAACAAGAACTTGCGATATCTCCATGTCCGGTGCCCGCGCGAACGGGGCGCTCGGGACCGGGATCTGGGTCGCGATGAATATTCCGTCGGTTCGACCCATTCTCGCCCGCGTCACGTGGAGCCGGGGCAACGAGTCCGGCCTCGAATTCCATCACATAGACGAGCAGGCACGCGACGATTTGATTGCCTGCATCTACACGGATTGCGACAAGACGATCCCGACCAAATCCGAGCCCGGCAACATTATTCTGGGCTTGTTGAGCGCGATCTTCCTGAAGCCTCCGAAAGTCGAGGGTTCCAAGGCCGAGCTTGGCTTATCGACGGACGAAATCGCATGCGAATGGTTCCTGTCCGCCGGAAGCGAGATAACGGAAGCCGCCGCGTGGATTGCGGATCCGGAAAGCTGGGATGCAAACGCCCCTGTTTCCATGCCTGAACATCCCGCAAATCTTGCCTGACCTCACGAACAGGGGCCGCCAGGCATTGAGGTTGCGAAATTGCAGGCTCCGGCAAGGTCGCGAACCTGCAGATAGTGCGCAACGACAGGCAAGGCTCGAGTCGCAGTATCCTTCCGTTGAGGAAAACGCATTCCAACAAGGCAAAGGACCAGGTCTAAGAACTGGCTGGTCGATACCTTGCTGACGTTCTCTTCAAGCTCTTCGTAAAGGACCGAGCTGAAGTTGACAGTTTTGCCTGGTCCGCAAACAGGAAACGGGCGGCCCGAGGGCCGCCCGATCCGAAATCAATCCTAATCGAGGATCAGCTGTTTTTCGCGCGGTGGGCGCTCAAATGGCGCTGCACGATGGCGAACCACTCGCCGTTTTCCTTGATCTTGCGAAGCCCGCTGTTGAGAACTTCAATATAGGCGTCGGCGTTCGGGTTGTTGTACGAGATCACGGCGTGCATCGTGCTCACTTGTCCAAGGGTCTCGTTCAGCCGAACGTCGTCGCTAAGACCAAGCGAGGTGACCGCCCCGTTGCCCGTATCCGAGGCGATGACCACGGCGTCGTAGCTCCCATCGGCCAGTCCGGTGAAGCAATCCTTGACTGCGACCGGCTGCGCCACGGTGATGTTGGGTTCGACCAGGTCGTTCTCTTCCATCATGTACATCGAGTAGCCGGCGGGACGGCAGACCGTCTTGCCCATGAGCTGCGCGTAGGAGGTCAGTTCGGGCTCGTCGGCACGGTTATAGTAGCCGATGATCTGCTCGAAGATCGGCTCTGACCATTTCAGGTTGTTGCAGCGGAACTTCGAGGAGTCGGAAAGCTTATCGACTTTGTCGCAGTTCGGGCGGAACCAGACCAGCGAGAAGTCATAGGCGTGGTCCGACAAGAGCGGCTGCAGATGCGCGCCCCAGTCGTTGACGAAGTCGATCTTGTATTCGGGATGACCGTCCGCCTGCGACATCGCCACATTGGCGATTTCCACGGCGAGGCCGCCCTGCTCGAGATCCTCGTGGGTGAATGGCGCCCAGTCCGTTGCGGTGACAAAGCGGATCACCTGATTGTCGGGCGTGGGAAGCGCCGCAGTCGTGGCTTCCTGGCGGATCTTGTCAGCATCGGCGCTGGAGGCGCGGATGTTGTCCAGGCAGGGGATCTCGAGGCGCAGACCAACGGAGATCAGTGCCGGGTTCGGACCGATCGCCTGGGAGTTGGCGCTGTAGATGATCTGGAAGGACTCGGTCGTTCCGTAGGCCTGTTGGGCAATCGCCGACAGCGTGTCGCCGGACCGAACAGTATAAGGCTGCCCGCAGGTCGCGCCGGCGGCCATTGCAGGGCCGGCGACGGCGGTGATGCCGGCGGCAAGCGCAAAGGCGCCAAACCGGCTTGGAAGGTTGTTAAAGAGGGACATTTACACTCCTGTCTTTGGCTAAATCCCCTATCCGGCGGACCGGATCCAGATTTCGATGAAGGGTTTCGTGGCATCGGCGGCGTCGCAATTCGAATGGCCGACAAAGCCATGGCCTTGTGCGACGAAGGACACTCCCGGTCTGGACGCGGCTTCCGGCGCGAATTCACGGAAGGCCGTCAGCAGCGACTCGGCCGCCTCTGTCGACCGCGAGACGGCCGCGGTCGGGTCGCTGCGGCCACCGGTGAAGCCCACGAACATGATCTCCCGACCGTCGAAGTCGCCATTGGCGACCGCTGCGGCCAGGCGGACAAATCCCAGGCGTTCCCGTGCCGCATCGGCCTTGCTGACGGGGCCGTCGCGGAAGGTGACAGCCAGCCGGTTGGCCGAAAAGACCGATGCCGCGAAGTCCTTGGCGGATTGATTCAGGTCCGGCGGCAAATCTTCTTCCAGAATGGACTCCAACCGGGCCAGACGCGCGAGGTCGGACTCGAACATGTCCGACCCTGTCCAGCCAAGCGAGAGCTGATCGAAGGTCGCCGACAAAGACGCGCTTGCCACGGTTGGCGAGATTTCCGCAAAGGTAGACACCGTAAGCGGATAGGAGCCGTTTGCGATCGAGAAGTCGTCAGGGCGGCTCGGGTGCTGGCACTCGCCGACAAGCGCGATGGGCTGCCTGCCATCAAGCTGATCGACCGGAAGCACAGCGACCCCGCCCGGCGCGATCGCCAGAGTGTTGAGCACAAGAGCGTCATCCTTCGCGTTCAGCACCCTGTTCGAGACTTGCTTCCCGAAAGGCTCCGTTACCGCCAGACGCAATGCATCATGGGTCGCATGGCCCTCGCCGGTCTGCATCGGCTGAATGGCCACGTCGTTTCCGCCCAGTTCGGACCAGTTCTTGACCTCGCCCGCGAAGACCCTTGCAAGGTCTTCCAGTGTAAGAACGTCGATGCCTGCCGGAGCGCTGACCAGCACCGCGAGGGCCTGGGACTCGAGCAGTTGAACAGTGGACTGATCGCGCGAGGTCCACTCGGAACGCTCGATCAGGCTATCGGGATCGGCGACGGCAGCAACCTCGGAGAGGATACGAACATCGCCTTCGGCACCCGTCCTGAGAAGCGCAAGACTGACCTCGCCCGACGGATTGGAGACCGAAACAGTGTCGGAACCGTCGAAGCTGACGTTGAACGCGCCGCCCGCTCTGTCCGCATTGAGGATCTCGGTCAGCAGCGCGCGTTCCTGCGGATGGGCGAAGGCGACAGCAATGCTCTTGGTGCCTTTCCGAACCCCATCCGGGCAGCCCTCGCCGAAGCACGTCACCGAGTTTCCGGGAATCTTCACCACGCCTGAGCCGGTATTGACCGTCAACATGGTCCCATCGAATTCCAGAATTTCCCCGTCAATGCTGACGAACCCGTCTTCCGAGCGCAATTCGGCTTGCGCCGCCAAGGCCGATGTCGACCAAAGAATTGTAAGGGTGCAGGAAAGCACCGTTTTGATTTGCCCCATCATCGGACTCATGCCTCACTTGTATGTCGAGCACATGTATTCCCCTAAATGTGGCGAAAGATTGAATTTGTTCGGAATTGTTTATGAATCGAGCCTAACCGGTTGACGGCGCGGATGCCCGCTCCTGAACTTCGACACCAGCCGCCTGCATCTGACGCAGCAATCCCGGGCCACGGGTGCGGGAGGTTCATTGCCGATCCGATCAAAGCGCCAGCCAACCGCATCCAGGCGCGCGTCAGGCGATACCTGTGCCGGGGCTGAGTTTGCCCAGATCATCGGCGACCTTGGCTGCAAATCGCTGCAGCGGATTTCGCGCCTTTGGCGATCTCCGCACGATCATTCGCCAGAAAGACCTGCAGGGTCAGCGTTTCGCGGTGCCCTCCAAAGGGGTGCCCAGCGGGTCGCAGCGCGGCCCCCACATTGAAAGAAGCGAAACCGAAGCGGTGCAACTAACGCTGTGCAAAATTTCAGTCGACCATCCGGCGTCGCATGCTCCGCCGCGGGCGAAAACAATGCCCGAAATGACGTCACCCCGCACGCAAGTCGATTGGTTTGGCAAAAGGAAAATCGGGAACAGTCTCTGGCTGTCTGGTGCCCCCACACGGACTCGAAC
The DNA here is from genome assembly GCA_050299835.1 of Silicimonas sp. Lineage (GTDB taxonomy): Bacteria > Pseudomonadota > Alphaproteobacteria > Rhodobacterales > Rhodobacteraceae > JAJDOD01. The sequence goes on from JBNKWP010000002.1 coordinate 104,058, forward strand.
CGCGGACCTACTGATTACAAATCAGTTGCTCTACCAGCTGAGCTATAGGGGCTTACCGAGCAAAAACAAGCGCTTAGGCTGCTGCCGGTGATCGTGGCGTCGGTGAAAGACCTGACAGAGACCTGATGACCTGTTCCACAACCGGAGACCGATTAGCACGGTTCAATCGCGGATGGAATAGGATCCAACCGTTGTCGGCATCTTCATCCAGGAGCCCGACTACTAAACGTCTGTCCGTATCCCGCCCGATTGCACATCCTCACGCAGCTTCTATTGTTGGAAAGTTTCCTTACTCGCATCTGGCACCTAGATTCTAACTAGCGAGGTGGCACGACCGAAACGATCGCGTCGTACAGAGCCTGCAATCCCCCCGCAGCGATTTCGCACTCCCAAACGATAATGGGTGTCCAACCTTCGGTGCGCAGCGACTCGACGGCGCGCGCGTCCCTTTCTACGTTTGCGCCCAACTTCGCAGCCCAAAACTCGGCGCGAGTCGCCGGCAGCTTCGCGCGACGGCAGCCCTGATGTTGGTGCCAGAAGCAACCATGGACGAAAATTGCGATTCTCCTCGATGGTAGCACGATGTCTGGTCTGCCCTGCAGATCCCGCCGATGCAGCCTGAAGCGCAGCCCCTTTGAGTGCAGGAAATTGCGCACAGCGAGCTCCGGCTTCGTGTCCCTACCACGTACAGCGGACATAACGCGGCTCCGTTTCTCCCTGTCAAAGACGTCCATCCCATTTATCTATTCGCAACCGCTGGCATTTACGATAGAAGGGTGCAAACACACAATATGGTGCCTGCCTCACCAATCTAACGAGATGTGGGACTGGCGCCCGGGTGACGGGGGCGAGAATGAGCAGTCTTAACGTGATTGAAAGCTTCTGTGGAGCCGGAGGTATGTCCGTAGGGTTGGCAGAGGCGGGCTTTGACGTCCGCTTTGCCTTCGACAATGATCCACGCTCTGTCGAGACTTATCGGCTCAACGTCGGCAAGCATGCGGAAGTGTTGGATGCCTCTCGGGTGACAGGACTAGCGCTCTTAAAACGTGCGGGCTTACGACAAGGTGAACTGGACCTCTTCTCCGGTGGACCTCCCTGTCAAGGTTTCTCCAAGCAGCGGCGCGGAGCCGCAGCACTAGATGACCCTCGAAACGGGCTCGTCAGGGAATACGCGAGATTGGTGGAGGAGACGGCACCGAGGGCATTTCTCTTCGAGAACGTCCAGATATTCGGCCAGAAGCGCGGCAGGAAGCTGATCGATGAAATCTCCGAGCGGCTCTCGGACTACGAGGTGCACGACTTCTTTGTCTGTTCTTCGGACTTCGGCATTGCCCAATCGCGTGGACGGTTCCTTATGATCGGCCTCCGGCGCGACCAAGTGGCCGCACCACCCCTTTTGCCGACGTCCTCGAAACGAGTGACGGTGAGGGACGCAATCGGCGACCTTCCACCGCCGCCTGCAGACTTCTCTGAACACCCTCAGATCGCAAACCATATTCAGTGCAGGATCACTGAGGAGAACCGCAGGCGCATCGCCCACGTTCCCCCTGGTGGCGGTTGGCGGGACATCCCGTTCGAGCTTCGCCTGCCTTGCCACCAGCGCATCGATACAAGCAAGGGCGGCTGGCCGGATGTTTATGGTAGGCTCTCCTGGGATAGTGTCTGTCCAACTATTACTGGGGGCTTCGACAGCTTCTCCAGGGGCCGGTACGGTCACCCGGAGCAAGATCGATCCATAACGCCGCGCGAGGCGGCGAGGCTCCAAGGCTTCCCGGATGCGTTCCGGTTCTTGGGCAACCGCGCCGACGTGCGGCGCATGATAGGCAACGCGGTGCCGCCCCCGCTTGCGAAAGCCGCTGGCCTGGCTTTGCTTCGGTCCCTGCGACGCGCGAGTCAGCCACCGCGCACAGAAAGCCTTCGTCCGGCCGCCACCGCCTAGACTCCCCACAGACTTTGTGTAGTCTCGCCGCCTAGGCGAGGAACCAATGCACGAAGTCGAAAAGCAGTACAAAGCCCTCACCGGCCTCACCAAGAAGCAACAATTAAGGAGCGCCGATGTCGCCGCTCAGCTAGCCAAGCTCTGTCTCGAGGCGGCCACCTTCGCAGCCGACGACCTAAACGTCGATGAGGTCGTTTCGAAGGTTCCCGGCAAGCGCTACGGTGTACTTCGATCCGGCGACAAGAGGTCTCGCCCCATCAACTTGGACCTTTACGACGCGCAGTTTGCAGAGGACTTCCTAGCAACTAAGTCCCTCGCCGACGTCGAAGAACTTGCCCCCGCAGAACGAAACAGACTTCTGTATTCCATGGTCATGTCCTTTTGCGCAGCGAACGACATACTAAAGACCAACGACCAGAAGAGCCCAGGGACATTCTTCGAGGTGTTCGTCGGGCACCTGTTCTCCGCCAAGTATGGCATCGACCCGATGAAACACATTCAGGTGCTAAACCTGGATGCCGAAAGCAAGCTCCCAACCGACTACATCTTCGACATGGGGCCGGAAAAGAGCAAGGTCCACCTCCCGATCAAGCTTTCTACGCGCGAGCGAGTCGTCCAGGTTTGGGCCCACCAGAGGGTTCTCGACGGGGTCTACGGCGCAGAACGCTTCAAAGGATGCTTGGTGGTCCTCGCCGAAACAAACTACCAGAAGAAGGATAACTCGGTCGTCGAGGTCTGCCTGCCCAACCAGTGGGCGGTTTACCAAATGTTCATCGCCAGAATGTTCCGGGTCTACTACCTTGATGTCCCGCAACGTTACTCGGACCTTGGGCGCAGATATCCTTTCATACAGGTTAAGCGCTTCGGTGACTTCTTCGATGAAGCGGACAAGATTGTCGGCCCGCCCGAAGAAGATTGAATAGAAATTTGCTGCTGCGATAATGTGATTTTGAGAACGGTGTCATATGAATGCGTGGGACATGGAATAAATGGCAATTACGCCTTCAGATGCCCGGCTTTGGCGTCTCATATCCAAGGGATACTTTCCCTCAGAACTTCCACCCCCGTTCCAAACGGAGGAATTTGCCCTTCACTCACGGGAGTTCGCAGGGAAATGGGATGAGACCAAAATCCAGAAGTTCTGGACCCGTCCCGAGCACTTCAGCATCCCGCGTTATGGGCATGCCAGGCGCAGGCTTTCGATCGTCAACCCAGTGAACCAACTGTATGTCTCCTCGCTCATAGCAAGAAACTGGTTCGCGATAAGGAAGCGTTTGAGAAGAACAACTGTCAGCGAGTTCGATCCACGGATTACCATCAAGGGCAAAGGACGGGCAGTCACCGGGGTCGACTTCGATGGTGTCGCTCGCCGCAGCGCTCAAATCCTGGCTACTTACGGTCGATATGTGAAGACCGACATCGCGCGTTTCTACCCGTCAATTTACACCCATTCGATCGCATGGGCACTTTTGGGGAAGGCCCACGTAAAGTCCAACTTCAATAAAAGTACGTTCAAGAAATCTTTCGCCAACAAGCTGGATGCTGCGATACGGTCCGGCCAAGAAGGGCAGACTATAGGCATTCCAATCGGACCCGACACCTCAAGGATCATATCTGAGATTGTCGCAGTTGAGATCGAAAGTTCACTTAATGTGGAAATTCCCAATTGGGTCAAACGCAGCGTCCGTTACGTTGACGACATGATTATCGGCATTGAGGAGAAGCAGTCAGAGGCGGAAGTGCTGTCAAAATTATCACTGGCTCTCTACGACTACGAGTTGGAGCTGAATGCCTCAAAAACTAAGGTCGTTGGGTTGGGCAATCGGCATTCACCTGAATGGATACACTACCTTCGCAACTTTGAATTGAGCGGTAAGCTTCCCAGTCAGCGCGACGACCTAGACTCCTACTTTGAGCACTCGATTTACCTCGCGGATGAGAACCCCCAAGAAAATGTTCTTCTTTTTGCCTGCAAGCGTGCGGGTAGCTTCTCAATAGATGCCTCAAACGCGGGACATCTGGTCAGGTGGCTGTTGTATTGCTGTCGAAGAGCGCCAAGCTGCCTCCGCGCAGTGGCTGAAAACTTGGCGGCCAATCCACCCAAAGATAAGGAAGTCCAAGCCGAGATCGTAGAGTTCATACTTCAGCAGATTCCGGCGAAGGCGGAGGCAGGGCACACCGAGGAGCTTTCCTGGCTTCTTTTTTGGGCTCGTGAGGTATCAGCGTCAGTGCCCGACGTCGTGGCGAATTCCTGTTCTCACCTCAGAAGCTCAACTGTGGCATTAGTTGCGCTCGATTTGAAGGATCGGGGCCTCATTTCCGGTATTCTTGATGACTCCTTTTGGCATGGTTTCTGCAACTCCGACGGCCTAGCTTCGGAGATGTGGCTAGTCGCATATGAAGCGACCCGCAGAAAGTGGTGGTCGAAGCCGACGTCCTCAGCCTTCATCAAAGGGCATTCTTTTTTCGGTGACATTCTTGCCAAGGACATAAGCTTTTATGACCGTCACCGGAAAGCTAAAGCGCGACGCAGTCAACCTTTTCAAATTCAAAAAGGGGTACGGTACTTGCCAGGGACCTTCTCACTCCTGGACGGCTGATTGTTGGTGCCAATCGACTGTTGACCGGACTGTTTCCTTTTTGCCCGGCTCGCGGGCACCAGCGTTCACGACAAAATGGGACGTATCAGAAGGCAGGCGAACAGATCGCTAGCCCAACCCAAGGAGACAATTAGAGAAAAATGGAACTGCATATCCGGCGTGACGCCCCCGTCCGTGAACTGGTCGACCTGCACAACATGGTCGCCAACAAACTCGGGGAGGCGCCGGTGTCGGCTTCCTGGAAGCAGAGCAAAGGGAAGCTGGTCGAACGCCTGAAGGCGCTGAAGGCAAAGATGCCAACAACCGCGGACAGCAAGTCGGTCCGCGGGGCCAGCGGACCGGTAATCGGGGATACGATCCTCGCAATGGCTGCCGACCCGATGCTCAGCTACGACGAGATAGCGGACAGCATCCGCACCTCGCAGGGCACCAATACCAGCGCAAAGTCAGTCGCATCGGTCATCTGCATCGCTCGTAAGAACGGCGTGAAGATACCGAAGCGGAAGAAAGCCAAAAGGACCAACAAAGACGAAAAGTAAGGAGAGGCGCCGCTGTGGCGCCTCTTCTCTCTTTGTCTCAGAGCCATCATGCTGCTTCCCGAAGGCCTTTTACCAATGCAGCATGTCCAGCGATCAGCTGCCGAGCGATACAAGGGTCGCGATCTGCGATCTTATGCCAGAAGAGGTAGCGTACCACTTTCTTGTATTTGATGCCGGTCGTCTTGCTTATCGACTCCGGGTTCTTTGGCCCCTTTTTCCATGCGAGATGGATGCGCATGAGTTCCGACTGCGGGCCTTCCTTAAGCGCAGTCACTGGAGCACCTCAATCTTCTCGCGCCAAGTCATCTCCTGCCCGATGTGGCCGCTTGCTTCTTTGAGGTCTACGCCGTGCTCTGCCAGGATGCACGAAATGAAGACATGCTCCACGTCGTTGAACAGATGACACACACCGGTCTCCGTGGCTAGGCGCTCAGCCTCGGAAATAATCTGGCTAAGACCTTCGCGCGAGCTTTTCGGACGCGTTCCGCCGATTGACTCCAACCGCAATACGTCAAGTTCATCAAACGCTGAAGAGAGGCCGAGGCTCTCGACGACATGGTAGTTCAACAGGCGTGCCGCCACGGCTTCGGGTACCCCATCGAGAGACCTCGCAGAGGTCATAACTTTTGCCGCGTACAGGAACGGCGCAAGTTCTTTGATTGTGTTGTCGCTAGTGTTCAGCTCAGTCAGTTTGTTCATGTTGACTTCTCCATAAGTAGATTGCTACAAAAGCACCGAACGGTGCATGTGGTGTAATTTACTCATGTTCTGACAGAATGCAAGAAAACTGGTGCAATACTCTCAGAAACGGAGTGTTCTCGATGACGAAACAGAGAATATCGATCGGCCTGGAGGAGGACCTCTATGTGGCGCTGGCGACCGAGGCGGAGGAGGCAGGACGCAGTATCGCCGATGTCGTCCGCGACAGGCTTAGGGAGTCGGTGCTTGGCGAGGGTCGGCAGGAGCGCGTTGGCGAGATGGCCCGCCGCCTATTGCTTGAAGGCCTACCTGACGAGGAGGTCGTCGCACGGGTCCTCGACGCCCTGCCCGACGCGAGGACAAGCAAGGAGAGCGTGGCCTGGTATCGCAGCCGTCTGCGGAGGGACGGACAGGACGTACCCACCCAGGTCGAGGCCAGACGCTCTTGGGATAGGACCTGACTGTTGGGTTACGGGGCCGCAAACGGCGTTTAGATTGGTGCCGATGAAAGTAATTCGGAGCCAATTAGATGGGCATTCTTGAGAGACTGGACGAGCGGCTAGAGCGGATAGAAGCGCAGCTTGAAGCCCTGTCGGGCAGACCTGAGCCAGCTCCCGTGACGTCCGATGCAGCGCGCTGGCTCGACCCGAAGGGCGCCGCCGATTACGTCGGCATGAGCCACCAGTCGCTGGCGCTCTGGCGTTCGAAGGGCACGGGTCCGGCGTTTTCGAAGGTGGGTGGGTCGATCAGATACTCGACCGCGGACCTGGACGACTGGCTGAGCGAGAACAGGAGGCGGGCATGACCACCACCCGGGAGATAGGAAGGACGCTCTTCTTCGGCGGGCAGCTCCAAGACCTCTGGATCACGGAACGGCCGGGAACAATTGTCAGGATGATGCTTGTGCGGGATGACCTGGTTGTCGATGACGAGACCCGTAGGACATTGACGAGGCTGATGGCAGGATACCAGAGCTCGGGCTCCTGGGCGAAGGTCAACGAGGTGCTGGCTCCGAAGTTGCCGGAACCGTTCTCAAATGCGTTGCGCCATCTGGCCTCCCGTGAAGCCAAGGACAAGGCGAAGAAAGCCTAGGCCGCGACCGGCTGCCGGACGTTCTCCTTTAGGACGACGAGGCTGTAGCTGGCAGTCCCGACCAGGGTGCATCCGCGGGGCACGTCGCGCGCTTCGAACAGCGGGTCATCCGTGACCTCGATCATCGGACCCAACTGCTCGTGATCCAGGACGGCGAGGCCGAGGGCATCGGCCAGCAGGGTCAGCCTTGCGAGGGCCAGCGATGGCGTCTGGGCTCTCGGCAACCGTGCGTCTTGGTCGTGCATGTAGCAACTCCTTGCTTTTCGGTTACCGGATCGTGTCGAGATCGAACCGACGGGCAAGCCTTCAGTCTAAGAACGTAATGAAGACCGTGGCAGGAGACCAACAGTCGACGCCGGCGGGCACAGTGCTGGTTGTCAGAAACGACGAAATGACGCTAAATTACAGGCATAGATAGAGAGCAAGGTCAGGCAAGCCGGGAAGCGGCGTTGCCCGTGTGTCAGAAGTGAATGAGCCGTCGCAGTCTTTGATCCAGCAACGGCCCATTTGGCATGAAGGATAAATGCCATGATCTCTATCGACTTTACCGCGCTCCCGGCGCGTTCCAGACCCTTGTTGCCGAGCGGAGAGACCCTTTACAGCGTGGCCGACGCCAGCGACGTAACGGGCCTCACGCGCCGCACTCTCCACGTCTACAACTCGCACCGGCGCTGCGGCCTCTACCGAGGTCCCAAGCCGACGAAGCTGCCGGGCATGCGGAACGTCTTCTACACCGAGGCTGACCTGCTCGCTTACGTTCGCGATGGCCACACGGGCGCTCCCGGCGATCCGAACTGTGACGATCTCCAGAAGGAGGTCGTGTGAGATGGCATGTGATGATAGGCGGCCGGACACCGGCCTGATGGCACCGCTCGCCGAGGCGGGCTATTCACTCATTCCACTCCATCGTTGGGATGCGACACGAACGAGCAAAGGCAAGACGCGGAAGATGGGCAAGGCGCCGATCCACGGTGACTGGACCAATCGACCTGATTCAACTGCTGCGACGATGGCCAGGGCAGAGCGTCACGGAAACAACGTCGGCGTACGGCTCAAGGTGGAAGACCTGGTCGTCGACATAGACCCGCGGTCCATCCCGGGCGGCGTCGCGACTGCGCGCGAGGCACTGGCCGAGTTCGGCGTCCTCTTCTCGACGCTGCCGATCGTTCGCACGGGCTCTGGCGGGCTGCACCTTTACATGGCCAAGCCGGCCGATGTGCGCCTCGCCGACCACCTGCCGGCCTGGAAGGGAATCGAACTCAAGAGCCGGGGCCGCCAGGTCGTAGCGCCGGGTTCGATCCACCCTAACGGTCGCATGTATCGGTGGGCCAAAACACGCTTCGATCCCGGTGACCTGTGGCTCGGCGCGCCGATGGCGCCCGAGAAGCTGCTCGAAGCCGGGACAAGGCAAGTGACGGACAAAGCGCCGAAGGCTGGCGCGGGCGAACACCCGCCAGATGAGATCAAGACCATCCTCGAACACCTGGACCCGGAGGACTTCCGGGAACACGACCGCTGGCTTGAGCTTATGATGGCGGTCCACCACGCGTCGGACGGTTCGGCGGTCGAAGAGTTCGTCGAATGGTGCGAGCGTGACCCGCTCTATGCCGACGACGGCGAGACGATCCGCTACCGCTGGGACAGTCTCAAACGCCACGGCATTGGCCTCGGCACGCTGTACCTGCGCATGAAGGAAGCCGGCTGTTCTCACCTGATCGATCGGAGGGCGCGCGTCGTGCCTGCCGACGAGTTCGAGGAGGCGGTCTGATGCTTGATAATAGAGAACCGCTGCAGAACCTTGCGCCGAGCCATCTCGCCGCCGAAGTCATTCAGGCAACCGGCCTTCGCAAGATCATGGGCATGTGGCTGGAGTATCGCGAAGATGAAAGCCGCTATGTCGAACTGGACAAAGATGGGCTGACATCTCTCATCTGGCAGAACCTAGACGGACGCCATTACCTGGATGACGGCGAGACCAAGACCCTGCACCTGAAGAGGAGTTCCTCGGCCGACGTGCGAGAGGCTCTCGTCCATCTGTCCGGCGGGAAAAGTATCGACAGGCTCCCGGCGTGGCTGGAAAAGCAGGAAGACGATCCTGACCCGACCTCCCTTTTGCCGGTGGCAAACGGGCTTCTGAACTGGCGGACCGGCGAACTGATGCCATCGTCGCCGCGCTTCCTGAACCTGTCCAGGTCTGACGTAGCTTATGACCCTGATGCCATTCCGCCCTTCTACTGGGATATGTTTCTGGACGACATTTTCGATGGTGACCAGGAGCAGATCGACCTGCTGCACGAGGTCCTGGGGTGCATCATCACAGGCCAGGACAAATTCCAGAAGGTCTTCCAGATCATCGGCCCGCCGAGGTCCGGCAAGGGCACAATCGGGAAGATGCTGGTGCACCTCATTGGCGCTCAGAGCGTCGTCTCTCCGAAGATCAGACAGATCAAAGATGGGGGCTTCGGCCTCCAATCGCTGATCGGCAGACAGCTGGCAATGGTCACGGACGCCAGGATCAGCCGGGGCCAGGCGACAGACGCCCTGACCGAGATCTTGCTGACCACTTCCGGCGGCGATCTCCAGACGATCCAGCGCAAGTTCCTGGCCGACTACATCGGGTACCTCAATGCCCAGTGGCTGCTCATGTCCAACGAACCTGTGCTGCTGCACGACTACACGGGAACGATTGCAACCAGGATGGTGCTGCTGGAAACCAGGAGGGGCTTCCTCGGCAAAGAAGACCTGGACCTCTTCGAACGCGACCTGTTGCCGGAAGCGGACGGAGTGCTGAACCGTTGCCTGGAAGGTGCGCGGCGTCTAGCCAAACGCGGCAAGTTCCTGACCCCGACTTCGATTGCCAAGCGGGAAAAAGAACTGTTGCGCGGATCTTCGACGGTCGCAGGTTTCAGCAGCGAGTGCCTGATCGAGGACCCGACCGCGTTGACCAGGAAGGATGAAATCTGGGAAGCATATGAACTCTACTGCGAGGCGCATGAGAAGCCTGCGGTCGCCAATTCATCCAAGCTCTTCGAAGACCTCAGGTCCGGCGGCAAGTATCGTCAGGACATGGACACTCGGCCCTGGATGGAAGACGGGGACGGGCGCGCCAGGGTCTACTGCGTCAGGGGCCTCCGGGTCGATGACGCGGCAATTCCCGACGTCGAAGAGCTTAGGGTTCAGAGGGCGACCGAGGACTTCTAAGCAAAGGGGGGCATTATGACATCATGAGGCGCTCGGCATCGGCCCCCTTGGTCTGGGCAAAATACGAAGGGAACTCGCCATTTTGAGCGTTTTGGTCTGGTCGGTCTAAGCGGTCTGGTCAAATACGAGTTAACGCATAAGAAAACAGACCATCCCGGTTCTTATGTAATGCCCGGGAAAATGGCCGGACCGCCTGGACCGACCAGACCGGACCAATAGATGAGAGGAAGCGGCGTCCAACCCTTGGTCGAGGGGCGGCAACAACTGCTGGCATGCGGGACGCTGGCGCTCCGATACAGTCGATCCGAAGCGTCGGGGTGTGCGACGGAGCCGTCCGGAATATCGCGCCCGCTGACACCCGATCAGACGCCCCTCATAGGGGCATGAAAACGAAGGGGAAAACGGACCCCTCAGGAGAGACCGAAAATGGGCCTGATGACGAAGGCGGATGCGCGGGACCGCATGAAGGAGGCGCCGCTGCAGGTTCAGGCGGGCAATGTGCCTGTTCTGGCCGAGCCCAATATCGTGGACAGTTTTCTCACCGCCCTCGCGATGCACGAGGGCAATCTGTCGAAGGCCTGCGCCGCCATCGGTCTGAGCCGCCACACCGTCTACAGGTTCATGGCCAGTGAGAACCTCTTCCGCGAAAAGATCGGCGTCGTGCAGGCGCTCGCCATCCAGGGGCGGGCGCACGAACTCCTCGATGGCGTGAACGATCACCTCCGCGCACACCTTAGGGACGGATGGGAATACGTCCGGGACGAGGACGGCAATCAGGTGTATGAGACCAACCCCGATGGCACCTACCAGCTGGATGACGATCTGGAGAAAATCCCGATGAAGCGCTCGGTCGTGTCAATCAAGAGCCTCGAGGGGCTGCATCGCGAACTCAGGCACACGGCCCAGGGCGAACCCGGAACGGCCATCGCCATCCAGAACATCAGCCAGGCGGAGGCTCAGGCTTCCGCGGTAGGACCCGATACCGCTCCGCGTGTCGTGCCGCAGAGCCGCTCGGTGCTCGATGAAGACATCCTGGACGCGGAGTTCACCGAAGTCCCTGGCGACGTCCTGGAACAGGCCGGGGAGGCCGCAAAATGAGCGCCGTCGTCTGTCTCGTGCACCCATCCGGCGTCATGTCGGTTCCGATCCGGGGCGGCCGTTCGTCGTTCCTTCAGCGCACCCACTCGTGGGGCAGCGTCGTGCACCTCGACGAGGAGGACACGGGCCTCGTGCCCGAGATGCGCACCGGTCGGAGGCCGGTGCCGTGGGCCAGCGCCAAGCAGCGAGACCTCGCCCTCCTCCAGATCGCCTTCGACCGGCCCGACCTCGAAGAAGCTCTGCGGCAAGAGTTGGTCGCCCATATCAAGGCGACCCCTGTGCTCGACCGGGCCGACCCGTGGGACCACGACGAGGAGGCCTACCGGGACGCGATGCTGTCGAGGCGTTAGGCTCCTGTCAGGCCCCGTCGCCTTCCCTAGGCGGAAGGCCCATCCAGATCAACAGCTTGGATGCCATCGTTCGCTGACAGAGCATCATCTGCTGGCTTACCAACGCGACATCGGTCGGCATCGTCCGGCCCATGGCATTCGCACCATCACCACAGCGCCGCGCATCGACCGAGCCGCCGCGGCACGTCGCGAGCCCCATCGCGGACACGGCCCGCAGCCTCGTCAGGCGGGCCCTGGCGGAGCAGCTCGCCAACGAGGGCTGGCACCCGGACATTCAGCGCTGCAACGCCATCAGGCTGATCTGCCGGATCGCCCATCTCAACAACCATAGCCTCAACTTCCCGCGCGGATGGGTCCGCGAGGTCATGCTCGCCCTTGAGGAACGTGGCCAGCCGACGACCGCCGCGTCCGTGCGCTGGTATCGCTCGAACATCGGCGCTGGCCTGATCGACCCGCGCGAGCACTCGGTCCCCGAGGAGATATGCGACTGGCTGGAGGACGTTGCGTTCAGATGAATAGGCGATTTCACGAGCTGCCCACGAAGCCCGTGGCGGTGCACGTCCGCCCTGGCGAGGAGGCGCCCGAGGGCACAGTAGCGAGACCTTGGCCTGAAAGCGTCGTATCCACTGGCGTCCCGCTCCTGCATTGGCCTGTCCTGCGGCGCGCCTTGGCGAACCAGCCGCAGCTCAAACCTCTCCGTCAGGACCGCCTGTTCATTCCCCGCGGCTGACCATCTGTCAAATGCTGGCGCGTCCTAAGCGACTGATCCGGCTGTACAATCTCGCCCGTCCCATCCATCAGACCCAATCCAGACCGTAACTGCTGGCATATTTCTGTCCGCGCAGGCGCCATTCTGCTTCGCGTTTCACGCCCGCACACACGCACACACGCGGGCACGCAGAAGGAATACGGAGAATGAAGAACTCTCAGGACCTGCTGGAGCTGGCGCTCGAACAGGAGCGGATCGCCGAGGCGCTGGACGCCGAGATCGGCGAGGCCGCGTTGGCCGGATCGGACGACCTGGACGACCTGACCGACCGGAGGGCCGCCGCGCTGTCGAAGGCGAAGGCCTACCGTGACGCCGTCCGGAGCGCCCGCGAGGCGGAGGACCGGGAGCGGCTGAAGGTCGAACGGCAGGCACGGAGCAAGGCGCTCGGTCAGGCCGCGAACGACGCCGAGGCCGTCCTCGATGCCGCCGAGGAGGTGGACGCCGCGATCATCGCGCTCGAACAGGCATACGAAGGCCTGTCGCTCCGTATCCTCGACCTGCAGCGGTCGCTCCGGCTGTCCGGCAACTCGGACCAGTCCCGCCTGGCCGCTCAGCTGAAGCCGAGCCTCCGTTGGGCGATGGCCTACGGCGCGCCCAACCTGAGCGACGACGCGGGCATCCCCCGCGTGACGAACGCGCGGCGGAAGGGCCTTCAGGCCAGCCTGAGCAACCTGATCCCGCACATCGAGGAGGCAGCCTGATGCCCAGATACTACCGCAACGCCGCCGGCCAGCAGGTCTCCGAGTTCTCGAAAGCCGAACTATCGGACCTCCGCCCCATCGGCCAAGAGACAGAGGAGGAAGCCCGGCAAAGGCGCCTTCGCGAAGAGGCCGAAGCCCTGGAACAGGAGTTGGCCCAGATCGATGACGAGGCCGAACTCGAAACCGAAAATGACACCTTGGAACAACGGGTCGAACGCCTCCGTGCTGAGGTGGTCGCCAGACGGTCAGCCGCATCGGCCGACACCACGAAACAGCATCAAATGATTGGAGATCAACCGATGAACACCGACCTGCATGCGCTTAAGACACTGGACACGCTGGCGAAATCCGCGAGTTCCAACCATGCCCACATCGAAAAATCCGCCGGAGACCTGATGGAGACCAGAGCTCAGTCGATTTCCAAGTCGAACGGCGTCCCGATGATCGAAGCCCACCGCATCGCCTCCAAGTCCGACGACATCTACAAGGAAGCCTATCGGCTCTGCATTTCCAGTCACGAGCGCGCCGTGCAGCAGCAGGGCATGGTGGACGGGATGGGTGCGTTTTACTGAGTTCGTGGGCCAAGTGCCGACGTCCCCTGCCCCTTGGTCGCGCCTCGGGGTCGGGAGTTAGTGCCGGCGGCCATTCCTTGTCCAGGTTGGGCCGCCGGCGCACACTCTCACCCACGATGCGATAGCAGCCTTTCGACAATCCTCTCAGCAGCATCGCGCATGGGTCCGAGCAGGTTCGCTCGCGTGACGTAGCCCCAAGACACCGCCGAAGCCCCGCCCGAGCTGTGGTTCATGAGAACCTGCACCATGTCGCTCGGCACACCGGCCTCCATCGCGACCGTACGATAAGTGTGCCTCATCGCGTGCGCCGGCCACGGCCAATCGGACGTGCGCCTCATACTCTCAAGGTGTCCCGAACGACTCCGCGCCGGAAAGCACCAGGGGCTTGACCACGGAGCTGTCAGATCGCGAAGTTCTTCCATCCTCTGAAGCACATGCCTCGTTAGGGGCAGGCTGAACGCCCGACCTCCCTTTGGATGGGGCACGAACAGGACGCCGTCGTCATCCAGGTTCTCCCATCGGATCGTCTTCACGTCGCCGCTTCGCAACCCTGTGCAGAGAGCGACCTCCCATGCGATCGCAAGCGCCCTGTTCTCCATTTCGGCGAGCGCCTCCCAGACCTCCGGGAGCTCGTCGGGACCGATCGCCCAATTCCTGGCTTGCACGCGGTTGAAGCGCACTGCCCTGGACACGACGTTCCCGTGAGGCAAATCTATGTCCCTGAGCACGTCGTTTATGATTGCCTTCGCCGTGCGCATCGCACCGTTGGCCATCGAAGCACCGTGCCTCTCCGTGATCTTCTCATGGAGCGCCCTCACCCTGTCCCTTGCGAGACTGTCCAACGGCACCTTTGCGATTGGCTTCAAAGGCCCCTCCACCATCTTCTGGTAGAAATCCACTGTTCTCGGCGCCAGGCCCTTCCTGGTTTTGATGTACCGCTTGAGCGCCTCTGCCAACGTCGGCGCCTGCGCTTTCCTTTCCTGCCTCGGATCTTCGCCCTTGCACAGCTTCAGCTTCAATGCCTGAGCCTCGGCCCTGGCCTGTCTGACGTTGAGTGCGTTTGTCCTTCCGAGGGTCAGGGTCACACCCCTGTTTGTCCCGTCGTTGATCGATCCAACGATCTTCCAGGTAGCCGAACTCTTGCCCACCACGATCCTGAGGCCGGGAACTTCTGTGTCCAGGACGAGGTGGCCTGGTTCGAAATCTGCCAGCGCTTTGTCCGCCAGCGGTTGCGTTATCTTGGTTCTTGTCGATGCCATCGGCACAATCTCCTTTCGGTCTAAAACCCGATCAGAGACCTGACAGCTTCGAGTGCGATCTAGGTCAGATCAGGTGCCTGAACGCGGAAATTATGCCTAATTTCAATGGGTTCGTACGCCATGATTGTTGTGATTGAGGCCCAATCAGAGCAGTTAAAAGCGACTGGCGCGAACTTACAAATCAGTTGCTCTACCAGCTGAGCTATAGGGGCACTGGCGCGTCCTTTAGCAATCGCGACTTTCCCGCACAAGCACCTTGTTTTTCTGCGAGCGACCTTTTCCAGCGGTTCGCAGCCGTTTAGGTTCCGCACGTAAGGGTCGGCATCAGACCAACGCATCGACAAACGGGCAGGACAAAATGCAGATCGTGTTTCATCTTGGTGCGCATTGCACGGATGACGGATTGCTGATCCGCTCAATCCTGCGCAACCGCGGCCGGTTGGCCAGAGAAGGCATTCTGGTACCTGGGCCGGCCCGCTACCGGGAATTGCTCGGTGATATCTCTACCCGGCTTCGAGGCGAAGCGGCGGACGCCGAGACCGAGGCGCTGATCATGGCCGCGATTTGCAGCGACGCGACGGCGGACAGGGTCATCTTGTCCAGCGACAGTTTCCTGTGTCAACCAACGATGGCCATTGGCCCTGACGGACTCTACCCCAAGGCGGAGAAGTCGGCCTGGCTCTCCCAGTGCCTGCCAAGCCACGAAGTCGGATTTGCGCTGGCCATCCGGAATCCGGCCAGTTTTCTCCCCGAACTGTCGCGGCTTTTTCCGGCGGGCATGTCCCTGCCCGACCCATTGCTGCCCGACACCCTGTGCTGGTCGGATGTCATTGCCGATATCCTTGCCGCAAATCCCGGGGGAGACATGTTGATCTGGTGTCACGAGGACACACCGTTCATTTGGTCGGAAATCATGCAGGAAATGTCCGGCCACGATCCCTTCACCGAACTTGACGGCGAGTTCGACATGCTCGACACAATCATGTCCGAGGACGGGATGGAACGGTTGAACGAATTTCTCGAAAGCCGAAACGTCACCGATCAAATCAAGAGACGACGCGCCGTATCGGCATTTCTGGACGCACATGCGATCGAAGAGGAGATCGAAGCCGAAATCGACCTGCCCGGCTGGACGAACGAAACCGTCGCAGAACTGACGGAACTCTACGAAGAGGACATAGCGCGCATTGAAGCGATGCCGGGCGTAACCTTCGTTTCGCCCTGATCGCTCACATGCCGAGCGCTTCCTTGTACATGTCCAATACCGCCTCTTCCTCGGCGATGTCGTCCTTGTCGCGCTTCCGCAATGCGATGACCTTGCGCATGACCTTGGTGTCGTAACCGCGCCCCTTGGCCTCCGCCATGACCTCTTTCTGCTGATCGGCGATGTCACGCTTTTCCGCTTCGAGACGTTCGAACCTTTCGATGAACTGGCGAAGTTCGTCTGCGGTAACGCGGTAACTCTGTTCTGTGACGGGGTCGTCCATCAGGGCCTCCTCGACTGTCGGGAGCGCTTCGATACAAGGCACGGAAACCCGCCGCAAGGGTTGATGTCGGCCCAGAGCCCGTTTAGTCGGGCCTTGGGATAACCGGCGGGAGAACACCCATGCAATCACTCATCTGGATCGGCGCTGCGGTGACGCTCCTGGGCCTTGCCGGACTGATCTGGTGCATTCTCAAGGTGCAAGGAGCCCGCCGCAAAGGCCTGCCCGATGACGCCCTGAAGACCGAATTGCAGAAGGTCGTTGCGCTCAATCTCGGCGCGCTTCTGCTATCTGCAATCGGCCTGATGATGGTTGTCGTGGGAATTCTTCTCAGCTGACGCCGGTTTCATCGCGCTGAGTGAAGCGACCGCCACTTTCGGCAATTTCCCGGAACAGGTCGGCAGGCGGATCGATACGGGCGCTGTCATGCGCCATCGAATCCAATAGCTGCAGTACCTGATCGGGATCCAGCAAATCGGCGGCGAACATGACGCCACCGGATCTGCGCGCAAAGCCCAGCCCGTGTATCGCGACCATGTCGATATCTTCCGCCCGCTTTGCAATGCCCTCCTGAAGCAGATGGGCTCCGGCACCCGCCATGGCCGCCACGCAACGGGACCGGATCTCTCCGTCCGACAATTCCCGCAGGCGGATGCCCTTGGCCGTGCGATCGGCTTCGATCATGCGTTCCACCTCGGGATCGACGACACCGGGCTTGCCGCGCTGCTGATAAAGGTAATACCCCCGGCCAACCGACATTCCGACGCGTCCGGTCGAAATCAACACCGGATCGACCCCACCGCCCCTTTGGCCCTCCTGCCCCTGCGGCGCGGAGATCCGCTTGATGCCGGTCAGGTCACGCCATCCGAATGAACCGAAAGGAATTCCCCAATCCTTCAAAGCCGCATCGATCTGATCAATGCGGGCTCCATCCTCCAGACAAAGATCCGCCGCCGCATGAAGGGCTTCAAGAATCCGCGTACCGATCGCATCCCGGCCAGGAGCGGTCTCGACAATCAACCGATCGAGTTTTCTTGCCAGCGCGCGCGCAGTGGCAATGGCCCTTGGCCCCGAGGCTTCTGTGACCGCCATTTCGACGAGACGGTTTTTTCTCACACCGGGATAGAACCGCATTCCGACCACGTCCGACGCGCGACTTGTGGCTTTGGCGACCGTCTCCACGGAGACACGCTCGCACCCCAGCAGCAGGATCGCGCCAGCCTTCATGGCCGCGTCAAGCTCACTCACCCGCGCCTTCGTCAGATGCGGGGTCGGGTCGATCACGACATCCGCAGTGGCCACCCGATGATACCCGGCCAAAGCGTGCATTCGGTCGAGAACCTGCTCAACGGCATCCTCCGTCATCGCGCCCGAGGCAACCCGCGCATCGAAATGACCAATGATCCTGCCAACGCCCTCCTCAAGGGCTTCCTCGTCCACTTCGGCTACCGTGACCGTGAAACCGGCATCCAGGCATTGCACCGCAACCTCTGCGCCAAGCCCGCGCGCACCGACCACCGTCACGCCTGTCATGGCGCGAGATGCAACTCGGCCTTCCCACTTTGTCGCCGCCTGCAGGCGGCGCTCCGCGGCGAAAACATAGCGCAGCGACTTGGAATGCTCGGAGTTGACAAGGTCGTCATAAGCCGCTTCCTCAAGTCCGCGCCCGATGTCATAGGGCAAAAGCAAAGCGGCTTCGATACATTCGATCATGCGGGTCGGGGCATCCAGCGGACCCGATTCCGCGGCGCGCCGATAGTTCGCCACCGCTTCCAGGAATTCCGTGCCCTCACCCAACCGGTCGCGGCGCGTCGAGCTTCGGCGAAGCTCGCCTCCGCTGGCGGCCAGTCGCTTTGAATGTTCAACAGCGGCGGCGACCAGATCATCCTTCGCCAAGGCATCTATCAGTCCGATCTTCTTTCCTGCATCGCCCGTGACAGCTTTGCCGCTGAGCAGCAGCTTGAGCGCGGCGACGCCCCCGATGACCTTCGGCAGCCTCTGTGTGCCGCCTGCGTTCGGAACCAGACCGAGTGTGATGTCCGGTGCCCCCAGCCGGGCTTCGGCTTTCGCAACGCGAAGGTGAGCCGCAAGCGCCAGTTCCAGCCCGCCTCCCAGAGCGGCACCGCCAATCGCCGCCACCACCGGCTTATTCGAGGTCTCGATCCGATCACAGACTTCGGCGAGCGTCGGAATGCCCACGGCAGGCTCTTCGTTGAGCCCCGCTCCGGTCGCAAAAGCGGTGCCACGTCCTGCAATGACCATTGCGGTGATTTCAGGGTCGCTCTCCAGACTGTCGAGCGCGTCCATCAGACCCCGTCTGACGGCTGACGACAATGCCGCCGTAGGCGGATTGTCGATCGTGACAATCAGCACGCCACCCTTGCGCTCGCTGGCAACCGGTGCCGGCGTCGTCAGTTGCTCTTCGAGTCCCATGGCTTTTCATAAGCGCCATGGGCCTGTGAACTCAAGCGTCGTTCTGCAGTGATTGCCTAGACAGGCACATTGTCCCAGGCATCGTCCAGTTCGTCGGCGGCTTCCGGCTTGCCCCGATCTTTCGAACCGACGTCCGGTTTATGTGCTTGGCTATTCACATATCCGACAAGACGAAGATGTGCCGACCCGTTGTCTCCGACACTCGGTTTTTCTGATTCTGCTGAGGCGTTCGAATGCGCCATGACGTTCCTCCCGTATTCGATCACATTAGACTGCACCAATGACCGCATGTCGCCGAATGACAAAGGCGGACATACGCATACTCGCACATCGCAAAACCGAAGACTGTCCAGAACCTGTCCACCCTGCCAAATCGCAGTGCAGTCCTAAAACGGTAAACGAACAGTACCACAGTTCCACGAATGCGGCCATCGGACGAAACAGCACAGCGCCATTTGCTAAACTTCTTAGAGCAAAGAAAATGGGCGGTCCTAGGACCGCCCAGTTTCGCTTGTCAGGCTCACTATTTGTGTACCGCCCGGTTTCTGCCTGCGGCCTGACCCGCGTTCAGGATGAGCGCACCCATCCCACATCGAAAGGCAGCGCCCTCCGAAAAGGCCGGGAGTGGGTCCTGTAAACCCAGGGGAAATTCCCGGCCCCGGTTCGAGTGGGGAGACGTTGCCGCCCCACCCATCTCAATGGTCCCGGCCCAAGAGCCGGGGCCAATTCCTCAGCTACACCCGCTCGTCGCGCCGCAGGTGTTGCACTTCATGCAGGTGCCGTTGCGCACCAGCGTGTAGTTACCGCAATCGCCGCAGGGATCGCCCTCGTAGCCTTGCATCTTGGCTTTCGCGCGCGCATCCATCGTCAGCGTGCCGGTTCCAAGCGACGTCTCCGCGACAGACCCAACCTCCGGCACCAGCGCCTGAAGCGCAGCGGCGGGATCGGAGGCACCGGCGAGTGCCGTGGCCCCCACGCCGCCGTCAACGACGACCAGTTCCTGCGGCACGCGGCCCCGCGTGTAACCCGCCGAGACGACCTTGCGCAGGACGTCGAACTGGGTCGAGCCGCTGGCCCCCGGCACTTCCTTGAAGTTCGGAACACCCTCTTCCTCGCCCCGGCCCAGCTCGTCGAAGGTCGGCCCGTCGGGCTTCACATGGGCCAGATCGGTGCGGTCCAGATAGGACACGGCCAGTTCGCGGAAGATGTAATCGAGGATCGAGGTCGCGTTCTTGATCGTTTCGTTGCCCTGCACCATGCCCGCCGGTTCGAACCGGGTGAAGGTGAAGGCATCGACGAACTCCTCCAGCGGCACGCCGTACTGAAGACCGACAGAAACCGCGATGGCGAAGTTGTTCATCATCGCCCGGAAGCCCGCGCCTTCCTTGTGCATGTCGATGAAGATCTCGCCCAGCGTCCCGTCCTGGTACTCGCCGGTCCGCAGATAGACCTTGTGCCCGCCGACGATGGCCTTCTGGGTATAGCCTCGGCGACGCTCCGGCAGTTTCTCGCGGGCTTTGGCGACCTCCTTGACGATCACCTTCTCGACGATCTTCTCCGCCAGCACCTGCGCCTTCTCTGCCGGCGTGCCGGTTTCGAGGATCTCTGCGGCCTCGTCATCGTCCTCGACCAGCGCTGCCGAAAGCGGCTGCGACAGTTTCGAACCGTCGCGGTAGAGCGCGTTGGCCTTTACGCCAAGCGACCAGGAAAGCTCGTAGGCTTCCTTGCAGTCCTCGATGGTCGCATCGTTCGGCATGTTGATCGTCTTGGAGATCGCACCCGAGATGAAGCTCTGCGCCGCCGCCATCATGGTGATGTGGCTCTCGACGGACAGGAACCGCTTGCCCTTCTTGCCGCAGGGATTGGCACAGTCGAAGACGGCGTAATGCTCTTCCTTCAGATGCGGCGCCCCTTCCAGCGTCATCGTTCCGCAGACGTGGTCGTTCGCCGCTTCGATGTCCTTTCGGGAGAAGCCAAGATGCCTCAGCAGGTCGAAGGACGGGTCGGTCAGCTTCTCGACCGGGATGCCAAGCGTCCTGGTGCAGAACTCCTCGCCCAGCGTCCACTGGTTGAAGACGAACCGGATGTCGAATGCGCTCGGCAGAGCGGTTTCGATCTTGTCCAGTTCCGCCTGGCCAAAGCCGTGACCGATGAGCGAGGTGTGGTTGATCCCCGGCGCATTGCCGATGGTGCCGTGGCCGACCGCGTAGGACACGATCTCCTCGATCTCCGCCGGACCGTAGCCGAGCGTTTCCAGCGCGGCAGGCACGGACCGGTTGATGATCTTGAAATAACCGCCACCGGCCAGCTTCTTGAATTTCACCAGCGCGAAGTCCGGCTCAATCCCCGTGGTGTCGCAATCCATCACCAGACCAATGGTGCCGGTCGGCGCGATCACGGTCGCCTGCGCGTTGCGATAGCCGTGCTTCTCGCCCAGCTTCAGCGCCTCGTCCCAGGCCTTGCCAGCCAGCTTCGTCAGCTTCTGATCCGGGCAGTTCACCAGGTCGAGCGCGACCGGGTTCACGTTCATCGCCTCATACCCGTCCGTCTCACCATGAGCGGCGCGGCGGTGATTGCGGATGACGCGGAGCATATGCTCGGCGTTGCGTTCGTAGCTCGGGAACGCGCCCAGTTCATTGGCGATCTCGGCCGACGTCGCATAGGCCACGCCGGTCATGATCGCGGTGAGCGCACCGGTGAGCGCCCGGCCCTCGTCGCTGTCATAGGAGTAGCCCATGTTCATCAGCAATCCGCCGATATTGGCGTAGCCAAGGCCGAGGGTGCGGAAGTCGTAGCTGAGTTGCGCGATTTCCTTGGACGGGAACTGCGCCATCATCACCGAGATTTCCAGCGTCAGCGTCCAGAGACGGGTCGCATGCATGTAATCCTCGGCCTGGAACACGCCGTCCTTCTGGAAGGTCAGCAGGTTCATCGAGGCAAGGTTGCAGGCCGTGTCGTCAAGAAACATGTACTCCGAGCACGGGTTGGAACCACGGATCGGGCCGTCTTCCGGGCAGGTGTGCCAGGCGTTCACCGTGTCGTGGTACTGGATGCCGGGATCGGCACAGGCCCATGCGGCGTGGCCGACCTGCTCCCACAGATCGCGGGCCTTGATGGTCTTGGCGACACCACCGTCCTTACGATTCAGCAATTCCCAGTCCGCGTCATCCTTGACGGCCTGAAGGAACGCGTCGGTGACACGGATCGAGTTGTTGGAGTTCTGCCCGGAAACGCTGGAATAGGCCTCCGAGTCCCAATCGGTGTCATAGGTCGGGAACTCGATGGAGGTGTAGCCTTGCTTGGCGTAGTCCAGCACGCGCTTGATATAGGTCTCCGGGATCGCGGCCTTCTTGGCCGAGCGGATCGCCGATTTCAGCGTCTCGTTCTTCGCGGGATCGACGGCATCTTCTTCGGTGCCGTCCCACGTCTTGATCGCTGCGAAGATACCGTTGAGTTCCCTCTCGTGCATCTTCGAGCCGGCAACGATCGACGCGACTTTCTGCTCTTCAATGACTTTCCAGTTGATGAAGTCTTCGATGTCAGGGTGATCGGCGTCGACGATCACCATCTTGGCTGCCCGACGGGTTGTCCCGCCTGATTTGATCGCGCCGGCCGCGCGATCCCCGATCTTCAGGAAACCCATCAGACCGGAAGACTTGCCACCGCCCGACAGGCTCTCGCCCTCGCCGCGCAGATGGCTGAAATTGGTGCCCGTACCCGAGCCGTATTTGAACAGACGCGCCTCGCGGACCCAAAGGTCCATGATGCCACCGTCATTCACCAGATCGTCAGCGCAGGACTGGATGAAGCAGGCATGCGGTTGCGGATGTTCATAGGCGCTGTCCGACTTGGTCAGCTTGCCCGTCTTGTAATCGACATAGTGGTGACCCTGAGACGGGCCGTCGATGCCATAGGCCCAGTGCAGCCCGGTGTTGAACCACTGCGGAGAATTCGGGGCCGCACGCTGCGTCGCCAGCATAAACCGCATCTCGTCGAAATAGGCGCGTGCATCTTTCTCGGTGGTAAAATAGCCGCCCTTCCAGCCCCAATAGGCCCAGGCACCGGCAAGACGATCGAAGACCTGAGCCGCTTTGGTTTCGCCCCCGAAGCGTTCGTCTTCGGGAAGCTCGGCCAGCGCCTTTTCATCGGGGACGGAGCGCCAGAGAAAGGACGGTACATCCTTTTCGCGCACCTTCTTAAGTCGCGCAGGCACACCGGCCTTACGGAAATACTTCTGAGCGATAACATCGGAAGCCACCTGGCTCCACGCGCTCGGAACTTCCACGTCGTCCAGCTTGAACACGACGGTCCCGTCCGGGTTCCGGATCTCCGACGATGTCGTTGTGAAGTCGATAGTCGCGTATGCGTCCTTACCTGCCTCGGTAAAGGTGCGTTCGATTTTCATAAATGCTGCCCCGCATCTTTGCAGGCCCGCCTGTTTTGCGGCGGTACCCGGTGTTCCTCATCCGACCGACGGGATCGTCCGAGACAAATATCCTCACCTCGCGGGCCGCTACCGCGAACGCCTGTTGTCCTCCCACCGAGGACAGCCTGAGATGAGTTCTTCGTCCCGCCGTCACACCACAACATCTAGTGGCGCTCCCTGTCAGCCCACACAAATTGCGGCATCCGGCCCGGATTCGTCAACGCCGTTTTTCACAATTTCGTCACTTTTTTCGCTTGACGCGCGGCACCGGGCAACAGGCGTCGTCGCCTCCACCCGGAAAAGCACAAAGACACAATATGTTAGGGGGCGAGCCTGCGCCGATACATCATGTGGTCAAATCATGGCATCCCGCGCAGAGCCGGCAACTCTCTTCCGGACCGACATGGCTCAGACCTGTTGGCGACCAGACAACAGGCAACCTGAGGACACCAAAAAGAAAAGGCCGCGCCCTGGGGACGCGGCCTTCGTTCATTTGTGATCGTTCAGCCCTTGCGACGCCGCAGACCCATTGCGCCAAGCGCGGTCAGCAGCATCAGTCCGGTTGCCGGAAGCGGCACCTCGGCGGCATAGGCAGTCACGTTGCGAATCTTGAATTCATCGCTCCAGTCATGCGCGACAATCCTGAAATGACGCGAGGCATACGCCGCGGCCGACCCGTAGGTCGACACGAACGCCCGAGCATAGTTCGAATTGTCACCATAGCCGATATAGCCGTATTGCAGTTCCTCCCAGGAGGAACCGTTGTACCCATAGATCAGGTACTCATCGTCACGATCCACATAGCCCGCCAGGAAACCACCGAGCGTCACGTCCTGATCGAAGGACAGAATGGCCGCTTCGGGTCCCTGCCAGCCGTCGATCAAATGATCGTCGACCGAAAGACCATAACCCGGCGCGGTGCTGACATGTGTATAGTGGCCATTGATCGTACCACGGACAGTCATCGTGATGCCATCGTTCGTTACATCGAACGACGACCCGAAGCGCCACTGATCTGCAAGATTGAAAGTCGCAGCATCCGCTGCACCGCCCATAACTGCCATCAATCCGGCAGCGACAAGCGCATGTATCTTAGTCTTCATTTACTCACCCATTTAACTCGTTGCCGTCAAAGCCGGCAAACTGGGGGTTCCACATCGACACCCCTTCACACAACAAAAGTTATCAATTGATCCAGGCAATGCAAAGCATCGGCCACAGTTTCGACGCATTTCACGCCAGAATTTTTCGGTTTCACGCCACGCGTGCCCAAGAATTCATTTCCCTCCGTATTTTTAGAAGCTTAACCGGAAACGGATTGTCGCCACTTCGCAAACAATCCTCAACGAGAGCGACGGAATGCGCCGTGGCTGCACACTCGATTCCGCTCGGAAAACGGCCGCATGAAATCAGAAAAGGAACGCCCCCGAACCTGCCGCACGCGACATGATCCACATTCGATCCTGGTTCCAAAAAGGAAGTGACAGACGACGTCCGCGACAAACGATAAATGTCGGCTTTGAAACAGTCATTCCGCATGTGCAGAAGGATCCAAAGGAGAGACAATCAACATCGTCATCCCCGCAGGATCGAAAGATGGTCGGGGCGGCGAGATTCGAACTCACGACCCCCTGTACCCAAAACAGGTGCGCTACCAGACTGCGCCACGCCCCGACTCGTGGCGCTTTTAGACGGTTTTTCCGCGCAACGGAATGCCTTCATTGCGCGTTTGCTTCACTGGCATGTCCAGGCGGCGTCCGGGCCAATTGATGGGTGCCGCAACTCGCTCCCCTCAGCGATGCCCAGCCGTCCGGCGAGCCCGCCGTTGATCTCGAGAACGAACTGGATGTCAGGGCCTCCGGGGATGCCCGTTTCATCTAGGGGAATAGCGTTTTCATGGACATGACGGACCGTACCCGTTTCGTCCATGAAGATCATATCAAGAGGGATAAGCGTATTCCGCATCCAGAACGAGACGGGTTGAGGGCGCTCATACACGAACAACATGCCGGAACTGCGCGCCATCGACTCTCGATGCATCAGTCCTCTTGACCGTTCGGCTGGCGTTTCCGCGACCTCGACGGAAAACCGGGCTTGCCCCCAGTCCCCGCGAAGGTCCACCCGATCATCGTCGCAGTCTGCCGCAACAGGGCCGGCAAACAGGACCAAAACAAGAAGACTTCGAAGGATCACTCTTCGTCGGACCGCAGCGCCGCTTCCCACGAAGTCACCTGGGTTGCCATGCGCCCACGCTTGCCGTCAACGACACGCAGCGAAACAGCTTCACCGGGCTGAAGGTCAGCCAGGCCCGAACGCCGCAAAACTTCGATATGCAGGAAGACATCCTCGCCCCGGCCAAAGACATTCGCAAATCCGAAGCCCTTCGCCTTGTCGAACCATTTCACACGGGCAGGTTCCAGAGGCAGAGAAAGATCGACAGGCTCCGAGATCTCGCCGCCGACGGCGGGCATTTCCTCTTCATCCCCCGCAGGCGGAGCGATACTCAGAACCTCAACAGCCTGAATACCGCGTGCAGTCTCCTGCACGACGACCACTATTCCGGCGGCATCGGCCACAGAAGACTGGCCAAAGTTCCGCAGAACATTGGCGTGGAGCAGTATGTCCGGTCCACCTTGATCCGATACCACGAAGCCGAAGCCCTTCGACGGATCAAACCACTTTACAGTCCCGGTGACGCGCGCCCCGTCATTTTCGGCGTCGGTCATCTCTTGCATCATCCCTCGGGCTCTTTTACCCAATTTTTAAACAAGTTTGGTCTCACTGCATGCACTATTGCAACGCCAAATCTGTTCTGATTTCCGATTTTTCGTGCAGTTTTTCATTACGGACAAAGGCGCTGAGCCGTCCAGCTATCCGCGCGCCCATCTTTCGTCCACCGAAATCTGTCATGCAGGCGGAAATCTCCATCAGCCCAGAACTCGATCTCGTAAGGCGCAATCCGAAAACCGCCCCAGTGCTTTGGCCGTTTTGGGTGCAGCCCCTGCTGCACACCGACTTTGGCAGCAGACGCAATAAGTTCGGCACGAGACGCCAGAGGGCGTGATTGCGCCGATGCAATCGCGCCGATCCGACTTTTCAGCGAACGGCTGTCATAATATGCGTCTGCCTGCGGACCATCCTCCACGGTGACGCTGCCACGCACACGCACCTGCCGACGCAACGATTTCCAGTGCATCACAAAAGCAGCCGACGGTGTTGCCTTCAGCTCCTGACCCTTCACACTCTCGTAGTTGGTATAGAAGACGAAAGCGTCGGCCTCGATCTCCTTCAACAAGACCATGCGCACATTCGGACGCCCTTCTGGATCGACCGTGGCCAGAGCAATCGCGTTGGCGTCATTTGGCTCGCTTTCTTCCGCTTCGCCCAGCCAGCGTTTTGCAATCCCGATGGGATCGTCACCGGCAAAGATACCGACTCTGTCGCTCATCTGCATATCCGCCCGACTTGATGGTCCAAACTTCTTAGCATAGACCCAAACCACCATAAACGGGTCGAGGAAAGCGAAAATGATCGCAGGGCTAATGGCAGGCAAACGTGGCCTGATCATGGGGCTGGCCAATGACAAATCCATCGCGTGGGGCATTGCCAAGGCGGTGGCGGATCATGGGGCCGAGCTATGTTTTTCCTATCAGGGTGAAGCGTTGCTGAAACGTGTTCAACCATTAGCCGCTGAATTGGGGTCGGATTTTATCGTCCCCTGCGATGTCGGCGATGGCGACAGCCTGGATGAGTTGTTTACCGAAATCGAAAAACGCTGGGGGAAGTTGGACTTCGTCGTCCATGCCATTGGCTTTTCGGACAAAAACGAATTGCGCGGTCGCTATGTTGATACCAGCCGCGACAATTTCAAGATCTCGATGGACATCTCCGTTTTCAGCTTCACCGCCGTGTGCCGTCGTGCCGCAGCGATGATGCCGGACGGCGGATCGTTGCTTACCCTCACCTATTCGGGCGCCGAGCGGGTCATGCCCCATTACAACGTGATGGGCGTCTGCAAGGCGGCTCTGGAAACCTCGGTGAAATACATCGCCGAGGATCTCGGTCGCGATGGCATCCGCTGCAATGCGATCAGCGCTGGCACGATCAAGACGCTGGCGGCCTCCGGGATCGGCGACTTCCGCTACATCCTCAAGTGGAACGAGAACAATTCGCCCCTTCGCCGCAACGTGACAATCGAGGACGTCGGCGGCGCGGCGCTTTATCTGCTCTCCGATCTCGGCGCGGGAACGACCGGAGAGATCCATCATGTCGATGCGGGCTACAACATCATCGGGATGAAGAACCCCGATGCGCCCGACATGACGCGAGGGTGACGCGATGATGGACCGGCTGCCCCACGAAAAAGGCTTCCATGTGTCATGGGACCAGATCCACCGCGATGCCCGCGCCCTCGCCTGGCGTCTGGACGGCCGAGGCCCGGATGACGGGCATTGGCGAGCCATCGTCGCCATCACCCGGGGCGGCATGGCACCGGCCATGATTGTGGCCCGCGAACTTGACGTGCGCACCGTCGACACGATCAGCGTCCAGTCCTATCACCATCAGGATCAGGGCGAGGCCAAGATCTTGAAAGCGCCCGACAGCGAAGTGATGGGGGATGGCACCGGCATCCTTGTCGTGGATGACCTGGTCGATAGCGGCAAGACCCTGGAGCTGGTGCGCCGACTCTATCCGAAGGCCCATTTCGCGACGGTTTACGCCAAGCCGAAGGGTGAGCCCATGGTGGACACCTTCATCACAGGCGTCAGCCAGGATACGTGGATATTCTTTCCCTGGGATATGGCCCTGCAATATGTGGAGCCCTATCGCGGGACCGACTGAAGCCGGGTCTCTCGAAACTTCCGGCAAATCTCTTCACAGAGATCCGCGCCTCTACTTGCCCCACCTTCACAGCCGGGCTATGCCCGCCTGACCAAAAGAAATAACGGGTGACGTCATGGCGAAGAACAAGGGCATGGGTGCTGGCATGTGGGTCATTATGGCCCTTCTCGTGCTCTCTCTCGGGGGCTTCGGGGTTACCCAGTTCGGCAGTTCCGTGCAAACGGTGGCAACGGTCGGAGACGTGGAAGTCTCGGCCAACGAATATGCCCGCGCCGTTCAGGCGCAGATGAACGCCTTTCAGGAAGAAATCCGCCAGCCCGTGAACTTCCAGGCAGCCCAGGCGTTCGGTCTGGACCGGCTTGCCCTTGGGCGCTTGATCGCTGACGCGGCGGTAGAAAACGAAACCCGGCGTGCCGGAATTTCGGCCGGGGATGAACGGGTCAGCGAGGAGATCCAGAATTTCCCCGCCTTTCAAAGCGCTGCCGGATTCGACCGTGGCAGCTACGAACTTGCGCTTCGCCAGAACGGGACCAACCCGCGCGATTTCGAGGATACCGTCCGCGCCGACATCGCCAGCCAGTTGGTCAAGGGAGCCATCGGCGCCGGCATTAAGACGCCGGACATCTTCGTCGATACACTCTTCAACCACGCCCGCGAGCAGCGCGATATCACCTGGGCCCGACTGACGGCGGATGATCTACCCGAACCGATACCGGCTCCGACCGAGGAAAAGCTGGTTGCCTTTCATTCGGAGCATCCCGAGGAATTTACCCGCCCCGAAACCAAGGTCATCAAATACGCATGGCTCACTCCGGATATGCTGGCTCCTTCGATCGAGGTCAGCGACGATCAGATCCGGGCGCTTTACGAGGCCCGGATCGATGAATACGTCTCGCCGGAGCGCAGGTTGGTCGAACGCCTGATCTTTTCCACCGAAGATGCCGCCAATGCCGCGAAGGCCAGGATCGACGCTGGCGAGATCACGTTTGACGATCTGGTCGCCGAACGCGGTCTGTCGCTGAATGACGTCGACCTCGGCGATGTTTCCAAGTCCGATTTAGGTGCGGCCGGCGAACCGGTTTTCGCCCTGGACGAGCCCGGCACCGTCGGCCCGTTCCCCTCCGACCTGGGCCCTGCCCTGTTCCGGATGAACGGCGTTCTCGCCGCCGTGAATGTCGATTTCGAGGATGCTCGCGACGACCTTGCACCGGAAGCCGCCGCAGACCGTGCGCGCAGAATCATCAATAATACGATCGGGGAAATCGAAGATCTGCTGGCCGGCGGCGCGGACCCCGCCTTGATCGCCGAGCGCACGGATCTTGAGGTAGGCTCAATCGACTGGAACACGGAGGTCTTTGAAGGCATCGCGGCGTATCAGGATTTCCGGACCGCCGCCGCCCGCACGAATCCCGGCGATTTCGGCGAGGTCATCGAACTTGACGATGGCGGTATCGTCACATTCGCAGTCGAGGAGGTCCGCGAACCGGAATTGATCCCGCTTGATGATGTCCGCGATCGGGTCATCGCCGCCTGGGAAACCGCGGAAACCCAATCCGCGCTGGAAGCGCGGGCGAATGAACTGGCCAATGAGCTGCGCGACGGGCGCGAGATGGCCGCCCTCGGGCTGGCACTAGAAACCAACCGGGGCATCACGCGGGATGGCTTCATCGAAGGGACGCCCCCGGAGTTCACCAAAACGGTTTTCGATCTGGAACGCGACGGCATAACTGTACTTGCCGCAGACGGTGACGCGTGGCTCGTGCGCCTCGATGCAATCATCGCGGCCGACAGCGCCAGCCCCGAAGCTCAGACGATGAAACAAGCATTCGCAGCGCAAACGACGCAGTCATTCTCGACGGCAATCACCAACGCCTTTACCCAGGCACTGGTCGACGAGGCGGGCGCCGACATCAACTCCACTGCGGTCAATGCGGTAAATTCGGCAGCATTCCTCAACGCTGGCGGCAACTGATGGCGCTCGAACCATCCTACGAGGATTTTGCCAAAGGGTTCGAGGCGGGCCAGAACCAACTGGTCTATTCACGTCTGGCCGCCGACCTTGATACGCCTGTCTCGCTCATGCTGAAGCTCACGGCAGCACAGGCCGACAGCTTCATGCTGGAAAGCGTCACCGGCGGCGAGGTCCGGGGACGCTATTCCATCATCGGCATGAAACCCGATCTGATCTGGGAATGTCAGGGCGACAAGGCCCGACTGAACCGGCACGCCCGCTACGACCGCGACAGTTTCGAAGACGAAACCGCCGATCCCCTCACCTCGCTCCGGTCCCTGATCGAGGAAAGCCGGATCGACCTGCCCGACGACCTGCCCGCCGCCTCGGCCGGCCTGTTCGGCTATCTGGGCTACGACATCATCCGGCTGGTGGAACACCTGCCAAATATCAATCCTGACCCGCTGGGTCTGCCCGATGCCATCCTTCTGCGCCCCTCCGTGGTCGCCGTACTCGATGGTGTGAAAGGGGAGGTCATCGTGGTGGCACCCGCCTGGACCTCCTCCGGCCTCAGCGCCCGCGCCGCCTATGCCCAGGCCGCCGAACGCGTGATGGATGCGATCCGCGATCTGGAACGCGGGTTGCCCGACGCCGACCGCGATTTCGGCGACGACATGGCACTGTCCGAGCCGGTCTCCAATTTCGCCAAGGAAGACTACAAGGCCGCCGTCGAAAAGGCGCGCAACTACATCGCGGCAGGCGACATCTTTCAGGTCGTCCCCTCGCAACGCTGGCGCCAGGAATTCAAGGCCCCGCCGTTTTCGCTCTACCGGGCCCTGAGACGCACCAACCCCTCGCCCTTCATGTTCCATTTCGACTTCGGCGGCTTTCAGGTGATCGGGGCCAGCCCCGAAATCCTCGTCCGCGTCTTCGACGGCGAAGTCACGATCCGCCCCATCGCCGGCACCCGCAAACGCGGCGCGACACCGGCCGAGGACAAGGAACTGGAAGCCGACCTTCTCAGCGACCAGAAGGAACTGGCCGAACACCTGATGCTCCTCGATCTGGGCCGCAACGACGTCGGTCGGGTGGCCAAGATCGGGACCGTGCGCCCCACCGAAGAATTCGTGATCGAGCATTACAGCCACGTCATGCACATCGTCTCCAACGTCGTGGGCGAGCTGTCGGATGACCACGACGCGCTTTCGGCCCTTCTCGCGGGCTTGCCCGCGGGTACGGTCTCCGGCGCACCCAAAGTCCGCGCGATGGAAATCATCGACGAACTGGAACCCGAGAAACGCGGTGTCTACGGCGGCGGCGTGGGGTATTTCAGCGCGGGCGGCGACATGGATATGTGCATCGCGCTCAGAACGGCTGTGCTGAAAGACAAGAACCTGTATATTCAGGCTGGCGGCGGAGTCGTTTGGGATAGCGACCCCGAAGCCGAATGGATGGAAACCGTCAACAAGTCTCAGGCGCTGAAGAAGGCTGCCGAGGAAGCCGGACGGTTCACCAAGAGCGGCAACCGCTGACGCCGTTGCGTAAGGAAGACCTGTATGAACAATGAAGGCCCGATAAAGGCCGCTCCCAATTATTACGCGTTGAAGGGCGGCAAACCTGACCCGGCCACGCTGGTGACCGACCGTGCAGTCTTCAAGACCGCCTACGCCTTCATCCCGCGCCGTGCGTCCAAGGACATAACCTGCAGCTACTTCCCGCATTGGGAAGCCACACGCGGCTGGGTGCTGGCTCGCCCGATGACCGGGTTTTCCGAGACCTTTAGCCAGGTTGCCATGGAGGTCGGCCCCGGCGGCGGTTCCGATCAGCCCGAGGAAGATCCCAACGCCGAATGCGTGCTCTTCGTCATGGAAGGCAGCGCCATCGTCAGTTTTTCAGGCGAAAGCCACCGTTTGACACCGGGCGGCTATGTCTACCTGCCTCCCGGTCTGCCGTGGTCGTTCCGGAACCTCGACACTGAACCGGTTTGTTTCCACTGGATCCGCAAACGCTACGCCCGCGTCGATGGGCTGGACACTCCGACGCCTCTGGTGACGAACGAACAGCTCATCACGCCGGAAATCATGCCCGAAAGCAATGGCTTGTGGAAAACAACCCGCTTTGTCGATCCGACTGATCTGCGCCATGACATGCATGTCAATATCGTGACCTTCGAGGCGGGCGGCACCATTCCCTTCGCCGAGACCCATGTGATGGAGCACGGCCTTTACGTGCTTGAGGGCAAGGCCGTCTACCGTCTGAACGATGACTGGATCGAAGTCGAGGCGGGCGATTTCATGTGGCTCCGCGCCTTCTGCCCACAGGCCTGCTACGAAGGCGGGCCGGAACGCTTCCGCTACCTCCTCTACAAGGACGTGAACCGGCAGATGCCGTTGACGCTTTGAGGTTTGCGCCGCCGTCGGCGTCGCTCAGCGGGGCTCTGCCCCGCACCCCGGCATAATTATGGACCGATGATAGACCATGGCTCGTCGAACCAATGTTCTTCGAGGTTAGGTCCTTCACCGATCCGATCGACAACCGCGAAGAGTCCCGGCCCTGACAGCGGCGTCAGCACGCCATGCCAGGTGCCCCTGTGGAAGTTGATCCCCTGCCCCGGTGCGGTCAGGAAAGCCAGCGGCGTGCCCGGCCGGCCCCCCGCATCCGGGGCCACGATGACCAGAAACCCATCCATGCTCATCGGCAGAAAGGCCTGACTGCCGTCAGGGTGCCGTTCGACCATGTCCAACCTGTAGGGCAGCGACCGCAACTCCGCTTTGAAAAGGCTGATCCCCGCCTGCCCGTCTGCAAAATCGAGCCGCGCCCGGTCGTGATACCGGCCGCAAAGCCCCTGATTGATCATCCTGTCCGGCTCGCCCGCACAGTCCAGCACGTCACCGAAAGGCGCGAATGCCTCCGCCGTCAAAGGCCGCGCCGCGATCTCCCGGCTCATCCCAGCATGTCCTTAAGCCGATGCCCGGCGATCCGTTCGACCTGGGCACAGGCCTCGGCAAACTCCGTCTCCCGGTCGTTCCCGACCCTCGCGCGAAACGCCTGCAAGATTGACGCCTTGTCGTGGTCACGCACCGCGATGATGAACGGGAAGCCGAACTTGGCCGTGTATTCCGCATTCAGCGCCTCGAACTCTGCCTTCTCCTCATCGAAGAGTGCATCCAGACCCGCGCCCGCCTGCTCCGCCGTCGACGCCTCCGTCAGCCGCTTGGCGGCGGCCAGCTTGCCCGCAAGGTCCGGATGCGCGGTCAGAACGCCAAGCCGTTCCTCCTCGCTCGCCGACCGGAACACCCGCGTCAACGCGCTGAGAACGCCCACGCCCGTGTCATGCGTCGGCCCGAGTTCCAGCCCGTAAGCCCGTTCCGCAATCCAGGGCGAATGTTCGAAGACGCCGCCAAACGCCTCAACGAACCGCGCCTTCGACATCTCGGACGGGCGCTCGAACTCCGGTGCCGGATGGGTCGCGGCCCAGTGATCGGCGATCTGCTCCCGCGTCGCGAACCAGACCCCGTGATGGCCGCGCATGTAATCCAGCGCCCGCTTCAGTGCCGCCGCGCGACCGGGCCGACCGATCAACCGGCAATGCAACCCGATCGACAGCATCCGCCCGCCCTCGGCATAGAGCATATCGAAACTGTCGCGCAGATAGGCCTCGAACTGGTCGCCCGAATTGAACCCCTGCGGCGTGGCGAAACGCATGTCGTTGGCATCGAGCGTATAGGGCACGATCAACTGGTCCCGGTCCGCGAACCGCGACCAGTAGGGCAGATCGTCGGCATAACTGTCGGCGATATAGGCGAAGCCGCCCTCCTCGGCCGCCAGCCGCACCGTGTTGATAGAGGTCCGGCCCGTGTACCAGCCGCGGGGCCTTGAGCCGGTCACCTCCGTATGAAGACGGATCGCGTCGGCCATCTGGGCGCGTTCCTCATCCTCGGCCATGTCCTTGTATTCGATCCATTTCAGCCCGTGGCTGGCGATCTCCCACCCGGCCTCTTTCATCGCCGCCACCTGCTCGGGCGCACGCGCCAGCGCGGTGGCCACGCCATAGACCGTGACCGGCAGGGTCTTCAGCATCCGGTGCAGACGCCAGAACCCGGCGCGGCTGCCGTATTCGTAGATCGACTCCATGTTCCAGTGCCGCTGACCGGGCCAGGCCGCAGCCCCCACGATCTCCGACAAAAACGCCTCCGAGGCCGCATCGCCATGAAGGACGTTGTTCTCGCCCCCTTCCTCGTAATTCACCACCACCTGCACGGCGATCCGGGCACCGCCGGGCCATTTGGCATCCGGGGGCGTCGCACCGTATCCGGTCATGTCACGGGGGTATCGGGGCGCATTCATCTTGTGTTCCGTCTCTTTCCGGTCTTCTTTCGAACAGAACAGAATTCTTCGCCGGGATTTGCAAATCATTTTCCCGGAGAATGGCGAGAGGACACCGAATGGCCGGATATTTGACCACTCATGTGCTCGACACGGCACGCGGATGCCCTGCCGAAGGCATCAAGATTGCGCTCTACCGTGTCTCCGGCAACAGCCATCGCAAGATCGCCGAGACGGTGACCAACGATGATGGCCGCACCGACGCACCGATCCTGCCGCAGGAGAAGTTCAAGCCCGGCACCTATGAGTTGATCTTCGAGACCGGCAACTATCTCCGCGCCAATGGCATGGCGGAAGGCGATCCCCTCTTCCTCGACGCCATTCCGATCCGCTTCGGCATGGACGAAGAGACGCATTACCACGTGCCGCTCCTGCTCTCGCCCTATGGGTACTCCACCTATCGCGGCAGCTAGCCATGCAGATCGAACGGTTGGAGACGGGGGTCGCGCTCGACTGGGAGGCGCGACTTTTCGATGAGGTCTCGAAACATCCCCACAAAAGCTTCCTGAAAGTCTGGCAAGGGTCGCAAACCCTCGTCGCCCCGAAGAAACTCGCCGCCCTCCCCGGTTTCCCCGATGTCGCCCGAGGCATGGCCGCCGAAGGCTGGCCCGTCCACATCCGCGCCACCGGCGGCGACGTCACCCCGCAGGGCCCCGGCATCGTCAACCTCACCCATGTCTACACCTGGCCCAGCGGCGGCCCCTTCGACATCCCCGCCGCCTATGACCGTCTCTGCACGCCACTCGAACAGGCCCTCGGCCCCGGTGCAACCCGTGGTTGGCAACCCGGTGCCTTCTGCGATGGCGCCTACAATGTCCAATGGCAGGGTCTGAAATTCGCCGGCACCGCGCTCCGCTTCCGCCCCGGTCGCGAAGACAAGTCCAGCCACACCGTGCTGGCCCACGCGCTGATGCTGTTTCAACCGCCCTCCGCCACAGCCATCGCCGCGATCAACCGGTTTCTCTCCGGGCTGGGCGAGGACCGCGTCATCGACCCAGCCGCCCATGCCGGTTTGCCAGGCGAGCATGATGAGCAAAATTTCCTCTCTCGCCTCGTCGACACACTCGAAGCCACCCCGTTGCCGCATTAACGCTTGTCAACGCCGCGTCTCTGACCAAGCATGGGCCCATGTACGATCTCGCCGTTCTCTGGTCCTGGGCCGAATTCGCCACCCGCTGGCTCCACGTCATCACCGCGATTGCGTGGATCGGCTCGTCTTTCTACTTCATCGCTCTCGATCTTGGCCTGAACCGGAACATTCCCGGCCCCGCCGATGGAGAGGAATGGCAGGTCCATGGCGGCGGCTTCTACCACATCCAGAAATACCTGGTGGCCCCCGACGCCATGCCCGACCACCTGACCTGGTTCAAATGGGAGGCCTACACGACCTGGCTTTCCGGCGCGGCCCTCCTGATGATCGTCTACTGGGTCGGCGGAGAGCTGTTTCTGCTCGACCCGACGAAAGCCGATATCGCCCTCTGGCAGGGCATCCTGATCTCGGCGGCCAGCCTCAGCATCGGCTGGCTTGTCTATGATTTTCTCTGCAAATCCCCGCTGGGCGAAAAGCCCACGGTCCTGATGCTGCTCTTGTTCGCGCTGCTTGTGGCCATGGCCTGGGGCTACACGCAGGTCTTCTCCGGCCGCGCCTCGCTCCTGCATCTGGGGGCGTTTACGGCGACGATCATGACCGCCAACGTGTTCTTTATCATCATGCCGAACCAGCGCATCGTCGTGGCCGACCTCAAGGCGGGCCGCAAGCCCGACCCGAAATACGGCAAGATCGCCAAGCTGCGCTCCACCCACAACAACTACCTGACCCTGCCGGTCGTCTTCCTGATGCTGTCGAACCACTATCCGCTCGCCTTCGCGACCGAGTGGAACTGGCTCATCGCATCGCTGGTCTTCCTCATGGGCGTCACCATCAGGCATTTCTTCAACACCATGCACCAGAAAGGCGGCATGCTGTGGTGGACCTGGGCGGTGACCGCGATCCTGTTCCTGATCATCGCCTGGCTCTCCATCGCGCCCCTGTCCGACACCTATGACGAGGCAGAGGCCCGCGCCCTGACACCGGTCGAAGCGCGCTACACACAAGTGGCCGAGTTCGACGAGGCCGAATCCATCGTGCTCTCCCGCTGCTCCATGTGCCATGCCCGCGAACCGGTCTGGGACGGGCTGCGCTGGGCACCGAAGGGCGTTCACCTGGAAACCGCCAGCGACATCGCCCGCCACGCCGAGATCATCGCGCTGCAGGCGGGGTACAGCCATGCCATGCCGCCGGGGAATGTCAGCCTGATGACCGCGGAAGAGCGCGCTGCACTTGTGAAATGGGTCCGCGCCGCGCGCCGCGAATTGTGATCGAACAGGGCCGTTTCAACACCACAACAAAGGGTGACTCTTCCCCGCTCAGGCCCTATACTTAGGGGGTAACGGTCGAAACAGGCCGATCCTTGAGGTTCCAACAAAGGGCAGACCCATGACACGCATCCCCCGCCGGTCCATGCTGACCGGTTCCGCCGCGCTTATGGCGCTTTCCGCATGTGGCAATGGCATCGGCAGTGACGGCGCGAGCAAGCTCGATGGCCGCGTCGATGCTGCGCTCGCCTTTCTTGACAGCACCTATCCCGGCACCCGCGACCTGCGCGCCAAGTCGGTGGGCATGCTTGTCATGCCGCTCATCACCGAGGCGAGCTTCGGATTCGGCGGCGGCTATGGCAGGGGAGCGCTACGTATCGACGACATCTCGGTCGACTACTACTCCGCCAGCCAGGCGAGCTTCGGCTTTCAGGCAGGCGCACAGCAATATGCCCATGTCCTCTACTTCATGACGGAAGAGGCGCTGGCCGAGTTCCGCACCTCCTCGGGCTGGGCGGCGGGCGCAGATATCAAATACGCCGTCAACGACCGGGGCGGCAACCTCTCCGCCGATACCACCACCGTGCTTGCCCCCGTGATCGCGGTCGTCTTCGGTCAGGCCGGCCTGCTGGCGGGTGCCTCCGTCGAGGGCACGAAATACACCCGCATCATTCCCTGACCTCTCGTCACAAAGGGGGCTCTGCCCCCTCTTGGCCCGAAAACGGGCCAATTCACCCCCGGGATATTTTGCCCAAGAAGAAAACGCCCCGTCTTCACAGGGCGCTTTCCGGAGCTTTCTCCTTGGGCGGTCATCGGCTTC
This sequence comes from Silicimonas sp., assembly GCA_050299835.1. Taxonomy (GTDB): domain Bacteria; phylum Pseudomonadota; class Alphaproteobacteria; order Rhodobacterales; family Rhodobacteraceae; genus JAJDOD01. The sequence goes on from JBNKWP010000002.1 coordinate 141,574, forward strand.
CCAGCCTGTACCGCCCAGACAATTTGACTCAAAATGTATTTCTTCTTGGTTAAAATATCCCGGGGAGCGCGAGGGGCAGCGCCCCTCGCCCTTCGCGGCGGCGACGCCGACACAATCCGGAACCTCACCCCAACGCACGTAGCCGCTTGAACAGGCTCGACGTGTCCCAGCGCCCCCCGCCCATCTTCTGCACGTCCTTGTAGAACTGGTCGACCAGCGCCGTCACCGGAAGGCTCGCGCCGGTCTCGTTCGCCGTGCGCAGGCAGATATCCAGATCCTTGCGCATCCAATCCGTGGCGAAGCCATGCTCGAAGTGATCGTCCAGCATGGTCTCATAGCGGTTTGACATCTGCCAGGACCCGGCGGCTCCCTGGCTGATCACCTCGACCACGGCGCGCCCATCCAGCCCCGCCTTCTCGGCAAAGTGCAGCGCCTCGCTCAGCCCCTGAACCAGCCCTGCAATGGCGATCTGGTTGCACATCTTTGTCATCTGCCCGGCCCCGCTCTCGCCGATCCGGCGGCAGATCTTGGCATAGGCGTCCATCACCGGCTCGGCCCGGTCATAGGCCGCCGCATCTCCCCCGCACATGATCGAAAGCGCCCCATTCTCCGCCCCCGCCTGTCCGCCGGAGATCGGCGCATCGACAAAGGCAATGCCCCGTTCCCCCGCCGCCGTGTACAGCTCCCGCGTCACTGCAGCCGAAACGGTGGTGTGATCGACGAAGACCGAACCTTCGGCCATTCCAGCGAAAGCCCCGTCCTCCCCAAGGCAGACCGAGCGCAAGTCGTCATCATTTCCGACGCAGGCCAGAACGAACTCGGCACCATCGGCTGCCTCCCGCGGTGTCGCACCGCTCGATCCACCATGTTCGCTGGCCCATGCCTCGGATTTGGCCGGGGTCCGGTTGTAAACCGTCACATCATGCCCCGCTCCCTTAAGATGCCCGGCCATCGGGTATCCCATGACCCCCAATCCCAGAAATGCGCATTTCGTCATGGTGTTCTCCTCCGTGTCGGCCTAAGTTCCCGTCACACCTAACGAAGACGGGCAGACAGTCAACAAGGGCAGGCATGGCGCGACTTTTTCGCTGGCTTCTCCGGATCGTGACCGGGGTACTTATCCTCGGCCTCACGGCTTCATTCCTGTTGTACTGGTTCTTTTCGCGCTCGATTCCCGACTATTCCGAGACCCTCGCGGTTTCCGGCATCTCCGGCGAAGTTGAGATCGTGCGCGACACCGCCATTGTCCCGCATATCTTCGGGCCGACGGACGAAGACGTCTATTTCGGCCTCGGCCTCGCCCATGCGCAGGACCGGCTTTGGCAGATGACGATGCTGCGACGCACCGCTCAGGGCCGCCTGTCCGAACTCTTCGGGGCCCGGACCGTTCGGATCGACGAGTTGCTCCGCCGCTTCGATTTTTACGCGTTGTCGGTCAGGTCCGTGACCGTGCAGGACGACTACACGAAAGCTGCGCTTCGGGCGTATTCCGCCGGCGTCAATGCCTGGCTGGCGAAGGTCAACGAAGGCGCACGAGGCCGCGGCGCACCCGAGTTCTGGCTATTCGAGCCCGCCATTGCTCCCTGGCAGCCCGCCGATAGTATCGCCATCGGCAAGCTGATGGCGCTGCGCTTGTCCTCGCATCTGGAAAACGAGGTGTTGCGCGCCCGCGTGTCCCAGATGATCTCGGATGCGCGTCTCGCCGACCTTCTCTTCGACGATCCGGGCGAGGCGATCACGACCCTCCCCGAATATGCCGATCTTTTCGCACCTGAAGACGGCGGACCGGTCGTGTTCGCGGGCATGGCGAACGGCCTGGACGATCTCCGCGACGATCCGCTTTCACCCATCCGCCACCGCAATTTCGGAGGTGCCTCCAACGCCTGGGCGGCAGCTCCGATCCGTTCGGCAGCAGGCGGCACACTGCTGGCCAACGACCCGCATCTTGAATTCGATGCGCCGTCCATCTGGTACCTCGCCCGGCTGGAACTGGAATCGGGCGGCATCATTGGCGGCACGATCCCCGGCGCGCCCGCGATGCTGGTGGGTCGATCCGACCGGCTTGGATGGGCCCTGACCTCGACGGGAGCGGACGATCAGGACGTCTTCATCGAACGACTTAACCCGGACAACCCCGAAGAGGTGGCGACCCCCAACGGCTGGCGCAAGCTCGCCTCCCGCACTTCGCTGATCAATGTCAAAGATGCGAACCCGATCAAGGTGACGTTGCGCTGGTCGGAAAATGGTCCGATCCTTCCCGGCTCGCATTACGATCTCGGCACGGTCACGCCCAACCGCCACGTCGCCTCGCTTGGCTGGACCGCGCTTCGCAGCGATGACACCACCATGTCATCGCTCCTGTCGATCATGCGCTCCGGCACCGTGGACGAAGCACTCGCGGCGGGCGAGACCTTCGTTGCTCCGCCGCAGAACCTGACCGTTGTCGATAATGAACGCATCGCGATGAAGGTTATCGGACAACTGCCGCGCCGCGCCGCCCGCCACCAGACCGAAGGCCGGATGCCCGCGCCCGGCTGGCTACCGGAGAACCGCTGGCAGGGCAGTCTCCCCTACAGTTCCAACCCCGAATATACCGACCCCGAAGGTGGTATCCTCGGCAATACCAATAACAAGGTGACCGACAGGCCCTTCCCCTTCCATGTCAGCCACGAATGGAGCGACACCCAGCGGGTTCAGCGCTGGCAACGTCTGATGCAGACGCGCGAGGTCCACACGCGCGAGAGCTTCATGGAAGCTCAACTCGACACGGTCTCGGTCACGGCACGGACCCTGCTGCCGCTCGTCGCCCGCGATCTGTGGTTCACCGGCGAAGCGGCAGAGGCCGGAACGCCGGAACGCCGCCGCCGCGATGCGCTCGACCTGCTCGCGGGCTGGAACGGCGAGATGAACGAACACTTGCCCGAACCACTCATTTACATGGCCTGGATGCGTGCGCTGCAGGATCGATTGATCCGCGACGAATTGGGCACCCTTGCCGATGAGTTCCCCCATCTCGAACCGGTTTTCGTCGAACGCGTGTTCCGCGATGTCGATGGCGCATCCGCCTGGTGCGACATCATCCAATCGGCCCCGTCTGAGACCTGTACCGACATCGCGCGCCTCGCTCTCGACGACGCGCTTCTGTGGATTCAGGAAACCTACGGCCTGGCGCTCGAATCCCTCCGGTGGGGAGACGCGCATCAGGCCACCCATGACCACTCCGTGCTCGGAGAGATTGGCTGGGTGTCGTGGATCGTGAATATCCGCCAATCCACCTCTGGCGGCGACAACACGCTGCGACGCGGGCTCACCTCCGGACAGGACCCGCACCCGTTTCAAAATATCCACGGCGCGGGATATCGCGGCGTCTACGATTTCGCCGACCCCGACAGTTCCGTCTTCGTGATCGCCACCGGACAGTCCGGGCACCCCTTGTCGCGCCATTACGACGATCTGGGCGAACTCTGGCGGCGCGGTGAATACATTCCCATGACGCTCGATCCCGAACTGGCGCGCGCTGGCGCCACCGGGATTACCCGGCTGGTGCCCGGGAACTGAGGCGTCAGCGCGTCAACCGCAGCCCGGCCAGCGCCGAAAAGATCAGCGCGGCAAGCGACAAAATGATGCCGCCGTAGAACCCGAGCAGAAGGTTGTTTTCGATAGGATAAATATCGGCATTCGATGGGTTGGGGCCAAGCCCCCCCCAATCGGCCGAAGCCTTGCCAAACATGATCCAGGCCGCGATGGACCCCACCCAGCATCCGAGCGCCATAACCCAGAAGACAATGACGCGCATCGCCGCCCTACAGCCTTGAGTAACGCACGGCCTGCGCTTCGGACCAGGTGACCGAAAGTTTCCAGCCGTCTTCCAGCGGCACCTCGTCGGTGACCACACCCTGTTCGAACAGCCAGGCGCGCTTGCGTCCGTCGGCGTGGGAAATTTCCAACACGTCGGAGCGCAATCCTTGGCTCAGAAGGACCTCGATAGCTTCCGTAAGGGGCGCAATACCGTTATCGGACATGGCCGAGGTGACCACGACGTCATCGCGCCGGGCTGCGGCGGTCTGCAAGGCCTCCCGCGCCTCCGGGGCGACCTGGTCGATCTTGTTCCAGACCTCGATCATCGGTCGTTCCGGCCCCACGCCCAGACTTTCCAGGATCGCGAGCACATCCTCCCGCTGTTCTTCAGTCTCGGGATGGGAAATGTCGCGCACATGGGCGATCACATCCGCCGACAGCACCTCCTCCAGCGTCGCCCGAAAGGCCGCCACCAGTTGCGTCGGCAGGTCGGAGATAAAACCCACCGTGTCCGACAGGATCACATCGCGCCCGGTGGCCAGCTTCACCGCCCGCATGGTCGGGTCGAGCGTCGCGAAAAGCATGTCCTTGGCCAGCACGCTGGCCCCGGTCAGGCGGTTGAAAATCGTGGACTTGCCTGCGTTCGTATAGCCAACCAGTGCAACGATAGGAAAAGGCACCTTCGCCCGCGCCTCACGATGCAGGGTCCGGGTCTTCACCACCTTGTCCAATTGCCGTTTCAGACGCACCAACTGTTCGTCGATGGCCCGCCGGTCCGCCTCGATCTGCGTCTCCCCCGGCCCGCCGACGAAACCCAGGCCCCCGCGCTGGCGCTCAAGGTGCGTCCAGGCCCGGACAAGCCGCGTCCTCTGATAGGACAGCGCCGCCATTTCCACCTGCAAGACACCCTCGCGCGTGGCCGCGCGGTCCGAGAAGATCTCCAGAATCAACCCGGTCCGGTCCAGGAGCTTGACCTTCCACTCCCGCTCCAGGTTTCGCTGCTGAACCGGGGTGACGGGACCGTCTACCAGAACGAGATCGACTTCACCGGCGATGATCCGTCCGCCCAGTTCCTCGATCTTGCCCTTGCCGAAAAGCAGACCGGGCGAAGGGTTGGGCAGTCGCACGATCTCGGCACCGACCACCTCCAACTCGGGCAGGGCCGCTGCAAGCGACACGGCTTCGTCCAGCGCAAACTTCGAGTCGCGCCGGTCTGGATCGCTGGTAATCTCGGGATGCAGAATAAGCGCGCGGGTTGCGCGCGCCTCGTCAGCTCCCACGCTTACTCTTCGCCTTCGTACAGCGAAATAGGTTGCGCCGGCATGATCGTGGAAATCGCGTGCTTATAAACAAGCTGCGACTGTCCGTCTCTGCGTAGCAATACGCAGAAATTGTCAAACCAGGTAATAACGCCTTGAAGTTTGACACCGTTGATCAGGAAGATGGTCACGGGGACCTTGGTTTTCCTGACATGATTAAGAAATGCGTCCTGCAGATTCTGTCTGTCGGAAGCCATAATGGAAAGCCTTCTTGTTTTTGCGACCCTTTGCGGACCGGTTTGTTTGCGCAGAGCCACTATGGAACGCGACCCCTCGTAAGGCCAGATCTCAAAATTCTTTTATATTCAATTAGTTACATTTAAAGGCCAAGATAAAACCGGACTCAGCGCCAGAAATCCGGATTGAGAAGCGCAATGATCGCGATCACTTCAAGCCGTCCCACGACCATCGCGACGCAAAGTATGTATCGCGCCGTGTCACTCACCGACGTCACGTCAATCGGAGCGGTTCCCGCCGCTTCGACCAGCGGTCCGGTTGTCGACAGCGAAGCGACGGTAAGGATCATCGCATCCTCGAAATCCAGACCGCTGGTCAGCGACAGCGCCGTCATGACGATGGAAACAGAAAGGGCGAAAAGCATGAAGAACACCCAGGCCGCATATGCGCCTTCTCTCCGGAATGCCCGCCCAAGCCGTCCCGAACGCCCGATGGAAGACGGTTGTACCAGTTTCTCCATCTCGCGCACACCATGCTGGAACAGCGCGTAACATCGCAGAAGCTTGACGCCCCCCGCCGTTGTCGCCACGCCGCCCCCCAGGACGGCCAGCCCCAGAAGCAGAACGCCAGGTGCGCCGAATCCAGACCAGGCACGGGTCGCGTCCCAGGACTGCGATTCAAACCCTGTCGTCGTCAGAAAGGACGCGACCGTGAAGAGTGCGCCCCACAGCCCGCTCAATCCCTGAAGCAGAGACACTTCCACGTCTTCGAAACTCACCGCCCAATGGCGCAGGAACAGCAACACCGCCAGCAAAATGCAAAGTCCGGCCCCGTAGCGAAACTCCGCATCGTTGAAAAGGCTGGTCCACCCCTGCGGCCTCTCGTCGGCGAGAAATGTCAGGCGTGACAGAGCAAAGATGAAGAAGATGAAGATGATGACCTCGCCCAGACTGCCCGACCCTGTACTCTCGACGCCTCCAACCGGCGAAATGCCGGAGGTCGAAAGCACCGACATGGCGTGACAGAGCGCGACCAAGGGCCTGTCCCCCGCGATATAGAGCGCGAGCCAGAGCGCGCCGGTTAATCCCACATAGATCGGCAGCAGACGCATCGAATAGCGCCTCAGCCGCATTGACGGGTCTGCGACATTGACCGCCTGCCGGGCTCCCTGCCCGATCTCCCCCCGCGCCGCGATCTCGAAACCGCCCAACGTCAGTGGGGCCAGCACGGCAATCGCGGTCACCCACATGAAAAATCCGCCCATCCAGCCAACCTGCGCCCGCCAGAGGTGAACGGCATCGGGAAGCCGCGCCGGGTCGAACAACGTCATGCCCGTCGTGGACAAGCTGGACACCATTTCAAAATAGGCGTTGTGGAACCGAGTTGCCGGCACGGCCTCCGCAAACGGAACTGCCAGCATGACAGGCAACACGGTAAAACAGGCAAGGATCGAAATAAGATGGCTGCGGCCCTGCCTGCGAATGTGCATGTTATGCGTCGCCAGAGCGATCATGGAGAAGACGATGACGAAGAAGATGCAGGAATACAGAAACGCCCGGGACGTCGCGTAATCCTTTGTCGCAAGTGAAAATGCCGCCGGACCAAGCATGGACAGCGCCGCCAGCCCCATCAGGACGACAATAAACGGAAGGTTGTCCAGCCGGATCATGCCGGACCGTTGCATTCAGTGGAATGACACCCTGCCATCCGCTCAGAAGAAGTCGATGGAAGCCTGGAACAATTGTTCCACTGCGGGCACATCCTCTGCCACCGAGAAGACGACGATGATGTCACCCTCGTCGATGCGAACGTCCCCCGTCGGCTTCACGACCTCATCGCCCTTCTGGACCGCGCCGACCAGGACGCCTTCGGGAAAGTCGATTTCCTTGATCTGACGCCCCGCAAGCGACGAAGGCGACAGGATCTGCGCCTCGATCACCTCCGCCTCGGCATCGCCCAGCGAATAGACCGCCCGCACTCGACCATGCCGGATATGCCGCAGGATCGAGCTCACCGTGGTGGCGCGCGGGTTGATATAGGCGTCGATGTCGAGCGGTTCCATAAGCGGCAGCAGGGTGGGATCATTGACGAGCGCAATCGCCATCCGGCACCCGGCCTGCTTCGCCCTCACGCTGGCCAGCAGGTTCGTATTGTCGTCATCGGTCACGGCCAATATCGCGTCCGCCCGTTCGATCCCCGCCTCTGCCAACAGGTCACGGCTCATCCCGTCGCCATGCAGCACGATCGTGCGTTCCAGGGCGTCCGCCGCACGTTCAGCGCTGGCGCGGTTCTTCTCGATCACCCGCGCGCGCACCCGTTCGGCCCTCCCTTCGAGCGCCTTGGCCACCGTAAGCCCGATATTCCCGCCGCCGACGATGACCACGCGCTCCTGCCGATGCACCGTCTTGCCGAAAATCTCGAACGTCCGCGTCATGTCCTCGAAATGCGCGATGACATAGATCTGGTCGTCAGCGTAAAGCTGGTCGCCCGGCTCGGGCGCGAACAACTTGTCCTTGCGCCTGACACCAACGACGATGGCCCGCAGCGTCGAAAAAAGATCGGTCAACTGCCGCAGCGGCGTGTTCAGAACCGGACAGTCCTCATCCAGTTGAATGCCCAGAAGCTGCGCCTTGCCGCCCAGAAAAAGCTCCGTGTCGAATGCCGCAGGCGCCGCCAACCGCCGAAGCGCCGCTTCCGCCACTTCCCGCTCAGGGCTGATCACCACGTCGATCGGCAGATGATCGCGCCGGTAAAGATCCGAATAGATGGCGTTCAGATAGCTCTGCGCCCTCAGCCGCGCGATCTTGCGGGGAACCTCGAACACCGAATGCGCCACCTGACAGGTGACCATGTTCACCTCGTCGGAATGGGTGGCCGCGATGATCATGTCGGCATCGCGCGCGCCCGCCCGCTCCAGGATATCCGGGTAACTCGCATGGCCATGAATGCCCTGCACATCGAGCGCATCGGTCGCCCGGCGCACCAGATCGGCATTATTGTCGACGACGGTGACGTCGTTTCTCTCCGACGAGAGATGCCGCGCAATCTGCCAGCCAACCTGGCCCGCGCCGCAGATGATCACCTTCATGAAAAGCCTCTTGGCCGTTCCGATCCTGCCTGTCTGACATGCAAGGGGACGGGGATCAAGCCGCTCCCGAACCGGGTGGAATACTCGAACTCCAAACCCCAAGCATATGGACACGCGCCATAAATCACGGTCGCAGCTTGATCTTTGACGCATTCGCAAATGGCAAATCGAAAAAAATCTGCAATCCCCTGAAACTTTCCCGACGCCATTCCCGTGACTTGGGCACGAATACCCAATGGAGGTCAAAATGACCAAACGACTTATTGCTGCTCTCGCCCTTCTGTCCATGACCGGCCCCGGCTTTGCGGCGGGTCATGCCACGCCAATGGTTGAGGCAATGAACCAGGATGTCTCAAACGGCATCGTCAGCGCCGATAGGATCGTCGCCGGGGAGACCGGCTGGCTGGTCGTCCATCGCACCGATGCCGATATGAAGCCGGGTCCCGTCGTGGGCTACGCCCCCCTGCGCGCCGGCGAAAACACCGATGTCGCGGCGATCCTCCAGGAGGATATCGCACCGGGTGAAATGTTGATGCTGATGGTCCACTCCGAAGCCGGTGGCATGGCCGCAGGGGTGTTCGAATATACCCTGGGTGCCAAGGAAGACGGCCCTATCCGCATCGATGGCGCTCTCGTCATGCAGGTGGTTACGGCGCAGTAACCGCACACCGCCTGCCGGTCGAGCAGCCAGGCACGGCCTCTCCCATCCCGGAGGCCGTGCCTATTTTGTCATTGCGCACAAGCTTCACCGCGTTATCCCTGAAAGCAAGGGAGCGGCCCGTGAACGACCTGTCCGAAATCGAAAACCTGATCGCACGGATCGCTCTCAGCGAACGCGCGGCATTCACGACGCTCTACGACCGGACCTCCGCGAAACTTTTCGGTGTCTGCCTGCGTGTCTTGAACGACCGCGCCGAAGCAGAGGACACCATGCAGGACGCCTATGTCAAAATCTGGAAGCACGCCGACCGCTACGCGGTGAATGGCCTGTCGCCAATGACATGGCTCATCACCATCGCGCGGAACACCGCGATCGACCGTCTGCGCAAACAGCGGGTCACGACCGACTACGCTGATTTTGCCGAGGCGCTGCCCGCCAGCGGCCCCACACCGGAAGCCGCGGCCATCGCGGGGTCCGAGGCCAAGCGCATCGCAGGCTGCATGGAAGAACTCGAAGAAGACCGCCGGAGCGCCGTCCGCGACTGCTACCTCGGCGGCCTCAGCTATGCCGAACTCGCCCGGAAATACGACGTCCCGCTCAACACGATGCGCACCTGGCTCCGCCGCAGTCTCGCAGCCCTGAGGGAGTGCATGGCCCGATGATCGACGAACCCCAGATCGACGATCCCGGCAACGAAGTGCTGGCCGCCGAATTTGCCCTCGGGCTGCTTGACGGCGAGGAATTGCGGGCCGCGCACGCACGCCTTCTGGGCGACCGCGCCTTTGCCGCCGACGTCGCCGCCTGGCAGGAACGACTCAGCGGCCTCGACGAGGGCTTTGACCCTGTCTCGCCTCCGGCCCACGCCCGCGCCGCCCTGGAAAAACGCCTCTTCGGCGCGGACCCCACACCCGGCCTGGGTCTTTGGAAAGCCCTTGCCGGCTTCGCCACGGTTGCGGCCGCCGCATTTGCCTTCCTTGCGTTCCTGCCGCAGGACACCACGCCGTCCGCTCTCTTCGTCTCCGACATCGTGGCCGAAGACGGCAGCCTCTCCGTCCTCGCCGTCGTCGATGCCACCGCACACACGCTGCGCGTCACACGAACGACAGGCAGCCCCGAACAGGGCCGCGCGCTGGAAATTTGGGGCATCCCCGCTGACGGCACAGCGCCGGTCTCCTTCGGCGTCTTGCCAGAGGCCGAGACCACGGTCTTCCAGGTCCCCGACGCGCTTCTCGGCAAAGCGGTCGGCCTGACGCTCGCCATCTCCGAGGAACCCGCCGGGGGCTCGCCCACCGGCCAGCCCACCGGCGCGATTCTCGCCACCGGTCCCGCATTGCAAATCTGAGGGTAATAACATGCACATCATCCGCAATGGCAGCACGCCGTCCCGTCCCGGTCCAGCCGAGCATTTCACTGGCACCGTCCGCATGGACCGCGACTTCAACGCCGAGGCTCCCGCCCGCGTGGGTGCCGTCACAGTCACTTTCGAACCCGGCGCGCGCACCAACTGGCACACCCATCCTTTGGGTCAGACCCTGATCGTCACCGAAGGCGCGGGCTGGGCACGGGTCGAGGGCGAGGACCGGCAGGACATCCGCCCCGGCGACATCATTTGGTTCCCGCCCGGTGTGCGGCACTGGCACGGCGCGACCGACACGACCGCCATGACCCATATTGCCATCGCCGAAAACGAGGACGGCCGACGGGTCGACTGGGCGGAACCCGTCATCGATGCGGATTATCTGACCGAATAGGCTCCGGCCTGAAGCCACCGATCACGGACAGCATATCCCCGGAGGATCGTGCGGACAGGCCGGTATCCACCGGGCTTTCGCGCCAAATCAATCCGGATGTCAGAAGATACGGCCATTTGGAATGAGGAATTCCCTGCTGCCCTCTTCCATGAATTCCAGGATACTCGCAATGTCGCCATCATCAAACGGCTTCACGACATAGCCTCTGACGAGATCAAGCGACTTTGCCCGTTCAATATCCTTCGTATTCTGTGACGATGTGAACACCATGATCACAACGGAGTCCTCTGCATCGCCGGCCTTGATCCGGCGTGTCATTTCTTCGATCGTTTCGAACCCGTTTCGTCCCGGCATGTTGATGTCCATCAAGACCAGCACCGGGGGCGGCGTTTCCGTCAGCATTCCGCCGCAGCCATCATATCGCTCGATGAAACTGTCGCCGCTGGTGAACTCATCCAGAATATTGAACCTCTCGGAATTCGCCGAGCGTTCGAACCGCTTTCTTGCGATCAGCCGGTCGGATTCCTCGTCATCGACGATCACCACTGGGAATTGCATGTCCCTCACCCTTTCCGATCCGGCAGGCGAACGCGAAATGACGTGCCCTTGCCTGGCTCACTTTCAAGTTCAACTTCGCCCCCAAGCCGCGCCACGTGCTTCTTCACCAGCGCAAGCCCGATCCCGTCTCCGCCGCGTGAATCGATCCTGCGGAAGATGTCGAAAACCGAATTCTGGTGTTCGGCCGGAATGCCCACGCCGTTATCCGACACGCAGAGTTCGACCATGCCCCCTTCCACGGATTTGCTGGTAACGCAGACCTCAGCCAGAGGCTTCTCCGGGTCGTGGTATTTCACTGCGTTGGACAGCAGATTGTGAAGGATAATCTCCACCCCGATTTGCCCACTTGTTAGGGTGCCGACCTGAAGCTGCAGGTCCAGCTTTGCTTCAACGCCCGCTCCCGGTTCGACCGACTCCCAGATTTCGCCGATCATCGCGGCCAACTCGATGGCTTGCGCCTCTTCTACTTCGGTATTGGAGGAGATGTTCAACACGCGTTCGATCTTGCCGCTGTGGCGTCGGCACAGGGCAATGACGCGATCCAACGTGTCCGCCATTCCCTCCGTCACACCGTCATCAACGTCCTCGCGAAGCAGAAGCAATAGCCCGAGGATGGAGGCAAGCGGTGCCTTCAAGTCATGACTGACGGAATAGGTGAATTGGGTGAGTTCAGCGTTCTTGTCGCGGATCACCTTTTCCACAGCCAGCCGTTCCCGCAAATCAATGGCGGTACACATCACCATCTCGCCTTCCGGGGTTGAAACCGGTGCCAGCGTGACCTCAACCGGAATGCTGCCCCCGCCCTTGGCGGCCAGGTGAATATCACGACCTCGGGTCATGTTGCGCTTGTCGGGCTGGACCGCGTAATTCGCGCGATACACGCGATGGGGCAAACGCGTGTCCTCCGGGACCAGAACCTCGATCGGCTGTCCCAGCAGTTCGGCGCGCTCATACCCGGACAGATCCTCCGCCGCCGCATTGACCAGCACGATCTGCCCCCGCTCATCAACCATGATCATGGCCGATGTGGCGGCTTCCATGGCCTGGGTCAGTTTCGCCTGATGCGCGATCTGCATGCTGATGTCGAACGCGGCCACGACGCTATGCACCTGCCCATCGATCTCCACCGAGTTCAGCGCGAGCTCAAGCGGGATTGTCGCACCCGACTTTGAAATGCCGGTCATCACGCGCCCTTTGCCCATGACCCGCTTCGTCGGAATCTGCATGAAAACTTCAACGTATTGAGCATGCGCGCCGCGGACAGATTCCGGCACCAGGATTTCAACCTTCCGCCCGCTCAATTCACCTTCGGCATAGCCGAAAAGCTCCAACAGCTCATCGTTCGCCAGAACGATTTCGCCGCTTGGCGAAACCAGCAGCATTGGTACGGAGGACAGTCGGAACGCCATTCCGATGAGTTCGGCAGTGAACATTCGGCAACCGATATGGCAAAACCATTGCCAAAGGCTTTCGATCTACCGAATTCAAAAGCCCCCACAGATAGCCGTTCTCAGGCGTCCTCTTCGGTCTCCTCCTCGGCCAATGAGGCCACCCGCGCGCCCGAACGGCTCGACGTCACCACGTTCAGCGATTTAAGCTTACGGTGCAGCGCCGAACGCTCCATGCCCACGAAACCGGCTGTCCGGCTGATATTGCCGCCGAAGCGGTTGATCTGGGTCAGCAGGTACTCGCGCTCGAACAATTCCCGCGCTTCCCGAAGCGGCAAGGTCGCAAGCGTCCCCGAAAGAACAACGCGCCCCTCGTCCTGGCTCTCGCTCTGGGCCTCGCCCGGCACTTCCGCAGCGGAAATCTCGCCTTTCTCGGCACCAAGGATCAGCACCCGCTCGATCACGTTTTTCAACTGCCGCACGTTGCCTGGCCAGTTCATCGTCTGCAAAAGGGCGACCGCCTCATCCGACACGGCCCGCAGCGGCAGACCCTGGGTCTTGTTGAAACCCTCAATGAAATGCGCCGCCAATTCGGGAATGTCTTCCCGACGATCCGCCAGGCCCGGAACCTCGATCGGAACCACGTTCAGACGATGATAGAGTTCCTGCCGGAACGACCCGTTTTCAACCGCCTCTTCCAGGTTTTGCGTGGTCGAGGATATCACCCGCAAATCTACCCGCACCTTGTCACCACCGCCGACTCGCTGAAACTGCTGCTCGGTCAGGACCCGCAGGATCTTCGACTGCGTGCCCAGCGGCATATCTGCGATCTCGTCGAAGAAGATCACGCCGCCATGGGCCTGTTCCAGAAGCCCCGGCTCGATACCGCGCCCCGAACTTTCCCGTCCGAAAAGGACCTCTTCCATCCGGTCCGGCTCGATGGAGGCAGAATTGACCGTGATGAAAGGTCCGTCCGCCCGGTCCGACTGCGCGTGAACATAGCGCGCGGCAATTTCCTTGCCCGCGCCCGAGGGTCCGCTCAACATCACCCGGCCATTCGACTTGGTGACCTTGTCGAGCTGGCTCTTGAGCGCGCGAAAGGCATGGCTCGACCCGATCATCTCCGCCGTGGTCACATCCTTCCGACGCAACTCGGTGTTTTCTCGCCTGAGACGCGACGTCTCCATCGCCCGCGTAATCACAACCATCAACTGGTCAATATTGAAGGGCTTCTCGATGAAGTCGTAGGCACCCTGCTTGATCGCTGCCACCGCGATCTCGATATTGCCGTGACCCGAAATGATGATGATCGGCACATCCGGATTGTCGCGCTTGACCGATTTCAGAATGTCGATCCCGTCCATCCGGCTGTCCTTCAACCAGATATCCAGGATCATCAGCGAAGGCGGCTCCTTGTTCATCTCCGCCATCGCCTCGTCCGAGGTTCCGGCAAGACGGGTGGTGAACCCCTCGTCCTTCAGAATGTCCGAGATCAGTTCCCGGATATCGCGCTCGTCGTCAACAATCAGAATATCGCCCATTTGAATGGTCTCTCCTTACTGCGCGGCTTCAAGCCCCTGCGTCTGTTTTGCTGCCTCCAGCGGCAGCGTGATTTCGGCCCGGGCGCCCCTTTTCCCCGAACCATCAAGCGGCTCGGCATCCGTCAGGATCAGCGTGCCGCCATGTTCCTCGATGATCTTCTTGACGATCGGCAGGCCAAGCCCCGTGCCCTCCTTGCGCGTCGTCACGTAAGGTTCGAATAGCCGAGAGCGATCCTCCGGCAGCCCGATCCCATTATCCGAAATCGCCACGTAAGCCGCGTCCGGTCCCACCGACATCTCCACCAGGACCTTGGGCTCATGCCCCTCCGGCACGCCCTCCTTCTCGTAGAGCGACTCGATGGCCTCGCCCGCGTTCTTGATGAGGTTGGTCAACGCCTGCCCGATCATCGTCGCATCCAGATCGGCCATGACCTCTCCCTCCGGCAACACCGCCTCGATGGCCCGGTTGTTCTGAGCTTTCTGAAGCGTAATCGCATCGCGGACGATCTGGGCCAGATCCTGCGTCACCCGCTCCGGCTCCGGCATCCGCGCGAATTTGGAGAACTCGTCCACGATCCGGCGCAGATCGTTGGTCTGGCGCACGATCACATCGGTCATGTTCTCAAGCTGTTCGGCATCCTCGCCCTCCAGCCGTCCACCAAACTTGCGCTTGATCCGACCCGCAGAAAGCTGGATCGGCGTCAGAGGGTTCTTGATCTCATGCGCGATCCGCCGCGCCACGTCGCCCCAGGCCGCCATGCGCTGCGCCGTCACAAGGTCGGTGACGTCGTCAAAGGCGATCACATAGCCCTCATCTTGCCCGTCTGCGCCCTGGCGCATGGCGATCCGCACCAGAAGCGTCTCCGCTACCCCGTCCCGGCTCACCCGGATCTCATCCTGATCGGTGCCGCGCCCCGCCTTGTTCAACCGCTCGAAAAGAGTTCCGAATTCCGGCACAGCAACGCCCAAGGGGCGCGTCTGAACATCCTCTTCGACCTTAAGAATCCGCTCCGCAGAGCGGTTGATGAAGGTAATCCGCCCCTCGGCATCCAGTCCGATCACGCCCGCCGTGACGTTCGACAACACGCTGTCGAAAAGCCGCCGCCGCGCCTCGATCTGCTCATTCGTTGTCAGAAGAGCGTCGCGCTGCCCCTTAAGCTGCCGCGTCATCTGGTTGAACAACCGCCCGAGCATCGCGATCTCGTCGTCGCCGGGTTCCTCCTGAACCCGCACATTAAGGTCCCCGGCCCCGACCCGCTGCGCCGCCCCCGCAAGGCGACCGACCGGACGTGACAGACGCTCGGCGAACCAGAGTCCCAGCCAGATCGCGGCAAGGATCAGGATCACCGCGAAGCCGAAATAGAGCAGCCCGAACTCGAACACCGTCCGTCCGCGTTCCGCCTCCAACTGGCGATAAAGCTGGGCCGATTGGGCCGCATCGTCGAGAAGCCCAAGGATTGCGCCATCCACGCTCCGCGACACATAGAGGTACCGATCCAGGAAGGCATCCAGACGCAGCAGCGCCCGATACTCGTCCACCTCGATATCCTCGATAATAAAGGTCTCGCCCGCCGCTGCCGCCTCCAGCGCCGTGGCATTCGGCTTTTCGAAATCGAAGAGATAGGACCGTTCGCCACGCGCCCGGATCTCCCCGGTTCCGTCAATGATGAAAGCCTCGCGCAATCCCCGCTGGATCAGGCCCTGCCCTTGCCCCAGAACCTGCCGCAATTCGCCATCGGAGACGAAGCGCTGCCGCTCCTTGGCGCCGTTCACGAAATCCGCCAGTGCCTCCGCGTCCTCGATCAGATCGGCCCGTTGATCGCCCTCATACGCCTCCGCCGCCTCAAGCGATGCGCCGACGACGCCGGAGACCCGGTCAGAGAACCAGCCCTCAAGACCGAGATTGATTGTCAGCCCAGCGAAGATCGCCACGATCACCGTCGGGATCAGCGCAATCAGCGCGAAGACACCCGTCAACCGCAGGTGTAGGCGGGACCCCGCCGACCTCGCGCGCCGCGCCGCCACCATTGCCGCAATGCGGATCAGGACCAGCGCCGAAATCACCAGCGCATAGACAAGGTCCGCCAGCAAAACGAGTCGCAAGGCTATCGGGGAGGCTGACCGATCCAGCGGTCCAAGGACCATGAAGGTCGCCAGAACGAGCACAGGGCCGAGCACGACAAGCCCAATGGTTGCGGCATTCTGATAGCGCCGCAACCGCCTGAGACGGCTGAACTTTTCCCAAGTCGCTGTCCGCGCCCGCTCCGCCACGCGATACCGCCCAAATTGTTGTGCCGCTTTCGCGGCGACCGCTGTTATCTGCAGCCTTATCCACAGTCGCGGATTGGCCACGCTTATGTTGCGGTTTTACATCAACTTGCGCCTGCGTGTCACCCTTATATCAAGCTCGGTAATCTTTTTCCTCAGTGTATTCCGGTTGATGCCCAGCAGATCGGCGCATTTCGCCTGGTTCCCACCTGTTGCATCGAGAGCGATCTCGATCAGCGGCATCTCCATCTCGCGCAGAATGCGCTGATACAATCCCGGCGGCGGCAACTGCCCGCCATGCAGGTCGAAATAACGCCGCAGATGCTTCATGATCGACGCCGACAACTTGTCCTCGTCGCTCCCCCCGGTCAAAGGCTCGATGGCGGGCTGATTGCCCAGGACAAGCTCCACCTCGCTGCGTCCGATCCGCTCCTCGCCGCCGATCAGCGACAGCCGCCGCACTACGTTTTCAAGCTGCCGCACGTTGCCCGGCCAGGAATAGGCGCGGATCAATTCCATCGCGCTGTCGTCGAACTGCCGCACCGGCAGACCGTCCCGCTCGGCGCGGCCCGCGAAATGCTCGGTGAGCAGAACGATGTCCTCAACCCGTTCGCGCAGGGAAGGCACGTTCAGCGTCACGCCCGACAGGCGATAGAACAGATCCTGCCGGAACTTGCCCTTGTCCAGCCGCGCCGCCAGATCGGCCTGGCTCGTCGCCATCACCCGCGGGCCGTTGTCCCCGAAACTGTCCAGCATCCGCACGATCCGCGCCTGCGCCTCTTCGGTCAGGTCCGCCACCTCGTCAAACAGAAGCGTCCCGTTCCGCGCCTTGGAGATCAGCGTCGCCGGCCCCTCCATCGTCTCCAGATCGCCCCCTGTGGCCACCACGAAAGGCAGACCACGCCGATCCGACAGGTCATGGATGGCTTTGGCGATCAGCGATTTGCCCGTCCCGCTCTCCCCGGTGATCAGAACCGGCAGATCGGCATTCATCACCCGCGCGATCAACCGATAGAGCGTCTGCATCGCGGGCGTGCGCCCCACCAGCGGCAGATCGTCCCCGCCCATGGTCTCTTTCTCCGCCGGAGCGGCGGACGGCGACCGTCGCTTCACCTCAAGCGCACGGCCCGCCCGCTTCATCAGATCCGGCAGATCGAAGGGCTTGGGCAGATAGTCATAGGCCTCGGCTTCCGTCGCCTGGATTGCCGTCATGATCGTGTTCTGGGCTGAAATCACGATCACCGGCAAACCTGGCCTCAACTCGCTGATCTTCGGCAACTGATCCAAGCCGTTTCCGTCCGGCATGATGACATCGGAAATCACCAGATCGCCCTTGCCCTCTTCCACCCAGCGCATCAGCGTCACCAGCGAAGACGTGGCATGCACTTTGCAACCCGCCCGCGTCAGCGCCTGCGTCAGAACCGTGCGGATCGTGCGGTCGTCATCTGCAACAAGTATCGTGCCATCCATGGCTCAGGTCCTTTCCTGGCTCTCCGGCTGCTCTTTGGGAGCAACGGGAAGCGAAATGCGAAATACGGTGCGGCCCGGAACGCTGTCGACGCTGATCCAGCCGTCATGGTCCGAGATGATCTTAGAGACCAGCGCCAGCCCCAGCCCGGTGCCGTTCTCCCGGCCCGAGACGAAGGGTTCGAACACTTCGGAGGCGATCTCCGGCGGCAGCCCCGGTCCATCGTCAATGATCTCGACATTCAGCGGCAATGACGCAGGTCCATCCTTCCGCCTCAGCCGCAGCGACATGTCGTAGAAGGTGCGGATGTGGATCGTGCCCGGCTCTCCCTTGGCGGCTTCCGAGGCGTTTTTCAGCAGGTTGAGAAACACCTGCAGCATCTGGTCGCTGTCCACGAAAGTCGGGGGCAGCGACGGATCGTATTCCTCCACCAGCTTCATATGCGCCGCATAACCAACAGAGGCCGATTTCCGCGCCCGGTCCAGCAGATCATGAATGTTGACCGCCCTGAGCACTGGCGGGCGCAGATTGCCGAACTGCTCCACCTGTTCCAGAAGCTGCACGATCCGGCGGCTTTCCGAGACGATCAGATCCGTCAATTCCAGATCTTCCTTGCTGAGGTTCATCGACAAAAGCTGTGCGGCCCCGGTGATCCCCGCCAGCGGGTTCTTGATCTCATGGGCCAGCATCTCCGCCATACCGATGGCCGATTTCGCCGCCGACTTGACCGACAGCGACCGCCCAAGCCGGTCCGCAAGCGCCTGCGGTTCGATCAGAAGCAACACGTGATCGGCCTGATGCACCATCGGCGCAAGTTGCACGATGCAGTTGACCGGGGCGCTGCTGCCCCCGCCCACGCTCACCCCGTTCATCACCAGCGAGGCCTGATCCTCCCGCGCCCGCTGCACCTGCTCGTCAATCGGCCCGTCAATCGCCAGAACATCAAAGGCCGGCGCCCCGCGCACCCCCTTGACCGAGGCATTGAGAAAACTCTCGGCGGCCGGGTTCACATCGACCAGCCGGTCATCGGGGCCGATCAGAAAGGCCGGCATCGGCAGCGACAGCCAAAGATCGTTTTCATACCCGCTCATGCCGCCATCTCCTGTGGCACCAGCGCATCCTCGAGCCGCGCCCGAACCTCCGCCGGAGCGCCGGTCAGAACCGCCTTGCGCATCTGGGGCGGCGTTCCAGCGCGATCCATGTACCAGCCCAGATGCTTACGAATGACCCTCGCGCCCAAGTCTTCGCCATAAAACGCCAGCGCCGCATCGTAATGCCCCCGCACCATCGCCGCGAATGCCGCGCCTTCCGGCACAACCGGTGCCGCACCATGCCCCAGCCCATGCGCAATCTCCGCCAGCCGCCACGGCGCGCCCTGAATACCACGCCCCACCATGACACCATTCGCCCCGCTCAACCGCAGCGCCTCCCGTGCGTCCGCCACCGTACAGATATCCCCGTTGGCGATGACCGGAATGCCGACCGCATCCTTCACCGCCCGGATCGCCGCCCAATCGGCCCGACCCTTGTAGAACTGGCACCGCGTCCGCCCGTGCACCGTTACCATCCGCACACCTACCGCCTCCGCCCGCCGCGCAAGCTCGGGCGCATTGAGGCAATCGTCATCCCAGCCCAGCCGCATCTTCAGCGTCACCGGCACATCGACCGCGCCCACCACCGCCTCGATCAGCGACAGCGCATGATCGGGCGTCTTCATCAGCGCGGAACCCGACAGCCCGCCCGTCACCTTTTTCGCCGGACAGCCCATATTGATGTCGATGATCTTCGCACCCCGCGCCGCGACCTGCCGCGCCGCTTCCGCCATCCAATACGCGTCCCGCCCGGCAATCTGGACCGAGGTCGCCGCCTCGCCCAGCCCAAGCTCCGCCCGTTCGCGCACCCCCGGCTTGGCCTGGACCATTTCCTGGCTCGCCACCATCTCGCTCACCACCAGACCCGCACCGAAACGCGCCACCAACTGCCGGAACGGCAGATCGGTGATCCCCGCCATCGGCGCCAACAGCACCGGCGGGGAGAGCGTCAGTCCTCCGATTTCGAGCGTCATGCCTATTCCTTGTGCAGGTGACGAGAACCTATGCCTTGCAAAGGGGAGACCCAACCGCATCCCGCCCCTCTAAGCCTTACGATTTAGCAAATGCACATTTTTTAAGCAATATTGTCGGTCATTGGCCCCCATTGTCAGCACTCCCACCACCGCTTAGACGTGGGGCGCGTCCGAAGAAGGGGAAATGGATGGATATACGTCTCGGCAACGGCTTCGATGTTCACGCCTTCGGGCCGGGAAGCGGCGTTACCCTTTGCGGGGTCGAAATCCCCTTCGATCAAGGGCTTGCAGGACATTCCGACGCCGATGTGGGCATGCACGCGATCACCGATGCAATCTTCGGCGCACTCGCTCAGGGCGACATCGGCCAGCATTTTCCGCCCAGCGATCCGCAATGGAAGGGCGCGGCCAGCCGCATCTTCCTCGCACATGCCGCGAGACTGGCTCGAACCGAAGGTTTCGAGATCTCCAACATCGACTGCACCCTGATCTGCGAACAGCCCAAGATCGGCCCGCATGCGCCCGCCATGCGCAAGGCGCTCGCAGAGATCATCACCATCGACGAGGGCCGCGTCAGCGTCAAGGCGACCACGTCGGAACGCCTCGGCTTCACCGGCCGCGGCGAAGGCATCGCGGCCATCGCCACCGCCGCTTTGGTGCGCCCATGAGACGCCTCTTCCTCTCTGCCCTCGGCGCAGGCCTGATCAGACCGGCCCCCGGCACGTGGGGCTCGCTCGCCGCCCTGCCGCTCGGCTGGATCGTCTACACCATCGGCGGCCCGTTCCTCCTCGCCGCCGCCGCCCTCGCCCTCATCCCGCTCGGCATCCGCGCCATCGCCGCCGACATGGAGGAAACCGGCGCCCATGACCCAAGCTGGATCGTCATCGACGAGGTTGCGGGCCAATGGATCGCCCTCCTCCCCGTCGCCTTCGGCGCCTGGCACGCAGGCGTCCCAGTCACCGCTCTCTGGCCCGGCATCCTCACCGCCTTCCTCGCCTTTCGTCTCTTCGACATCTGGAAGCCCGGTCCGGTCGGCACCGCAGACGCCCGCAGCGACGCCACCGGCGTCATGCTCGATGACGTGATCGCGGGGGCGTTCGCGGCGGTGGTCGTGGTCCTGCTCGCAGCGATTGCCCATGCGATCTAAACTGCAACGACCGCACATCGCACATAGGGCAGCGCCCGGCCCGAGGGTGGGTGCGAAGCGCCCGCCCTGTGGGGCGGGTCGGGCGCTGCCCGGTGTTTCACACCGGGCGAAAGGCTGAGACGATGCTCCCTGACACCTCCGCCCTCCTCACCCTCGCCCGCACGAAAGGCGCGCTGATCGCCACCGCCGAAAGCTGCACCGGCGGCCTCATCGCGGGCGCGATCACCGAGATCCCCGGCTCGTCGGATATCTTCGACCGCGGCTTCGTCACCTATTCCAACGACGCCAAGACCCGGATGCTCGGCGTGGACCCAGCGCTCATCGCCACCCACGGCGCGGTCAGCGAAGAGGTCGCCCGCGCCATGGCGACCGGCGCCCTCACCCGCTCGAACGCCACCCACGCCATCTCCGTCACCGGCATCGCCGGCCCCGGCGGCAGCGATCACAAGCCCGAGGGCATGGTCTGTTTCGGCCTCGCCGACGCCACCGGCACACACACCGAAACCGTCCAGTTCGGCGCCCTCGGACGTTCTGCGGTCCGCACCGCGACCGTGGCCCACGCCATTTCCCTGCTCACGGCCGCCATTTCAAAACTGCCCGAATAGAGGCGCATTGGCTGATATATCGCCCATTATTTAGGCAATTTATCATTTGCCCAAATATTTGCCGCCCTAACCGGCCCCACGCCTCTTTTCTTTGCGCACCACTCCTCTACCCAACCCCGAAACATCAAGGCTGGAGGGACCAATGGTAGGGGCCGATACCGCGTGGATCATCGTTGCGACCGCGCTCGTTCTATTCATGACATTGCCGGGACTGGCGCTGTTCTACGGGGGGCTTGTGCGCGCGCGCAACGTCCTCAGCGTCTTCATGCATTGCTACGCCATCGCCTGCCTGATGAGCGTCCTCTGGCTCGCCTTCGGCTATTCCATCGCCTTCGGACCCGGTGAAAGCGGGCTTTGGGGCGGGCTCGGCAAGATGTTCCTCTCCGGCGTCACGTCTGACAGCCTGACTGGCACCCTGCCCGAGGTCCTGTTCTTCGCATTCCAGATGACCTTCGCGATCATCACGCCAGCTCTCATCGTCGGCGCCTATGTCGAACGCATCAACTTCGCCTTCGTTCTGCTCTTTTCCGGGGCCTGGATGCTTCTCTGCTACGCCCCCGTTGTCCATTGGATCTGGGGTGGAGGCATGCTGGCCGATGGCGGCATCTTCGGGGAAACCGGCGCGCGCGATTTCGCGGGTGGCATCGTCGTCCACCAGACTGCGGGCCTTGCCGCCGTCGTCCTCGCCGTGATGCTGGGACCGCGACTTGATCACTCCAAACCGCCGCACAATCCCGGCTTTGTGATGATCGGCGCGGCGATGCTCTGGGTCGGCTGGTTCGGCTTCAACGGCGGCTCCCAGCTTGCCGCCGATGGCGGGGCCGCGATGGCGCTGACGGTCACTCATATATCAGCTGCCACCGCCTCGCTCACCTGGGCGCTCTGGGAGCGGATGAAATACGGCAAGGCCTCGCTCGTGGGCATGGTCACCGGCACCATCGCCGGTCTCGCCTCGATCACACCGGCTTCCGGCTTCGTCGGCCCGGTCGAGGCGCTTGTGATCGGTGCCATCGCCGGGATCCTCTGCCAGGAAGCGGTCAACCTGATCCGTAACGGCCTGAAAATTGACGATACGCTCGATGTCTTCGCCGTTCACGGCGTCGGCGGTATCTTCGGCACGATCATGATCGCCGTTTTCGGACAGGGCAGCTTTGCGGCGCAATTCGGCAGTCTCGCCATCGTCGGCGTCTTCACCGTGGTCGTCACCGTCGCCATCGCCTTTGTCGCCCGCGCCCTTGTCGGAATGCGCGTGGATGAAGAGACGGAGACCGGCGGCCTCGACCTCGCCCAGCATGGCGAGCGCGCCTATGACATGACGTCCTGATATACCTGCTTTGGCGCTGATATATCAGGACGGTCACTCGTATATCAGCCTGATATATCAGTCGGGGCGGCCCAGCGCCGCCCCGTGACATGGGCGCCCACGATCTCCATATACGCAAGAGCCTTGCCTCTGCCCGCAAGGCCTGCTTCGATGCGCTGCGCAAGGAGACCCGGACAAATGCGCCGACCGAGTGGCTTCGTGACCCGACAGGCCAAGCGCCTGAGCGATGGCGAGATCAATCGTCGTCGTTTCGTCATGTCCGCCCTCTCCGCCGGGGTGACAATGCCCACGGCCATGTCGCTTGCTTCCAGGGCCGAGGCCCACGTTCCCAAACCCGGCGGCCATTTTCGCATGGCGGTCGCGGAAGAAGCCTCTCTCTCCGACCTGACCGCCTTTGCCCGTGGAAACGCCCTGACCGAAGTGACGGCCACAGGTGACATTTCCGGCGAACTGGCAACCGCCATTGACACACCGGATGACGGCACCACATGGGAAATCACACTCAGGGGCGGCGTGAAATTCCACGACGGAATGGAACTGTCCAGCGGTCACGTCACGGATACGCTCGACCGGCAGCGGCGGCAGGATGGTCTCCTGTCCGACATCACCGACCTGCGCAGCACCGCTGACAGCATTACCCTGACACTCGATCGCCCGGACGCCGGTTTCGCCAGACGACTGGCCGATCCGCGTCTTACGATACTGCGCGAGACCGGGGACGGACCAATCGGCACCGGCCCCTATCGACCAACGGGCGAGAACGCAGAAGGCGGCCGGATATTCCAGCGGAACCCCGACTACTGGAAGCCCGGTCGTGCGCATTTCGAAACCGTAACGATCCGGGCAATGCCCGACACCGCTGCCCGGCAGCGCGCGGTTCTGGCGGGCGATATCGACTATGCCGACATGATCGACCCGCCCGCGCTCGGCCTGCTTCAGCGTGTACCAACGCTGGAGATCCTCGAAATCTCCGGCGCCCGCCATCTCGCGCTCACCACCCGCGAAGCCGGCCGCGCGCTGGAATATGTGGTCCCCGAACGCGCGTTGTTGGAGCAAGTCTTGCTTGGCCACGGCGCGGCGGCCGGTCGTGAACATGCGCCCGGCAAAGCCCGCAGTCTACTGGGCTCCACCTTTTGTCCTCTCCGCATCGCCCTGCGCGACCGCCATCTGCCGGGTGTCGAGCACGCGGCTGCGCTGATCGCAGACGCAGCCGGAAAGGCGGGAATTCCGATCGAAATTGCCAGTTCCGCACAGGCTCATGCCGAAATCGGCTGGTCGCGAACGCCCGATGGCTCAAGCTGCATCGCCGTTTGGGCCAATGACCTTGCGGCCCATGCACGGACCCTCGCCCATGCGCCCGTCATCGGCGTGGAGCTTGCGAATGACGGCGCGCGAATCACAGAACGCTGGTGGTACGCCTAAGACCTGCCACAATTCCCGCTAATTGAACCGGCGATGAACAGAAAGCCGTGAGCCCCCCTAAACCAGTGTCATCTCTGGCAAAAAACTCCTGTCCGCCACAAAAAAGACATGAACCTAAACGGAAAAGACCTGATTTCTCAGACAATCTCCGAATGCACATAATGATTGTGATTCCGTAAACGTCGCGGGAGGGCGCACGGCATGAACGAACTCTACAAGATGGTCCAGGACCGGCAGCAAGCGATTGCCCGTCTTATGGCCGAAAAGGAAGCCGAGATCGAATCCCTTCAGGCGGAATCGGAAAAGCTCGACGAGTTTCTGAACCTCGGAAAGGAACTTTTCGAGAATGATGAGGCTCCCAGGCAGGTGGCACAACAAGTGCATGTGGCCCAGGTCCCGCAGCCGCAGCAACAGGCCGCTCCTGTCCAGGCGCCGCAGCCGCAGGCCCCGAAAGAAGCCGCGGCCAAACCGCACTCTCCGGAGATGCCCCGCGTTCTGCCGGCCCGTCAGCCGCGCGAACAGGCCCAGTCGCCTAAACTCGCCTGATCTGAGAAAACCGGTGCACCCCGCCGGGGCGCACCGCTGATATATCAGCCCACCGCCACTTCGGCCGTGCCATTCCGGCGCGACGACAGTTCTTCCGCCACCAGGAACGCCAGTTCAAGCGATTGCGACGCGTTCAGACGCGGGTCGCAGGCGGTATGATACCTGTCCGACAGGTCCTCGTCCGTGACTGCACGGACACCGCCGGTGCATTCCGTCACGTCCTGGCCGGTCATCTCGAAATGCACGCCGCCGGGGATCGTGCCCTCGGCCCCGTGCACCTGGAAGAATTCGCGAACCTCGCGCAGCACACTCTCGAACGGCCGGGTCTTGTAGCCCGTCGACGACTTGATCGTGTTGCCGTGCATCGGATCGCAGGTCCAAAGAACGTTGGCGCCCTCTTCCTTCACTGTCTTGATCAGGCGCGGCAGATGCTCGCCCACCGAACCCGCACCGAACCGCGCGATCAGCGTCAGCCGCCCGGCCTCGTTCTCCGGGTTCAGCTTTGCCATCAGAACCTTCAAGTCCTCCGCCGTCGTCGTCGGCCCGCATTTCAAGCCGATCGGGTTGGCCACGCCACGGGCGAACTCCACATGCGCGCCATCGGGCTGCCGGGTCCGGTCGCCGATCCAGATCATGTGACCCGACCCCGCGATGACCGTTCCGCTGGTGCTGTCCACCCGCGTCAACGCCTCTTCGTATTCCAGAAGCAACGCCTCGTGGCTGGTATAGAAATCGACCGTTGCCAGTTCGGAGTTTGTCGCCGCCGTCATGCCGGCTGCCGCCATGAAATCCAGCGTGTCCTGTATCCGGTTGGCAATATCGCGGTACTTCTCGGCTTCGTCGCTGTCCGTGAAGCCCAAAGTCCAGGCATGGACCCGGTGCACATCCGCGAAACCGCCTTTGGAAAATGCCCGCAGCAGGTTCAGCGTCGCCGCCGCCTGTGTGTAAGCCTGCAACATCTTCTCAGGCGCTGGAATCCGCGCCTCCGGCGTGAAATCCAGCTCGTTGATGATGTCACCGCGATAGGACGGCAGTTCCACATCGCCCTTGACCTCGGTCGGCGCAGACCTCGGCTTGGCGAACTGTCCGGCCATCCGGCCCACCTTCACCACCGGCACCTTCGCGCCATAGGTCAGGACCATCGCCATCTGCAGCATGACTTTGAACGTGTCGCGGATGTTGTCGGCGGAAAACTCGGAAAAGCTCTCCGCGCAATCGCCGCCCTGAAGCAGGAACGCCTCGCCCCGTGACGCCGCGCCAAGCTTCTGTCTCAGGGACCGCGCCTCGCCCGCAAAGACAAGCGGGGGATACTTCCGAAGCTGCGCCTCCACGGCACTCAACCGGCCTGCATCCGTATAATCAGGCATCTGCACCCGCGGCTTGTTGCGCCAACTGGATTTCTGCCATTCGCTCATCTCATAATCCTCGGTCGGAACGTTGCGAAGCGGACTTATACGGGCTTCGCCGCGGGTTGCAAACCGCTTGCCGTCACGGTCGCAGCGCCCGCCCCTCCTGCAGCGTCACCACAGGTCGGACCGGCGCCTTGCCCGCTCCGCCAAGGGCGTCTTCGCCGAACAGCGTGAGGATCTCCCGCAAGCTCTCCGCGCCGCGCTCCCGCGCCACCCGACCGTCCGGATGCAGACTTTCGGTCACCGCACCCTCGCTGATGACCAACTGGTGTCGCGCGAATAGCAGGTGGTAGTACCGCACGCCGGTTTGCCCGGACGCCACCCTGACGGTCGAGCCGTTGACCAAAGCCTTCGCCGGAACCAGGATCTGAGGCTCGCCGAACAGCAACTCCGCCCGCCAGCCCGTCACCAGCACCCGGTGCTGCGGCGAGACACGCATCTCCCGCGCATTGCCCAGAACGCCCGGCGCGAAGACAATCGGTCGCAACTCCGGCGAGGTTTTCATCCGGGCCGCCGAAATCTCGGTCGTCAGGTTACGCAAGAGCGGCTGCGGCCCCTCATCCACGGTATCGACCAGCGCCCCGGCCACGAGGTCCTCCACCGCAACCGGTCCGTCCGGGGTCGAGATCAGCGTCCCGGCCACGAAACAGGGGATGGTGTCATAGGGTTCGTCCTGTGCGTCCGATGTCGAGGCGATGGTGAACGTCTGACCGGGCTGCGGCAGGGTCGGCCCCGTCAGCCCGACATTCACGCCGTTGATCCGGACCACGTAATAGGTATCGCCATCTGTCGTGGTGAAAGCGAATTCCAGCTCGATCTGGTCTTGCGGCGTTCCGCCTGACGTCGCCGGTCCGTAATCGACGCCATTCACCGTGACCGGTCCGGCGATAAGCTGGTTGTTCGTCGCCGTCGCGTTGCCGGGAGGATCGATATAGCCGTCATCGAACTCCGGGTCGTCATCATCGATCAGAATGGTGATCGGCGTGGCGCTCCCCGAAATCGTATAGGTATCGCCAATAACGCTCGTTCCAACCGTGTCCGTGGTGGTGAAACCCGGAGACACATCGTCGAACTGAATGATGGATATGGAATAGACCGGCACTGATGCACCTACTTCGCAGACGACCTTGCCTCAACCTAGCCCGGTTGGGTCGCTCATAGCAACGCCGTTTGAGGTTTGGTCGGCACCGCGCAGGCAATCTTATGGGTCTCGGCGTCTTGTCGCCGAACCGGCTTTGGTGTTGAGTATGCGCCATTGTGCGTCGCAAAGAGGACAGATGCGGTGGCAGACATCTCGGTTCAAACCATACAACTCGACGCCCCCGGCGCACCGCGCCGCTTTGTCTTCGTGCTTCTCGATCAGTTCACGCTGCTTTGCTATGCCTGCGCCGTCGAAAGCCTGCGCATCGCCAACCGCATGGCCGGCCAGACGCTGTACGAGTGGCGCGTCATCGGCGAAGGCGGCGACACGATCAGTTGCTCCGCTGGCACCGCCTTCAAGCTCGATGGCGGGCTTGAGGAAACCAGCCGTGACGACACGCTGGTGATCTGCGGCGGGATCGACGTGGCCGCCGCCACCACCAAACCCCTGCTCAACTGGCTCAGACGCGAAGCCCGGCGCGGCGTCTCCGTCGGCGGTCTCTGCACCGCCGGTTACACGCTGGCGAAAGCCGGTCTGCTGAACGGCAAGCGCGCGACCATTCACTGGGAAAACCAGGACAGCTTTCTGGAAGATTTCGAGGATGTGACGCTGACCAAATCCGTCTTCGTCACCGACGGCAAGACCTTTACCACCGCAGGCGGCACGGCCTCCATCGACCTGATGCTCAAGTTCATCGCCGACGACCATGGGGAGGAACTGGCAGGCGCGGTCGCCGACCAGCTCATCTACACCACTATCCGCACCGACCAGGACACCCAGCGCCTGTCGGTCCCGACCCGCATCGGCGTGCGCCACCCAAAGCTGTCATCCGTCATCCAGATGATGGAACAGAATATCGAGGAACCGCAAAGCCCGTCGCTTCTGGCCAAACAGGTCGGCATGTCCACCCGCCAGCTCGAGCGCCTCTTCCGCCGCTACCTCAACCGAAGCCCGAAACGCTATTACATGGAACTCCGCCTGCAAAAGGCGCGGAACCTGCTGATGCAGACCGATATGAGCGTCATCAACGTCGCACTCGCCTGCGGCTTCACCTCGCCCTCGCATTTCTCCAAATGCTACCGCGCGCAATACGACACCACGCCTTACCGCGAACGCGGCGCCCACGCTGGCAGGCTGGCGATTTGAAACGCCCTCTCCCCTCTCCCGCCGGGAAAGGGGAGGTGCTGACCCCACCGGTACCGCCTCCCCCTCCCTTGGGAGGGGGATCGAGGGGGAGGCCGCCCCCTTTGACACATCTCTCATCCCAAGCTATCCACGCCCCACTGAAGAGGAGTACCCGACCAATGGACAACCGCGCCTGATCCGCAGCCCTCAAGCCGGATGACCGGCCCCACTCTCTTCAGGAGTGCCCCGACAATGGACAAGACCGACTGACCCGTCTCACCGGGACATGTTCCCGTTTTCCAGTCTCTTTTCCGAAAGGCACGAACAATGCCGAAATCGAAGAAACCCACCCGCAAAAGCGGGCCGCGCAGCCTTGCGCAAAAACCGGCGCGCCGTCTCGCCAACCCGCCGCGTTTCGCGCCGCTGGACACCATGACAACGCGCGGCTCCGTCGCCCCGAAGGGAGGCCGCCCACCCCGCTTCCCCGGTCGCACCGGAGGACGCTGACACGCCCCTCTCCCCCGGCCGATGTCGGGGGAGAGACACAATCTCCAATCGATGAACACAGTGTTAACGAAGATGACCGAACGCTGCGAAACCGGGCTCAAAAACGCCCCGGCACCGACACATCCACCGACGTAATACCGACGTGATACCGACGCAGTACCGACGTGCCGTTCTTCGCCCGAAACCCCCACAAAACATGGCGTTTACGATTTTCCCCGTTGCCCGCAACTCCCCGGCAACGTTCGCCCCGTTAACCGCTTGCCCGCCCAACACCCGACGTCAGCGACAATCCGCCCCACACACCGCATTCGGCGGCGGAAGCGTCAGATAATCCTTGCCCGATGCTGACAGCCGTGCCACCTCTACGCCCATGAGAATGTGCGGCTCCAAATTGGGTCGGGGGGCACGCGCGGCGTTCGTGACGGCGCTGCTTCTTCCCTATTTATTGCTCCAGTCCATCGCATCCGGCGTCATGCCGGTCATGGTGGACGACCAGCTCACATTCGTCATCTGCACCGGCGACGATCTCGTTGAAGCCACCCTTCTCCCAGACGGCAGTTACGACTTCGACGCAAGCGACAAGACCGACCATCACGCCAAAGGCGAAACCTGTCCCTGGGCCATTGCCCAGGCAGCGGCAGACCTCACCCCGTCCTACGACCTTCCGGCTCCGACCCTCCAGGCCCACAGCCTCTCCACCCTCCTCTCGACCTCTGCCACTCACAGCGGCACCGCGACCCGGTCCCCTCCGGCCCGCGGCCCGCCCCTTCGCGCCTGATCTCTGAAAACATTCAATAATTTTCATGCGGCCCCGGCAAACCGGACCGCAGCAGACCAGGAACGAGACAAGATGAAACCCACCCTTTTCGCGGCCTCCGCCGTCATGCTTCTGTCCACCATTGGCGCCCATGCCCATGCCACGCTGGGACAGAAGGAAGCGACCATCGGCTCCACCACCAAGGTCACCCTCCGCGTCCCCCACGGGTGCAAGGGCGAAGCCACCCACACGGTCCGCATCGAGATCCCCGAGGGCCTCTATGCCGTGAAGCCGATGCCCAAACCGGGCTGGACGCTGGAAACCGAAACCGGAGCCTATGAGACGCCATACGACAACCACGGCACCATCATGGAACAGGGCGTCCGCGCCGTCATCTGGTCCGGCGGCAATCTCGAAGACGGCTGGTATGACGAATTCACCGTGCGCGGCAGCGTCGGTCCGAACATGGAAGACGGCACCACGCTCTTCTTCCCCGCCACTCAGACCTGCGCAAGCGGCATGGTCGACTGGACCGACACCAGCGGATCGCACGATGTGCCCAACCCCGCGCCCAAGCTGACACTTGTCGCCGCTGACGGCGGCCACGGTCATGGTCACCACGGCGCAATGGAGATGGCAGCCAACCACGCCATGGTCGGCGATCTCGAAATCACCAACGCCTTCAGCCGCGAAACCCTTCCCAACCAGCCCGCCGGTGGCGGCTTCCTGACCGTTACAAACAAGGGCGCCGAAGACGATGTGCTGATCTCGGCCACATCACCCGTCTCGGGTCGCGTCGAAATCCACGAGATGAAGATGCAAGGCGATGTCATGCGGATGCGCGAACTCGCCGATGGCCTGCCCATCCCGGCGGGCGAAACCGTCGAACTCAAACCCGGCGGCTATCACATCATGTTCATGGACCTGAACGCGCCCTTCGTGGAAGGCGAGGCCATCGACGTGACGCTCACCTTCGAGAAGGCCGGTGAGGTCGCGGTAAAACTGATGGTCGGTCCGCGCGATGCCGATGGTGGCCACGGGCATATGAACCACTGATCGTCCAGCACCGACAGGACATTCTAAATCAAGGGGTTGGCCCGCATTTCCAGGGCCAACCCGACCCATCGCATACAGCGCGACATCCGCCTTCCATAACGAACCCTAATCGCGCCCATCACAAAAACGCTGCCCTCCCCGATCTTCCCACATCCTTCGCGTTCCACTAGCGTCTGCGGCATGGACGCAACCCAGCACGACAGCCGCTATTCCTGGGCCCGCCTCGCCATCAGCCTGGCGGTGAGCGTCGTGGGTTCCATCGGCATGTGGGCCACCATCGTCGTCCTGCCCGCAATGCAGGCCGATTTCGGCGTCTCCCGCGCCGGAGCCACGCTCCCCTACATCATCTGCATGGCGGGCTTCGCGCTTGGCAATCTGCTCCTCGGCCGCGCCGTCGACCGTTGGGGCATCACCCCAGTCCTTGCCGCCTCCGCCATTGCCCAGGCCGTCGGTTTCGCGCTGGCCGCACTGACCCCCTCGATTACCATCGTCTCGGCGCTCCACATCCTGATGGGCCTCGGCTCGGCCGCCAGCTTCGCGCCACTGATCGCCGACGTTTCGCAATGGTTCCTCCGCCGCCGAGGCATTGCGGTCGCCATCGCAGCCAGCGGCAACTACCTCGCGGGTGCCATCTGGCCCACGCCCATCGCCTGGATCATGGCGGACAACGGCTGGCAGGGCGCCTATCTCGCGCTCGCTGCCCTGATCCTCGCCGTGGTGCTGCCCGGCGCGCTCCTGCTTCGCCGCCAGATCGACGCCGCCTCGACCGAACACGCCACCACGGCGGCGGCCACCAAAGCCGCAACCATCCGCATCCAGCCCCGCACCCTGCAACTGCTGCTGGCAATCGCGGGCATCGGCTGCTGCGTGGCCATGTCCATGCCGCAGGTCCATATCGTGGCGCTCTGCATCGACCGCGGCTTCGGCCCGCAGGCCGGGGCCGAGATGCTGTCCCTCATGCTCGCAGGCGGCGTGGCCTCGCGCCTTTGCTTCGGGGCGCTCTCCGACCGGCTCGGCGGCCTGCTCGTCCTCGCCATCGGCGGCACGCTTCAGATGCTGGCCCTCGCCCTCTTCCTGGTCGAAGGCGGCATGGCGTCTCTTTACCTGATCTCGCTGATCTTCGGCCTCAGCCAGGGCGGCATCGTGCCGAGCTACGCCATCATCGTCCGCGAATACATGCCGCCCCGCGAGGCCGGTCGCCGCGTCGGCATTGTCATCGGCTCCACCATCATCGGCATGGCTTTCGGCGGCTGGGTCACCGGCTGGCTCTACGACCTTACCGGCAGTTACAGCGCCGCGATCTGGAACGGCATCGCGTGGAACCTTCTGAATGTCGGCATCGCGCTCGGCCTGTTGTCCCGGCTCGCCTCTCCCCGAAAACCGGGCCTATTATCGGCCTGAAAATATTCTGGGGGAGTCCCGGACTTGATCCGGGACGGGGGCAAAGCCCCCGACCTCACGCTTACAGACGATCCGCCCCGAACGTATCGCAAGCTGCCACATCACCCGTCTCATAGCCGGTCGCGAACCAGCGCTGACGCTGCTCCGACGTGCCATGGGTAAAGGTGTGCGGCTGCGGCACCCGTCCCGCGCCCTGCTGCAAGGCATCGTCACCGATCCGCTTGGCCGCGTTCATCGCCTCGGCGATATCCCCGCGTTCCAGCGATCCGAACTGGGACTGGACCTGACGCGCCCAGACGCCCGAATAGCAATCGGCCTGCAACTCGATCCTGACGCTGATCGCATTCGACTCCGTCTGGCTCACTTGGCTCCTGACCCGGTTCGCCTGAGTGAGTATCCCCAGTTCCTGCTGCACATGATGCGCGACCTCGTGGGCGACCACATAGGCCGCCGCGAAATCGCCACCCGCGCCCATCTGCCGCTCCAGTGTGGTGAAGAAATTCGTGTCGAGGTAGACCTTCTCGTCGGACGGGCAGTAAAACGGGCCCGTCGCGCCGCTTGCATTGCCACAGGGCGATGGCGTCACCCCCTTGAACAGAACCAGCGTGGCCGCGTCATAGGGCTTGCCCACCTGCTGCTGGAAAATCTCCGCCCAGATCTCCTCGGTATCGGCCAGTGTCACGCTCACGAACTGGCCGACCCGTTCATCGGCCTCTGTCAATTCGACGGACCCCTGCTGCGACGGGGCGTCACCCTGCCCCTGCAACAGCGGTGTCACATCGACCCCGAAGAAATAACCCAGCGCCAGAACGATCAGCAAACCGCCGATGCCCAGCCCTCCGCCAACGCCACCCCGCATCGGACGGCGACGCCGATCCTCGATATTCGAACTGCCTCTGCGGCCCCGCCACCTCATGTCGCCCTCCAAATTCGGCACATGGCCAATTTGCATCGCTAAAATCTTGACGGCAATGTCAAAAAATGGCTTCCCACGCGTCATGATACGCGGCCTTTACGACTGGACACTCTCGATGGCGAACCATCGCCACGCCCTTTGGGTGCTGGCGCTCGTGTCCTTCGTGGAAAGCTCGTTCTTCCCGATACCCCCAGACATTCTGATGATCCCGATGATCCTGGCCGCGCCGAAGCGCGCCTTCGTCATCGCCGGAGTCGCGACCGTCTCCTCGGTTCTGGGAGGTATGCTCGGCTATTTCATCGGCGCGGTTCTTTTCGACACCGTGGGCCAACCAATCTTCGATTTTTACGGCAAGGCCGATGCGGTGGAAAGCTTCAACAAGAGCTTCAACGACTACGGCGCCTGGGCGGTTCTGATCGCGGGCGTGACGCCTTTCCCCTACAAGGTCATCACGATCATGTCGGGCTGGACCGGCCTGTCCCTGCCGATCTTCGTTATCTCTTCCGTCGTCGCAAGGGCCTTGCGTTTCTTCGTCCTCGCCACCCTCCTGTGGAAATACGGCGACCCCATCAAGGCGTTCATCGAGAAATATCTCGGCCTGCTGTTCACGCTCTTCGTGATTTTGCTTTTCGGTGGCTTCTACCTATTGAGATACCTATGACCGCACGCACTCTCATGCTCCTCGCCGCCGCCGGTTCGCTCGCTCTCCTCCTCGGCGCTTTCGGCTTTCAGGCCCTCGGCTTCGCCCCCTGCAAGCTCTGCCTCTGGCAACGCTGGCCGCATGCTGCCGCCATCGCTGTCGGCGCGCTTGTCGTCATGTTGGGCCCGCTGGTCCTTCTCGGCATCGCCGGCGCCCTTTCCGCGCTGGCCACGGCCGGGATCGGAGCCTATCACACCGGCGTCGAACGCGGCTGGTGGGAAGGCCCGACATCCTGCACGGGCAGCGGCAACGCGCTTGAGGGACTCTCAGGGGCGGACCTGCTGTCGCTCGACGGCCCCAACGACATCGTCATGTGCGATCAGGTCGCCTGGGCCGACCCGGTGATCGGCCTGTCGATGGCAAGCTGGAACGTGATCCTGTCGCTTGTCCTTGCTGGACTGTGGATCGCGGCCATTCGGCGACGTTGAAGCCAGTCTCAATCCGTAACGATCTTGTCCGAATAGACATTCTCGACTTCGGCCCCGGTCAGAACCTCGCGCAGATACGGCATGAACGCCTTGAAATGGGGAGTATCCTGATGCGCGACATGGGCGGCCTCGGAGGTGAAACACTCCATCAGGACCATTGTGTCAGAGCGTTCGTGATGCGGAATGAGTTCGAACAACAAGCATCCCGGCTCGTCCCTGCAGCCTCTGGCATATTCAGAAGCCCGGACGACAAGCTCCTCCCGATCTCCCGGTGCAACCCGAAGATAGCCCAGAATGTACTTCCTGGCTTCCATGATCTCCTCCCATCATGGACGCAAAGAATACCATACAAGACCGTTTCAGTGGAGCGTAAATTCTCCCGTGATGTTCTGCCATTCGCCGCTGGCCAGTTCCTTTCTGTGGACGAACCGCACGGAATGAAGCGGTCCTTCAAGCTCTTCCTGCCAGAACTCGATGAACTTGAATAGCTTCGGATGATCCGGCGCGATGTCATAGTCCTGCCAGACGAAAGTATTGATAACGCTCTGAAAATCTGGCATTCGGTAGAAAAATTCTGCCGTTGTCAGACCGTACCCTTTTAGCAAAAGCTCGGTTTCCGAGACACTCATGTGATACCTCTTTTCTCTGCTCTGTTCTGAATTGAGCCACCACAATTATGACTTTTCAATGAAAACAACGTATTGGCACTCTTGCCCGGTGGCTGCCAGAATACCGGTCACCTTGGGATTGCGCCTATTCCTTGTGGTCTGATAGAATGTCGGCAACCAGATCTTGCGTCGTTGATAATAAAGTGAGCAGCTCGTGAACGACACGACCGAACCACCTGAAAACGAAGACGGAATCACACCGCCACGCCCGCCATACGACGGGCCTACCGTGTCGATCGAAGAGGAAATGAAGACCTCCTATCTCGATTACGCGATGTCGGTGATCGTTTCCCGGGCAATTCCGGATCTGCGCGACGGGCTGAAGCCGGTTCACCGCCGCATCCTCTACGCGATGCACGAAACCGGCAACAGCCATGACAAACCCTACCGCAAATCGGCCCGACCGGTCGGTGACACGATGGGCAAATACCACCCCCACGGCGACAGCGCGATCTATGACGCGCTGGTGCGCATGGCCCAGCCCTTCTCCATGTCTCTCAAGCTATTGGACGGACAGGGCAATTTCGGCTCCATGGACGGCGATAACCCGGCAGCCATGCGCTATACCGAGGTGCGGATGGACAAGCCCGCCGCCTCGCTTTTGGCCGATATCGACAAGGACACGGTCGATTTTCAGGACAATTACGACGGCAAGGATCTCGAACCCACCGTCCTGCCCGCCCGCTTCCCCAACATGCTGGTCAACGGCGCGGGCGGCATCGCGGTCGGCATGGCCACCAACATCCCGCCCCACAACCTGGGCGAGGTGATCGACGGCACGCTTGCGCTGATCGAAAACCCGGACATGTCGACCGAGGCCCTGATGGAGTATATCCCGGCCCCGGACTTCCCGACAGGCGGCGTGATCCTCGGCCGCTCCGGCGCCCGCAAGGCCTATCTCGAAGGCCGCGGCTCCGTCATCATCCGCGCCAAGACCCGGATCGAGGAAATCCGCAAGGACCGCTACGCCATCATCCTCGACGAGATCCCCTATCAGGTGAACAAGGCCTCGATGATCGAGAAGATCGCCGATCTGGTCCGCGAGAAGAAACTCGAAGGAATCTCGGGCGTGCAGGACGAATCCGACCGCGTCGGTGTCCGTGTCGTCATTGAACTCAAGCGTGATGCGACACCTGATGTCGTGCTGAACCAGCTTTACCGCTTCACGCCGATGCAGACCTCCTTCGGCTGCAACATGCTGGCGTTGAACGGCGGTCGCCCGGAACAACTGGCGCTTCGTGATTTTCTCACCTATTTCATCGACTTCCGCGAAGAAGTTGTCGCACGCCGCACGGCCTTCGAACTCCGCAAGGCCCGCGAGCGCAGCCACATCCTCTGCGGGCTCGCCGTCGCCGTCTCGAACGTGGACGAGGTGGTCGCCACCATCCGCGCCTCCGCCACCCCGGCAGATGCGCGCGAGCAGTTGATGACCCGCCGTTGGCCGGCACATGACATCATCGATTATATCAAGCTGATCGACGATCCGACCCACACCGTCAACGAGGACGGGACCTATAACCTGTCTGAACGCCAGGCCCGCGCGATCCTCGATTTGCAGCTTCAGCGTCTGACCCAACTCGGCGTCAAGACGATCACCGACGAACTTGAAGAACTGGCCGCAAAGATCAAGGATTACCTGGATATTCTCTCCAGCCGGGAGCGTATCATGTCGATCATTTCGGACGAGTTGCGCGAGGTGAAGGAACAGTTCGCCGTCCCCCGCCGCACCGAAATCGTCGACTGGTCCGGCGACATGGAAGACGAAGACCTGATCGAGCGCGAGGACATGGTCGTCACCGTGACCCAGGGCGGCTATATCAAGCGCACCGCGCTGGCCGAGTTCCGGTCGCAGAAGCGCGGCGGCAAGGGGCTTTCCGGCGGCGCGCTCAAGGAAGACGACGTCGTCACCACCCTCTTTGTCGCCAACACCCACACCCAGCTTCTGTTCTTCACCACCGATGGCATGGTCTACAAGCTGAAGACTTGGCGCCTGCCGCTCGGCGGTCGCACAAGTCGCGGCAAGGCCATCGTCAACATCCTGCCGATCCCCACAGGCGTCTCCATCGCCGCAATCATGCCGGTTGACCGGGACGATTCCGAGTGGGACCAGTTGCAAATCTTCTTCGCCACTTCCGCAGGCGACGTGCGCCGCAATGCACTCAGCGACTTCACCAACGTGATGCGCAACGGAAAGATCGCCATGAAGCTGCCCGAGAGCGGTGAAGTTCGCCTTGTAAACGCCCGTATCTGTGACGAAAACGACGATGTCATGCTGGTTACGGCGCTTGGCCGTGCGATCCGCTTCCCGACGACCGAAGTCCGCGTCTTCAAGGGCCGCGATTCGACCGGTGTGCGCGGCATCCGCCTGGCCGATGGCGACGAGGTTGTTTCGATGTCTGTCATTCGTCACTTCGAGGCCGAGCCAGCGGAACGCGCAGCTTATCTCAAACAGCGCCGCCTGATGGCCGGAGCGCCGGAAGAGGAAGTGGAGGCCGACGAGGATGAGGATGCCGTCGCCGAGGGGCAACTCAGCCCGGAGCGCTATGCAGAGATGTCTGCGGCCGAAAACCTGATCCTCACGATCACCTCGGCGGGCACAGGTCGCCTATCATCGAGCCACGACTATACCGTGCGCGGACGCGGTGGCCTTGGCATCTTTGCCATGAGCCAGAAGCACCTCGCCGATACCGGGGCGAGGCTCGTCGCCTCCTTCCCGGTCGAGATGGCCGACCAGATCATGCTCGCCACCTCTAACGGTCAGTCCATCCGCGTGCCCGTCGATGGTATCTCTTTCCGCTCCCGCTCCGCTGGCGGCGTGAAGGTCTTCAACACCGCCAAGGGAGAGGA
The DNA here is from genome assembly GCA_050299835.1 of Silicimonas sp. Taxonomy (GTDB): domain Bacteria; phylum Pseudomonadota; class Alphaproteobacteria; order Rhodobacterales; family Rhodobacteraceae; genus JAJDOD01. The sequence goes on from JBNKWP010000002.1 coordinate 179,655, forward strand.
AGTCGTCTCCGTCGCCTGGATCGCCGAGCAGGATGAAGAAGACAGCGAAGACGGTGGCGAGACTGAGGCTTAACCGCTTCTTCATGGCCGACGTGATAGCGGGCGGCCATGAATCTCTATCACTGCATGATTTCCCTCAAGCAGGATGCACAAGCGCTTGCTTTCGCGGCAGCGGCGACGAAGTGGTTTGATCTGTTGCTGTCCCGCGGACTGATCGGGAACTGGCGCCATTATCGCCGCAAGATGGGGCTCGGATCGGCAAGCCACAGCGACATGATGCTGGAAATCGAAGTTGAGGGGCTGGGCCAGCTTGATGCCGCCTTTCGCTCCTTGTCGATGGCTGCGGGTGAGAACGACCAGCGCCTCTACGAACAGATGCACAACATGATAGCCAGTTCCGAAGTTGCACTCTACCGCCCCTACCCGGACCCCGAACAGCGAGAGACGGTCGCACTGATCTGAGAATTCGGTTGCATGGCGCATCTCGCCGTCGAGCTGAACACCACACCGTATCCGGGCACGCTTATGCGCGGGCTCCGTGATATTCCCCTCTGGCCGACCCGTTCTGAAAGTTGAAAAGTTCGCTCATGTTGAGGATTTCAGCGTTTGTTAACTTTCTACTCCTTTGATTTTCTTGGCACCCTTCCTCATAGGTTAAGAACGGCTCCATTTGCCCGTTAACCACTTAATAATATTAACCTTTTTTTAATACTCAATTTGAGCCACATTCTCTGCAGCCGGTGGGGGCAATCAGATGGAGTGAGTGGTATGCGGACGCTGCTTTTTGTACTTGTAACGAGTTTTTCCTTTCCCGCGTTTGCACAAAGCTCGCTGGGAATATCGGGGGCCGAACTGACTTTCGGGATGGGCGAAGATGAAAGCGGTGACCATCGCGGACAGGCCAGGGCAGCGGTCAATGTGGCGATCACCGAGCATCACGGGTTCCAGGGCGACCTCGCTTATTCCGACACCGGGACCGGAGGCATAGGCACCGTCGCTGCCCACCTCTACATGACCCCGAAGGCGGGACAGAAATACGGACTGTTCGCTGCACTCAGCGACGTGGATGGCCGCTCGATGATCTATGGCTCGCTCGGGGCGGAAGGCATGTTTTCGCTGGGGGAACGCACCGTGGTCGAGGGCCGGGCCGGTATGGGCTGGGCGGATGCGGACGGCCTCGATTATGTTTTTGCAGGCAGTTCCATAGCCCACCAACTCATGCCATCGATTGAGCTTGAGTTGTCGCTGGACATCGCCGATTTCGACGAAGCAGGCTTCAGGGCAACGGCCTATGACGCTAGTCTCGAACTTACCTACAGCCCCGAAGGCTCGCCCTGGGGTGCCTATGTCAGCCTCGCCCAGTCCGGGCTTTCCGGTCATGGCGATGAAACCCGCATCGGTCTCGGTCTCAATGTAACGCTTGGAACAGCGGGCGGGACGGACCCGCATACCCGTCTCTTCCGCACCCCCGACCCGGTCGCCCCCCTTGTGCGTCGGGGTCTCTGGTAAAACATCGGTAATTCCAGGCTTGGTGGCGCTCCCAAAGCGGAACGCCGCCACTTTTTCGCCCAAATTAATTCGAAAATTTCTCTTATCCGCCCGACAATGGCCCTCATTCGAGGTTTTTGTAGATCAGGTGGGTGTAAAAGCCATTTTGTCTGGCATGACGTTCGAGAGGTCTTCGAATGGACCGGATTACCCAAGGAATTTCCGCGCGCAGCATCACACGCGTTATTCTCATTTCCTATTTCATCGCGGTGTCGCTGGGTCTGATCGGTGGTACCCATTTGACCGAATTCATGGCCCCGCTACTGCCTGCGGATTTGGCTGAGAATATCATGCGGGGCCTTGTCCTGACCCTGTCGATGCTCGTTCTGACCGGGATCGGTCGGCGCCATGCCGCGCTGGTCCTGTCCCTCGTGGTCTTTTTCTCCAGCTATGTCACGCTTTACGCTGGCGGCGATGTCGGCTTGTTCTGGCGCGACCTCGCACTTGTCGGCGCATTGCTGATGACAGCCGATCTGACCAACCCGAACGACAAGGAGATCGACTGGAACACTGCAACCCTTGCACCGCCTGAAAAGCCAGCCACGTCCCGCGAAGCACCCGATCCCATCGACCCGCTCGATGACCAGCCCTTCAGGGAAGACCTCGACATCGCGCGGGCCAACTGAGCCTTTTCAAACCGGATCGCGGGGACTACATCGCCCCGTATGGACAAGACACTTCACATTGTCGGCGGCGGCCTAGCCGGTTCCGAAGCGGCCTGGCAGGCGGCAGAGGCCGGACTTGACGTCGTCCTGCACGAGATGCGCCCCGAGACCGGCACCTTCGCCCACAAGACCGGTCAGTATGCGGAGATGGTCTGTTCCAACTCCTTCCGCTCCGACGATGACGAACAGAACGCGGTAGGCCTCCTGCATTGGGAAATGCGCGCAGCCGGCGGCCTGATCATGGAGATGGCCGATGCCCACCGCCTGCCCGCGGGCGGCGCGCTGGCCGTGGACCGCGACGCCTTCGCCGATGCGGTCACGGCGCGGCTGACGGCGCACCCGAATATCCGTCTCGAATACGGGGAAATCCGCACCCTCCCGCGCGATGGTTACTGGATCATCGCCACCGGCCCGCTCACCTCTGGCGCGCTGGCCGAGGCGATCCGGGACGAGACCGGCCAGCAAAGCCTCGCCTTCTTCGACGCGATTGCCCCCATCGTCTATGCCGAGACCATCGACATGGACGTCGCCTGGGCCCAGTCCCGCTATGACAAGGGCGAGACGGAAGAGGACCGCACCGCCTATATCAATTGCCCGATGAACCGCGACCAGTACGAGGCTTTCATCGACGCGCTTCTGGCAGCTGATAAAACCGAGTTCCACGAGGGTGAGACCGCCGGCTATTTCGACGGCTGTCTCCCCATCGAAGTCATGGCCGAGCGTGGCCGCGAAACCCTCCGGCACGGCCCGATGAAACCCGTCGGCCTCACCAACCCGCACGACCCCCAGACAAAGGCCCACGCCGTCGTCCAGCTCCGCCGAGACAACAAGCTCGGCACGCTGCTGAACATCGTCGGCTTCCAGACCAAGATGAAATACGGGGCCCAGACGGATGTGTTCCGCATGATCCCGGGGTTGGAAAACGCGAGCTTCGCCCGGTTGGGCGGCATCCACCGCAACACCTTTCTGAACAGCCCGACGCTGCTTGATGACCAGATGCGGCTGAAATCGCGCCCCAACATCCGTTTTGCGGGCCAGATCACCGGTGTCGAAGGCTACGTGGAAAGCGCCGCCATGGGCCTGCTCGCCGCCCGCCTCGCGGTGGCCGAGATGAGCGGCGACACGCTGCTGCCCGTCCCCGACACAACCGCCATCGGTGCGCTAGTGACCCACATCACCGGCGGCGCGGAGGCGAAAACCTTCCAGCCGATGAACGTGAATTTCGGCCTCTTCCCGCCCGTCGACGCCAAGGGCGGACGCAGGGGCCGCCGCGACCGCTACAAGGCCTATACCGACCGCGCCAAATCCGACTGGACGGCCTGGCTCGACGCCGCCCGCCAAACCGAACGGGTCTGAACTTCGCCTTTTCAAAAATACGCATTCCTCCATCGACGCAAACGCCACAAAAGACATAGGCTCCCCCCATGTCAGACACCCCCGAAGACCAGCTCTGGACCCGGCACACGGTCGATGAGACCCGCAAAATTTATTCCGACTGGGCCGAAACCTATGACAGCGACATCGCCGGTTGGGGCTATGCCACACCCGCCCGTATTGCCATGGCGCTGCGCCGATGCGGCGCCAACGTCAACAAAGCGGTACTCGACTACGGCTGCGGCACCGGTCTTTGCGGTCTGGCGCTGAAGTCGGTCGGCTTCGACGTGATCGACGGCACCGACATCACGCCCGAGATGCTGACAAAGGCGGAAGCGCGCGAGATCTACCGCGCGCTCTGGCTGGGCGAGCCCGGCACACTCGGCCATATCGGCGCTGGCGACTATTCCGCCATCGCCGCCTCGGGCGTCATCAGCCTTGGCGCGGCACCGCCCGAAACGCTGGACCTTCTCGTCAAAGCCATGGCCCCCGGCAACCTGCTGGCTTTCTCTTTCAACGAGGCGACGATGGCGGACCGCGCCTATACGGACCGGCTCGACATCGCGACCCTCGCTCCCGACATCGAAGTGGTCTTCGAAGAGGACGGCCCGCACCTGCCCGCAAAGAACATGACCTCAACCGTCTACGTCCTGCAGCGCACGTGACCTTCCGCACCCGTTTCGCGCCCTCGCCGACCGGCCCCTTGCACCTCGGCCATGCCTATTCCGCAATTATTGCCCATGACATGGCGCGGGCGGCGGGCGGAGACTTCCTTCTGCGCATGGAAGACACCGACCTGGAACGCTCCAAGCCCGAATGGGACGCCCTCATTCAAGAGGATCTGCGATGGCTTGGCCTGACTTGGGACGAACCGGTCCACCGCCAGTCCGACCACATCGCCCATTACGATAACATCTTGGCACCACTGGCCGAACGCGGTCTCCTCTACCCCTGTTCCTGCTCCCGCAATGAAATCCGCGCCGCAGCCGCAGCCCCGCAGGAAGGCGTGATCCATAACGTCTATCCCGGCACTTGCCGGGATCGCCCGATGTCCGACCGGAAAGAAGGCGATGCGCTCCGGCTGGACCTGGCCCGCGCGCTCGACACGCTCGCCCCGGACAAGCTGACCTTCACCGAGACCGGCGAGACACATAGCGGCACCCACACCGTCTCTGCCAAAACAGCCCTGTCGGACATTGGCGACGTCGTTCTCCTGCGCAAGGGTGACGGCATCGTCGCCTATTTCCTTGCCTCGGCCATCGACGACGAAGATCAGCGCGTCACCCATGTGATCCGGGGCGAGGACCTGTTCAGCTTCACCCCGATCCAGGTCATCCTCCAGCACCTGCTCGGACTGAGGACGCCCACCTACCACCATCACCGTCTGATCCGGGACGAAAATGGCAAACGCCTCGCCAAGCGAGACGACGCGCGCGCGATCCGAAAATACCGGGATGACGGAGCATCGCCCGCCGAGATTCGCCGGATGGTTGGCCTTTAGATCGTCAGTCAGCCATCGGGGACAGGAATTCGACCTCCTCCCCCTCCCGCACCGCCGTGTAGAAGCAAGACCGCCGGTTGGTGTGGCACGCTGGCCCCTCCTGCCTGACGATCAGCAAAAGACAATCCCGGTCGCAATCCACCCGAAGCTCCACCAGCGCCTGCGTATGCCCCGAGGTCTCGCCCTTCACCCAGAAGGCCTGCCGCGAGCGCGACCAATAGGTGACCCGCCCCGTCTCCAACGTCTTCGCAACGGCCTCGGCGTTCATCCACGCCATCATCAAAACGTCGCCGCTCTCGTCCTGCGCAATCGCAGGGACCAGACCCTGGTGGTCATACTTGAGGGTTGCAGGATCGAATCCCATGCGCCAATCCTTTCCAAAAGCCGGAGCCCGCCCTAGGTATGGGGGACCGGCGGAAAAGGGAAGGCAATGGCCGAATCCGATCTGAAAAAGCTTTATGCGGGACGCATCCTCGAACTCGCAGCGGACATCCCTCTGACCGAGCGGTTGGACGCGCCCGATGCCACGGTCAAGAAACGCTCGCCCCTTTGCGGATCGACCGTGACCGTCGACGTGTCTGTGACTGACGGCAAGATCAGCGCCTTTGGACAGGACGTGAAGGCCTGCGCGCTTGGACAGGCCGCCGCCTCAGTCCTTGGCACAGTCGCTGTGGGCCGCACGCTCAAAGAGATCGAGACTGCCCGCGACCAGCTTCGCGCCATGCTGAAGGACGGCGGCCCGGTCCCGGATAAGCCGTTCGATGAATATTCGGTCCTTGAACCGGCGCGCGATTTCAAGAACCGGCACGCTTCCATTCTCCTGGCCATCGAGGCCACCGCCGAGGCCATGACCGAAGCCCAGGCCAAGGCCGCTTAACAATACCGTAAGTGTAATCGCCTATGGGGGGTCCGAACAGAGAAAGACCCCGATGCAAAACGCCCGTTCCCAGCCCGACGTCGTTCAGCACCCCCAGCTCGACGACCTTGCGGTCGGCGCGTCGAAGCTGGGATTCGAAATCGTGGAGGTTTCGTCCTCACTTGACTGGATCGACGCTGAAACTTCGGCTCAGCTTGATGCGCTCGACGAATTGAAATCCGGTGCAAGCCAGGTACTCGACGCCAATACCAAGGTCGGCGCATCGGTGGGAAAGGTCCGACAGCAGTCGTCGGAAACCGCGGAAACCCTGGCAACGCTTGTTCGGGAATCTGCAACGACGGAACCACTGATTCACGCTTTGGCCGAATGGGTCGGCGGTCTTGAATCCCGCATCGGTCAGGTCGCAGAAATGCTGGCGGAAGTCCGAAAATCGAACACGCTCATCACCTCCATCGCCACCCAAGTGAACATCCTTGCCATCAACGCCAAGATAGAAGCGGCGCGCGCAGGCGAGTACGGACGTGGATTTGCCGTTGTCGCGGAAGAGGTGAATGCGCTGTCCAGAAACACCGGTGAAGCGGCCGAGAAAATCTCGCGCCAGGTCGAAGAACTCGATGGCTGGATCGGCTACCTTGCGAGAGAGACAGAAAAACACGGACAAAGCGTCACCGATGTCCGGTCAGGCACCGAACGCACAAGCGCCGCGATGGACAAGGCGAAAACCGCCGTGGAACATATGTCCGCCCTATCGCAGGAAATCGCGGAAAGTGCCGGCGCAGTTGAAAAAGCGGGAAACGGCTTTGCGCCGCGCCTGGCCCGGATAAGCGAAGGCGCGGCGGACAAGGCGGTTCGCGTGGCCGAGGCGCGCGATCGACTGCAATCGCTCATCGAACTGTCGGAAGGCCTCGTTCAGGGAACCGTTGCCGCCGGAGGAATGACGCAGGATCAGCGCTTCATCGAACGGGTGACAGCGGATGCCGCCCAACTGGGTCAGTTGCTTGAAACCGCTGTCGAAAGCGGCGAGATCTCAATGTCTGAGCTGTTCGCTCGCGACTATTCACCGATTGCCGGCACCGATCCCGAACAGGTCATGGCCCCGTTCACCCTTCTGACCGACCGCATTTTTCCTGAAATGCAGGAAGCCGCGCTCGACATGGACGACCGGATCGTCTTCTGCGCTGCAGTTGCCACGGGCGGCTACCTTCCCACTCACAATCGGAAATTCGCAAAGCCCCAAGGCGATGACCCGGTATGGAATACGGCCAACTCCCGCAATCGACGCGTCTTCGATGATCGGGTGGGGGCCAAGGCCAGTTGGAATACGGAGCCGTTCCTGCTGCAGGTCTACCGCCGCGACATGGGCGGCGGGGAGTTTCGGATGATGACGGACCTGTCCTCTCCGATCTTCGTCCAGGGCAGGCATTGGGGTGGATTGCGTCTCGCCTATCTCATCTGAAGCGACGAAAAAACCGCCGCACACCCGGACAGGGGCGGCGGCGGCAAGTGGCGTATCTGGCAGATCACCGGTCGTGGCTCCGGGACAGGGAGCACGAGGGACAGATCGAAGCATCAGGCAGGCGATGCGTTGGACCGGCTTTCCAGACCGCAGGCAGTAAAGGGGTGCGTTCGCTTCAGAACAGGCTGGGAAGCGACAGTCCGGCGAAGAAGATCACGACAAGCGCGGCGACACCGGCGAAGTCTTGCGGAAGCGTCGCGGCATTGCGGGCGATGGTATCTTTCAGGTCCTGCATCTCAATTTCCTTCTTTTCGAGGATCAGGCCAGCCGGGCGGGGCTGTATCTGTTGCCTGATTGTTCTCAAATTTGAGGCGTCCTGTAAAGAACTTTTTGAGAACATTTGAGAACAAAGTCGGATTCTAGTGGAACACGTAAGGAACGCGCCGGGCTAACCCACGGAAATCATTTGGATCGCCTGGTCCTGCTCCATCAGCCACAGAAGTGTCCGCACCGCCTCCCCACGTTCCCCGCTCAACTCAGGGTTCACAGCGATCAGCGCCCGCGCGTCGTCCAGCGCCAGTTCCATCAGCCCGGTCTGCCGCTCCAGATCCGCGACCCTGAACCTCGGCAACCCGGACTGCACGGTCCCAAGAACGTCGCCCGCCCCCCGCATCGCCAAATCTTCTTCCGCGATCCGGAACCCGTCTTCGGTCTCCCGCATGATCTGCAACCGCTTCTGCCCGCTCTCGCTCAACGGCGTCTGGTAGAGCAGCAGGCAGGTCGATTGTTCCGCCCCGCGACCGACACGCCCCCGAAGCTGGTGCAACTGCGCCAGCCCGAAACTCTCCGCCCCCTCGATCACCATGATGGAGGCATTCGGCACATCGACCCCCACCTCGATCACGGTTGTCGCCACCAGCACCTTGGTCTCGCCCGCGACGAAGCCCGCCATCGCGGCGTCTTTCTCGCGCGGGGGCATCTGCCCATGCACCAGCCCGACGACACCCTCGCCCAACGCGGCCCGCAACGCTTTGAACCGGCTCTCAGCCGCAGTCTTGGCGGAAACCTCCGACTCGTCGACCAACGGACAGACCCAATAGGCCTGCCGTCCTTCCGCCACCGCCGCGCGCAGCCGCTCTACCACCTGGTCCATCTTCTCCGCTGCCACCAGCGCCGTCGTGACCGGTGTCCTGCCGGGCGGTTTTTCATCCAGCACAGAGACGTCCATGTCCCCGTATTGCGCCAGGCTCAGCGACCGCGGTATCGGCGTTGCCGTCATCACCAGCACGTCCACCCGCTCGCCCTTCTGACTAAGCCGTAGCCGCTGCGCCACGCCAAACCGGTGCTGCTCGTCGATCACCGCAAGCCGCAGATCGGCGAATTCCACATCTTCGGAAAAGATCGCGTGAGTTCCGACAAGGATATGAATATTCCCGGCCTTTAACGCGGCCAGCTTGTCCTCCCGCTCGCGCCCCTTGTCGCGCCCGGTCAATAGTTCAATTACAACGCCTGCCGCCTCCGCTAAAGGCTGCAGCCCCTGCAGGTGCTGACGCGCAAGAATCTCCGTCGGCGCCATCATCGTGCCCTGCCCGCCGGCCTCGACCGCCACCAGAAGCGCCATCAACGCCACCAGCGTCTTGCCCGAACCCACATCGCCCTGAAGCAATCGGCTCATCCGCGCGTCGCCAGCCATATCGTCTGTGATCTCGCTGATTGCCCGCTCCTGTGCGGCCGTGGGCGTATAAGGCAAGGCAGCCAGGACCGGGCCCTGCAATTTGCCCGTGGCGACTGACGCCCGCCCCACCCGCTTTCGCCGGCGCGCCCGAACCAATGCCAGCATCACCTGATGCGCGAACAACTCGTCATAGGCCAGCCGACGCCGCGCCGGGGCCATCGACGAAATGTCCGCCGAGGTCTCGGGCGCATGGGCGTTCCGCACCGCATCCTGCCAATCCGGCCAGCCCTCCCGCGTCTTCAGGTTTCCGTCGATCCACTCGGGCAAGTCCGGCGCACGCGCCACCGCCCCTTCCGCCGCCTTGTGCATCGTCTTCAATGCGATGCCCTTGGTCAGCGGATAAACCGCCTCGAATTCTGGAATTTCACCCGCTTTTTCAACAGGAAGCGCATAATCCGGATGCACCATCTGCGCCAGCCCGTCGAACAGTTCCGCCTTTCCCGACACCACCCTGCGCGCGCCTTCGGGGAAGGTGCGCAGCAGCCAGGACGGGCTGGCATGGAAGAACACCAGCTGGAACGGCAGTTCCGCATCCTCCACCTCGATCCGGTAGGGCCGCCCCTTCACCCGCGCCGGCATGTGCCGCCCGACCACCACCTCGGTCGTCACGGTGCAAGGCAGCGGCAACCCGTTAAGGGTCGGACGAAATCGCCGGTCGATTCCGCTGACCGGAAGAGTCAGCAATAGGTCACGCGGATACTCGATATCCATGGCCTCGAAAGCCTTGGCAATCTTTGGCCCCACACCGGGCAATGTCTCGATCGAGGCAAACAGCGGAAACAGGATTTCCGGCCGCGTGCTCATGCCGCCCCGATGAGCGCGAGCCAGTCGTCCTCGTCCAGCGTCTCGATGCCCAGCTCCGCCGCCTTTTTCGCCTTTGACCCGGCCCCCGGCCCCGCAACCACGATGTCGGTCTTGGCCGAAACCGATCCCGACACCTTGGCCCCCAGAGCCTCCGCGCGCGCCTTCGCCTCGGCCCGCGTCATCTTCTCCAACGTGCCGGTGAAGACCACGGTCTTGCCTGCAACCGGGCTTTCGGTTGCCGCCGCTTCCAGCGGCACGATATCGAGAAGAGCCACCAGTCGCTCGAAGGACGCCCGCTCTTCTTCATTCGAAAACGCCTGGATCAGGGACTGAGTGAGAGCCCGTCCCACCCCGTCGATCGCCAGAAACTCCGCCCATGCCGGGCTCTCCGTCAGCGCCGCCTTTCCGGTATCTTCCGTTGCGGGTTCACCCGCCGCCCGGTCCACCGTCTCCGCAAGCGCGGTCCAGTCGTCGAAATGCCGCGCGAGGTCCTTTGCCGCGGCTTCCCCAAGGTGCCGAATGCCAAGCCCGAAGAGCAACCGGTTGAAGTCAATCCGCCTCTTCTCGGCAATTGCCTCGAACAGGTTGGCAGCAGACTTGTCGCCCCAGCCTTCGCGGTTCTTCAGCTGTTGCAAACCGCTGCCATAGCGTTCCTCCAGCAGGAAGATATCGGCAGGTTCCTTGACCCAGCCATCCTCGAAAAACTGCTCGACCTGCTTGGCTCCCAGCCCCTCGATGTCAAAGGCCGCGCGGGAGACGAAATGCTTCAGCTTCTCAACCGCCTGCGCCGGACAGATCAACCCGCCGGTGCAGCGCCGCACCGCATCGCCCTCTTCGCGCACTGCCGGGCTGCCGCATTCCGGGCAGACATGCGGAAACGCGAAGGGCACCGCATCGTCCGGCCGTTTCGACAGATCCACATCGGCCACCTTCGGGATCACGTCGCCCGCGCGATAGACCTGCACCCAGTCGCCCACCCGAATGTCCTTGCCGTCGCGAATTGGCTGGCCATTGGAATCACGCCCGCCGATGTAATCCTCGTTATGAAGCGTCGCGTTCGACACAACGACGCCCCCTACCGTCACCGGCTGCAACCGCGCCACCGGGGAAAGCGCCCCGGTTCGCCCGACCTGGATGTCGATCCCGTCAAGCCGGGTCCAGGCCAGTTCCGCCGGAAACTTGTGCGCAATGGCCCATCTGGGCGTGGTCGAGCGAAATCCGAGCCGCGCCTGCAGGGCGAGGTCATTCACTTTGTAGACCACGCCATCGATGTCATAGCCAAGCGTCGCACGTCTCTCCTCGATCTGCTGATAGTGGACCAGCATTTCGCCGGGTCCGTCGCAAATAACCGTCAGCGGGTTGGTCTGGAAACCGAAGCCGGCCAAACGTTCAATCGCCGCCATCTGAGTGTCGGCCAACTGCTCCGACACGCTTCCCCAGGCATAGGCGAAGAATCTCAGCGGACGGGATGCGGTGATCGAGGCATCGAGCTGGCGCAATGATCCGGCCGCCGCGTTTCTGGGATTGGCAAATGTCTTGCCGCCCGCCCCGGCCTGCCGGTCGTTCAGTGCGGAGAAATCGGCGTGGCTCATATAAACTTCGCCCCGGACTTCCAGCAATTCGGGGGCGCCATCCAGAGAAACGGGAATGTCACCGATCGTTCGCGCATTCTGGGTGACGTTTTCGCCGGTGGTGCCATCGCCCCGCGTGGCGGCGTGGATAAGCTGTCCCTTCTCATAGCGCAGGGCCAGCGAAAGGCCGTCGATCTTGGGTTCAGCGGTATAAGCAAGCGGCGCGTCCCCGGACAGGCCAAGATATTTTCGGATCGACCTGTCGAACTCGGCGACATCCTCATCCTCGAACGCATTTCCCAGCGACAGCATCGGCGCCGAATGCGTGACCTTCTGGAACCCTTCCGCCGGAGCCGCCCCCACCTGATCGGAGGGAGAGTCCACTCTCTTCAATTCGGGGAACTGCGCCTCGATCTCCGCATTGCGGCGCTTCAGCGCGTCGTATTTCGAATCCGGGATCTCCGGTGCATCCTTGACGTGATACGCGGCATTGGCCCGCGCCAGCAGATCGGCAAGCTGCGCCAGCTCCCGCTTCGCTTCTTCCACCGTCATTTCGGCAATGTCTTTCGCCATCCGCGCTCACTCCGCCCCGGTCTTATCACATGGATAGGCAGGAGGTCGCATGGCGTCCAGACCCACGAAACCAAAGGACGCACCCCCGGCATGTCCAACCGGGGGCGTCTTGCCAGTTGTGGGAGAAATTGCCGTCAGGCGCTGGCGCGAACGGGGCCTTCCGTCAGAGCCAGCGGCTCAGGATCGCGCAAGACATAGCCCCGTCCCCACACCGTTTCGATGTAATTGTCCCCGCCGGTCGCCACCGACAGCTTCTTGCGCAGTTTGCAGATGAAAACGTCGATGATCTTCAATTCCGGCTCGTCCATCCCGCCGTAAAGATGGTTGAGGAACATCTCCTTGGTCAGCGTCGTGCCCTTGCGGAGCGACAGAAGCTCCAGCATCTGGTATTCCTTGCCCGTCAGATGAACGGTCTTGCCATCGACATCGACGGTTTTTGCGTCGAGATTAACCGAGACCTTGCCTGTATTGATGACCGACTGCGCATGTCCTTTCGAGCGCCGGATGATCGCGTGGATACGCGCCACCAGTTCTTCGCGATGGAACGGCTTGGTCAGGTAATCGTCTGCACCGAATCCGAATCCCTTGATCTTGCTTTCGGTATCGTCGGCGCCCGTGAGAATGAGGATCGGCGTTTCGACCCGCGCCAGACGCAACTGCCGCAGCACTTCATGCCCGTCCATATCCGGCAGATCGAGGTCGAGGAGAATCAGGTCGTAGTCATACAGCTTGGCAAGATCGATGCCTTCTTCTCCCAAATCCGTCGCATAGACGTTCAGATTGGCATGGGTGAGCATCAATTCGATGCTGCGGGAGGTCGTCGGATCGTCTTCAACCAAGAGCACGCGCATTTCACATCTCCGCAGTTAGTATGACTGGCTCCTTAATAGATGAACCCAATTAGTTAATTGCCAGTTACCATCCAGGCATCATAGTCACACAATCTATGGTTGTCTATATCGCTGAATTGTTGTCGCTTTCAAAGCCGATTCACCGTGGCGCTCAACCGCAGCGTGCCATGTTTGCAACTCTTCATCGGAGAGGTCGTAGATGTCTAACGCATCTTTCCACGTTATCAGACCATGCGTGATTGCGCGCACGACGGCTGCCTTGCGGCTGGCGACCCATCGGCGCGTGTTTTCCTCGGGAAGATCGGCACGGGTCATGACCGTGCCATCAGGCAAAGTTACAGCGCGCGGTCCATTCACCTTCTTAAGATACATGAGCCCCGGGCCCTTTTACTAAGCAGATGCCCCTGTTATGTCGGCGGAGCCTTAATCAGGCGTGAAGGATTGGCTTGTTCCTTCGTTCAATTTTCCTATATTCCTCACGGTTTTCCGCAACAGACAGAGACGGGACATGTCGCTCGACACCCCTACCACACTGAACTCGCTTAGCTTTCCGAAACCTCCCTCGGAAACCCGCGTTGTCGTGGCCATGTCCGGCGGCGTCGACAGTTCCGTTGTCGCCGCCGAACTGGCGCGCGAAGGCTATGACGTCGTCGGGGTCACGCTCCAGCTTTACGACCACGGATCGGCGCTCGCCAAGAAAGGCGCCTGCTGCGCCGGGATCGACATTCACGATGCACGTCGCGTCGCCGAAGAAATGAACTTCCCGCATTACGTGCTCGACTACGAAAACATCTTCCGCGACGCCGTAATAGACGAATTCGCCGACAGCTACCTCGCTGGCGCGACTCCGGTTCCCTGCATCCGCTGCAACGAACGGGTGAAATTCAAGGACCTGCTGCAGACAGCAAAGGACCTCGACGCCGATTGCATGGCCACCGGCCACTACATCCAGCGCAAGCTGGGAGGCCACGGCGCGGAACTCCATCGTGCTGGCGACCCCGCCCGCGATCAGTCCTATTTCCTGTTCTCCACCACGCCGGAGCAGCTCGATTTCCTGCGCTTCCCCCTCGGCCACCTGACGTCGAAGGCCGAGACCCGCGCGCTCGCCGCCAAGCATGGCCTTGCTGTCGCCGACAAACCCGACAGCCAGGACATCTGCTTCGTGCCCGATGGCAACTATGCCGGCGTGATCGAAAAACTGCGCCCGGGTGCAGCGGAGCCCGGAGAGATCGTCCATGTGGACGGTCGCGTATTGGGCGAGCATCACGGCGTGATCCACTACACCATTGGCCAGCGCCGTGGTCTGGGCATCGGCGGTCTCGACGAGCCGCTCTACGTGGTCAAACTCGACGTTGACGCCAAACGCGTCATCGTCGGTCCGAAAGAGATGCTTGCCACCCGAACCGTGCCGGTGCGGGAGATCAACTGGCTCGGTGACGCCCCGTTCGACAGCCGGCCGGAATGGCAGGTCTCGGTCAAGATCCGCTCCACCAAGCCGCCGGTGGAAGCCGTCGTCCGTCCGCTGTCGGCCACGGAAGCGGAAGTGGACCTGCTGTCACCGGAAGAAGGCGTCTCTCCCGGCCAGGCCTGCGTGTTCTATGAGACCGGCGGTTCCCGCGTCTTCGGAGGCGGCTGGATCTGGCGCGGGCACTGATCCCAACGTGACCGCATGCCTCTCTGAGACGGAGGGGGACCGAAGGGGAGGTTACCCCAGAACGCTCAAAACGGACCGCGCCGCCCGCAATCCCGGTGCCTCACCATCCTTGCCGAGCTTCATCATCGTGGAATTCATCGCGGCCAGCTGCTTCAGCCGCGCAGGCTTGTCGTCCACCAACTTCAGCAATGCCGCCGCAATGTCCGGCGCCTTGCAGGCAGGCCCAAGGAACTCGGGCACGAGATTCTCGCCCACGATCAGATTCACCAGCGTCACCGTGTCGATCCGCGCCATCCGGCTCATGATCTGCCAGGACAGCCAGCTCATGTCATAGGCAATGACCATCGGCGTGGCATTGGCGGCAAGTTCCAGCGACACCGTGCCGGATGCCGCCAAAGCGATATCGGCAGCGGCAAAGGCGGCCCGCTTTTTCTCATCGGCGCGGGCATCATCGCGGGGGTCAATGACGATGGGCGTTCCCGGCCAGCGCCGCACGGCTTCCTGAACAATGGACGCAACGGGACGCGCGGCGGGAAGAACCACCCGAGCCTCCGGCTTCTCCGCCAGGACCCGGCGCAACGTCTCTCCGAAAACCGGCAGAAGCCGCGCCACCTCACTCTTCCGCGACCCCGGCAAGACAAGGATCAATGGCGCTTCGCCGATCTCGTGTTCCGCGCGAAACGCCTCCACCTCCGGTCGCCGCGCAATCGGTTCGGCCACCACCGGGTGTCCGACGAAATCGCAGGTCATGCCGGCCTCTTCCATATAGGGCGGCTCGAAGGGCAGAAGCGCCAGCACATGATCGATAGACCGCGCCATCTTCACTGCCCGCCCCGGACGCCACGCCCAAACCGAAGGCGCGACATAGTGAATGGTCTTCACCTCGCTTCCGGCCTTCACCAGCTTTGCCAGCCTGAGCGAGAAATCGGGACTGTCGATTGTCAACAGAGCGTCCGGCTGCCAGTCGAGGCAGGCCATCGCAGCCTGTTGCAGCCGACGTCGAAGGGCCGGGTATTTTGGCAGAACTTCAGCGATCCCCATCACCGAAAGCTCGTCCATCGGGAACAGACTCTCCATCCCCTGAGCCTGCATCAGCGGCCCGGCCACCCCGCGAAACTCGACATCCGGGCGCAGTTCCTTCAATCCGGCCATCAGTGCCGCGCCCAGCCGGTCGCCGGACGGCTCGCCCGCAAGCAGGAAGAGCTTCATGGACACTCCACCTTCTCAACCCAGAGGAACAGCCCCGACGCATTCGCCGCCGCCACCGTGGCTTCCAGATCGAGAACCATCACCCCGCCCGCCTCGATGACGATCCCGTCAAGCTTTGCCGCATGTGCAAGGGCCACGGTCTCAGGCCCGATGGTCGGCAGATCGATCCGCCGATCCTGCCCCGGCTTCGGCGCTTTGTAGAGCAGCCCGCCCCCATTGTCGGGCCGCGCGGCAAGGCTCTTCAGCATCCAATCCGTGCCAAAACTGGCCTCCAGCGCCAGACATTGTCCTCGCGCCACGACGCAGGCCTGGCCGATATCGGCATCGGCCAGCGCCTTGATGAACTGCCGCGCCCGGATGGTCTCTTCGCCCACGTCGCGGGATACCTGGCGTTCAGTCAGACAGCCCGAGGGTGGCAACAAGCCGGGCTCAATTTCATGCGCGGCGCGGATGGCAATACCGGCCTCCTCGAAAAACGACAGCACCACCCGCAAGGCCGCATCGTCGCCCTGCTGCAACGCCGCCATCAGGCGGGGCACCAGCGGCTGTGTCTCGGCGTCCAACCGGCCCGGGTCGAGCGGTGGTCGCCGGATTGAACCGGCGAAACACACCTCCGTCACGCCGCGCTCTTTCAGCAAGGCGATCAGCCCGCCCAGGGTTTCAATGCGGAATGTCTGGTCGACCGCAAGTCCTGCGGGCTCGAACCCCTCAAGCGCTGCCACAAGCGGCTTATCCTCAAGCGTCTCGAACAGCGTTCCTGGCAAGTCACCGGAACCGGCAATCAGGGCAAGCATGTCCTCATCGCTCCGGGGTCAGAAAATGCCGGTCGCTCGCAGCGGAAATGAATTCGACGATCTCGGCCACATACTTGCTGGAGGCTTCGTCCTTCAGACGTCTCGCCCGCTCCTGAAACGACCCTTCGCCCTGGGCGAGCATCTGGAACGCGGCCCTCAGCGCAGTGATGTCCGACCGGCTCACGCCCTTCCGTTTCAGACCGACAAGGTTCAGCCCGTCCAACTGGCCGCGCGGCGCCTGTACCAGCCCGTAGGGGATAACGTCATTGGCGACCATCGTGACCGCCCCGATAATCGCGCCCTTGCCGATCCGCACCCACTGATGAATGCCCGAGAGCCCGCCGATTATGACGTCATCCTCGATCACGCAATGCCCGGCAATCGCGCCCTGGTTCGCCACGATCACCCGGTCGCCGACGCGGGCATCATGCGCCACATGCGCGCCCGTCATGAACAGGCAGTCGTCGCCCACCGAGGTCAGCCCGCCGCCGCCCTCGGTTCCGGTGTTCATGGTCACACCTTCGCGAATGCGGTTCCGCTTTCCGACCGTCAGCCGCGTCGCCTCGCCCCTGAACTTCAGATCCTGCGGGATCGCCCCGATAACGGCACCCGGAAAGATCACCGTGTCGTCCCCGATCTCCGTTCGGCCCTCGACCACGACGTGGGACCGCAAATGCACGCCTGCGCCAAGCGTGACTTCCGCCCCTACCAGGGAGAACGGTCCGACAATCGCGCCCGGCCCGATCGATGCGCCGTCCTCGACGAATGCGGTTGAATGGATGGAGGCGGTGGCGTCGATCACTTCGGCAGGTCCATCATCGCGGTAAACTCGCATTCACAGGCGATTTCGCCGTCCACCGTGGCAACGCCACGAAACTTCCAGACCTTGCCGCCGCCCCTCAGCTTGGTGACCTCCATTCGAAGCTGGTCGCCGGGGACCACCTTGCGACGGAACTTCACACCATCCATCGCCATGAAATAGATGCCGATGTTCTTATCCGCCAGATCAAGCCCGACGCCCGCGATCACCGCCGAGGTCTGCGCCATCGCCTCGACCTGATAGACACCCGGAAAGACCGGCATCCCCGGGAAATGTCCGGTGAACTGCGGTTCGTTCATGGTGACGTTCTTGATCCCGATCCCTCGTTCGGTGCCATCGATGTCGATCACCTTGTCGACAAGCAGAAAAGGATAACGGTGCGGAAGAATGCGCTGGATCAGATCGATATCGGCGCTTTTCAGCGTCTCGCTCATGGTGCTCACCTCTTTTGGAAAGGCGTATCAAGCGGGGGGACATCCGGCAAGAGACGGTCGCTCGCGGAATGTTTCATCTCCGACACCGGCCAGCAGGATCACTCCTGCTCGGCCCCCATTTCATTCACGCGTTCAATCGCTTGATCGGTGATGTCGATCCGGTCCGCTGAAAGAAAGACGTCGCGCCTGTCGACGACCACTAGGGCACCCTTCTCCCGCACGATTTCCGATAGGAGAGTGGCAATTTCATTGAAGAATCTCGCCCGCTCCTCGTCGCGTTGCCGGTTGAGCAGCCGCGCCTTTTCATCCTGCTCGATCCTGATCTTCTGGACCCGTTCATCGAACGCGTCCGCCAGCGCGCGAAACTCATCGGTCGGCAACGTCGCCCGAAGCGCTGTCAGGTCACTTTCTTCGGCGATCAGCCGGTTCTCGATTTGCTCATTCTCGGCGGCAAGATCCTTTGCCAGCTTTTCAAGCCTGGCCAGCGCCTCACCGCCCAGACGGGTCTCGGCAAACAGGCGATCCTGATCGATTGTCAGGATCGGAACCTGCTCCTGCGCAATCGCCGGAGCAGTGCCAAGCAGAACTGTCAGAGCAAATGCCCGAATCCTAGAACTGCGTCGAGATCGTAACATCGAAGGTGTTCTCCTCGTCGAGCGGATTCGACTGGAGCGGCTTGGCGAAATTCAACCGCAGCGGCCCGATTGGTGTCGTCCAGAAAATCGACACGCCAATCGCGGTACGGATTTCGAAACCATCATCAACCGGAGACGCGCCCGCAGTGTTGTCGAGCCCCCAGAGTGACGCCGCATCGAAAAACACGCCGCCTGAAATTCCGTATTCCTCCGGCAACCCGAGCGGGAAGTCGGCTTCCAGCCTAAGCGATGCATAGCTGTTGCCACCCAGAACATCGGAAATGACGGCACCTGTATCGCGCGGACCGACACCACGCGACGCAAAGCCACGCAGTTGCCGGGAAGACAGGAAGAAGCGATCCGTCACCCTTGTGGTTCCTCCGCCAAGCACATGAATATTCCCGCCTTCGAGAATGGCCCGAAGCGTGACCTCTTCATTCAGGATATCGCGTTGCAGCGTAGCGCTGGCTACTGTCCGGACGAACTCGGTGTCGCCGCCCAGACCCGCCAGTTCCTGGCTGAACCGCAGACGTATGCCGCGGTTCGGATTAAGGCCACCGCGAATCCGGTCGAGCGTATACCTGTAGCCTATGGCGCTCTTGGCCTGAGAGCCCGCCTCGGCAGCGAGGATCGGCGACGCGTCGGCCGAAACATTCAGAATTTCCTCTTGCGCATACTCGTAGAAGACCGCCAGTCGGGCATTCTCTGTCAGCGGGAACGAAAGAAGCGGACTGAACTTCAGGACCTCCGTCTCGTACGCCGCATTGTCGTAGTCGGTAGTCTCATAGGAGACATCGAGACCGAAGGTCAGATCCCGACCAAGGAATGCCGGTTCGCGGAAAGAGAAGATACCACGGCGGTCTTCCCCGCCAGAAACGATATCGACGGACAGGGCCTGTCCGCGTCCCAGGAAATTCCTTTCGGAAAACCCGATAGCAAGCGCGAAACCGGAATCGTCGCTGAATGACCCGCCAAAGCTGAGATTGCCCGTTGGCTGTTCCTCGACCTCCACATCGACCACGACCTGTCCCGGTGAACTTCCTTCTCGCGTACCCACATCGACATTTGAAAAGAAGCCCAGTGCCCGGATGCGTTCAGCCGCGTTCCGGATCTCGCGAGGATTGAACGGATCACCCTCTACCGTGTCGAACTGGTGGCGAACCACGCGATCTAGGGTCGTCTGGTTGCCCTGGACGTCGATCCGCTGCACGAAAACACGCGGGCCCCGAATGATGGCGAAGTTCACATCCAGCGTCAGGTCGCGCTCATTGCGGGTCACACGCGGATCGACGCGGGCGAAATCGAAACCCTGTCGTGTCGCCAGTCGCTCAAGCCGGTTGATCTGTTCCTCGATCAGGCTCGGCGACCAGGTCTGTCCGCTGCGGATGCGCAGAGCGCGCCTGTAATCGGCCAGGTTCATATCTGCGAATTCGCTCGAAACCGAAACCCTGCCGACCTCGAAGCGCTGGCCCTCGCGCAGGTTGAAGGTCACGAATGTGGCGTCGCGACCGCGCGAAAGCTGCGTGGTGACATCCAGCACCTGGAAATCAACATAGCCCCGCGAACGGTAGAAATCCGTCAGAAGCTGCCGGTCGAAGGCGATCCGCTCCGGCACGAAAGTGTCGCGCGAAATGATCTGGCGCAGGAATGACGCCTGTTTGGTATCGACCACGCGCCGCAACCTGCGGTCGCTGAAGGCCCGGTTGCCTGTGAAGCTGACACGCTCGTTTTCAACCACGCGGGTTTCGCTGACCTCGAAGACAACATCCACGCGATTGTCCGACCGCTGAATGATGCGCGGCGTCACCTGCGCCGAAATGCGGGCCCGCGCCGCATATTGCTCCGCGATGGCATTTGCATCGGCCTGCGCCGCCTGGGAGGAAAAGACCCGACGGGGCGAGAGCGTCAGGACCGGCAACAGTTCCTCGTCATCCAACCGCCGGTTGCCCTCGATGCTGATACGATTGACGGTCGGGCGCTCAACGACCGTTACGCGCAGACCGCCACTTATCGGCTGAACGTCAGCCGTCTCGAACAGCCCGGACCCCATCACGCGCTGAAGCGCATCATTGATGTCGTCGAAACTCACGGCCTGTCCAGGCTCCAGGTCCATCAGGCGGATCACGCTGGCATCGGGAATGCGCTGGTTTCCCTCCACCACGACCGTGTTCACACGCGTCTGCGCAATTGCACCTGTAAGTCCAAGCGCCAGAAACAGAAAGAGGACGAGCGTCCGCCTCACCAAATCGACTGCCCGCGCCATCTTGACCGCCCCGCTTGTAACCGTTGAAATTTGGTTACTGGGATTCTCGAGGGGTGTCAAAAGCCGACCACCCGCTACGAATTTGCGGACGGCGTTTTCCGATGTCAGTTAATCGTCAGTGCGACGCGAGGTAAGCAGCCAGGTAGAGCGCACCACCAAGGGCAAGACCCACGACCACCCGGTCGATGTTCAGTTGAACCAGAAGTTCAAGCCCGCGATATCCTCTTCTCAAGACTGCCATCGGTCACATTCCGCGCTGTTGGTAACACTATATTACACGTGGAATGTGTCCCAAATACGGCGGGCCACCGCCGTGAAGTGATGTTCGCCTGGAAGGGTGCGAGTGCGGAACCTCACGGACAGATCAAATCATTGCCCAAGGAAAACAACATCAGCGCCAACATCAATGTCAGCCCCCCCGCCATGAGATACTTGAGGGCGCGATCACTGGGCGGGCGCCCGGTCGCAGCTTCGAACGCGTAGAACAGCAAGTGACCGCCATCCAGCACGGGGATTGGAAAGAGGTTGATTAGTCCAACTGCCGTCGACAACAGCGCGATGAAATAAACAAAGCTGAACCAGCCCTGGCTTGCCGCCTGACCGCTGGTTTCCGCGATCCCGATGGGTCCCGACAGGTTGCAGGTCGAAATCTTCCCCGCAACCATATGGTACAGACCTGAAAGCGACGAGGTAATAATGAAACGGATCTGATCGACACCGTAGACCAGCGCCTCGCCCACCGATGGTGTGACTGCAGCCGGCTCGAATACCAGACCTCCAGACAAGCCGATCAGCCAGCGTGTCTCGAACCCGCCATCTGCCAGGGGCAGATCCCGTCGGGCCGGCGTCATGGTGAAAGACAGCGTCTCGCCATCCCGCCAGACGTCAAGCGTCAGGGGTCTGCCGTCAGATTCTCCGACAATATCCCGCAACTGCTCGAAATCGAAAATCTCTTCGCCATCGACGGCGGTAATCACATCCGCAACTTTCAGCCCGGCTTCCTCGGCCGCCCAGTTCGGCGTCACCGAAGCGACATAGATCGGATAGAGCCAGGGACCTGAAACCTCCATCACCTGACCGTCACGATTAACCGTGTAGGACATCACCGGTGCAGGCGTCAGATTCTCGCGAGCGAAGCCCGAAAACTCTTCCGTCGGCGGTACGGCCTGCCCATCAACCTCCAGGATCACGTCGCCCGATTGAAGACCGCCTTCGATGGTGTTTGGCAATGTCCGCAACTCGTCCACCGTGATCGGATCGGCAGCCACGCCGCGATACATCAGCAGCGCCGCGAAGATCAGGAAAGACATGATGAAGTTGAACACCGGCCCCGCCGCCACGGTCAGCGTCCGGGCCCAAAGCGGTGCGCCATGCATCGAATGCCGCCGCTCCTCCGCACTCAGCCCGTCCATCACGGCCTCGTCCTTGTCCGACGCCGCACCGGCATCGCCCAGGAACTTCACATATCCGCCAAAGGGGAGCGCGGCGATCTGCCAACGGGTGCCGTGCCTGTCGACCTTGCTGGCCAGAACCGGCCCGAACCCTATGGAAAAGACCTCGGCCTTGATCCCCGACCAGCGCCCGACAATGTAATGCCCGTATTCATGGATCGCGACGATCACCGAAAGCGCTGCGACAAAGGCCGCAATCGTCCAGATGATGTTGCCGAAGGTCGGTATCAGCCCTGCCAGATCCACGCCTACCTCATATCCTGTTTATCGCCTCGGACGCTCTTAAACGCGCCAGATGATCTGCCTCACGCACCGAATCAAGGGTAATCGCGGCATTTGCAAGGCTTTCACCCGACATAATTTCGATCACGTCGGCGACAACCTCTGCCATTGCGGTGAACCTGATGCGCCCGGCGATGAAGGCATCAAGGGCCGTTTCCTTCGCCGCGTTGAACGCCGCTCCGGTCAATCCGCCCGTCTCCATGACCTCCCGCGCAAGGCCCAGAGCCGGATAACGCGCAGGCTCCGGCTCCCGGAAGGTGAACTGCCCGATCTTCGCCAGATCGAGCCGTTCGACCGGCAGCGCCTTGCGCTGAGGATGGTTCAACGCATAGCCGATGGCATGGCGCATATCCGGCGGCCCGACATGGGCGATCAGCCCGCCGTCGTTGTGGCCCACAAGCGCGTGGATCAGGCTTTCGGGATGAATAATCGTCTCAATCCGGTCCGACGAAATTCCGAAATATTCTTTTGTTTCAATCAGCTCTAACGCCTTGTTGAACATGGACGCACTGTCGATGGTGATCCGCTGTCCCATGTCCCAATTTGGATGAGAGGACGCCTCCGCGCAGGTTGCCGAAGCCAGCTTCTCCAGCGGCCAGTCGCGGAACGCGCCCCCCGAGGCGGTGATGATGACCCGCTCGACCGAGGCCAGATCCTCCCCCTTCAGCGCCTGGAAAACGGCGGAATGTTCGCTGTCCACCGGCAGCACCTCGGCCCCATGCGCGCGCGCCGTCTCCATCAGCAAAGGCCCCGCCGTGACAAGGCTCTCCTTGTTGGCCAGCGCCAGCGTTGTCCCCTGCTCCAAAGCCTTCAAACCGGGTGCCAGCCCCGCTGCGCCAACAATCGCCGACATGATCCAGTCCGCGGGCCGCTCCGCCGCCTCGACCAGAGCCGTCTCACCCGCCGCCGCCTCGATCCCGCTATCTGCAAGCGCCTCCCGCAAACCATCCAGGCATTCCGGGAAGGCTGTGACCGCGATCTCGGCACCGAAGTCGCGCGCCGCCGCCGCCAGCGCGGCAACGTTACGCCCGCCGGTCAACGCGACAACCTGATACGCCGCACGATCGCGCCCGATCAGGTCGAGCGTGTTCTGTCCGATTGACCCCGTCGCGCCGAGAATTGTGACCCTTCGCGTCACAAGGGCACCGGCGGAAAATCGACGATCTGCCCGACAAGAAGCAGGAACAGCGACGCGCCCAGCATCGAGTCAAAGCGGTCGAACATGCCCCCGTGCCCAGGCAGAATGGCCGAACTGTCTTTCACGCCCACCGTGCGCTTCAGCCCGCTTTCGGCCACATCGCCCATCTGTCCGGCAATCGCGATGGCGATGGAGATGCCGATCAGTTCGATCCCCGCATGTCCGGTCAACACGTAGACCAGCCCGATCAAGGCCGCTCCGAACCAGCCCGCAAGCGTCCCGGACCAGGTCTTCTTGGGGCTTACCTTGGGCCAGAACTTCGGCCCGCCAATGAATTTCCCCGCGAAATAGCCCAGCACATCCGACGAGATGACCACCAGCGCCAGCCAAAGCATCCAGATGAACCCGTAGTCGTCCCGGAGCGCATAGAGCCCGATCCCGGCCACAAGGATCGCCGTCGAAAAGATCGCGAAACGTACCCGAAACGCCTTGAACTGAGACACGCCGATCAGGGCCGGAACAAAGACAAGCGGCAGAACCAGCCCTGTCGGAAAGAGTGCCAGAGCGATCATGATGACAGCAGACAACGCTCCCAACGGCAGCGCCAGCCGATCCGCCTTCATCATCCGCGCAACTTCCCAGATCATCAATCCGACGACCGCCGCGATCAGCAACTTGAAGGGAATACCGCCCAGCCACATCAGGAACAGGCCCAGCGCGGCAGCGATGCCGCCAGAAGCCAGACGCTGCGAAAGATCGTTCCATTTGCCGGATGGCATCGGGTCTGAGGTCATGCCTGTCGGGTTTCTCCCGTTGTTCGCTCATGCCTCATTACATCAGCGGCCCGGCCAAAGCGAGCGATTGCGGCACGCCTCCCAAGCTTGCGATCCGCATGGCGTCCACCTCGCCTCGTCAGCCCGGAACTGCCCCGAATCTACGGTCCCTGGCCGCGAAACTGGACAGGACGCGGGCGAATTCATCCCGCGTGAAGTCCGGCCAGAGCGTATCAATGAATTCGTACTCGGCATATGCCGACTGCCAGAGCAGGAAGTTCGAGATCCGCGCCTCCCCGCTGGTTCGGATCACCAAATCCGGGTCGGGCAAGACATATGTATCGAGATACCGCGCCAGCGTCTCCGCATCCACGGTTTCCGGGTCGATCCGGCCTGCGGCGACTTCCCGCGCCAGACGCTTCGTCGCGCGCGCCACTTCGTCCCTGCCGCCATAGTTCAGCGCCACGGTCAGATGTACCCGGTCATTATCGCAGGTCAGAAGTTCCAACTCGTCCATCAGCGCGACAAGCGTTTCATCCAACTTGATCCGGTCGCCGATGAACCGCACGCGCACGCCGGAGGTCACCAACCGCTTCGTCTCGCTCATCAGATAGCGTTTGAAGAGCTTCATCAGACCGGAGACTTCCGATTGCGTGCGCTTCCAGTTCTCGGTCGAAAACGCGAATATCGTCAGATATTTGACGCCGAGATCAGGACAGGCTTCCACGATTTCGCGCACCCGGCGTGCGCCCGCATGATGGCCAAAGAGCCGAGGCTTGCCGCGCGCCTGCGCCCAGCGACCATTGCCGTCCATGATGATCGCGACATGCTCGGGCACCTTTTCCACCTTGCTATAAATCAACCATTCATCTCCTGATGTGGCACCCGGATACCCAGCAATTACACCTGCATTATTTCTTCTTGCTTACCGTCCAGCGCCTGATCGACCTTTTCGATCGACGCGTCGGTCAGTTCCTGCACGGCACTCTCCCAGAATTTCTGGTCGTCCTCGCTCATGCCGTCGGCTTTCGCCTTCTTGATCTGGTCCATCCCGTCACGGCGCACGTTTCTGACCGCAACGCGGGCGCTTTCGGCATATTGCCCGGCCACCTTGGCCAGTTCCTTGCGGCGCTCCTCGTTCAATTCCGGGATCGGCAGCATGATGATCGTTCCGTTCAGTTGAGGATTGATCCCCAACCCACTCTCACGAATGGCTTTTTCGGCCTTCCCAACCAGTGACTTGTCCCAGATGTTGACCGTCACCATGCGCGGCTCGGGCACGTTCACCGTGCCGATCTGGTTGATCGGCGTCAGCGCACCATAGGCATCGACCATGACCGGCTCCAGCATGGATGCCGAGGCCCGGCCGGTTCTGAGCGAGGCGAAATCGGTCCGCAAACTCGCCAGAGCGCCGTCCATACGCCGCTCAAGATCATCCATATCGAGTTCGAAATCGTCAGCCATGGCCCAGTCCGCTCGTCGTTCCAGCCCGGGGATTTTCCCGGTTTCTGCTTCTATATCTTGAGTTTGTGGCACTTGTATAGTGCGGGCGTGGCGCTGATGTGCAGAGCGTGACGGCGCATTTGCTTAAGTTTCGAGCATTAAGTCTCCCGCAATTCTTCCGCACTATCCGCCTCTCCCGGGGGATGCAAAACGGGAAAGCTGTTATGAAATCTGTTCTACTTGGCTCTGCCTTCGCGCTCACGCTCGGCCCAGCCGCTCACGCCAACGATTACCTCGCGGTCATGCAGGCATTTCTTGAAGACGAAGTGCGCACCTGGGCGCAATCGGAAGAACTCACCGCCGCGATCCAGGCCCAGAACGCCATCACCGGCGGCTATTCGCAGGGTCAGATCGACGAACTCGACACCAGCTGGCGCGCCGCCACCGACACCCCGTCGGACGCGCTGATCGCCGGGGTCATGACCAACGCCGCCTCGGAATTCCTGCGCAGCCAGGTCGCCGGGTCCTATGGGCTGATCACCGAGGTTTTCATCATGGACGCCCGCGGCCTGAATGTCGCCGCCAGCGATGTCACCTCGGACTATTGGCAGGGGGATGAGGCCAAGTTTACCGAAACCTATCCGCTAGGACCGGACGCGGAACATTTCTCCGATATCGAATTCGACGAATCCACGCAAAGCTACCAGGCGCAGATGTCGATCACGATCACCGATCCCGCAACGGGCGAACCGATCGGTGCCATGACCATCGGTGTCAACGCCGACGCGCTCTAATCAGCGTTTGTCCCGGGTTGCGCGGCGGAAACCGTTCCGCCGCGTGTCCCTCAGCCTCCGACGATGGTATAGGTGCCCTCACCAGCAAGGATGCCCCGGAACCCGCCCGGTTCATCCAGCGAAAACACAATGATAGGCAGCTTGTTGTCGCGCGCCAGCGCGATGGCGGAGGCGTCCATGACCTTCAGGTGCTTTTGCAGAACCTCGTCATAGGAGATCTTGTCGTACCGCGTGGCATCGGCGTGATGGACCGGGTCCTTGTCATAGACCCCGTCGACCTTTGTGCCCTTGAAAATGGCCTCGCAGGACATCTCCGACGCCCTCAGGGTGGCCGCCGTATCGGTGGTGAAATAGGGGTTTCCGGTTCCGGCGGCGAAGATGCAGACCCGCTTCTTCTCAAGGTGCCGCACTGCCCGGCGTCGGATATAGGGTTCACACACCTGATCCATCGGAATAGCCGAGATCACCCGCGTGAAAACCCCCAGCCCTTCCAGCGCCGACTGCATCGCCAGAGCGTTCATCACGGTGGCCAGCATCCCCATGTAATCCGCCGTCGTCCGCTCCATCCCCTGGGCAGACCCCTGCAAGCCCCGGAAGATATTCCCCCCCCCGATCACCATGCAGATCTCGACGCCCATTTCCTGAACCGACTGCACCTCGCGCGCGATCCGCTCCACTGTCGGCGGATGCAGCCCGAACCCCTGGTCCCCCATCAGCGCCTCGCCGGAGATTTTCAGCAGTACACGCGAATAGGCGGTCTTGTTCTCGGCGGTCATGAGTGGGTCCTTCGGGGTGGCTTTTGCATGCGCGGCGAAAATGTCGGAAAAGGCCGGGGATGGCAACGAGGAAGCCGATGGGTTTCGACATATCCCAACTCAGCCCGGACCGCCCGGTCCTGATCGCAGGCCCCACCGCCTCGGGCAAGTCCGCGCTGGCGATGGAAATCGCCGCCCGGCAGAACCGCACGGTCGTCAACGCCGACGCGCTCCAGGTCTTCGCCGACTGGCGCATCCTCACCGCCCGCCCCTCACCCGAAGACGAAGCCACAGTCGCCCACGCGCTCTGCGGCCACATCCCCGGAACTCAGCCCTACTCCGTCGGCCACTGGCTCCGCGAGATAACGCCACGCCTCCCCGACGCCCCCGTCATTGTCGGCGGCACAGGCCTTTACTTCACGGCCCTGACCGAAGGCCTCGCAGAAATTCCGCCGACACCGGGGACGATCCGCGAATGCGCTCTATCCCGCATCGCAGAGGAAGGCGCGCACGCCCTCCTCGCCGAACTCGACGCCAAGACCGCCGCCCGCATCGACCGGAACAACCCGATGCGCATCCAGCGCGCCTGGGAGGTCCTGCAATCCACCGGCCGAGGCCTTGCCCAGTGGCAGGACGACACCGGTCCGCCCCTCGTGCCACTCGCTCAAGCGGAAACGCTCCTCATCGACGCCCCGAAAGACTGGCTCACCCCAAGGATCGAGGCCCGCTTCGATCTCATGCTCAAAGACGGAGCCCTTGACGAAGCCCGCGCCAACGCCCCCGGCTGGACCCCCAACCGTCCCTCGGCCAAGGCCATCGGTGCCGCCGAGCTCATCGCGCATGTGAACGGAGACATGCCCCTCGACGCCGCCCGCGAGGCCGCCATCATCGCCACCCGCCAATACGCCAAACGTCAAAGAAGCTGGTTCCGCGCCCGCATGAAACCCTGGCGCGTGATCGAGGCGCGAAGCCTCTAGAACCCCACCCGGTCGCCACCCTTCAACGCCAGCCGCGCCCGCGCCTCCTCCGGCGTCGCCACCGTCAGCCCAAGATTTTCGACAATCGACCGTATCCGCCGCACCTGCTCGGCATTCGACACCGCCAGTTCCCCCTTGCCGATGTAAAGACTGTCCTCCAGCCCCACCCGCAGGTTCCCGCCCCGCATCGCGGCCTGCGTGGCAAACGGCATCTGATGCCGGCCCGCGGCCAGAACCGACCATTCGTAATTCTCCGCCCCGAACAGCTTGTCCGCCGTGTTGTGCATATGGGTCAGGTGATCGGGATCGGCCCCCACGCCGCCGAGTATCCCGAACACCATCTGGATGAAAAACGGCGGCTTTATCAGCCCCTCATCCACGAACCACTTCACGTTATACAGGTGCCCCAGATCATAACACTCGAACTCGAACTTCGTGCCATGCGTGCCCCCCAGAGTCTCGATCGCATAACGTATCGTTCTGAACGTATTGGGAAAAATGAAATCCTCCGTCATCTCCAGAAACGGCCGCTCCCACTCGTGCTGGAACTCGGTGTATTTCTTCAACAGCGGAAAGATCCCGAAATTCATCGACCCCATGTTGAGCGAGGCCATCTCCGGGCTCGCGGCCATTGCCGCGCGCAACCGCTCGTCCATCGTCATCCCCAACCCCCCGCCGGTGGAGATATTGATGACAGCATCACTCGCCTGCTTGATGACCGGCAGGAACTGCTGAAATGTCTCCGGGTTTGGGTCGGGCTTGCCCGTCTCGGGGTCCCGCGCATGCAGATGGATGATCGAGGCCCCCGCCTCCGCCGCCTCGATACTCGCGGTCGCGATCTCCGCCGGCGTCACCGGCAAATGCGGAGACATGGACGGCGTGTGTATGCCGCCCGTGGGCGCGCAGGTGATGATAACTGGTTTCGTCATTGGCTTTCCTCCCCGACCGGCGGATAGCGATAGCGCGCCGCCGCCACCGTCCAGTCCATGTGATTGCGAACATATTGCTGGCTGGCGTCGGAGGGCGGATTGTAATCCCAATGCTCGCCCGCGCCCGCCTCCATCGCCGCGTGCAGCGCCCGCCGCGACTTCTGAGTAGCGATCACCTGCGCACGCAACGCCTCCCCGTCCCAACGCTCCGCAACCTCCCGCGCAAAGCTCGCCGCCGCTTCCGCATAGGCCGGATAGCCCGCGACATTCACCCGCTCGCACGGATCGGCGGCGAGGTTATAAAGCTGCGCCGGATCGCTGTCGCAATGGATGTATTTCAGCGGCCCCCGCCGGATCATCAGTACCGGATACCCCGCCATCTCCGCGCAATATTCCCCGATCACCTCGTCCACCGGATCATCCTCGCCGCGGGCCAGCGGCATCAGGCTCCGCCCGTCCACCGGCTCTCCCAGCATCAAGGAATCGCCGCCCCCGATCTCGACAAAGGTCGGCAGCAGATCCACCAGCGACACGCAATTCGCGACACTGCCCTGAACCACCCCCGGCCCGGCCATGACCAGAGGCACCCGCGCCGAATGCTCGAAGAAGTTCATCTTGTACCAAAGCCCGCGCTCACCCAGCATGTCCCCGTGGTCAGCAGTCACGACGATGATGGTGTTCTCAAGCTCGCCGGTCTCCTCCAGTACCCGGACGATCTCCCCGATCTTGCTGTCGAAATAGCTGACATTCGCCAGATATCCCCGCCGCGCCCGCCGCACTTCTTCGTCAGTCAGGGGTACGTAAGACGCCTCGATCCCGTCCATCAGCCGCCGCGAGAACGGGTCATGCTCCCCCAACGGCAGCACGAATTCCGGCATATCGATCTCATCGTCTTCGTAGAGATCCCACCACTCCGGCCGCGCCACGTAAGGGTCATGCGGATGGATGAAGCTCGCCACCAGAGCAAATGGCTCCCGCGCGCCTTGCGCCTTGTCGCGCGCCCGATCCATCAGCCAGCGCTTCGCGGCAAACCCCACCTCGTCGTCATAATCGATCTGATAGGTGGCCGCCGCGACACCGCTCTCCTTCACGGTCTGCATGTTGTGATACCATTTGTCGATCCGCTCATCCGCCGCCTCCCAGTCCGGCGTCCAGGCGAAATCCGACGGGTAGATATCTGTCGTCACCCGGTCCTGAAACCCGTGCATCTGGTCGGGGCCGACGAAATGCATCTTGCCCGAAAGACAGGTCCGGTAGCCCAGCGACTTCAGGTAATGCGCGAAGGTCGGCACCGAGGCGCGGAACTCGGACCCGTTGTCATAGGCCGCGATCCGGCTGATGAGCTGGCCCGACATGAAGGAAAACCGCGACGGTGCGCAAAGCGGCGAATTGCAATAGGCGGCATCGAAGCGCATGCCGCGCGCCGCCAGCGCGTCGAGATGCGGGGTCTTGGCGACCGGGTGGCCGTAAGCCCCGGTGAACTGCGGCGCGAGCTGGTCGGCCATGATGACGGCGATATTCGGTTTGGTCATGGAGAGCTTCCTTTGAATGTCAGTGCGAGAAATTCAAAGGCATGCAGGCGGCGGCTGATACGCCATCGACTTGTGATGCAAACGCAAAGCGGGATCGAGTGCAAAGCCTCGGCCCTGCCCGAGACGGGTGCAACCGGCCTTGATGCAAATCGTCAGAACCACGTCGCGCCTCCCCCTGCACCAAGCCCTACCGCGAAGCCCGGCCTTCGCCAAACGGTTTCGAACGCCCGCCGCCCTAACCGCTCCGCAACAGGTCCTACCCCCCCACATCCTGCGGCGCACC
Organism: Silicimonas sp.; assembly: GCA_050299835.1. Lineage (GTDB taxonomy): Bacteria > Pseudomonadota > Alphaproteobacteria > Rhodobacterales > Rhodobacteraceae > JAJDOD01. The sequence continues at coordinate 210,776 of JBNKWP010000002.1, forward strand.
GCCATCCCGCCGCAACCGGCACCGACCACCGAACGCTGCGCGAAACACGACCATTATCGGCCCTAAAATATCCTCAGGGGGTGCGGGGGATGAAATCCCCCGCCTGTCGATGCACGAAGTGCAGCGAAATTCAATTCGCCTTCAGATAGGCCACGAGTATGTCGCAGGCCGCCTTCAGGTCGCTGGTCTCGATCATCTCGGTCACGGTATGAATGTACCGCGTCCCCACCACGATCCCGACGGCCCGCGCGCCGGAAGCCGCCTGCTGCGCCGCAGCCCCATCCTGTCCGCCGGAGCGCAGCATGGTGCGCTGATAGGGGATCTTCTTCTTCTCGGCCAATTCCGCGATCTCGGCCACCAACGCCTTGTCCGCAATGAAACTTCCATCCCGGATATGCAGCCCGAACCCCTTGCCCTGCTCGGTCGTCCGGTCCTGCTCCGGCACGCCCGGCGTGTCGCAGGCCAGCGTCGTGTCGATCCCGATCCCGATATCCGGCTTCACCCGGTAAGCCGCCGTCCGCGCGCCCCTCAGCCCGACCTCTTCCTGAGTGGTAAACACCACGTGGATCTCGGATTTGGTCCTGGACTTCTTCAACCCCCGGATCGCCTCGATCCCCAGCCAGCAGGCAATCCGGTTGTCCAGCGCCTTCGACACCACCTTGTCGCCCATCTCCAGGAACGGCTCATCCATCACCACCATGTCGCCGACTTTCACGGCGTCCTTGGCTTTCGCGCCCAGCCCGGTATCGACAAAGAACTCATGCGGATCAGGCACTTTCTTCCGATCTGCGGCACTCGCGATATGCACCGGACGCCCACCCGGATTCATCACCGCCTTCAGATCGCCGCCATCGGTGCACACCAGGACGCGGCGCGAAAACAGGTTCCTCGGATCGAACCCGCCCACCGTCTGAAGATAGAGAAATCCCTTCTCCGAGATATGGCTCACCAGAAAACCGATCTCGTCCATGTGGCAAAGCAGCATGATCTTCCGGGGGGCCTTGCCGGTCCCCTTGCGGATGCAATGAAGCGACCCCATCGCATCTGTCTCGACCTCGTCGAACAACCCATCTGTTTCGGTCAGGATCAGGTCTCGCACCCGCTCCTCATGTCCCGGCACGCCGGGGGTTTCGCAAAGGCGACGTAGAAGATCGATGTTCATATTGGCTCCTGTTTTGGCCGAAAGTCGCGGATTTTCTCGCCAAGGACCAGCAGACTTTAACGAAATCCTTGGAGATTCCCCGGCAATCCTTTTCGCGTGATCCCTCAACTAAGAATACCTCTCGCAATTTGCCTGGTTTTTTCAGCGGTTTTCGCAGGGCTCGCGGTTGCCTTCCCCGGGCTTGCCGCGCCGCCCGCCGCTCTTCTTGGGTTGGTTTGCCTCATCGGCACACTTCTCTTCCTCAGGGGCCGGCCCATCGGACGCAGTTCTGAACTCGCGCCTGTCGGCACCCCAATCGATCAATTGAACGACAATGACCGGTTCCGCGACTTCGCGACCCTCGCCGCAGACTGGCTCTGGGAAACCGACGCGGAAGGCCGGATTCTGCATGTTTTCGGTGAGTTGCGGGGGATGAAGGATCAGGACAGCGGGCGGTTCGTCGGCTGTCCCCTGAGCACCTTGATGACCGTGCCCGTCGATGGCGGTGCAACCAGACCCTTGGAACTCGAAAGCCGCCGCCCCTTGCGTGGCCTGATTTGCCGGTATGAGGCTATGGACGGTCCGCGGTTCTGCCGTATTTCAGGACATTCAATCACGAATGACGACGGCGCATTTCAGGGCTACCGTGGAACGGCTGCCGATGTGACGGATCAGGTTCAGCGGCAGCAAGCCGAGAAAGCCCTGGCATTCTTCGACCCGCTTACCGGATTGGCCAACGGCCGACTGGTGGAAGATCGGCTGGAACAGGCGCTGAATGCCCGCGCTTTGACCAGGGGCGATGTCGCAGTCATCTGGCTCGACCTGGACGGTTTCAAGTCTTTGAACGACGGTTTCGGTCACGACCTCGGCGACGCGGTTCTGAAGGAAGTCAGCGTGCGTCTGACGGCTCTCGCCGGACCGCAGGACACGGTCGGACGCCTGGCCGATGACACGTTCGCCGTCGTGCAACCGACAGGAGACCAGCCCGAGGCTGTGGAACATCTCTGCCGATGCATCCTGAGCAAGATCCGCGCGCCATTCGTGATCGGTCACCAGACAATATCGATCACCGCCAGTATCGGTTGCGCCATTGCAGAGCCGGGCGAAACGCGCGTCCAGTCGCTTCTTCGCAACGCCGATACCGCCATGTTCCGGGCCACCGAATCCGGTGGTGACACCTATCGGATTCACGAGACGGAAACGACGGCGGCCATTGCGGCGCGCGTCGCCATGGACCGTGATCTTCGCCATGCTATCGAAACCGACGCCTTGGATACTCGGTTCCAGCCTCTGATCTCGGCGGCGTCCCGGCAGATTTGCGGATTTGAGGCGATGGTGCGCTGGCCCCGCCCGGGCCATGGCATGGTCTATCCCGGCGAATATCTTGCTTTTGCCGAAGACACCGGTCTGGTTGTCCCGTTGGGGGAGTTGACCTTGAACGCGGCCTGCCGCGCGGCTGCATCCTGGCCCAACCTTTCGGTTGCTGTGAACCTGTCGCCAAAGCATCTCCTTCATGACTCGCTGTTCAATTCCATTGTCCGGACTCTTGGCGATTGCTCTCTGCCTGCCCGCTTGCTCGAACTTGAAATCACCGAAGAGCCCCTGCTCATCGCAGAAGACACGGCTTTGTTCCGGCTGGATGCGTTCCGGGAACTGGGCGTCCGCCTGGTCATCGACAAATTCGGGTCCGGCACCTCTTCGCTGCGACACCTGAGGAAATTCCGGTTCGACAAACTCAAACTCGACCGCAGCATCGTCATCGGCATCGACCGGGATGAACACGCCCGAAATCTCTCGCAGGCACTTCTTGGCCTGGCGCAGGCGTTGGAACTGCAAACTGCAGCAGAGGGGGTGGAGAGCGAAAATCAGGCCGAATTCCTGATCTCGCGGGGGTGCCGGCAATTGCAGGGCAAGTTCTTCGGCATGGCGCTTCCGCTGGAACGGACATTTGCGCTTATCCGCGGCACGGGTGCCGCGCATGACGCCTCCCGCATCGAGACCGGCCTATAAGGGCCAGAACACCGGAATCAGCAATGACGCGATGATCCCCACCGAGATATTGAGGGGAATGCCGACCTTCAGAAAGTCGGTGAAGTTATACCCACCCGGTCCGTAGACCATCATGTTCGTCTGATACCCGATGGGCGTCGAGAAGGCGGCCGATGCCGCGATCATCACCGCGATCACGAGGGGGCGGGGATCGACCCCAATGCTATGCGCAAGCCCGATCGCGATCGGCGTGACGACAACGGCGACGGCATTGTTGGACACAAGCTCGGTCAGAAACGATGTCAGCAGGTAGACAGCCCAGACAATCGCCCAGGGCGGCAAACCTGTCAGATAGGGCGCGACCGTGCCCACGATCAACCCGATCGCCCCGGTCGCCTCCAGAGCGGCCCCCACGGCGAGCATGGAAAAGATCAATGCCAATAGCCGCCCGTCAATCACCGAGAATGCCTCATCCGCGTCGATGCATCGCGTCAGGAACAGCACGGACATGGCCACGATGGCGAGCGCCAGAATCGGAGCCATTCCGATGGCTGCCAAACCCACGATTGCGGCCAGGGCCAAAAGCGCGATCGGCGCATGCCTCCGACGATACGCCCGCTCGGTCGGCTGCGCGACATTCACCAGCCCCACGTCCGCAGCAAGCCGCGCAATGTCTTCTGACCGCCCTTCGAGCAACAAGGTATCGCCCACGCGCACCACAAGATCGTCCAGTTTGCGGCCGATATTCTGGTTTCGCCGATGAACCGCAAGCGGATACACACCATACCGCCTGCGCAGGCGAAGCGACCCCAGCGTGCGCCCGATGATCGTCGCTCCGGGCGTGATCAGCACCTCAACCGTGGTGGTCTCGACCGAGGACAGCTTGTCCACCAGATGCACATCCGGATTATCCTGAAGCCCCAGCAATTCCTCCATTTGGGTACGAAGCACCACGCGATCGCCCGCTTCAAGCACGACCTCTGTCAGATCGCGCCTGAGCGAAAGATCGCCTCTCAGAACATCCACAAGCCGAACGCCGTCGCGCTTGAACTTGTCCACCTCGACCACCTTCCGCCCGATCAGCACGCTGCCCTCTGGCACCGCCGCCTCGGTGAAGAACTTGCGTTTGGACCCATCCGACAAAAGGCTCGCCATATTGGGCCGGTCAGGCAGCAGGTGCACTGCGACGAAGCGCATATAGATCGCGCCCCAGAGAACCAGCACGATGGCAAGCGGCGTCACCTCGAATATGGTGAAAGGTGCCAGCCCTTCCGCCCGTGCAACGCCATCGACCAGCAGGTTCGTCGAGGTGCCGATCAGCGTCAGCGTCCCCCCCAGAATTGCCGCGTAGGATAGCGGAATGAGCAACTTGCTGACCGACAGTTTCAGCCTCCGTGCAAGTTGCACGAAAACCGGGATCATAACCAGGACGACAGGCGTATTGTTGACGAATGCCGAGGCCACGATCACCAGTGCCATGAGTGCGAAGATCGCAAGAGCGGGATGCGTATCCGCCCGTGCTTCCGCCATGGTTGTGAACCAAACCAGCGCACCGGTCCGCACCAAAGCCCCCATCACGATGAACATGGCAAGAATGGTCCAGGGCGCCGGGTTGGCAAGCACCTCGACCGCATCTTCATATGGCAGCACCCCCATGACCAGAAGCGCCGCCGCGCCAGCAATCGCCGTCACCTCGGGCGGATAGGTCTCCCGCACGAAAAGCACGAACATGATCGCGACGACCCCAAGGGCAAGGAAAGCTTCCGTTGTCTGCGAAAGGGAAAGAAAATCAGCCATATCGCCGAACTCTCGCCGGAAAACACCAGCGCATCAAGCGGTCTCACCGCATTGCGGACGTGACTGTATCAGGAAGACAGTAAGGGACGTGACCAACATTGCCGCCCAGAGCCATCCCAAATCGCTCACGCCTGGGATCGACAACGGGCCGAGCACACCGATTGCAGCAAAGGGGAAAAAGACAAAGATCATGGCCGAGCTGCTGTCTTGCATCTGGAGATCGGGAAATGTCAGCCCAACCGCGCTATCCCGCGATACAGGCAAACGCAAGATATCTCAGAACTTTCTATCATTCCTTGCGGGAAGTCTCCGAGGGAGACGGCCCCCCTGAAACCCCTCAGGCCTGCGCCAAGACGCCCCCGTCGCGGACCGGCACGATGCTTTCGGCTTTGCCTGTCCGGTCATTGGTCACCACCAACGCGCCGGAAAGCGTCGCCTCGCCCGTCGCCGGTTGGAACCGTCCCTTTCCCATGCCGGTGATGAAGCGCCTGAGCGGTTCGTCCTTCTGCATTCCGATGACAGAGTTGTAGTCTCCGCACATGCCCGCATCGGTCATGTAGGCCGTACCACCCGGCAGAACCAAGCAATCGCCCGTGGGGACATGGGTGTGCGTGCCGATCACCGCGCTGACCTTGCCATCGCAGAAATGACCCATCGCCATCTTCTCCGAAGTGGCCTCGCAATGAACATCGACGAGGCTCGCCTGGACCAGCCCGCCCGGCGGATGCTGCTTGAGGACCCTCTCAACAGCAGAAAACGGATCGTCGAAGGGCCGTTTCATGAACACCTGTCCCAGGACCTGAGCAACAAGTATTTTTCGCCCCCCCGGGGCATCGAAAACCCGCGCGCCCACACCCGGAGCAGCTTTCGAGAAATTCAGCGGCCGGAGAATGCGCGGCTCCTTCTCAATACCCGCAAGCATGTCGCGCTGATCGAAAGCATGGTCGCCCAGCGTCAGAACATCCGCCCCGGCCTCCAGCAAACTCTTCGCATGATCCGTGGAAATACCGACCCCAGAAGTCGCGTTCTCCGCATTGACGATCACGAAATCCGCCTTCAGCCGCGCGCGCAGCCCCGACAGCCGGTCGGTGATCGCCGCACGCCCCGCACGCCCCATGACGTCGCCAAGAAAAAGCACTCGCATTTCGCTGGCCTAGACCGCAACCTCCTTCATGGCAAGGGGCATGGGACCAATTGCAACCGGAGGTCTAACCTTCGACGTGGAGGATTCCGGCTTCGGTGACGATCATGTCCAATGGCTGATCGGTCGGCTCCGCGGGCAGCGGGTCCGTCACTCTTTGCGCCTCGAAGGCATAGCCGATGGCCGTCACGGGACCTGCCGCGCGCAGTCCTTCCAGCGTCCGGTCATAGTGCCCGGCCCCATAGCCCAGCCGGTGACCACGCATATCGAAGGCCAGCATCGGCACGACCAGAACACGCGGCACGACATCTTCTGTCCCGGCAGGAACCGGAACGCCGAAGCCGTCCTTCTCCATGACCGCCTGCGGCGTCCAGCGCCGGAAGGTCAGTCCCGTGCCCCGCCCATGCGTCAGGGGCAGGCACACAATCCGCGTCGCAGACATATCTTCCATAACCGGGCGCGGGTCGATTTCGGACCGGATCGGCCAGAAGAAAGACACCGGGCCTTCGGTTTCATTTAAGACATCGCGAAGGAATGTCCGTGCCGGTGCCTGGTCGACGCCATCGACCGCTTTTTGCCGCCGCTCGGCGACCAGTTTCCGAAGATCATTCTTGTCCATCATAACAGCACCACCGAAGCCAGACCGAGGAAGACGAAGAACCCGACCACGTCAGTCACCGTGGTGACGAACGTGCCCGAGGCCAATGCGGGATCGACACCGGCACGCTCCAAGGCCAGAGGCACCAGCACACCGGCCAATCCCGCAACCAGCAGATTGACGATCATGGCTACGGCGATGACGACACCGATCATCGGAGTTCCGAACCAGATCAAGCCGACAATTCCCATGATGACCGCGAAGATCACGCCATTGAGCAAACCGGCCACGCTTTCCCGCCGGATCACGCGAAGCGCGTTCGACCCGGTCAGGTCGCGCGTCGCCAGCGCCCGGACCGCGACCGTCATCGACTGGGTCGCGGCATTGCCGCCCATCGAGGCCACGATGGGCATCAGCACGGCCAGCGCGACGATTGCCGTCAGCACATCTTCAAAGAGCGAAATGACAATCGACGCCAGGATGGCGGTGCCAAGGTTCACCGCCAGCCAGGGAAAACGGCGCCGCACGATCTCCAGCGTCGAGTTCGACAGGCTTTCGTCCCCTACCCCTGCAAGGCGGAACACGTCCTCCTCGTGCTCCTCGTCGAGAACCGCCATTGCGTCGTCGATGGTGATCACACCCGCCAACCGCCCGTCATCATCCGTCACCGGCGCGGAAATAAGATGGTACTGGTTGAAGGCATAGGCCACGTCACCTTCCAACTGATCAACCGTGAATGTGCGGAAAATCTCTTCCACCAACTCGACAAGAGGCGTTGTTCTGGGTGACGACATCAGCCGACCAAGGGTGACGTAGCTCACCGGTCGATACCGGGGATCGACCAGAATGATGTGGTAGAATTGCTCCGGCAAATCGTCCTGCGCGCGAAGGAAATCGATGGCGTCGCCCACCGTCCAGTATTCCGGCGCGGTGACCACTTCGCGTTGCATCAGGCGACCGGCAGAAAACTCGGGATAGGACAGCGCCCGCTCGACCGCGACCCGGTCGCTGTCCTCCAGGACGTCGAGCAACGCCTCCTGCTGCGGCTCGTCCAGATCCTCGATCAGATCGACCACATCGTCCGATTCGAGTTCGCGGACCGCCTCGGCCAGTTGCTCCGGCGTGATGAACTGAATGACGCTTTCGCGCAGATCCTCCTCAAGCTCGGAGAGAACTTCACCGTCGATCAGATCTCCGGCAAGGAGCAGAATCTCGCGCCGTTCGCCGCCTTCGAGCTGTTCCAGAAGGTCGGCAATATCGGCCGGGTGCAAAGGCTCGAACAGCTCTCGCAGCCGATCGGCATCGCCCGTGGCAATGGCCAGCCGAACGCCGGAGACACGGTTGTCGTCCAACTCGTTGCTGTCTTCCTGCTCTTCCTCGGTCTGGACTGCTTCTTCGCTCATGCTCGGCCTTTGCGCTTGTGGCTCGCTTCTATCCCGCCCCATGGACAAGCTCAACGCAACATGGCTTAGGTTTCGATATGACAGACACACGCGAACTTCTGATCGGTCGAACCGTTCCGCTGTCCCCCGACAGCTCTCTGGCCATCGGGTACGATAGCCGTGGTGGCGTGCTGATAAGAGATGGCAAGATCGAAATGATGGGCCATGCCGCAGACATGCAGGCACGTTTTCCGGACGTGCCCGTGACCGATTACGGCGATGGCCTGATCCTGCCCGGGTTCGTCGATGCCCATGTTCACTATCCGCAAACCGCGATTGTCGCCAGTTGGGGCAAGCGCCTGATCGACTGGCTGAACACCTATACCTTCCCCGAGGAAATGCGCTTCGGCGATCCCGACTATGCCGCCGAGATTGCCTCGCGTTTCTTCGATATTTCTCTCGCCAACGGCACGACCACGGTGGCCAGCTTCTGCACCATCCACCCCGAAAGCGTGGACGCCTTCTTTGCCGAGGCGCGGCGGCGAGGTGTCGCCGCCGTTGCCGGGAAAACCTGCATGGACCGGAACGCACCGGACGGGCTGCGCGACACGGTGGCGTCGGCCTATGATGACAGTGAAGCCCTGCTGAACAAGTGGCACGGCAAGGGACGTCTGCGTTACGCGATCACGCCAAGATTCTCGCCCACCTCCTCGCGTGAACAACTCGAAGCACTCGGCGCGCTCTGGGCCCTCAATCCGGACTGCGTCATGCAAACGCATCTCTCCGAACAGCCCGATGAAATCGCCTGGGTCGCCGAGTTGTTTCCCGAAGCCCGCGACTATCTCGACACCTACGAAATGACAGGGCTGTTCGGCTTTGGCGGGGTCTACGGCCACGCCATTCACCTGACCGACCGGGAACGGGCAAGATTGGCTGAAGTCGATGCCGCGGTGGCGCATTGCCCCACTTCGAACACGTTCATCGGTTCTGGCCTGTTCGATATGGAGTATTTCCTGCGCATCATGGAAAAGCGCGTTGGGCTTGGTACGGACACCGGGGGCGGCTCATCCTTTTCGATGCTCCGCACGATGGCAGCAGCCTATGAGATCGCACAGCTTCGTGGAGTTGCCCTGCATCCAAGAGAGTTGCTCTGGCTTGCAACGGAAGGCTCTGCGGAAGCGCTCCGCCTGAACGACAGGATCGGCAAGCTCGCCCCCGGCTACGACGCCGACCTCGTCATCCTCGACCTCGCCTCGACGCCCGCCATCGCCCAACGCAGTGCCCGGGCGGAAACGATCTGGGAGGCCGTCTTCCCAACAATCATGATGGGGGACGACCGCGCCATAAAGGACACGCGCGTCGCTGGCGTTTCCATCCACGCATGCTGACCTTCGCCATCGCGATCCTGTTCCTCGTCGGAACCCCCGGCCCCGGTGTGCTGTCGCTCGCGGGTGTTGGCTCGGCCTATGGCTACCGGGACGGGCTACGCTACATGGTGGGATTGTTCATCGGCAATTTCGCGGTCGCTCTGGCCGTCCTCACCGGGCTTGCCGCTGTAATGCTGGCCATGCCCGGCCTGCGCACAGCCCTTGCCACTGCCTCGGCGCTCTACCTGCTCTGGCTCGCCTACAAGATCGCCTTCGCCGGCGCCCGCGTTGCATTCATCGAACGGCCAGCGCCACCGGGCGTCATAGGAGGGCTCACCCTACAGGCGATCAACCCCAAGGCATATGCCGTCAGCACGGCCATTTTCACCAACTTCCCGTTCATGCCCGAGAACCCCGCACTCGAAGCATCTCTGAAACTCATCATTTTCAACGCCTTGTGGATCGTCATTCACGTTTTTTGGCTCTGGCTCGGCGTCACCATCCGCAGATTGGAACTGCCCGAACGCATCCAGAGGCGGATCAATATCGGTATGGCGGCGGCAATGCTCGCTGTCGTCCTTCTCGCGGCCTTGACAGCGGCTGGCAGCTAACCTGCACCAGATAGCCTCGCGACCGCCACCCGTGCCTGCTCTGCGGCACGTCCCTCGTCAATGGTCACGCACCGCCCTTCCTGCACGATGGGTCGCCCCTCGACAAACAGGTCCCGCACTCTCCGAGGCCCGGCGAGCACCAGCGCCGCCGGGTCCCATGACCCTGCGCTATCGATCCCCGAGACATCCCAAACCGCGATATCCGCACGGCAGCCCACTTTGATCCGGCCGATATCGTCGCGTCCCAGCACCTTCGCGCCGCCGACAGTCGCGATCTCCAGCACCTCCCGCGCACTCATCGCGTCGGCCCCGCGAGAGACCCTCTGCAAAAGCATCGCCTGCCGCGCCTCGTCCGCAAGGCTTGCCCGGTCGTTCGACGCCGAGCCATCAACGCCCAGCCCGACCGACACGCCTGCGTCCCGCATCGCCCGGACCGGCGCGATCCCTGACCCAAGACGGCAGTTCGAACAGGGACAATGCGCTACCCCGGTCCCCGTCCGCGCGAACAGGTCGATCTCCGCCGCGTCCAGCTTCACGCAATGAGCGTGCCAGACATCCGGCCCTGTCCAGCCCAGATCCTCGGCGTAATCGCCGGGACGACACCCGAATTTCTCCAGCGAATAGGCTACGTCCTCGTCATTCTCCGCCAGATGCGTGTGCAGCCCGACTCCCTTGTCCCGCGCGAGATTCGCGGCATCCCGCATCAACTCGCGGGACACCGAAAACGGAGAACAGGGCGCAACGCCGACCCGCACCATCGCGCCGGGGTCGGGATCGTGGAAGGTGTCGATCACCCGCAGGCAGTCCTCCAGGATGTCCGCCTCCCGCTCCACCAGCGCGTCCGGCGGCAATCCTCCATCGCTCTCACCGATGGACATGGCCCCGCGCGTCGCGTGAAACCTCAGCCCGATGTCGCTTGCCGCCTCGATCGTGTCATCCAGCCGCGCCCCGTTCGGGAAGAGATACAGATGATCCGAACTCGTCGTGCAGCCGGACAGCGCAAGCTCCGCCAGACCGAGTCTAGCTGACAGCCGCATTTCGTCGGGACCGAAGCGCGCCCAGATCGGGTAGAGTTCTTTGAGCCAGCCGAAGAGCAGCGCGTCCTGCGCGGCTGGAACCGCTCGGGTCAGCGTCTGAAACAAGTGATGATGGGTGTTGACCAGCCCCGGAGTGACCACGCAGCCGCTCAGGTCATGAACATCCGCATTTGTCAGATCGAGGCCGAAGCCGATCTCCGCGATCACGCCATTCTCGATGCGGATATCCGCACCGCTCAGTTCGGCCCCGTCCATCGTCAGAACGGTGTCAGCCCCTCGGAGAACCCGGGACTTCACTTGCCCAACAGAACCAGAGCGGCCTCGTGAAGCTCTGGCGTGGCAGCGGCGAGGACACGCCCCCCTTCATGCGCCGTCCCGCCGGACCAGTCGGTGACGATGCCGCCTGCCGCCTCGATCACGGCAATGGGTGCCTGAATGTCATAGGCCTGCAACCCGGCCTCGATCACCAGATCGATCTGGCCCGCCGCAAGCAGCGCATAGGCATAGCAATCGCAGCCATACCGCGTGAGTTTGACTCTTTCGGCCACACGCCGGAACGCTGCGCCCTCGTCGACAGTTCCCACTTCGGGAAATGTCGTGAACAAAGTCGCCTGCGACAACTCGGTCGTTCCCCGGACCTTGAGATCGCGAACCCCGAGTGGTCCGGTCATGGACGCCCGGCCGCAGCCGCCCATGAAGCGCTCACCGATATAGGGCTGGTCGATCAGGCCAAGGATCGGGCCATCTTCGTCCGAAAGCGCAACAAGCACACCCCAGGTCGGTGTTCCGCTGATAAAGCCGCGGGTGCCATCAATCGGATCGAGAACCCAGGTCAGGCCAGAGGAACCGGCGTTATGGCCGTGTTCCTCGCCCAGTATGCCGTCCTCGGGACGCAGCCGCGCCAGTGCGGCACGCATCGCCGTCTCGGCACCCCGGTCGGCGACCGTAACCGGATCGAACTCCGCCGATTTCGATTCCGTCATAAGTGTGGACGAGCGAAAATGGCGCAATGTCTCCACACGCGCGCACTCGGCCAGTTCTTCAGCCACTGCCCAAAGGCTATCCGTCGTCTGTCTGTTCATTCCGCCGCCTCGCCGGTTCTTGGCTAGGCGGCAGCCATGCCCGCGTCAAGCGCCTCAGGCAACGTCACTCAACACGCGTGCCAACTCGAACAGGCGACGGCGCTGGGTTTCCGGTATCGCATAGTACGACCGGATCAGATCCAGAGCTTCCTTGTCCTTCAGGATATCGAGCGGCACCTCGCTTTCCATCTCAGGTTCAGCGACAGCTCTATCCCCACTCAGACCCTCGAAGAAGAAACTGACCGGAACCGACAATGTGGACGCAATGTCCCAAAGGCGGGACGCAGATACGCGGTTCATGCCAGTTTCGTATTTCTGGATCTGCTGGAACTTGATCCCAACACTTTCTGCAAGCTGCTGCTGAGTCATGCCTACGAGCCACCGCCTGTGACGGATGCGCTTTCCGACATGTACATCCACAGGATGTTTCATCGTCAACTCCCTTTCAACTATAAGCAGGTATGGGGCATGCCAACACAACTTAATAGATGTCTTTTTGGTCAGCACGAATTTTTGAGCCTGCCACCATCATTTGCCTGCATTTATACGGCCCTAAATCGATTTCGCCGGAACTTTAGTCACCTTCTATGCGACAAGCAATCACTGGCTGCCGCAGATGACCCAGTCTATACCCTGCAAGATATTGAATCTTTTTGCAGGATTTCCGATCCGGATGAAAGCGCTCGTCGTCAAGAACTGGGCTTCTGCGACCTTTGCCACCGACTGGACAGTACCCGAGCCAGGCGCGGGACAGCTCCGAATCAAGGTCTCCGCATGTGGGCTGAATTTTGCCGATCTGCTGATGATCGAGGGCCGCTATCAGGAAACACCACCGCTCCCTTTTGTCCCTGGATTGGAAATTTCCGGTGAAATTGCGCGAATCGGGCCAGGTGTTGTCGGTTTTGCTCCGGGAGACCGTGTCAGCGCCTATTGCGGTCACGGAGGCCTTGCGGAGGAAGCAATCGTCGATACAAGCCGATGCCTGAAACTGCCCTCCGACATGCCCGACACCGTCGCCGCAGGGTTCCAGATCGCCTATGGCACGTCGCATCTCGCTCTGACCCGCCGTGCCCGCCTGCAAAAGGGGGAAACCCTCGTCGTCCTCGGCGCCGCGGGCGGCGTCGGCCTCACGGCGGTGGAGATCGGCCGGGCCCTTGGCGCCCGCGTGATCGGCGTGGCGCGCGGGACCGAGAAACAAGCCATTGCGAAGTCAGCAGGTGCAGACCATGTGCTCGACGCGGACACCGAAGACTTGCGTGGCGCACTTCATGACCTCGGCGGAGCCAACGTGGTTTATGACGCGGTGGGCGGCTCTTTGGGCGAAGCGGCTCTCCGCGCGCTCTTGCCGGAGGGACGCTTCCTCGCAATCGGTTTTGCAAGCGGCGACGTCCCGAAACCGAAGCTGAACCACCTGCTGGTGAAGAATATCGATGTGATCGGCTTCTATTGGGGCGGCTACCTGTCGTTCCAACCCAAAGCCCTCACGGACAGTCTCGCGGAACTGATGACATGGCACGCAAAAGGCCGCATCCGCCCCCATATCAGCCACATCCTGCCATTCGAACAGGCTCTGGATGGTCTCGAACTTCTCCGGACCCGGAAGGCTACCGGTAAAGTCGTTATCAGCCTGTAAGCGCCAGCTGCGGTCCTTGATAGGCCCGCCGCACCAGGTCGGCCAGATCAGCCAGCGTCGGGTTTGCCGCCGTATCGCTGCAATAGAGGTTGATCCTCCGCGTTCCCAGATCCGGCAATGCCCCGTTGTGGGGAACAGGCGCCATCTGATCCGCCGCCGTCCCCTTCAGCCAGGCCGCGACCGCCAGATCGGCCGCCACCGTCGCCTCGGTCGTGCGCGAACTGTCCGAATCCACCGCGATCTCCCAGGGCAACCCGGCCCGGTCGAGCGCGGCAAGCATACCGCGCCGGAACTGGCACCTGGGCTGCGACGCCAGCGGCAAAGGCCGCGACTGCCAGGCGTCCCCGTCGCGAGCGCCATACCACAAAAGCGGCACTTCGCTCAGGGTCTCGCCACCCGGCGCAATCTCGTCCTCGGTTGTCAGGATCAGGTGGCATTCGCCCGACGCGAACATCTGCTTCAGCTTGATCGTATAGGACGACAGAAGCTGCACCTTCATCCGTGGATGTTCCGAATGGAACAGCCGCAGCACCGGCGGGATCGAAGGGTAAACAATGTCGCTTGGCACTCCGAAGACCAGTACGCCCTCATAGACGTCATCTGTCATGCGGCCGTATATTTCGTCATTCAGCACCAGCAGCTTGCGACCATAACTCAAAAGCTGCTCGCCTGCGCTGGTCAGCCCGATGGTCCGGCCCGACCGGTCCAGCAGGTGCTGGCCCAGGTTCTCCTCAAGCCGTTTCAACTGCATCGAAACCGCCGATTGCGTCAGGTTCAGAGCCGAAGCCGCGCGGGTGACACCGCCGGTTTCGGCGACGGTGACAAAGGACCTCAGTGCAGTCATGTCGATGTTGCGCGGCATATCAATATTCCTGATGCATCAGTTCACATTAATTCGTTTTCAATATGTATCAGCCTCTGGCAAATAGATCAAGAAAACTGAACCAACGATGGCGACTCATCAATAGCCGGAAAGGAAAACGCCATGACCATCAAGTCCATCACCACCCTCCCCGTTCGCTTCCCGCTCACCGGCGCCAGCCGCCCGGCAGCTCTCCGCGTGGTCTTGAAGGCGTTCTCCATCTGGCGCGAACGCCAGCACCTCGGCAATCTCGACGCGCATCTGCTCAAGGACATCGGCGTGACCCGGCCTGATGCCATTACCGAAACAAAACGCGCATTCTGGGATGCTCCGAACCGCTGGCAGCGCTGAAAGCGCACAGCCGGGCCGAAAAGCCTCCCAAAACTGTCAGGACCCGTTGAAAATCCGGCAAGATCCTCCAATATAACGGAGGGAATTGCCGGATTTTCCGGCATTTGAATGACAGTCAATCAGGAGAACACCATCAATGGCTGAATATGAGACGATCCGCCCGACCGCGACGGGTGTCCGGACGGCCGAAATCGACGAGGGCCTGCGCGCCCATATGAACAAGGTCTACGGCACGATGTCCGTGGGCATGCTGGTCACCTTTGCCGCCGCCTGGGCGATTTCCGGCCTTGCGGTCACGGCAGACGGTCAACTGACCGGTCTGGGCGTTGCGCTCTACACCTCGCCCCTGAAATGGGTCGTGATGTTCGCGCCGCTGGCCATGGTCTTTATGTTCAGCGCGATGATCAACCGCTTCTCGGCGGCTGCCGCACAGCTCTTCTTCTACGCCTTTGCAGCGGTGATGGGCCTCTCCATCAGCTCGATCTTCCTGGTGTTCACCGGCGTGTCGATCGCCCAAACCTTCCTGGTCACCGCAATTGCCTTCGCGGGCCTCTCGCTCTGGGGCTACACGACCAAGAAGGATATCTCGGGCTGGGGATCGTTCCTGATCATGGGCGTCATCGGCCTCATCGTGGCGATGCTCGTGAACCTGTTCCTGCAATCTCCGGCTATGGTCTTCGCGATCTCGGCCATCGGTGTGCTGATCTTCGCTGGCCTTACCGCCTATGACACTCAGAAGATCAAGACGGACTATCTTGCCCACGCCCACGCGATGGACGGCGAATGGCTGGCGAAGTCGGCAATCATGGGGGCGCTGAACCTCTATCTCGACTTCATCAACATGTTCATGTTCCTGCTGCAGTTCCTCGGCAATCGCGAGTGATCTGAACACTTCCCGAATGACATAGGGCCGGCCATTGCGCCGGCCCTTTTCGTTGCCCCCCTGCCCGCCATTTCGTAAGACGGTCTGACAAGAGGGGCACGCATGGCAGAGACCACCATCACCGAACGCTGCGAGGCCAAGGGCCTGCGCATGACCGAGCAGCGGCGCACCATCGCGACCGTGCTGGAAGCCGCCGACGACCACCCCGACGTCGAAGAACTCTATGCCCGCGCCAGCGCCGTCGACCCCAACATTTCGCTCGCCACGGTCTACCGCACGGTGAAGCTCTTCGAAGAAGCCGACATCCTCGAAAAGCTCGACTTCCGCGATGGGCGCGCCCGCTACGAAGATGCCGACCGCGACCATCACGACCATCTCATCGACATGAATTCGGGCGAAGTCATCGAGTTCGTGGATGAAGAAATCGAGGCGCTGCAGGAAAAAATCGCCGAGAAACTGGGTTACACGCTGAAGGGCCACCGCATGGAGCTTTACGGCGTGAAACGGAAGAACTGAGCCGAACGGTCCGGGAACCGCTTCATCAAAGCGTTGCTCAGTTTTGTCGTCGCGTTGCCGCGAACGGTAGCTTTGAGTCCAAAGCGCCTGTCGCAAGCGCAGTGGTTTTCCGAAGGCTCCATATTCTGAGCACAATCCAGCCGCAGGGACTTCTTTATTTTACTCCCATAACTGCAGTTGAGCGATACGCAAGGTCTTCCGCGGGCAACAAATGGCTTCTGAGCAGTATCTTCCGGCCTTGACTTCCCTACGTGGTATTGCGGCGTTTCTCGTCGTACTGTCGCACCTGGGTTGGCATTACTTGCTGCCCAAGTCCTTCTTCTATCCGCTTGGTGCGCTGGGCGTCATGACTTTTTTCGCACTGAGCGGCTACCTGATGGTGAGGCTTTATCTGCGGAAACCGGCGAGGATCGCGGCGCTTCAGGAGTATGTCGCGGCACGCGTATCTCGGGTGTATCCTCTGTTCGGTCTGGTCGTCCTTCTGTCCGCTGCAACTTACGAAATGACAGGCATCCGCGTCTTCTATCACTTGGAATGGGAGGCGGCCCTAAGGCACATTCTCTTGCTTGAGGGGCAATCGGTCTTTTGGACGATTGTGGTTGAGTTCAAATTTTATGCGGCCTTTCTGGTGTATTGGCTCCTGTTCGGCCGCCTTCCATGGTTTGTCCACTTGGCGCTGATGGCAATCGTAATCGCTTGGGCGAATGCACAGCCGCTGGGGAACAGGATGGCTCTTGTTCATGGCCTTCCAATGTTTTGCTGGGGCGCAGTGCTTGCGACACTCCCCGATGCAGTGCTTCGCAGATTTCGGCTGCCGTTTGTCGTGGCCAGCATGCTTGCAATCAGTCTTGCCGTGAGTGTCTGGATAATCTTTGATCTCCCGAACACGCGGGCCTACTACAAATTCCCGCCGATACAGGTTTCGATCGTATTTCTGCTGATTTCGGCGGTTGCTGCGTCGAAGCACGATTGGATATCGAGCTGGAGGCCGGGGTTGGCGCTAGGCGCATGGTCTTTCGGCCTTTACCTTTTGCACATCCCGGTGATTCTGATGTTTCGCAATCTTGCCAACGATATCTCTATCGACCCGGGTTGGTTCGCTCTTCCTGCGATCGCTTTTTCAATCTGGATCGCGCGATTATCTCATGAGTACTTCGAAGAGCCTGCTCGTAGACTTTTGAGGCGCATGATCTCGCGACCGCCTACGAAATCCACTTTGGCGCTTCCGAACGCGCAGAACTGATCCCGTGCGCCGCATTTCTTTGATCTGCGCTCTGGCAGATCGCTGGGCGGCATGGCTGCTTTGCCGGTGTGGCGCTGAGGCAAGCTTTTACATTTCCGATAGAAATATCGAATGGCTGGAAAGTCCCGCATAGCAGACGTTCCGCCTACCCAGCCTTCTTCAATGCCAGCACCGCGTTCAGCCCGCCAAAGGCAAACGCATTCGACAGAACGTGGTCCACGTCCGCCTCCCGCGCTTCATTCGGCACCACGTCCAGCGCGCATTCCGGGTCCGGCTCTTCGTACCCAATGGTCGGCGCGATGATGCCGTCTTTCAGCGCCATGATGCAGGCCAGAAGCTCCACCGCCCCGGTGCCGCCGATCAGGTGCCCGTGCATCGACTTGGTGGAAGAAATCATCACCTTGTCCGCATGCCGCCCGAAGACGCTGGCCACTGCGGCGCATTCGGTCTTGTCATTGGCCGCCGTCCCGGTCCCGTGGGCGTTGATATAGCCCACCTGGTCCGCGTTGATCTTGGCATCCTTCAAGGCCCCCGAGATCGCCCGCGCCGCGCCCTGCTGGGACGGCATCACGATGTCGGAAGCGTCCGACGTCATGGAAAACCCGATCACTTCCGCAAGAATCTCGGCCCCGCGCTTCTTGGCGTGCTCGTATTCCTCGAAGACAAACACGCCCGCACCCTCGCCCTGTACCATCCCGTTGCGATTGGCGCTGAACGGACGGCAGGCGTCCTTCGACATGACGCGCAAGCCTTCCCAGGCCTTCACGCCCCCGAAGCACAGCATCGATTCCGAGCCGCCCGTGATCATCACCCGTGCCATGCCGGATCGGATCAGGTGGAACGCCTGCCCCATCGCATGGTTCGACGACGCACAGGCCGTCGCGACGGTGAAGGACGGGCCCTTCAGGTTATAGGTCATGGACACATGGGACGCCGCGGCATTGTTCATCAGCTTCGGCACGATGAAGGGATGCACCCGGTTCTTCCCTTCCTCATAGACAGCCCGGTAATTGTCGTCGAGCGTGCCCAGTCCCCCCCCGGAAGTCCCGAACACCACACCGGTCTCCGCCGCCAGATGCCCGCTGAACTCCAGCCCGGACTGTCCGATAGCCTCCTCCGCCGCGATCAGCGTGAACTGAGTAAACCGGTCATAAAGCGCCTGCTGCTGACGATTGAAGCGGCTGTCCGCATCATAGCCTTTGACCTGCCCGCCGATCCGGATCGCCAACCGGTCCACATCGCGAATATCCAGATCGCTGATCCCGCAACGCCCCTCCCGCATGGCCTCATGGGTCTCTGCGACCGAATGGCCCAGCGGGTTGATCGTCCCGGCTCCCGTGATGACAACGCGGGCCATTCAGGCTTTCTGTTCGGCGATGAGCTTCTCGACAGCCCGAACGATGGCCTGAATCGAGGAAATGTCGAATTCTGACTTTTCCGGCTCATTGGCGTTGAACGGCACCTGGATGTCGAAACTTTCCTCGATCGAGAAGATCGCCTCGACCAGACCCATCGAATCGACGCCAAGATCCTCAAGCGATTGGTCGAGCGACACGTCGGATGGTTCCAAAACCGCCTGTTCGGCGATAATCTCGATGATCCTGCTTTCGACGTCGCTGCTCATCTTCCCGCCCCTCCGGGTCCATTTGCGGTGTATTTAGTCCTCTGCGTCTTCATTTGAAACCGCTTTCTTCAACGCCCGGACATCCTCCATCAACCGCGGGAGACGCCGCCAGTTCTGACTGGCCTGGATATACTGCTCCATTCTCATTGCCGGATAGCCAAGCACGACGCGACCCGCAGGCACTTTGGCGAGAATCTTCGTGGCCCCACCGGCCACCACGTCATCGCCGACCGATAAATTGTCACCGACACCAACCTGGCCACCCAGCACCACGCGATTGCCGATCCTGGTCGATCCGGCAATCCCTACCTGACCGCAAAGCAGGACATCCTCGCCTATCTCACAGTTGTGAGCCACATGAACCAGGTTATCGAGCTTTGTCCCCCGCCCGATACGCGTTGCCCGGATCGTGCCTCGGTCAATACAGGAATTGGCGCCAAGTTCGACGTCATCACCGATCTCGACCCCGCCAAGCGAATGAATGCGGGTCCATTCCGCGTTGATCGCTTCGGTTTCCCTACCAAGGGACGCCCGAGCCTCTTCGACCCGGCTCTTGTCAGGCGTAACGAAGCTGAACCCGTCAGACCCCACGACCGCGCCCGGCTGCGCGATCAGTCGCGCGCCAATATTCACGCGTGCGCCGATCCGGCAGCCAGAATGGATCAGCGCATCCTCCCCGATGACAGTCTGCTCACCGATGCTGACATGGGAGGCGATACGGGCCCCGGGACCGATGCGCACTCCTGCGCCGATCACCACAAGCGGACCGATAGCCGCGCCGTCTCCGATCTCCGCCGTCGGATCGATGATGGCCGAGGCATGAATGCCGGGCGCGATTTCGGGGCCGGGATCCATCAGCCGCGTCAGGCCGGACATGGCATAGCGGGGGCGCGGCACCACGATCGCGGCTTCCAGACCCATCGCCTGCCAGTCCGCTCCGTCCCAGACGATCGCCGCGCGGGCCTTGCCGAGTTTGAGACCATCGGCAAATTTCGGATCCATCGCCAACGCCAGATGTTCGGGACCCGCATCAGCGGGTTCCGACGCCCCCAGCACCGCAAGCTCGGCATCTCCCAAGACCCGCGCCTCAAGCGCGGTCGCGATATCCTGAATGGTGTAGCGCATCAGCTGCTCCCTCTCGGGAGAAGTATCTATCCCTGAAGCGCGTCCAGCGAAACCCCGGCGCTCTCAAGCGCCTCCCAGATCCGCGCATCCCGGCCATAGACATCCGGGCGAAACTGCGTCCTGCCCTTCGCCTGGGTGAAGGCGGTGCGATAGACGAGATGAACAGGAATATGCTCTTCCAGTTCAACCTGTGTCTCCCGCCGCGTCGACAAGACGCTCTGGAAGTATGCCGCGGGGTCCGCTTCCTGCCGCGCCAGAAGCGCATAGGCAAAATCGAACGGATCATTCAGCCGGATGCAGCCGTGGCTGAAAGCGCGGCTTTCCCGTCCGAAAAGCGATTTCTGCGGCGTGTCGTGCAGATAGATATTGTACCGGTTCGGGAACATGAACTTCACCAGCCCCAGCGCATTCGACCGGCTCGGCGGCTGTTTCAGATCGAACGGAAAGTTGCTTTGGTTGAACTGCGTGAAATCCTGCACCATCTCGCGCGGGATGACACGGCCGCGACGGTCCACCAGCAACAGATGCCCGGCCGCGTTGGGATTGCGCTGCATCATCGGCAGGTATTCCTTGGTCGCGATCGAGCGCGGGACGTTCCAGGTCGGATTGACGACGAGATGTTCCATCACATCGGAAAACTCGGGCGTCCTGCGGTCAGGATCACGGTGACCGACGACCGAACGGGTCTGAAAAGTAACCTTGCCATGATCCACGATCCGGGCGTGGAAATCCGTGATGTTGACCCAGATATGGCGATCTCCGAGCGGCATGTTGGTCCAGCGTTCCCGCTCCATGGCAACGACAATCTGGTGAAGCCGCGTCGTGGCCGACGTATTGATGGCCGCGATCGTTCCATCTCCGGCCACGCCATCGGCGGCCAGGCCGTGGTCGTCCTGAAACGCCAAAACGGCTTGCCGCATCTTGCTGTCATAGGTCGAAGCCGAGGTCCGGTCGAGATAACCCATCGCGATCAGCCGGTTGCGAAGCGCGACAACAGCCGGACCGCTATCGCCGGGCTCCAGCTTTCGGGCTGGAACCTCGTCGCCCCATCCACCGCGCGCGACCAGGTCTTCGAACCTCATCTTTTCCTTCATCAGCCGCGCATATTCCGGGCTTTGCGGAGGAAGGGCACGCAGGAAAGCAGCCGGTGAAGACTTGGTGAAATCGTTGAGAAGTTTCGTCCGGTCGCGGCGCAAAACCTCCCGGACCATTCCGGGGTCGATGGTGCGCGGCTCAAGGATGCCGGTCTGGATGTCACGTGCATAGAGAAGGAAGAGCTTCGACATCTCCACTTCGATGTGCCCCAGTTCGCGCGTGGTCCGCACATTGCGCAGATCGAACTCCAGCGTCTCGGGGTGATAGCGTCCCTCGGGCAGGCCATGCGCGGAGACATCCTCAAGGACGTTCAGAAAAGCCTCCCGTCTGGCCCTTGCGTCTTCACCCTCCGCTGTCCAGATCGGCTGATACCCGTTCGCGCGATAAAAAGTGGCAATTTCCCTGTCGCTGGCAGCGGCCTCCGCCACCGCCTGCACGAACGGTGTCACCTGCGCCTGCGCAGCGCTCATCGGCGCGGTCGCCGAACAGGCAAAGGCGAGGCCCCAGACAAGAAACAGGCGGCGGATCGGCATGGCAGTCATCGAACATCCAATACAGTTACTTCCCCGAACCCTCCTTATGTCCCGCAGAGACTTAAGAGTGTCTATTCAAAATCTCGCCAATCAGAGCTTTTGTTACCCAGACGCAACGACCCAACCAAATTCTTGCCACATTTGGCTCCGGGGCCAAAACTGGCAGAATTCCGCCGACCGGCGCCGATCCGACTGATTTTGCGGGATCTGCTGTTTTCTGAGTTAACAAATTGGGCCATACAGATTCTGCACCTCAGGGGGAGTGGTGGTTCATCGTCGGACATACCGGCGGGGACAATAGAATGGGACTTTGTGGCAGATGACGTCTGACAATACGAGCATGACGCGGAGAGGCGTGCTTAAAGCCTTCGCCGCTACGACACTCGCAGCAGCACCGACATATTCCAACGCTTTCGGCCTTCTTCGCGGCGCGGGCGACATCCGGCGGCTCAAGATGCATTCCGGACGCACGGGCGAGCGCATCGATACCGTCTACTGGATCGAGGGTGAGTACATCCCCGAAGCGATGAAGGAAATCAATCGGTTCATGCGCGACTGGCGCACCGACCAGGTGATCGGTTTCGACAATCGCACCGTGGATATTCTTGCCGCCTCGCACCGGCTTCTCGACACCCGCGCCTCCTACATGCTGCTGTCGGGCTACCGGTCGCCGCAGACGAACGCCATGCTGCGGGCCCGATCGCGCAATGTGGCCCGCAATTCTCTCCACATGAAGGGACAGGCCAGCGACATCCGCCTCGAAGGCCGGTCCGTCGGTCAGATTTCGCGAGCGGCCATGTCCTGCTCGGCGGGCGGTGTTGGTAAATATTCCAGCTCGAATTTCGTCCATGTCGATTGCGGCGATGTCCGGGTCTGGGGCCGGTAATCAAACCCAATACGATCAGAAAGAGGCCGCCCTTCGGGCGGCTTTTTCTTTGGTGCGGGCGGTGGGATTTGAACCCACACGGCCATTCGGCCCACGGATTTTAAGTCCGATATGTCTACCATTCCATCACGCCCGCACGCGCGCGTCCTCATTACGGAAGGCGCTGTTCGGGAACAAGGGTGCAGAAAAGTACGCAAAGCACTTTTTATCAAACCATTCAGAATGGTTTGACGTCAGATATCCTCGCCGGGCTCCTCGCGCAGCAGCCCACGCTCGGGAATCCACGGGTTGAGGTCCAGTGCCGCGCGAAGCACCTCCTGAGCCTCCTCGTCTCGCCCCAGCCCCATGAGCGACAGCGCTTTGCCCGACAGCGCCCCGACATGGCGCGGCGACCGTTCCAGCGCCAGATCCAGATCGACCAGCGCCGCCTCGAAATCCTCGCGCAGAAAGCTGATGAAGGCCCGCTGGTTGTATCCCTCCGCCCAATCCGGACAATACTCCACCAGCCGGTCGAATTTTTCCATCGCACGAAGGAAATCATAGGATCCGCGCGCCATCATGCCCTGATCGAGCAACTCCCTGGCCGCCGCATCCGGGGCCTGCGTCCAAAGCTCCCAGAGGCCACGCTGGCTCGGCTCCGCCACGCGTTCGTTTTCCGCTTCCTGCAAAGCCATGAAAAGGGCGTCTTCCCCAGCCGCAATGTCAGGAGGCGGCGGACAGTCAGCAAACAGACAACCGGCGGACAGGACGAACGGAACGGCGAGAACCCATGTTTTCATAAGCCAATGGTGGCGCGTTCTCCCCACCCGTCAAGTCTCCCTTGACCTCGACCGGCAAAATCGGTCCGGTGAGCGCATATGTTTCCGATCCGCGACCATAACCCGTCCGAGCGCACGCCTTACGTCACCTGGGCCCTGATCGCGGTCAATGTCATCGTCTTTGCGAGCTACTATCTTGCCTCGTTTCAGGACCCGTGGATTCTGAGCGCCGTTTTCGAAACCTGGGGAATGATCCCCGCAGAAGCATCGGCGACGACCTTCTTCACCTCCATGTTTCTCCATGGCGGCCTCATGCACCTCGCCGGCAACATGCTATTCCTCTGGGTCTTCGGCGACAACATGGAAGACCAGATGGGTCATTTCGGTTTTCTGATGTTTTACCTCCTCGGCGGGCTCGCCGCCGCTTCCGCCCAGTTCCTGGCGGACCCCGCCAGCACGATACCAATGGTCGGCGCGTCCGGCGCGATCGCGGGGGTCATGGGCGGTTACCTCCTGTTATTCCCGAAAGCCCGCGTCGATGTCCTGATCATCATCGTTATCTTCTTCCGGATCATTCCGATCCCGGCCTGGATCGTTCTGGGAGCCTGGTTCGGCCTGCAACTGATCCAAGGCTCCATGACGCCGGTCGAACTGGGGGGCGTCGCCTACTGGGCTCACGCGGGTGGGTTCGCCGCAGGACTGCTGATGACCCTGCCGCTCTGGCGCAGGCGCGGCGGCCCCGCCTACTGGCGCCGCACGGATGGCCACCCGCCGCACCCCGAGAGCCACTACCGTATGGTGCGCAGTTCCATCCCCCGGGTCAGCCGCAGACGGTGAATCAGACCCGGACACGACGTCCACGGCGGCCCCGGAATGTCTTCAGGCGGATAGCGAAGGCTGTGCCTCAACGACGGTGGCGCAGCAAAATCCAGCGCTTCCGGAATTCGCTCAGACCAAGCCCTGCCGCCGCAACACGTCCGGGATCATCAATCACCTGTTTTAGGATTTCACTTGCCTGCCAGCCCTCGATCAAAGCCGACCACGCGGAGACAGGGAGCAAGTCCCGCATCGCCCGTTCTCCCGGCAAGTCGCGGATTACCTCACCGGCGAGCCTCGCCACCGCATCCGGCCTGCCATCGACCAACGGCACTCGACCCCGCGCCTCCAATTCCGGTATCGCCTGAAGAAACCGCGCCAGTGCCGCTGCTGCGCCATAGCGCCGGACCACCGTTTCCGCCGCCTCCGCTGCGCCAAGCGCCCGAGCCACCACCCACATGAGCGCCCCGCCAGTCCGGTCGAGATATTCGTTGAAATGCGCCTGATCCTCGAATGGATCGCGGTAAAGATCCCACCGCCGCGCTGCCACGCCCTGATCGAGCAGTCGCGCGCCCTCGGCATCCAGCACTTCCGCCAGCGGCTCCGTCACCTCATGCTTCCTGACCGGCCTGCCCTGGGCAATCTCTTCCAGCGCATCCCGCCACCATTGCAGCCGCATCTCCCCGATCATCGGCTCGGACGCCACCCAGGGCGCGCGCGCGACTTCCACGTTGAAGGCATAGAGCGGAAACAGCACCCGGCGCGCTTCAACCGGCGCGGCCATCGCCGCCAGGTGCCGGTCGGGATCGCCCTTCGCCACGATGTCGGCACAGGCCTGAAGGCTCATGACCGCCGCACGACGAACAGGCAGTAGGCGATCTCCTCCCGCGCCGCCTGCCAGCGGGCAATCTCGGCCCGATGCTCGGCCATGGCCGCGGCCACCTCCGGCGATTGTTCTGTCTCGTCCAGCTTGTCGAGCCGCGCCAACATCGGCCCGTAATAGGCCGCCCAGGGCGCGTCCACGACCCAGCGCTGACCGACTATGCCGTAACCGGCGCGGTGGATCTCCGCCTCGATCTCGGCACGGCTCTTCACCTCGTACTCTTCTGCCCAGAAGGCCCGCGCCTCCTCGGACGGCGGCTCGATCATCCAGCAAGGCTCGCTGAACGCCACCGCACCGCCCGGCACCATATGCGGCATCCAGGCCTCAAGCACCTTGGTCACGCCGTGGAAATAGACAGCTCCTGCGCTCCAGATCAGATCGTAAGTCTCCGACAGCGCAAGGTAACTCCGCTCCTCAACCTCGACCCGCTTGCCGAACCGCGCCGCCCGCCGCTTCGCCGCCTCGACGAAATGCGGTACCTTCTCCAGCGCCAGAACCTCCGCCTCCGGCCGCGCTTCCGCCAGCGTCACCGTATCCGCCCCCGGCCCGCAGCCCGCATCCAGAATCCGCGCCTTGGCTGGCGTCCCCGCCACCTCCAGCGCCCAGAGCACATCCGCCGCCTCCCCCGGCCCTTCGCGCGGCAAGTCGCGATGGACCGTGAAGAAGGCCTCTGGCGGGATCATTCCGCCGCCTCCGCCGGTCGGCTCTCCTGCACCAGCTTCCAGACGATCGCATCCAGCAGCGCCTGGAACGACGCATCGACGATGTTCGAAGACACGCCCACCGTCGCCCAGGCCCGGCCCTCATCATCGGCAAAGTCTATAATAACCCGCGTCACCGCCTCGGTGCCGCCCTGGGTTATCCGCACCTTGAAGTCGGTCAGATGCACGTCCTCGATCTGGCTCTGATACGGCCCCAGGTCCGATTTCAGCGCCTGCCACAAAGCGTTCACCGGCCCGTCATCCTGAATGTCGCTGGCGTGCTCATTCTTGAAGTAACTCGTCCGCGCGCCTTCCCGCGTGGAGATCGTGACGACCGCTTCCGACTCCACCACGATCTCGCCCTTCGCGTTCCGCCGCCGCTCCGAGATCACCCGGTAGCGTTCCACGTCGAAATAGTCCGGGGTCAGCCCCAGTTCCCGCCGCGCCAGCAGTTCGAAACTCGCCTGCGCGCTGTCATAGGCGAAGCCTTGCGTTTCCCGCTGCTTCACCGCATCGAGAATGCGCATCAACGCCGGATCGCCCTTCTCCACCGCCAGTCCCATTTCCGAGAGTCGCCGGATCAGGTTCGACTGCCCCGCCTGGTTCGACATCGGCACGATCCGGGTGTTCCCGACCAGCGTGGGGTCGATATGCTCATAGGTCGTCGGATCCTTCACGATGGCCGACGCATGCAACCCCGCCTTATGCGCGAATGCCGACGACCCGACATAAGGCGCGGACCGCAACGGCACCCGGTTCAGGATCTCGTCCAGTTGCCGGCTGGTCCGCGTCAGATCCGCCAACCTCTCCCGGCTCACCCCGATCTGGTACCGGCTGGCATATGGCTCCTTCAGCAAAAGCGTCGGGATCAGCGTCGTCAGGTTCGCATTGCCGCAGCGCTCCCCCAGCCCGTTCAGCGTGCCTTGCACCTGCCGTGCGCCCGCGTCCACCGCAGCGAGGCTCCCCGCCACCGCGTTCCCGGTATCGTCATGGGTATGGATGCCCAGATGATCGCCGGGGATGCCGGCGGCGATGACCGCGCGGGTGATCTCCCCCACATCGTGCGGCAGCGTGCCCCCGTTGGTATCGCAAAGCACCACCCACCGTGCGCCCGCTTCATAGGCCGCCTTCAGACAGTCGAGCGCATATTCCGGGTTCGCCTTGTACCCGTCGAAAAAATGCTCCGCATCGAACAGCGCCTCGCGACCCTTCGCGACCAGATGCGCAACGCTCTCGCGGATATTGGTCAGGTTTTCCTCCAGCGTGATCCCGAGCGCGGTATCGACGTGGAAGTCATGGGTCTTGCCCACCAGACAAACCGCAGGCGTATTCGCATTGAGAACAGCCGCCAGCACATCGTCATTCTCCGCCGACCGCCCCGCCCGCTTGGTCATCCCGAAGGCGGTGAAGGTGGCGCGAGTCTGCGGACGGCTTTCGAAAAACGCCGAGTCCGTCGGGTTCGCCCCCGGCCACCCGCCCTCGATATAGTCGAGCCCGAGTACATCCAGCGCCCGCGCGATCTGCATCTTCTCATCGGTGGAGAACTGTACGCCCTGGGTTTGCTGCCCGTCGCGGAGGGTCGTGTCGAAGAGGGAGAGGAGTTCTTTGATCATTTTATTTCTCCCTGCCCCGGACTTGATCCGGGGCCTCAACCACCAATCGCACCACCCTGCCCCGGACTTGATCCGGGGCCTCATGATCTGGCCAGAGGTCCCGGGTCAAGCACGGGACAATACGCAACTCAAACGCCCCGCCCGGTGTGAAACACCGGGCAGCGCCCGACCCGCCCCCGTTTCGCCGCAGGCGAACCTTCGGTTCGACGGCGGGCGCTTCGCACCCACCCTCGGGCCGGGCGCTGCCCTCTGTTCTGAGATCGACGGTCATTTCAGGGCCTCCAGTTTGGTGGGATCGAAACCTTCGGCAGGTAGCAACTCCACATCGTTCTTGCTCATGCGGATTTCTACGCCAGCCTCGACTAAACTCGCTTTCAATGCATCGACGACCGAAAAGTCTTTTGACTGCATTGCATCTTCTCGCGCGCGATACAGAGCATCACGCAGTGTGTTCAAGACGTCGTGGCCTTCGCTCGCCCAAACTGGGATTGTATGCCCCAAGAGTCCAAGAAACTTCAAAGTTGCCCGAAGTGCCGGTGCATCCCCCGCGTGCGCGAGTTGATGAACTTCCGCCAAGGCTCCATGCGTATTCAAATCGTCTGCGAGTGCATCGACCGAGGGGCGATATGGCTCACCGTTATCCAAAGCGGTCGCGGCCAAGCGATACCATTTCCTCAGCGTCGCCTCCGCCTCCCGCGCCTTCGCCTCCGTCCAATCCATCGGCTTCCGGTAATGCGTACTCAAGAACACGAACCGGATCACCTCTCCCGGCACCTTCCAGCCACCGGACCAGTTGCCGTCCAGCAAATCCCGCACGGTAAAGAAGTTCCCCAAGGACTTGGACATCTTCTTCCCCTCGACCTGCAGCATCTCGTTATGCATCCAGAGATTGGCGAACCCGTGGCCTGAGCATTTCGACTGCGCGATCTCGTTCTCATGATGCGGAAACTGCAAATCGTTCCCGCCCCCGTGAATGTCGAACCGCCCCTCATGCTTCGGGTCGAACTTGCCCAGCAACTCGTAAGCCATCGCCGAGCACTCGATATGCCACCCCGGACGCCCACGACCCCAGGGCGACGGCCACCCCGGCAGATCGTCCGAGGACGGCTTCCACAGCACGAAATCCATCGGGTCTTCCTTGTAGGGCGCAACCTCCACCCGCGCGCCCGCGATCATGTCATCGACCGTCCGCCCCGACAGCGCGCCATACTCGGCATAAGACCGCACCCGGAACAGCACATGCCCCTCCGCCGCATAGGCGTGCCCCTTGGCAATCAGTCCCTCGATCATCGCGATCATGTCGCCGATATGCGCCGTCGCCCGAGGCTCCTGCGTGGGCCGCAACGTCCCCAGAGCCTCCATATCCGCATGATACCAGCCGATGGTCTCATCCGTCCGCTCGGCAATCAGCGCCTCCAGAGACCCCTCGGCCCCCGCCTCCTTCCGCGCCAGCGCCGTGGCGTTGATCTTGTCATCCACATCCGTGAAGTTCCGCACGTAAGTCACGTGCTTCTCCCCATAGACATGGCGCAGAAGCCGGAACAGCGTGTCGAATACGATGACAGGCCGGGCGTTCCCGATATGCGCCCGGTCATAGACCGTCGGCCCGCAGACATACATCCGCACATTGTCAGGGTCGATCGGGTCGAACCGCTCCTTGCGGCGCGTGGCGGTGTTGTAAAGCGTGATCTCGGTCATGAACTCAGCCCTTCAGGCACGGGGTTTCCCGCGCGGGACATAGCTTGGTCATGTTGGAGAGAAAAGAGGACCGGCCCGCGCGACAGATGTCAGCGGATAATGCAGCAGGTGATGATCGCGGCACGGGTCATGGCACGCGTGATACACCGCACCGCGCCGTTTTCAAAGTTTTTTTCGTATCTTGCCGGAAGCCTCTGCCTCCCGAAAGCGCGCCTCCCACGCCTCCGACATTCCATCGGCCAGCTTCTTCACACCGATCTCCACCCCATCGGCACGGCCCGCGTCAACTTCCAGTGCAACCAGAACACGCCGCAGCGCCGCTGTGGGATCACGGGACAGATCGTCATAGCTCAGAGCCAAAGCGCCGATTCCCTCCGCCGCGAACCACGCCCGCCAGCGTCGGTCATAGCCCTCGAAGATTTCTTTCCAGGCACCAATCGCCTCGCCATCGAAACGCGGCTCCCCTGGCGGTGCCAGCCGCTCGATCTCGCGCCCGTCGGGCGCCATGTGCCACAAACCCGTCTGGCTCGCCCGCACATAGGACACCGCCTGCGCCACCTTGTCCCCGCGCGAAAGATGGATGAACAGCGTCGCTCCGGGGCGCTGTGCAAAGGATATAGGACTGGAACCTCGGCATATTCGCTCCTATCCGAACTCCCGGACACCTATCACGCAACGTGAACCGCCTCGCCACAAAACGTGGTTTGACATGGGGACAGTCACCAAGGCCCACTCATCCCATGAAACTTGCTACCCGCATCGAAACCCTGACCGGCGGCGGCTCCGACGGCTGGGACCTTTACCGCAAGGCCCGCGCGCTGAAAGCGGCGGGCTTTGAGATCACCGAACTCACCATCGGCGAACACGACTGCCGGACCGAGCCGGAAATCCTCGACGCCATGCACGCCGCGGCAAAAGGCGGCCACACCGGCTACGCCACCCTCCCCGGCACTGACACGCTCCGCGACACCGTCGCTCGACGCGTGACAGACCGCACCGGCGTCAAAACCACCCGCGCCAACGTCGTCATCGTCCCCGGCGGTCAGGCCGGCCTCTTCGCCGCACATGTCGCCACCTGCGATCCCGGAGACACCGCGCTTTTCATCGACCCCTACTATGCCACCTATCCTGGCACGATCCGTGGCGCGGGCGCGGTCCCGCGTGCGGTTCCCGCCCACGCCGAAAACGGCTTCCAGCCCGACCCCGCCGACCTCGCCGCCGCCGCTCCTGGCGCAAGCTCGCTTCTGATCAATTCACCCAACAACCCCACCGGCGTCCTCTACACAAGCGACACCATCGAAGGCATCGCCCGCGTCACACGCGACCACGACCTCTGGCTGATCTCGGACGAGGTCTACGACACGCAAGTATGGCAGGGCACCCATCTCTCCCCCCGCCAGTTGCCCGGCATGGAGGACCGAACCCTCGTCATCGGCTCGCTCTCAAAATCCCACGCCATGACCGGCTCCCGCCTCGGCTGGATCGTCGGCCCAGAGACGGCCATCGCCCACATCATCAACCTGACCACCCACACCACCTACGGCGTCCCCGGCTTCATCCAGGACGCGGGCGAATACGCCCTGAAACAAGGCCCGGAACTGGAAGACCGCATCGCCGCCCCTTTCCGCCGCCGCCATGCCGAGGCCACGCGCCGCCTCAAAGCCCGGGGCATCGCCATCGTCCCGTCGGCGGCGTCGATGTATCTGATGGCCGATATCCGCCCCACCGGCATGACAGGCGAAGACTTCGCCCTGCGACTTCTGGACACCCACCACATCGCCGTCATGCCCGGCGAAAGCTTCGGGCAGGCCGCCTCCGGCCACATCCGCATCGCGCTCACAGTGGAGGACGACCGCCTTTACGCAGCCCTCGACACGCTCGCCGACGCTTGTGATCAGCTTATCGCGGAAGCCGCGTGATCCCTGCCCGATTTCCGGCTGCGCGCGCCCCCGCGACGGGCTAAGACTCCCCCATGCTCTTCGCCCTGCCAGACGATAACACGCTCTACGACGCCCTCCTCGCCCGCGATCCCCGGCTCGACGGACAGGCCTTCGTGGGCGTTACCTCCACCGGCATCTTCTGCCGCCTCACCTGCCCGGCCCGGAAACCGCTCCGCAAAAACTGCCGCTTCTTCGCCACCGCCGCCGAATGCGTCGAAGCCGGGTTCCGCCCCTGCAAACGCTGCCACCCGCTGCCCGACGGCGACCCGCTCATCGCCGACCTGCTCGCCCGGCTCGAGGCCGAACCGGAGCGCCGCTGGAGCGAAGCCGATCTAACCGCTCTCGGCCATGACCCTTCCACCGTCCGCCGCGTCTTCAAACGCGCCCTCGGCACCACCTTCCTGGAAATCGCCCGCCAGCGCCGCATCGCCCTTGGCCTCACCACGCTGGCCAGCGGAGAGAAGGTGATCGGCGCCCAGATCGACGCCGGGTTCGACAGCCCGTCTGCCTTCCGCGAGGCCTTCGCAGGCTATCTCGGCCTGCCTCCCGGAGCCTTCAAGCCCGACGCGATCCTCCACGCCGACTGGATCGAAACACCCCTCGGCCCGATGGTCGCCGTCGCCGACGCCCGCGCCCTCCACCTCCTCGAATTCGTCGGCCGCAAAGCCTTGCCCGCAGAACTCCGCATCCTCCACGCCGCCGCCAGGGGCCGCATCGGCTTCGGACGACCCGCCCCCATCGAACAGGCCGCCCGCGACCTCGACGCCTATTTCACAGGACGATCCGCCCGCTTCTCCACCCCGCTCGCCCCCGGCGGCACACCTTTCGAGCAAACCGTCTGGACCGCCCTGCAAAACATCCCGCCGGGCGAAACCACCAGCTATGGCGCCCTCGCCCAAACCATTGGCCACCCGACCGCCGCCCGCGCCGTCGCCCGAGCCAACGGCAAAAACCGCATCGCGCTCCTGATCCCCTGCCACCGCGTCATCGGCGCGGACGGATCGCTCACCGGCTATGGCGGCGGGCTCTGGCGCAAGGAACGTCTCATCGCCATCGAACGGCAATTCAGAAAGGCCCCGTCATGACCAGCTTCCGCGATCTCCACAAACCGGGCGACCCCTTCATCCTCGCCAATGCCTGGGACGCAGGCTCGGCCAAGATGCTTGCCGCGCTCGGCGCAGAAGCCATCGCAACCTCGTCGGCCGCCCATGCCTTCACCCTCGGTCGCCCCGATGGTGGCCATGTCACCCGCGACGAAGCCCTGACCCACGCTCAGGACCTCATCGCAGCGGTCAATGTCCCGGTCTCAGGCGATTTCGAGAACGGCTTCGGCCACGCGCCCGAGGAGTGCGCCGAAACCGTCCGCCTCTCCGCCGAAGTGGGCCTCGCCGGTATCTGCATCGAAGACGCCGCCCTTCCTGACGACAAGTCTTATCCGTTCGAAGACGCCGTCGAGCGCATCCGGGCCGCCGCCGCCGCCGCCCGCGCCTTGCCACAGGATTTCGTCCTTGTCGCCCGCGCAGACGGGGTGATGAACGGCCATTACGACATCGAAGAGGCCATCCGCCGCATTCAGGCCTTCGACGAGGCCGGAGCAGATTGCCTCTACGTGCCGCTCCCGAAAACCATGGACGATCTTGAACGGGTCATCTCGTCCACGTCAAAACCCGTCAATGTCCTGGTCGCGGGACCCTATTCCGCCTACAGCCGCGACCACTACGCAAAGATGGGAGCCGCACGCCTGTCGCTCGGCTCGGCATTGGCCCGTGTCACCCACAAGGCAATCCTGGACGCGAGCCGGGCCATGTTCGGAAATGGTGACTTCTCGCCGCTCGGACAAAGCGCACCGGGCAGCGAGATCGACAAGCTATTGATGTGACGTCAGGCGGAAGGGCGCTTCAGTCGTCTCACGATACCGAAGCCAAGAAGACCAGCCAGCAAAAATCCTGCCGAGGCGGGAAGTGGCACTTCAACCAATCTGTGCTCCACGTTCTCGAGGGAAAACCGCACGCCGCTGTAATAATGCACGCCATCCTCGTCGAACGTGTAGTCGGTTCCGAAGAAATAGGTTCCCGCACCGAAATCGAACCTCGACCCCACGACCGAGGACCAGGTGAAATCCACGACGCCCGCCGGTCCAACCGGCAGCCCACCAAAAAACAACTCGGTGGAGAACAGGCAATCGCGCCCGCCAAGTGAGCAGGACGCGCTCTCCAGCAGGCCATCCGAACTTGTCAGGATGATCTTGCCGGACACCGTGTCGGAAAGCGCGAGTCCGTGCATGAGATCGTCGGCCTGCCAGCCGGAAAATGAACCGAATTTCTCGGGGCAAGCGGATTCCAAGCTGACATACTCGCCGCAGAACGACGTTCCCGACGTCAGCGTCGCATCAAAGGTAAAAACCTCGCGCGTCACCGTCGCGGCATCTGCGCCAAGGGTTCCAGTAAAGATAGCAAGTGCCGCTGCAGGCACGAATAACAGAGAACGCATACGCTTCCCCCTCCGAAACAGACCCCCGCCAATATTGGGATCACCGAACCGTGTGCAGGTCAAGCGCCGCCTGCGACATCCGCGCATTTCCGCCGAAAGTGTTGTTAATGAAGTATTAATTAAGGTTAAGGCAAGCCACCGCTCGGAGCCGTTCGGAAGGAATTACCGACCTATCCACCGACGTCATACCGACGTGATACCGACGTATTACCGACGCCGCGATTTCGCGCCCAACGCCCTGTTTTCGCGCATTAACCACTGTCCGCCGTTGCGAAACCGGTCCGCATTCCGTGCGCCGCGTTCACATCTTTTCACATCTCCCGAAACTCGACTGGAGCGCATGAGGCACACATCGGCGAAGCCCCCTTCCCATTCTCCCCGGAACCGGCTAGGCGGGCGCCAACGCAAAGGACCCTGTCCCATGGACCTCAGAAACATCGCGATCATCGCCCATGTCGACCACGGCAAGACCACGCTGGTGGACGAACTTCTCAAGCAGTCCGGCGCGTTCCGGCAAGGCGAAGCCGTGGCCGAAAGAGCCATGGATTCCAATGACCTGGAACGCGAACGCGGCATCACAATTCTCGCCAAGGCGACCTCGGTTCTCTACAAGAACACCCGCATCAACATCGTCGACACCCCCGGCCACGCCGATTTCGGCGGCGAGGTGGAACGCATCCTGTCGATGGTCGATGGCGTGGTCCTGCTGGTGGACGCCGCCGAAGGCCCGATGCCGCAAACCAAGTTCGTGACCTCCAAGGCGCTGGCGCTCGGCCTGCGTCCCATTGTGGTCCTGAACAAGGTCGACAAGCCCGACGCCGAACCCGACCGCGCCCTCGACGAGGTCTTCGATCTCTTCGCCGCGCTTGACGCCGACGAAGACCAGCTCGACTTCCCCCACCTCTACGCCTCCGGCCGCGCCGGCTGGGCCGATGCCGACATGAACGGCCCCCGGAAAGACCTCTCGGCGCTGTTCGATCTGATCGTCCACCACGTCCCGCGTCCTCGCCAGCAGGCGCATAAGGATGAAGACTTCTCCATGCTCGCCACCACGCTTGCCGCCGACCCCTATCTCGGGCGCCTGCTCACTGGCCGCGTGGAAACCGGCAGATTGAAAACCGGCGCCACCGTCCAGGCGCTGTCCCGCACCGGTCAGAAGCTCGAACAGTTCAGGATCACCAAGATCCTCGCCTTCCGCGGCCTCGCCCAGCAACCCATCGAGGAAGCCGAAGCGGGTGACATCGTGTCAATCGCCGGCATGGCCAAGGCGACGGTGGCCGACACGATTGCCGCCCTTGCGGTCGAAGACGCGATCCCGTCGCAACCGATTGATCCGCCAACGATTTCTGTCACCTTCGGCATCAACGACAGCCCGCTCGCCGGCCGCGACGGCAAGAAAGTTCAGTCCCGCGTCATCCGCGACCGCCTCATGAAGGAAGCCGAATCCAACGTGGCCATCCGCGTGAAAGACACCCCCGGCGGCGAGGCCTTCGAGGTCTCCGGGCGTGGCGAGCTACAGATGGGCGTCCTGATCGAGAACATGCGCCGCGAGGGCTTCGAACTTTCGATCTCCCGCCCCCGGGTCATCCTGCGCGAAATGGATGGCGAGACGCAGGAACCGATCGAGGAAGTCACCATCGACGTCGATGACGAATACACCGGCGCGGTGATCGAAAAACTCACCGGCCCCCGCAAGGGCGACCTGGTGGAAATGAAGCCCGCAGGCACGGCCAAGACCCGCATCACCGCCCATGTCCCCTCCCGCGGGCTCATCGGCTATCACGGTGAATTCCTGACCGATACACGCGGCACCGGCGTTCTGAACCGCGTCTTCCACGGCTGGGCCCCGCACAAGGGTGCCATCCCCGGACGCCGCGCGGGCGTGCTGATCTCGATGGAAGCCGGTGTGTCCGTCGCCTACGCGCTCTTCAACCTCGAAGACCGGGGCCGCATGTTCATCGGCGCGCAGGAACAAGTCTATCAAGGCATGATCATCGGCGAACACAGCCGCGACAACGACCTTGAAGTGAACCCGCTCAAGGGCAAGAAGCTGACCAACGTCCGCGCTTCCGGCACCGACGAGGCGGTTCGCCTGACACCCCATGTCACCATGTCGCTGGAACAGGCCATCGCCTATATCGACGACGACGAACTGGTCGAGGTCACGCCCAACGCCATCCGCCTCCGCAAGCGCCACCTCGACCCGCACGAGCGCAAACGCGCCTCGCGCAGCGCCGCCTGAGGGCTTGCGCAGCGCGGCAATGCGGCCTGCACGAAACGCATCGGAGAATCTGCGGATCAGTCGATGACAACCCGGCCCATGAGGTTGATCGTCCCCGTCTTGTTAGGCCTTCTGCCGGTCCTCGCCAGGAACCCGCGCAGCCTCGTTGTGCTTGCCGTCCTGCCCGCGATCCTGCTCGGAGTCGTGACGCTTCTGACGCGACGCGCCATTGACGATCCCGCGAACAACGCGGGTTTTGGAGCGGCTCTGGTGCTCGGAGCATTGATGATCGCGTTGTCCCTGCTCGCCGCTTTGACCATCGCCCGAGCCATCGGCCTGTACCTTCAAACGAGGGGCTGGCGACGCGCCGGCGTCCTCTGGCTCGACGCCCTCGGCATCTTTCTCGCCGCCGCGATCCTCCTCACACCTCATCTCTACCGAAAGCATGTCACCCTGCGCCCTCCACCGCCCTCCTGCACCGAAATTCCCGTCAGGATTGCAGGTGAGGAATTCCACCTCAAACTCGCAAGTTCCACCACGATCTACCCCGACGATCCGCGCCAGGCCGCCTACCTCGGCACCCCGCGCCACCAGCGCCGGGTCTGCCGGACGACCCGGAACGGGGAACGGCCCATGATCGCTTCGGCCATTGGCATTAGAAGCGGCGAGTACAACATCTGCCGCACTCCTTCCCAACTCGCCTTCGAGCGTTTCGGCTGCGCCGAAGATCGCTGGACACGAGGCAAGATGATCCTCTACGACCCGGCTACCGTGGACCGAGGCTTCTTCAATCTCGATCGCGCACATCCCGAAGACAGCTGGCGGCAAGGCACCGCCAGGTGCCGCCCCAACAGCGGCCCCACGCTCGAATGTTCGGCAATCCTCACGATTTCCCAAAACCTTAGGGTGTTCTGGATATTCCGTGCCGCGCCGGGTGGCGAAGCCGAAGCCTACACAGCCTCACGCAAAGCCGTCATGGAAACGGTCACTCAGCTTGCGGGCTGAACCGCAGCCCCCACGGCAATACCGCCGGGCCGCAGAACCTTCGCACACATGCCCCCATGCCCCCGCATGGCGGTATACCCGCCGGTCCCAAGTACCTCTTCCATTCGGGAACAGGGATGCGCCGGAACTGTCAGTTCGATCTCGCAGTCTCCGATCCTCAGACGCCTGCCGCGAAACGCCGACAGGTTGAGGCCCGAGACGACAATGTTCCTGCGAAGCAGTTCAGGCTCCACCGTCTCCAACCCGGAAAGCGCCGCGATAACCGGTAGATGTTCCGCCTGGATCAGCGTCACCGCCCGCTTGCCTGCCCGCGCCCGGTCGCCGGTCAGACCGGCCTCGGTGACCTCGACCGCATCGGCGGAGATCATCGGCTCCCGCCGCCCCGGCCTCAGCCAG
This sequence comes from Silicimonas sp., assembly GCA_050299835.1. Lineage (GTDB taxonomy): Bacteria > Pseudomonadota > Alphaproteobacteria > Rhodobacterales > Rhodobacteraceae > JAJDOD01. The sequence goes on from JBNKWP010000002.1 coordinate 248,193, forward strand.
ATCGCTTCCACCCGCCCGGCTTGGGCATAGCGCGCCTGCAGCTCGCCCAGACTCACGGGCGACACAGACAATTCAAATCAAAATTGCCCTTCATCTTGTTGAAAATACGCAATTTCCCGACCTAGTCGCTGGTCTCGACCACGATCACTTCGCGGTCGGAGGCCTCCTTGGCCCAGACCACCGCCTCCTGATAGCGCGGATCGTTATAGGCCGCCTCCGCCGCCTCGACGGAGGGGAAACGCGCCACGACGTTCCGCGCCCGCGCCGCGCCTTCCAGCGGCACGACCCGCCCGCCGCGAGCGATAAACTCGCCGCCGTGATCCGGTATCACCACGCTCGCCACCTCGACGTAACGCCCGTACTTCTCCGCGTCCGTCACATCGACCCGTGCGATCCAGAGTGCGCCCATGATTTACCCTCCCAAAAGTTGCTTCGCAGCCCGAAGCGCGGCTTCGCCATTCTCCGCCGACGGCCCTCCGCCCTGCGCCATGTCAGGCCGGCCACCGCCGCCCTTGCCGCCCAGCTCCGCCACCGCGGCCTTCACCAGATCGACCGCCGAAACCTCACCGGTCAGATCGTCGGTAACACCGGCAGCCACCGCCGCCTTGCCGCCCGCATCCGCGATCAGAACCACGACGCCCGACCCCAGTCGCGCCTTGTGCTCGTCGATAAGCGGCGGCAGGTCCTTCCCGGACACGCCCGTCAGCACCTGCCCGTGAAAGCTCTTGCCATCAACCGTTTCGGCCTCTGCCGACGATGCACCGCCGCTGCCAGCCATAGCAAGCTGGCGCCGAAGCTCGGCCACTTCGGAAGTCAGGGCCTTGCGCTCCGACAACAGCGCCTTGACCCGCTCGGCAACCTCTCCCGGCTGCGCCTTCAGCGCCAAAGCCGTTTCCGCAAGCCTGTGATCCTGCTCGGACAAATAAGCAAAGGCCGCATCGCCCGTCAGCGCCTCGATCCGCCGGACACCGGCCGAGGACGCGCTGTCGCCCAATGTCACGAAGACCCCGATGTCGCCGGTCCGGCCCACATGGGTGCCGCCGCAAAGCTCGATCGACCAGGTGTCGCCCTCGGCCCCCTTGCCGCTGTCGGCCCGGCCCATCGACACCACGCGCACCTCGTCACCGTATTTCTCGCCAAACAGCGCCTGCGCCCCGATGGAGCGGGCGTCGTCCGGCGTCATGATCCGCGTCTCGACGGCCGTGTTCTGCCGGATGAAGTCGTTCACCTGGGTCTCGACCGCTTTCAGTTCCTCAAGGCTCAGCGCCTTCTGGTGGCTGAAATCGAACCGCAACCGATCCGGCGCATTGAGCGACCCACGCTGCGCGACGTGGTCGCCCAGGGCCTCACGCAGAGCCTCGTGCAGCAGGTGCGTCGCCGAGTGATTGGCCCGGATCGCCGTCCGCCGCGCGTGGTCGACTTCCAGCCGCACCGGCTCGCCGACTTTGATTCTGCCCTGATCCGGCGTGAAGCGATGGGCAAAGATGCGCCCACCCGCAAACCGCTGCGTGTCTGCGATCACCCCGTGGGTGTCGTGATCCTCGATGGAACGCAGCCAGCCCGTATCCCCCACCTGACCACCGGCCTCGCCGTAAAACGGCGTCTGGTTGGTGACGATCCAGACCTCTTCGCCGCCGGAGACCGCATCGGTCGCTGTGCCGTCTTTCACGATGGCCAGCACCTGACCCTCGGCCTTCTCGGTCTCGTAACCCAGAAATTCCGTCGCGCCGAACTCCTCCGCCAGTTCGAACCACACCTCGGCATCCTTGGCCTCGCCCGAGCCCGACCAGGCAGCCCGCGCCTTGGCCTTTTGCTCCGCCATCGCCGCGTCGAACCCGTCCGTATCGACACTCAGCCCGCGCTCCCGCAGCGCGTCCTGCGTCAGATCCAGCGGGAAGCCGAAAGTGTCATAAAGCCGGAACGCCGTCTCCCCCGGCAATTCGCCGCCTTCGTCCAGGCCAACGGTCGCCTCGTCCAGAAGGGAAAGCCCCCGCTCCAGCGTCGCCTTGAACCGCGATTCCTCGGCGCGCAACGTCTCTTCGATCAGCGCCTTGCCGCGCCCAAGCTCCGGATAGGCCCCGCCCATCTCCGAAATCAGCGCCGGCACCAGCTTCCACATCACCGGATCCTTCGCACCCAGCAGATGCGCATGCCGCATCGCGCGGCGCATGATCCGCCGCAGCACGTACCCCCGCCCCTCGTTCGATGGCAAAACACCTTCCGCGATCAGGAAGGAGGTCGAACGCAAATGATCCGCGATCACCCGATGATGCACATTGCCGTCGCCATCGGGATCGGTGCTGGTCGCATGAGCCGACGCCTCGATCAGCGCCCGCATCGTATCGGTATCGTAATTGTCGTGCTTGCCCTGCAACAAAGCCCCGATCCGCTCCAGCCCCATGCCGGTGTCGATCGACTGCATGTCGAGCGCCTTCATCGAACCGTCTTCAAATTGCTCGTTCTGCATGAAGACGACGTTCCAGATCTCGATGAACCGGTCACCATCTTCCTCGGCGCTGCCCGGCGGCCCGCCCCAGATATGGTCGCCGTGATCGTAGAATATCTCGGTACACGGCCCGCAAGGTCCTGTCGGCCCCATCTGCCAGAAATTGTCCGACGTATCGATCCGGATGATCCGATCCTCCGGCACGCCGACCTTCTTCCAGATCTCGAAGGCCTCGTCATCGGTGTGATAGATCGTCGTCAGAAGACGCGACTTGTCGATCCCGAAGTCCTGCGTCAGCAGGTTCCACGCGAACGGAATGGCCTCGTCCTTGAAATAGTCACCGAACGAGAAATTCCCCAGCATCTCGAAGAACGTGTGATGCCGCGCCGTGTAACCCACATTGTCCAGATCGTTGTGCTTCCCCCCGGCGCGCACGCATTTCTGGCTTGTTGTCGCCCGCACGTAATCCCGTTTCTCCAGACCGGTGAACAGGTTCTTGAACTGCACCATGCCGGAATTGGTGAACATCAGCGTCGGGTCGTTCCGCGGCACAAGCGGCGAACTTTCGACCACCTCGTGGCCGTTGCGTTCGAAATAGCTCAGAAAGGTCGAGCGGATGTCATTCAGGCTGGTCATGGGCGTCACGCGTCAAAGGCTTCGGAATATGGGAGATACTCCCTTTACCGCGCCCCCTCAAGCCATTCGGACAAGGTCGCCTTGACACAACGAAAGCGCCCTTTCCCTTTACCCGAGATCGACCGATAGTCGCGGCGCCAAATTCATTTCAAGGGAGGAAATAAGATGAGCGGAAAGAAGATACTGATGCTGACTGGTGAATTCACCGAGGAGTACGAAATCTTCGTCTATCAGCAGGGGATGGAAGCGGTCGGACACACGGTACATGTGGTCTGCCCCGACAAGAACGCGGGCGACCAGATCGCCACGTCTCTGCACGATTTCGAAGGGCACCAGACCTACACCGAAAAGCCGGGCCACATGGCCGAGATCAACAAGACCTTCTCGGAAGCCGTGGATGAGGTCGAAACCTACGACGCGGTCTACTGCGCGGGCGGGCGCGGGCCGGAATACATCCGCACCGATCCCCGCATCCAGAAGATCGTCAAACATTTCCACGACGCGGAAAAGCCGATCTTCACGATCTGCCACGGCGTGCAGATCCTGATGGCCGTGCCGGGCGTGCTGGAGGGCCGCAAGGTCGCTGGCCTCGGCGCCTGCGCGCCGGAGATCGCGGCCGTCGGCGGCACCTACATTGACGTCGATCCCAAGGAAGCCTTCGTCGATGGTACGATGGTTTCGGCAAAGGGCTGGACCGGACTGGCTCCATTCATGCGCGAATGCCTCAAGGTCCTCGGTACCGAAATCCGTCACGCCTGAACAAAAAAAAGGCCGCCTGAAAGGCGGCCTGATTTCCCTGCCGAGGGAGGATCAATCCTCGAGAATATCCTCGGCAACATCGTCATCCGACCCGTCGAAATCCAACCCGTGGGCCGCACGGATCTTGTCTTCGATCTCATGGGCAATATCCGGGTTTTCCTTCAGGAAAGTCTTGGCGTTCTCGCGCCCCTGCCCGATCCGCTCATCGCCATAGCTGAACCAGGAACCCGATTTCTCGACCACTCCCGCCTTCACGCCCATGTCGATCAGCTCGCCGTTCTTTGAGATGCCCTCGCCATACATGATGTCGAATTCCACCTGCTTGAACGGCGGGGCCACCTTGTTCTTCACCACCTTCACGCGGGTCGCATTGCCCACCACCTCGTCACGATCCTTGATCGCACCGATCCGGCGGATATCGAGCCTGACGGAAGAATAGAACTTCAGCGCATTGCCGCCCGTGGTGGTCTCCGGGCTTCCGAACATCACACCGATCTTCATCCGGATCTGGTTGATGAAGATCACCATGCAATTCGACCGCGCGATGGAACCCGTCAGCTTCCGCATCGCCTGGCTCATCAGCCTGGCATGCACACCCACGGAGGAATCGCCCATATCGCCTTCCAGCTCGGATTTCGGCGTCAGTGCGGCCACAGAATCAACCACGACAAGGTTCACCGCCCCGGAACGCACCAGCGTATCGGTGATCTCAAGCGCCTGCTCCCCGGTATCGGGCTGTGAGATAAGCAATTCGTCAAGATTTACGCCAAGCTTCCTTGCGTACAAAGGATCGAGCGCATGTTCGGCATCGACAAAGGCACAGACACCGCCCTTTTTCTGTTCTTCGGCCACGACATGAAGCGTCAGAGTGGTCTTGCCGGAGGATTCCGGCCCGTAGATCTCGATAATCCGGCCCTTCGGCAACCCGCCGATGCCCAGCGCGATGTCGAGCCCCAGCGATCCGGTCGAGGTCGACTCGATCTCGGGGATGACATTGTCGCCGCCGAGCTTCATGATCGAGCCCTTGCCGAACTGCCGTTCGATCTGCGCCAGCGCCGAATCCAGCGCCTTTTGTTTTTCGCTTCCTGCCTTGGAGGTCATGTCCAGAAGTTCTGCTGCACCCATAAATCCCGTTCCTTATTCCACAGCCGCGGACGCGCGGCAATGTTGCCTGATGTTCGCCTCTTGTTCTTTGCCTCTGTATGAGACCAAAAAGAGAACATTGCAACGCATTTGTTTCGAATTCTATGGTGCCGAGGAATTAACAGCAGGTTACGTCGTGCCGCATTGGCAGAAGAAATCTGAGGTCACTGCAGCTGCGTCTGCACCAGTTCCGTCAGTTGCTGCAGCGAGAACGGCTTCGGCAGGAAGACCGAGTTCGGGATACGTGCCTGTTTCTCTGCCCGCCCCTCCTCGGCATAGCCCGACATGAAGACCACGCGGGTGTCGGGCCTGTCATTCAGCGCCTGGCCCACCCAGGTCGGGCCGTCCAGCCCCGGCATGATGACATCGGTGACGAACAGATCGATCTTCAGCGCCTTGTCCTCAAGGATCTGCAACGCCTCCTCCGCATCGCCCGCCTCGATCACGGTATAGCCGCGCAGCCGGAGCGCGCGGCTGGCAAAGGCACGTACCGGGGCCTCGTCCTCGACCAGCAGAATCGCGGCGTCGCCGGGCGGAGCCGCACTCGGAACGCGGGGTTTCTCCACTTTCTCCTCCACGCTCTCCTGCGCAGTCGTCGCCGGAAAGTAGAGCGTAAAGACCGTACCCTTGGATAAGGTGCTGTCGACGAAGATGAAGCCACCGGTCTGCTTCACGATCCCATAGGCGGTCGACAAACCCAGACCGGTCCCCTCGCCGGTCTTCTTGGACGAGAAGAAGGGCTCGAAGATCTTAGACAGCGCGTCGGGAGGGATGCCAGTCCCGGTGTCCCTGACCTCGATCACCACGTATTCGCCGGGCGTCAGACGGGCGCGGTCGCGCAAGACCTCCTCGGTCAGGTGTTCCGTCCGCGTCGTTACGTCGATCCTGCCACCTTCCGGCATGGCGTCGCGGGCATTGACCACAAGGTTGACGATGACCTGTTCAAGCTGCCGCCGGTCGGCGCGGATCATTTGTCGCCCGGGCGCATGTACGACCTCCAGCTGCACCCGTTCGCCTATCAGCCGGTTCAGAAGATGGGCAAGGTCGGCCATCGTGTCCCGCAAATCCAGCGCCTGCGGCTTCAGGTTCTGCTTGCGCGAGAACGCCAGAAGCTGCCCCACCAGGCTGGCCGCCCTGTTGGCGTTCTGGCTGATCTGGATCAGGTCGGAGTATTCCGGATCGCTCGCCTCATGCCTCAGCAGCAACAGGTCGCAATGACCCGAAATGGCGGTCAGAAGGTTGTTGAAATCATGCGCAACGCCACCCGCAAGCTGGCCAATCGCCTGCATTTTCTGGCTCTGGACGAATTGCGCCTCCAGCGTCTTCAACTCGGTCGCATCATTGAGAATTCCGACCAGAACCACGCGGCCGTTTTCGGTGGTGCGGCCAAGGGTGATCTGCAGGTACAACTCCTGTCCGGGAATGACCGCACGGACGATCTCGGGCTTGAGCAATCCGCGACCGTTCGCAGCATCCGACAGCCAATCGGCAATCGGTCGCCCCATCCCCTCCACCAATTCAAACAAAGGCGGCAAGGCTCCGTCCTCGATATGAAGGATGGCGCGCGCCTCCGCATTGGATTCCAGCAGGTTGCCGTCTTCGTCAACCTTCAGCATCGGCACCGGAAGGGCGCTCAACAGGTCGGGCACGGCGAGCGCGGTGGCGCCCTCCTCCACTTCGCAAGGGGAAAGGCGGGCCGAGGAAACTATGGCGATTTCCGACCTGTCGCCGGTCGCCGCAAACTCGATCAAGCGCGCATCGATGAACGAGCCGTCCACGCAAGCCAGCCTGTGCTTGTCTCCCTGACGCAGTGGAAGATCCTTGACGATATCGGCCAGGGGCCGCGTTCCCCGACCAAGAATACCCTCCGCCGGGCCGTTAGGTTCCGCCACCCCCTTCGAGACCGCGAGGATCGCCAGATCCGGGCTGACCGAATGCCGGGACAAAGTCCAAACCAGCACATCCCGTGCCGCCACCTCCACTTTCAGCCGCCCGCTGGACTGGAGGGAACCGACAGATTCCTCGGCAGCGCCCGATCTGTCCACACGCTCAAGAGCCCGGGCAATTGCTGCCGCCGGGTCCACCGTCAAGGTTCCCAAAACCGCATGAAGGAGATCGGGCGCTCCTGGCCGGGCCATCGCCTGCGCTGCGGAGTTCCCCGAAAGAACCCGTCCCTTCCGGTCCGTTGCCAGCATCACGTCCTGCGCGGTCTCCAGGCGTGCCATTAGTCCTGGCGCGACGGTGACCCGTCGCGCTCGCCAGACCGCAGCTTGCACCAGCCAAATGAACAACAGCGTGAAAATGCCCGCCGACGAGCCGAAAAAGAACGGCGAAAGAAGCGGAATGGGCGACAGGATCGCGATCGTCGCGCATACGATGGCGCAGAAGGAAAAGAGCACCATCCGGTCGGCGCTTTGCACACCGATTCTGTCACTCAACACATTGAGCTGTCGAGACGCCACACCGCACTCCAGATCAGATACGCTCAAGATCTGTGGGAAAATAGTTAACAGAGTCTGAATCCCGTGCCGGCGAATCTTAATCCATCTTTAGAATCGCCAGAAAGAAACCGTCCCCACCGTCATTCGGCACCCATTGGCGGCGCTCCAGGCAGCGCCATCCCGGAAAGCGCTCAAGAAAGCTCGCAATGCGGTCATCGTTCTCGCACCGGATCAGGGAACAGGTCGCATAGGCAAGGACACCGCCGGGTGCCACATGATCGCGAGCGGTGGCGAGGATTTCGTCCTGGGTCCTGTTGAGCGTATCCAACCGGGCCTGATCCAAAGACCATTTGGCCTCCGGTTGCCGTCTCCAGGCTCCGCTTCCCGAACAGGGCGCATCACACAGCACGAAACCGAACCGGTCCTCCACGCTCTGGACAATGCGGATCTCGGCCCCCGCCCGCCTTGCCCGCGCAGGCAGGTCCTTCATTCGGTCCTGCGCTGCGTCATGTGCAGTAACATCCACAATACCCGCCCCGGCGAACGCCAGCGCCTTACCCCCGCCGCCCGCACAATAGTCCAGCACCGCCCTGCCCCTTGCAAATGGCAGGCAGGCCTGAACGACGGCCTGAGACGCCGCGTCCTGCAATTCGACCAGACCGTCCAGATAGGCCTGCGACATTCGAACCCTTCGTTCATTCGACGTTACTTCCAGTGCCGACTCGGCCAGCGGATGAGGCTGAACTCCGATCCCTTCAGCGGTTAGGGACGCAGTCGCGTCTTCGCGCGACAGGCGCGCGAGGTTGACCCTCAGAAAGACCGGTGCCCGCGAGCGGAGTGTCGACAGAACGGGATCAGCCTCCGCTCCGTATTCCAACTCGAAACGCGGCAGGAGCCAGTCCGGGCAATCCAGGCGCACCGCATCGGGTGCCTCTGTCAGAGTTCTGCCCGCACTGGCCTCCACATCCGTCAGAGCGGCGGGCGCATGGCCTTCCCCGTTGAAAAATTCGCCCGGGTCTTGCCCCTGCATCCTCAAGGCACCCAGGACAAGCCCGCGCCCGGTCATGGATCCGCCAACCCAGGCACATGACCGCATTTTCCGAAGCACATCGAACACCAGATCGCGGATCGCGGCCCGATCCCCCGATCCCGCGAACCGGTGACTGCGCGCCCAGCCGGTCAGGCAGCGTTCCGCCGCTGCTCCCTCCAGAATGTCATCGAGAATGTCGATCGCGGCGGCCACGCGTGCTTCAGGCCGCATCGGAGCGTACCATGTCTGGTGTCAGTTCCCCGAGCCGCGCCCGTCGGGCAGTTCGGTCCCCAGACCAAGTTGTTCGAGCACCTGCCCGATTACATCATCGAGGACAGGCGAACGCTCCGGCCTGGCAGGTGCCCGCCCGGACAGCCATAACTCGGCGGTTCCCTCGACGGGGCTGGGACGAAACCATGTGAAATCCCGCAACTCCGCCCCATACCGCTCCGCCATTCGGCTGGCAGCTGCGCGATCGTTGTCGTGAAAATACCGCAGGTTTCTTTCGCTGATGGAGTAGTCCACGTCCTTCACGCGGACGAGTTCGTGGCCGACATTCTGCACGTCAGCGGCAATTTCTTCAGCCAGTTTTCGGTCGGAGCGCGCGGGCGCAAGAATCGTGACCCTGAGGGGATCGGCCTCGACGACAGTCCGAACCTCTGTCGGCGTCTGGGGTGGCACCGCCAAAGGCGCATCCGCATCTTCATTTTCGATGACATTCGGGACCGGGCGTGGCGGTGCAGGAGACGCGGCCTGCGGAGCTGCGGGCGGCGCCGGAGGCGCCTCAACCTGCGGCTTTGTCGGCGCGATATCCGGCACCGTCATACCGGAAGCCGACCCACCGCTGACCGCTTCGACATTCGTCCAGTTCAAATCGCCGCTCGGCGCTTCGGTCGGCACGGTCAGTGCCGCTGCATCGTCGACAACGGCGGCGGCAGGCGGAAGCGGAGGAGGCGCGGCACCTGCGAGCCTTCTCGGTGAAGGCGCGGGGCTCCACTCGCCGGATTCCGTCGCAACCGGCGGCTGGTAAAGCGACCATGTCACGCCCAGCGCAGGCTGCAGGCGCAACCCGTCCACCACGGGCATCTCCGGGCCGGTTTCCAGCGGAGGGGCCTCTGTCGTCAGCGGAAGGGCCGCCAGCGTCACAAGACCGAAGGCCATTCCAAGCGGCCGAATTCCGCGTCGCCGCTCCGAGCGGCTGAGTTGCGCGGGCACCAGATTCTCAGTGACCTCAACGGCTGCAGTCGGGAGGCTCACAAGTTCGCCGCGCGGCGCGGGGGCCTCTTCATCAGGGACCGAAGGCGGGGTGTCGCTTATTGCAAATTTCTTCGGTGGTTTCAGCGTCGCCGCATAGCGGGATGCCAGTTCGGCCACATCCGGAGCCCCCGGCAGGATCAGCGAAGGCTGGGGCCGGGCGCGCGGTTCGGGCGCACCGGTCCTGGCAGCGGCGGGTTTGCCCTGCCGCGGCTTGGGCGCGCTCTGAACGGGTCGGACAGGCTCCGAGGGTGTCTCCACCGCCGCGGGTTCCTGGGAAATGTGATCCTTCGCGCCGCGAATGCTCTCCAGACGATCCGCGAAGTCGAGCTTGTCCTCCCCGCGTTCCTGAATGGTCGGATTGATCACCGGTGGTTCATCGACATCCGCACCCTCGATTTCCCACGGTTTGGGACGCGGCTTCTGCGGCTGCCCGTCGGCCTTTTCACGCAAAGCGACCTCGCGCCGCGCACGCGCCTCGTCAAGACGCGCCTGCCAGCGTTCATCCTTGTCGAGTTCGAATACTTCCTTCGGCACGACCGGGTTACCCTTGCCACTCGCGCGATCCGCCACGGGCCCCCTCCAAGCAACATCGCCAAAACATTCTGCGCCTCCCAGCCGGAGGCCAAATCCCAACTTCGCGCGCTACCCGCCCAAACGGTAATTCGGACTCTCACGGGTGATCTGGACGTCATGCACATGACTCTCCTTCAGACCCGCGCCGGTAATCCGCACGAATTGGCAATTTTGTCGCATTTTTTCGACCGTTTCGCAACCTGTGTAGCCCATCGCGGCCCTGAGACCGCCGATCAACTGATGTATCACCGCACCGGCCGATCCCTTATAGGCCACCTGCCCCTCGATCCCCTCCGGCACCAGCTTGTCGCTTGCGGCGTCCTTCTGGAAATACCGGTCCGCCGATCCGCGCGCCATGGCACCGAGCGACCCCATGCCGCGATAGGCCTTGAAGGACCGGCCCTGGTACAGGATCACCTCGCCCGGAGACTCGTCGGTCCCCGCGATCATCGACCCAACCATGGCGCAGCTCGCCCCCGCCGCGATCGCCTTGGCGAAATCGCCGGAAAACTTGATCCCGCCATCGGCAATCACCGGCACATCACCCGCAGCAGCTGCGCAATCCATGATCGCCGTCAGCTGCGGCACGCCCACGCCCGCGACCATCCGCGTGGTGCAGATGGAGCCAGGCCCAATCCCTACTTTTACTGCGTCCGCGCCCGCATCAATAAGGGCCTTCGTGGCCTCCCCGGTCGCCACGTTACCGGCGATGATCTGCACCTCGTTCGACAGCGTCTTGGCCCGTTTGACCGCCTCGGCCACGCCCGCGGAATGCCCGTGCGCGGTGTCGATCACCACGATATCCACACCCGCATCCACCAGTTGCTCTGACCGCTCGAACCCCGCATCGCCCACGGTCGTCGCCGCAGCAACGCGCAACCGGCCAAGCTGGTCCTTGCAGGCCTGCGGATTCAGAACCGCCTGCTCACTGTCCTTCAGTGTCAGAAGCCCCGTGAGCTTGCCCTTGCCATCGGTGACCAGCAGTTTTTCGATCCGCCGCGCCTTCATCAGGCTCCGCGCCTCGTCCAGATCGGCAGGTTCTGCCAGGATCGCAAGATCCTCCGCCGTCATCATCACTTTCACAGGCGTGCGGTCATCCTCCGCAAACCGCATATCCCGATTGGTAACGATACCGACAACTCGGCCATCATTGTCCACGACCGGGAAACCGGTGACATTATACCGGTCCTGCAGCAACTTGGCGTCGGCCAGGGTCTGGTCAGGGGTCAGCGTGATCGGGCTATAGACGATACCGCTCACGAAGCGCTTAACCTGTCGCACCTGCCGCGCCTGCTCGGCAATATCCAGATTGCGGTGAATAACCCCGATCCCGCCGGCCTGCGCCATGGTGATCGCCATCTTCGCCTCTGTCACGGTGTCCATGGCCGAGGACAACAGCGGAATATTCATCGCGATGTCCTTGGTGACCTTCGTCCGGGTATCCGCCGTGGACGGCAGCACCCTGGAGGCCCCGGGGACCAGCAATACATCATCGAACGTGAGCGCCTCACGAATCTCCATGGTAGGCTCCTTTGGAGGGGTTCGTTTGACGCCTCCCTATTGCATGGAGATTGCCCAAGGGAAAGGGCTATTCGTGACAGGGAGGAGAGAAATCTCTAGATGTTGTGGTCTGTGAGGAAAAACTCCGACGGACCTGCCCCATCATCCTGTCGGAAATACTCCGGGGAGCGCGAGGGGCAGAGCCCCTCGTCCACACCGGCACCGAGCCAAGCTCGCCCTCAATGCGCCTTGGTCGCGATCCGCTTGATCTCCCGGTCGCGGTAGAGCAGCGACTGGGAGTCGTGGAAGACATGCACCTTCGCCGGATCCGCTGTCAGCTTCACGGTGTTGCCGCGCAATTCCTTGTGGATGCCCTGCAGCTTGCCGATCACCGGGTCCGCCTCGCCCTTCGGCTCGAAGTAGAGAAGCGTGACCTCGCCCAATGCCTCGGTGATCCCGACCTTGCCGTGGTAAATGAAATCACCGTCACCGGCGGCCACGAAATCCTCGGGTCTCACCCCGATATTGACCGTCTTTCCCATGTCATCAGGCTGAGTGGGCACGTTGGAGACCGCGCGTCCGCCGTCCTCCACTTCGATTGTGGTCGTCTCGCCCGTGCCCACGATCTTGCCGGGGATCAGGTTCATGGCAGGTGAGCCGATGAACTGTGCGACGAACTCGTTCTCAGGCCGCTCGTACAGATCCAGTGGAGACCCCACCTGCGCGATCCCGCCGCCTGCCAGCACCACGATGCGGGAGGCAAGCGTCATCGCCTCCACCTGGTCGTGGGTCACGTAGATCATGGTGGAGTCGGGCATGGCTTCCTTGAGCTGCGCGATCTCGATCCGGGTGGCGACGCGCAGCGCCGCGTCGAGGTTCGAAAGCGGCTCGTCGAAGAGATAGACCTTGGGGTCCCGCACGATGGAACGGCCAATGGCGACGCGCTGCCGCTGACCACCTGACAGCTCTTTCGGCAGGCGATCCAGAAGGTTGTGAAGCTGCAGCGTCTTCGCCGCCTTCTCCACCCGCTCCTCGATCTCCGCCGGAGATTTCTTGGCGATCTTCAGCGCGAATTGCATGTTCTCGCGTACCGTCATGTGGGGATAGAGCGCGTAGGACTGGAACACCATCGCGATGCCCCGCTCAGAGGGCGGCACATCGTTCACCACCATCCCGTCGATCTCCAGCGTTCCGCCGGTAATCTTCTCCAGCCCCGCGATCATCCGCAGAAGCGTGGATTTTCCGCAGCCCGATGGGCCGACGAAGACGATCAGCTCGCCGGTTTCGATGTCCAGATCAATGTTCTTCAGAACATCGACTTCACCATAGGATTTGGCGACATCAGTCAGCTTCAGGTTGGCCATGGGTTATCCTCCCTCATGGGCGAAGAGCACTTGCCAGGCCGGCAGCTCCACCCCATCCCCGGTTTCAATTACGTCGAACGGCGCATTGTCGTCGATCATCCAGTCTCCTCCCAGAAGATCGACGATGCGCGGTTCGTCAGAAAGGTTGAACGCGACAAACATGCGCTTGCCGTCGTGTTCGCGGATGACGGAAATGAAGGTCTCGTCCGACGACACGACCTCCAATGTCCCCTTCGCCAGCACATCCTGCCGGTGGCGATAGGCGATCATGCGGCGGTAGAAATTCAGCATCGAATCCGGATCGGCCGTCTGCGCATCCGCCGCCCGCGCCGCGTGGGCCTCCGACACCGGCAGCCAGGGCTTGCCGTTGGAAAACCCGCCATGTTCGGCGTTGGAACTCCAGACCATCGGCGTCCGGCAACCGTCGCGGCCCTTGAACTTCGGCCAGAATTTGATGCCGTAAGGGTCCTGCAAATCCTCGAAGGCGACATCCGCCTCCGGCAGCCCCAGTTCCTCGCCCTGGTAGAGACAGACCGAGCCACGCAACGACAGGATCAGTGCAAGATAGGCTTTCTGCGCATCTTCGCTGAGACCCCATCGCGTCGTGTGCCGGACAACGTCATGGTTCGAATAGGCCCAGCAGGCCCAGCTTTCCGGCGCGATCTCGTTGAACCGTCCCAACACCGTCGCGATCCGCGTGCCCGTCGGATAAGGAGCGGAGAGGAAGTCGAAGCCATAGCACATATGCAGCCGGTTGGTGCCTTGCGTATATTCCGCCTGGATCTGCAGCCCCTTCTGTTCGTCGCCCACCTCACCGACCGAGGTGATGTCGGTGAACTCGTCCATCAGCGCACGAAGCTTTTCGAGGAAGGCGATATTCTCCGGCTGACTCTTGGAATAGAGATGTTCCTGCCAGGTATAGGGATTCACCGCCGGAGCCGTATCGCTGGTCCTGCGGTCCTGATCGAGTGCCGGGTTGTCGCGCAACTCCTTGTCGTGGACATAGAAATTCACCGTATCCAGCCGGAACCCGTCCACGCCGCGCTCCAGCCAGAACCTTGCCACATCCAGAAGGGCCTTCTGCACGTCCATGCTGTGGAAGTTCAGATCCGGCTGCTCGCGCAGGAAATTGTGCATGTAATATTGCAGCCGCGACGTGTCCCATTCCCAGGCCGAGCCGCCGAAGATCGACAGCCAGTTGTTGGGCGGCGTGCCGTCGGGCTTCGCATCCGCCCAGACGTACCAGTCGGCCTTCGCGTTATCGCGGCTGAGCCGGCTCTCCACGAACCACGGGTGCTGGTCAGAGGTGTGCGACAACACGAGGTCGATGATGACCCGGATACCCAGTTCATGCGCCCGCTCGATCAGCCGGTCGAAATCGCCGATACTGCCGAACATCGGATCGACATCGCAGTAGTTGGAGACGTCATAGCCATAGTCCAGCATGGGTGACGTGAAGAATGGCGAGATCCAGATGGCATCCACGTTGAGCGAGGCCACATGCGGCAGCCGGTCCACGATACCGGAAAGATCTCCCACCCCATCGCCGTTCGAATCCTGGAACGAGCGGGGATAGATCTGGTAGATCACCGCCCCCCGCCACCAGTCGGGATCGGCCACCAGTGTCGAGGTGCTTTCCTCGGATTGGAAGTCGACGAAACTCATGAATGAACTTCCCTACTTGACGGAACCGGCCAGCAACCCGCGCACGAGATAGCGCTGCATGGCGAAGAAGACGACGAGCGGTACGGCGATGGACACGAAGGCCGCCGTCGCAAGAATTTCCCAGTTTCCGCCGCGCGTGCCGAGCAACTCGGTGATCTGGTTGGTCATCACCGTGGTCTGCCCGGTCGAGTCGATCAGGAACACCTTGGCGACCAGCAGGTCGTTCCATGTCCAGAGGAACTGGAAGATCGCAAATGACGCCAAGGCCGGGAACGACAGTGGGAGGATGATCTTGGTGAAGATCTGGAAATCCGTCGCCCCGTCGACCTTGGCGTTCTCGATGATATCGCGCGGCAGGCCCACCATGTAATTCCGCAGAAGATATATGGCGAGTGGCAAGCCAAACCCGGTATGCGCAAGCCAGACGCCGAGATAGCCCTTCCCGATCCCGACCCCCAAATGCAGTTTCAGAAGCGGGATCAGCGCCAGTTGCAGCGGCACGACCAGCAGGCCCACGACCAGGGCAATCAGAAGCGCACGCCCCGGAAAGTCCATCCAGGCCAGCGCATAAGCCGCGAAAGCGGCGATGACGATGGGGATGATGGTAGCCGGAATCGTGACGGTCAGCGTGTTGAAGAACGCCTTCGCCATGCCCTCGCTGTTGGACGGATCGAGCAGCATGTTGTCATAGTTCTCCAGCGTGAACTCGGGCGGCGCGGTGATCGTCGCGAAGACCCGCTGCCCACGCCCGGAAATCTCCTCGTCCGGTCCGCGCCAGGTGTAATTGCCCTCGGAATCAACGGTGAAAGTCTGCCCGTCACCAAGGTCTGCGGTATCGCCGGCAGTATAGGCATCGATGGCGCGCGAAGACGTTCCCCAGACGGTGATCGCACCCTTCGAACCTTCCGCCTCGAACAGGTTGCCTTCGACCACGAACATGTCGCCGTCGGCCACACGCGTATCATCGGGATCGGTGGAACGGAAAACGACGTTCTGTTCGGCAGTGCTGAGCGAGGCCCACCAGCCGGACGACGCGATCTGGTCTGCAGTTCTGAATGAGGACACGAAGAGCCCGACAGTCGGGAAGATCCACAGAAGGACAAGCAGCGCGACCGAGATATGAACGACCCAGGTGAGCGAACTTTTGGAACCGGCAATGTTATCCATCAGCGCATCTCCTTGCGGGCGTTGTAGACATTCCAGATCAGGATTGGTGAGACGAGCAGCATGATGATGATGGCCGAAGCCGAACCGACGCCCCAGTCATTGGCGCGAAAGAGCTTGTCATACATGTAGTTCGCCAGAACCTGCGTCTGCCATTGACCGTTGGTCATGGCGAAGACGATGTCGAAGACCTTCAGCACGGTCAGCGTGATCGTCGTCCAGACCACCACGATCGTCGGCATGATCTGCGGCACCTTGATCTTGAAGAAGATCTGCAGCGGGTTTGCACCGTCGACAATGGCGGCCTCGACGGTCTCCTCAGGTATGCCGCGCAGGGCAGCGGAGAGGATCACCATTGCGAAGCCGGTCTGAATCCAGATCAGCACGACCATCAGGAAGAAGTTGTTGTAGAACGGAAGCGTCAGCCAGTTCTGCGGTTCGCCATAGGGCAACTCGGCTGTGGTCACGCCCAGTACCGATTTGAGCGACAGGAACACCATCCACAGCGCGAACAGGCTTGCGGCCACCTTGAAGAGCGTCGTCCAGAGACCACCCGCCAATTTCACGATCAGGTAGCAGACATACGCGACGAGGGCTGCGAAACAGAGCAGGATGATGATCGGAAGAATTTTCAGGAACAGGACCGACCCAAACCCGCCTTCGAATTGCAGCCAGACCGCGTTCAACACCCCGATCTGCGCCGTGCCCTCGGGGCGCGCGTCATAGATCAGCTTGAAGATAACGCTGGCACCGACGAACGAGATCGCCATCGGCATGAAGATGATCGACTTGGCGACATTGCCCCAGCCGATCCGGTCGGTGAGCTGTGCGACCAAAAGCCCGAAAGCGGTGGAAGCCGCCGGGACCACGATCAGCCACAGCATGTTGTTGCGCATGGCCTCGCGGAATTTCGGTTCTGCGAACATCTGGGTGTAATTGTCGAAGCCGACGAAAGCGCCGCCCTGCGAGCGGTCAGTGAAGGAGAGCCGCAGCGTTTCGAAGACCGGGTAGCCGAGATAGAGGGCCAGCGCGAACATGGCCGGGAAAATGAAAAGCCAGGGCCGGATCTGGTTGGCCCGGTTGATGTTGCGCCCGGCATTCGGGCCGCTCGCCGGGAACAGAACCTTGTCGAGGAAGAGGTTCGAGAAATAGAAATACCCCAGACAACCGCCCACGCCGATCACGACAGTCGTCAGGCCCAATAGTGCCGCTTCCATGGTGTCCCTCCCAATGCGCTTGCGTCAGGTTTCGCAGCGAAACCAATTCGTTAACACGCACTCTTAATTCATAATTCGGTTGCGATTATTACCAAATCAACAATGCATCGCACCAAAGGGGACGCCCCAGGTCATGCCCGGAGCGCCCTTGATCTTATGAGTTACTTCACCGCGTCCCAGCTCGACTGGATCTCGGCCGCAACATCAGCCGCAGACTTGCCGCCGGTGTAGTCGACCATACCGGTCCAGAACGACCCCTGGCCAACGGCACCCGGCATAAGGTCGGACGCATCGAAGCGGAAGGTGGTGGCGCCCAGCAGGATTTCGTTCATCTTGCGCAGCGTCGGGTCGGAGAAGGCATCGGCATTCACGCCCTTGTGCGGTGTCAGGAAGCCCTTCAGACCCATCCAGATCTCATGCGCTTCCGGCGTCTGCAGATAGGCAATCAGGTCATGGGCGGCCTGATTTTCATCTGTAATTGCCCAAAGCGTACCTGCGCCCAGAACCGGGGTGCCGAGGTCCTTGCTCTCATAGGCCGGGAAGTAGAAGAAGTCCGCATCTTCACCCACGACCGTGCCTTCCGGGAAGAAGGCGGGAATGAAGGACGCCTGACGGTGCATGTAGCACTGCGGCGGGCTGTCGAACATGCCCTTGGGGCTGTCGCGGAAGTCGGTGGAGGACACCGTGCTGGCACCGCCTGCAACGTAGTCATCGTTCCGCGCGAAGGCACCGAACTCTTCGATTGCGCCGACCACGGCGGGATCGGTGAACGGCATCTCGTTCGACACCCACTTGTCATAGACGTCGGGCGACTGCGTGCGCAGCATGAAATCTTCGACCCAGTCGGTTGCCGGCCAGCCCGTCGCGCCGCCGGAGCCCAGACCGATGCACCAGGGCGTTTCGCCATCGGCGACGATCTGATCGGTCAGCGCCTTAAGCTCTTCCATCGTCTCCGGCACTTCGTAACCGGCATCCTCGAAGTTTTCCGGGATGTACCAGACGAGCGATTTCACATCGACCTTGTAGAAGAAGCCGAACAGCTGGTCGTCGCCATTCTGGTCGGCATAGGTGCCCAGGTCGACCCAGGACTGTCCGGCGGCATAGTTGTCGCGAATCCAGTCAGCCGTGCCATCCTTGAGCGGTGCCAGGAAGCCGTCTTTCGCCAGATCGGCGGCAAGGCCCGGCTGCGGGAACACGGCGACATTCGGCGGCGAGCCGGCTTCGGTGTCGATCCGGATCTGTTGCTCGAAACTGTCGGAGCCGACGTAGTTGACATTGTGGCCGCTCTTCTCGGCAAAGTCCGCCAGAACGGCTTCGACATTTTCCTGGTCCGGCCCGAGCCAGGGCCCGAACACGGTCAGGTCCTCTGCGCCTGCCTGCCCGGCCGAAAGCGCCAATACTGCGGCACCTGCCAAATAATACGATCTCATCTTGAGGGTCCTCCCAGATTTTTTGCTTTTGCACCACCAGAATCGCCGGTCTGCCAAAGCGCTTTGGATACTCAACAGTTGCGCAGGTCCAGCGCAATGTCAACGAACAATTGCTGGCCCTGACGCGCGTAAAGTCTTTGACCACCTCTCTTGCTTTGCCTAGTGTGTCCTTCGAAATTGAAAGCGCTTTGAAAATGAACCTCAAGGAACTGTCGCAACATCTGGGCCTATCCCCCACAACCGTCAGTCGCGCACTGAACGATTATCCCGAGGTCAGCGAACGCACGCGCAAGCGCGTCAAGGAAGCGGCGCGCCTTCACAACTATACACCAAATGCGCGCGCCACGCGACTGGCCACTGGTCGTGCCATGTCGATCGGGCATCTGCTGCCCATGTCGAGCGAGCACGAGATGGTGAACCCCGTCTTTGCCGATTTCATCGCCGGTGCCGGCAAGCGCTATGCCGAACAGGGCTATGATTTGCTGCTGACGGTCGTTCGGGACGAGGATGAGGCCGATACGTACCGCGATCTCAAGGCACGCGGCGCGGTTGACGGTGTCGTGCTGCACGGCCCCAGGGTCAATGACCCCAGGATCGCGTTTCTGACCGAACTCGGCCTCCCCTTCGTCGTCCACGGCAGGTCGAGCGAAGTGACGGAAGCCTACAACTGGATCGACGTGAACAACCGCCGCGCGTTCGAACGTGCAACCGCTTTGCTCCTCGATCTCGGCCATCGACGTATCGCGTTGTTGAACGGGCTCGTCAGCATGGACTTTGCCTCCCGCCGCCTGAAAGGCTTCCACGATGCATTTGCGGCGCGCGGGCTTAAGGCGAATGACGATCTCGTCAGCCAGGCGGAGATGACGGAGACCTACGGGTACCGCCGCACCCGTGAATTGCTCGCTTTGGACAGGCCGCCGACCGCTCTTCTGGTCTCGTCCATGATCACGGCCCTCGGCGTGCGGCGTGCCCTGATGGATGCCGGTCTGAAGCTCGGCTCCGACGTCTCCGTGGTCGTCCATGACGATGACCTCAGCTACTTCCGGGACGATGGCGAGGTTCCGACCTATACCGCGACCCGATCCTCGGTCAGGCTTGCGGGTGAGCGCGCGGCGGAACTGTTGCTTCGGACCATCGCCGAACCGAATGGTGAAAAACGGCACGTCCTTCTGGAGGCCGAACTGACCCTTGGCCAATCCACCGGCCCTGCCCCCGCCTTCAGGCAACTTCTCAATCAGGACTGACACGCATGCGACTTACCCGCGCCGATTTCCCCAAGGGCTTTCTCTTCGGGGCTGCGACTTCCAGCTATCAGATCGAGGGCCACGGCTTCGGCGGAGCGGGCCGAACCCATTGGGACGATTTCGCAGCGACCCCCGGCAATGTGGTGCGGCAGGAGGACGGTCGCGTGGCCTGCGACCATTACCACCGGCTGGAAGAGGATCTTGACCTGCTGGCGGCGATGAATGTCGATGTCTACCGCTTCTCCACCTCCTGGGCGCGGGTCCTGCCGGAGGGGCGCGGGACGCCGAACGAGGACGGTCTCGACTTCTATGACCGGCTTGTGGACGGTCTGCTGGAGCGCGACATCAAACCGGCGCTGACGCTTTATCACTGGGAACTGCCCTCGGCTCTGGCCGATCTCGGCGGCTGGCGGAACCGCGATATCGCCAATTGGTTCGCCGACTATACGCAACTGATCGCTGACCGGCTGGGCGACCGCATCTGGTCCGCCGCACCGATCAACGAGCCCTGGTGCGTCGGCTGGCTCAGCCATTTCATGGGGCTGCACGCGCCTGGACTTCGCGACATTCGGGCGACGGCGCGGGCGATGCACCATATCCTTCTGTGTCACGGTCGCGCCATTCAGGTGATGCGGGCGGCAGGCATGTCGAACCTCGGCGCGGTCTGCAATCTCGAATGGGCCACACCGTTTGACGACAGCGAGTCCTCGACTCTTGCCGCTGCCCGCTATGACGCCATTTACAACCGCTTCTTCCTTGGCGGCATGTTCAAGGGCGAATACCCCGACCTCGTTCTGGAGGGGCTGGAACCCCACCTGCCCGATAACTGGCAGGACGATTTCGGAACCATCACCGCCCCGGTGGACTGGTGTGGCCTCAACTACTACACCCGCACGATCGTCTCGCAGACAGACGGTGCCTGGCCGCATTACGCACAGACGACCGGCGACCTGCCGAAGAACTCGATCGGCTGGGAGATCTATCCAAGGGGGCTCCACGATTTTCTGGTTCGAACCCAAAAGGACTACACCGGAGACCTGCCGATCTTCGTCACGGAGAACGGCATGGCCGCGCATGACGTGATGCAGCCGAACGGCACGGTGGAGGATGCCGACCGCATCGCTTTTGTCGCAGAACACCTGCAGGCGGTGCGCGACGCCATCGCCGCCGGGGTGCCCGTGGGCGGCTATTTCCTCTGGTCGCTGATGGACAATTACGAATGGGCTTTCGGCTACGAGAAACGCTTCGGTGCGATTCATGTGGACTTCGAGACCTTGCGGCGCACACCCAAAGCCTCCTATCACGCATTAAGTGCTGCCTTCAGGAGATGACCCATGGCCGACTACCCGCCTGATACGCTCTCGCTCGTTGCCGATGTGGGCGGAACCAATACGCGGGTGGCGCTTGCCAACGGTCCATCGCTTCTGAGGGACAGCGTCAGGAAGTTCGCCAACGCCGATTTCGCCGGACTTGGCGGCGTCCTCACCGCATATCTCGACGCGCAGCGGGTCGACTGCAAGGGCGCCGCCGCGGCCATCGCCGGGCCGGTGCGCGATGGGCGCGGGACGCTGACCAATCTCGACTGGTCGATCGACTCCGACCTGCTTGCACAGGTGACAAAAGCAGAAACGGTCGCCGTGCTGAACGATCTGCAGGCACAGGGCCACGCGATGGGCCGGGTTTCACCAGAAAACCTCGTCACTGTTGTTGATGGGACGATGGTTGAGGGCGGCACTCGGCTGGTGATCGGCGTGGGCACCGGCTTCAACGCCGCCGTGGTGCTGGAAACACCAAATGGCCGTGTCGTTCCGCCCTCCGAGGCCGGGCATGTCAGTATGCCGCTGCGAACCGAAGCCGAATTCAGGCTCGCCAAATTTGTCGAAACGCTTCACGGCTTCCCCTCGGTGGAAGACGTTCTGTCCGGACGGGGGCTGGAACATATCTACGCCTGGCTCAGTTCGGAATCCGGAGATCAGATCCAGCGCCGGGCTGCGGATATCATGACCTCGGTCGAGACCGATCCGATGGCGCTGGAGGCCGTGCGCTGGTTCGTTCGCATCGTCGGAACCGTGGCGGGAGATCTCGCCCTGATCTATCTGCCATTCGGCGGCATCTCCCTGATCGGCGGGGTGGCCCGCGCCATGCAGCCGCATTTCGAAAGCTGCGGCTTTACGACGGCGTTTCGCGACAAGGGACGGTTTGCCGGGTTCATGAATAACTTCCATGTCGACATGGTCGAAGACGATTTCGCGGCTCTCGACGGGCTTGCGTCGCATCTTCACCATCTGATCGAGACCAGAGCGCCTTAAACCGTTTCCGGGTAACGCCATCTTAACGGCAGGCCACGTAAGCACCCTCTTGTCCGCGGGAACTCTCCCCGGAACGAAGACAAGATTTGAGGTGCTGGAATGGTCAAAAGGGTGGCGCTCGCTCCGAAGCTGGACACAGCGGCAGCGGAGGGCCTGCGCAGGTCGCTTCTGGATTCGGCAAAGGACGATATCGTCCTTGACGCCTCCGCGGTCGAAATGATCGGTGCGCTCTGCCTCGAAACTCTCATGTCCGCAGGTGCGATCTGGAAACAGGCCGGCCGCACCATCACGCTGGAAAACCCCTCCGAGCAACTGACAGACGACCTCGGCCGCTTTGGCCTCTCCCCTGACACGCTTTTGGAGTATGCGGCATGAATATCTCCGTCCTCGCCGTCGACGACAGCCGAACGATGCGCGACATGATTACGCTCGCGCTGTCGACGGAAGGTTTCGATGTCGAACTCGCCGAAGATGGCGAACACGGCCTTGAAGTTCTGGACGACATGGACCCGGACGTCATTATTACCGACATCAACATGCCCCGGCTGGACGGTTTCGGATTCATCGACGCGGTTCGGGCGCGCGATGAAACCAAGACCACCCCCATACTTGTCCTGACCACGGAAAGCTCTGCCGATCTGAAGTCACGGGCGCGGGAGGCCGGGGCGACGGGATGGATCGTCAAGCCGTTCGCCCAGGACAAACTTGTGCGCGCCCTGCGCATGGTTACGGGTTAGGAGGCGACCTTGTCCGACCCAATGCAAGAAATCATGGCGTCGTTCTTCGTTGAATGTGAAGAACTGCATGAGTCCCTGATCGAAGCCCTTCAATTCATGGCGGATGGGGAGCATGATGCAGAGACGATCAATGTCGCCTTCCGGGCCGTGCACTCGATCAAAGGCGGCGCAGGAGCGTTCGGCCTCGATGATCTCGTGAGCTTTGCACACCAGTTCGAAACCGTGATGGACGCTTGCCGCTCCAACGAACTCGCCATCACCGAAGATCTGGTGAACCTGTTCCTCCGCTGCGGGGACATGCTGTCCGATCTGATCCGGTGTTCGCGGGACGGTGAAGCCTGCGACACCACCGCCTCCGATGGCCTGATCGAGGAACTCTCTCAGTTCGCGAGTTCGGAAACCGCAGACGACAACGTGGAGGAGATCGATTTCCAGCCGATGACGCTGACTTTCGATGACCTCGACGGCCCGCCGGCCGAAGGTGCGATTGATCTCGACGCCTTACCCGACCTTCCGCCGCTCGAAGACATGCCCGATGCCTCGATGGACGACACGGCACCGGAGACGGGCGAGGCATCCCTGCCGGAAGGCGGACATCTGGTCGTGCGATTCCGACCTGAGCCCGAACTGTATGAAAGCGGAAACGAGCCGCTCTACCTTCTTCGTTCGCTGGCGGATTTGGGCCACTGCGATATCGCAGTGGAGTTCGATGCGCCAGCAACCGTTGAAGAACTCGAAAAACCCGCGGGACGGATCACATGGAATGTGAAGATTGAGACGGAATCGCCTTCGTCCGCGGTCCATGAAATCTTCGAATTCGCCACAGGTCTCTGCCATCTGGAGGTTTCCTCGACCAATTCGGAGACAAGTGGGGAACCGGGCACGCCGGCAACTCCTGAAAAGCCGGACGCAGCCGAGCCGGCGCAAAAGGCCGGGAAGCCTGCGGGGACTGCGCCTGACACTCGACCGGCACCTCCTCCGGTCGATGCCGCCGTAAAGGGGCCGGCCACAGCGGCACCTCCTCCGGCAGCGAAATCTCATGCAAAGGCTTCCCCCACCGTTCGGGTTGATCTGGAACGTATCGAACGGTTGGTGAACCTGGTGGGCGAACTGGTCATCAACCAGGCGATGCTGTCCCAATCGATTGCCGAGGAAAACATCCCGCCGAACTCGCCTGTCTCCTCAGGTCTTGACGAATTCATGCAACTGACGCGGAACATCCAGGAAAGCGTGATGATGATCCGGGCACAACCGGTCAAGTCCCTGTTCCAGCGCATGTCCCGGATCGTGAGAGAGGCATCGGCAGCCGTTGACAAGACCGTTCGCCTCGTCACCGACGGGGAGAACACCGAGATCGACAAGACCGCCATCGAATGCCTGGCCGACCCGCTGACCCACATGATCAGAAACGCGGTCGATCACGGTCTGGAATCGACTGAAAAAAGGCTGGCCGCGGGCAAGTCGAAGCATGGCGAAATTCGTCTTGCGGCAGCCCACAAATCTGGACGCGTCATAATAGAAGTGTCCGACGACGGTGGCGGGATCAACCGGGAAAAAGTCCATTCGATTGCCCTTTCGAAGGGGCTGATTTCGGAGGATGCAAATCTCAGCGACGCCGAAATCGATCAGCTTCTTTTCCTTCCAGGTTTTTCGACTGCGGACGAGATTTCCAACCTTTCGGGGCGTGGCGTCGGAATGGATGTGGTCAAAACCCAGATCACATCTCTCGGAGGACGAATCTCAATCGAGTCGACACCCGGCGTCGGAACATCATTCAGCATATCGCTGCCTCTGACGCTCGCCGTTCTCGATGGCATGGTCATTTCCGTGGCCGGGGAAACTCTTGTTGTTCCACTGAATTCCATTGTCGAGACTCTCTCGCTCACCCGTGACGACCTGCGTCCGGTCGGCCCGAACCAGGTGGTGCTCTGCGTGAGGGAGAAATTCGTGCCAGTCCTCGATCTTGGAAAGGAATTGGGATACCGCAACGCGCTTT
>JBNKWP010000003.1:0-272417 GCA_050299835.1 Silicimonas sp.
GAGAAAGGCGGTGGGCGACCAGCCGCGCCAGTCACCCTTCTGCATAACGGCAAGGCCTTCGGGAATGCGCCGTGTCGCGGCGAGGATCAGTGCCATCGTCATATCGGCGGTATCCTCGGTCACCACGCCGGGCGTGTTGGTCACAAGGATGCCGCGCTGCCGGGCCGTGGTCACGTCGATATGGTCCACGCCCGCGCCGAAACTGGCGATCAGCCTGAGCCGTTCACCCGCCTGCGCCAGAAGGCTTGCGTCGATCTGGTCGGTGATCGTCGGCACGAGAATATCGGCACCCTGCATGGCCGCGACCAGCGCATCGCGGGCCATCGGCACGTCGTCCCGATTGAGGGTGACATCGAAGAGTTCCGACAGGCGCGCTTCCACCGCTTCGGGCAGGCGCCGGGTCACCACCACTCTCAGGCTCTTGTAGGGCATATGGTCGATGTCCTCCCGTCTTTTCTTGGCCGGTCTTTAGTGGCAAAGTGGCAAGGAACCGACGCTGGCACAAGCGCCGTCATGAGAACGGCGCACCGGTGAGAGGAGAACGGGCAGTGAAGAGCACAATCTGCGCAATCCTGATCGCGGTCATCGCCGCTGTTCCGGTTGTTGCCGGGGAACGCGGCAAGGTGACGAACCTGCCGATCCCGCGTTTCGTCTCGCTGAAAGCCGAGGAAGGGAACGTGCGGCGCGGGCCGTCGCTGAGCCACCGGATCGACTGGGTGTTCAAACGGCGGAACATGCCGCTTCAGATCACCGGCGAACATGGCCACTGGCGGCGGGTGCAGGACCGCGACGGCCAGGGCGGCTGGGTGCATTATTCGCTTCTGTCGGGAGCGCGGCATGTGATCGTGGAGCGCGATCTGACGCCGCTTCGGACCAAGCCGGGGACGGATGCCGCCGTGAACGCCTATGCCGAGTCGGGCGTGGTGGCGCGGTTGGGGAGCTGCGATCTGGACTGGTGCAGGATCACCGCCGACGGCAAACGGGGCTGGGTGCCGAAAGGCGCACTCTGGGGCGTGGAGCCGGGCGAAATCAGGGATTGAGTCCAAGGCTCAAGGGCAGATTTCAGCCACATGGTTGCGAATACTGGTCATCGTCGGTTCCACCTCGCCCGCAGCGACGCCGATCTGGATTGCCCCGCCCGGCATGCGCCACACGCGCCTCTGCCCGGACACTTCCGGGCCAAACCAGGCAACATGATTATCGGCGAGAACGTCTCCGCCCTCCCCGTCCAGGGCGCGTTCCCATGCACGATCATGTTCCGCCTGCTGTTGGGAGGTCATCATCGAGGGATCGGCCCAGCTTCCCATGCCAAGCGGGTCCCAGTCCGCGAACGTATCTAAAATTGCCCGAACCGGCGGCCGGTCCTCGTCGGTTCCGCCCATCAGCCGCCAGAGCGCCGGGGCCAGGGCGCGGCTCGTATCCGGGGTTTCCGAAATCGTGAGTCGTGTCAGCGTGTCACTCATCCTGTAGACGAACGACGGTTGTGACAGCTCCAGCACGGCAAGATCCAGCCGTCTCACACTTGCAAAAGCGTCCGGGTCGGGAAAATCGGTCAGCGTGACAAGGCACGCCTCGACCACGACTTCCAGCGGCTGTGCGTCGCCCCGGAACAGCGCATGACTTTCGCGAAATATCGCGGCGACCCTGTCTGCGTCGGCCAACAACGGAGCCGTACCAAGCAACTGAAGCAGCAGGAAGGTCACAGAAACGCGCATCAAAATCTCCTCTTGACCTCAAGTTGACTTGAGGAATTACGGTCGTTTTCGCTTCGTATCATCAGAAAGGCGAATTTCAATGGTCACAAGACTTGAACACCTGAACATGACCGTCAGCGATCCAAAAGCGACGGCTGCCTGGATCGAACGGGTCTTTGGCTGGTCCGTGCGCTGGGAGGGACCGGGGATGCAGACCGGCTATACCGTGCATATCGGGGGGCCGGACAGCTATGTGGCGCTGTTCACCTATCCCGAGACTTCGGAGGCAAAGAACGAGAGCTATCGCACCAAGGGCGGGCTGAACCACTGGGCCGTGGTGGTCGACGATCTGGACGCGGTGGAGGAGCGGGTGAAGGCGGAAGGCTTTAAACCGGGCAATCATGCCGATTACGAGCCGGGACGGAGGTTCTACTTCGAGGACAATGACGGGATCGAGGTGGAGGTCGTGCAGTACGATTGATGATGTGAGGCTGCACAGAAATTCATTTGCCCGCGCGTGAAATCCCGGTCTATAGGCCGGGTCATGCAACAGGCTGATCCCATCCAGCCGCCGCGCCAGCGCGTCGGTGCGGAGGCCCGTGCCCTTCTGGCACTGGGCCTTCCGCTTGTGGGCAGCCATATCGCGCAGATGCTGATCACCGTGACCGATACGGTGATGATGGGCTGGTATGACGTGACCGACCTGGCCGCGCTTTCAGTGGCGGGCCCGATCTTCTTCATCATCTTCATCTTCGGCTCCGGTTTCGCCTGGGCGGTGACCCCGATGGTGGCAAGCGCCCTGGGTCAGGGTGATGAGCGGCAGGTGCGCCGGGTGACGCGGATGGGGCTTTGGCTGTCCATCGGGTTCGGGCTTTGCGTGACGCCGCTGTTTTTCTTCTTCGAACCTATTCTGCTGAGAATGGGGCAGGATCCGGATGTCGCGCAGCAGGCCGGGCGTTACATGCCGTATATCGGGATGGGCCTGATCCCGGCGCTGCTGATCCAGGTGCTGAAGAGCTATCTTTCCGCGCTGGAACTGACCCGCGCCATCCTGCTTGCCGTGATCGGCGCAGCGATCATGAACGTCCTCGTCAACTATGCGCTGATCTTCGGGAATTTCGGCGCGCCCGAGCTTGGTATCGTCGGCGCCGGGATCGCGTCATTTGCCAGCAATGCGGTGAACGTTCTGGTCCTGACGATCTATGCACTGCGCAAACGTCCCGAGCATGAACTGCTGAAGAATTTCCACCGCCCGGACCCCGAGGCGATGGGTGCCGTCTTTCGGCTTGGCGTGCCGATCGGGTTGACGCTGCTGGCGGAGACCGGGCTGTTCGCCGCCTCGTCGGTGATGATGGGCTGGCTGGGGAAGATCCCGCTGGCCGCGCATGGCGTGGCGCTGCAGATCGCCAGCGTGACATTCATGGTGCCGCTGGGGTTGAGCCAGGCGGTGACCGTTCGGGTCGGCAACGCCTGGGGCCGGTCCGCTCTGGCGGAGGTTCGCGCCTCGGCTGTGGCTGGCCTTGTCATGTCAGGTGTCGCGCTGGTTCTGACCATCGCAGCCTTCCTGCTTATCCCTGAGTTACTGGTCGGGCTCTTCGTCGATCCCGCCGATCCCGACCGGCCACAGATCCTTGCCGTGGGCGTCACGCTGCTGGCCGTCGCCGCGCTGTTCCAGCTTGTCGATAACGGACAGGTCATGGCGTTGGGGATGCTGAGGGGAATTCACGATACGCGGGTGCCGATGGTGATGGCGGTTGTCAGCTATTGGGGGATCGGGTTGCCGGTGGCCTATGTCCTGGGTTTCGTCCTGGGGCTGGAGGGCGCAGGCGTCTGGCTGGGGCTGACGACGGGGCTGGCCTGTGCCTGTGTCTCGATGCAGGTGAGGTTCTGGCGGCGGGTTGCCGTGGCCTGACCTCCCTGTCGGCAGAGGGGCCTATTGCCCCTGTTCGCGCAGCCAGTCCATCACATCACCTCTGACCGACTGCACCCCGCTTTCCCGCGAGGCGTCGATCACCGCCCGCACTTCCGACAGGTTCACCCGCCGGATCAGATGCTTGACTGGCCCTATGGAGGCCGGGCGCATCGACATCGCGCGCAGCCCCATCGCCGCGAAGCACAGTGCCTCGATCGGTCGCCCGGCATCCTCGCCGCAGAAACTCACCGGTGTCAGCGTCTCGTCGCAGCGCCGCACGATCATCTCGATCAAGGACAGGTAGCTGACGTTCAGCGTGTCATAGCGCCGCCGGACGCGTTCGTTTTCGCGGTCGGCAGCGAAGAAGAACTGCTTGAGGTCGTTGCCGCCGATGGAGATAAAATCGGCCATCTCGAAGAACTGACGCGGCGCGAAGGCAAGCGAGGGGGTCTCCAGCATCGCGCCGATTTCGACCTTCTCGGGCAGGGTGTGACCCAGCTTCCGCTCGCGTTCGATCTCGTCCAGTAGGTGCTGACGCGCCTGACGGAACTCGTCGAATTGGGCGACGAAGGGGAACATCACCGTCAGCGGCCGCCCGTTGGCAGCGCGCAGGAGCGCCTGAAGCTGCATCCGCATCACGCCGACCTTGTCGAGGCCCACGCGGATCGCGCGCCAGCCCAGCGCCGGGTTCGGCTCATCTTCGCGCTTCATGTAAGGAAGCACCTTGTCCGAGCCGATATCGAGGGTTCGGAACACCACGCGCCTGCCGTCGGCTGCATCGAGCACGCGGGAATAGATCGCGGCCAGTTCGGCCCGGCGCGGCACGGTGTTGCGGGCGAGGAACTGAAGCTCGGTGCGGAAGAGCCCCACCCCTTCCGCACCGGAATTGACCAGCGAGGGCAACTCCGCGATCAGCCCGGCGTTCATCTGCATCGCGATCCGGCAACCATCGGTCGACTCCGCCGGCAGTTGGCGAATGCCGGCATAGCGTTCCTGCGCCTTGGCCTGCATCGCGATCTTGTCGCGGAACGCCGCAACCACCGTGTCATCGGGGCGCAGATGCACCACGCCAAGATCTCCGTCGACCATGATGTGGTCGCCGTTCAGCGCCTCCGCCGTGATGCCCGAGCCCGCGTTGACGATCAGCGGAATGGCCCAGGCGCGGGCCACGACAGCGGCGTGGCTGCCGACCGAGCCTTGTTGCAGCACGATGCCCTTCAGTTCGCCGCGCCCGTAATCGAGCAATTCGGCGGGTCCGATATTTCGAGCCACCAGGATGGCGTTTTCCGGCATGCCCGCGCCGGTATCCCTGCCCTGTCCGGTCAGGATGCGCAGAAGCCGGTTCGACAGGTCGTCGAGATCCTGGAGCCGCTCGCGCATATAGGGATCGCCGGAACTGCCCAGCCGGGCACGGGCGGAGGATTGTTCCTTTTCCACGGCCGCCTCGGCGGAAAGCCCCGCCGCGATGTCTTCTTCCATCCGTTTCAGCCAGGACCGGGAATTGGCGAACATGCGATAGGCTTCCAGAACCTCGCGCTGGTCCTTGTCGACCGGGTCGTGGCCGACGGAACTGAGCATGTCATCGACGGAGACGCGCAGGGTGTCGATGGCTTCGCGCAGACGTTCGCTTTCTGCTTCGGGATCGTCGGCGACGGGGTTGGTGATGACCACGCGCGGTTCGTGCAGCCAGACTTTGCCCTCGGCCACGCCCTCCTGCCCGACCGTGCCACGGAACATGATCGGGTTGGTGTGGCGGGCGCGAAGTGCCTCGCCCTCGCCCACGAAAGCGCCAAGCTCGGTCATCTCCGCCAGAACCATGGCGACGACTTCCAGCGCATAGACCTCGTCTTCGGAAAAGGCGCGCGCTTCCCGCGACTGGACCACCAACACGCCCAGCTTGTCACCGAGACGCGCGATGGGAACGCCACAGAAGGAGGAAAAGACCTCCTCCCCGGTTTCCGGCATGAAGCGGAAGCCTTTCGCTCCGGGCGCGTCCGCTTCGTTCACCACCGTGCCGTCGCGGGCGGCGCGGCCCACAAGCCCCTCGCCCAGCTTCATCCGGGTCTGGTGGACGGCTTCGTGTTTCAGCCCTTCGGTGGCGCAGAGTTCCAGCGTTTCGGAGTCGCGGAAGAGATAGATCGAACAGACCTCGGTCCGCATCGACGAGGCGATGATCTCGACGATATGGTCGAGCCGCGCCTGCCCGGCGGTATCCTCGGCCAGGGTGTCCCTGAGCCGCCGCAGGAGTTTGCGGCTTTCACTGTCTGCCTGTTCCGCCATCCACGCTCCGCCCGGACGGTTCCTCCGCCCGGCCCCGAATAGATCATGTGTGAGGGAGGGCGTAAAACGGAAAAGCCGGGACTCGCGGCCAGATGCCTAAAGGTTGTGCAGAAGTCCGCGGGCAGCGGCCTCGATGAGGCCAAGCGCCTCGTCGAAATCGCCGGTGAAGTAGGGGTCGGGCACCTCATCCACGTCGCTTTCGGGCGCATAGCTGAGAAAGAGGCGGACGGGGGTTTCCGATCCATTTGGCCTAAGACGCTCAATATCCACGAGGTTCTGCTTGTCCATGGCAAGAATCAGGTCGAAGCGTCGGAAGTCCTCCACTTCGAATTGCCGCGCCCGGAGCGGCGACAGGTCATAGCCGCGCTTTCGGCCCGCAGCGATGGCGGGCGGATGCGGCGGGTGGCCCAGATGCCAGTCGCCGGTGCCGGCGCTGTCCACCTCCAGACGGTCGCCGCCGAGGTGCCGCAGGACCGCTTCAGCGGTGGGCGAGCGGCAGATATTGCCGAGGCAGACGCATAAGACCCGCATGTGCTGGTTCTCCCTTCCGATCCCGTCCAGACTGGCCCGGAAGCCCAGTCGAAGGAAAGGCCCATGAAGATCGTCATTCTGACCGGCGCGGGCGTGTCCGCCGAAAGCGGGCTGGGCACGTTTCGCGACAAGGGCGGGGTCTGGACCAAATACGATCTGCAGGAGGTTGCGACGCCCGAAGGGTTCGCCCGCGATCCGGCCAAAGTGATCGACTTCTACAACATGCGGCGGGAGAACGCACAGCGGGCCAAACCCAACGCGGCGCATTTCGCGCTGGCGCGGCTTCAGGCCGAATATTCTCATGAGGTGGCGCTGATCACCCAGAACGTCGATTCCCTGCACGAGGCGGCCGGGTCGAAGGCGATCCACATGCATGGCGCGCACGGTCAGGCCCGGTGCTCAACTTGCGACACGCGCTGGACCGCACCACTTGTGATGTCGCTGGATGACGCCTGCCCGAATTGTGCGGCGACCACGACGCGCCCGGACGTGGTCTGGTTTGGGGAAGTGCCGCTTTACCTGCCGGAGATCGCGGAGCATCTGCACAGCGCCGATCTGTTTGTCGCCATCGGCACCTCCGGCACCGTCTACCCGGCCGCCGGTTTCGTGGCCGAGGCGGCGGGCGCAGGTGCACGGACGATGGAGATCAACCTTGAGCCGTCCCAAGTCGCGGGGCAGTTCGACGAGGTGATCCTTGGCCCGGCGACGGAGACGGTGCCTGTCTGGGTGGACCGGGTGCTGGCGGGCCGGATCTGACCCCGGCGGTGGGCCGCATGTTGGGAAAGGCGTATCTGAACTGCGGATAGCGCCCGTTGCCTTTAGCCATTGCCCCGGATGCCCCGATCCCGTAACAGGCGGCGCGAAGATCAAGGCACAGATCCATGCCCATTCTGGTGATGAAATTCGGCGGCACCTCCGTCGCCACGCTCGACCGCATCCGCCGCGCCGCCAAGCGCGTCGGCCGCGAGGTGGCGAACGGCTATGACGTGATCGTCATCGTCTCAGCCATGGCAGGCAAGACCAACGAGCTGGTGGGCTGGGTCGAGGAGACCTCGAAACTCTACGACGCCCGCGAATATGACGCGGTGGTCTCCTCCGGCGAACAGGTGACCGCCGGATTGATGGCCCTGACGCTTCAGGAAATGGATGTGCCCGCACGGTCCTGGCAGGGCTGGCAGGTGCCGCTGAAGACGACATCGGCCCATGCGTCGGCCCGGATCGAGGAGATCGGGACCGAGAACATCAACCAGAAGTTTGGCGAGGGCATGCGCGTCGCCGTCGTCGCCGGATTTCAGGGCATTTCGCCCGAAGGCCGCGTGACCACGCTGGGGCGCGGCGGGTCGGACACGACCGCCGTTGCATTCGCCGCAGCCTTCGGGGCCGAGCGTTGCGATATCTATACGGATGTGGACGGGGTCTACACCACTGACCCGCGGATCACGTCGAAAGCCCGCAAGCTCGACAGGATCGCCTTCGAGGAAATGCTGGAGCTTGCCTCGCTGGGCGCGAAAGTGCTGCAAACCCGATCGGTTGAACTGGCGATGCGCTATAATGTGCGCCTGCGCGTTCTGTCGAGTTTCGAGGATAACGGAGAGGACGCGGGCACGCTTGTCTGCCCCGAGGAGGAAATCATGGAATCGAACGTGGTCGCCGGGGTCGCCTATAGCCGCGACGAGGCAAAGATGACGCTTCTTTCGGTCGCCGACCGCCCCGGCATTGCTGCCGCGATCTTCGGGCCTTTGTCGGATGCAGGTGTCAACGTGGACATGATCGTCCAGAACATCTCCGAGGACGGTCGAACCGACATGACCTTCTCGCTGCCGGTCAACCAGGTCGCCCGCGCGAAGTCGGCGATGGAGGCGGTGAAGGAGACGGGCGAGGTCAATTATGCCGAGCTGGTCACGGATGAAGATGTCGCCAAGGTGTCGGTCGTCGGCATCGGGATGCGCAGCCACGCGGGCGTCGCCGCCCAGATGTTCAAGGCGCTGCGCGACGATGGGATCAACATCAAGGTCATCACCACCTCGGAGATCAAGATTTCGGTTCTGATCGACCGCAAGTACATGGAACTGGCGGTTCAGGCGCTGCACGACACGTTCGGGCTGGACAAGGCCGCCTGAGACGCTCCGGCTTTCGTCGGTCCGAAAACATCCCGAGGTAAAGCCCGAGAGGGCCCAGGGGCAGCGCCCCTATCGCTGTTGCGTTTCCCAGTCGGGATGAACCCAGGGCGTAACCTCCTCGCGCGGCAGGGTCTGGCCCAGGATATGTGCTGCCACCTTCTCCCCCACCATGATTGACGGCGCATTGAGATTGCCGTTGGTGATCTGCGGAAAAACCGAACTGTCGGCCACGCGCAGACCGCGCACCCCGATCACCCGCGCCTGCGGGTCCACCACCGCGCCGGGATCGTCGGCCCCGCCCATGCGGCAGGTCCCGCAGGGGTGATAGGCGCTTTCGGCATGTTCGCGGATGAAGGC
Source organism: Silicimonas sp. (assembly GCA_050299835.1). Classification (GTDB taxonomy): domain Bacteria; phylum Pseudomonadota; class Alphaproteobacteria; order Rhodobacterales; family Rhodobacteraceae; genus JAJDOD01. Next base: position 8,895 of record JBNKWP010000003.1, read on the forward strand.
GTCGATCTCATCGTCGCTGGTCACCTCCGCGCCCGGAAACATCTCCCCGGCGGAGAAGGCGCGGAACGCCTCCTGCCCGAAGATCTCCCGCGTTAGCCGGATCGACTGCCGGAAATCAGTCCAGTCCTCGGGCGTGGACATGTAGTTGAACCGGATCTCGGGGGCCTGCCGGGCATCCCTGCCCTTCAGGCGCACCGCCCCCCGCGAGGACGAGCGCATCGGGCCGACATGGGCCTGAAAGCCGTGGCCTTCGGCGATCATCTTGCCATCATAGCGCACGGCGATGGGCAGGAAGTGGAACTGGATGTCGGGATATTCGACCCCGGCGCGCGAACGGATGAAACCCGCGCTTTCGAAATTGTTCGACGCCCCCGGCCCGGTGCGGGTCAGCATCCAGCGGGCGCCGACCCAGGCCTTGCCGGCCAGGTTCCAGTATTTGAAAAGCGTGATCGGCTGCGCGGACCTCATCTGGAAATAGACTTCCAGGTGGTCCTGAAGGTTGGAGCCGACGCCGGGACGGTCGGCGAGGACCGGGATGCCCAGTTCGGCCAGATGCGCTGCCGGACCGATCCCCGAGAGCATCAGCAGCTTCGGCGAGTTGAAGGCGGAAGCCGAAAGGATCACTTCGCGCCGCGCCCTGACTTCGCCGACCGGGCCGCCGTCGAGTTCCACCCCTGTTGCGCGTCCCTCTTCAAAGAGCACGCGGCGGGCCAGCCCGTGGACCAGCCGGACATTGAACCGCCTGAGCGCGGGTTTCAGATAGGCATCCGCCGCCGACCAGCGCCGCCCGCGATGGACGGTCTGTTCCATCGCGCCGAAGCCTTCCTGCTGCGCGCCGTTGTAATCCTGCGTGACCTGATACCCGGCCTGCCGCCCGGCCTCGACGAAAGCGTGGTAAAGCGGGTTCGCCCGCGTCCCCCGGCTGACATGCAGCGGTCCGCTATCGCCACGCCAGGGCGATGGCTCCGGCCCGTGCCAGTGTTCCATGCGTTTGAAATAGGGGAGCACATCGGCATAGCTCCAGCCGGTCGCGCCTTTCTGCGCCCAGGTGTCAAAATCGCGGGCGTGCCCGCGCACATAGACCATGCCGTTGATCGAGGACGATCCGCCGATGACCTTGCCGCGCGGAGCGGCCATCCGTCGACCGTCCATGTGCGGCTCCGGCTCTGTCGTGTATCCCCAGTCGTAACGGGGCATGTTCATCGGGTAGGAGAGCGCCCCCGGCATCCGGATGAACGGCCCCCAGTCGCTGCCGCCGTATTCGATGACAATGACGGAATGCCCGGCCTCGGCCAGCCGATAGGCCAGCGCGCACCCGGCCGAACCGGCCCCGACAATCACGAAATCTGCCTGCATTGCATCGCCGCGGATCACCTCGTCCGCATTCTCCTTCCCCGCCTTCGTGCCAGCGACCAGCGGCCCGGAACAGCATAAAACCGCCTTCTAATGTCGCATTAACGCCGCTATTGGAAAGCTCTGCGTCCCAAAATGAACAGTTTGTAGCTTTTTGCAGCGCGATCTGAAATTATCGCGCAAAAGGCCTCGCCAAGGGGCCTCAAAGCGAATGGTGCAAAGAGCAGAGGCAACCAGATGAACCGAAGAGCTATTATCTTCGCTGGCGCGAGCGCGTTCCTAGCGGGGTGTACCGGCGATTGGCACGTCGAATACGAGAACCAGCTGAGCGCCGAAGCCACCAAGACCTGGAAACTGAACCGGGTCAGGATCGAGATCCCCGCCGAACTTACCGTCAGCGAGGCGAATTCTTTCGCGCCCAATGCGGATATCGTCTGGCATGGCGAACCGCTTGGCGACCGGCGGGAACAGGTCGGGGCGATCCTGCGCGACGGCCTGCGCAAGGGCGCATCCTCGCTGAACGGCTCCCGCGCTGTCGATATCCACGCCACGCTGGATCATTTCCACGCGGTCACACCCGCCGCGGTCGCGCAGGCACCGGCGGCGGTTCACAATATCGGCTACATCGTGCAGGTCTTCGACGCCAAGACGGGTGAGGCGCTGACACCGCCCGAAGCGACCGAGGCGGATCTGGAAGCCTATGTCGGCTCGGCCGCATTCACCGCGGCGATCAACGGGCAACCGCAAAGGGTTCGCATCGTCGATCACATCGCTTCGGTGACCAGCAGCTGGCTTGGCACCGGACCGGATGCGCGGCGGAGCTTTGCCAGCGTCGGGCGCTGACACCCAACACACGGAGGGGGCATGAAACTCTTCGTCGGCCTCGGCAATCCGGGCACGAAATATGCCGCGAACCGGCACAATATCGGCTTCATGGCTGTGGACCGGATCGCCGGGGATCACGGGTTCGGGCCGTGGCGCGGCAAGTTCCAGGGCGTCGTCAGCGAAGGGCAGATCGGTGGCGAGAAGGTCATACTGCTGAAGCCCGAGACTTTCATGAACAAGTCCGGCCAGTCGGTGGGCGAGGCGGTGCGGTTCTACAAGCTCGATCTTTCGGATGTGACGGTGTTCCATGACGAGATTGATCTTGCGCCCGGCAAGCTCAAGGTGAAGCAGGGGGGCGGTCATGCGGGGCACAACGGATTGCGGTCCCTGCACGGCCATATCGGAGACGGATATCAGCGGGTTCGCATGGGCGTCGGGCATCCGGGCCACAAGGACGCGGTGCCGCATTACGTGCTGAAGGATTTTCCCAAGGCCGATCGGGACTGGCTGGACGACATGCTGCGCGGGGTGTCGGACGGTGCGCCTTTCCTTGCGCAAGGCGATACCGGGCGGTTTCAGAACGCGGTCGCGCTCAGGCTGAACCCGCCAAGGTCTTCGACAGGGAAGAAAGGCAAGGCGAAGGCGCCACCGGAGCCGAAAGCGGAGCCAGAGTCCGGGGACACCCGCTCGCCGTTGCAGAAACTCCTCGACAGGTTTTCGTGAGCGTCCGGGAAGCTTTCGCGGCGCAGGGCCAGGCTTGCGAGAACCTTGGCTCGCCTTTCATGGGTCGCCTGATGCCGCTCATCGGAGAACGCCTTGGCGCGGGAAGTCCGGTGGCCGACCGGGTGCTGTCGTGGCCCGGCGATACGACACCAAGCGGCGATAGCGTGCCACTGCGGCTTGCCGGAGCACTTCACGCGTTGAGGATCGAGGGTCTGGCGCTGAAGGAGGTCTATCCGCCCTGCGATGTCGATGACGGCGCGCTTTGGCAGGCGGTCGAAGCGGCTCTTACCAATCACGAAGACAGGATCATGCGCTGGCTCGACAGTCCTCCGCAGACCAACGAGGTCCGGCGGAGCGCCGCGCTGGCCGGGGCGCTTTCGGTGCTGGCCGGGCGGCATAACCTGCCGGTGGAGTTGCTGGAACTGGGGTGCAGCGCCGGGTTGAACCTGCGGGTTGATCATTTCCGCGTCGCGACGGGTGAAACGGTATTCGGCCCTGAGGGCGCCGCAGTCCGGCTCGCCCCCGACTGGACTGGCCCGTCGCCTGCGCAAGAGCTACTGCCGATCATCGCGCGCCGTGGCGTCGATCTTTCGCCGATTGACCCGGTACCGGAGGCCGGACGTCTCCGCCTGCTCGCCTATCTCTGGCCGGATCAGCCGGACCGCATGGCCATGACCGATGCCGCCATCGGAGTTGCGCGAGAGATTCCAGCGGAGATTTCGGCGGGCGATGCGGCTGATTGGATCGAGCGGGCTCTGGCGGAACCTGCCCCTGACCGGTTGCGCGTGGTCTATCATACCGTGGCCTGGCAGTATTTCCCGCAAGCCACGAAGGATCGGGCCGAAGCCGCCATGCGGGCGACGCGGTCACCGCTTGCCCGGTTCGCCATGGAGGCCGATGGCGGCAGGGGCGCGGCGTTGACGCTCACGCAGTACCCGAACGGAGAGCGCGAGATGCTGGGACGGGCCGATTTTCACGGGCGCTGGATCGACTGGCAGGGGTGAGATCCGTTTCTCAACTGAAAGGTTGAATATCGGAATTCGCCCAATTGCGCCCTCATGCCGTCTGCGGCATGTTGCATCGCATTGAAATCGCTTTGTTTTATCACCGTCGCGCGGAATTGACTCTTTCCCGCCCCCTGCTAGACATGCCGCGAGTTCTCATGGGAGCGGGTGCCATGGCCGAAACCGACGCTGAGCGGAGGGCCCGGTTGGAGGCGCTGGAGGCCAAACTGGCCGAAAAGCGCGAGAAAGAGGCGCCTAAGCGACATCAGGACGACCATCATTCCCAGGTCCATATGGGCTGGCGGATGGTGATCGAACTGGTTGCGGGGCTGGGGATCGGCTTCGGCATGGGATACGGGCTGGACATGGTTTTCGGTACGCAACCGCTGCTGATGATCGTCTTCACGCTCTTCGGGTTTGCGGCCGGCGTCAGAACGATGATGCGCACCGCCAAGGAATTTACGCCGGACGCGTCCGGCGAAGAAGAAAGGGACTGACACGTGGCAGAAGAAGCGCACGGAGCGGAAGGCGGGCTGGTTTTCCACCCGATGGATCAGTTCATCGTCAAGCCGCTGTTCGGAGACGGACCGGTCGGCATGTTCACCATCACCAACGTGACCTTCTGGATGGCGGTTACCGTGCTGTGCGTCGTGGCCCTGCTGGTGTTGGGCACGCGCGGACGGGCGCAGGTCCCGACGCGCATCCAGTCGATCGCGGAACTGGCCTATGGCTTCGTCTACAAGATGGTCGAGGACGTCGCGGGCAAGGACGGGGTGAGATACTTCCCCTACATCATGACGCTTTTCATCTTCATCGTCTTTTCGAACTTCCTGGGCCTGCTGCCGCTGGCCTTCACCACGACGAGCCATATCGCGGTCACCGCGGTCATGGCGCTGGCGGTGTTCTTCGCGGTCACGATCCTGGGTTTCGTCAAGAACGGTGCCGGTTTCCTGAGCCTGTTCTGGATTTCCTCGGCACCGCTGGTGCTGCGCCCGATCCTGGCGATCATCGAGATCATCAGCTATTTCGTGCGCCCGGTCAGCCACTCCATTCGTCTCGCGGGCAACATGATGGCCGGTCACGCAGTGATCAAGGTCTTCGCGGCCTTCGCCGCACTTGCCGCGATCGCGCCGCTGTCGATCATCGCGATCACCGCGATATACGCGCTCGAAGTCCTCGTGGCCTTCATCCAGGCCTATGTCTTCGCGATCCTCACATGCGTGTATCTGAAAGACGCGCTGCATCCGCATCACTAAGGTTTGCCGGGCTGAAGCCCGGCCTACGAAACAACTCAAATTCCATCGTAAGGAGAATTCAAATGGAAGGTGACGTCGTACAAATGGGAGCTTACATCGGTGCTGGTCTGGCCTGTACGGGCATGGGCGGTGCTGCTGTCGGTGTGGGCCACGTGGTTGGCAACTTCCTGTCGGGTGCGCTTCGCAACCCGTCCGCTGCTGGCGGCCAGACCGCCACGATGTTCATCGGTATCGCCTTCTCGGAAGCGCTGGGGATCTTCTCGTTCCTCGTGGCACTTCTGCTGATGTTCGCCGTCTGAAGCAACTCCGACGATCCTTACGTACCGGGTGGCGCCACGCCGCCCGGGTTAACCTAAAGGTTGAAGGAGGTCGCCATGGCGACAGAGACAACTCACGGCGACGGGCTTGCCGATGCAGTCGGGGTGGATACCCACGCCGATGCCGTGGCCCACGGTGCCGAAAGTGCGGGTATGCCGCAGCTCGATTTCGCGAGTTTCCCGAACCAGATTTTCTGGCTTCTGGTCACTCTGGTCGTGATCTACCTGGTGCTGTCGAAAGTGGCGCTGCCGCGCATCGCCAGTGTTCTGGCCGAACGGCAGGGGACGATCACCAATGACATCGCCGCCGCCGAAGACCTGAAAGCCAAGGCCGCCGAGGCTGAAGCCGCCTATGAAAAGGCGCTGGCCGATGCCCGCACTGAGGCCGGCAAGATCGCGGCGCAGGCCAAGGCAGAGATGCAGGCCGAGGTGAATGCCGCGATGGCCAAGGCCGACGCGGAGATCGCAGCCCGCACAGCGGAAAGCGAAGCCCGGATCGCGGAGATCCGCGAAGGGGCTGCCGCTGCCGTGCAAGAGGTGGCCAGGGACACGGCCCGCGAAGTCGTCGCAGCGCTTGGCGTGGATATCGATTCCGCTGCCGTGGATGCTGCTGTCGCCGGACGGGTGAAAGGGTAAGGACATGAAGAAGCTTTATCTCACTCTCCCCGCTCTCACCGCCGCCGGTCCGGCCGCTGCCGCCAACAAGAACCCGTTCTCGGGCGCGTTCTACAGCCTGTCGAACACCGACTTCATCGTCGCCGTGGCGTTCCTGCTGTTTGTTGGCGTGTTGTTCTACTACAAGGTGCCGTCGCTGCTGGCCGGGCTTCTGGACAAGCGCGCCGACAGCATCCGGGCGGAACTGGAAGAGGCCCGGGCACTGCGTGACGAAGCCCAGGCCGTGCTTGCAAGCTATGAGCGCAAGCAGGCCGAGGTTCAGGAACAGGCCGACCGCATCATCGCCCACGCCAAGCAGAGCGCCGGGGAGGCGGCCGAGCAGGCCAAGGTCGATCTGGCGAATTCCATCGAGCGTCGGGTTCAGGCCGCGCAGGATCAGATCGGCATGGCCGAATCCAAAGCCGTCAAGCAGGTGCGCGACGAAGCCGCCCGCATCGCCATCGCCGCCGCCTCGGAAGTGATCTCGAAAGAGATGAGCGCGGCCAAGGCCGGTTCTCTGATCGACGATGCGATTGAGACGGTTCAGGCCAAGCTGCACTGAGCCAACCCCTTAAAACGTTGAAAAACCCGGCCATTGCGCCGGGTTTTTTCGTGCCTAAACCTCAGTTTATGCGCCTAATCCTCTGGATTATTGCGGTGGCTTTCAACTTCAGGTGAATGGACCCAGAGCTGCTATGCGGCTGCGTTGGGGGCATTCACCATCTGTGCGAACCCATGCACGAAAAGGAGCACTTGCCCATGTATATCAAACCCACACTTACCGTTGCAGCCGCATTCACCCTCTGGTCCGCCGCCGCGAATGCAGGCGCGTTCGAGGACACCATTATTCAACGCTACAAGGACATGGGCTTTCAGTTCATCGAGATCGACCAGGGCCCGACGCAGACCAAGGTCGAGGCGATCATGCCGGATGGCCGCAAGGTCGAGGTGATCTATGACCGGGCGACGGGCAAGATTCTGAAGCAGGAAAACGATCGGGCCGATAGCCGGGAGATCGCTCGTACCGGCGTTGAGTACGATCATGACGACGATGATTTCCTGGATGACGATGATAACGACGATGAGGACGATCACGACGACGACCACGAAGATGACGATGACGATGACGATGATGACGACCACGGGTCGGATCATGACGACGACGATGATCATGACGATGATGACGATGACGGCTCGGATGACGACGACGGCGACGATGACTGAGTTTGGCGGCCTGTCCGCATGAAACGGACGACTTCAGGCGGGCCTTGCATCCTCTTGCAGGCCCGCCAAAGGTGTTGGTTATGATCAAACGGTTCCTGATCCTATTGTTGCTTGTTCTTGCGGCCCCGACCGACGCGGCGGCGCAGGGGCTGACGGTGCGCGACTATTACGTCCGCGAGCTTCGCGAGGACGGGTATGCGTCGGTCCAAGTTTCGCGCACCTTCCTGGGCCGGATGCGGTTTCTGGGAAGAAAGCCCGGATATCGGCGGGAGATCATCGTAAATCCAAGAAATGGAGCGGTCCTGCGTGACTATATCCGGGTCACGACAATCGGCAGTGGCGGCGGCGGCGGGCAATCGGTGTTCGGCGGCGGCGGGTCCGACGATGATGACGACGATGATTATGATGATGATTACGACGACGATGCCGACGACGACGCCGATGAGGACGACGAAGAAGAAGACGAGGAGGAAGATGACGACGACCACGATAACAGCGGGTCCGGATCATCGGATAGTGGCTCGGGCAGCGACGACGACTGACGAAACCGGGGACATCAGGTGAACCGCGGTGCCCTCGCGGCAATCCTGATCCTCCAGATCGTCAGTGCCGCCTTTTTTGTCGGCGAGCGCGTCATGTCCTTTCTTGGATACGGCCCCATCGACTGGAACCTGTACGAACTGATCGAGGTCGGGGCGGCGCTTGGCCTTGTCTCGGGTGTGGTCATGGGTGTCCTTGCCCTGCGTGCCGCGCACAGGCGATCCGCCAAGGCGGAAGCCGCCCTGCGGCAGGCCCGCTCAGCCTTTCGCGACGTGCTGGATGACCGTTTCGACGGCTGGGAACTGACACCCGCAGAACGCGACGTTGCGCTGTTTTCGATCAAGGGCTTTTCCAGCCAGGACATCGCGAAGCTGCGCGGTGTCAGCGAGGGCACGATCAAGGCTCAGTCCAACGCCATTTACCGCAAGGCGGGCGTGTCGGGCCGCGCCCAGCTTCTGAGCGTTTTCATCGACGAATTGGTCGAAGACCCCTAGCCTTCCTCGCTTTCGACGGCGTGTTTCTTCAACAGATTCAACGGCACCACCTTCAAGGCCCGCCGATGGGTCGAGGCCAGACGGATACGCGGGGCCGCCCCCTCCTCCACCGCCTGAAGGAAGCGACCTGCGCAAAGGCACCAGCAATCCCCGGCCCTCAGTCCGGGAAACAGGAATTCCGGGCGCGGCGTGGAAAGATCGTTGCCGAGATATTTGGAGAGCGCCAGGAACTCGTCCGTCATGATAGCGCAGACCGTGTGATTGCCCGCATCCTCGGCGCAGGTATTGCAGGCTCCGTCGCGGAAATAGCCGGTCACCGGGTCGATGGAACAGGGTTGCAGGGGGTCTCCCAGAACATTCAGCGATTCGTCTTTCTTCACAGCATCCCTCCCGTGAAATCAGGGCATCCCCTACCCTTCACATCCACCTAGCACGATACCGCGAACATCAAGGCGACTTGACGGTGGACGGCCCTGTCGCTTACCCGATTTGTCGTGAAACCTGAAATCCCTCTCGATACCGTCTTCTCGGCTCTGGCCGATCCGACGCGGCGGCAGATCCTGACGATGCTGCTGGAGGATGACATGGCCGTGACCGACGTGGCCGAGCCGTTCGAGATGTCGCTGGCGGCAATCTCCAAACATCTGGGCGTGCTCAGCCGTGCGGGGCTGATCAGCCAGGAACGGCGTGGGCGGGTGATCTGGTGCAAGCTGGAACCCGGCGCGATGAAGGCGGCGAGCATCTGGATGCAGGGCTTCGGCCAGTTCGAGCCGGTCGATCTGGATGCGTTCGAAAGTTACCTGGCCCACGAGTTTGAGGACCAGCCGGACCCGGAGTGACCCTTACCAGCTTTTGGCTTCTTCCTTCAGGAAAGTGAGGAACGCCTGCACCTTGGTCGTGCGGTGCAAGTCAACATGGGTCACCAGCCAGAGCGGCGCCGCCCATTCCTCCCGTGGCTCGAAGATGCGTACAAGGCTTGGGTGCCGCTCCGCCTCCCAGCAGGCCATCGGGCCGATGCCGACCCCGGCGAGGATGGCGTCGCGCAGGATACGGCTATCGGTGCCGCGGAAAACGATGTCCTCCGCCGGGACCCGCGCGACCAGCCAGCGCTGGTGCGGGGCCTTGGAATTGAAGGCGTCGTGAGAGACGAATTTGTGCCCGGCCAGATCATCCACGGAAGCGGGCTGCCCCCTACGCGCAATATAATCCTCGGAGGCGTAAAACGAGATGCCGAGCGGCACGAAGGGCTGCACCACGTTGTCGGGGTTGTCCGGCTTTGTCCCGGCCCTGAGCGCCACATGCGCCTCGCCGTATTCCAGCCGCAGCACTTCTTCCCCGGTCAGGAAACGCACAATCACCTTGGGAAATTTCTCCTGGAAGCGGGCCAACGTCGGCGTCATGCGCGGCGAGGTGAAGGCCAGCGAGGTCACCACCAGTTCGCCCGACACTTCGTCCCCGCGCCCGCGAATTCGGCTGACGAGCTGCGCGAACTGATCGTCCGTCGCCTGCGCCACCTGCAACAGGTCCTGCCCGGCCTCGGTCGAGCTGTAGCCGCGTGGATGGCGCTGGAACAGTTTGACGCCCAGCCGGTCCTCCAGCGCATCAATATGGCGGATAACGGTGGCGTGATGCACACCCAGCGCATCGGCCGCGCCGCTGACGGTACCCGCGCGGGCGACATGATAGGCGGTTCGGATTTCATCCCAGGCGCTGATCGACATATGAATTCCTCATGGAGTTGCCGCCTATTTGGTGCGGAAATTGAAATTTCTCAAGTCAAATTCATATGATCACGCAAATCTGCACAGTAGCGCATCGCGGGGTATCGAGATGCGCCACTGTTTGCGACTTGCCCGGCATTACTCGGCGATGGCGAAAACCACCGTCACAGTGACCCGAACATCCAACTCCCCGGCGGCAACCGGCACTGCGGCGGCCTCCATCATCGCCCCGCGCATCATCGGAGCGGGCCCGCCGCCACCGCCGCCTTCGGTGATCGTTTGCACCGGACCCAGCGTGACGCCTGCCGCCTGGGCCAGAACCTCGGCTTGCGCGCGCGCCTCGGCCACCGCGTCGGCACGGGCGATGTCTTCCACCTCGTCGGGCTCGGAAAGACCGAAGCTGATCCCGTTCATCTCGTTCGAGCCGGTGGCGACGACGCTGCCAAGGAGCGGGCCCAGCGCGTCAAGGTCGCGGACCCGGACACTGAGCATGGTGGAGGCGGAGTACCCGCGCACCTGGCGCGGACGGGCGTTGCCCTGATCCCAGACCGGGTAGAGGTTCAGCGCCGAGGTCTGCACGTCGCGGGCTTCGATCCCGGCAGCCCCGATGTCGTTCAGAACGGCCTCTGTGGCTTCGCCGACCGCCTGCATGGCCTCCGACGCCGAGCGCGCCTCCCGCGTAACGCCTAGCGAAACGGTGGCCATGTCGGGGGCGGCCTGCGCCGACCCGGTCGCCGTCACGACGATCTGGCGCGGGGCGTCCTGCGCCACCGCCGAGAGCGGTAAAAACACAACCGAAAGAAGAGCAAGCAGTCGCATGGGTTCTATCCTTTTCCAAGCTTCGCCAAGAGATTATCCATATATGCCGATTTGACGTGAAATAAATCGTGGTTCCCCGTGACGGCTGATTCGAGCCGTGATATCCAAGCGGTCATGGAAATGCGATGGGGTCTCGATCTCGACATGAGCGCCGTTCGGCTGATGCGCCGGAACGGTGAGGCTTGGGTCGAACATGGCCGCGAAAACATCGACAGCCCCGACATCGAATCCCGGCTTGCGCGGCTGATCGAACCGATCGAAAACGGCGAGGCGGTCACGCTTTTCCTGCCGCGCGATCAGATCCTGTTCACCCGGGTCCAGCTTGATGCCAGCACCGATCCGACGCGGCAGATCGAAGCGGCGATGGAGGGACGGACACCCTATTCGCTTGACGAGTTGTCGATCGACTGGGAAGCGGGCGACGACGACAGTGTCTGGGTCGCGGCAATCGCACGCGACACGCTGGACGAAGCCGCTGCCTTCGCGGAAGTGCGCCACCTGAAGATCGCCGGCTATTCCACGCTGTTCAGCGACGACGATTTCCCGCGTGCTCCGAAGTTCGACGGCCCCGACCTTGTGGCCGAAGAATCCGAGCCGCCTGCCCCGCAATTTGCGACCGCCCGCGTGCCGTCGCGGCCGCCGGATGCAAGCGTTGCTGCCGCCTCTGCGGCGGCCTCCGCCAAGGCGCGGTTCACTCCGCAACCGGTCGCGCGCATCGAGCCGGTGGTTTTGCAGCCGTCGGCAAAGATCGGGGCCGAACCGGCGGCGAAGGCCGAACCCAGCCCGACCAGACCGGTGATCGAGGTCGAGGACGCGACCCCGGTGGTTCAGGTCAAGGCCCCGTCGGTCCCGCTTGATCCGGGCCTGCCGATCTCCGCCCCGAACGCGCCGCCGCGCATCCGCAGCGATATCGGTGCTGCCTCGGTCTCGGGCCATGTGGCCAGCCTGACACCGCCCGGCGGCTCGGTGCGGATGCGCCGCAACCGAGCGCCAGTCAGCACGCTGGCGGTGTTCGCGATTGCGTTCCTGATGACCGTTGGCGTGGCGGTTCTGGTCTGGAACTTCCTGCCGATGCGCCCCGGCGGCAGCACTGTGAAAGCGCCGGTCGATACCGGAGCCCTGCCGCGCGCCGTCGTGAAGGAAACCAGCGACGCGGAACCAGAGACGGACATCGCGCTGGCCGGGACCGAGACCGTTGAGTCGGAGCCCGAGATCGCGAAGGTCACGCCGGAGCCAGAGCCTGAAGTCGCCCTGCCCGAGCCGGAGATTGCAGAACCGGAGGTTCTGGCGGAAACCGCACCGCTCGTGGCCGAGGAAGCCGCGCCGATCCTTGACATCGCGTTGAGCGAACCGGGACTGCCGCTGGCGGGAGACGACATCGTTCTCGCCTCTTTCGGCTCAACGGCCTTCGACAAGGGGCCAGGCCTGCCGCTGATCGCGGCCCCATCGGCTACCACGCTGCCGGAACTCGACAAATCGACGCCCGCCTTCAAGCTGCCGAAGATGGAGGCGAACATCCATTTCGCGCCGCCGTACCAGGGCCCGGACCCGGATATAGACGAGAGCAGCGACAGCATCTTCGTTTCCGCCTTCGAACTTCCGGACCCGGCAACGGATGCCATCGCGCTTCCTGCCGTGAGCGGCCTGACCTCGGATGAATTGCCGAATGTCACCGGGCGCGATCTTGTCGCCCTGACCCCACCCGGCGATCCGGTCGCTGACGCGGTGAACCAGGCGCTTGCCGATGCCTTGGCCGGACCCGGCGGGCTGATCCAAACTGCACATGCCCGGTCGCTTCCGGACACCGCGCCGCGTGCCCGTCCCGAGCAATTCACCGACGACATCGAACGGCAGCAGTTCGGCGGCCTGACGCGGGTCGAACTGGAAGATCGGCGCCCCCCGGCGCGTCCCGCCTCCGCGCAGAGCATTGCTGCGGAAGAGAGCCAGCTGTCCGAACCCAGTAAGCTTGCGGTCGCTCAGTCGCTGGCGCCTCGCACCCGGCCGGAAGATATCGCAGCACTTGTCCGCGCGGCCCGCGTGCAACAGGAAGCTGCCCGCGTCACAGCATCTGCCACCATTCGTTCGCCCGACACTTCGCACGCCATAGAAGCTGCCTTGCAGGATGATGGGGGGCCGGCGAGCCGCCCCGAACAGCCGCGCGGCCTGACTATCCCGACAAATGCCTCGGTTGCACGACAGGCGACCTTCGAGAATGCGATCCGGCTGAACCGCATCAACCTGGTCGGCGTCTATGGCGCCCCGTCCGACCGCCGCGCACTGGTTCGCCTGTCCTCGGGTCGGTATGTGAAGGTCAAGGTCGGCGACCGCGTCGATGGCGGCACGGTCGCCCAGATCACCGATAGCGAGCTTTATTACCGCAAGGGCAACCGGACGCTGTCGCTGCAGGTGCCGCAGGGCTGAGGGTTACTCCGCCGCGACCCCGTCATAATCCCCGTTCGCTATTTCCTCGGCCTCGATCGATTCAAAGAGCGCCTTGAAATTGCCCTCCCCGAACCCGTCATCGCCCTTGCGCTGGATGAATTCGAAGAAGATCGGACCGATCACGGTCTTGGAGAAGATCTGCAGCAGAATTTTCGTCTCGCCCCCATCCACGACGCCTTCGCCGTCGATCAGGATGCCGTGCTTTTTCATCCGGTCGATGGGTTCTTCATGGCCTTCGACCCGAGTTTTGGACAGCTCGTAATAGGCGTCTGGCGGACCCGGCATGAACTGGATGCCGTTCTCCGAGATCGCATCGGTCGCGGCATAGATATCGCGCGCGCCGACAGCGATGTGCTGAATGCCCTCGCCGTTGTATTTCTTCAGATAGTTGACGATCTGCCCGGTCTCGCCCCGGTCTTCATTGATCGGGATGCGGATTTTGCCGCAGGGGCTGGTCAGGGCCCTGCTGAAAAGGCCAGTGAACTTGCCCTCGATATCGAAGAAGCGGATTTCACGGAAGTTGAACAGGTCGCCATAGAAGCGGAACCACTTGTCCATGTTGCCCTTGAAAACGTTATGGGTGAGGTGGTCGAGATAATGGAAGCCGACGCCTTCGGGATGGGCTTTCGCCACCCAGTCGAATTCCTCGTTATAGGGCGAGGTCTCGTAATACCGGTCGATGAAATAGATCAGGCTGCCGCCGATGCCACGGATGGCCGGCACATCCATCATCTTGCCCGGCCCGGTATATTCCTCCGCACCCATCTCAACGGCATGTTTCAGCGCGTGATCCGCATCGACCACCCGCCAGCCCATGGACGGGGCGCAGGGGCCATGTTCGTCGATGAAGGCGGAGGCGTGGGTGTCCGGCTCGGCATTGATCACATAGGTGATGTCGCCCTGCTGCCAGATCTCGACGGCCTTGGTCTTGTGCGTTGCGGTATGCTGGTAACCCATCTTCGCGAAGAGATCGCGCAGCACCTGCGGATCGGGATGGGCAAACTCGACGAATTCGAACCCGTCGGTCCCGGCGGGGTTCTCAGACGAGATTTCGGCTTTCGGCGCATCATGCGGGAACGGACCCATGTCAGTCTCCTTATCTGTTGCCTTCAACATAACGCGCGCCACGCGCGGCTTTCGCGCGAAAGAGGGGCTGAAGGCCAATTCGATGCGCAATACTTGCGCTGAAATCTCGATTAATGCACAAATCCCTCATGCAAAACCTCGACCCTACGGATATCGCGCTTCTCACCGCGCTCCAGCGCGACGCCCAGACAACCTCAGAGAAGCTGGGCGAGATGCTCAACCTTTCCGCCAGCCAGATAGGCCGCCGCCGCCAGCGGCTGGAAGCCGAAGGGCTGATCCGGGGCTATCATGCGGAGCTCGACGCGCGTCGGGTCGGGCTTGCCGTGCAGGCCTTTGTCTCGGTCCAGATGGCCACCCACGCGCCCGAGAAGGTCGCGACATTCACCCGCATCCTGGAGGCCAACCGCCAGGTGGTCAGCGTCTGGACCCTGACAGGGGAGGCGGATTACCTCCTGCGCGTCTACTGCGAGGATCTGCCCGCGCTGAGCCGGCTGATCCACGATCAGCTTCTGCCCAATGCCGCCGTTGCCCGGGTGCAGAGCCAGATCGTGCTGAACCAGTTGAAGACAGACGCGCCTTTGCCGGTCTGAAGAGGGGGCTTTGCCCCCGTCGCTCTGCGAGCGCCTCCCCCAGAGTATTTCGACCAAGGAGAACGACAAATTAAGTCAAATGCGCATTTCTTCCTGGCAAAAAATACTCCGGGGTGAGCCCCGAAGGGGCGAGGGGCGGAGCCCCTACCGCCTGACCGGCCCGAATAACGCCGCAAGCGCCAGGATGACGCCGGACACCGTGCCGATCATCCCCGCCGCGCTGACCGCGTTTTCGAATCCGAACCAGAGCGGGCCGTAGCCCGCCAGCACGAAGCCGATCACGGCGGAGGCCACGGCGAACACCACCGACCAGAGGATCTGGATGCCCAGCCGGTTGGTCATCAGCCGCGCCGCCGCCGGCGGGCAAAGGAACATGGCGATCACGATGATTGAGCCGACCGCGTCGAAGGCCGTCACCGCCGCGATGGCCGCCGCGATCACCAGCCCCAGCCCGATGGCCCGGACCGGCAGGCCCAGCGTGCCCGCGAAGCCTTCGTCGAAGGTGGAAAGCGCAAGCGGCCTCCAGAAGAGCCAGAGGAGTACGCCCATCGCCACGGTCACCGCCGCGATCCGGACCAGTTCCTCCGGCAGGCCACCAAGAGCCACCGGATCGAGAAGCGATCCCCATCCGGTCGCATCGAGCCAGATCAGGCTTTCCAGATTGCCGAACAACGCATGTTCCACATCGAGGTGGACGCCCGAGGTGTCGCTCTGCTCCAGAAGCAGCACGCCGCCCGCGAACATGGACGTGAAGGTCACGCCCATCGCCGCACCCGGCTCGATCCTGGCAAAGCGCCGGATGGCCTCGATCAGCGCCACCGCCAGAAGCGCCGCCAGTGCAGACCCGACCAGCATCGGACCGGCTGCAATCGTGCCGGTGACGAGGAACGCCACCACGATACCCGGCAGGACCACATGGCTGATCGCATCCCCGATCAGCGCCTGACGCCTGAGCACAAGAAAGTTTCCCGGAAGCGCACAGGCCACCGCCGCGAGCGCCCCGATCAGCATCGGAACCAGCGAGAAGGGCACGAAATCGGCGCCGCTCATACCGCCACCCCCGGTCCGGGTATCCGCCCGTCGATCTCCGCGATCTGGTCGGGCGTCAGTACGTCCTCCAGCCGCGTCAGCCCGTCATATCGGGCGGCGGCCAGTTCGAATTCCGGGATACCCCGCGCAATCTCCCAGCGTTTTTCGTCCCAATGGGCGCGCGCCGCGCGTGCCTTGCCATCCTCTGTCGGCACGCCGTCCGGGCGGGCCAGCCCCTCGTCCTTGAGAAGCCTCAGCGTCAGCGGCTCATAGATCGGCTGGCCCTGCGCGAGCGACAAGAGCCCCTGCCGGATATGCACGCCCCTCTGGAACCGCCGGTGCCTCAGATAGGTCGAGATCAGCCCGCGTGACGGCGCCAGAGCCATCGAGACCACGAAGAGCGTGAAGGCCGTCAGCACGATCAGCGGGCCGGTCGGCAGGTCGGGCGCACTCGCAGACAAGGCCGCGCCGATCCAGGCCGCCGCCCCGCCAAGCCCCCCCGCGATCAGCACCACGCGATCCGCCCGCTCGGTCCAGAGCCGCGCGGTCACCGCCGGGATGATGAGGAGCGCCACGATCATGATAAGGCCCACGATCTTCAACCCGACCACGGTCACGCCGAGGACCAGGCACATCATCATCAGGTCGATCCGGCTTTCGGACATGCCCCGCGCGGTGGCGTAGTTCGGGTCGAAGCTGAGCAGCGTCATCGGGCGGCGGAACAGGAAGACCAGGACCACCACAAGCGCGCCGCCGACGGCGATCAGGGCGGCGTCAGAGAAGATCATCGCCGCCGTCGATCCCAGCAGGAAGCCTTCCAGCCCCGCCTGTCCGCCGCTGGACATGGTCTGGATCACCGTCAGAAGCACGATGCCGAAGGCGAAGAACGATGACAGCACAGCACCTATGGCCGCGTCCTCGGCCAGCCGCGTTTGCGTCGCCAGCCATTGCACCGCCATGAGACCCGCGAAGGCCGAGACAGCCGAGCCGATCAGCAGGCCCGGCAGCCATCGCCCGTCGAGACCCATCGCCGTCATCACGATGAAGGCAAGGCCGACACCCGGCAGGGTCGCGTGCGCAATCGCATCGCTGACCAGCGCGCGCTTGCGCAGGAACAGGAACGTGCCCGTCACCCCTGCCGCGATGCCAAGCAGCATCGCCCCGAGCGTGACCAGCGTGGCGTTGTAGCCAAGCTGGAAAGTGAGGGCTGCGAGGAACATCTCAGGCGGTGACGGGAACCGGGGCGATCTCCGCCGTGGCAAGACGCCCGCCATAGGCGGTGTTCAGCGCCTCCTCGGTGAAGGCCTCGGCCACCGGTCCTTCGCTGATCTTGCGCACGTTCAGGATCAGCACGTCGTCGAAATATTTCGGCACGGTTGTCAGGTCGTGATGCACGGCGACCACCGTCTTGCCCGCATCGCGCAGGCCTTTCAGCACGGCGATGATCGCCCGCTCGGTCGCGGCATCGACCCCGGCGAAGGGCTCGTCCAGCAGGTAGAGGTCGGCGTCCTGCGCCAGCGCGCGCGCCAGAAAGACCCGCTGCTGCTGGCCGCCGGAGAGCTGCCCGATCTGGCGGTCGGCGAAGTCCTCCATGCCGACGCGTTCCAGACAGTCCATCACGCGACGGCGATGCGCGCTTGTGAACCGGCCCAGCAGGCCGAGTTCGGAATAGAGGCCCATCTCCACCACATCGCAGACCCGTGCCGGGAAATCCCAGTCGACGCTTGCCCGCTGCGGCACATAGGCCACCCGGCGGCGCATGAGATCGAGGGGCGCGCCGAAGACCAGCGCGGTGCCCGACAGCGGTTTCACCAGACCCAGCGCGGCCTTCAACAGCGTGGATTTGCCCGCGCCATTCGGTCCAACGATCGCCGTCATCCTCCCGGCCGAGAAAGTTGCGTCCACGGAGAAGATCGCGGGCTTCTGGTTGTAGAAGACCGTCATCCCGCGAATAGCAAGGGGGCTGTTGCCCGCCTCGCGTTCGTCTATCGTTTTCCCAGCATCAAGAATGGCCATCACCTCAACTCCCGAATTTCAGCAGGCCGTTCATGCCGCGCTCGGGCACGTCGCCGCCGAGCCCCCTGGAAATCGTCGTCACGTTATGGTCGATCATACCGATATAGGTGCCCTCATAGGTACCGGGCTTGCCCATGGCGTCGGAATATAGTTCGCCACCGATCCGCACTTCGTGACCGCGGGCGGCAGCGCCTTCGACCAGCGCCCGGACAGAACGGTCAGAGACGGAGCTTTCCACGAAGACCGAAGAAATCCCGCGCTCGACCAGCATGTCCACCAGTTCGGTGGTGCGGTTCAGCCCGGCTTCGCTTTCGGTCGAGATGCCCTGGATGCCGACCACTTCAAAACCAAAGGCCTCGCCGAAATAGTTGAAGGCGTCATGGGCGGTCACCAGAACGCGTGCGCCTTCCGGCACGGTCGCCAAAGCCTTTTTCGAGTACTCGACCAGCGCGTCGATCTCGCCAAGAAACGCCTCCGCATTGGCCTCGAACTCCGCGCGGCGCTCCGGAGCGGCTTCGATCAGCGCATCGCGCACATCCAGCGCCACGATCCGCCAGAGTGATGAGTCCATCCACACATGCGGGTCAAAGCGATTTTTATAAGTGTCATGGGCCAGGCGCATCTCAACCGGAATGGCTTCGCCCACCGCGCGTACGGTCGTGCGGGAGGCGAGATCTTCCAAGACCTCTTCCATCTGCGCTTCAAGATACAGTCCGTTCCACAGCACGAGATCGGCTTTCGCCATGGCGACAATATCCGTCCGGGTCTGGCGGTAGGAGTGCGGATCGACCCCCGGCCCCATCAGCGCCTTCACCTCCACCGCGTCGCCACCGATGCGGGAGGCGGTATCCGCGATCATGCCGGTGGTGGCCACGACCTTAAGAGGTGCATCGCTCGCCACAGCCTGAAACGGGAGAACCGCCAGGGTGGCGAGGGCAAAAAGGTTGCGTCGGGTCCAGGGCCGCATGTGTAACTCCATATTGCGAATAATTCGCAATCTCAGAGTAATATGTGAGAACCATTCGCAAAAAGTCAAGCCCCGCCGGATTCGGGCTGGATTTGCAAAAGTGATCCGTTCCCCTCTGTCGTTTTTCTCAGGCGGGCTATATTCCGATAGAAAGCCGCAAGCGCCGGTTGGGGAGTGATTTTTGGCAAGACGTGCCCTGTTGATTGTTCTGGCCCTGTGGTTCTTCACGGCCACCGGGGCTATTGCCCAGACACGCATCCAGTTCGCGGCACCGGGGGCGTCTGACAGCTTGCGCGACGAACTTCGCGCCGCCTCCGTCGTTGTCTCGACCGGACAGCGCGCACCGGCGCAGGATCTGCTGGCCGCCGCGCAGGCCGATTATGCCGGGTTGCTGGGCGTTCTTTATAATCGCGGCTATTACGGCGGGGTCATTTTCATCCGCATCGACGGTCGGGAAGCGGCGGCGATTCCGCCGCTGAATGCGCCGAGCCGCATCCAGACGATCCAGATCCAGGTCCGGCCCGGACCGCCATACCGCTTTTCCGAAGCCCGGATCGGGCCGCTTGCACCGGGCACCGCGCTGCCGGACGGCTTCCGCCGGGGCGCACCCGCCGGAACCGGGACCATTCGCGACGCGGCCACCGCCGGAGTCGATGGCTGGCGCGAGGCAGGTTATCCCAAGGCGGAGATTTCCGGACAGAACATCACCGCCCGGCATGACAGCCAAACCGTTTCCACGCGGATCGCGGTTTCCCCCGGCCCGCGCCTGCGTTTCGGAGAGGTCGCCGTCGAGGGCAATCGGAACGTGCGCACCCGCCGCATCCGTACCATCGCGGGCGTCACAGAAGGGTTGAGCCCGGATCGTGTCTTCGACCCCGAAGAGGTGCAGCGCGCCGCCAACCGGTTGCGCCGGACCGGCAGTTTCCGGTCGGTCACCATTGACGAGGCCCCCGGTATCGGGCCGGGCGGCACCCAGCCCCTGACCATCAACGTGGTCGAAGCGACACCGCGCCGCTTCGGGCTTGGCGGGGAATACAGCACGACCGAGGGTGTGCGGCTTTCGGGCTTCTGGCTCCATCGCAATTTCCTGGGCGGCGCGGAACGGTTCCGGGTCGATGGCGCTGTATCGGGGATTGCCGGTGAGACGGGCGGGATCGACTATGATTTTGGTGTCCGCTACGAACGCCCGGCCACGCCGCGTGCGGATTCCGATCTCTTCGCCGAGCTGAAGTTCGAGGCGCTGGACGAGCCGGATTTCACGTCTGAGACGACCGAGTTCACGCTTGGCTTTACGCGCTACGCGACGGACAATCTGACCGTGGAATACGGGCTCGGCTACCTCTATTCGGATACGACGGACAATTTCGAGCAGGAGGTCTATCAGCTTCTGACCCTGCCGCTGGCCGCCGAGAACGACCGGCGCGATGACAGCCTTGACCCGACCGAGGGATATTATCTCGATCTCGAAGTCACGCCCTTTGTCGGATTGGCGGGAACGTCGGGCGGTGCACGGGTCGAGCTCGACAGCCGTGTGTATTACGGCACCGAGGCGCTGACATTCGCAGGCCGGCTGCAATTGGGCAGTCTGTTCGGGCCATCTCTGACCGAAAGTCCGCCATTCTACCGCTTCTTTTCCGGTGGCGGCGGATCGGTGCGCGGGCAGGGTTACCAGTCGCTGGCGCTGGACGTGGGCGGCAATCGCTCTGGCGGGCGCAGCTTCCTTGGGCTGTCCGGGGAGATCCGGCGCGATGTGACGGAAGACATCCAACTCGTCGGGTTCGCCGACTGGGGCTATATTGGCGCGGAATCCTTTCCCGATTTCACTGGCGAGAGCCATGCGGGGGCGGGGATCGGCCTGCGGTATCAGACCGGCATCGGTCCGATCCGGCTGGACCTTGCCGCGCCTGTCGCGGGCGACACGGACAGTTCCAGCCTTTATATCTATGTCGGCATCGGGCAGGCGTTCTGATGCGCTGGTTGCCGCTTTGTTTCCTGCTTCTGGCCACTCCTGCCCTGGCGCAGGAAGATAATGGGCCGGGTTTTTTAGACCGCCTTTTCGGCACCGACACGGCAGAGAGCGACGCCGAGCAGGGGTCATTGCTTGAGCGCCTGATCGAGGACTCGCTGTCCGGCGCGGGGCGGTCCGTTACGGTGACCGGCTTTCGCGGGGCGCTGTCGGGGCGGGCGACGCTGGACAGTCTGACCATCGCGGATGCGGACGGGATCTGGCTGACCCTGACCGACGCGGAGCTTGACTGGAACCGCGCGGCCCTTTTTGCCGGTCGCCTTGAAGTCACCGAATTGTCGGCGGCCGAGATCCTTGTCCCGCGCCTGTCCGAGCCGGAGGTGGCCGAAGCGCCCAGCCCGGAGGCCGGAGGCGGCTTCCGGCTTCCCGACCTGCCCGTCAGCGTCAATATCGGACGCATCGCCGCCGAACGTGTCGAACTGGGGGAGGCGCTGTTTGGCGTGGAATCGGTCATCTCGCTTGAAGGCTCCGCCTCCCTCGGCGGGGGCGAGGGCGCGGCGGATCTTGATATCGTGCGGCTCGATCAGCCCGGTGCGATCCGGCTGGATGCGGCCTATCAGAACGAAAGCAATGTCCTTCGTCTCGATCTGACGATGGAGGAAGGGAAAGGCGGAATCGTTTCGACTTTGGCCGGACTGCCCGGTGCGCCCGCGGTGGATTTCTCGATCAGGGGTGAAGCGCCGTTCTCCGACTTCACCGCCGAAATCAGCCTTGCCACGGACGGGGTGGAGCGGCTGGCCGGTCAGGTGAATATCTCCGAGACCGAGTCCGCGCGACGCCTCGTGGCGAATATCGGCGGCGACATCGCGCCGGTTTTCGCGCCGCAGTTCCGCGACTTCTTCGGTGACACTCTGACACTGGAGGCCGAGGCGCTGTTGCAGGACGATGGCCGCATCATCGTGCCCGATTTCTCCCTCTTCGCCCGCGAACTGGCGCTTTTCGGGTCGGTCGAACTCACCGCCGACAAGATGCCCCGGATCATCGACATCACGGGCCGTATCGCGCCGGAGAACGGCGACACTGTGCTGCTTCCATTGGCCGGAAGCCGCACGGAAGTCTCCCGCGCCAACCTCGCCGTGCAGTTCGACGCGGAGCAATCGGAAGATTACGTCGCCGTCATCCGTTTGGCCGATTTCGCGCGCGAGGGGATCGGGGCAACCGAAGTGGTGCTAAGGACCACCGGGCGCATCGGCGCGGGGTCCCCGCCCGAGATCACTGGCGCGGTCGATTTCGACGTGACCGGCTTTACAACGACCGATGGTCTTTCCGACGCGCTTGGCGCGGAACTGACCGGCAACGCGGCCATCAACTGGGCCGGCGGCCCGGTCACGATCAACCGCTTCACGCTGGACGCCCGCGACCTGCACGCTCAGGGCGGGGGCACCATTGCCGAGGACATCCGGGTCACCGCCTTGTTGGAGGCCCGCCGCCTTGCCAATTTCGCCGATTTCGCAAACCGGCCTCTCTCTGGTCAGGCGATGCTTGAGACCGAGGGCACGTTCAATCCGTTGACCGGCGCGTTCAACCTCGCAGCAAAGGGCCAGACGACCGACCTTGCCATCGGCGATGCGCGGGCGGATGCGATCCTTGCGGGCGTCGCCCAGCTTGACCTTGAGGCCGTGCGCGACACTGACGGGCTTCGCATCAACCTTACGGCGCTGGAAAGCGAAGCCGCCAACCTCACCGGCTCGGCCATCCTGCGTTCGGGAGGTTCCACCGCCACGCTGGAAGGCCAGCTGAGTCAGACTGCTCTGGTCCTGCCCGGCGTCATCGGAGCGTCGGAGTTCGTCTTCTCGGGTCAGGAAACCGAGACACGCGACTGGAACATCGCCACCACGCTTGCCGCCCCTGCCCTGACCGCAAAACTCGCGGGCCTTCTGAGCAATATCTACGACCTGCCCGCCTTCCAGGGGACGATCAACGCCGCGAGCCCGGATCTTTCCATCTTCTCCGAGGTCGCGGGACGCCCGCTTTCCGGCAGCCTGTCGCTCGACGCCGAAGGCGGCGCGAATGCCGACCTGACACGCCTTCTGATCGACGGCACCGCGTCTTCGAACAACCTCTCCATCGGTGACGCCCGCATCGACCCGCTGTTGCGGGGCGAACTTGCGATCACGATCACCGGCGCCCGGACCGAGGACCGCGTGGATATCGAAGCGCTTGAGATCGACGGCGATACCCTGACCGCGTCCCTGCAAGGCGCGATCACCGGCCTGACCGGCATCCCCGCCTTCGAAGGATCGGTAACGGCCCGGACCCCCGATCTTGGCGTCTTCTCCGCCCTCGCCCGGCGTCCGCTCTCCGGCGCATTCGACGTGACCGCGACCGGGGCCGCCCGCGCCGATCTTTCCCTGGCGCGCGTCGACGGGAAATTGAGCGGCCAGGACATATCGTTTGGCATTGACCAGTTGGACAGGCTTCTGCGCGGCCCGCTCGAACTCTCTCTGGTGGCCGGGCGCGAGGACGAAGAGATCGAGATCACAACCTTCTCGCTGACGACCAACGCGCTGACCGCCGAAACCTCCGGCCAGCTTGGAGCGGAAGGCGACCGTCTTGCCGTGCAGGCGCGACTGAACGATGTCTCCCCCTTGGCGCCGGGCTTCAACGGGGCGCTTTCCGTTGTCGGCAGCCTTGGGCGCGAAGGTGAGACCATCGCGGTCGATCTCGACGCCATCGGTCCGGGCGGCGTGCAGGCCAGCATCGACGGCACGGTGGCGCAGGATTTCTCGACCACGGACCTTGCCATCGGCGGCACCGCACCCCTGGCGCTTGCCAACGGCTTCATTGCCCCCCGTAGCCTTGCAGGCACAACGCGCTTCGATCTGCGCCTGACAGGGCGCCCGGCCCTGGAAAGCCTGTCCGGTCAGGCGTCGCTGTCGGGTGCGCGTTTCGCCAATCCTGGATTGCCCACGGCGTTGGAGGACATCACCGGGACCATCGCGTTGTCCGGCGGCAGCGCGACGCTCGATATCGGCGCGATTGTCGAAAGCGGCGGGCGGGTCACCATGTCCGGCCCTGTCGGCCTGACCGCACCCAACAGCGCAGCGCTGCAGATCGACCTGAACGGGGTTCGCCTGACCGATCCCAATCTCTATGAGACGACCGCAAACGGGCAGATCCGCGTTGAGGGTCCTTTGGCCGGCGGCGCGATGATCGCGGGCGATATTGCGCTTGGCGAAACCAATATCCGGATTCCCAATTCCGGCCTTGGCGGCGCGGGCGCGATCCCCGAGATCACCCATATCAACGAACCGCCGCCGGTGCGTGGCACAAGACGCCGCGCCGGCCTGCTGAACCGCGATGCCAATGGCGGGTCCTCGTCCGGCCCGATCTACGGGCTCGACATCCGCGTTTCCGCCCCGAACCGCGTCTTCCTGCGCGGTCGCGGGCTCGACAGCGAGTTCGGCGGCGCGTTCCGCATCACCGGTACCACGGCGAATGTCGTCCCCATCGGCGCGTTCGAACTGATCCGGGGTCGGCTGGACATTCTTGGCAACCGGCTCGAACTCGACAGCGCACGGATCACGGTGCAAGGCAGCCTGATCCCCTTCCTCAACATCCGCGCCACCACAAGGGCGGAGGATACCGATGTCACGGTCGCGGTCTTGGGCCCCGCCGACAACCCCGAGATCCGGTTTTCCTCCGCGCCGGAACTGCCGCAGGAGGAAGTCCTTGCCCGCCTGATCTTCGGACGCGGGCTGGAAACCCTCAGCCCCCTACAGGCGGCACGTCTCGCCATCGCGGTGCGCACTCTGGCGGGACAGGGCGGCGAGGGGGTTGTCGGCAAGATTCGGGGCAAGACCGGTCTGGCCGATCTCGATGTGACCACAAACGAGGATGGGAATGCCGCCGTTCGCGCAGGCGCCTATCTGGGCGAGAATGTCTATTCCGATATCACCGTCGACAGCGCGGGCGAGACCCAGCTCAACCTGAATCTTGACGTCACACCCTCGCTCACCCTGCGCGGCGGGGTCACCAATGAAGGCGAATCCTCGCTCGGTATCTTCTTCGAGCGCGATTACTGAGATCACACATGGTTTCGCAATCGCAGCAAGTTCTTGGAATGGCAGGGATCAGGTGCTAAATATGGGACATGGCCAGCGCCGGGCCATTGCTGTCGGCGCGCAACCAAGGAGGACAATGTCCTGTCTCATGCCGAAAACGCGGTCCGTGGCGCGACCGCCCCTGACGCCGTCGGTCCGATCGTGACCGCAGACGCTGGCAGACCCACGAGCGATGCGTTGCTCGACCATATCCTGAAATCGCTGGAAGACGACAAGGCGGAAGAAATCGTCAAGATTTCGCTGCGCGGCAAAAGCGAGATGGCCGACTGGATGGTCATCGCGTCGGGCCGCTCCTCCCGTCAGGTCGCGGCGATTGCCGACCACATGGTCGAAACGCTCAAGCGCGACCACAATGTACCGTCAAAGGTCGAAGGCAAAAGCGCCGGCGACTGGGTGCTGATCGACACGGGCGACGTGATCGTCCATCTTTTCCGCCCGGAAGTGCGGGAGTTCTATCAGCTCGAAAAGATGTGGCTCAGCCCGGGCGATAGCGCGTCGGCCCGTTCCTAGGGGGACGCCGACATGAAGGTCAGGATTGCCGCGGTCGGACGATTGCGTCCGGGCGCGGAGGCCGATCTGATCTCCGATTACCGAACCCGCTTCGACCGGACAGGCCGCGCCTTGGGCCTTGGCCCGCTGGACATCCGCGAGGTCGAGGCGAAGAAGGGCGGCATGGGGGCCGAGGCCGACCTGCTCCGCAAGGCCGCCGCCGATGCCCGCCCCGTCATCGCGCTGGACGAACGGGGCAAGACCCTTACATCACCGCAATTTGCCGATCTGCTTGCGAACTGGCGCGACAACGCCCAGCCAGAGGCCTGTTTCCTGATCGGAGGGGCCGATGGCCTTGCCCCCGACCTGCGCGACGCTGCCGATTTCAAACTCAGCTTCGGCAAGATGGTCTGGCCGCACATGCTGGTCCGGGTCATGCTGACTGAGCAACTCTACCGCGCCGCCTCGATCCTTGCGGGCGCTCCTTATCACAGGGAATGACACGCGGGACCGGCTGTTCGAAGCCGCGGCACCCCTCATCCTGTCAGAAATACTCTGGGGTGAATTGAGCGGAGCGAAAGAGGGGCAACGCCCCTCAGGCCGCCGTCGCCACGTTGCGACCGGCAAGATCCGAAACGACCCGCGCCACCTCGCCCGGCTCGTAAGGTTTGTGAAGAAACGGCATCTTGAACCCCAGGACGCGCACAAAATCCGCCGGATGTGACGAGGTGACAACCGCGGGCAATCCGCGCCTGGCCACCGCATCGGCCAGCGAATAGGGCGGCAGGCCCACCAGGGTGGCGCCAAAGATCACGGCGTCGATTTCAGGATTGCGGAGGGCGTTCCGGGCAAAGACCGGCGAAACCGCGACATCGGCCACGACATGCCCAAGATCCTCAAGAATGCACTCAAGATCAATCGAGGCGACGGTATCGTCTTCCACGATCAGGAAATTCATCGGTGCACCGGCATTAGCTTGAAAGGTCAACTCGGCAACTCCCTTGTTGCGTCTCCAGAGCCACCCCCACGCGGTTTGAATACACCATCCGTATGACAGTTTCCCGAAGAATCCTCGCCACGGTGCAGCAATGGCCTGATCCCGCCTAGCTGCAAAGCAGCGAGAATTCCGGCTCCATGCAGCCTGTGCTTTGAATTTTCGGGGAAATCCCAAGGATGCGAATGCAGCATATCGCGTCATGCGAATTTGACGTAAACGACCGTTTTCGCGCGGCATTGTTCAGCCACGGTCGAATCGCAGGACAACTGCGCAGTCTCAGGTCGTCACGTCCGGCCCCGACCGTCCGGTGGTCCCGCGCAGGCGCGAAATCGCCTCCGCACTGTCGACCACGTCCGCCAGCGCCTGTGCCGGATCGGCATCGAGCCGCTCGGGGTCGTCCTCATAGGCTTCGAGATAGACCCGGATCGTCGCGCCTTCGGTCCCGGTGCCCGAGAGCCGGAACACCACCCTCGCTCCGGTGTCGAACTGCACCCGCAGCCCTTGCCCTTCCGACCGCGACCCGTCCACCGGGTCGTCATAGGCGAACTCGTCGGCCATCGTCACGGTGCCCGCGGCAAAACTCTGCCCCGGCAGCCTGTCCAGTTGACCCCTCACCTGGTCCATCACCCGGTTCGCCGTATCGGTTTCTACCGCTTCATAATCGTGGCGCGTATAGTAATTTCGCCCGAACTCCCGCCAATGGGCATGGAGGAGGTCGGCCACGGATTTGCCCGTCACGGCGAGAATGTTGAGCCACAGAAGAACCGCCCAAAGACCGTCCTTTTCGCGCACATGGTCGCTGCCGGTGCCCGCGCTTTCCTCGCCACAAAGCGTTATGCGGCCATCGTCCAGCAAATTGCCGAAGAACTTCCAGCCGGTCGGCGTCTCGTAACAGCCAAGCCCCCGGACCTCCGCCACCCGGTCCACCGCCTGGCTCGTCGGCATAGACCGCGCCACACCGGCGAGACCCTTTGCATAGCCGGGTGCCAGATGCGCATTCGCCGCGAGAACGGCCAGCGAATCCGACGGGGTCACATAGACACCGCGCCCGAGGATCATGTTCCGGTCGCCATCGCCGTCGGAGGCTGCCGCGAAATCCGGTGCGCCATCGCCCATCACCAGATCGACAAGCGGCTTGGCCCAGATCGGGTTCGGGTCCGGGTGACCTTTGCCAAAATCCGGCGAGGGCACGCCGTTCAGGACCGTGCCCTTCGCGGCGCCCAAACGTCCTTCGAGGATTTCCGTCGCATAGGGCCCGGTCACCGCGTGCATTGCGTCGAAAGCCATCGTGAACCCGCCCGCAAACAGCTTGCGGATTGCGTCGAAATCAAAGAGCTCCTCCATAAGCGCCGCGTAGTCGGTTACCGGATCGACCACTTCCACCGCCATTCCGCCAAACGTGGTCTCACCCAACTGCGAGAGGTCCACATCCTGCGCCTCGTAAATGTCGTAGGAGGTGATCGTCCCGGTCGCCGCAAAAATCCGGTTCGTCACCTCTTCGGGCGCGGGGCCGCCATTCGGCATATTGAACTTGATCCCGAAATCCGCCTCCGGCCCTCCGGGGTTGTGACTGGCCGACAGGATGATCCCGCCATCGGTCTTCCGTTGTCGGATCAGGTTCGAGGCCGCAGGAGTGGACAGAAGCCCGTCCTGTCCGACGATCACCCGTGCCGCGCCACCGGCCGCCGCCATGCGCAGGATCACCTGGATCGCGCGATCGTTGAAATACCGCCCGTCGCCGCCGACGACAAAGGTCTTGCCCAGGGCGCCGCCGATGCCCGCAAAGGTCGCCTGCACATAATTCTCAAGGTAATGCGGCCCCATGAAGACTTTCGTCTTCTTGCGCAGCCCCGAGGTGCCGGGCTTCTGCCCCGCAATCGGCTGTGTTTCCACCGTGATCTTCTCCATCGTGAAACCCTCCGAGTTCCTCAGACCGCCAGCGTCGCGGCGACCGCCTTCTTCCAATGCTGGTACTTGGCTTTGCGCGTCGCGTCATCCATCTTCGGCTCGAACCGCCGCTCCAATGCCCAGCTTTCCGCAAAACCCTCGGCGTCAGGATAGACCCCCGCCTTCATGCCCGCGAGCCATGCCGCCCCCAGCGCCGTGGTCTCCAGCACCTTGGGCCGATCCACGGGAGCGCCGAGAATGTCGGCGAGGAACTGCATCGTCCAGTCGCTTGCCGTCATGCCGCCGTCCACGCGCAACACGGCATCGCCGCCGCCCGCACCATCGGCCCGCATCGCCTCAAGCAGGTCGCGGGTCTGGTAACCGACGCTTTCCAATGCCGCCCGCGCAAACTCCTCCGGCCCCGAATTGCGCGACAGACCGAAGACCGCGCCCCGGCAATCTGGGTTCCAGTAGGGCGCGCCGAGGCCGGTGAAGGCCGGAACGATCACAACCGGCTGATTGGCGTCCGAGGCTTCGGCCATCGCCTGCGTTTCGCCCGCATCCGAGATGATTTTCAGCCCGTCCCTGAGCCATTGCACAACGGCACCGGCAATGAAGATCGAACCTTCAAGCGCATAGGTCGGCTTGCCGTCCAGCTGGTAGCCGATGGTGGTCAGCAAGCGGTTGGTGGACCTCACCGGCGTGTCGCCCGTATTGAGCAGGGCGAAACAGCCCGTCCCATAGGTCGATTTCAGCATCCCCGGCAGGAAACAGGCATTGCCTACCGTCGCCGCCTGTTGATCGCCCGCGACACCGAGAACCGGGATCTGACCTCCCAGCACGTCGGTAACACCGAATTCGGCGGCGCAATCCCTGACCTCCGGCAGCATCGCCATCGGGACGTCGAGCAGGTCGCAAATCTCCTTGGACCATGCACCTTCATGGATATCGTAGAGCATCGTCCGCGCTGCGTTGGTCGCATCGGTCACATGGGACGCGCCGCCGGTCAACCGCCAGATCAGGTAGCTGTCCACGGTTCCGAACAACACTTCGCCCTTGGCTGCCCGCTCCCGCGAGCCGTCCACCTTGTCGAGAATCCATTTCAGCTTGGTCGAAGAAAAATAGGGGTCGAACAGCAGGCCGGTGACTCTGTTCACCGTCTCCTCATGTGCCTCCTTCATCGAGGCGCAGAATTCCGCCGTCCGCCGGTCCTGCCAGACAATCGCGTTGTGCAGCGGCTTGCCCGTCGCCTTGTCCCAGACCACCGTCGTCTCGCGCTGGTTGGTGATCCCGATGGCGGCGATGTCGGCCGGCGTGGCACCAGCCTTCGCCATCGCTTCCTTCGCCGTGGCCATGACGGTTGTCCACAGATCCTCGGGGTCGTGCTCCACCCAGCCGCTCGCCGGGTAGTGCTGAGCGAATTCCTGCTGCGCCACCGCGGCAATCGCCAGAGTCTCGTCGAACAGGATCGCCCGGCTCGACGTCGTGCCCTGGTCGATGGCCATCACATAGGTCATGTCACTCCCCCCTTTTTCGTGAGGCTCAGATTGTCCCTTGAATGGGGAAGACGCAACCACTGGCGAAACCCAACGCATGCGCTAATTTGCCAGACAGGAGGTGCCGCCCATGCGCAGATTGCTACTCTCCCTGATCGTTCTCTCCGTGGCCCTGCCCGCCGCGGCCCAGTCCCGCCGCCCCAGCCACTGTTTCGCCATCGCCGAAGACATTCCCGGCGCGGCCTATATCCAGAAAGCTTCATGGTCCCAGCCGATCGAGGACGAATTCACGGTGCGCATCCGGTATATCGACCACTCCATGTACCTGCTGCAGACCCATGGCGGCCTGAACGTGGTCACCGATTACAACGGGTTCATCGGCGCGGTGGATCTGGTGCCGGACGTGGTGACGATGAACAACGCGCATGGCTCGCACTGGACCCAATATCCCAACCCCGACATCCCGCATATCCTGCCCGGCTGGAAACAGGACGGCGCACCCGCCGACCACTATCTCGACCTTGGCGAGATGCTGATCCGCAATGCCACCACCGACGTTCGCTCCGGCTTCGGCGACCGGGTGGAGGACAACAATTCCATCTTCATCTTCGAGGTCGCGGGGCTTTGCATCGGCCACCTGGGTCATCTGCACCACGAGCCTTCGGATGAAACCTATGCCGCCATTGGGCGGCTCGACGTGGTGATGGCCGCCGTGGATGGTGGCATGACGGTCGACATCCCGACAATGATCCGCATCGTCCGCCGCCTGAAAAGCTCTGTCGTGCTGCCGATGCACTGGTGGTCGGGCGGTTCCATCGACCGGTTCCTGACGGGTGTTTCGGACGACTTCCAGATCGAGCGGCCCGGCACAAACAGCATGGAACTGTCGCTTCGCACCCTTCCGTCGCGGCCCACAGTGGTTGTGCTGGAACCGCAATTCCTCGGCGCCGAGTAAAACCACTCAAAGCGGTTTTCGCGAATGCCCTTTAAGGGCTTTTGCGCTGTTTCCATGTCCGCCAAGCCGTTCTAAACCGGCTGTATCATGCTGAACCCCGCCGACACCGCCTTCGCAGACCGCCTGAATGCCGCCGGGATCGCCACCCGACCGGCCACGCCCGCCTATCTCGAAGAAATGCGCGGGCGTTACACGGGGCTTGGCGAATATGTCGCGCTGCCGGAGAGTACCGCCGAGGTCGCCACAACCCTGCGGCTTTGTAACGAGTCACGCACCGGCGTCATCCCCTTCGGCGGTGGCACCGGCCTTGTTGTCGGGCAGATCGCGCTCGACGGCCCGCCGCCCCTGATCCTGTCGCTGGAAAAACTCGACCGCATCCGCGCGGTGAGCCCCCAGGAAAACACGCTTGTCGCGGAGGCGGGTGTCACTCTGAGCAACCTGCACTCCGCGGCCGAGGACGCCGACCGCCTGTTCCCGCTCACCTATGCCAGCAAGGACAGCGCCCGGATTGGCGGTGCGCTCGCCGTCAATTCAGGCGGCCTGAACGTGCTGCGCTATGGCAACGCCCGCGCGCTCTGCCTTGGCGTCGAGGCGGTGCTGCCCAATGGCGATGTTCTTCACGATCTGAAACGTCTGAGAAAGGACAACACCGGCTACGACCTTAGAGACCTTCTGATCGGCTCCGAAGGCACGCTTGGCATCATAACCGCCGCCACGCTGAAACTCTTTCCAAAGCCCGCAGAGACCGCCACCGCCTTCTTCGCCGTCGAAAGTCCCGCCGCTGCTCTGTCACTGTTGTCGCTGCTTCAGGATCGGGCGGGCGAGGCCATTTCCGCCTTCGAACTGATCTCGGGTCAGTCCTTCGCCTTCCTGGCGGAGACCATGCCGGAGACGCGCCTGCCATTCGACATTTCCCCTGAATGGGCCGTCCTCACCGAACTTGGCAGCGGTCCCGGCACCGATCCGGAGGCGATCCTGGCCGAAACTTTCGAGGCGGCGATGGAACAGGGCCTCGCCAGCGATGCCCGCCTTGCCCAGGGCGCCCAGCAGCGCGATGCGTTCTGGGCCGTTCGCGAGGCGATCCCGGAAGCCAACCGCCGCATCGGCGCCATCGCCAGCCATGACATCGCGCTTCCGCTGGCCGAAGTGCCGGCGTTCATTGACGAGGCGTCGCGCGATCTGAATGCCCTTTTCCCGATGCGGATCAATGCCTTCGGACATCTGGGCGACGGCAACCTGCATTTCAACGCCTTTCCCCCGCCGGGAGAGACAAAGGCGGCCTATCGCGACAGGGCGGCAGAAGTGACGCGGCTCGTTCACGACCTGACCGTGGCGCGCGGCGGCACGTTCAGCGCCGAACACGGCATTGGTCGCGTCAAGGTGGAAGACCTTCAGAGATACGGCGATCCGGTGAAACTGGAATTGATGCGGGCGATCAAGGCGACACTCGACCCGAATGGGATCATGAATCCGGGGGCTGTCCTGCCGGCAGAAGAATAGGACCGAGCCTCACGCGTCCTCTTCTTCGAAGCTCTTCTCCTCAGCCACCGCTTCGGCCTCAGCTCGCTCCACCCTCCAGGACTCAAGGATCGCCTCCAGCAACCCGCGCATCTGCGCATCTGCCGCTTCATCCTCGTGGAACCGTCCCGCGCGGTTGAGAAACTTCCTCAGCCGGAATGGCTTCCGTTTGCCGAGGATCTTCGTCAGTTCCTCCGGCAGGGCACCTGCCGCCACATGCGCACGCACCCAAGCCTCCAGAAACTCGGTCTCGCCAACCTCACTGTCCTTGCACCACGCGGTTTCAAAAAGCCGCATGATATAATTCAGCACGACAGGCCGCACATGCCGCCGGTCCGCACGATAGGGGCTGCGAAACACATCCGTGACCAACTCATAGGACGGCCAGTAGAACAGGTGGCCTTCGTCCCGCACCTCCCGCAGCACCTCGTCCACGGCCACCCGCAGCGTCGCCTTCGACACCGAATTCGCGGTGATGCAGGACACGTCCCGGAAAGTCGCGATCAAAGGCACTGGCGACAAAGTGACGATGATCTTGGCATCGGGGCGGTACTTGCGGATCAGATCATAGATCGCGCGGATATTGTCGCGGTTTTCCTCCACCGTGGACAGCCGGAACTTGTGCCGCGACGGGTCATAGACGTCCTTCGGGATGGTCCGCCAGAAGACGTTGCCGGTCGGTTCGTCGTACCAGACCTCGGACAGCCCGAAGGTCAGGATGAACACCTCGGTCTCGTCGAAGATCGCCTTGGTTTCCCGCCGGATCTCCTCGTCATACCCGTATTCCTCAGCCTTGTAGCCATGCCAGAGCGGTTGATCGAACACCTTGTTTTCCCAGGCCCATTCGAACTGCTGGCGGATCACGAAGGAGTTGACCATCCCCTCGCCCATCGTCACCACATAGGCCCGCGTCGCATCGTCGGCCTTGTTCAGCACCCGGAAATTCCGCTCGCTCAGCCAGTTGGAGATATTGGCCGCGAAACATGACCCGAACGCGGTGATCTGCGTGGATTTTTCGATCAGAGGTTCATCCGGCAGCCAGCCATGAAGCACGAATTTCTCCGGCCCGTCCAAGGCCATGAGCCTGTCCAGCTTGGGGTTGAAATTCGTGTGTTCGCCGCGAAACCAGGTGCGAAATTCCGACCCTTTCTCGGAGGTCTCCTGGAAGTTAACATCGACGGCGCGGGTCTCGGTGTCCTGCTCGCTCTCGGCCACGTTGTTCTCCTTGTCCGGGCAGGGCTCAGGGTGCCCGATCCACCCATGAGCGTCAATCGGATCGGGTTTCATGCTGCTGTCAAAAATCCTTCGCCGAACCGTCACCAAAACAGAGCAGTTTCGCGCGCTCCGACGATTTCAAGAGCTATGGCGATATCACCGAGATCGACCCCTCCGATCCGACCTCGACACCCAAGAAGCGCACCGCGCTCGGACGTTTCAAGCACGAGAACGCGGCCTGCGTGATCGCTCCCTCGGGCCATCTCGTTGTCTACATGGGCGACGACGAGCGCGGCGAGTACATGTACAAATACGTCTCCAACAACACCTATGCCCCCGGCGGCGACACCGACGACTTGATGGAAAACGGCCGTCTTTGCACCGCGAAGTTCAACTGGGACGGCACCGGCGAATGGGTCGAACTCACGCCCGAGTCGACCGGCATGACGGTTGAGGAAATCTGCGTCCTGACCCGCGTCGCGGCCACCAATGCCGCCGGGCAGGAAATGACGCTCAACGCCCCAAACCCGCGGTCGGAAAACGGCTATGGCCAGATCGTGCGCTGGTATCCGTCGAACGACGACCACGCGACCGATATGTTCCGCTGGGATCTTTACTGCATGGCGGGGAACCCGAAGGTCCATGATGACGCTTATGCAGGTTCGCCAAATATCGATGAGGGCAACATGTTCAACTCGCCCGACGGGATGATGTTCGACAGCGCGGGGTATCCTCTGGATTCAGACTGATGGCGACGGCACGCTGGCGCGGTCCAGCATCGTCGCCGTCTGGCGCGAAGACGGCGGCCTCGTCGGGTAGACACCGTTCACACCGCCATCAGGCCCGGGATCACACCCGGGCCTTTCTTGTGAGGAGCAACCGCACTAGGTGGAAGGAGGAACGGAAAGGGGCATCTCACATGACATCTGAAATCGGACTGGTCGGACTTGGCACCATGGGCGCAATGCTGTCCCTCAACATCGCCGACAACGGCTTCCGCATCGCGGTCCAGAACCGCACCACCTCCCGCACCCATGAGTTCATGCAGGACGCCGGAGACCTCGCCGACAAGATCACCCCCTGCGACACGCTCGAAGATCTCGTGGCCGCGCTGGAAACCCCGCGCACCATCATCCTCATGGTCCCCGCAGGCGATCCCGTCGATCAGCAGATCGACGCCCTGAAGCCACTCCTCGCCCCCGACGACCTCATCATCGACGCGGGCAACGCCAACTTCCACGACACCCGCCGCCGCGCCGAGACCCTGAAAGACACCGGCCCGCTTTACATTGGAATCGGCGTCTCCGGCGGCGCGGAAGGTGCCCGCTTCGGCCCCTCGATCATGGGCGGCGGCGACGCGCAGGCCTGGGACCGCGTGTCCCACATCCTTGAAGCCATCTCAGCCAAACACGAAGGCACCCCCTGCGCCACCCATATGGGCTCCGACGGTGCCGGCCATTTCGTCAAGACCGTGCATAACGGCATCGAATATGCCGACATGCAACTCATCGCAGAGGTCTACGGCATTATGCGCGATGGCCAGTCCATGGCCGCGCCCGCCATCGGCCATGTCTTCGACCGCTGGAACGAGGGCACCCTGCAATCCTATCTCATCGAGATCTCGGGTAAGGTCGCCGCCGCCACCGATCCCGACAGCGGGCAGCCCATGCTCGACGTTATCCTCGACCGCGCGGGCCAGAAGGGCACCGGCCGCTGGACCGTCATCGAAAGCCAGATGGTCGGCGCCCCCGTCCCGGTCATCGAAGCCGCCGTTGGGGCCCGCAACCTTTCCGCGCTGCGCGACCTTCGCCAGGACGGTGCGGCCCGCTTCCCCAAACCGGCCGCAGAGATCGACCTGACCGAGTCGGACCTCGAACAGGCGCTGATCGCGGGCAAAGTCCTCTGCTATGCGCAGGGCTTCGACCTCCTCTCCCGCGCCGGAGACACCTATGGCTGGACCCTTCCAATGCCCGACATCGCCCGCGTTTGGCGTGCGGGCTGCATCATCCGGTCTTCAATGCTGAACGACATGGCCGAGGCCCTGACCGATGACCACACCCGCAACCTGACCCTCGCCCCGTACTTCGCGGGCCTGATCGAAACCAACATCGCGGGCCTGCGCAAAACCGCACTCGCCGCCCAGGCCGCCCACCTCCCCGTCCCCGCGCTGGCCTCCGCACTGGCCTATTTCGACACGCTCACCATGCAACGCACGACGGCCAACATGCTTCAGGCCCAGCGGGACTATTTCGGCGCGCACGGGTTCGAGCGGGCGGACCGGGAGGGCGACGGTTTTCACGGGCCGTGGTTGGGGCAGCATTTGGCCTGACCTTCACAATGGGCCTGCAAGTCAACCAGCGGCGAGCGAAAATTCAGGTCAAAGGGAAGGGGAATTCGGAAAGACGACGACTGAAGTCATCGGTTCCTGGGCCACCTTTTGAAATCGTGACTGTTAAGTGATGTTGAATTGGGAAGCTCTCCGCGGGCAGATTGCGGCCACGACCCATCGAGCTGTTTATTCCGGTAGCCACCAATCCACTCACCCAACGGCCCGAGCTCCCCGTCCGTCACCGGTTCGTCAACGATCTCCAATGTGATGTCGCGCAACGCGAAGCCGGGCCCGAATGTCACGGCCAGATCCTGAGGATCGACTGCCCGGGCCGTTTTCGGGTCCTCGATATCGTCAAAGGTGACAAGCTCAGGCACGCGCCCTTTCATCAGGCTGACCACACCCTCCTGCTTTCTGATCCGCGGCATCCATACCTTCCGCTGCTGACCCTCGAAGCGTGATCTGTCGGCCCAGTAGTAGCCTTCCGCCGGCTCCCCGATGGTCGCGAAAAGCCATCTACCAGGCAATAGTTCCAATGCCACCGCCTCACCTATTACACCGTAGGACACTTCCAGGCCGCCGATATTGGCACCCTTGTAGAGAATTGCATAGATCCGGACGACGGATGCCCCGGTGACGGTGCCTTCAGGTGTCTCGACCACCAGGGTCGTCTTCTGTCTCCATGAGTAGTCCGAATGCGCCGGATTGAAGACCCGGTACAGTTCCCACAGGAAAAGTAAAGCGCCGAAAACGGCGACGGCAAGAATTGCGGCGACGAATTTCAATGCGGTTTTCAAAATCAATTCATCTCTGTCGAAGTTGTAGAGAGCAGACCATCTCGGCCTGACCGTTTCCAGTCCCAACGTCGGTGCGTACGCACCGACGTAATACCGACGCAACACCGACGTGATACATATGTGCAGGATCGCACAGAGCCTCCCGGATGACAGACCCATGGTGCAGCACTAGGTAGGGGCAAGGAATAGGAGGCCCCCATGGGACAGCTCGTCGACGGCGAATGGCATGATGTCTGGTATGACACGAAAAAGACTGGCGGAAAATTCGTCCGCTCGGAAGCGAAGTTCCGAAACTGGATCACGCCGGACGGCGAATATCCGGCTGAACCCGGCCGATATCACCTTTATGTCTCTCTCGCCTGCCCCTGGGCGCATCGCACGCTGATCTTTCGCGAAATCAAAGGGTTACGAGACCTGATCTCGGTCAGTGTCGTCCATCCCGACATGTTGTCGGATGGCTGGTCCTTCGCCGCCGACTTCCCCGGAGCCACGGGCGACTCGCTTTACGGCCTGCCTTTCCTGCGCGAGATCTACCTAAAGGCGGACCCCCGGATTTCCGGCCGCGTCACCGTTCCGATCCTTTGGGACAAGAAGACCGATTCCATCGTGTCCAACGAATCCGCCGAGATCATCCGGATGTTCAATTCGGCCTTCGACGGGATCACCGGAAATACCGACGACTATTGGCCCGAAGACCTGCGCGAGGCCATCGAGCCGGTCAACCAGCGCATCTACGACACCATCAATAACGGCGTCTACAAGTCCGGTTTCGCAACAAGCCAGGACGCTTATGACGGCGCCGTGACCGCACTTTTCGACTCGCTCGACTGGCTGGAAGATCGTCTTTCCTCAAACCGTTACCTGATGGGTGACCGCATCACCGAGGCCGACTGGCGGCTAGCGACGACACTCTTCCGGTTCGATCCGGTCTATCACACCCATTTCAAGTGCAACCGGAACTACCTCCGCGACTACCCCAACCTCTGGGCCTATGCGCGGGAGCTTTACCAGTGGCCCGGAGTGTCCGACACGGTCAACTTCGACCACATCGTCCGGCACTACCACTACAGCCACGAGACCATCAATCCGCACCGGATCATCCCGATCAACCCGGTGCTCGACTGGACCGAACCGCACGGGCGGGGCTGAGGTTACTGAGTGGTGATCAGCGCCACCGGCGCGTTCGCATCCAGTTCATAGTCCAGCGGCGGCGTCTCGGAATGGGGCGTCGCGCGCTTGAACTCATAGACCATCTCGCCCGCGTCCTCTTCCGACGCCACGATCAGGCATTGGCTCATATGCCGCGCCCCGTCGAAGACATCGACCAGCCCGCGCAGATGCGGCGCGTCATCGGCATCGAGCGCGAAGCCCTGATCCCAGTACCGCAATATCGTGAATACCTGGTCGCCGGCTTTCACACGCATCCGGCTTTTCTTGCGCAGTTTCTGCTTCCGGGCCAGTTCCAGCCCTTCGCGTACTTCTCTTGGTAAAAACTCTGACATAACAACTCCCCCACCAAGGACGCATTTTGGGGCGATTCTCTTTTCCGTCAAAATATTACTTTGATTTTGTTTCATCTTTCGGAACATCGCTCCGACAATCTTATTGATTACACTTGAGTTGGGCCACAATCGCTGGCTTTGACCCGAGGGGTCATCTGACCCCGGTCAGGCCGGGCCCCGCGCCCTGGAAACTCAAGATCCAAGGGAGCGCGAGGGGCAGCGTCCCTCGCCCGCCGCGGCGGCGAAACCGGCACAAGCCAGTCTAAAGCCGTTCCCGATAGATCACTTGCTGCACGACCCCGGCCAGCAGGAGCCACACCGTGGTCACAATCAACCCCCAATGAGCCCAGCTTTCGGGATGGAAATCGACCCAAGCGGCCCAGATGGCGAAGAATGTCCAGCCGAAGGCCATCGGCAAGGTGACCGCGCGCCAGCGAACTGTCCTGAAGGGATGCACGAACTTGATCGGCAGAAGCATCGCCACCGCCAGGACGACAACCAGCACAAGGATCGTCATGAACCCCGGTTTCAGAGCAAAGAGCACCAGCACCACCATGTTCCAGCAGCCGGGAAATCCGCTGAACGAATAATCTGTCGTCTTCATCCGGGTGTCAGCGAAATAGATCGCCGACATGAAGGTGATGACGATGATCGCGAACCAACCGGTCCAGCCCGGCAGCAATCCGGATTGGAATAACGCGAAGGCGGGAATGAAGACATAGGTCAGGTAGTCGATCACCAGGTCTAACGTCACGCCGTCGATCCGGGGCGCATTCACCTTGATATGGGTCTTGCGAGCCAGCGGTCCGTCGATCCCGTCCACGGCAAACGCCACCATCAGCCAGACGAACATCATCGCCCAGTCGCCCTGCGCCGCCTCCAGCAGCGCCAGCATGGCAAAGACCGCGCCCGTGGCGGTCAGCAGGTGAACCATATAGGCCTTGGTCTTGATCTTCATTGCTTCACCCTGCCCTTGGATGGGTGGCGTCATAGACGTCCATCAGGCGCGCGGTATCGACGGCGGTATAAGCCTGCGTGGTGGAGAGCGAGGCGTGGCCGAGCAATTCCTGGATCGCCCGGAGGTCGCCACCGGCATTCAACAGATGCGTGGCGAAGCTGTGCCGCATCGCGTGCGGTGTCGCAGTGGCGGGCAGCCCCAGCAGGGCCCGTGTCTGTTCCATCGCCTTCTGGACCTGCCGCGCCGAAAGCGGCCCGCCGCGCACGCCCCGGAAGATCGCGTCAGCCGGTTCCAGGTCATGCGGGCAAAGTGCCAGATATCGCTCCACCGCCTGCCGCGCAATCGGCAGAACCGGCACCACGCGTTCCTTCCCGCCCTTGCCGATGATCCTGAGCGAAGCACCGAGCGGCAGATCGGCCGAGGTCAGCGAAAGCGCTTCGGAGATCCGCAGCCCGCAGCCATAGAGCAGCGTCAGCACGGCCGTGTCGCGTGCCGCAATCCAGTCGCTGTCGGTCCGCTCCTGCACCGTGTCCAGCACCGCCCTTGCCGCGTCTTCCGCCAGCGGCCGGGGCAGCTTTGCCTTGAAGCGGGGCGAACGGGTCATCAGCACGGCGGACGGATCGAAACCGTCGCGTTCGGCCATCCAGGCGACGAAGCCCTTTACCGCGGACAGCGCCCGCGCCAGCGAGCGTGCCGACAGGCCCCTGTCCCGTTCATGCGCCATCCAGGCGCGCATCGACCGCGTTGACAGTTTCGCCAGCGCCGCGGTGCCGAGCCCGTCCCCCTCATAGGCCTGGAGGAAGCCGAGAAAGCCCAGAACGTCCGCGCGATAGGCCGTCAATGTCTTCTCTGCCCGGCCTTCGATCGCCTGCAATTCGGCCAGCCAGCGCGTTAACGCATCGGAGAGGCCGGGCTGGATCACCCCAGCCAGCGGCACATGGCGCGCTCGAACACGCCACCCATGAAGTCCAGCAGATCGGTTCCCTGACCCGGCATGAACTGCATCGGGCTTTCCGAGGCAAAGCCCAGCATTCCCGGCAGGCGACCCTCGCCGAAATCGAGGTAAAGGCAGGCTTCGGACCGGACCCATCCGGCATCCTCGCCGAAGACGAGCCTGGCATTGCCGTCGGTGCGCCGCAGAACAACGCTCTTCAGGTTGCGGCTCTGGCTCATGTAATCGGCCACGAAGCCCGGACGCACGACGGTCAGGACACCGCCCACCTTATCAAGCGCGGGATCGTCGGCTTCGTGGCTTTCCAGGACGAGACGCAGGCGTCCGACCTGCAGGATTTGCGGCACCTCGTCGATGAGACAGCTCAGGAAGCCCTCGAAGGTCATCGGTTCGAGAAAGGCGAGAATCGCGCGATGAACCTGTGTCATGCCCGCCAGGTTTTCATAGGCCGCGGCCACCACCGAACGGTGGGTTTCTTCCAACCGCTGCAACCGTGCTTCCAGCCGGTCCATTGCGACGCCGCGCAGATCGACGACATTGCCGCCGACCGAGCGGTCGTTCGCGGCCACAAGGGCCCGCATGACATCGGGGTCTTCCAAAATCACGTCCGGTTCCCGAAGAATGCGCATACGGATTTCATCCGCGATCGCGGCCTGCTCGCTCATTGGTATCAGCCCCTTATTATCGCCTGCTCTGGCGGCCTGTTTTGCGCAACTGTCGCAGGTCGCTCCGGTTCGCTCAAGCGTTTCGTGCATCCACTCCAGGCGGCGCGGCAAGGATGCAACGATGGCGGGAACAGGCGTGGGGAAAACACAAAGGCCGCCCCGAAGGACGGCCATTTGCAAAAAGTCTGTGCCAGTAATGGGCTCCGCCCGTCGAGATCTCGAAATGTCCACCGGACATTTCGCCGGGCCTTAGGCCCGGACCGATCTTACCCCTGGCGCGCCTTGAACCGGCGCTGGGTCTTGTTGATCACGTAAACGCGGCCCTTGCGGCGTACCACGCGGCAATCACGGTGCCGGTTCTTCAGCGAACGAAGCGAGTTGCGGACTTTCATCGACGCTCTCCTTGTCGCGGCGCATGGGCGCGCCTGGTTTCAATCATGCAACGCTGTCGCGTTGCGGCTCATGGTGGGCGATACTGGGATCGAACCAGTGACCCCTTCGATGTCAACGAAGTGCTCTACCGCTGAGCTAATCGCCCGATGTCCTAACGAACACGACGCGGGAGTCACCCGCGCCGGTCGGGCGTTCTATAAAGGGTGGCGCAGGGCACATCAAGGGGTTTTGGAAATATCCGAACATGGCTTATAACAGTCTGGCAGTAAGGAGTGTTTTCGCGTGACGGCATTTGATTTGACCATGCCTGACATCAGGACGACATGCGTTGTTTTCGCCTCACCCCATTCCGGACGCCAGTATCCGCGTTCCTTCGTGCGGCGGACGATTCTCGACGAACAGACGCTGAGATCGTCCGAAGATGCCTTCGTTGACAGGCTCTTCGACGCGGCTCCGCTTCATGGCGCGCCTCTTCTGACGGCGATCGCCCCCCGCGCCTGGATCGACGTGAACCGGTCCTCCGACGAGCTTGACCCGGCCCTGATCGAAGGCGTGCGCCGCACCGCACATAACCCGCGCGTAGCTTCGGGCCTGGGCGTCGTGCCCCGTGTCGTGGCCAATGGACGGTCGATCTATCGCGGCAAAATCACCCGCAAGGAAGCGGAGGACCGAATCGAGGAGTTCTGGAAACCCTGGCATTTGGCTCTGACCACCCTGATGGATGACAGCGTCGCCCTATTCGGTGAGGCGATCCTGATTGACTGCCATTCCATGCCGCATGAAGCGATCGAGAGCATCTCTCATCCACGGGGCTCCCGACCGGAGATCGTGCTGGGCGACCGCTTCGGTGCCGCGGCGGGGTCGGACGTGGTCGACAGGATCGAAGCCGCGCTGACCTCTGCGGGGCTGCGCGTCGCCCGGAACGCACCGTTTGCCGGGGCCTTCGTGACCCAGAGCTACGGTCGGCCAGCCCGTGACCGCCATGTCGTGCAAGTGGAAGTCGACCGGGCGCTCTACATGAACGAACAGCAGATCCGGCCCAACAACAACTTCGCGGCTTTCAAAGCCCTGATCGATCGCGTTGTGGCGGAAGTCGCGGGAATCGGTCGCGCGGATCTCCCGATGGCGGCGGAGTAGACGGTCGAGGCACGCGGTTCCCCGAAGGCTATCGGTCCACCGGAGTTCGCCCGCATCGCGCAAAAGACGGTGCCCGGAAACGAAAACGGCCCCCGGAAATCCGGGGGCCGTTTTGGCTATTGCAGATGTGGAACGGTCAGCCGTTGTCCAACCCCAGCGCCACGAAGCGCGGATCGCCGGCACGGCGGACCAGAAGCAGGATCGACTTGCGGCCCGCATCTTTAGCATCTGCGATGCGGTCTTCGAGGTCGGTCACGGAGGTAACCTTTTCCTGACCCGCTTCGGTGATCAGGTCACCCGCGCGCAGGCCTTCTTCATAGGCCTCGCTGTCTTCCACGACATCCGCGACCACCAGACCTTCGGCACTGTCCGACAAGCCAAGCTGTTCACGAAGCTCGTCGGTGATGTTGCTCACCGTCATGCCCATGATCTCGCTCGTGACCGGATCGTCGCGATTGATGGAGGCCGGAACGGCGCTCTCCGCTTCCTCGCGGCGGCCGAGGGTCACGCGCAGCGTCTCGGTCTCGCCATTGCGGAAGACCAGAACGCGCACTTCCTTGCCGATCTCGGTGTTGCCGACCTGCTGAACCAGCTCGCGCGTGTCGTTCACCTCGATGCCGCGCAAGACATGATGACATCACCGGCTTCCATCCCGGCTTCAAGCGCAGGGCCTTCCGGGACATCGGTGACCAGCGCGCCGCGTGCCTGTTCAAGCCCCAGCCCCTCGGCCAGATCCTCGGTTACGTCCTGGATGCGCACACCCAGCCAGCCGCGGCGGGTCTCGCCGAATTCCTGCAACTGCCGGATCACGTTCTCGGCCACCCGGCTCGACATGGCGAAGCCGATGCCGATGGACCCGCCATTGGGCGACAGGATTGCGGTATTCACGCCGATCACATCGCCGTTCATGTTGAAGAGCGGCCCGCCCGAGTTGCCCCGGTTGATGGCCGCGTCGGTCTGGATGTAATCGTCATAGCTGCCCGACAGCGCCCGGCCCCGAGCCGAGACG
Source organism: Silicimonas sp. (assembly GCA_050299835.1). Taxonomy (GTDB): domain Bacteria; phylum Pseudomonadota; class Alphaproteobacteria; order Rhodobacterales; family Rhodobacteraceae; genus JAJDOD01. The sequence goes on from JBNKWP010000003.1 coordinate 52,344, forward strand.
ATTCCAGCGGACACCGAGAAGCCCTGGCCCAGCGGGTTGCCCACAGCCATGACCCAATCGCCGACGCGGGAAACCTCTGAGTCGCCCCAGCTGACGAATTTCAGCGGTTCATCCGGCTCGACCTTAAGCAGCGCGAGGTCGGTGTTCTTGTCGGTCCCGACGATATCAGCTTCCAGCTCGAATCCCTCGAAGAACTCGATCATGATCTCGTCGGCGCCTTCGATGACGTGGTTGTTGGTGACGATGAAGCCGTCCTCCGAGATCACGAATCCCGATCCCAGGGCATTGCTGCGGCGCGGGCGCTGGCCGTCGGGGCCGTTGCGATCAAGGAAATCGCGGAAGAAATCCTCAAACGGCGACCCTTCGGGAACAACCGGGCCCGGCTGGGCGTTGGTGGCGACCGTGGTCGTTGTCGTGATGTTCACCACCGCGGGGCTGACCCTTTCGGCGAGGTCCGCGAATGTATCGGGCCGCGACTGGGCAGCGGCGGCAAGCGTCTGCGCCAGCAAGAATGCAGCACCGAGCAAGATAGGCCAGACATAGCTAAGTGGATTGGTCCGGCGAAGTGTGAGCGTATTTTCTCTCACGCGTTCCTCCATTGTGTCCTGTAGCGCGCCGATGATGACGCGCACGTCCTGATGCGACTGTATCGTAGATAGGGGGCATTATACACAAGTGAAGTCCCGCTCGCGAGCAATCACCAAGCGGTGAAGTCGTACGTGAGCTTGCGCTTCACACCCCTGCGAAGACATCGAACTCGATTTCGTGTTCGTCGCCTGCCGAGTGATCGTCCGCCTGCACGGTGTAGAGAATGTTGATCTTCTCGAAGGAAAGCCGGACCGTATCGGCGAGTTGGTTTCCCTCGGGCGGCGTGTTCACATCATAGCCGGAGATCACGACATTGCTCAGTGTGATCTTGAGATAGTCCAGATGTACCTCGCCGGAATCTTTCCGAAGCGAGATGACAATCTCGTCGAAGGATTTGCCCTGCATGCAGGCCAACGCAAGGTACGGGGAGGACGCATCGTAGAATTTGCCAAGAGAAACGGAGCGCACGTCCGCCCGGGATCGGCTTCGCCCGGAACCGGTGGCTGCACTCTGCTGTCGCGAAACACCCCAGTCGATGGAATGGATGTCGATTTCGTCCTCGTGATCGGCACGCACGGATTCTCCGGCAATGTCGGGGATCTTCAGGAAACCTGTCATGGGCATTTGCGCACTCCGTTCGTAGGACTCACTGTTTTCCTGACAGGCAGTCTAGCCAAGTCGCCGGATCGATCCCCAGTGCGCATTCAGCAGATTCACGCTGCACAAACGGAAATCACGCGCTGCCGGCGGCCTTTGCATTCCGGGTCGCCTCGGCCGTCATCAGACCCAGATAGACAATGCCCACGGGCTGGGAGAACGCACCTGCCTGACCGGCATCGAACCTCTCCCGCCACAAATCGTAGCCGTTCTGAAAGTGTTCATCGAAAGTTACGGGGTTCGGGGCAAGCTCCAGTCCGCTGGCCGCAAACGCCTCCGCCGTCACCGGGAGATGACTTATGGCGGTCCACCCCTCCTTGCGTGTTTCGAGATGCGGCGTGATCGCAATCGAAAGCACCTGCATCTGTGATCCGTCCGCGCCCTGAATTTCGTCGATTGCTCCGATGGCACAAAGCAGGGGAGGCGTATCGCCCGGCCCCTGCCCGACCCAGGCCTGTCCGATTTCAAACTGTTCCATGAGCGCAGCCTATCCAGAAATGTGGCAGGACAAGGGCGCGTTTTACGGGTTGGCAAACAAATGGGGCGCCCAAGGACGCCCCAGTCGGCCAGTCTGCTGGCAGGGAGGAGTCAGCAGCTGTAGTAGAGCTTGAATTCCACCGGGTGCGGCGTGTGCTCGTAGGCGTAGATCTCTTCCCATTTGAGATCCATGTAGCCGTCGATCTGGTCCCTGGTGAACACGTCGCCGGCCAAGAGGAAGTCCATGTCGGCCTCCAGTTCGCCGAGCGCTTCGCGAAGCGAGGCGCAGACGGTCGGGATGCCTTCCAGTTCTTCCGGCGGCAGGTCGTAGAGGTCCTTGTCCATCGGATCGCCGGGATCGATCTTGTTCTTGATGCCATCGAGGCCGGCCATCAGCAGGGCCGAGAAGCAGAGATACGGGTTCGACGACGGATCCGGGAAGCGGGCTTCCACACGCTTGGCCTTCGGCGACTCCGCCCACGGGATACGCACGCAGCCCGAGCGGTTCCGTGCCGAATAGGCGCGCAGAACCGGGGCTTCGAAGCCGGGGATCAGACGCTTGTAGGAGTTCGTCGACGGGTTGGTGAAGGCGTTCAGCGCCTTGGCGTGCTTCAGGATGCCGCCGATATACCACAGGGCTTCCTGGCTGAGGTCAGCATATTTGTCGCCCGCAAACAGCGGCTTGCCGTCTTTCCAGACCGACATGTTGACATGCATGCCCGTGCCGTTGTCGCCCGCGATGGGCTTCGGCATGAAGGTCGCCGATTTGCCATAGGCGTGGGCGACCTGGTGGATGACGTATTTGTACTTCTGAAGCTCATCCGCCTGTTTTGTCAGGCTGTCGAAGATCAGGCCAAGCTCGTGCTGGCACGAGGCAACTTCGTGGTGGTGCTTGTCCACCTTCATGCCCATCCGCTTCATGGTGGACAGCATTTCCGAACGGATGTCCTGGGCGTCGTCGATCGGCGGAACCGGGAAGTAGCCGCCCTTGACGCCGGGACGGTGACCCATGTTGCCCATCTCGTAATCGGTGTCGGTGTTCCATGCGCCGTCGATGGCATCGACTTCATAGGACACCTTCTTCATATCGACCGAGTATTTCACATCGTCGAACAGGAAGAATTCGGCTTCCGGCCCCATATAGGCAGCGTCACCAATGCCGGAGGACTTGAGGTAAGCCTCGGCCAGTTGAGCCGTGCCGCGCGGGTCGCGGTTGTAAAGTTCACCGGTGTCAGGTTCATGCACCGAGCAATGGACCGCCATGGTCTTCTCCGCAAAGAACGGATCCATGTAGGCCGAGGAGGCATCGGGCATCAGTTTCATGTCCGACTGGTCGATCGACTTCCAGCCTGCGATGGACGAACCATCGAACATGAAGCCTTCTTCCAAAAAGTCTTCATCGACCTGGTCCGACATGACCGTCACGTGCTGCAGCTTGCCGCGCGGGTCGGTGAAACGGATGTCGACATATTCGACGTCCTCGTCCTTGATCGTCTTCACAACGTCCTTGTTGCTCATGGGTTTAACCCTCTCTCCCGTATGTCTGGAATATTCTGTTAAAGAGCGTCCGCTCCGGACTCGCCGGTCCGGATGCGAATGGCCTGGTCGATATCGCTGACGAAGATCTTGCCGTCGCCGATCTTGTCGGTTTTTGCCGCGCTCACGATGGCTTCGATGGCCGGTTCGACCTGATCGTCCGGCAGGACGACCTCGATCTTCACCTTGGGCAGGAAGTCGACGACATATTCGGCACCCCGATAGAGTTCCGTATGACCTTTCTGACGACCGAAGCCTTTCACCTCGAGCACCGAGAGACCCTGCACTCCAATCTCCTGCAGCGCCTCTTTCACTTCATCGAGCTTGAATGGCTTGATGATCGCCTCGACTTTCTTCATCTTCAACTCCTCCTGAGCTTTGATCGGGTGAGACCATTTTGGGGTTTGGGCCACAATCTGAGCGCCGTTGACCCGCGTTATGCATCCCCAATTTGCTCTGCTTTTGCTACTTTTTTAGGCAAAGCGCCCGAAATGCAAGCGAAACTGAATCGCTTGCGTCGCGAAAAGGGTTCCGGGAGAGTTTGCTCAACCGGAGTTGAGTGAATCGGACTGCTGACATGGAACTTCTCACCGCCGCGCAGATGCGCGCCATCGAACAGGCCGCGATAGATGCGGGCGAAGTGACCGGGCTGGAGCTGATGGAACGGGCCGGTCGCGGGGTTGTGGAGGCGATCTTCGAGGAATGGCCGGAGTTGCGCGCGACCTCGCACCGGGCGGTGGTGCTGTGCGGGCCGGGGAACAATGGCGGCGACGGGTTTGTCGTGGCCCGGTTGTTGCGGGAATGGGGTTGGGAGGTGGAGGTGTTTCTCTACGGAGACCCCGACAAGCTGCCGCCGGATGCGCGGGTGAATTATGAGCGGTGGGGGGAGTTGGGGGAAGTCAACGATTACAAAAAGATGTTTTTCAGGCCGGCAGATCTTGGGGCTCCCGATCTCTATGTCGATGCGCTTTTTGGAACTGGCATAAAACGTCCGGTCGAGCTTGGAGAAGACTATGCCGGTACAGCTAGAAGCGAGGTTGGCGACGGCTTGCGAGGCGACCTGCGTCATGTGGCCATAGACATGCCAAGCGGTGTTTGCTCCGATAGCGGAAAGCTATTGGGCGACCCGTTCGTCGCCGACCTCACAGTGACTTTTCACTCTAGAAAATTGGGTCACGCGTTGGAATTCGGCCCTGCGTTTTCAGGCAAAGTGGCGCTGAAGGATATCGGCATTCCATTGGGTACGGGGTTTCTTGAAGCGTTTGGGGAGCCACAAGATTTCAGGAGGATAACGTCAGCCTTTGATGACTACGCACGGTATTTTGCCGACCATACGCTCGGCAAATCCGAGTATAGAAGTCCAGCGCGTGAAGCACACAAATACTCCCACGGCCACGCCCTGATCCTCACCGGCGGACCCGGCCGAACCGGTGCCGCCCGTCTCGCGGCCCGGGGGGCGCTCAGGATCGGGGCGGGCCTCGTCACATTGGGCTGTCCTCAGAATGCTCTGGCGGAGGTGGCGCATCATGTGACCGCGATCATGTGCCGGGGGATCGATGGGGCTCCGGGCCTGAGGGAAATGCTGGAAGATCAGAGACTTAATGCGCTCTGCCTTGGGCCGGGGATGGGACTTGGGGCGGACACGCAGGCGCTGGTGCTGGAGGCTTTGAAGACGAAACGGGGGACGGTTCTGGATGCGGATGCGCTGACGCGGTTCGAGCGGAACCCGGATGTGCTGTTTGACGCGCTCCACAAGAACTGTGTGCTGACGCCTCATGCCGGTGAATTCAAACGGCTTTTTCCCGACATCGCGGAGAAGCTCGACGCACCTGCCACAACCGGCCCCGCCTATTCCAAAGTCGATGCGACGCGGGAGGCGGCGAAACGCGCCGGGTGTACCGTTCTCTTCAAAGGGCCGGATACGGTGATTGCCGATGAGACGGGAATTTGTTCTATTAATTCAAGCGCTTACGAGCGGGCCGCGCCCTGGCTGGCGACGGCTGGCTCGGGCGATGTGCTGGCGGGGTTCGTCACCGGTCTGCTGGCAAGAGGCTTCGCTCCGATGCAGGCGGCGGAGACGGCAGCGTGGCTTCATACGGAATGCGCGCTGTCCTTCGGCCCCGGACTGATCGCCGAGGATCTACCGGAAGAGCTGCCGAAGGTGTTCAAATCCCTCTTCGAGAACGACGCCCAAAACTGAGGCAGGGGTTAACAATGTCCTGACGGTACGTTCGCGGTCTGAGCGTTTCGTGACGTTTTGTACGCGTTTGCCGCCCCCCGAATACCGTTTTGTACCACCGACCGTTCTGGTGGTTCTCGAAGCATGACCCACGAGAGCGCAATTCTGCCGAATGTTAACAAAGGCTTGATGCGTACCGCCGTTGCATTACTGTTACATGGTCAGCCTTGGGGGAGGTGGGATCATGAATCCGATCACGACGCTTGACGGCCAGAGCAACTTGCCGCGCTATTTCGCGGCCACGTTTTCGCTGGCGCAGAAGCTGAACAGGGGACGCATCGATTTCCGGCTGCCGGACGGTCGCGTGTTCCGGGTGGACGCGCCAAACCCCGGCCCGGTGGCCGAGATCCACGTGAAGAATCCAGACACGTTTGCGCGGCTGATCCGGGAGGGCGACCTGGGCATGGCAGATGCTTATCTGGAGGGCTGGTGGAGCACGCCGGATCTACAGTCCTTCATGGATGTGATCCATGCCGAAAATGACGATCTTTATGACAGCTTCTCGGGCTTCCAGTTCGTGCGGCTGTGGGAACGGCTGCGGCACTGGATGAACCGCAACACCAAGGATCAGGCGAGAAAGAATATCTCCTACCATTACGACCTTGGAAACGACTTCTACGGCCTTTGGCTGGACGACACGATGACCTATTCGTCGGCCATTTTCGAAACCGGTCAGGAGAGCCTGGAGAAGGCGCAGAACGCCAAATATGCCAGCATGGTGGACCTGATCGGCGCGAAGCCCGGCGACCATGTTCTTGAGATCGGATGCGGCTGGGGCGGATTCGCGGAATATGCCGCGAAAGAGCGCGGGTTGAAGGTCACCGGATTAACAATAAGCCAGGAACAGTACGATTATGCCTCAAATCGGATACAAAAGGCCGGGCTTTCGGAACAAGTCGAGTTCAAACTTCAGGATTATCGCGACGAGCGGGGCAGTTACGATGGCATCGCGTCGATCGAGATGTTCGAGGCCGTGGGCGAGAAATACTGGCCGGTCTATTTCGACACGGTACGCGAGCGGCTGAAGCCGGGCAGGAATGGCGCGTTCCAGATCATTACAATCGAGGATGCGCGGTTCGAGATTTACCGTAAGTCTGTGGATTTCATACAGAAATACATTTTTCCGGGAGGGATGCTGCCCTCACCCGCCGTGTTGCGCAGCGAGGTTGAGAAAGCCGGTTTGAGCGTACTGAAATCCATCGAATTCGGTGAAAGTTACAGCCAGACTCTGCGCCGCTGGCACGAAACATTTAACCAGAGGTGGGAAGATGTAGCGTTGCTTGGATTCGACGGTCGGTTCAGAAGAATGTGGAACTTCTATCTAACATCTTGCGCCGCAGGCTTTCATTCCGGTTGTATCGACGTAACGCAAATTACGGTCAACAAACCGGGATAGATGCCATGCCCACCGGCGGAAAGCTGATTGCTGCGATTGCCTTCGCGGCGCTTGCCTATTTCATCTCCGATCTCATCAAGCCGCTTTTGCCGGAAGGCACCAACGTGTCCCGTCTGTCGCAGATCAATGCTCTGGTCGGCTTGATCATGGGATGGCGGGTGATGGGCAAGGGGGCCGGCCGGACTTATTTGCAATCCTTCGGCTACGGCTTCACCACGCTTGCCGCGATCGTGTTCTGGAGCCTGCTCATCTGGTCCGGGAACGAGATGCTGAAGCGGTCGATGAAGATGTATTATGAAGGGCCGGTCGAAGCCTTGCAGGAAATGGCGGAGCTTTACGTGGACTATGCGCGCATCGCCACCACCGATTACAGCGTTCTGATCGCGGCCGTTGTCGGCACAGCCTTCATGGCTTGGCTGACGGAATTCTTCGCCCGCCGCTGGAATTGAGCGGGCGGCTTTTCCTTTACGGAACGCTCTGCGACCCCGAGTTGTTCGAGATCGTCTCGGGCATGGTCTTTCGACCTCGCCCGGCGCGTCTGAGCGGTATCGAGATCCATTTCGTGGCTGGAGAGAATTTTCCGGTGCCGGTCCCGTGTGAGGGAACATTGGCCGAAGGCGTTGTCGTCGAGGTCAGCGATGCGGTGCGGCGGCGGCTGGATTTCTATGAGCTTGGGTTCGGGTATGGCGTCGAGAGGCGGGCGGTTTCGACTGCGGACGGCGACGTGGACGCCGAGCTCTATGTTCCGGTCGAAGACTGGCCGCTGGGCGATGCGTGGTCGCTGCCGGTCTGGCAGGCCGAGCATGGGGCACTGAGCCGGGCGGCTGCGCGGGACTACATGGGGTTGATCGACACGCATTCGCCGGAGGAGGCGGCGCGGGCCTTTTCAACGGTGCGGAGCCGGGCGGCGTCACGGTTGCGGGCGGCCAGCGCGGCCACGCCGGAGGTTTTCGGGCCGGGGATGGCGGGAGCGCAGGTGGTGCCGGAACGGACGGCGGTGCCTTACACGGATTACTTCGCGGTGCGGGAGGACTGGCTGGCCTTTCCCCGGTTCGGCGGTGGCACGAGCCCGGTGGTGAAGCGGGCGAGTTTCATGGGCGGCGATGCGGTGACGGTGCTGCCTTACGATCCGGCGACCGGTGAGGTGCTGATGATCCGGCAGTTCCGGCACGGGCCGTTTGCGCGGGGCGATGCGAACCCCTGGACGCTGGAGCCTCCGGCCGGGCGGATCGACGTGGCCGAGACGCCCGAGGCGGCGGCGCGGCGGGAACTTCTGGAAGAAACCGGGGTGGAGGCCGGCGAGATGGTCCGGATCGGGCGGTATTACCCTTCGCCGGGGGCCTATAGCGAGTATCTGTACAGTTTCGTGGCGGTGGCCGATCTGAGCGGCGCCGATGGCGGCATTGGCGGTGTGGCCGAGGAGGCTGAGGACATCATGCGGCATGTGGTGCCGCTGGATAACGCATTGGGACTGATCGAGGGAGGTGCGATCAACACGGCGCCGCTTCTGTACTCACTGACATGGCTGGCGTTGAACAGGGATCGGTTCGAGGTCTGACGTATCGGGCAAGTTCTCAGCCATGAGGGCGGTGGCGGGTCGAACCGCCGCCCCGAAGCAAGCCAGCTTTATCGCCATAAGCGATCCTCCTGACTGTTGCCGGGAGGTTGGCGCCTTTCGGATCGCGGGGGCGAGGCCGCCGCCGGTGTCACGCCTGCCGGAATGATGCGGGCTCCGGTCGCGGAAACGCCTAATTCGTGTTCGAAACGACCAGGAAATCCCAGGCAAGGACTGCGCAAATGCCGGGCGCTGCGCGCTTTTTCAGCGGGTATCTGGGAACGACTGCGCAATGCTGTCATACAATATGGCACGTCCCAGGGAACTCGAACCATGTCGATTTATGCCAGCCTTCATCACCTGACGCATTACCGGTATGACCGGCCGGTCGAGTTGTCGCCGCAGATCATCCGGCTGAGACCCGCGCCGCAAAGCCGGACGCGGGTGATCTCGCACAGTCTCAAGGTCTCACCCGGCGGGCATTTCGTGAACCATCAGCAGGACCCTTACGGCAACTGGATGGCGCGGTTCGTGTTTCCCGAGCCGGTTCGCGAGTTCAAGATCGAGGTCGATCTGGTGGCCGACATGACGGTCTATAACCCGTTCGACTTCTTCGTGGAAAAGAGCGCAGAGGATTGGCCCTTCGATTATCCCGAGGACCTGATCGACGATCTGGTCATCTATCGGACGCCGGAGCCGAAAGGGCCGCTGTTGACCGAGTTCATGGGGACCATCGGGTCGGAAGACCTGGGAACGGTGGACTTTCTTGTCGCGCTGAATGCGCGGCTGTCGAACGAGATCGACTATACGATCCGGCTGGAGCCGGGAGTGCAGACGCCGGAAGAGACGCTGGAGCGGCGTTCGGGATCGTGCCGGGATTCGAGCTGGCTTCTCGTGCAGGCGCTGCGGAACCTGGGGTTCGCGGCGCGGTTCGTGTCCGGTTACCTGATCCAGCTCAAGCCGGACGTGAAGGCGCTGGACGGGCCGAGCGGGACGGATCACGATTTCACCGATCTTCATGCCTGGGTGGAGGTTTATATTCCCGGCGCGGGGTGGATCGGGCTGGACCCGACCTCCGGCTTGCTGACCGGGGAGAGCCATATTCCGTTGGCGGCGACGCCGCATTACAGGAACGCCGCACCGATTTCGGGCATGGCGAGTTTTGCCGAAACCGAATTCAGTTTCGACATGCAGATCGCGCGTGTGGCGGAGCATCCGCGCATCACCAAGCCGTTTTCGGATGAGGCCTGGGAGCGGCTGAACAAGCTGGGACGCAAGGTCGATGCCGCGCTGGAGGAAGGCGATGTCCGGCTGACGATGGGGGGTGAACCGACTTTCGTCTCCATCGACGATTTCGAAAGCGAGGAGTGGAACACCGCTGCTGTCGGGCCGACCAAGCGGGTGCTGGCGGACAAGCTGATCCGGCGGCTGCGTGACCGTTTCGCGCCGGGAGGCTTCCTGCATTACGGACAGGGCAAGTGGTATCCGGGGGAGACGTTGCCGCGCTGGACCTTCTCGGTCTACTGGCGGAAGGACGGCAAGCCGATCTGGGCGGACGCGGCTCTGGTCGCCGAGGAGGATGCGGAGACGGGGGCGTCGGCGGAGCAGTCCGAGCGGTTCATGAAAGGGATGGCCGAGAAGCTGGGCGTGGGCGCGGATCATGTGGCCCCGGCCTTTGAGGACCCGGCGGAGTGGATCATCAAGGAAGGCAATCTGCCGGAGAATGTGACGCCGGAGAATTCCAAGTTGAAGAATGCGGAGGAACGGGCGCGGATTGCCAAGGTGTTCGCGCGCGGGCTGACGGAGCCTGCCGGGCATGTCCTGCCGATCCAGCGCTGGCAGTCGAAGGCGACGGGGCGTGTCTGGCGGTCGGAGAAATGGAAGCTGAGGCGGGGCAAGGTGTTTCTTGTGCCCGGCGACAGTGCGGTGGGGTATCGGCTGCCGCTGGGGACCCTGCCCTATGTGCCGCCGTCGCAGTTTCCCTATACCTATGTCACCGACCCGACGGTGGAACGCGGCCCCCTGCCCGATTATCACGCGGAAGCTGGCGGGGCTTTGCCGGAGACCAGCGCCGAGCACGCGCAGCCGGTCTCGGGACTGAAGGCGGGCGGGCCGGTTCAGGAGGTGATCGAGCAGGAGCTTGGGCCGATCGGGGGCGCGGTTCGGACAGCGATTTCGGTGGAGCCGAGGGACGGACGGCTTTGCGTCTTCATGCCGCCGGTGGAGGATGTGGAGGATTATCTGGACCTTCTGGCGGCAGCCGAGGAGACCGCGCGCGAGATGGGACTGCCCGTTCATATCGAGGGCTACGCCCCGCCGCATGATCCGCGGATGAACGTCATCCGGGTGGCACCTGATCCCGGCGTGATCGAGGTGAATATCCATCCCGCGTCTAGCTGGGAGGATTGCGTGGCGACCACGGAGGCGGTTTACGAGGAGGCCCGGAACTGCCGGCTTGGCGCGGACAAGTTCATGATCGACGGCAGCCATACCGGGACCGGGGGCGGCAATCATGTGGTGGTTGGCGGGGCCACGACGAATGACAGTCCGTTCCTGCGGCGGCCCGATCTGCTGAAATCGCTGATCCTGCTGTGGCAGCGGCATCCGTCGCTGTCCTATCTGTTCTCGGGCCTGTTCATCGGGCCGACGAGCCAGGCACCGAGGATCGACGAGGCGCGGCATGACACGCTTTACGAGCTGGAGATCGCGCTGGCGCAGATCTCGGCGCCGGAGGCGGGCAAGGTGCCGCAACCCTGGCTGATCGACCGGCTGCTGCGCAACATGTTGACGGATGTGACCGGCAACACGCATCGGGCGGAGATTTGCATCGACAAGCTCTATTCGCCGGACGGGCCGACCGGGCGGTTGGGGCTGGTGGAGTTTCGCGGCTTCGAGATGCCGCCGCATCCACGGATGAACCTGGCACAGCAATTGCTTCTGCGGGCACTGATCGCGCGGGCGTGGAGGAGCCCGGTGGAAAGCAAGCCGGTGCGGTGGGGCACGGTGCTGCATGACCGGTTCATGATGCCTCATTTCCTGTGGGAGGATTTCCTGGACGTGTTGCGCGATCTGTCCGCGCATGGGTTAGAACTGGACCCGGTCTGGTACGAGGCGCAGGCGGAGTTCCGGTTCCCGTTCTGCGGCGAGGTCGAGGCGGAGGGTGTGCATCTGGAATTGCGGCAGGCGCTGGAGCCGTGGCATGTGCTGGGGGAGACGGGCGCCATTGGCGGGACCGTGCGCTATACCGACAGTTCGGTGGAGCGGTTGCAGGTGAAGATGACGACGACTTCGAAGGATCGGTATCAGGTGATGTGCAACCGGCGGCCGGTGCCGCTGGTGGAAAGCGGTACGGCGGGCGCGAAGGTGGGCGCGGTGCGGTTCAAGGCGTGGCAGCCCGCGGAGGCGCTGCATCCGGTCTTGCCGGTGGATGCGCCTTTGACGTTTGACATTTACGACACATGGAGCGGGCGGCCGATTGCCGGTTGCGTCTATCACGTCGCCCATCCGGGCGGGCGGAATTACGAGACCTTCCCGGTCAACGGCAACGAGGCGGAGGCACGGCGGCTGGCCCGGTTCGAGCCGCATGGGCATTCGAGCGGGGCTTATGTGCCGGCGCCGGAGCACCCGCATCCCGAGTTTCCGACCACGCTCGACCTGCGCCGACCGACAGGGCTTCGATGACCGGGCCGTCGCGCAATACGGCGGCGGCACTGTCTTCGCTTCTGGACGGCTATGGCGTGCAGGACGGGGTGGCGGACGAGCTTTTCGACGCGCGTGGGAATATCCGCCCGGTCTGGGAGCCGTTTCTGGCGGAACTGACGCGGCTTTCGCCCGAGGAGCGGGCGGCGCATTTCGCGCGCGGTGACCAGTATCTGCGCGATGCGGGCGTGTTCTTCCGGCAGTACAGCGCCGATCCGATGCAGGAGCGGGACTGGCCGCTGAGCCATATCCCCGTCATCCTGCACGAAAAGGACTGGGCCGATATCTGCGCAGGCCTGACCCAGCGCGCCGAGTTGCTGGAGCGCGTGGTGGCCGATCTTTACGGTCCGGCGACGCTGGTGCGCGACGGCCATCTGCCTGCGGAACTGGTGGCGCAGAACCCCGAATGGCACCGGTCTCTGGTCGGCATTCAACCGGCATCGGGGCATTACCTGCATTTCCTGGCGTTCGAGATCGGGCGCAGTCCGGACGGCACATGGCTGGTGCTTGGCGACAGGAGCCAGGCGCCGTCCGGGTCGGGGTTCGCCCTGGAAAACCGGCGGGCGACGTTCCGGGTCTATCCCGATCCCTTCCCCAGCCGGAACGTGCTGCGGCTGGCCGGGTTCTTTCATGATTTCCGGGAGGCGATGGACGCGCTGCCCGGTGCGCAGGGACGCAGAAGCGCGATCCTGACGCCCGGCCCCGGCAATGACACCTATTTCGAGCATGCCTATATCGCCCGTTATCTGGGCCTGATGCTGCTGGAAGGCGAGGATCTGATCGTCGAGAATGGCGAGGTCCAGGTGCGCACCGTGTCGGGTCCGCTGCCCGTCGGCGTGCTCTGGCGGCGGCTGGATGCCGCCTTCGCCGATCCGCTGGAGCTTGCGGAAACCTCGCGGATCGGGACGCCGGGGCTGGTCGATGCGCTGCGCCATTCCAGCGTCAGCATGATCAACGCGCTGCAATCCGGCATTCTGGAAACGCGGGCCTTCATGGCCTTCCTGCCGAAGATCTCGAAAGTGCTTCTGGGCGAGCCGCTGTCGCTGCCGAACATCGCCACATGGTGGTGCGGGCAGGAAAAGGAGCGCGCCTATGTCCGGGACAATGCCGAGCGGATGTTCATCGGCCAGGCACTGAGCCGGGGACTTCCCTTCGACATCGACACCGAAGGCGGGTGTTCCCTGCCGGGAGAACCGGTGCCCGGTCTGTCGGAATGGATCAATGCGAAGGGAACCAATCTGGTCGGGCAGGAAGCTGTGACGCTTTCGACCACGCCCGCCTGGGCGGGAGACCGGCTGCTGCCGAGCCCGATGAGCGTGCGGGTCTTTGCCGCGCGGACGCGCGACGGCTGGACCTTCCTGCCCGGCGGCTATGCGCGGGTCGGCCAGCCGGGCGATGTCACGGCGCTGGCGATGCAGCGCGGCGGGTCGGTGGCCGATGTCTGGGTGATGAGCGATCGGCCCGCGCCGCTGCCGGTGCCGCTGGATTCGGGCAGCTACCGACGCCCGGGCACCGGGTCGCTGCCGAGCCGGGCCGCGGATAACCTGTTCTGGCTGGGGCGCTATATCGAGCGCACGGAAGGCGCGGTTCGGTTGCTTCGGGCGTATCACCTGCGGCTGGCGGAAACCGGCACGTCCGAGGATGCGCGACTGAAGCGCATCGCCAAGATGCTGAGACAGCTTTCCGTCGATCCCGATGTGCCGATCCGGACCGCGCTGGAACCGACGCTGGAGGGTGCGCGGAACTGCGCTGGCAAGATCCGCGACCGGTTTTCCGTGGATGGGTGGTCGGCCCTGGCCGATCTGACGTCGAGCCTCGCCTCGCTGACGCCGGAGCTTTACGCCGGAGATGATTGCGCGCGCGCGCTGGGGGTGCTGTTGCGCAAGATCAGCGGGTTCAACGGGCTGGTGCATGAGAACATGCACCGCTCCTCCGGTTGGCGGTTCCTGACTTTCGGGCGGGCGCTGGAGCGGGCCGACGGGGCGGCGGCGGTTTTGTCGATCATTGCCCGGGACGCGACTGCGCCGGGACTGCCCGAGGTCGCGCTGGAATACGGCGATTGCAGCATCACCCACCAGAGGCGCTATCGGATCGACCCGATTTTCGAGACCGTCGCCGATCTGATGGTGCTGGACGCCAATAACCCGCGTTCGGTGCAATACCAGGTCACGGCCATGCGCCGGATTGCCGAGGAATTGCCGGAGGCGAAGTCACAGGGCCGTGCCTCCCCCGTTCTTGCCGCGCTGCTGCCGCTGGAGGCGGAACTGTCGGTGGCCGATCCGCCGGAGATCGGGCCGGAGCTGTTGCTGACCGTCCGGGACCGGATGGCGAAACTTTCGACCGACCTGTCCGCGATGTATCTGGCGTGAGGAGGGCTGCTTGCTTTACGACATTCGGCTGAAGATCGGGTATGTTTATGGAAGCGGCTCCGACCATGCGCGGACGCAGGTCAGGCTGCTTCCCCCCGATCTTCCGGGCCGGCAGGTGGTGACGCGGCGGCTTTTGACGGTCGATCCGACGCCTTCGGAACAGGGCACGGATACGGATTTCTTCGGCAATATGGTCACGTCGCTGGTGTTCCACGAGCCGATTGACCGGATCGAAATTTCGATGGGTGCCCAGGTCGAGCGGCTTCAGACGCCGCCGGTTCTGGATTTTTCGCCGCGCGTTGGCGGGTTGGCGCAGGAGGTGTCGCAGCAGAAGACGCTGGATGCCTTGTCGCCGCATCATTACCTGGGCACGTCGCCCCGGATTGCGGACGATCCCGAGATTGCCGCTTTCGCTAGGACGCAGACTTCTCCCGAGATGACGGCGATGCAGGCGGTGGTGCGGATCGGGCAGGCCCTGCACGAAGAGATGCGCTTCGATCCGGAGGCCACCGATGCGCAGACGCCGCCATCTGTGGCCTTCGCCAACCGGCACGGGGTTTGCCAGGACTTTTCTCATGTGATGATCGGCTGTCTGCGGGCGCTGGGCATTCCGGCGGGCTATGTTTCGGGCTTTCTGCGCACGATCCCGCCGCCGGGGCAGCCGCGGCTTGAGGGGGCGGATGCCATGCATGCCTGGGTCACCGCCTGGTGCGGGGTCAAGACCGGCTGGATCGAGTATGACCCCACCAATGCCTGTGCCGTGGAGACCGATCATATCGTGGTGGGCTATGGCCGGGATTATGGCGATGTGGCCCCGGTCCGGGGGGTACTGAAGACCTCCGGAGCACAGGACAGCCACCAGAGCGTGGATGTGGTCCCGCTTTAGACGTGCGACGCCCTATTCCGCGGCGATGGGGGACAGCGCGCGCCATTTCCGGCGATAGACGGAAGCCGTGATCCCGACATTGCGCCGGAAGGCGGTGCGGAAGCTGGAGGGTTCGGAATAGCCCACCTCCTCGGCGATGTCGTCGATCGGCGCTTCGGTGGTTTCCAGCAGTTGCTTGGCCTCCTCGACCCGGAGGGTCTGGATGTAGTGGACCGGGGACTGGCCTGTGGCGCGACGAAAGCGGCGCAGGAAGCTGCGCTCGGAGAGGCCGCTGCGCGCCGCCATCTCGGCCACCGGGGACGGGTTCATGTAATTGTCCGCCGCCCAGGCCTGGGCCTCGGCCACGAGCTTGTCATCGTGCTGGCGGCCCGCCGTCAGGGAGGCATAGGTGAGCTGGCTGTCGTCATGGAGGTTCAGCAGCCAGACCTTGGCGATGCGCCGCGCCGCCTCGGCCCCGGCGAACCGGGCGATCAGGTAGAGCGCGAGGTCGGACCAGGCCGACGCGCCGCCAGCCGTCACGATCCTGTGGCCTTCGCCCGTGGGCAAGAGGATGCGTTCGCGGCGGACACGGACATTCGGAAAGCGGGTAGCCAGCAGATCGGCCGCGCCCCAATGGGTCGTGGCGTCGTTGCCGTCGAGCACGCCCGAAGCTGCGAGCACCAGCGAGCCGGAGCAGACGGATGTGATCAGCGTTCCCTGCCCGGCCAGCCCGGCAATCCAGTCCGCCGCCGCGACCAGGTCGTCGGGGAGCGGGGACGAGAAATCCATGTGAATGTCCGGCATGATGACCAGATCCGGTTGCGGGTCCTCGGCAAAGGTCGCGTCGGGCGTGATCTTGCGCCCGTTGATGTCGAGATAGGGCGCGCCGGTCGCGGTTCTGAGGCTGGGCGCGAAGGCGACGGTTTCGCCGGGTTCAAGCCCATGCAGATATTCCCAGTCGCGCCCGACCGACGACAGGACATCCAGCAGAGAATACATGGTTGCGGCCCCGGCGGCCGGACTTCCGACAACCACCGCTTGGATGGTCTTGAACTCCTTTTTCTGCATCTTCATGTCCGATTTTCACCGTTTCTGTCCAGCGCGAGACTAACAGGGTTTCGGGGTTTCGTCCATCTCTCCTGCCATTGAAACGGCGCTGATCGCAGGTTTGCGGGCGGCGCTACTTGCAGAGAAAGGACAACAGAATGAGAATTGCACCGCTTCTTGCGACCGCGCTGGTCGCGCTTTCCCCTGCCCTGGCGCAGGCCGACATGCTGCCCGGCTTCGACGTGGCCGAGGACCATACGCGCTTTGTCTTCGACGAGGCCCCGGTCTTCGAGGACGGCTATCCGGCCTATGGCAATGCCTTCGTCACGCAAGGCTACATCTATCCGGCCGGGACGCTGGACGATGGGGCCGAGGGCGTGAACCCCGACGGCTCGCCTGCCTTTCCCGCGATCGTGATCGGGACCTGGACTTGCGACGGCTATTTCGTAGGCGAAGGCATGCGCACGACCGAGGGGCCGATGGTTATCACCCGGCAGGTCTATGCCTTCGAGGATGGCGACATCCTGATCACCCAAGGTCCCGAGTTCATGGCGGACGGCATTCAGTTCAGCCGCGCTGTCACCGGCGGGACGGGCGATTATGCCGATGCCCCGGCCGAGCTTCGCCAGACCTTCCTTGGCATGAGCGACGGGCTGGGGGTTCGGCTTCATATGCGGCTTGGGGGCGACGATACCGCGTTGCTCGATCTTTCAGAGGCGAACTGACGCCCCGGCCTACGCCCCAACAACACCAGTTTTCGCTGCCCTGCCCCGGCGGGGCGCGCCCCTGTCTTCAAAGGACAAAGACAATGACAGTTCAAAACGAAATCGAATTTGACGAAGCCCGCGCAGAGGCCTTTGCCAACCGCTTCACCGGCACGCTTTCAGAGGCGGCACTTGCAATCATGACTTCGCTCGGCCACCGGGCCGGGCTGTTCGACGTGATGGCCCAACATCCCGGCGTGACAACCGCGCAGTTTGCCGAAGTCTCGGGTTGCAACGAACGCTACCTGCGCGAATGGCTGGGGGTGATGGTCACCTCGCGGGTCGTCGAGTTCGACCCGGCGACGCAGAGCTACACTCTGCCCGCCGAACACGCCGCTTTCCTGACGCGGGCGGCAAGCCCGAACAACATGGCGGTCACGACCCAGTTCATCGGCGTCGCGGCCAGCGTGGAAGACGACATGCTGGAGCGGTTCCGGTCGGGCGAAGGGCTGCATTACGGTCATTTCGACCGGTTCCACGAGGTCATGGCGGAGGACAGCTATCAGCTTGTCGTTCTGAGCCTGACCCAAGGCATTCTACCGGTCGTGCCCGGACTGACCGAGCGGCTGGAACGCGGGATCGCGGTGGCCGATGTCGGCTGCGGCGGGGGCTGGGCCATGTTCGAACTGGCCCGGACGTTTCCCAACAGCCACTTCACCGGCTTCGATCTGTGCCCCGACGCGTTTGCCGAGGCGGAGGCGCGCGCACGGGCCGAGGGGCTGCAAAACCTGAGCTTCGAGGCACTCGACCTGTCACGGGTGGAAAAGATCGGCGCGTTCGATCTGATCACCGCTTTCGACGCGGTTCACGATCAGAAGAGCCCGATGGGTCTGCTTGAGGCCGTGCGCAACTCGCTGCGCGAGGGCGGGGTGTTCCTGATGCAGGATATCGGCGGGTCGCGGGACCTGGAAAAGAACCTCGACAACCCGTTTGCGCCGCTGCTGTTCACGATCTCGTCCATGCATTGCACGCCGATTTCGATCGGTCAGGGCGGGCCGGGTCTTGGGGCCATGTGGGGCGTGGAGACGGCTGAGGCCTATCTGGGCGAGGCCGGCTTCGCTTCGGTCGAAACGCACCGGCTGCCGCATGATCCGATCAACGCCTATTTCGTGGCGCGTGTCGCAGACGGGGAGGACGGGTGATGGTCATGCCACATGCCTTTTCTCCGGTGAGGCCGGGACCGGTATTCCGGCTCGGCACTCTGGTTTCGGGGGGCTGGCACCGGGTGCGGTTGGCGCAGTTGCACAGGCGCGATCGCCGCGTGCTGTACGGGCTGTCGGATCATCTTCTGCGGGATATCGGGCTTTCGCCCGAGAACCTGGAGGAACAGCTGCGCTGCCTGGAGAGGGTGCCGCGATGAAACGCGTCCGGAAAGTGCAGTGCCGACCCCGGGCCGGGCGGATTCGGAACTTCATCGCAGGGCTGTGCGGTGTTCCGACGATCCTGCCGGCGCGGGATTGGATCGCCTGAGGCGACTTGACCACTCTGGCGAAGCGCTTCGGCGCTTTGCCCCCTTAACAGAAAAGAGAGACAGAAAATGGAAACGACCATTCCATCCAACGTGCTGGTCATCGGCGCGGGGCTTTCGGGCCTTGCGGTGGCCGAGGCCCTGTCCCGGCGCAATATTCCGGTGACGATCCTTGAGACCCGCGACCGCGTGGCCGAGCCGTGGCGCGCGCGACATCCGGCGCTGCGTTTGAACATCCACCGGCGGTTCGCCCGGTTGCCGGGTCTCCGTCCGCCGCGCGGCGACGGCACATATCTGCGGCGCGACAGCGTGGTGGAATATCTTGAGACCTATGCCCGAAAGATCGGCGTGCCGATCCGCTTCGGCACCGAGGTGCAGCGGATCGACCGGGATGCCTCAGGCTGGAGCGTTGAAACGAATGCGGGCACGTTCGGCGCGGCGCATGTGGTCTTCGCCACCGGGCGAGACCGGGTGCCTTCCCTGCCCGACTGGCCGGGACGGGACGGGTTTGCCGGTGAACTGATCCATGCTGCCGAACTGGGTGACGTGGCGCGATTCGACGGCAAGCGGGTGCTTGTGATCGGGGCGGGCAATTCCGGCTCGGACGTGCTGAACCACCTGTCCCGGCATCGCCCGGCGGAGGTGCGCGTGGCGGTGCGCCACGGCACCGCCGTGGTGCCGTCGCGCGTCTTCGGCTTTCCGCTGCACCGGCTGGCGCGGGTGTTCATGGCGATGCCGACCTGGGTGCTCGATCCCGCGTTTCGCCTGACCGAGCGGCTGTTTCTGGGCGATCTGCGCCGGTACGGTATCGCTCCCCATCCTGTGGGTGGCGGCACACGGCTGGTGCGCGACGGCGTGGCTTTCGCCATCGATGACGGGTTCGTGGCCGCGCTGAAGGCGGGCCGCATCCGGACTGTGGGCGAGGTCCAGCAGTTCGACGGCGCGGGCGTGATCACTGCGGATGGCAGCCGGTACGAGCCGGATGTTGTGATCGCGGCAACGGGTTATGACACCGGGCTGGAGCCGGTACTGGGGCATCTTGGCGTGCTCGATTCCGGGGGCCGTCCGACCCATCCGACGGGTGAGGCCGATCCGGAGTGTCCGGGGCTTTGGTTCGTTGGCTACAAGTCGGGGTTCACCGGCTATTTCGACGCGGCCCGGATCGCCGCCAGCCGGGTGTCGGACGGGATTGCACGGGACCTTGCGCGGCCCCGTTCGCGTCGGCAGGCGGAGATGGGTAAACCGCTGCGGGCGGTTCAGGGTTGATGCACGGTGACGGTGCTGCGAGGCGCGTCACCGTCACCTCTCGCGCAGTCCCGGAAGGGTCAGATCGCCGCAAGACCGGCGTTGGTGTTCAGGAAGAACTGCGAGAATATCGGACTGGTGGCCGCGCCGATGCAGCGCGCATCCGCCCCCACCGTGCCCGTTTCGATGCGGGGCGCAAGAAGGCCGCGCTTGTCCTGGTTGTCGATATATCTGCGCACACGTATGACCAGTTCGTCGCGGACGGCAGCGGGAAACGCCCCGTCGATCACGATCGCTTCGAAATCTATCACCGAGCAGATCGAGAGCGACGCCTTGGCCAGTTCCTGCGCCGTCTCGCCAATCCACGGGTTGACGTAGCGGTCGAGGCCGCTCCAGTCCTGGGGGCGCCGCCACATGGTTTCGGGATCGACCCCGGCTTCGACGAGGCGGGCTTCGAGCAGGTGCAGCGAGGCCACGTCGATCAGTTGCTGGCTTTCGCCCAGCGGTCCGGTGGTGCGCATCGACCCCAATGCGCCGGCATTGCCCCGGTTGCCCTCGAACACGGTGCCGTTCAGGGCGACGCCTCCGCCGACGAATGAGCCGATAAAGAAATAGGCATAGTCACGGATTTCCCGGCCGCGTCCGTAAAGCTGTTCGGCATGGCAGGCGGCGGTTCCGTCATTGAGCACGAAGACCGGCAGGTCGGAGAACCGTGCGACTTCTTCCCGGAAGTCGATATCCTTCCAGGACCGGAACCGCTCTGCCGCGATGCCGGTCAGATCGTGCCATTTCCAGATCTCGAACGGTGCTCCGATGCCGATCCCGCAGATGCGGGCGCGAAGATCGGCGGACAATTCTGACTTGAGCTGGCCCAGCCCGCTTTCGAGGAAACCGAAAACACTGTCGGGAAACGGGTAGTCGTAAGAGGTGAAGAGCTTTGCGCGCGGCTGGCCGGTGAAGTCGATCAGCATGAGTTCGGCGCTGCGCCGGCCGATCTTCATGCCGACGGAGAACACCCCGTCTTCGTTCAGCTTCATCGGGATCGACGGTTTGCCCACCCTGCCCCGGACCGGTTCGCCGCGCCGGAGGATTTCGTCACGTTCCAGCTTGCGCAGGATGATCGAAACGGTTTGCGGCGAAAGACCCGTGAGGCGCGCCACATCGGCGCCCGCCGCCGGGCCGTGCCGCTGCAACACGGTCAGGATCAAGCGTTCGTTATGGTCGCGAACACCGCTTTGGTTCACGCCACCCGAGACCCTCATTTCCGAGTTTCCATCCATGACGCGAACCATAGATGCCTCCCTTCTCCCTATAAACAAGCAATTTCGAATTAATAAATCAAGTTTATTTATTTATTTGACAGAACGGGGCGAATCGAGCTTTCTAAAGTCGCCTGCACCGATAGTCCGGTGCCGCACGGGCCCGGTCGTTTCCGGCCCACTGGAGAAAATTCGGGAGGACCACATGAAGAAAACTCTGGCACTTACTGCATCCGCAGCAGCACTTACCTTGGCCGCCTCGTCGGCCTATGCAGCCGGTGAAACCGTCTGCCTCATCACCAAAACCGACACCAACCCGTTCTTCGTCAAGATGAAGGAAGGCGCGACCGCAAAGGCGGAAGAACTGGGCATGACGCTCAAGGCATTCGCCGGGAAGGTTGATGGCGACCACGAAACCCAGGTTCAGGCCATCGAGACCTGCATCCTTGACGGCGCGAAGGGCATCCTGCTGACCGCGTCGGATACCAGCTCCATCGTGCCCGCCGTTAAGCAGGCCCGCGATGCCGGTATTCTGGTGATCGCGCTCGACACGCCGCTGAGCCCGATCGACGCCGCCGACGCCACGTTCGCGACCGACAACTTCAAGGCCGGTCTGCTGATTGGCCAATGGGCGCGCGCCTCGCTGGGCGATGCCGCCGCTGACGCCAAGATCGCGACGCTGGACCTGAATGTCAGCCAGCCGACCGTGGACGTGTTGCGCAACCAGGGCTTCCTGGAGGGCTTCGGCGTCGATCTTGCCGATCCGATGGTGATCGGTGACGAGAGCGATCCGCGCCTTGTCGGCAGCGACGTGACCGACGGCAACGAAGAAGGCGGTCGTCGCGCGATGGAGAACCTGCTTGCCAAGGACCCGACGATCAATGTCGTTCACACGATCAACGAGCCTGCGGCTGCCGGTGCCTATGAGGCGCTGAAGTCGATCGGCCGTGAGAATGACGTGCTGATCGTTTCGGTCGATGGCGGCTGCCCCGGCGTTCAGAACGTCGAGGCCGGTGTCATCGGCGCGACCAGCCAGCAATACCCGCTCTTGATGGCGGCGCTGGGTGTCGAGGCGGTCAAGAAATGGGCCGACGAAGGCGTGAAGCCGGAAAACACTCCGGGCAAGGATTTCTACGATACCGGCGTGGCGCTGATCACGGACAAGCCCGCCGATGGTGTGGAATCGATCTCGGTCGCCGAGGGCAAAGACCTCTGCTGGGGCTAACTGCCATGCGGAGAGCGCCCGCGTGGCGCTCTCCGATTTGCCTGAGAAAAATTCGAAACAGATGATAGACTTGTCGCACGGCCACGGGAGAGACCGTTGCGAGAGGGAGGGGTCATGTCACAATCCAGTTCAAGTGCCGACAATTATGAGGCGTCCGCGAACAAGGCGGAAGCGGTAGCGGAGTTCGAGAGCTCGCGACACGGCCTGGTGGGCCAGATGCAGCATATGTTGCACGTCAACCCGTCCTTCGTACCGCTGATCGTTCTTCTTGCCGCGATCGTCATTTTCGGACTTTTGCTCGGCTCCAAGTTCTTTTCGCCCTTCGCGATGACGCTGATCCTGCAACAAGTGCAGATTGTCGGCATCGTCGCGGCAGCGCAGAGCCTGGTGATCCTGACGGCGGGGATTGATCTGAGCGTGGGTGCGATCATGGTCTTCTCGTCCGTCATCATGGGACAATTCACCTTCCGCTATGGCATACCGGCGCCGGTCTCCGTCGCCTGCGGCCTGGCGGTCGGAACGGCCATCGGCGCGCTGAACGGCTGGCTTGTGAGCCGGGTCAAGCTGCCGCCCTTCATCGTGACGCTGGGCATGTGGCAGATCGTGCTGGCCACCAACTTCCTCTATTCGGCCAACGAGACGATCCGCAGCCAGGATATCGAGGCAGAGGCGCCTTTCCTGCAATTCTTCGGCTCCAAATTCGCTTTCGGCGGCGCGACCTTCACCGTCGGCGTGGTCTTCATGTTGGTTCTGATCTGCGTGCTTGCCTATTCTCTGCGGCACACGGCCTGGGGCCGACATGTCTATGCGGTGGGCGACGATCCGGAGGCGGCGGCACTGTCCGGTGTGGATGTCCACAAGACGTTGTTGTCGGTCTACATGCTCGCTGGCCTGATCTGCGCCTTCGCCGGTTGGGCTCTGATCGGGCGCATCGGCTCGGTGTCACCTACCTCCGGCCAGTTGGCCAATATCGAGAGCATCACCGCCGTGGTGATCGGGGGGATATCGCTCTTCGGGGGCCGTGGCTCGATCCTGGGCTCTCTCTTCGGTGCGCTGATCGTCGGCGTCTTCACCCTTGGCCTGCGGCTTATGGGGGCGGATGCGCAATGGACCTATCTTCTCATCGGTATTCTCATCATCGCCGCAGTCGCGGTGGACCAGTGGATCAGAAAGGTGTCGGGCTGATGTCGGATAATACTCCAGTCGTTCAGGGTCGCGGAATCGTGAAGCGTTATGGCCACGTGACCGCAATCGACCATTCGGATTTCGAGTTGCGCAAGGGAGAGATCCTTGCGGTGATCGGGGATAACGGCGCCGGCAAGACCTCGATCGTCAAGGCGATCTGCGGGGCGACGATCCCCGACGAGGGTGAAATCCTGATCGAAGGCAAGAAGGTCAACTTCACCTCGCCGATGGATGCGCGGAACATGGGGATCGAGATCGTCTATCAGACGCTTGCGATGTCCCCGGCGCTGTCGATTGCCGACAACATGTTCATGGGCCGCGAGATCCGGAAAAAGGGTTTCATGGGCCAGTTCCTTCGCCAGCTTGACCGTCCGGCGATGGAGAAATTCGCCCGCGACAAGCTGACCGAGCTTGGGCTGATGACCGTCCAGTCGATCAACCAGGCGGTGGAGACCCTGTCTGGCGGTCAGCGCCAGGGCGTGGCGGTGGCGCGGGCGGCGGCCTTTGCTTCCAAGTTCATCATCATGGACGAGCCGACGGCGGCGCTGGGCGTGAAGGAGAGCCGGAAGGTGCTGGAACTGATCCAGGACGTGCGGTCGCGGGGCATCCCGATCATCCTGATCAGCCACAACATGCCGCATGTGTTCGAAGTCGCGGACCGCATCCATGTGCATCGGCTGGGCAAACGGCTTTGCACGATTGATCCGAAGGACTACACCATGTCGGATGCGGTGGCGTTCATGACGGGCGCGAAGGAGCCTCCGGCGCAGGACGCGGCCTGAAGAAACGGACCCACGGCAGGCCATCTGAGGTTTGCGGCGGCGTGATCGCGCTTGTTTCTACCCGATTTGATGATATAAAACGGGGAACTGCAAAGCTGAGGCGTCCGTAACAGTGGCTGACAAGTTTCTCCTCGTCGATCCGGAAGAAAGCCCGGACATTATCAAGGGGCTTGCGAGCCCTGTCCGGGTTTCGATCCTGAAACTGCTGGGAATGCATGGTCCGAAAAATGTGAACCAGATCGCGGCGGAACTGAATGTGCCGCAATCGACCGTTTCGACAAATATGCAGATCCTGGAGGATGCCGGGCTGATCGTTACCCGGACCGAGAAAGCGCGGAAGGGCAGTCAGAAGGTCTGCGAATCCGCGTTCACCGAGATCCTCGTGGCCTTCCGGGACGTTCGGTCCGAGCGCGACAGCAACGCCATCGAAGTGTCGATGCCGCTGGGCCTGTATACGCAATGCGAGGTTTCGGCACCTTGCGGGATGTGTTCGACCGAAGGGGTGATCGGCCTGCTCGATGTGCCCAACACCTATCTTGAACCGGACCGGATGCGCGCAAGTTTACTTTGGTTTACAAGCGGTTACGTCGAGTATCAGTTTCCAAACAATGCCAAGCTGAAGAACACCAGACCGAGCGAGATCGAGTTTTCCCTGGAACTGAGTTCGGAGGTTCCGGGCACTTCCGCGGAATGGCCTTCGGACATCTCGCTGGAAGTGAACGGCGTCGATGTGGCGACATGGACATCGCCCGGTGATTTCGGCGACCAGAGGGGGCTTTACACGCCGGAATGGTGGAAGCTGGCCGGGTCGCAATATGGCAAGCTGAAAACCTGGCGGATCAACGGCGAAGGCAGCTATGTCGATGGGTTGCGCGTCTCCGATGTGACGCTGTCTGACCTGGAAATCGACCGGCACCGGTCGATCCGCATGCGGATCGGTGTGCATGAGGAGGCGGAGCATCCCGGCGGGATCAATATCTTCGGGCGCGGCTTCGGCAACTATGACCAGGACATCGTGATGCGCATCCGCTAGCGGAATGAATCATTGACCTGACCCCTGAAACCCGTACCATATTCGAAAAACAGGTACATATCGGAAGATTCGATATGTAAGGGAGGATGGGATGAAGGCTCGGGTCACCGCCCATGCGCGGTATACGATTTCTGATATTGATGACCGCCTTTACGGCTCGTTTCTGGAGCATCTTGGCCGGGCGGTTTACACCGGCATCTACGAACCGGATCATCCGACAGCCGATGACAGCGGGATGCGCCGCGATGTGATCGACCTTGTTCGCGAGTTGGACACGCCGATCTGCCGCTATCCCGGCGGTAATTTCGTCTCCGCCTATAACTGGGAAGACGGGATCGGGCCGAAGGACCAGCGCCCGACGCGGCTGGACCTGGCCTGGCGGACGAGTGAATCGAACCAGGTCGGGATTCACGAATTTGCGGATTGGGCCGAGAAGGCCGGAACCGAGATGATGCTGGCGGTGAACCTCGGCTCGCGCGGCCTGGACGAGGCGCGGAACTTCGTCGAATACGTCAACCATCCTGGCGGCAGCTACTGGTCGGATCTGCGCAAGGCCAACGGTCAGGCCGAGCCGTGGGATGTGAAGCTTTGGTGCCTGGGCAACGAGATGGACGGGCCCTGGCAGGTCGGTCACAAGTCGGCCGCCGAATACGGGCATCTTGCCAACGAGACCGCCAAGGCGTTGAGGGCCTTTGACAAATCGCTGGAACTGGTGGTTTGCGGGTCGTCACATTCCAACATGCCGACCTACCCGCAATGGGAGGCGACGGTTCTGGACGAGACCTATGACCAGGTCGATTACATCTCGCTTCACATGTATTTCGAGAATTACGAGCACAATACGCGCGAATATCTTGCGCTGCCCGAAAAGCTCGACCGCTACATCGGCACGGTGGCGGGCATTCTGGATTACGTGAAGGCGAAGAAGCGGTCGAAGCGCGATGTGAAAATCAGCTTCGACGAATGGAATGTCTGGTATCACGAACGCAAGAACGATGCGGAGCGGATGGGTGAATGGGACTGGCCCCACGCCCCTGCCCTGCTGGAAGAAATCTATGATTTCGAGGATGTGCTGCAGGTCGGCTGTATTCTGAACACCTTCATCCGGCGGTCGGACGTGGTGCGGATCGCCTGCATTGCGCAGCTCGTCAACGTGATCGCACCGATCATGACCGCCCCCGGTGGTGCGGCGTGGCGGCAGACGATATACTACCCGTTCAAGTTCGCCTCCGCCCACGGACGGGGTACGGCGTTGCGGCTGGATGTCGATTGCCCGAGCTATGATGCCGATATCGCGTCCGGTGTCAGCTATCTGGATATCGCGGGCGTTCACGATGGCAATGAGGGGACGCTGACCTTCTTCGCGGTCAACAGGAATATGGAAGACGCACTGGAGGTCGATCTTTCAATGGAGCATTTCGGGGAGGCAAAATCTGTCGAGCATGTGCTAATCCGGCACAACGATCTGCGCGCGAGCAATACCGGGGACAACCCGGACAATGTCGCGCCGGAACAAGGAGA
This sequence comes from Silicimonas sp., assembly GCA_050299835.1. Lineage (GTDB taxonomy): Bacteria > Pseudomonadota > Alphaproteobacteria > Rhodobacterales > Rhodobacteraceae > JAJDOD01. The sequence goes on from JBNKWP010000003.1 coordinate 79,254, forward strand.
CGGCGCAAAGCTGTCGGGGGGCAATCTGGAGCTTACGTTGCCCCCCCTCAGCTATTCGATGTTCCGGGTAAGTCTTTGAGTTCCCGGGGGCGCGGCACCTGTCGGGCCCCCCGCACACAACGAGGAAGACCGGTCGGCTGACCGGATTTATGGGAGGAATATAGATGAACAGATTTGTTGCAATTGCCGCGGGTGCGCTGATGGCCTCCGCTGCTTCGGCCCAGGAGACCGTCGTCTGGTGGGATTTCCTCGGCGGCGGCGACGGGGTTCGGATGAAACAGCTCATCAGCGAGTTCAATGCCGAGCATGAGGGCGAGATCGCCATCGACGCCACCACGCTGGAATGGGGCGTGCCGTTCTACACCAAGGTGCAGACCTCGGTCGCGGTGGGTGAAGCGCCCGACATCATGACTTATCACGCCAGCCGCATTCCGCTGGCGGTCGAACAGGGTCTTCTCAGCGAGATCACGCCCGCCGATTGGGAAGCGATGGGTCTGGGTGAGGGCGACTATGCCGATTCTACATGGGACGCGGTGAGCGTCGACGGTAAGCAATACGCCGTGGCGCTCGATACCCACCCGATCGTGCTTTACTATAACAAGGACGCGCTGGCCGCTGCCGGGCGATTGAACGATGACGGCACCCCGATGGGCATGGACAGCCGCGAAGGCTTTACTGAAACGCTGCAGGCGCTGAAGGACAACGGCGTATCCTTCCCCTTGGGTTCGGTAACGGCGGACGGCAACTTCATGTACCGCACCATATATTCTCTGATGGGTCAGCAGGACGGCGAGCTGATGACCGACGGTGAGTTTCTGGCCGGCGACAATGCTGACAAGCTGGCCAACGCTCTGGGCGCACTGGCGGATTGGACCAAAGCCGGCCTGCAATCGACCTATACCGACTATCCGGCGACGGTCGCTCTCTTCACCTCGGGTGAGGCGGCGATGATGATCAACGGCGTCTGGGAAGTGCCGACGATGACGGACCTGCACAAGGACGGCAAGCTGTTCGAATGGGGCGCGGTGGAATTGCCGGTGATCTTCGATCATCCCTCGACCTATGCCGACAGTCACTCTTTCGCGATCCCGAACGGCAACGACATGAGCCCCGAGAAGCGCGCGGCTGTTCTGGAAGTGATAAGCTGGATTTCCGAGAACTCGCTCTTCTGGGCGACGGCGGGGCATATCCCGGCCTATGGCCCGGTCACGAAGTCCGCAGAATATGCCGCGATGGAGCCCAACGCGACCTATTCGACCCTGACGGCCAACATGATCTTCGACCCCAAGACCTCGCTGGCCGGTGTCGCCGGGCCGATCTTCGATGTCATGTCCACCTATTTCGTGCCGACACTGAACGGCGAGATGGATCCGGCTGAGGCGGTCGAGGAAATCAAGCTGGAACTGAACGACCTCTGACACTCCCGGGAGGGGGCGCCGGACGATTGGCGCCCCTTCTATATTCTGACCAAGGCAGTCCGATGATCCGCGACGCAAGAAAGGAATGGCTGATCGCCCTTGCGCTGATCGCGCCGTTTCTTGCGGTTTACGGTCTGATCTTCGTCTATCCCACCATCAACATGTTCCTGCTGTCCTTCACGGACGCGCCACTGATCGGAGACGGGGACTATGTGGGGCTTGAAAATTACACCCGGCTTCTGCGCGACCGGCGGTTCGACACGGCGATGTGGAATACGGCGTGGTTCGTCGTGTTGTCAGTCATACCGGGCACCATCGTCGCGCTTCTGATCGCGCTGGCAGTCAGCCGATTGTCCGGGCGGATGCAGTCGGCGGTGCTGGCGCTGTTCTTCCTGCCCTATATCCTGCCGGTATCTGTCATCTACCTGATCTGGGACTGGACGCTGAACTTCCAGTTCGGCATCGCGATGCACATCTTCGACGCGCTCGGGATGGACCGCATCCCGGTTTTCAAATCCTCGACCTGGTTCATTCCCGCTGTCGCGCTGATCACCGTCTGGTGGACTTGCGGATTCAACGTGCTTCTCTTCCTTGCCGGTCTCCGCGCGATTCCGCAGGAGATTTACGAAGCCGCCGCGCTCGATAACGCCGGGCGGTGGCGGACCTTTGCGAAGGTGACCTGGCCGCTGCTCTGGCCGATCACGGCGCTGAATTTCACCATCCAGCTGATCCTTCAGATGAAGATCTTCGACCAGGTCTATTTGTTCAGCCAGGGCGGCAGACCGAACGACAACCTGGTCATGGTCTACTACATCTTCCAGCGTGCCTTCGTGAACAACCACGGCGGACGGGCGGCGGCGGTGGCGGTGGTGTTGTTCCTGATCGTGATCGTCGTGTCGGTGTTGAACTTCCAGATGATGCGCCTTGCAGAGCGGAAGCAATGACGCCGGAGACGACCAGACGCCTGAATGTCGCCGGCGCGGTGATTACCGTGCTGACGGCAATCTGCGCGGTGCTCTGGGCCTTCCCGCTTTATTGGGGCATCGTCTCGTCGATCAAGCCCGAGGACGAGGTGGTGCGGCCTTACATCGAACTTTGGCCGGACACGCTGACCTTTGAGCATTACGTCCATGCGCTGACCGCCACGCATATTGGGCGCTGGTATGTGAACTCCGTCGTCAGTGCGGTGGGGACGACGATTATCACCATCGTGACCAGCCTGCTTTGCGGCTATGCGCTGAGCCAGTTGCGGTTCCCGCTGAGGAAGCCGCTTTATTGGCTGATCCTGGCGAGTTTCATGGTTCCGACGCAGACGCTGATCATCAACCATTTCGTGCTGATGGCGAATATGGGGCTGTTGAACTCCTGGGCGGGGATCATCCTGCCGCAGTTGATCCATCCGGTGATCATCATCATCTACAAGCAGTTCTTCGACCAGGTGCCGAGCGAGTTCCGCGAGGCGGCGGTGATGGACAACGCATCGGAATGGCAGATCCTGCTGAAGGTCTTCGTGCCGATGAACTGGGGGGTCACGACCGCTCTGTCGATCGTGGTCTTCATCTGGTCGTGGAACGCCTTCCTCTGGCCGTTCCTTGCCGCGACCAAGACGGAATGGATGACGATTACGGTCGGCATCACGCAGGTCAACGACGCGTTCGGCATCTACTACGCCCGCGAGTTGTCGCTGGCGGTGCTGGCGGGTCTTCCGGTGGCGCTGGCCTATCTGCTGTTCCAGCGCCGGGTGACGCAGGCGATCACGCTTTCGGCGGGGATCAAAGGGTAGGCAATGCGGATCGACGGTTTCTGTCACTGTGGTGAGATCACCTTCCGGGCGGAGGCCGATCCGGAGAATGCCCGCATCTGTCACTGCGGCGATTGCCAGACTCTGTCGGGGAGTGCCTTCCGCACCGTTATTCCTGTGGCGGAGGCCGATTTCGAGCTTCTGAGCCGGACGCCCAAGGTATACGTCAAGACCGCCGACAGCGGGAACCGGCGGGTTCAGACATTTTGCGCGACTTGCGGCTCGCCGATCTATGCTACTTCGGAAGGGGGAGAGACGCGCAGCTTCGGTATCCGCCTTGGCGCTGTGCGCCAAAGGGACGCATTCATGCCTCGGCGGCAATACTGGGCCGCATCCGCGCTTGGCTGGCTGCACCGTCTTGGCGACATCGAGAAAATCGACGGGAACAACAGGCCGACAAAGGAAAGAAACCATGGCTGACATCGTTCTCGACCACGTCTCGAAGAGCTTCGGCAAGGTGAAGGTGATCGACGATCTGTCGCTTTCGGTGAAGTCGGGCGAGTTCGTCGTGTTTCTCGGTCCCTCCGGGTCCGGCAAGTCCACGCTTCTGCGGATGATCGCAGGGCTGGAGACGATAGACAGCGGGCGGTTGGAGATCGGCGGACGGGAGAGCCAGAATCTGGCCCCCGGTCAGCGCGACGTGGCGATGGTGTTCCAGAACTATGCGCTTTACCCGCATATGACGGTGCGCGAGAACATGGCCTTCGGGCTGAAGAATGTGGGCATGGGCGCGGAGGAGGTCACGCGTCGCGTGGACGAGGCCGCGCGGATGCTGGAGATGGAAGCTCTGCTGGACCGCCGCCCGTCGCAGTTGTCCGGCGGGCAGCGGCAACGGGTTGCCATCGGCCGCGCCATCGTCAAGGAGCCTGCCGCCTATCTTTTCGACGAGCCGCTGTCCAACCTCGACGCGGCGCTTCGCGTGCGCACGCGGGTCGAACTGGCCGAGTTGCACCAGCGGATCGGCACCACGATGATCTATGTCACCCATGACCAGACCGAGGCGATGACGATGGCGGACCGTATCGTCATTCTCAACAATTGCAGGATCGAGCAGGTCGGGACGCCGATGGAGGTTTATACCAATCCCGCAACGCGGTTCGTTGCCGGGTTCATCGGCAGTCCGGCGATGAATTTCGTCAAGGTGGAGCTATCGGGCGCCGGGGAACGCACCATCGCCAAACTTGCGGATGGTGCAGAGGTTGCCATCGACATCGCGGTTCCGGAGAGTACAGGATACGAACTGGGCATACGGCCCGAGGCCATTCAGATCGTCGAGAGCGGCGGCACCACCTCTGGCAAGGTGGCCGTGGTCGAACATCTTGGAGACCGGACGCTGGTCTATCTGCATCTGGCGGACGGGACCCAGATCATCGCCGAAGACATTGGCCGGTCGGAGGTGAAACCTGGTGACAGGATCAACCTGGCGTTCGACAGTTCACAGCTTCATCTGTTCACCGCAGACGGCAAGGCGCATCACGCAGGGTAGCCTGCGAGCTCTCCGCCCCTTGGTCAATCCTGCGGGTGCCGGCTGGCCCCGCGGCTTGGGCAAGGCTGTGTTCAACATCCGGCTCACCATACCGTCCGGTGGGCAGGAGTCGAATTGAGCGATTGAATGCGGGACCCGGTCTAGGCCCCGGTTATCACGAATGGGACAGGCTCTGCCGCTTCCGGCGTACCCTTGAAGGACAGACGGTACAGGCCGGGGGTGTTGGGCTCTTCTAGCCGGAGGCGGAGGCTTGAGACCGGCAGGGATGCGAGTTGCACGTCCTTTTCGTACACCGTCTCGGCGTTGCCTGCCTCATCGAGCTTTTCAATCGTCAGCTTCCCCGACAGGTCATTGACAACGCCACTGTCTTCGTAGGGATCGACAACGGTGAGAATAAGTTCGGGGCGCTCGTCGCGTTCGTAGACCGGCTTGTCGAGAGAGACCTCCAGATAGATGTCGTCGAACAGGGCGTCTTCCTCCAGCCGCTCGAACGGATGGCCGATATCGCTGCCGAAGAGCCTGTGCAGGACCTTTCGGAATGGCTGGCCCTTGAAGACGGTTTCGTGCTTGTTGACCGCCACATGCCGGAAGCCCCGCGTGGGGAGTGCGCTGAACAAGGGCACGGTGCCGTCGCCTGCGGCTTCAGTGCGCGTGAGCACGGATCGGCCATGATCGACCGGCTGACCCACGCGGTGGAAGACATTGACGCGCGTTGCCGTTTGGTGACCGGAGCCCCCGAAATAGAAATATGGCACATGATCGGGCTGCCGCGCCGCGCCCAACACGTCGTGCAGGGCCTTTGCCCGGGCGACAAGAGCGGGTTTCAATCCCAGTTGAACGGCCACAGCCGGATCGTAAGGGTCCATTGCGGTAATGGTGTTGCCTTCGATGTTCCAGATCGCCTCTTCGCCCGGAGCAGGGATCAGTTGATAGCCAGACGGGAATTTTTCGTTCTGCGCGAGCTTTTTGAAGTCACGTTTTGAAATGCCGGATGCGCTGTCGAGGCCGAATATCCGGCCCAGCGCCAGAGGCGCACCCATATGGGGTGTGCCGAAGGTGGCAAGGAACCGGATTTTCGGGAACCAAGGAGCGTTGTCGTAGTCACCGCTCTCAAGCAGCAGCCGCGAGATCAGGCCACCCATGGAATGAGCGAGCAGATAGATGTTTTCCGCGCCCGCTTCGTGCTGTCGTGCGATCTCGGCGGCAAGCAGTTTGGCGGTGTCGAAGTTGTCGCGGCGCCAGTCGTAGCCGAAATTGACTTGCCTGCGTTCGTCGCCGCCTGTCGAATATCCGAGCGTGCGCATGTGCCGGTCGAGCAGCCGATAAAAGTTGAAGCACAGCACATTGTCGATCGGCTCGCCGACGATCAGGTCGTCGCGCTGCATTTCCTCGATACGGTGATAGCCGGTGACGGTTTCCGCCGGGGTGGGCGGCCAGACCTCTTCGCCCTCTCGCCCCGTCGCGTCGGGGATGTAGAGCCTGGTTCCCATGATGCCGGGTATGATGATCGCGACGTCCATGTTTGCTCCTCCCTACTTCGCAGTTCGATTTGCGGCGGATGATACAACGCTCAAAAGCGCCTCACTGTCCCAGTGCCGCCTTGCGCCGCTTTGGCAGATCCGGCCTGACGGGTCGGTCAGCAGCCATTCGAGCCGGTGCGCATTCACCGTGCCAGGGCTGTACCCGACACCAAGGTTGAGTGCCTTGTGCATCTCCGCCATGCCTTCGGGGATGCGCAGCAGCCTGCACCCGTCGCCAAACGGCACGCTCCGATCCTGACCGTAGCGCAAGAGCCGGTCGGGAAGATCGTAGGCGGGATCATAGCTGATGCCGAAGGCACGAAACCGGGTCAGCCCACGGGACTGCGCCGCTGCGTATGTCGCGCCCAGCAGGCTGACGGTTTGCGAGCATTTCAAAGGGTTGCCGCATCTGGTGTAGAAGAATGCGATCAGGCAATGAAAGCCTTCGGTCAGTGCGCCGAAAGACGTCATCCGGCCGTCCTGATCCTGTACGCCCAGATCTGCCAGAGTCTTCAGACTGTCAGGCGCCACGCCGATTTCCACCTCGGCGGAGGCACAGCAGGGCTTCACGGACATGAGGTCTTCACGCGCGGCTTTCAGGATGGCCTTCGCACTGCGGCCTTGGCCGGGCCGCGGAGGATAGCTGTCCAGATCGACGATCCGGTCCTGCAGACCGAGGCGCAATTCGGCATCGGCCAGAAGGTCGGCTGCGCCGGACGGGTGCCGGGTCAGGCAGGTAAGCGCCGTTGCCGCGGCTGCCAGGGCATAGGGGGTGTGCGCCACGCGAATTTCTTCGAGGATATAGGGCAGAAGCACCTGATCCGCCCCGCTCCGCGCGCATTCGAGCAACTTGAATGACCGCGCCTGAATTGCCTCGCTTTGGGCAAGGTGCCTGTAGCGCTCCGCCCCCTCGTCCAGCAAGTCGGCAACGCGGCCTGCATCCAACGGGGCCGTGGGCACACAATCACTGGGCATTCCGGCCCCGCCGCAGAACGCCATTCAGCGTCGCGCGGATCTCGGGGAAATCGTCGGTATCCTCCAACATCCGGCGTGCCTGGGCTTCGAACGCATCGGGGGACAGCGCGCGCAAGGCGACGGCGCTTGCCTTGCGCACCTCGCGCGCCTCGCCCTTGTTGCCCAGCAACCGGCCCAGTTCTTCGGCGGCTTCCGGAACCGTTCCCAGAATTCGGATGGCTTGCGCACGCTCCCCGGAATCCTCGCTGGTCTGCAACACCTGTCGCGCCAGATCGACGGCGGCGCCGTGATCGTCGCGTGCCAGCAACGACAGGGCGATGGTCACGGGAACCGCGCCTGATTGCGGATCGGTGATCGCGGCCTGCAGCACCTGCCGCGCCACGTCATCCTGTTCGGAGACAAGAATTTCCAATGCGTCCCGGCGCAGTTCCGGATCTGCCGATGAATTCACGGCAATCTGCTGGAGGGCGGCGTGAAACGCGGCGGTGTGTTCGGCAAAGTTGACCACATCGAAACTTGCCGCGCGCAGTACATCGAGAGCGGCGGCCCTGGTCTCCGTGTCGGAATCCGGCGACTGGAGCGCCGCGAGGGCGGTTCCTGCCTCGCTATGCGGCGGAGATGTGGGGCGGCCTGCGCTTTCCAGCGCGTTTTCCTGCTGCTGTTCCAGCCGAAGTTCAACCTGCTTGCGATAGTCAGAGGCCTTCATACCGTCCCCTCCTCATCTTCGAGCTCGAATGGCACATCGTCATAACTGAACCCCAGGTTTTCGTTTTGATGAACACCCTGGAAATCGACCATATCACGAATTCGCGGTGTGCCGCCGGGAAGGTTTGTCACCGGCGAGGGCGGCAGGGGCGGACGCGGCGGCGGGAAGCCGGGCCGCGGGGGCGCTGTTTCCTGGTTCCAAGGCCACATCGAGTCGTCGGGGTTATGACCGATATTGCCCGGCACCCGTGTTGATCCGCTGACGGAGTAGCTGGTCTGCTCATCGGGGTCGGTACGCGCGTTGAACCATTGCCAGAACGCCCACAGGCGATCGACATTGGCATGAAGCAGGAAAAACAGCGGGTCCTTGGCGGCGGTCGGCACGCTGCTGATCGGGCCGAAGAAACTGACATGTGCGGTGCCGTGGGGGGCGCCCTCCATTCCACGGAACCGCGCATATTCGTGCAGCGGCCCACCAAGGGCCAGTGTGTCGGATTGCGAAATCACCCAGCGGACAGGATTGCCGAACTGGTCGGAGATCATCTGGGGAGGCGCATTGTTGATGTTCCACCTTGGCCGCCGCTCGATCGGGTCGGAGACATCGGTGCGCCAGAATTCGAGCGGATGTCCCGGCGGAAACTGGATTTCGTCACCCAGCGCCGGGTTCGGGTCGGGCATACCCAGAAACTCGGGCGCAAAAAGCGCGGGCGCGGGTTCGTCAAATCGCCAATAGGGCAGCGCAACGGAAGAATCGATCTCCTGCAGCGAACGCTCAAGATCGAGGAGATAGGCCCGGTGCCAGGGCAGAAATCCGGCAAATCCGTGGGCTTCGGGTTCGGAAGCACGCACATGCATATCGCGAAATCCCCGGAACGGACCCGCACCCGCGTCATTGAGGCTTGCCATCGCCAGCAGGAAGCGATCGCGCTCATCCGGCGTCAGGGTCACCGCGTTCTTGCGCACGCGCACCATGCAGGGACGCCGGCCGATTTCACTGCCGGTGTCATCAAATGCACCGATGGCCGCATCGCCATAAGCCACGCTGGGTTCGCCGAATTCACCGGCCACCCAGATCTCTGCGGGAGTGCCGTCGGATTGCAAATCGAGCGTGAGTTCATCGCTGCCACTGTCGCTTTTTTCAAGGTCGAAATTCAGTTTGCCGCCGCCATCATTACCGGCATTTCGCAACGTCACGGAATGGGTGGGTTGCGCCGTATCGGCATTCTCCAGACGAATGTTCACCGGGATCGGTGCCCACCCAAAAAAGCAGCGATCATCCCCGTCAATATTGGGCATATCAAATATCAAATTCACGCGGGCTCCTCCTTGAAATGGCAGCGACGGTGGGCCGGATCCACTGCGCCGGCAGCGGGCCTGACGCGGAATATTCAAACGTTTTCAAATGCCGAACGGTCGAAAATACGCCGGCAGGGCTGGTCTAAAACCCAAAAAATCGAACTCAATTTGCATAGATGCTAGGCGCAGTTGCCGGAATGTGGCAAGTTAAATTACTGTTAAATGCCCCGGCATGGATTGCGCCGGGCCATGTTTTGATTTGGTTTTGTTATTCCGGCGGCGGCTTGCAGCGCCAGTGTGCGCGGCCGCAGGGGCAGAGGATTTCATATGCGCCTGAGCAACGACGCAAGAAGACAACTGCACGCAATTCTTCTGGATGCCTATCCCGGCATCGCCTCCTTTGCGCTGGTGCTTGAAATAAACGGGCGCAACTTCGAGGACTATGCCGAAGGCGGCGGGCGGCGCGAAAAATACATCAAGGTTATTGTGAGGGCAGAGGCCGGCAATTGGGTCGAAGACCTGATCGGCGCCGTCTATGACGACCAGGACGGAAACGAGCCCACGCAAAGCGCGCTGCAGACCCTGGCCGAACAGATCCGGGCCGAAAGCGATTCACCCATCTCTCCCCTGACACCGGGCACACATATTGCGCCCGCGTTTTCAGACGAAGCCGACGAGGCACGGCAATCAGCCTTTGAGCGCATGGTGCGGCGCGGCCAGTCGGATGCGGATCTGCGGGCCTATATCTCGGCCCTGACCGGCTTTGCCGATGCCGCTTGCGCGGTGGAATGGGACGGGCAGCATCAGGGCACGGGGTTTTTGATCGGCCCGCGCACCATCATCACCAACCAGCATGTCATCGACCCGATGCCCCGGGACAGCGCCGATGGGCTGAGCGCACGGTTCGGCTATGCCCTGGACCCGAACGGGCAGGTCCAGAACGGAACATCCGTCGGGTTCGACACCGGCTGGCATGTGTTCTCGCGGCCACCCGATCCAAGTGACGAGGATGACGGGCCCGATGCCATCCCGTCGGATGAAAACCTCGATTATGCAATCGTGCGGCTCGAGGCCGCGCCCGATGGCGTGGCGCCGCTGCCGCTCTCACCATTGGGCGAAGCAAGCCAGGGCAACGACATCACCATCGTTCACCACCCCAATGGCGCGCCTCTCCGGATCTCCAAGGGACGGCTCACCGCGATCACCGGCGAGAACCGCCGCCTGCGTTACGACGCCAATACCAAGAAGGGATCATCGGGCGGTCTTGTCTGCGATCACGCGGGCCGGTGGATCGGACTTCACCACACGGGCGATCCGAATTTCTCCCGCATGGCATCCTACAATCAGGCCATCATGTTCAGCCTGATCGTTCGGGATATTGAAGATAACGCAATCGAGATCATCTGACGAAAAATGCGCCTTAACCCGACCGATAAACAAGCGCTCAATTCGTTCCTGTTGGACGCGTTCCAGTCGACGGAAACGCTTGAAAGCATTGTGAGCGCTACGGGCCGCGTCTTCGCGGATTACACAACCGGGGGGAACCGGCGCCACAAATACGCGCAGGTGGTCGATAATGCAGCGGCGGAGAACTGGCTGGATGAGCTGGTGGAGGCTGCTTTCCGCTGGCTGGATGAAGACGATACGGAGAACCAGGACGCGCTGGCCGACCTTGCCCAACGGATATTTCCGCCGACCGCCGCGGGTGCGCCGCATACGCATCTGCTGACCAGCAACATGGCCTTTGTGAACAGGGATCGGATGCGCGATGCGGTGTCGAACGTGATGAACACGGGGACGCCTTCGGTCCTGATCGTCAAAGGCGAGACTTTGGCCGGGGCCAGCTATTGCTGGCATCTTGTGCGCCACGTCGCCCAGGAAGCCGGTGACGTGCATACCGTGCAGATCGATTTCGACCGATTGGCAGTCCCTCTGGTTCCTGAGGCAGTGATGCGGACGATCGGCATCAAGGCCGGATTTGGTCCGGTTCCAAGCCGGAACGATCTTATCGGTTCGGATGGCGAGCCCGACGAACACTCGCCCCAGCTTGTGCAGGCGCTGTCGCAGTGGTTCCTTCAGAAATCCGGGGAATTCATTGCCGAGAAGGGCCGGAACATCTGGTTCGTATTCGATAACGCCCATCGGGACCGGATTCATCCGGCGACCAAAGAGATGCTCATTCAGATCATGAATGAGGTGGGCACGGGGCAGGTCAACGGTCTGGCCATCTTCATCCTGGGATGTGACACCACCCCGCCCCATTCCTTCATGATCGAGGAGATCGAGGTTCCGAAACTGGCCCGCACCGATATCCGTGACTACCTTGCGGCAGCCATTGACGCGCGGGGGGAGCCGGCCGGGGGCCTGGGAAACTATCCCACAGTGGACGAGGCGCTGGACGACATCACCCAGGACTGCAATTTCATGACAGCCAATGTCGAGCAGCTGCGCGCCATCACGATCCAGCTCACATCGCTGATGCGGGGCTTGTAGATGGCCATCAAACGCGACAGCGCCCTTTGGCAACATATGCAAAGCCGCAGACCGCAGCGGCCCGTAGCGGCCTCGGGCGATCGTTCCGTGGACGCCAAAGCTCAAATGGCCCAGATCCGGGAACAGTTCGACCACAGGGACGATCCGGCACCGATCGGGCCCTGGGCCAAGGCGGCGTCAGTGTTGGTCCATTTTGATGTATCGGAGCTGAGATCCGCGGATGGCAGGGCGCTGGCCGACCAAGACATGGAATTGTTTTCCGCGTTGCTCGAAACCAGTATCCTTGCCCATGCATCCGGTGGACGGCGGCTTTTGCCTCTTGAAGATCGGCGCAGGCACTTGCGGGCCTTGGGCACGCGCAGCGCAATGGAGGAATGCCTGGCGTCCAATCGACCCACGCCGGACATGCCGGTGCAAAAGGCATTCGAACAGATCGTCAAGGGCCCGGATGCGGTCTCCGAGATTCTGGAGCGCGGAGATCAGGACGAGTATGAGGCCCTGGCCGATGCGTTGCTTTGGGTAGAAGACATTCTGGACGAGCTGCCAACGCGCAAGGAGGTGTTGGAGCGTTTGGCCAAGCTGCGCATTTCGGCGCCGCTGGAACGGTTGGTTGGCACCCATTTCGCCGGGCGTCAGGATGTGCTTGCGGAGTTGCTTGACTATTTCAGCAGCCCGAACGCGGCGCAAAGCGTCTTCTATCTCCACGGAACGGGCGGCACCGGAAAATCGACCGTTCTGGCGAAATTCGCGCTCGACCTGCGCAGAGACGGACAGGTTGACCAGATTGTCTACCTCAACTTCGACCGTGCCGCTCTGGACGTGCGCGAACCTCTCACGGTGCTGCGCGAGATCGTCTCGCAGCTCTTCGACCAGACCCGCAGTGAAGAACTGAGGGAGTTGCGCAAGGAGATCGAGCTTTATACCCGGAGGTTCAAAGGCGGGCGCAACGTTTTAGAGTCCAGCTTTGATGGCGGCGGCGGCTGGGAAGACCTGGTGGGGCTTGTCGGCAAGGCGATCAGTGACATCGAAGGCACGCGGCCGATCCTTCTGCTTATCGACACATTCGAAAGCGCCCAGCGTTTGGGGGAAAGCGCCGTTCGCGAGTTGTGGCGCATGTTCACGACACTTGCGACAACAACAGAGCGGTTGCGCTGCGTGGCCGCCGGAAGGGTGGATTCCTTCAGGATCTTTGAAAACACACATGAACTGAGCGGGCTTGAACCGATTGCGGTCGAAAAGGTTCTGGAAAGCATCTGTGACCAGAAACTGCCTGCGGATCTGGTGTCCGACGTCTTCGCAACCACAAACGGTCGCCCGCTTGGGGTGGTGATCGCCGGGCATTATCTCAAGCGGCTGGGGGTCTCGAAACTGGCCAATCCGCAAGCGCGTGCCGATGCCTTGATGGACGTGCATTCCGAACAGGCCGAGGCGGTGCTTTATAATCGCGTGCTTGGTCAGATAACGAACCCTTTGGTGCGCCGGCTGTCGCGGATCGGGTTGTTGCTGCGCTATGTCACCCCGGGCCTGATCCAGCATGTGCTTGCACCTGCCATCGACATGGAAATGGACGAATTCGAGGCGCGTGGGGTTTTCGACGCCTATCATCAGGAGATCGACCTGACAGAACCCGGCACGGCCGCGTGGGGCGAACCGCTTTTGGCGCACCGGTCTGATGTGCGTAACCTCATGCTGGAGGATTTGCGCGCCTTCGACCCTGATAAAGTGCGAAAGCTCGACCTTCTTGCCATCGCGTTTTTTGAACAGAAACCAGGCCCGATGGCGCGTGCGGAGGAGATCTATCACCGCTGCTTTGTCGAGGAGGACGTCAAGACGGTGGACGCGCGCTGGGAAGAGGGGTGCGGCGTGTATCTGCAGGACATGATCACCGAAATCCCCGTCGGAAAACGGCCGTGGCTGGCGAACCGTCTTGGCGTCGATTTACCCAAGGATGCACAGGCCGAGGCCGATCTTGCGGATTGGGAAACATTCGCGGTGCGCGCGGCACAGAGCCGTCTGGACCGGAACGATATTTCTGGCGCATTGGAGATTTTCGAACAAAGGCGCGAACGTACCGCAGGAAGCGTCCTCTATGCGCTACATGCAGATGCGCTTTCGCGGAGCGGTGAGATCGCCAAAGCCCGCGCCATGATTGATGAGGGGCTCGCCGGAGCCGCAGAGGCCGCAAAGCGCGGGCCTGCTGCCGAGATGTACCTGATCCGGTCTCTAATTCACGAACGAAATCGGGAATTCGCAGTTGCGGGGCGCGATGCTGTCCGGGCCTATCGCATTGCCGAGGATCTGGAGCGCAAGGACCTGGTTCTGCGCGCGGTTTCCGTCCTGTTGCGCCTGCACCGGAAGTCCCAGGTCATCGAAGGTCCCAAGCGCGATCAACTGCTGGTCACCGCCAACCGGATTCTGGACGAGATTGGAGATAACGCGCTTCTCGAACAGCCCGGCCTTATGCGCACGCTTGCAGGCGAATTGGGTCCGACGCGACCCGACCTGCTTGTCCAGAGCCTCTACAGTTCAGGCCATGAGGCTATTGGCGTGCCATCGCCCGACTACCGCGAAGTGGAGGCGGAGGCGACCAGGGAACTGGTGGAAGGAAACCTCGAAGAGGTGGCCGACATCATGGAACGCGTCCAGGAGGACAACAAGACAAGCCTTCGGGATGTAACGTCGATCCTAGTCAGCACGGCGATTGAGCGCAACGTGCTGAACGAGGTTGCCGGACCGCTGGCCAAGCTTCTGGCCGCCGAGGTGGATCAGCTTATCGGAGCCTTTCCCTCGCCTTCGATGAAGAAACGGTCGGTAAATGCGCTTTGGGAAAAAGTGAAATCGGCGGCGTTGGACCTGTAGGGTCGCGCCGGTTTCATCCGAGGCTTTCCCGCGCGATTCCAAGCACCAGCTGCCGGATGGCCAGGGTGCGGGCCGATGCGATGTTGGCCGCCGTTGGCCTGCCGTGGATTGGTGCCTCGATCGAGAAGCCCCGCGCGACCTCCCTTCCGCCGCCTTCGGGTGCCACGAAATACTGACCGGCCACGCGAAACGTGCCGCGCCGCGTGGCATGGTAATCCTCGACGCGCACGTCGATCCTCGCCTGCGCGGGGTCGCGGAATGGCCAGGGTTCGGGCGCAACGATCCGGTTGGTCACTACGCCAAGTTCCCGCGCAATCTGCAAGGTCATCGCCCGCGCCGGTTCATCCGACCAAAGGGGACCCAGGGGAACGAGTGTGCCGTCCTTGCCTGAAACCACGATTTCCTCGGTGGTGGCATAGATCGGCATTGTCACAGTCGCCACTTCGATGCTGCGGTAGGCGATACCGACCCGTTCGGTCGGCGATGCGGCCACGGTTTCACCCGCGGGGGCGACGCGAATCTCGGTTTCCGAGCATCCCAAGAGGGTCAGGGCAGCGATAAGGGCAGGCAGTCGGTTCATGAGGTCAGCGTCCCGTCAGAATGGAGTTCGGATTGCGCGCGATCTGGCGCGTCAGGCGCTCAAGCGATGCTGCGGCGGCCTCGATCTGACGCAGAGCAGCAGACAGTTCGCGACCGACTTCGCCATCGCGCGAGTAGTCATTCAGGGTCAGACCCGCCTGCCCCGCTACCGCGTTCAGCCGCTGCGCGATTTCCGGTAGGGTCTTGCTGGCCTCGGCTATGGCCTCGGCAGCGTCGCGGGCGGATGTGAGGGCGACATTGGCGTTTTCGACAAGCCCGCCTTCGCGCAGTTCGGCGAGAGTGGTGCGCAGGTCCGTCAGCGTCGCGTTCAGTTCGGCCGGCAAAGCCCTGGCGCTGTCCTGATTCAGGATTGCCTCGGCGGAGGCAAGCAGCGATTCGGTGCGATCCGCGAGATCCTTCAGGGACAGCGCCTCCGCCTCACTCAGAACGGCGCTTGCCTGATTGGCCAGTCCAGGCAGAGTGTCGGCGGCCGTTTCTATCGCCGCCACGGTATCGGTCAGCTTGGCAACCAGCGCCGCTTCTTCGATATCGACAACGATTCCGTTTATGCGCTTCGCGGTGTCCTGAAGGCTTTCCGAGAGTGCGGAGATTTCGCCCGGGACCGCAGCGATCCCGTCGCTTTCAACGATGGCCCGCACGCTTGTGACGGTTGCGCGAAGCTCGGCGAGGGTCGCTGCAATGTCGGAGGGGATCGCCTTGGTGTCCTCGCTTGCAACAAGCGTGGTCGAGGCATCGAGAAAGGCGATTGCGCTTTCCAGAACGTCCTCGACAGGCAGGTTGTCCACGCGTCTGAGCAGATCCTGGACAGTCGTGGTCACGTCGGTGACGTTCGGTGCAACGGTAGGAAATTGAGGGAGCGGCTCCGCGCTTCTGTCCAGACTTTCCGGTTCGGCCTCGGGGTCGGTAAACAGTTCGACCTTGAGGCCCGTGGTCAGGATCGACGCATTGACCATTCGCGCCCTGAGGCCTTCTTCGACCTGCCGCGCGATGAAGTCGAGAAATGCCGTTTCCCGGTCCGCGTCATCGGGCGCCGAAAAGCCGATCCGCTCCGGCACCAGTCGCAGCGTCGTCAGCAGGCGGACCCGGCCATCGCCGAAGCGGGCCTCGTCCGTGATACCCGCAATCGTCGTGACCTCTCCGATCTGCACGCCGCCAAGCTGTACCGCCGACCCGACGCTGAGGCCGGGAAGGTTCTGATCGAAGATCGCGAGAAACTCGATGCCGCCCGCCTCGCTGTCGATGACAAAGCTCTGTCTCGCCTGACTTTCGTCAGAGAAGAGGACGAATTCGCGTCCCGCTTCGATCGGCTCGCCGCCGGAGCCCAGCGTGTCGAAGGTCACGCCGCCCGCGATCAGGGAGGCCAATGACGAGAAGTCCACCGACGCGCCGCCAGCACCGAGCGAGAAACTGACGCCGGAGACATCCCAGAAACGGGTCGCCGAGGAGATCAGCCGGTCATAGGGGGCCAGAACCACCGCATCGGCCACCACGGTCAGACCGTCATCCGCGACCGTTGCTTCACCGATCTGCCCGACCTGCACACCCCGGTAGAGGATTGGTGTCGCCCTTGGCGGGAGGCCCGTGGTCGATGTCAGTGAAATCGTCGTGCCGGTTTCGCCGCCGGAGAGGAGAGGTGTCTCGTCCAGACCTTCGAACCGGGTTTCCGCCCCGCCGATGGTCCCGTCCCAGTCGCCTTCGATATAGACACCGGACAGGACGGTATCGAGGCCCGAGACACCCTGCGTCGTCACTTCGGGCCGCACCAGCCAGAAGCGGGAATCCGTATCGACGAAGGGCGCAATTTCCTGGTCCAGCCGGATGCCGACGATGACCTTATTGAGGTCCGCCGAAAATCTGATCCGTTCCACCAGCCCGACCGCAATGTCGCGATACCGGAGTTCGGTTTCGTCCGGATGCACGCCGGTCGCGCTCGAAAAAGCGACCTCGATCAGTGGACCGCGGCTTGCGTAGTTTTGCCATGCCACGCCCAGGGCGATTGCCAGCGCCAGCACCGGCACCAGCCAGACAAGGGAGAGCCGCCGCTGTTCGCGACCGGGTTCAACCTTCAGATCATCTATGCCGCCGCTCATGACACCTCCGCCCGGCCCTGATCAGGCAGATAGTCCCAGATCAGGCGCGGGTCGAAGGATTTCGCCGCGAACATGGTGAAAATCACAGAAAGGGCAAATGCGAGCGAGGCCGGCCCCGGTTGTACCGAGGCAACCACGGACAGTTGGACCAGCGCGCTGAGAATCGCCACGACGAAAACGTCGATCATCGACCAGCGGCCAATGAATTCAATCACTTCAAAGAGCCGCATGCGACCCATGAGGGTTTTGCGCGATCGAAGTTGCACGGACAGGACCAGGTAACTTATGGCAAGAAACTTGGTGATCGGAATGACAACGGAGGCGATCAGGACAATCAGGGCAATGCCGAAATCGCCGTGGCGGGCAATCTCCAATGCGCCGCCGATGATGGTGCTGTCCAAACGCTCGGTCGGCGTTTCTGTGACGAGCATTGGATAGAGGTTCGCCGGAATGTAGCAGACGACCCCCGCCAGCCACCATGCCATGACGCGCTGAAGGCTCAACGCGTCGCGCGATGAAAGGTTCGCGCCGCATCTTGCGCAGGTCTCCGTCTGTCCGGGCCAGACCCGGGCGCAGGAACGGCAGGTCACCAGGCCAGATTCGCGCGCTGTGGTCATGGTTGTCGCGCTGCGGTTGGAGCCGTCGGCCGGGCGGGCTGCCCCTCGGCCTCGTCCAGTGCCGCCAAGATCGACCAGGTACAGATCGACCGGTCAACCAGCACGACGAATCCCGAAAGCACGATGAACATCCAGAAGGCCGGGCCGAAATCGAGCAGGGCCAGGTCGCCGACCTTGATCAGCGCGACCGCGCAACCGATGGCGAAGATCTCGGTCATTGCCCAGGGCTTCAGTTCCTGTGCGATACGAAACGCCGACCGGGCACCCGGATATGTCCGATGGTTCAGCGCGACCGGCGATAAGACATAGGCCAGAAGCGCCGCGCGTATCAGCGGTACCAGCACGATCATCGCGACCGACGTGACCGAGACGATGACAAGCGCGCCAGATCGAAAGCTTGTCGCCACGTCGAGCAGCGACACGCGATTGGCCAGTCCGCCGGCGTGGATTTCCAGAAACGGGTGGAACACGGCGGCAGCAACGAGGATCAGGTTGGCCACGGACAGGGCGAGCACGCGACTGAAGGCTGTGGCCCGCGGCGCAATCAGAACCGTATGACAGCGACGGCAGACCGCCCGATCTCCGTCCGCAATATGCGTTACGTGATGCAGCAGATCGCAATTCGGGCAACCGATCAGAGTCGCCGATGAGAGTTCGCTATGATCTGCCAAGTAGAACCGTGTGTCCGAGGGTCATCCTGCAAGGCTATCTTTCGCCGCCGGGGGTCACAAGATCGGTTGCTGGCCACCACAAAGCCGAGAGCGGGCTTGGGGGCCGCGAAGACTAAACAACGAGGTGCCGGAGGACCGGCGTGAACAGGTTTCCGCCGAGATCTGCGCAGCGTCGCATCAAGAATTGGTTGTCGGAGCAAATCCTCGTGTGACTGTCGCGATGGCTCCGCTGTCGAACAGGCTGGCGAGATGACGTGACACGGCATCGCGCAAGACGTCATTGTCGGCAAGATCCTGCCCGAAAATCTCGTCGATCTCCAAATAGCGATGTGTCAGCGCCTCCGGATCGGGTCCGGTTTGTTCGTAGATGCCGCGCAGCCGGTCGGCCAGCGGATCGCGCACGTCAATCGGCTGCCCCGCCTCATCGACACCGGTGACATAACGCATCCAGGCTGCAACCCCGAGTGACAGACGTTCGAACGACTGCCCTTCTGCGATCCGGTCGCGGATCGTGCCAAGAAGGCGCTGAGGCAGTTTCTGGCTGCCGTCCATCGCAATCTGCCAGGTCCTGTGCCGGAGCGCCGGATTTTCAAAACGCGTGAGCAATTCATCGGCATAGCCCGTCATGTCGCCCAACGCGGCTGGCAGGGTGGGAGCGATCTCCCCCAGCATCATGTCGCGCACCAGCTGTTTCAGGGCCGGGGTTTCCATCGTGTCGCTGATCGTCTCGCGCCCGGCGAGATAGCCGAGATAGGCCAGCGTCGAATGGGAGCCGTTGAGCATCCTGAGCTTCATCAGTTCATAATCGGTCACGTCTTCGACCATCTGGGCGCCGACGCCGCCGAAATCGGGCCGGCCCGAGGGGAAATCGTCCTCGATCACCCATTGTGTGAAGGGCTCGGTCACCACCGGCCAGGCGTCTTCCTGCCCGGTTTCTTCCGCGACCTGCGCGCGATCCGCGTCCGTGGTGGCAGGCACGATACGGTCGACCATTGTCGAGGGGAAATGCACATGGCTCCGGACAAGGGCTTCCAGCGAGGGATCGCGAAGGGCGGCGAACCCGGCGACCACCTCGGCGGTGGTGCGGCCGTTTTCCGGCAGGTTGTCGCAGGACAGAACGGTGAACGGCGGCACGCCTGCCTCGCCGCGAAGTTCCAGCGCCCGCACAAGCAGACCCGGCACGCTGACCGGGGCGTCGGGATGGTCGAGATCGTGGCGGATATCCGGGTGGCGCGGATCAATGCGGCCAGTCGCCGGATCGTGGCAATACCCCTTTTCCGTGACCGTGAGCGACACGATGCGGATACGCGGATCGCAAAGCGTGGAGATGATCTGTGCGCCCTGCGTGTTGGCGTCGAGGATATCCAGCAGCGACCCCACAACCCGGTAATCCGTCCCCTTCGGGCCGCGGATCGCGACGGTGTAGCAGAACCCCTGCGGGGCCAGCGCATCGCGCGTATCGGGACGCCGCATCGACACGCCGATGACACCCCATGTCGGGTCCTTGTCCAGAAGGCTGTCGATATAGGTGGCGGCGTGGGCGCGGAAGAACGCACCAACTCCGATATGCACGATACCGGGTGTGACTTTATCGCGGTCGTAGGGCGTATTTGCCGTCTTGGGCGAAAGCCGCATCAGTCGATCTCGATTATGGCCTTGATCAGGCCGTCCTTGTCCGAGGCCCACCGTGGCAGGTCGCGTGGCGCGTCACCAAGGCCGGTCCGGTGGGTGATGATACGGGCGACATCCACGTGGCCCTCCCGGATCGCGGCGATCACGGTGTCGAAGTCCTGTGCCGTCGCATTGCGGCTGGCCATCAGGGTCATCTCGCGGCGGTGGAAATCGGGGTCCGAGAAGGTGATCGCATCCTTCATCACGCCCACCATGACATATGTGCCGCCGCCGGCGACATGGGCGAAACTCGCCTCCATCGCCGGTTTGCTGCCGGTCGCATCGAACACCACGTCATACAGTTCCTCACCGGGCGCAGACTCCACCGGGGTGCACCCCGCAATCCCGGCCACTTGGGCCGAACGCTCGGGGTCAATATCCATGACCGACACCTCCGCCCCGGCCTGTCGCGCAAAAAGCGCCGCACCGAGACCGATCGGACCGGCACCGACGACAAGCGCCTTCGCGCCCGCTTGCAGGGCCGACCGGCGCACCGCATGCGCCCCGATCGCCAGAAACTCGATGACGGCGCAGTCGTCCACGGACAGGCCCTCGGCCTTGACGAGGTTGCGAGCAGGAAGGGTAAACAGCCCGACCATGCCACCATCGCGATGCACGCCAAGGACGGAAATCTTCTCGCAGCAGTTGGGCTTGCCTGCCCGACAGGTCCGGCACTCGCCGCAGGAGATGTAAGGGTTGACCGAGCAGGTCTCGCCGGGGGCGAAGCCGGAGCCTTCGGGGGCTTCGACAACCTCAACGGCGAGTTCGTGGCCCATCACGCGCGGGTAGTCCAGAAACGGGTGCTTGCCCTCATAGATGTGGTAATCGGTGCCGCAAATGCCGACCCGGCGGGGGCGGACCAACGCCTCCCCCGGTCCCGCCACGGGAGCGTCGCGCTCCTCGACGGCAAGTGCGCCGGGTGACGCACAGACCAGGGCTTCGACTTTCTGCACCGCGTTGGAATCTGTCATTGTCTATTTTTCCGGTCTGCTGATGGGGCCGGAGCATCCGCACCGGCCCCACTGGAGCGAACTACTGGAAGTCCGCCATATTGTCTTTGGTCACCAAAGCCGCGCCCGAGTCAATGAGCGAAGAGACTTCTTCGCCCTTGATGGCCTTGACCAGGGCGTCCACGCCAAGGCTTGCCATCTTCGACGGGAACTGAGCCACGGTGGCATCTTCGATCCCGGCTTCCAGCGCTTCGGCCTCGCCGCAGCAGAAATCGAAGCCGACCAGCACGATGTCATCGCCCGAGATACCGGCGTTCTGGATCGCGCGCGCCGCACCTGCCGCCGGGGGACCGCAGGCGGAATAGATCGCCTTCAATTCCGGGTTCGCGGTCAACAGGTCCTCGGCCCCCGAGATACCCAGTTCCTCGGTGCAGTTGGTTGCCATGCGACCGACGATCTCGGGCTTCACGTCGCCCAGTCCTTCCAGCATCCCGTTCACCCGGTCGTCCAGTGCGGGAACGCCCGGTACGCCTTCCAGAATGCCCAGCGTGTCGCCATCAGACAGGACCGATGCCAGGTACTGGCCGGCAATCACGCCAGCGGCATAGTTGTCGGTCGTCGCCAGGGCGGTCTTGCCGTCCCAGTCGGGGATGTTGTTGTCCATCAGCACGACCTTGACGCCATTGGCGATAGCGCGGTCCAGGGTCGAGGCGACGGTCGGATCGACGGGCGTGATGGCGATGCCCTGCACGCCGTTGGTGACCATCGACTCGATCAAAGCGATCTGGCCTTCGATGTCGGTCGCGGACTGGCCCTGGCCATAGGTGATTTCGACGCCCGGATTATCGGCGGCATAGGCCTTGGCCGCATCCTCCATGATGCCGAAGAACGGCACGGGGAACTTGGTGATGAAACCGATCTTCACCTCGTCCTGCGCCACGGCCGGAAAAGCGGTGGCGGCTGCCACGGCGATCCCGGTCAAGCATTTCAAAAGTCTCATTCTTTCCTCCTCAGTTGATGGGTCTTACAGGTTTGGCCGGCGAAAGATCATTGCCTTCCTTCCGGCCCGCTCATGCCTCCGCCCCGACGATCATTGCGACGAGGTCTCTCTTGTTTCCTTCTTCGGGTTTCAGTTCACCGACCTTGCGTCCCTGCCGCAAAACGACTGCGCGATCCGCCAGTTCGATCACCTGTTCCATGTTATGGGTGATCAGGATCACTGCGTTGCCCTCGGCCTTGAGCTGCAGCATCAGGTCCAGCACCTTGCGGCTTTCGCGCAGGCCAAGCGCTGCTGTCGGTTCGTCCAAAATCACCACGTCGCGTGCGAAAACGGTGGCGCGAGCGACCGCGATGGCCTGCCGCTGACCGCCCGACATGCGCGCGACCGGCGCATCGGCATGGGGCAACCGGACCTTCAGCCGGTCGATGACCTCCGCCGCTTCGGCCTTCATCGCGCGGGCGTTGAGGAACCTGAGCGGACGCGGCAGCCAGTCCGGACCGGCAATCTCGCGCCCGCAGAAGAAATTCTGCGCAGGGCTGAGATTGTCGAACAGGGCAAGGTCCTGATAGACCGTTTCGATCCCCGACCGGCGAGCGTCTGCCGGCGATGTCAGCGCCAGTGGCGCGCCGTCCATCACGATCTCGCCCTCGTCCAGCCGGTGCACGCCGCTGATACATTTGACGAGCGTCGACTTGCCCGCTCCGTTATCGCCCAGAAGCGCCAGGATCTCGCCCCGCCAGGCATCCAGACTGACGCCGCGCAGCGCCTCGATTGCGCCGAACCGCTTGGTGGCGTTGCGGACGGAAAGCACGGGCGCACCGACACCACTCATGACCCACTCCTTGCCTGAAGCGTGCGGGCGCGGGCTTCGAGATGGTTGCGCAATACGTCGGATTCCACCGCAAGCACGATAATGACGCCGATTGCGATCATCTGGAAATAGACATCGACACCCATGAGATTGAGCGCATTCCGGATCACGCCGATCATCACCGCTCCGATCAGCGCGTGGCCCAGATGCCCGCGACCGCCGAGGAAACTCGCGCCGCCGATGATGACCGCGGCGATGGTGTCCAGTTCCAGAAGGTTGCCGTAAAGCGGCGAACTGGCCGCCGTTCGCCCGGCAAGAACGACCGCGCCGATTCCGGCGCATAGCCCGGCCAGCACATAGGCCGACACCAGTACGCCCTTGACCGGAATACCCATCTCGCGCGCGGCCACCGGATCGCCGCCGACGGCATAAAGCCAGCGCCCCCAGACCATGAACTTGCAGATCGTCAGAAGGACCAGGCCCAGAGCCGCCACCACGAAGAACGATGCCGGGATGCCCGCGAAATTGGCGTTCCCCAAGGCGCTGATCGCGTCCGGCATTCCGCGCATGGTGGTATGGCCAGGCGCGATCTCAAGCGCCAGTCCGCGACAGATCGACAGTGTTGCAAGAGTGATGATGAACGGGTGTGGCAGGCGACCGTAGACATAAAACATGCCGTTGATGAGACCCACCACCATGCCGGTGCCAACCATGGCGAGAATGACGGCCGCCGAAGAATCCACCCCGCGGAACACCAGCCCGCCGACGACGGTGGCCAACGCCAGGTTCGCCCCCACCGACAGGTCGATCCCCCGCGTCAGGATCACGATCTGCTGGCCCATCGCGACGATAGCGATGACGGCGGTTTGAGCCAGGATGTTGCCGATGTTGATGGGTTTGAGAAAGTTCGGAACCGTCAGCCCGATCACGGCAATCAGCAGCAACAGGATCAGGACTGGTCCGACGCTCAGAAGCTTCAGCCCCAGTGCCACCCCGCCGCTCTGCGCGTGGCCAGCCTGCGTTGTGGATGACCCGAAATTCTCCACGTCTTTCGACACCCTTACCTCCCCAATCGGTATATTAAGGACAAAAGACACTTAACAATGTGGAAATCAATCTGTATTTAACTAATAAAAAAACCGATCAGAAATGGTTCCTCCATGAAGACCGATACCATCTACAAGCGTGCGCATAACGAAATGCTGGACCTGATTTCGGCATTGAGCGAAGGCGATCCGCTGCCTTCCGAAAACCAACTCGGCAAGCATCTTCGCGTCAGTCGGACAACGGTCCGCAAGGTCATCGACGGTCTGGAGAAGCTGGGCGCGATCAGCGGCGGGGGGCGTGAACGCCGTGTCGGCAGCAGAAACGAAGACCTGCCGCGCTTTCCAGAGGACGAAACGGTCTCCACTTTCGAACAGGTCGAAGGGATGTTCATGCACTGGATGCTGAAGGATGACACCCGCCCCGGCTCTGCAATCAACGAACTTGAGCTGGCCCGGCAGTTCGGCGTCGCCACCAACAGCATCCGGGAGTTTCTGAACCGGTTCCAGCGCTTCGGACTGATCGAGCGCCGGGCGCATGGCGGATGGGTTCTGAAAGGGTTCACCCCGGAATTCGCCCTGGAACTCTATGAGATCCGCGAGATGTTCGAACTCCGCTCGGCCCGCGCGTTCAGCGAACTGCCCGAAACCTCACCGGCCTGGACCGGGCTGGAGGAGTTTCGCCAGCGTCACCTGGCGATCCGGAACCGGATCGACGACCGCTTTCACGACTTCTCGGAACTCGACAGCGCCTTTCACCGCTTCATCAACGCGGCATGGCCCAACCGGTTCATCGAAAGCTTCAACGACATCAACGCCTTGATTTTCCATTACCATTATCAGTGGAACAAGAAGGACGAGCGGCAGAGAAACGAGGTCGCGATCGCCGAACACCTGACCTATATCGACGCGCTGTTCACCCGAAACCCGGCGATCATCGACCTCGCCTGCCGTGCGCATCTGACCTCGGCGCGACAGACACTGCTGAATTCGATCAGAAATTGACGTCTGCTGCACGAGCCGGCCTATCGGAACCTGACAATATGGGCCCACCCGCGCAATGAAGACGGTATTCCTCGCGCATCCGCGGGCGGCACGCGCCATGCACCTGACTAGAAGGTCGCTCCGGTCGCGTTGACATAAACGGAGTAGAGACTGGTGGTTGCGCAAATAAACAGGCGATTCCGCTTTGGTCCGCCAAAGGCGACGTTGGCCACAACCTCATCCACAGGAATCCGTCCCAGCAGCGTCCCGTCCGGGGCGTAACAATTCACGCCCTTTCCGGCCGAGGTCCAGATATTGCCCCTGCTGTCGATGCGAAAGCCGTCGAAAAGGCCATAACCCCCCTCGATGAAGTCCTGGCCCTTTTCAAGCGAAGCGCCGTCTTCGGACAGGGCATATGCCTTTATCCTGGGAGTGTGGCTTTTGTCGTGGGTGACGCCGGTGTCGGAGATGTAGAGCCATTTCTCATCCGGCGAAAAAGCGAGCCCGTTCGGCTGAAGCAGGTCATCTGCGACCAGCGAAACCTGACCGTCCGTCGCGATACGATAGACGTTCTGTGCGCCGATTTCGGAATCTGCAGCATCGCCTTCATAGTCGCTGTCAATTCCGTAGGTCGGATCGCTGAACCAGATTGTTCCGTCTGACTTCACCGCCAGATCGTTTGGCGAGTTCAATCGCTTCCCGTCGAACCGATCCGCCAGGACCTCGCGACGTCCATCGAAGCCGGTTCTTGAAATGGAGCGCGCCTGATGTTCACAGAACACCACGCGGCCCTGCCGGTCGAGCGTGTGGCCATTCCTGTTGTGACAGGGTGTCTCGAACACAGAAACCGAGCCGGTGCAGGCATCCCATCGCATGACGCGGTCGTTGGGAATGTCCGACCAGAGCAGGTACCGCCCCGCCGGAACATAGACCGGCCCCTCGCACCAACGCGCGCCTGTCCACAAGGTCTCGACGTTTGCATTGCCGTGAAAGAGTTTAAGGAAACGAGAATCGTGCACCTCGTAATCGTCGGTCGCCATCTCCGCTCCTCCCAGCGCACGAGACCAGCATCTTTCAAATAAAAAGACTGCCCGTGCTTCAACGTAATTGAGTGAACCACCCGCTTAGTCGATAGCACCAAACTCGACGAGTGATAATATTAATTAATCAATCAGTAATAATATTTGATAATACGCGAAACTTACTTCAGAATTGACTTGGGCCGCTTCCGAATCAGAGCGCAGTCTGGAGGAGATTGCTGCGAATCCTTTTCGGGTCGGGACCCGTCAGCAGGGGCTGACCACAGGGTTGGGGGAACGCTGGCAATTGCCTGCGCGCTTAATCACTTTTCCCACTCTGTTGAACGCCTCATGGAGGGAGGAAAATATGAAACGACTTATTATCGGCGCCTCAGCCGCGCTATTCGCGACTGCGGGCTTTGCAACTGCACAATCCGGCAGCATCGGTCAGGCAGTTGGCGGCTATAGTTTTGAAGATGCGGCCAAGGAAGCGCCCGGGACGAAAGACTTCCATTCAAACGATGGCGTTCTGACATTCGCCATTGTCACGCACACGGCAGGCAACGGCTTCTTCGACCCTGTTTATGTGGGGGCAAAAGTTGCCGGCGACATGATCGGTGCAAACATCCTGCTGCTTGGGTCGGAATCGCCGACCGACGATCCGGCGCGGGAAATCGAAATCCTGAACCAGATCATCAACGACCCGACACTGGACGGGATCATCATGACCACGCCGCAGGTCGGGGCCTATGATGACATCGTGCGCACAGCCCAATCGAATGGAATCCCTGTTGCGACGACAAACTCGTTCGACCCGACGATCCTGAACCGCAACGGCATCAGCCACACCGGTCAGGATGCCAGCGCCGCCGCAATCGCGGGCGAGGCACTGGTGCAATGCTTAATTGACCGGGGAATTACGGAAGGCTCGATCATCCTGCCGAACGATACGGCGATGGGCAATGTCGAGGTCAACAACCGGGTCTCCTCTGCCTTCGGGGCTATCGTGGCGAGCCTCAATGCCAACGGCATGCTCGCAAACTTCCAGGTTGATGCCGGTCCCGAGAATGTGGGTGTCTCCGCCGACATGAACGATCCGGCGAACTCGATCATCTCGCTGATCGAGAGCCGGGGTGACGTGGTCGGCGCCTTTGCCGGCAACAACGTCTTCACTCCGGCGCTGGCCAGTGCTGTCGATCAAACCGGCAACAGCGGCAAGATGTGCGCCTATGGCTTCGACCTGGGACCGGCGCAGCAGGATGCACTTCGGGCGGGAAATCTGACAGGGGCACTCGGACAGCAGCCGTTCCTGCAAGGCTTCTGGCCGGTGATGCAGCTTTATCTCGAAATCGACCGCGGCATATCTGCGGCCAACCTGGACACACGGGCACAACTCGTGACGGGTGAAACGGTCGGCACGGTCGGCAGTCGTTTCGAGAATTGACCAAACTTCCCTAGGTTTGGTCAATGGCGCGACGCGGCCTCGGCTCGTCGCGCCACTTCCAAGACCGGCACAAAACCAGAAATGAGAGAACCATCGCATGGGCGTTGAGGCCTTCTCCACATCTTCGCGTCGATTCCCGATGCAACTCATCGGAGGCTGGGAGGCCGGTCTTCTTGCTCTCATGCTGGTTCTTTATCTGGGGGGCGCCGTTCTTAACCCGGATTTCTTCGGCACATCCAGCGCCTTTCAGGCTCTATTGAGAGACAGTGCGCGCTTCGGCGTCATCGCCGTCGGCATGACATTCGTCATTGCCGCGCGCGATCTCGACCTGTCCGTCGGATCGACGCTTGGGCTGATCGGTGTGATCTTCTCCAAGCTCTATGATCAGGCGGGCTGGGACACGAATGTGCTGACCGCCATCTTCTTCTGCCTCCTCGCCGGCTCCGCCATCGGCGTGGTCAATGGCGTGCTGGTGACGATCCTGCGCGTTCCCGCTTTCATCGCCACCCTGACCATGCTGCTCATTGGCCGGGGAATGGTCCTTGGGCTGACCGGGGGCCGGTCGCTGCGCTACGCGAACAAGGCGCAGGAAGACGGCTGGTTCTTCTCGATCGGCCAGAACAACGCGTTTGGCTTCAACAACCAGATCATCGTCGTTCTGGTCGTGGTCGCGGTCGGCGCCTTTGTCCTGGCCAAGACCAAGTGGGGATACGAGACGCTTGCCACGGGCGGCAACGCACAAGCAGCGGAATATGCGGGCATCTGGACGAACTGGGTCCGTATCCGGGCCTATGTCCTGTCTTCGCTCTGCGCGACTCTGGCTGGGCTGATGACGGTCGCTCAGGACAAGGGCATCACCAGTCAGGCCGGGCTTCTGACGGAACTTATCGTCATCGCGGCAGTGATCATCGGCGGGGCTTCGATCCTTGGCGGTCGGGGACGGGTCATCGGGAGCTACCTTGGCGCGATCCTGGTGGCGCTTCTCCACAAGGTCCTGCGCGAAGGCGTGCCAATCACGCGCGAGGTCGAGGTGAACGGTGTCATCATGCAGGTCAAGGCAACATCGACCCTGCCCGCCGGCGCCATCCCCGCATTCATCGGCGCGCTGCTTATAGTGGCGGTGCTGATTGAACCGCACATCATCCGGCGCAAACTGCCGCAAAGGATCTTTGCCTGGATCATGCGCCGCCCGCTGCCGCGCGTGATCGAGACCGAGGGCGTTGCCATAGAGGGTGCGCAGACAAGGGGAGCGAACGTGACCGACCGGGCGGTGACGGCGCGGGGGATCAATCGGTTTCTCATTCGGCGCGATGCCCTGGCGATCATCCTAATGGTGGCGCTCTGGTGCGTCGGATTTGCGCTCCGTCCCGACTATTGGGCCGGGCTTCCGAACACATTCGCAATCCTGCTCAATTACACCGAAGTTGCCTTGCTGACACTTGGTCTCACCTTTGTCATCGCCTGCGGCGATATCGATCTCTCGGTCGGCGCGGTTCTGGCGCTGGCAGGCAGCGCGGCCGCCTATGGCCTCAAGGTTCTCGGGCTGGACCCGGTCAGCGCGATCGCGCTTGGCCTGTTTGCCGGATTGCTGGCCGGAGCGGTGAATTCGCTGGTCACGGTCGGGCTCGGCCTGCCAGCCTTCATCGCGACGCTGGGCATGTTCTATATGGCGCGCGGCATAGCCGCCTGGATTGTCGCGGGCCAGCAGCTGACCGGCTGGGCTGAACCCTTCAACCTCGTGGGCCGAAAAGTGGGCGACATCCTGGGGTATTTCGAACTCGCCCATCCGACAGGATTGGTTGGAGAAATCCTCAGCGTCGTCAGCGTTCAGACGATCTGGATGGCGCTCGTGGCCATTGTGGCCGGAGTGATCCTGGCAAGAACGGTGTTCGGTCACATGGTCTACGCCGTGGGAGGAAATCGCCGCGCCGCAGGCTATGCCGGCATTCCGACGGGCAGTGTCAGGGTCAGAGCCATGATGTTCTCGGCCTTCTGCGCCGCCATGGCGGGCGTCATCAACGTCGCCTATTTCCGCAGCTTCAACCCGGTCGCCGGCCAGTTCCGCGAGCTTGACGCGATCGCCGCGATCATCATTGGCGGAGGTTCGATCTTCGGCGGCTACGGCACCATCATCGGCGCGCTGGCCGGTGCTGCAGTTATCACGCTTCTTCGTGCGCTCATGCAGCTGAACATCATCACTTCGTCGGGCGAGAGTTTCACGCTGCCACAGCATTGGGTGAACAGTTTCGTCGGGCTCATTCTTATCCTGGCCGTGCTCGTTGATATCTGGGTCCGGCAGGAGGGAATATTCAACAGGCTGCGCGGCCGACGAAAACCCGCAGCGAAGGAGGTCGCGAATGTCTGACAGCACCACGCCACTTGTCGAGATGCGCGGCATTCACAAGTCTTTCGGGGCCGTGAACGCGCTAGTCGACGTGAACCTCAAGCTGATGCCGGGCGAAATACTCGGACTCGTCGGCGACAACTCGGCGGGCAAGTCGACGTTCATGAAGATCCTCACCGGTGCCTATCACCGCGACGAGGGCGAGGTTCTTATCGACGGACAGAATACCGATTTCCGTTCGCCGCAGGAGAGCCGGGACGCGGGGATCGAAATGATCTACCAGGATTTCGCGCTTTGCGGAAATCTCGACGTGGCACAGAACATCTTCCTGGGCCGCTGGCCCCGGCGTGGACTTTTTGTGGATCGCAAGAAAATGTACGGCGAGGCGTCGGAGGTTCTCCAGCGCTTGAAGGTCGATGTGAACTCCGTCTTTCAGAAGGTCGAAAGCCTGTCTGGCGGTCGTCAGCAGTCGGTGGCGATCGCCCGCGCGATTTCCTTCGGGCCCAAACTGATCATCCTGGACGAACCAACCGCCAACCTTTCGGTCACCGCGACCGAGCGGCTTCTGGAAACCATGTCCGAGTTGAAGGCGCATGGTGTTGCGCAGATCATAATTTCGCACCGCCTGACCGACATTTTTCAGGTCGGGGACAGGGTCATGGTGTTGAAGCGCGGCGAAAATGTCGGAGAGCGGGTGATCGCGAACACCAGCGAAAAGGAAGTGCTGGAGCTCATCGTATCCGGTGAGCCGGTTTCGTCAGTCTAACCGAGTAAGCTGAGCAAGACCGGGAACCTCGGCAGCGTCACCTTAGCGTCATTTCCACGTATTGCTTGCGGACCACGTTCGGCGAGACGCCGTAAGCGGCGCGGAAGTGGTGGTAGAACTGGCTGAGCGAGGTGAAGCCGCAATGCTCGGCAACGGTGGAGATGGCCGTCGAGCTTTCGGTCAGCATGCCGCGGGCGCGCAGCAGGCGAAGGCGGATGACAAATTTTTTCAGCGGGATGCGCATGCTTTGGGTGAAGAGGGTCAGCGCGTAGTTTTCGTGTAGCCCGGTCACCGCGGTGATCTGGGCATTGGTCATCGGCTCGCCGAGATTCTCGATGATGTGGCGCACCATTTCGATCACGTGCCGGATATGGGAGGAAGACAAGGTGCGGCCCAGATCCTGGCTGACCGGCGGTATCCTCAGCCACTCCAGGTCGTCCAGGAGGGCGCGGCGCAGGAGGACGTTGATCTCCATCCGGACGACTTCGGAACGCTCGAAATCCCCGGCGCGGTAATCGCGGTACCACCGGTTGACGAGATTGAACGAGGCAGTCTCGGGCGGAAGCAGCGCCATGCCGCCTGCCAGAAGGGCGATCTGCAGCCATGCGATGTGCGGCATCGCGAGGAAAATGTCAGCGGGCAGATAGATGTTGGTCAGTCGCGGAACCACACCCGGTTCGGGGTCAATTCGGACAAGGCGGTGCGGCACGCCGGCCCAGAACACCGCCAGGCGGTCTGCCGGAACGCGGACGGTTTCGCCGTCGATCAGGTAGACGAGAGTCGCCCCGACGCAGAAGTTGAATTCGATATGTCCGTGCCAGTGCGGCTCGGCCATGACCTCGGGGGTGAATTGGCGGCTGCCGAACCGGCCGAACGCCGCGGTCTTTCCATAGAAATGCCGTTCGTGCTGCGGCACAGTGTGGATGTCGCGCGGGTAATTCCGAGGTTCGGTTGTGTCCATTGCCTATTTGAAATCTGAGAAACCCGGAAAAGAATGTCTGAAAGCGATATTGTTGT
This sequence comes from Silicimonas sp., assembly GCA_050299835.1. GTDB lineage: Bacteria > Pseudomonadota > Alphaproteobacteria > Rhodobacterales > Rhodobacteraceae > JAJDOD01. Next base: position 110,834 of record JBNKWP010000003.1, read on the forward strand.
AAACACCCCGGCGGGCGCAGAGTTGACAATGGACCGCGAAGCAACGCGGTCCGGGAATCTAGGTTCCGGCACAGGACCCAAGGGAGGAAAAATGCGCATTCTAATGAAACGCACGGCGCTCGCCGTGCTGATGTCAAGCGTGACGGCCATCGCGGTATCTGCAGATACCCCGCCCGATCCGCCGAAATTCGACGCTCAGGGCGAGCCGGTCTTCAAGACCCGGGCCGAGGTCTACACCTACCGCGCGCTCGACAGTTATTCCGAGCCAGAATGGGTGACGAAGTTTGTTGACGCCGGGAAGCTGCCTCCGGTCGGCGAGCGCCTGCCCGCCGAACCTCTGGTCTTCGAGGCGGCAGCCATGCCCGACGGGATCGGCACCTATGGCGACGTCATGCGTCACGTGATCGGCGGCCGCCCCGAAGGCTGGAACTTCTGGGCCGGTCAGACATATGGCTGGGGCGGAATCGATATTGGCATGGTCGAATGCCTGACCCGCACCGGGCCCCTGTTCGAGATCGAGGCCTCGGACCTGGAGCCGCTGCCGAACCTGGCGAAGTCCTGGGAATGGTCGGAAGACGGCAAGGTGCTGACGGTACACCTGATCGAGGGGGCGAAGTGGTCGGACGGCGATCCGTTCGACACCGAGGACACGGCTTTCTACTACAACGACATCGTCTCGGATCCAGAGGTGACGCCTCTGATGAACGCATCGACCGGCACCTATAACGACGCGACCTATGCCAATGTAGATGCGTACACTTTTACGCTGACCTTCGACACCGCATTCCCCGAATCGGTGCTCTACAACTTCGCCTACGGCAATTTCTGCCCTGGGCCGAGCCATGTGCTGAAGCCGCATCATCCGAAATACGGCGGGTCCTCCTACGAGGATTTCCGCAACGCCTTCCCGCCCGAGGCTATCGGCCTGCCGGTGATGGGTGGCTGGGTGCCGGTCGAGTACCGCCCCGATGACATCGTCGTTCTGCGGCGCAATCCCTATTACTGGAAAGTCGACAGCGCCGGTAATCAGCTGCCTTATCTGGACGAGATGCAGTACCGGCTGTCCACCTGGGCCGACCGTGACGTGCAGGCTGTGGCGGGCTCTGGCGACTTCTCGAACCTCGAACAGGCCGAGAATTATGTCGAGGCGCTCAGAACCTCCGCTTCGCCCGATGCCCCGGCGCGACTGGCCTTCGGCCCCCGGACCATCGGCTATACGATGCATCTCAACCTGTCGGGCAACGGCTGGGGCGAGCCGGACGAGCGGGCACAGAAAGTGCGCGAACTGAACCGGAACCTCGATTTCCGCAAGGCAGTCACCCAGGCGCTCGACCGGCAGCGGCTTGGTGAGTCGCTGGTCAAAGGCCCGTTCGCGGCGATCTATCCCGGCGGGCTCGTTGACGGGACCAGCTACTATGACAAGGATTCGACGGTCTACTATCCGTTCGACCTTGATGCGGCGAAGGCGTCGCTGGCGGCGGCCGGGCTTGAGGACACCGACGGCAACGGTTTCGTCAACTTCCCCGGCGGAGACGATGTCAACATCACGCTTCTGGCATCGACCGACTATCAAACCGACAAGAACCTTGCCGAGGGCGTCGTCGCGATGATGGCCGATATCGGGCTGAAGGTCTCTCTGAACCTTCTGAACAACAACGACCGCGACGCGCAGATGGATGCCGGCAAGCATGACTGGATCGTCTGGCGTAACGATGCGTCGCTGATCACCGTGGTTCAGAACACGCCCGAACTGGCCCCGGTGGGCAAGACGACAGCGCGGCGGACCCATAAGGCCAACGAGGCGGGCGAGCTTGATCTTCTGCCCTTCGAGGAAGAGATGGTCGCCACAATCAACGCCTTCATGGCCAGCCGCGACACCGACGAACGGCGGGATCTGATGAAGACCTATCAGCGGCTCTATACCGAGAACCTCTATGGGATCGGCCTGACCGTCTATCCCGGGGCGCTGGTGATCAACAAGCGGTTCTCCAACATCCCTCCGGGTGCGCCGATCTTCATGTACAACTGGGCCGAGGACAACATCTACCGCGAGCGCGTGTGGGTGGCCAAAGACCAGCAGATCGATGCCGAGCTGCATCCCGGCACCCTGGCCGGACCACTGGGCAACGGCGGGCCGATGGCCGCTGAGTAAACCCATCGGCGGGCAGGAGACTGCCCGCCGACCCTTCTTCCACACGACAGGACGGGCGAAACCATGCTGAGATTCCTCGGTATCCGAATTCTACAGGCCATCCCGGTCCTGTTCGTCATGTCGATAATCACCTTCATCATCATCCAGGCCCCGCCCGGCGATTACGGCGACTATATCCGCGCCAACATGATCACCCAGGGCAATGCCTCCTTCGCTGCGGCCGATGCCGCCGCCGAGACGTATCGCGAAGAGCACGGTCTGAACGATCCGATGATCGTACAATACGGGCGCTGGGTCTGGGGCATCGTCAGCCGAGGCGATTTCGGCCAGTCGTTGCTCTATAACAGGCCGGTTTCCGAGATCGTGCTGCAACGGCTGCCCAAGACCATCGCCATCGCCCTGACCTGTCACGTCTTCGCATCCGTCATCGGCATCTGTTTCGGCATCGTTGCTGCGACGCGGCAATATTCCTGGGTCGACACGATCCTGTCCTTCGTCGCCTTCCTTGGCATGACGATCCCGCGCTTCCTGCTGGCCCTTCTGATCCTCTACATCCTCGCCTACCGGCTGAACGTGCAGGAGATCGGCTCGTTCTATTCTTCGCGCTTCGGCGGGCAGGCGTACTGGCTGGGCTGGTTCGACTTCAACTGGAGCAAGCTGTGGAACCTGATCCAGCATGTCTGGCCGGTGGTGGCAGTCGCGACACTGGGAGGGCTGGCCTATAACATGCGGGTGATGCGGGCGAACCTTCTCGACACGCTCAACGCGCAATATGTCGAAACCGCGCGGGCCAAGGGGCTTTCGGAAGGCGCCGTGGTCATGCGGCACGCGGTGCCGAACGCACTGCATCCGCTGGTGGCCTATCAGGGCGTTGTGCTGCCTTACATGCTGACCGGCGAGATCGAGGTGGCGATCGTCTTCGGCCTTGCCACGATCGGGCCGGCCATCGTCGGCTCGATGTCGATTGGCGATACCTATGTCACAGCGACGCTGCTTCTGGTGCTGGGCGCCACGCTGATCGTCGGCAATATCATCGCCGATCTGTTGCTGGTGGCACTTGATCCGCGCATCCGCGTCGGCGGTGACGCATGAGCGAACATGTCCATGACGGCGAGGAAGCCGACGCACGGCTCAACACCTCGGAAACCGAGAGCCAGTCTTACCCGGCCCTGGTCTGGCGGCGGTTCCGCCGGTCGCTGCCCGGCATGGTCGGGCTGGTGCTGGTGTCGTTGCTGCTGATCATGGCGATCTTCGCGCCGTTCTTCGCGCCGATGCACCCCAATGCCTCGGACAGCGGGTTCATGCCGCCCGACAAACTGTCCTTCCATACCGCCGAAGGCTGGCAACCGCGTCCCGTCGCCTATGCCATCGTCGAAACCGACGAGTTCGATCCCATTACCTTCCAGCCGCTCAACGGCCCCGATATGGAGAACCCGCGCCCGCTGCAGTTCTTCGTCAAAGGGTGGGAGTGGCGGATATTCGGGCTGATCCCGACCGACCGCCACCTGATCGGGCTGGAAGACGGCACCAACTTGCATCTGCTCGGCACCGACAAGCTGGGACGGGACATCCTGTCGCGCGGCATCGTCGGTTCGCGCATCTCGCTGGCGATCGCGCTGACGTCGATCACGATGATCACCATCATCGGCACGCTTCTGGGCATCACCTCGGGTTATATCGGCGGGCGCTTCGACATGTGGTTCCAGCGTTTCGTCGAAGTGGTGTTGGCCTTCCCGCAACTGCCGCTTTACCTGACGCTCGCCTCGATCATCCCGGTCACGGCCCCCTCGGGCCTGTTCCTGACCTTCGTCGTTCTGGTGATCGTGGTGCTGGGCTGGGCGCAGCTTTCCCGCGAGGTGCGCGGCAAGACCATGGCGCTGGCGCGGGTGGACTACGTGCGCGCGGCAATGGCGGTGGGTGCGAGCGACGGGCGGATCATCACCCGGCATATCCTGCCCAACGTGCTGAGCCATGTCATCGTCGCGGTCACCATCGGCATCCCGACCATCGTGCTGCTGGAAAGCTTCCTCGGCTTTCTGGGCTTCGCGGTGAAGCCGCCGATGATCTCCTGGGGGCTGATGCTGCAGGACGCCAACACGTTCTCGGTCCTCGGCTCTTATCCGTGGATACTTGCCCCTGTCGGCTTCGTGCTCGCAACCGTCTTCGCCTTCAACGCGCTGGGCGACGGTCTGCGCGACGCCATTGACCCGTATTAAGGCGCCACCATGCTGGATCAGGACCCCGATATCATCATCGACGCGGCCAATATTGGCGTCACCTTCAAGGTCGAGGGCGGCCATGTCGAGGCGGTGCGCAATGTGTCGTTCCGGCTTCGCAAGGGCCAGACCATCGCGCTGGTCGGCGAAAGCGGATCCGGCAAGTCGGTCACGGCGCGGACGGTGATGAAACTTCTTTCGCGTCGCGCCCGCGTCCATGACGAGACCCGCATCTTCTACAACGGCTCGGACATGGCGCATCTGAAGGACCACGAGATGCGCCGGATCCGGGGCAACCGCATCTCGATGATCTTCCAGGAGCCGATGTCCTCGCTCAACCCGGTCTACCGGGTCGGTTCGCAGATCTGCGAGGTGCTGCGCATCCATCAGAAGATGGACAAGCGCCAGGCGATGGACCGGGCGCTGGAGCTGTTGAAACTGGTGCAGATACCCGAGCCCGAGGCGCGGTTGCGCCAGTTCCCGCACCAACTGTCGGGGGGACAGCGGCAGCGGGTGATGATCGCGATGGCGCTGGCCAACGATCCCGACGTGCTGATCGCCGATGAACCGACAACTGCGCTCGACGTCACCGTGCAGGCCGAAATCCTGAACCTGATCCGCGATCTGAAGGATCGCACCGGGATGGCGGTGATCCTGATCACCCATGACCTGACCGTGGTGCGCCAGTTCGCCTACCATGTCTATGTGATGCAACATGGCGAGGTGCGCGAGGACGGGCCAACGGAGAAGATTTTCAGCGCCCCCGAGCATGCCTATACGCGACGCCTGCTGGCCTCGGACCCCAAGGGGGTGGCCAATCCGCTGGGGGGCACGCCGGACACCGTGCTGAAGGGGGAAGATGTGCGCGTCGTCTACACGCTGCGCAAGGGCGGAGCGTTCAGGGGCAGCTATCACGATCTGGTGGCCGTTGACGGGCTTTCGCTGGACCTGCGACGCGGCGAGACGCTGGGGCTGGTGGGTGAAAGCGGATCGGGCAAGACCACATTCGGACAGGCGCTGTTGCGGCTGATCCGAATGAACGAGGGGCGCGTTGATTTCCTGGGCGACCGGATCGAGGCGCTCGACCGCAAGGGAATGCGGCCCTACCGGTCGCGCATGCAGATCGTGTTCCAGGATCCGTTTTCCAGCCTCAATCCCCGCATGTCGATCCGCCAGATCATCGAAGAAGGGCTGATCGTCAATGGCATCGGCAACACCCGCGCCGAGCGTCTGGAGCGGGTCCGCCAGGCCCTGCGGGATTCCGGTATGCCCGACACCATCCTGTCCCGATTCCCGCACGAATTCTCCGGTGGCCAGCGCCAGCGGCTGGCGATTGCACGGGCCATCGCGCTGGAGCCGGAATTCATCCTTCTCGACGAACCGACCTCAGCACTCGATCTTTCCGTACAAGCCCAGATCATCGAGCTTTTGCGCAAGTTGCAGCGCGAAAAGGGCCTGTCCTATCTTTTCATCAGCCACGACCTGAAGGTGGTGCGCGCACTCTGCCACCGGGTGATGGTGATGCAGAACGGCCGGATCGTCGAACAGGGCCCCGTCGCAGATGTTCTGGTGAACCCCGAAACCGATTACACGCGCCGTCTTGTCCGGGCGGCCTTCGAAATCTCAACCTGAGGCAACAGCATGACCAAACCCATCATCACCTTCATCGGTGCCGGATCGACCGTTTTCACCCGCAATATCGCTGGCGACATCATCCAGCGCCCTGCCCTGGCCGAGGCCGAAATCCGGCTAATGGATATCGACCCCGAGCGGCTGGCCGAAAGCGAGCTGATCATCGGCAAGATGATCAAGACCCTGGGCGGCAAGGCGACACTGAAGACATTCGCCGACCAGCGCGCCGCCCTCGATGGTGCGAATTTCGTTGTCGTCTGCTTTCAGGTCGGCGGCTATGAACCCTGCACCGTCACCGATTTCGAGGTGCCCAAGACCTATGGCCTGCGCCAGACCATCGCCGACACGCTGGGCATCGGCGGCATCATGCGCGGCATTCGCACCGTGCCGCATCTGTGGTCGGTCTGCGAGGACATGATGCAGGTCGCCCCAGACGCGATCATGCTGCAATATGTCAACCCGATGGCGATCAACACCTGGGCGATCTCGGCGAAATATCCGTCGATCAAGCAGGTTGGCCTGTGCCATTCGGTGCAAGGCACGGCGGATGAACTGGCCAAGGACCTCGATATCCCGATCTCGGAGATCCGCTACCGCGCGGCGGGGATCAACCACATGGCGTTCTATCTGAATTTCGAGCATCGCCAGGCCGATGGCAGCTATCGCGACCTTTATCCCGATCTGGTGAAGGGCTACCGCGAGGGCCGCGCCCCCAAGCCCGGCTGGAACCCGCGCTGCCCCAACAAGGTTCGCTACGAGATGCTGACGCGGCTGGGCTATTTCGTGACCGAAAGCTCGGAACATTTCGCCGAGTACACGCCCTGGTTCATCAAGCGCGACCGTCCCGACCTGATCGAGAAATTCGGCATTCCGCTGGATGAATATCCCAAGCGCTGCGTCGAACAGGTCGAGAGCTGGAAGGCCGAGGCGGCGCGGCTGAAAGATGCCGACGAGATCACGCTGAAGGACAGCCACGAATATGCCAGCCAGATCGTCAACGCGGTGGTGACCGGCGAGCCTGTGGTGATCTATGGCAATTTCGGCAATCGCGGCTACATCCCGCAACTGCCCGAAGGCTGCGCCGTCGAGGTGCCGACGCTGGTCGATGCCAACGGCTTGCAGCCAACGGTGGTTAACGACATCCCGCCGCAGCTGATCGCGCTGATGCGCACCAATATCAACGTGCAGGATCTGACGGTGCAGGCGTTGCTGACCGAAAACCCCGAGCATATCTACCATGCCGCGATGCTGGACCCGCATACCGGGGCGGAACTGGACCTCGACCAGATCTGGGATCTGACCGACGATCTGTTGCGCGCCCATGGGCAATGGTTGCCGGAATGGGCGCGGGTCGCGCCCGCACGCAAGGCTGGCTGAGATGTGGCCGCGACGGATCGTCATTCTTGGGGGCGGGACAGCCGGCTGGCTGGCCGCGCTTATGCTTGGCGATGCGGCGCGGCAGGCCGGGGCGGAAACCGCGTTGACGGTGGTCGAAAGTTCGAAGCTCGGCACGGTCGGTGTCGGCGAGGGCACGACGGCGGTGTTTCGCATGATGCTGAAGCATTTCGGCTTCGACGAAGAGGCGTTCCTGCGCGAGACCGGGGCGACGATCAAATACGGCATTCGCCACCGTGACTGGCGGCGGGTCGGTCACGAATATGACGGCCCCATCGACGATCCGCATCTGGTGGCGGGCAGCGGCCCGATCTTCCTGGATGCCTATCAGATCGGGAAGGGCGAAAGTGTTGGCGAGACGCATCTCTTCCAGCACCTGATGCGGCGCGCCCGTGCGCCCGTCGCGCGACAGGGTGACAAGCTGATCCCGGTCGGCCCGTTTCACCATGCCTTCCATTTCGATCAGGCGTTGGCGGGCAAGTTCCTGCGGGCGCGGGCCGAAGGGGTGACAATCATCGACGATCAGGTGACAGCGCCCGAGATTGATGCCGAGGGGCAGATCACCGCGCTGCATCTGGAGTCGGGCGGGACCGTCGAGGGCGATTTTTTTCTCGATTGCTCCGGCTTCCGGCGGGTGCTGATCAAGACCCTGGGAGCCGAATGGGTCAGTTTTGGCGACACACTTCCGGTCAACCGCGCCATGCCGTTTTGGCTGGATATTCCCGAGGGCGACGAGATCGACCCCCTGACCCTCGCCTGGGCACAGGGCGCCGGCTGGATGTGGAAGATCCCGACGCAGGAGCGGTATGGCTGCGGTTATGTCTATTCCGACGCGCATTGCACGCCGGATCAGGCGCAAGCCGAGATCGAGGCGGCACTTGGCCACCGGATCGAGCCGCGCAACGACATCAAGATCGACGCCGGGAGACTGGACCGCGCCTGGATTGGCAACTGCGTGGCGCTGGGGCTGTCCTCGTCTTTCCTTGAACCGCTGGAGGCGACCTCGATCCATGGCACGGTGGTGCAGCTGATGCTGCTGTCGCGGTTGCTGACCGACACCCAAGGCCGCGAGTCTTACAACGAGACCGTCGCCCGGCAGGTCGATGATTTCCGCGATTTCATCCGGTTGCACTATGTCTCGGAACGGCGCGACACGCCCTTCTGGCGCGACGTCGCCGCCAGCACTCCAGCCAATATCGTTGCGCGTGTCGCGGCCTGGCGCAGCCGCGTGCCCAGCCCGGCGGATTTCGCCCCGTTTCCCGGCAACCTGCCCCACGTGACCCACCAACTGCACAATCCCGTGCTGGGCGGGCTGGGCCTGATCGACCGGTCCGCTGGCAAGGCGGTCCTGAACTCAAACCCCAAACTGCGCGCCCATGCCCGCAAGACCGCCGAGGCGCTGATCCGGGATTACCGGCGCGCCGCCTCGCGCGCCCTGCCGCACCGCGCCTATCTCAACTCCCTGAAGGAGACCGCCTGAATGACCCTCAAAATCGCAATCATAGGAGCCGGCAGCGTCGGTTTTACCAAGAAGCTCTGCCAGGACATCCTGAAAGTGCCGGAATTCGCCGATGTCGAATTCGCGCTGACCGATATCAATCCGCACAATCTCGACATGGTGACGCAGATCATCCGCCGCATCGTCGAGGTCAACGACCTGCCGACGAAAGTCACCGCCACAACCGACCGGCGTGCCGCGCTGGACGGGGCGAATTACGTGATGAACGTGGTGCGCATCGGCGGGCTGGAGGCTTTTGCCGACGATATCCGCATTCCCTTGAAATACGGCGTCGACCAATGCGTCGGCGACACGATCTGCGCCGGAGGGCTGATGTATGCCCAGCGCGGGATCGCCGCGATGCTGGATTTCTGCAAGGATATCAACGAGGTTTCGGCGGAAGGCGCCTGGCTGCTGAACTATGCCAACCCGATGGCGATGATGACCTGGGCTGCACTCGACACCGGAGTGAACACGGTCGGGCTTTGCCACGGGGTCCAGAACGGCCACCGCCAGATCGCGACGGCTCTGGGGCTGAAACAGGCGCAGGTCGATATCGTCTGTTCGGGCATTAACCACCAGACGTGGTATCTCGATATCCGCGCGGGGGACCGCAAGATCTCCCGTGACGAACTTATCGCCGCCTTCGAGGCGCATCCTGTTTTCTCGCGGCAGGAGAAGGTGCGGATCGATGTGTTGAAACGTTTCGGCTTCTACTCGACCGAGTCCAATGGCCACCTGTCGGAATACCTACCCTGGTACCGTAAGCGGCCCGAGCAGATCATGGACTGGATCAGCATGGATGACTGGATCCACGGCGAGACCGGCGGCTATCTGCGCTACACGACCGAAAACCGCAACTGGTTCGAGACCGAGTTCCCACAGTTCCTCGAAGACGCTGGCAAGCCTTTGGCCGAGTATGCCCGCACCGACGAACATGCCAGCTGGATCCTTGAGGCGATGGAGACCGGGCGCACCTATCGCGGTCATTTCAATGTCCGAAACGGCGGCGTGATCCGCAACCTGCCTGAAGACTGCATCATCGAAAGCCCCGGTTTCGTAGACCGGTTCGGGATAAACATGGTCGAGGGGGTCACCTTGCCGCCGGCCTGTGCCGCGACCTGCATGGCCTCGGTCAATGTGCAGCGGATGGGGATGCAGGCGGCGCTGACCGGCGATGTCGAATTGCTGAAACAGGCCATGCTGCATGATCCGCTGGTCGGCGCGGTCTGCACGCCCGAGGAGGTGTGGCAGATGGTCGATGAAATGCTGGTCGCCCAGGCCCAATGGCTGCCGCAATATGCCGACGCAATCCCGGCGGCGCGCGAGCGTCTGGCATCGCCAAAGGTTGCCACGCGGGATTGGGAAGGGGCGGCCCGTCTGGCAGTACGCTCAGTCGATGAACTGCGTGCCTCCAAGACCGGCAAGAGCTCCTCACCAGGCCACGCGCTCGGCACCGGCTGAGGGCATTTTGCGCAGAACCGGCGCGTTTGCGTGACCTGTAACGGTTCGCGGGAAGCTGCTGACCGGGACGCGCAAACTTCACGTCGTACTTTTCCTTCCAGCGCGGGTAGCACCCGCCCGAAGGATGTAGTTCAGGTCAAATCCAACCCGACCCTTATCCATGGCTGTCGGGATCGAACACGTAACCGATCCCGCGCACGGTGCGGATGATCGTCGGCTTCTGCGGGTTCTTTTCGATCTTGCGGCGGAGGCGGGATATCCGGATGTCGATGCTTCGGTCGTAAGGGTCCCATGACCGGTCATGAGCCTGTTCGAGAATCTGATCGCGGTTCAGGACCCGCGCCTGGTTTTCGGCGAAGAGCTTCAGCAGGCGGAACTCCATCGCTGTGATTGGGACCTCGCTGTCCTCGGCATCGGTGAGCTTCGCGGCTTCGAGATCAAGCCGGAAATCTCCGAACTGCACGTATTGACCGTTTGCAGGTTTTGCCTTGGCGTCGTTCGCCGGGCCAGCGCGACGGCGCAGGACGGCCTTTATCCGGGCTTCGAGTTCTCGAAGATCTACCGGCTTGCCAAGGTAGTCGTCAGCGCCCATCTCCAGCCCGACGATCTTGTCAATGGTCTCGCCTGCCGCCGTCAGCATCACGACCGGGAGGTCGCTTTCGGTGCGCAGGCGTCTTAGCGCGGACAAGCCGTCTTCGCCCGGCATGTTGATGTCCAGGATCACGAGGTCGGGGGTCGCCAGTTCGATGCTTGTGCGCAGTTCCTGGGCATCGCCAGCGAGACTCACCTGATATCCGCGTTTCTGCAGATATTCCTGCAGCATCTCGCGCAGATCGGTTTCGTCATCGCAGACCAGAATGGTGGGCTGATCGGTGGCGGTCATTGCTTATGTCCTTCAGTGCTGAGTTGGGCCACGAATGCGCGCAACTCTTTGGGAGAAACGGGTTTCTCCAGATGCGGACGGCTGGTTTCCTGCAGGAACGTCTGGCTGGTCCGGCCCATTGTGTCACCAGTCACGAAGCCGGTGCTGGCGAGCAAGTTCGGGAACTCCGAGGCGATCGTCTCATAGACGCCGCGCCCGTCGACATCCGGCATGTTCAGGTCGCTCAGAACGACGTCGTAGTCGTAGGCCCGGAGCATTTCGAAGGCCGTCGCCGCCTTGTAGACGGCGTCCGCCTTGTAGCCCGCGCGTTCCAGCACCTCGACATTTAGGTCGGCGACATCGACTTCGTCGTCAATAACCAGAACCCTGACCGTCTTCTGGCTTTCGGGAGCAGATATTGTGGTCTGACGGTCGAACTTCTTTGCATTTCCAATTGGCAAGGTGATCGTGAAGCGCGTTCCGCTCGGTTCGGTATCGCCGATTTCGATCTTGCCGTCATGCGCCGTGACGGCGCGATGGCAGACCGTGAGACCTATTCCCGTGCCCTGTCCAACGCCTTTGGTGGTGAAGAAGGGATCGAAGACGCGGGCACGGATTTCTGTCGGTATGCCGGGGCCATTGTCTTCGACTTCGATCCTGATGGCATCCCCGGACGTGTCCTTCGAAGCCGACACCCTGATACGGTCGCCGACCGCTGCCGACTCAATTGCCTGTTCAGCGTTTAAGATGAGATTGACCACCGCCTGCGTGATCTGATCGGCATCCGCCGCGATCTGCGGAAGGTCGTCGTCGAGACAGGTTTCGATCCTCACTGCGCGCACCGGGTTGCCGTAGCGTGCAACTTCGACCGCCGTTTCCACGAGGTCGGCGATATCGACCGGTTCCATTCTTACCGGCTCCTGCCGGGCCATCGTGAGGAAAGTGCGCACGATTTTCGAACAGCGCTCGGCGGCATCGCTGATTTTCCGGGTCTGGCGCAGAACCTCGGGGTCGTCGGTTTCATCGGCGAGCATCATCGCGTGGCCGACGACGACTGAGAGCGGGTTGTTGAGTTCATGGGCAACCCCGGCGAGGAGGCTGCCAAGTGCGGAGAGTTTCTCGCTCTGGAAAACCTGCTGGCGCTGGCGTTCGAGTTCGGCCTCGATGGTCAGTTGCGGCGTGAGATCGCGGGAGTGCGAAACAATTACGTCCTCGCCGCCCCATTCGATGAGGCGGGCAGAAACGGCACACCAGAACGGCGCATCTTTCGCGTTCAGGAGACGGAGCCGGTAGTCCGTGACCTCGCGGTGCCGCCGGACTTCGCCGAGGAAACCGTCTCTGTCAGCCAGATCGACATAGAACTCCGCTGCGCTGTTTTTTTCGCCGTAGAGTTCGGTGGCCTGTGGGCTGCGGAATAGGATCTCGCCCGTGTCGGCCTTGATCATCAGGATGGGTGCCGGACAGGCTTCGACCACGAGCTGAATCAATTTCTCCTGTTCAACCTGTTCGGTCAGGTCGGTGACGGAGGAGACGACACAGGTCTCACCATCATACTCGGCAAGTCCGCCATTCACCATAACAGCGCGAGGACTACCATCTGCGGCGCGGGCATCGAACCTGCGGTTGCGAACTTCGCCGTGCAATTTCAAGTCGGCCACGTAGCGGGCGCGGTCTTCAGCGGAGGAATAGTAGGCCGTTCCGTATTCGGCGTCGCCGTAGAAATCGCGCGCTGCGGGAGAGAGATAAACGATCTTGCTGTCTTCGAGCCGGGCCATGACGACAGGCGTGGGGTTGGTATCGAAGATCGTGCTCAGAAGCGCCTCGCGATCTTTCAGTCGCGTTTCGGCTTCCACTTGTTCGGTCACGTCCCTGCGGGTCACGAAGAAGCCGCCGCCGGACATCGGGTTATAGGAGAGCTCATAGAACCGCCCGCCCACTTGGCGGGAATAGGCGAGGCGCCTGGTGGCCTTGCGGAGTTCGTCGCATTCCGCCTGCCAGTCGCCGGTGACGTCTTTCGTACCAATCACCAGACTACGCTCGATGCTGGCGGCGATGATTTCGCGCCAGCCGGCGCCCGGCTGAAGAACGTCGGAGATGATTGCCAATTGCTCGCGATACCACTTGTTGCAGACCACGAGCTTTTCGTCCGCGTCGAAGATCGCGATGCCTTCCAGCAGCGCGTCGAACGTGTCGATCAGAAGGGTCTGAATCTCCTGGGGCGGTTCCGGGTTCAATTTCATGCCGACCACATTAGCGAGCCTTTGTTTCAATCCATTTTCGGTGATCGAGCGTTCTGTTTCAATTGTAACAGGGCTGCGTCGCAATCAAGGCGTAACAATAGACTTAAGTGTTTGTGGTTGATTAGTTTTATAGATTTTTCCTGAAGAATCTCGATTGCAGCATTTGAAACCTGAAACCGCTTTACCAGACGTCAGGCTGCAACATTGCAGGCGCAAAAGCTGTCCCATCGAAACCGCGCCGAGAGCGCAACAACCCGAAAGGACAAGAGAATGCAAAACTTCGCAAAAGCCATGCGCAACCGGATGGATCGGATCAACACCGAATACGCCCTGAGACGCCTGGACAACCATCTGCTGCGCGATATCGGCCTGCCCGAGCGCGACCGTCGTCACCCGTTCGGCCCGTTCTGAGCGTCATGATGAACGAGTTTCAGAAAAGGCACCGCATCGCTCCCAGGCCGTCCGCTAACGGCAATCGTTGGCAGGCGCGCCTGCGGGGCACCAATTTTCAGCGCTACTTCGGCTGAGCCGAAGACCTCATAGGAATAACAGACCCATGACCATCAAATCCTCGATCCTGGACACCATCGGCAACACGCCGGTGATCCGCATCAACAACATCGCACCCGAAGGCGTCGAGATGTTCGTCAAGCTTGAAGCCGCCAATCCGGGCGGGTCGGTGAAGGACCGGCTTGCGCTTTCCATCATCGAGGCCGCCGAGAAGGATGGTTCGCTCAAACCCGGGCAGACGGTCGTGGAAGCGACATCCGGCAATACCGGCATCGGGCTCGCCGTTGTCTGCGCGCAGAAGGGCTATCCGCTGGTCGTGACCATGGCGGAGAGCTTCAGCGTGGAGCGCCGCAAGTTGATGCGGTTCCTCGGCGCCAAGGTCGTGCTGACGCCAGCTTCGGAAAAAGGCACCGGCATGGTCAGGAAAGCGCGTGAGCTGGCCGAGACCCACGGCTGGTTCCTGGCCCGGCAGTTCGAGAACCCGGCGAACGCCGAGATTCATGCGAATACGACCGGCGTTGAGATCATCGAGGATTTCGGCGCGAACGGACTGGATTACTTCGTGAGCGGCTTCGGGACGGGCGGCACCCTGACCGGTGTGTCGCGCCGATTGCGGGCCGACAGCCCCAAGACGCGGATCGTCGCGGTCGAGCCGGAAAACGCGATGTTGCTGACCAACGATCACGTGCAAGCGTATAACGACGATGGCAGCGCCGCTGCCGCCCACCCGGCCTGGCGGCCCCATCCGATGCAGGGCTGGACGCCGGACTTCATCCCGCAGGTCGTGCAGGAGGCACTGGCCGAGAAGCGCATCGACGTCTACCAGCCGATTGGTGGTGGCGCAGCGATGCAGGCTTCGCGCGATTTGGCGCAGAAGGAAGGTATCTTCGTTGGTATTTCTGCCGGGGCGACCTTTGCCGCGGCGCTGGAAGTGGCGAAGACCGCGCCGAAGGGATCGAAGATCCTCGCGATGTTGCCCGATACGGGCGAGCGCTATCTGTCGACACCGCTTTTCGAAGACATCAGCGTCGAGATGAACAAGGACGAGCACGCGATCAGCCGCTCGACCGACACCATCCGGTTCGATATCTCAGCCGTGGGCGGCGCTCCCTCCTTCCCCCCTGCCGATGACGAGGCTTTGGCCGAGGTGCGCGAGACGGCTGAGGCGACGCCGGTGCTGATGTACGTGTTGGAATGGTGCGAGTTCTGCTGGTCGGTGCGCAAGATGTTCGAGGCGGCCGGCATTCCTTACACCGCTGTCGAAATCGACTCGGTCGCTTATCAGGAGAACAACCACGGCGCCCGGCTGCGGTCGGCGCTTCTGGAGATTTGCGGGACGCATACCATTCCGCAGGTTTTCGTGGGTGGCAAGCATGTCGGTGGCGCGACCGAAACCTTCGATGCGTATAATTCCGGTGAGCTTGGCCGGATGTTGGAAGCCCAGCAGATCCGCATGATCGCAGCGGCCGAGAACGCCTACAGCTACCTGCCCAAATGGTTGCATCCGAGATGACGTGTCGCGGCGTGACTCACTCCGCCGCGATCAGGTAATCCGGCATCAAGACCTGGAGCCCGTCAGAGGCGGCACGAGGGTCGCAAGTGCCGCCGGGGATGACTTTGAGCCCGCCTGTCCAGGCGGGTTCTTTTTTGTTTTGAAACAATTTCTTACGGCATGTTTGGTGATTGAAACAATCGATACCAAACACCCCTGTACCTGACCGCAAACTGAAACGAGACGGGTCTAAACCCGGTTTTGTAGCCGGGGCGCGGGACGTTCGACAAACCTCCCTTACCCACCCTCAAAGCGCCCCGCGCCCCGGTTCGGAAACATGAACCAGAACAGACAATGAAAAGGACACTTTACTATGACCACCGACGTAATGGAAAAACCCGCCAAGGTCGCCATCAACGGCGTCGAGGTGCCCACGCTTCTTGGCACCATCAATGCGGTCGGCGAACAGCCGGTTGCCGCCCAATTCCAGTTCCGCGCGAACAGCGAATGGGTGAATGGCACGCATAGCCGTGCCACGATCAACGGCTATTTCGGTGCCGGCCAGGAGCACCAGCGCGGCGAGGATTTTGTCGTCGAAGGCGATCACCCGGCGGTTCTCTGCGGCGGCGACAATGCGCCGAACCCGATGGAATACCTGCTCTCGGCCCTGTCCGCCTGCATCACCGCTGGCATCGCCAACATCGCATCGGCCCGGCAGATCAAGCTGAACGCCGTTGAAGTGAAGGTGGAAGGCAACGTCGACCTTCAGGGCATGCTCGGCCTCGACAAGGAAGTGCGCAACGGCTTCCAGAAGATCCGCGCCACGGTTCGCATCGACGGCGATGCCGAGGCCCAGGACCTGGCCAAAGTCGTGCAGCAGTCTGTCGCCCGTTCTGCTGTGTTCGACATGCTCACGAACGGCACCGAAGTCGCAGTCGAGATGGCTGCCTGATCCCCTGCCGGGCAGGGCCACCGTCCTGCCCAACCACTCAACTTACTGAATCTGAAAGGAAAGAGAAATGCTTCCCACTTTGTTCAAGAACCCGCCGAAGCTGAATGCCGATATTCGGGCACGCCACGTGGCCGCCGCCCGGATGATCCGTGAACGGAGCTTCGGCTGATGCGCACGCGCGTCTCCCCTCGCATGGCCCGGGCCGGTGTGATCCGTCGCACCGCCCGCGCCTTCACCTTGCCGACCATCACGCCGAAAGACGGCGGTTGGATCGCCTGAAATCCGAAAGAGGACCGAAGACATGGCCCGTTTCACGAACTCCAACCAGACCGCCGCCCGCGACATGGCCGTGGTCAACAACCGCCGCCGCGGCACCGTCCAGGACTTCATCGTACCGGTTTCGCGCCGGGATTTCGAAAATTTCACCGTCCACCCGACTTCGGGCTGAGACGAAAAACAGGAACAGAGCAATGGTCGAACGATTTGATGTTGTCGTGATCGGTGCCGGACAGGCAGGACTGGCGATGAGCCACTGCCTGTCGGCAGAAGGCATCGACCACGTCGTCCTTGAAAAAGGGGCCATTGCCAACCGGTGGCGCGCCGAGCGCTGGGCTTCGCTGCGCCTGCTGACGCCGAACTGGATGACGCGGCTGCCGGGATACTCTTATGGCGGTCCTGAGCCGGACGGGTTCATGAGCAAGGATGAGCTCGTGGGTTACCTGGGGCGGTATGCCCGGAGTTTCGCCGCGCCGGTGCGGGAGTACACCACCGTCACATCCGTTACCCGTGACGCGAGCAGGTTCCGGGTTTCCACCGATGGCGCGACGCTTCTTGCCCGGTCCGTGGTCGTTGCGACCGGTGCCTGTGACAGGCCGAACGTACCGGCATGGGCGTCGGATATCGCGCCCGGCATCCGCCAGGTGACGACATCGACTTACAATCACGCAGGAAACATCCCCGAGGGTAATGTCCTGATTGTCGGCGGGTCCGCAACCGGTGTGCAGCTTGCCGAAGAGCTTCACCATGCGGGTCACGAGGTTACATTGGCTTCTGGCAGTCATGTGCCTTTGCCGCGCATCTATCGCGGGAAGGACATCATGCGCTGGATGGATGAGGCGGGCATTCTGTCCGAGCCGCGCGATCCAAGCGTGCCGGCCGCGCGGGCGCTGTCCCAGCCCTCGCTGCAACTGATCGGCAGCACGCCGCCCCGAAGCATCGGGCTGGCGAAGCTGCATTCCTTGGGCGTACGCCTTGTCGGTCGCGCATCCGGTGCCGACGGAGATCAGCTTGGGCTGTCGGGAACCCTGGCGGCGGAGATCGAGCGGGGACGTCAGCGACGTGCGCGGCTTGTTCAGAGAATTGACACTTACATCGAGGCCTCCGGCATAGACGCTCCGCATCAGGCCGCACCCTATCCTCAGCTCTCGCTCCCCGCTGATCCCAGAGGGTTGAGCCTGCGCAGCGCGGGCATTCGCACCATCGTCTGGGCCACCGGATTCCGGCGCGATTATCCCTGGCTGCGGGTCGATGCCTTCGACCGGCAGGGAGAGCTTCGTCAACAGGGCGGCATTTGCGATGTGCCCGGTCTTTACGCCATGGCGCTGCCGTTCATGCGGCGCCGCAACTCCACTTTCATCGACGGGGTGGGCGCGGATGCCCGCGACCTGACCCGTCACATCTGCACCCAACTTGGCCACGTTCGCGCCGCCGCCTGAAGGAGATACCCATGCAATATGACGCAATCATCATTGGCGCACGCTGCGCCGGAGCCGCCACCGCGATGCAGCTGGCTCGTGGCGGCAAGAAGGTCCTGGTACTTGATCGGAGCGCTCCAGGTGAGGACACGATGTCTACCCATGCGCTGATGCGCGGCGGCGTTATGCTGTTGCAGCGTTGGGGCTTGCTGGAGCGTGTCATCGCGTCCGGCGCACCGGAGATTACGCGCACGCGGTTCCACTATGGCGAGGATGCCGTGGATGTGGCGATCCGTCCTTCACACGGGACACGCGCGTTGATCGCACCGCGACGGTATGTGCTGGACGGTATTCTTGCCGAAGCCGCGCAGCAGGCGGGAGCGGAACTGCGCTATGGCGCGAGTTTCACGAATGTGCTGCGCGATCCATACGGGCAGATCGAGGGCGTGATTTTCGAGGGGCCGGAGGGCCGGGAGAACGCCTATGCGCCGCTGGTGATCGGTGCCGATGGTCGACGTTCGACGGTTGCGCGGCGTGTTCACGCGCGGACGCTTGTGGAATCGCGCAACACCACCAACTGCATCTATGCCTATTTTGAGGGCTTGCCGGATGAGGGCTATCGGTGGTTCTACCAGCCGGGCGTTGGTGCGGGCGCAGTCCCGACGCACGGGCAGGCCCATTGTGTCTTTGCCTCCGTCGCGCCTGAGAGGATGCGCTCACTGATTGAGAGCATGGGGCATCATGAGGCTTTGCAGTGGCTGGTTTCCGAGGCGAATCCGGAGTTCGGCCAGGTTCTTCGGTCAGCCGGAAGCATGTCGCGTCCGGTGGTTTATGGAGGTGACAAGGGCTTTCTGAAAGAGGCCGCCGGCCCTGGCTGGGCGCTGGTCGGCGATGCCGGATATTTCAAGGACCCGCTCACCGCCCACGGGATCACGGACGCATTCCGGGATGCGGAAATGCTGTCCCGCACCATTCTGAGCGGTGAACCTTTGGAGGAGTTCGAGGCCGCTCGAGATGCATCTTCGGAGGACCTCTTCGCTCTGACCGACCGGATCGCAGCGCTGGATTGGACGCTTGAGGAGTTGAAGGGCCTGCATCTGAAGCTTAACGATATCATGAAGGCGGAACAGGCGCAGATTGCAGGCGAAACAGCGGTTGCTCTTGCGGCCTGACGCACGGCTTGGACTTGTACCGCTTGGCCTTGGTCGGCAAGATCAACCCATAAAGCTGGGGGACAGAAATTGGAAAAATCGCTCTACGAGAAATACGGCGGGTTTTCGACGGTCAGCAAGATCGTGATGACGCTCTATGACAAGCTGCTGGATGACGACGATGTCGGGCCGTTCTTCGACGATGTGGATATGCCCAAGCTGATCGACCATCAGACGAAGTTCGTTTCTTCGCTAATGGGCGGACCGGCATCTTTTACGGATACGCATATCCAGAATGCGCATAAGCATATGACCATTTGCGATGCGCATTTCGACAGGCTCAAGGAACTGATCGAAGAAACTCTGTTGGAGTTCGGCCTGGATGGCGAAGACATCGGCACCGTTCTGGCCGCCTTCGAGCAGCGCCGCGACCTTCTGATCGGGGGTTGAGATGTCGATTGAAGCCATCAACGAGCAACTTCTGCGTGCCATCGGTGTGGGTGTCGCCCTTGTCGAAGTGAAAACGCTCTCCATTCGTTTTTCCAACGACACGTTTGTCGAGTGGTTTGGTGCGCCGGAAGCTAACGCGCAATTGTCCGACATCATGCCGACGCTCGATATCCCAGAGGCGCTGGAAAAGCTGGCTGAGGGTAGCAAACACACGGCGGAGGCCTCGTTCAAGCTGCGCCGCAGGACGATGACAGTTGCGGTAGAGTTCAATCGCACACTTGAGGACGATCAAGACATCATTGTCCTGGTCTGCCAGAACATCACGCGGATCAAGGAACTGGAATCGATGATCGATTCCTATTCGATGATGGTCGAGCGAAATACTCACGAGATCAAGCGCGAGAAGGAGCAGGTGGAGAAACTGCTGCTGAACATGATGCCGCGCACGGCTTATGAGGAGTACAAGTCCTTCGGGGTCGTTGCACCGCGCGTGTTCGAGAGCGTTTCCGTTCTGACACTGGATTTCACCGGGTTCGAGGCTGCCCTGGCCGCGCATGAGCCCTCGGTGATCGTCAGCGAACTGAACGACATCTACACTGCCTTCGACAGGATCGGGGAGCAGTTTGGCTGTGAGCGGGTCCGGACCACCGGTGACAGCTATTTCACGGTGTCGGGTGTGCCCGATCCCGTGCGCGATCATTCCGGTTCCATCGCCAACACCGCCGTTCGGTTCCTGCGCTATCTGGAGCGCCGGAACCAGACCCATCCGATCAAGTGGGAAGCCCGCGTGGGCCTAGCCACCGGTCCGGTGATCGGGTCCGTGGTCGGTGTTCAGAAATATGTCTATGATGTCTTCGGGCCCGCTGTTGCCGCCGCCGATATGGTCCGTCTGGCAGCGAGCCCCATGACCATTGCCGCGCATGGGTCGATTGCCGACCTGCTGGATTCCCGGTTTTCCGTTCAGGCCATCGACGATACGGGAGTCGCAGCGCCCGCAGTCACGGAGGCATATGCGGTGTCGGAAGCCGGGAGTGACAGCGCGAGACAGTCATGAATGATGTCACGGGTTCTTCTATGGCCAGCACAGTCCCGGCGACCGAGCTGATCGGGTTGTTTCCCGATCCGACCGCCGTGTTCGACGTGGATGGCAAGCTGGTTGCTGCCAATTCCGGCTTCGGCGCATTTTTTCGGTTGATTGAGCAGTTCACGCGCCCAGGCACGTCCTGGGACATATTTCTGGCGGAGGCGGAACGAAAGGAAGTTCTGACGCATGCTTCCTGCGCCGATCTGCGTCGCGCAGAAGAACTTCTGCTGTTGCGACCCGATGATGTGCCGACCGTTGAAAGAGTTCTTTTTGATGGTTCGCGCGCGGAAGCCACGCTGACGTCGCTCTCCGATGGCGGCTTTGCCATGCGGATCGCAATGGGAGACGCGTCCGGTCAAGAGGAACGCGAGATCGAACAGGTCATGGCCAAAGTCCTCGAGGCCTGCCCGACCAGTCTGACAATGGCCCGGATCGGGGATGGCCAGATTCTCTACCGGTCCCCGTCGGCGACCGAACTCCTGGGCAAGGGGCTTAACAGCCATCATCATTTTGCCCGCCGCGAGGAACGGGCCGATTTCGTAACGGCCCTGCTACCGGATGCGCGTGTCGACGACATGCGGGTGACCGGCCGGAAGGCCGACGGTTCCGAATTTCCTGCGGTGATCTCGGCCCGTCTGATCGACTACCGGGGCGAGGACGTTGTCGTATACAGCATCTTCAACCTGAGCGACGAAATCGCCATACAGTCGGAATTGGCGCGTCAGAAAGACAGGACCTTCCGGGCAGAGAAGATGTCAGCGTTGGGCGAGATGCTTGCAGGCGTGGCACATGAGCTGAACAACCCGCTCTCCATTGTCGTAGGCAATATGCTGATTCTGAAAGAGGAGGAGCTTGATCCGGCGCTTCTGGGGCGTGTCGAGAAAGTATCCGACGCCGCCGAGCGTTGCGTGCGTATCGTGCGCAGTTTCCTCGCGATGGCGCGTGAGCGTCCGCTGGATCTCACTGCCGTCCCACTGGCGGTTCTGGTCGATACGGCGGTAGACAGCTTTTACGCGGGTGCGCAGGACAATGAAGTCGATGTGGTCTCGGAGGTGGCTGACGATTTGCCGGATATCTGGGTCGATGAGACGCAGATCGTGCAGGTTCTCAACAATCTCTTCGTCAACGCGGCTCAGGCCATCGCCGAAGCTGGCATCGGGCACTGCATTCGCCTGCATGCTGAGGCGGCTGACGATCCAAGTTTCCTCCGCCTTGTCGTCAGTGACGACGGACCCGGTGTGCCCAAGGATATTGCGGACAAGATCTTCGATCCAATGTTCACGACGAAATCGGTGGGCAAGGGGACTGGTGTGGGGCTGGCGCTTTGCCACCGGATCCTGGCCTCCCATGGAGGTACGATCACTCTCAGCCAAGAAGCAGGAGCCGGCGCCTGTTTCGCGCTCGACCTGCCCGTCGCAGGGTGATGTCAGACGAACTCGGATTGAGCCCCGTTCAGCCGGTCGATACGTCCTGTCAGAATGAATTGGCTTGAGGTGGGAGGAGGGCTTTCTCGGCTGCCCCGAAATCATCTGCCTGGCCGTAATGATGTACGTTCGATTTCCGCTTTCGCTCCGAAACATGGAAGATCTGCTGCACGAATTCGGTGTCGATATCAGCCACGAAACGGTGCGGTACTGGTGGAATAGATTTGGCCCGATATTCGCTGCCGAGAACGCAATGCTGAACAAGCAGCTCTTCCCAAGCCTGCGCAATGCCCGCCATTTGATTGCGGCAAGGCGCGACGACTACAATCATCGCCGCCCGCATGCGTCCCTCGAGGGCTTCGCTCAGCAGGAGTATCATCACCGGTCAGGAAAGAACCAAACCCTGAACAGAGCCAACCAATAAACGCGGGCTCTAGGGGGAGCAGGTCATGTCTTATCCAGGAAGTCGCCGAACTGAAGCCGCGGCGTGTGCTCGAGATCGGGACAGCGCGTGGCGGCACGCTTTTTCTTCTTTGCAGATTTGCGGTGCCGGACGCGACGATAGTCAGCGTCGACCTGCCCTATTGGCGCAATGGCGGCGGCTATCCCAGGAGGAAAGAGCGGCACTATCAGAACTTCACAACGCAGGACCAATCCCTGTATCTCATTCGTGCGAATTCTCATGCTCGGGAGACGGTTGATACCGTCGGTGACCTTTGTGAGGGTGGCAGTTTTGACTCTATCCTGATCGATGCCGATCATTCTCACAAAGGCCTAAAACAAGAAATCGGAATTACCTCCCGCTGCTTTCGAATAGCGGTCTCCTGGCCCCGCATGACGTTTTGCCCAACACGAAGGACCCGTCGATCGACGTGGCGTTTTTTTTGGTTCGAACTCGAAAGCGATCCAAATGCCGTGACCAATACCATCATCGCCGACCGACCCCAGGGCATGTATGGTATCGGACTTGTCCGAGGTTGAGCCAGAGGTGCTGGCAGACTAATGCAAACCAGTCTCCGTCAGGAGAGCGACACTGAACATCATTCAGCGCAGAGCACGCGACACTCGGCGAGAGCGACGGCTCGGTTCAGCTTGAAGTAGTGTCTGCTGGAGCGGCTGCGTTCCGGGCTAAAGTCGTTTGAGACGGAGGCGTGAACGGCGGCGAACTTTTGAAGACTTCGCATACGCCGAAAGCGAAGCATCGCCCTCTCTCGTCGTCGGAATCGCAGGTGCGAATTCTCCGCTCTGTTGTTCATCCAGCGGCCAGTCTCCTGTCGATCGCCAGCGCCGAGTTTATTCAGAGCGGCACAGAAAGAGCGGAGTCTGTCCGTCACGACGACCTCGGGTCGTCCATGCCTGCGCATAGCTTTCTTTAGAAAATTTGAGTGCTGCCTTCCTGTCTCTG
Organism: Silicimonas sp.; assembly: GCA_050299835.1. GTDB lineage: Bacteria > Pseudomonadota > Alphaproteobacteria > Rhodobacterales > Rhodobacteraceae > JAJDOD01. Next base: position 134,455 of record JBNKWP010000003.1, read on the forward strand.
GTCTTAGTGACGAACCTTTCGAGCACTTCGCCTTCATGGTCGACGGCACGCCAGAGGTTATGCCGCTTGCCGTTGATCTTCACGAATATTTCGTCGAGATGCCAACGCCACCGGCTGGATCGCATACCCTCGATCCTGCGTTTGCGGATCTCGGAGGCGAACATCGGACCGAACCTGTGCCACCAGTACCGGATCGTCTCATGACTGACATCGACACCGCGTTCATGCAGCAGATCCTCCACGCTGCGAAGCGACAGAGGGAACCGAACGCACATCGTCACCGCCAAACGGATGATCTCGCGGCTTGTATTGAAATAGCGAAAAGGGTCAGGCTTGCTCGTCTGGCGAGACTACAAATCTACCCTGCTCGCCTCAAGCAAGTTTGCTCTGACAGAGCCCAACCGAGGCGTTTGCGAGTTACGCGGTCGTTCAGCCGTGTGCGAAGTTTGCGCAAAGCTCCTGAAATGGGCGTACGTTCCCTAACCATAGAGCGCGAATATGACCCCCTGATTGACCGTGCCGCCGATGGCCGCGCCCGCTTCCAGCGAAATCGGGATGGAGACCGTCAGGAGGATAATCAGGTATTCGTTTCCGCGGCTTCGCTTCAGCCGGTCCTCGACTTCCCATTTTTTTGCCAGTTGCTCGGCATCGTGCATCACCCTCTGCATATAGGCCCTCCAGTTGGCCTCGGTGCCGTGGTGGAAATACCGGGCCGACAGTCGGTCGATGGCCGCCTCGCCCAATCGCGTAATGCCATGTCCGGGCTGAGGGACGAACGGGCCGGAATTGCCGTAGAAGGCGAAACGGGCATCGGCGCGTCCCGTCAGGGGATCGACGCGCCACCATTCGGAGACGGAGAGGCCGGGCGCGGTGAACAGGTCGAAGCCTTCGGCCCTGTCGGCCGCAGCTTCCGGCCCGAGGCGGGTCAAAATCTCGGGCGCCGGTTCCTGCATTGCTCCGGGGTCGACCGCTATGGAGCCGGTCGGCGCGGCAAGCTGGTTCAGAATGGCCTCGCGCTCGAGCCCGGCCTGCAACGCGCCGTGCCACAGTTTCATCCGCCATGCGGCGGGCGCGTCGGTTGCGTTCGCGATGTCCACATCGTCGAGCGCCCAGTCATACCAGTAGACCGACAGGTCCGGCGAGATGGCACTTACGCCCCAGATCAGTGCGCGCGGACGAGTCATTGTTGTGCATCCTTCCCCAACGGGCCGCGCGCGGATCAGTTCTTCGGATACCAGCGCCACGGTGCTGGCCTGAACCCATCCGTTCCAGATAATTGACTGCGGGTCGGGTGTGCCGGCCTGAAACAGACGAAACGCCTCGGGCAGATCGCCCAGCATCGCGCCGACCCGGACCGAGGCCACATGCGCGGACTGCCCGCCATTTCCCAGAACGATGTGGCGGAGACTTTCGAGGGCCACCGGATAGCGCCTGCCCATTGCGATGCTGCCAAGCGCTTCAGGCGGGATCGGTTCGCTGCTGTCGCGGAGGTCGGCCGGGACGATATCGAAGATCGGACGGAGCGTAACGGCGTCCGGCTGGCCCGGAACCAGACCGGTCAGCCGCAGGGTCATGGCCGTTGTGATCTCCTCTTCTGGACCGGCGTCGAACAGGCCTCCCACAGCCGCAGCCACACCAGGTGCGGCGAACGCGCGACTTTTCTTCGGCTCCATCCCGACCAGAAGCGTCGCGACCATTTCCGCGCTCCCGCCTTGCAACGCGGACAGCGTTTCGCTGACTAGACCGCCGACGCCTTCATGTTCAGGCCCGAACAGCAGCGAGACCTGGCGTTCCACGTTGCGCGGCAGATCGAATGTATGGTTCAAGATGTCATCAGTCCGGAGCTTGCCGTTGCGCAGTGTTTCAAGTGTCAGCGTCACGCGGACCTGATGCGGTTTCGGCGGGCTCGTCACTTCTGTGCCTGCCGAGACGGCCGACTGGCCGAACGCGGTGTCTGGCAAGGCGGGATCGAGATCGACCCAATCCGTCCCGATCCGCGCCTGCACCCAGAAATGGTCGGGGGACCTAGCGGGAGACGGGGCAGCCCCCACCGGCGGGGCGGCCACCTGCGCGAGTGCTGAATAGCTGGCGTGGGCGCGCGCCCTGACCCGGCTCATCACATCGCTGGTCAGACCGGCTATGCGGAACACGTCGCCGGAGTCGCGCGACGGGCCGGTGCAGGAACCGGCTGCGATCTCTGCCGCGATTTCCGGCGTCGCCTTTGCCGTCATGAGCCGGGTGTCGTAGCCCATGCCTTGCAAGACGTCCGCAAGCGCCAATGACTTGTCATAGGCATTCCCCGCCCCGGCTTCGAGAACGGCGCGGGGTGCTCGCAGGTGGCCGGGATAGGCTTCGGTCACGATCTCATCGCGAAAAAAGGCGAAGGCCGCTTCGGGATCCAGCATCAGATCTAGAGAAAGGGATTCGAGGTCCGGTCGACGCGCTGCCATAAGGTCATTCTGGGCGACCGCGGCTTTCAGGGTTGCTTCGAAATCGGCCTCGGACGTTTCGTCGAATTGAGGGCGGTCGGGCAGGGCGAGAGACGGATCGAAGGCATCGGTCGGGATTTCCCAGGTCTCTGCTGCCACCGGGGCGGCGAAGGTCAGCGCAAGGCAGAAATACTTGAAAAGTGTCATGGGTTCCAATCCTCAAGGCAGGGCTTCGGGCGTTAGTCCGTCGGTGTCATATCGGATGGGCGTCACGCGGGCGTCGCTGATCTCGACGATCAGGGGGGCGCCGGTGGCGGTTTGGATGGGACTCAGGCGGTAGCGGCCGGCCGGCAAGGGCATCTCACGACCGATCTTCGCGAACCCTGCCGGTTCTTCCCGCCCGTCGAGGAAAAGGCGCGTCAGTTCGAAACTGGGTTCGGTCGCCTCGGTCACTGCCTGAACGAGCCCCTCGGCGTCGCCTGCCGCAAGGTAACGCCCGCCCGCACGCTGGGCCCAATCGGCAAATGTCTCGGCAAGAGAAGCGTCGTCGATGGCGAAGCCGACGATATTCAGATGAAGGTCGATGCCGCTGGCCCCGATCTCGTCTATGGTGGCTGCAACGTCGCCGTCACAGGTCTCGTCGCCATCGGTCACCAGAACGACGACGCGCGGCGGATCGAGCGGGGCCAAATCCTCGGCTGCCAGTTTCAGGCTGTCGGCAATGGCGGTTTTGGCGAGATTGATTGCAGGCACGTCGCGGATTGCCTGCTCGGCCACCACCGGGTCGAGCGGTTCCAGCGGCAGCATCAGTTCGGACCGGCAGGCATCGACTTCGAGCCCGAAGGCGCGGAAGGCAAACGGCGTCCCGGCGGGCACCACGTCGCGAACGAGCGACGACAGGGCATCGTGCGCGACCGCGATCCGCCGGGTGCCATCCGGCATGCGTTTCAGCATCGAGCCGGAGGCGTCGAGGATCACCTCCAGCCCGCCAGTCGGTTCGGGGGCTTGGCCTTCAGGCGCCGCGGTCACGATCAGGGTTCCCGTGCCTTCAGGTTCCTTCGCCTGGGTGAGACCCACGTTCATCCGATAGCCCTTGGGTCCCCGGAACAGGGCGGCGGCCATGTCGAGGCCGTCCGACAGCCCGATATGGCTGGTGACACGGTGGAAGAGCCCGCCGTTAAGCGTAGCCCAGTCCTGCATGATCTCGACCGATTTGCTGTCCGACGAATGGATCGACAGTGCCACGACGCGCGGCGCGGCGCTCAAAAGCGGCTCCCAGACGCGGGCCGCCTGCGAGGTTTCGGCGTCGGTGATGATGACGATCCCGCGTGCGCCCGTCCGGTCGGCAAGCGCCTCGGAGGCGACGCCGATCGCGGCTTCAGCGTCGGAACTCGGCGACAGCGGGAGCTTGCCAAGGGCCGGATAGACATCTTCGGGCCGTTCCGCCCATTCGTGCAACAGGAATTCGGTCCTACCGAAGGGCAGCAGTTGCAGGGCGTCCCGGCCGGGCAAAAGCGCGTTCGACCAGGTTCGAACCGCCGCCAGCGTGCGCGGGACATAGGCCCCGACACTTCCCGACGTGTCCCAGGATATGACGATCGAGCGGGGCGGCTCGAAAATTCTCAGCCGGTAAGTGCCGGGTGGCAGCGGCGCCGTCAGGATTAGGCCCCGATCGCTATCAGCGCGGGCAAGGGGAATCTCGGCGCCGTCGGCGTCGTAGAGCGCCCAGGCGATTTCAGGTCGCGACTGGCCCGAGAATTCAAGGCTGAGTTCCTGGGGAAGCCCGTCGGGAACCGTGATTTGCCACCAGTCTTCGTTGCGTTCGATCTGGACCGACGAGGCGACGGTGGCTCCCGGATCCAGGGATTTTGCGTGCCCGGCATCGGCGCCCCCGGTCGGCTCGGGGACCGGGGCGGTGGCCGGCGCCTCGATGGCTTCGTAGGCGGCGTCAGGCCGGTCATCCTCCCAGAGGCCAAGGACCGATGGTGCCCCGTCCGCCTCGAAGACCGCGATCTGGTCGGGACCGGCGCGGTTTCCCTCGGCGTTCCGTTCAAGTTCGAACCGCAGGGCCCGTGTCCAGATTGGCGCGTCCAGCTTCAGGACACCTGAGGTGGCGCCGGGTGCCGGCGGGGTCAGTGCACCGATCGGTGTCCAGGGACCTCCCGCGCCCGACCGGCTGGCCGAGACGGCGATGGGAGCGGTCCGCTCGTCGTCACCCGCATCGCCCCGCCATTCGACACGGTCGATCCGGGCGGCACGGTTCTTGTGAAATCCGACAATGGCGATGATCCGGTCGCCCCGGACCGGCGTAGCGCGCTCGATCGGCACTGACTGGCCGGGAACCAGCAGCGCTGCATTCCAGCCCAGCCGGAACGGGTGCTCGTCCCGCGAACTGCCGCCTTCGTTCCAGGCCGTGATGACGTGACCGCCATGCAGAGGGCTGGCGATGTTGACCGGTTCGGGCGGGCTCCAATCGGCGCTTCCGGTCAGGCCAATATCGGACAGCGATATCCGTTGGCAGTCCGCCATTCCCTGGCATCCGAAGAGCCGGATGCGGGCGTGGCTTGCGGGCATCGGGTCGGGCAGCGCGAAAACCTGCGGGCGATCCGAGCCGGTCGGGCGGATGTCGAGGACGGGTGTGAAACTCTCGCCGTCCGGGGAAAGTTCGAGCGCCACGCGATCGGGCCAGTCCTGGCGCGGTGTGGTGCTGCGCAAATGCAGGCGGAGGCCCGTGATCGTTGCCGGACTGGCCAGAGCGAAAGTCAGGCTGCGGGCCGTGAGCTTGGCCGGAATATCGCTATGGAGTGCCTCACCGTCATGCAGGAATCCGTGCTTTTCGGCCGTCTGATCATCGACCTCAACGCCATCGAGCGCCGTCAGCCGGGCACCGAATTGCAGGGCCATCGGATCGAGTGCCCCCCGCAGCGGCTCGGGAATGCTCCAGAAGCGGAAGGGGCCGCTCTCGTCACTGCTAAGGGCGAGCGCGACCGGAACGATCAGCGTCTTTTCGCCCTGTCCCGAATTCAACCGCAGTTCAAGCGCCGGGTCGGCCAGCGGGCTTTGCATAGGGGGAATTTCAAGGGTGAACGATACCTCGCTCTGTTCGCCGGCCGCCAATTCCTGAGGAGCGAGCTTGCCCGCGACCCGCCAGCCATCGACCAGGGGACGGAGCGCGACATCGACGATCCGGGCTTCCCCGGCATCGTTCGCCAGCGCGAGCGTCAGTGTTTTCCGCTGGCCGTTTGCGGAATAGGCCCGAAACGGCGGATCGAGACCGAGGATCGCGGCCGAGACATCCAGGTCGCCTTTCGGCTCGGTCGGGCGCAACCAGTTCGGCCGACCGCCGGACAGAAGGGCCAGCGCTTCCTCGGGATCGAACTCCGCGTCCTCGCCATTTGCAGCGCGGTCGCGGAACGCGGTGAAGGGCGCAGGCGGGCCGACCTGGGCCGGGGTTGCGAAGTAGCTCTCGTCCCGGATGTCGCAACTCCAACCGATCGGAAATGCGGCATTCCTTGGAGGTAGCAGTGTCAGGCGCGCGGGTTCGTTATCCGTCACGAACACCCGGTGGCCGTCGGCCAGAGGCGGTGCCCGAAGACTGTCTGTGAACGACCTGTTTCCGGCCAGGCGCAATTGGCGCGCCATATCGACATCGCTGCCCGGGTCGAAATTGCAGGAATACGCGGCAAGCGATGCGGGCGGGAAAGTCATCGCGATCTCGGCCCTATCGCGCGCATCGGTGAATGTTCCGGTAACTTTGGCGGGCGCGGTGAGGGAAAGGCCCTCCGCCGAGTAAGGCGTCGACCCCGGTTCAGGGATTGCGTTATTGGAGAGCCGGAACTTGCATGTGTAGTCCGCCTCGGCCTGCAGCCCGGTGACACGCAAGAGCATCGCGCCCCCAAGCTTCGCAAGGTCGTCGATCCGGGCCAACTGTCCGGGCGCGACGCTTGCCAGCTGCTCGTCGTCGCCGAAACTGCGTAACACGGCCCGGTTGAAGCCGCTCGTGCAAAACATCAGCCCCGTCTCTCCGCCTTCGGGCAGGGCGACGAAGATGAAGTCCTCGGCATCGACACCGCCGATCCGGCCGGTCAGGCTGCCATCGAGCGGCATGGCCTGTCTTCGCCCCGACAGGTGGTCCGGCTCGGGGCCAGCGCCATCCTCTGCGTGGTCTATCCCGAACTCGTAGCGGCCCGAAATGCCCGCAGACTTCGGACCGAGCTCGAATTCCCAGGCCCCTTCCTGAAAGAGGGCGGTGTAGGTCAGGTCTCCTGTTTCGGGCAAGGCTTCCCCGCGCCCCCAGGCCATCCCGTCATGCCGCAGTCGAAGGATTGCGCCGCCATCGTCGGGAGGGGACAGGCGCAATGTCAGCGGTGTAGGGCGCGACAGCGACATGAGGAACTGGTCCCTGTCGGTCGCTCCGTGAAACGCTCCGACGACACTCGACCCCGGGCGCAAACTGGGCGCCGTATCGGTACTGTCGTTCGGTTCGTCTGCGAAGCCCGTTGCCACGGCCCCGAGATCGGACAGTCTCAGGGCGTAGGGGCCCGAGCCGCGCAGTTTTGCGACATAGCTTGCCGGCGGCAGGTCGAGGGGAACCACCAATGCGCCATCCTCGGCCGGCCATTTCCCGATCTGTCTGCCGGTGCCATCCCAAAGTTGCAGATCCCTCAGCCCGACGATGCCGCGCAATTCCCAAATACGGCCGGGTACGGCGATGTCGAAACGCACGTGATCTGGATCTTCCTCCTGCAACTCGCCGCGCAGGGTCGAGCCGGGGTCGAGGGTCAGGGCGAGTTCCGGAATGTCGTTCGGTTCCCGGTCGGTATTCGGCAGTTGCGTGGCCGGGGTCAGCGAGACGCTGTAGGGGACCGGCCGGGGACGATCGGCGATTTCGACGGTTATTCCGTAGCCGCCCGACGGGAGATGCAGCGCCGGGCGCCAGGCGCGCCCATCGACCGCCGTCATGCGCAGAATCGGCGCGCCAATGGCCTCGCTTTCAAGCGCCAGCACCGCCCCGCCCCCATCGCCAAGTTCGAGCGTCAGATCGAAAATGCCGGGTTCTTCGAGGTCGAACCGCATCTGGTCCCGATCCCGAGGGGCGTAGGCATGGGCCTCGAAGCGCCGGCCTTCGGGACCGATCACGCCAAGGGACTGGGGCGCGCCGCCTTCGCCGGAACTGTTGGGCTCACGCTCATCCCGCGGATCGTCGGCCGGCGTAACCCGGAGGAGGAGCGGCGCCGGAACGTCCCTCGGCTGTGACGGGAGCCGGATGTCCATGCGCAGTGGTTCGTCGAAGCTGAAGGGGAATATCCCGCCCGGGCCAACTGCGTTCGGGCCGAGTTGCAGGACCGGTCCCGCACCGGGCGGCGCAATCGCCTCAAGCCGCAGCGGTCCGGCATCGGGGGCCTGAAGCGTGATCGACATCGACGTCTCGGGAACCAGGTTCAGAAGTTCTCCGGGGACAAGGGAAAGCGGGCTCTCTCTGCTCCGGGCCTGCAGATCGTTCATGTCGACCGTGGTTGCGTCGGTTATCGGCGCGATCAGGTTGAGGAATACAGTCTGCGGGGCCGCCGAGGCCGCCTGAAGCAGGTAACGGCTGCCCGATTCAAGCAGCAGATTGTCCATATCCGGCGCGCGCAGGGCAGTTCCGTCGCGGCGCAAGAGTTTCACAGCGCCACTGTCGCTAGCGAACGAATGCAGCAGGAGGGCGCCCGGATGCGCCATTTGAAGCCGATAATGTCCGGTTTCTTCGACGGCAAGCCAGATGAACTGGTTGCTGAACCGGTCGGGTGCAATGTCGCCGGGCCGGGAAATGGTGTCGAGCGTCGTAAAATCCGGGGCGCCCTGAGCCCTGGCGATGCCGCCGGTAGCGGAGACGGCAAGCGAGAGGGCAAAGCCGAGGCACGCACGTCTCGCAATCTTGCGGCACTGTCTTCGGATGGTCTCCATCGGTTGAACCTGTCGGGACTGGCGGCCAAGGGCATCATGCACCGCAACCGTAGACCATGCAAATGCTGGCATGTTGCTGCCAATTGGAAAAATCGCAGCGCCTCTGGGTGTGCTGTCAGCCAAGGGCGAATGACTCTGTCTTTTTTTTTGGGGGGCGCAGTTCGCGCCGTTTTGGGTGCTGTCAGACGGATTCGAACTGGTCTCGGATTGGATAGTGGTACTGCCCCTTAATCCGCACAAAGTTGGCGCCACTCAGCCAGTGCAGCGGCACGGTTTAGTTTGAAATTTTGTCTGGAATAGAGGCTGCGCTCCGAGTTGAAGAGGGTGCAGACAGAGGCGTGGACGGAAACGAATTTCTGCAAACTTCGCAACCGCCGGAAGCGCTGCATCGCTCCTTCCCTTCGTCGGAATGGAAAGTAAGAATTCTCGGCGAGATTGTTCAGCCAGCGACCAGTATCCTGTCGTTCAGCGTTGCCGATTTCCTTCATCGCAGCCAGGCAGATGATTTCGGGCGAGGCGCGAAAGTAGCGAAATGGGCTGCGTTTGGTCATGAGGCAATGCTACGGAACCGCCCTGCCCTCCTTGGCGTGCCCCCATCGGGTGGTCCGGTTTGATTGTTAGTGCATCGTCGGTCTCTGGTCCATTAGAACGATGCTTTCGGGCGCGGGCGGACGATAGCCCAATGAGCTGTGCGGCCTGACCGTGTTGTGGTGGATGCGCCATTGCTCGATCAGGATTTGCGCCTCTCTCAGGCCGCAGAAGATTTCGCCGTTGAGCAGTTCGTCCCGGAACCGGGCATTGAAGCTCTCGCAGTATCCGTTTTCCCATGGTGAGCCCGGTTCAATCTACGCGGTCTTTGCGCCGACAGCGGCGATCCTGCACGAAGTTATAGGACCAAACGTGGTTGGGCCTTTCGGGTCGCAGACGCACACACGATCCATCGTTCAGCCAGAAGCGTTGCTGCGGCTTCACATGACAGTTTGCAGACTTGATGCTGTCCAGATTCCAAGTTCGCTGCCCGAAACACGCCGATGAAAAATTGGTTCGGCGCTCGTTTCCAGTTTGGCCAGCGGCACGATAATAAGCCCTTCAGGGTGGCTCGCCGCCCAACGGGCCAGGTCGTCGCGGTCCATGGGCAGAAATACTGGCGTCTCAAAGCGCGCAAGGAAGTTGAACTCGGCATGGTAGGGCCGACCGAACCAGGCAATGTCGATTCCTTTCCTGTCGCGCAAAAAGTCGGCAAAGTCCTCGATGGTGAATTCGGATCGTAATGGCATGAACGCAATCGAAACGTTGATGGCAGCCAGGAGAACCGCCGTCCAAAGGCTGGCCGCGAAAAGGGATTTCCCCAAGGCGGCCGTGAGCGATACGATTGCGATGACCGACATCAGGCCAAGACAGACTCCGATGTCTGCGGGAAGCCATGGAGGAAGTGGCGTATCGCTCACCGCTCGGGTCGCGACGAGGATTGCGATCACCAGCACCGCGATGAGCGGTAGAACAAAGACAAGACCGTCCGTCGCCCGGCGCGGTTTCCCGCTCAAGGCAAACGCGATCAGAAGTCCGGCGGCAGGCAGTTCCGGCAGAAGATAATGTGCCTGCTTGCTGGCGATGAGGCTGAACGCGACGAACGCTGCGGCGATGTGTATGGCGAGAAAACGCACCTGAGGAGTGTAGAGGTCCACTGTGCGCAGCGCCCGCCAGAGGCCGAAATGCAGCGACCATGGAAAGAGATAGACCGGCACCAGCGCCAGGAAAAACCAGACCGGTCTTTCATGCGCGAACGCATTCGCGACCCGTCCCGCCGTTTGCGTCCAGATGAGTTCGTGCCGATAGGCGTCGCCTCCGGCAAGGATTGCCGGCACCAACCAGGCAGCGACAATGCCAAATGCGATCAGCACCATGGTCCCCAGTCCCCTCAGGACCCGGGCACCGGAAGCGCCCTGAGGCCGCCAGACGGGAAGCAGGACCAGCAAAGGTGCCGTGTGCACCAGTATGACGGGACCCTTGGCCAACACGCCAAGCCCGAGTGCGGCACCCGAAAGGGTCCAATAGGCAAAGCGCTCCTCCACCGCCGCCTGCCAAAGCCCGATCAGGAACAGAAGCGACGCCGTTGTCAGCATTGCATCGAACATCGTGAGCCCGGAGAAAAGTCCGTAAACGAAAAGCGACGCCAGAACGAGCACCGCGTCCTGCGCGACGTCGTGGTCCCGGAAAAGCGTCAGGGCCAACCGATGCGTGAGATAGAGGTTCAGCAGCGCGAATGCAGGTCCGACGCATCGCGCGGCGAACTCCGAGACGCCGGTGACCCACCAGACAAGGTTGATGAGCCAGAACAGAAGCGGCGGCTTATGCGCATAGGTCTCGCCGTTCATGTGCGGCACGAGATAGTCGCCGGTCAGATGCATTTCCCAGGCGACGGACAGGTAGCGCGTCTCGTCTATCGGCAGGAGCGGCCTGAGCAGGACACCGGTGAAAAACACCAATGCGAGGATCAGGGCGATGCTCCAGGCCCTGGCTGCAGGTCTCTGCCTGACGACGGGCCTGAAAGGATGGCGCGGCCGAAGCCAATCCACGCTGTGAGAAGCCGCAGCGCCCCGCTGGTCCGGATCGACAGTCATCGGAACTTTCCGCCCCACCCGTCCGTCCTGAAGAAGGACGCTCCGGCGATGGTCTGGTTGCCGCTATCCCCGAGAAAGAGCCGTGTGTGCCCGATGATGACATCCGGTCCGGCATCGACCGGTCGATCGGTAAGCGCCGCGGTTGGGCCGATAAGTGCGCAAAGAGCAAAGATGTGGATCGGGTTCATGTCACCTCCGAGAGTCGTGCTCGAAAGCTGTCGAACTGCTGTCCGCCGGACCATCCGACGGATGACGGGCCTATGGATGTAGGGCGGGCCGATATGTCATGCGAAAGGAAGAGAGTGCTTTCGCGCGCATCCTACTTTTGTAAGATGGGCGTCAAGGGGAAGCCCTGCAACGTGGGGCACGAGAGGTGAGCCATGAGAATTTCGCCCAGAACCGTGATCTACGTATTTTCGCTCGCCTGCGCACTGACTGCGCTTTTCAGTCTGCTCGACATCCTCCTCAACCGTGAAATGATCGGGTTCGGCGATGTCGCGACCGAGTTCGTGGAGATGCTCGTGCTCAGCACCGCCATGATCGTGAGCTCTTACATGGTCACAAGGCTCGGCAAGCTCGAGTCCGAAACGAAAGACATACGAACGGAGCTTGCCAGCGCAGCCAACGCGCGAAAGGCGTGGCGCGACCAGAGCGAGCAGTTGATTCAGGGCCTCTCCGCCGCCGTGGCGAACCAGTTCGATGCCTGGGGCCTGACCGACGCCGAAAGCGAGGTCGCCTCGCTCATTCTCAAGGGAACGGCGCTGAAGGACATCGCGGCCCTTCGCAACACCTCGGAAGCCACCATCAGGCAACAGGCACAATCAGTCTACCGCAAGTCAGGCTTGGGCAACCGATCCGAATTGGCGGCCTACTTTCTGGAAGACCTGTTCGACGTTGCAGGCGCGCGCGCTTCTCTGATGAGTGGGGTTGGCACTCCTCATTGAAGCCGTTGCCGCGAATGTTGTTTTCTGAACTGCGCGACGAAAACTGGAATGTCGGCAAGGGTGCCAGGAACCCATCAGCCCGTTCTTTTTCGGTGAAGACCTGAGACGCGACTTCCCTCCACCTTTGCGGAGAATCCGTCGGTTGATTTCTGGCCTCATGCGGCCTTGTTTTCCAGTCTCGATTTCATTGCAAATTCCTTCGGCGTGAGATTGCCGAGAGATGAGTGTGGTCTGTGTCGGTTGTAGTCCTCCTTCCATGCAGTGATTTTTTCGCGGGCTTCTGCCAGGGATGAGAACAGGGTTTCGTTCAAAAGCTCATCCCGAAAGCTGCCGTTGAAACTCTCCACGAAGGCGTTTTGCATCGGCTTTCCTGGCGCGATGTAATGCCAGTCGATCCCTGTGTCCTGGCACCATCTCAGCACCGCCATACTGGTCAGTTCCGTGCCGTTGTCGCTGACAATGGTCTTGGGCCGCCCGCGTCGCCCCATAATCCCCGTCAACTCGCGGGTGTCGCGCAGCCCGGAAAGCGAGGTGTCCACGACCAAGGCCAGGCATTCCCGGCTGAAATCATCCACGATGGCCAGAACCCGGAACCGTCGCCCGTCGGTGAAGGCGTCCGAGAGGACGTCTAGGCTCCAGCGTTCATTCGGTCGCTCCGGCACCAGCATCGGCCTGCGTGTCCCGATGGCCCGTTTCCGACCGCCGCGCTTCCTCACCTGCAGCTTCTCTTCGCGGTAGTGCCGCCGCAGCTTCTTCTGGTTCACCTGCCAGCCCTGTCTCTCAAGCATCACATGCACCCGCCGACAGCCGAACCGGCGGCGCTCTGCCGCCACCGCTTTCATTGCCTTGCGCAACTCCGCATCGTCCGGGCGCACGCTTTGATACCGCACGCTCGACCGATCGACGCCCAGAACAGAGCACGCCCGCCGCTGGCTCACCTCGTGCTCTTTGCACAGATGGGCCACAGCATCCCGCTTGGCGCCGGGCGTTACCACTTTCGCGACGCGACATCCTTCAACATGGCACTGTCGAGCATCTGTTCGGCGAGAAGCTTCTTCAGCTTCGCGTTCTCGTCCTCGAGCGCCTTCAGCCTCCTGGCATCCGACACTTCGAGCCCGCCGAACTTCGCCTTCCATTTGTAGAACGTCGCTGAGCTGATCCCATGCTCCCGGTATACATCCGCCGTCGCCACACCGCTCTCCTGCTGCTTCAGGATCGCGATGATCTGCTCCTCGCTGAACCTTGATCTCTTCATTCTGTCCGTCTCCTTCGTTGGGACGAACTCTACCGCAAATTGGAAGAGGAAACGGGTCTCAGGTCACGTGGCACTCACTAGGTCACGGAACATCCCCTCTCAGAATAACCTTGTACTTCACTCAACGTCGGCAGCAGACATCACCGCCAGCAAGACAATGCTGGCGTAAATGAATAAGAAAATGAGCTCCTTTGGATAGAACGCAAGAGCCACAGTACCACCCGCCTCCCGGCGAAATACTTGAACTGCAATCAGGCAAAATGCCACGCCACACGCTACGGTGAGTAGAATGAGCTCAAGTGAAGGTGGATAACCATACGAAAACGCCTTGGTCACCGCCGGTTGCACCGAGTCTGGAATCAACAAAAGGTACGTATCGACCAAACTGACAGCGATCGCTTCGACGCCACCCCGGGTAGCAGATTGTCCGGCTTGTTCGATCAATACTAAGACTGCGTCAGTGGCGCCGGCTGCGGCAAGCTTATTCTCTGGGAAACAGAGAATGACCGTAGAGGCCAGAAAACCAATCCCGACTAAGAACCGACCAGCCGCAACGGCGTTACGCCGGACGTTCCTGGCATCAAAAAGGGTGTCCAGGAAGATGTGCCCAAATTGGGAGATCACGACCATACAAACCGCAACGACAACAACGAAAAACAACACCGCCGATAGGACAGTAATAAGGAAAGAGAGCACGTATCCGCCCCAAGAGATCGGATAGCTCAGGACTTCACCAACAGTGCCTCCAAAGGACCTTATCGCCTCGAGCGCGGGGAAGAACTCTAACCCCGCGAAATACAGCCCGGCCAACGCCACGGTGAGAGTCCCGAGCACCCACCTGCCGATTCTTGTACTGAGTAACAAGAGAAGCACGAACAGTCCGATGGTCGCGAGAAAAAGGTAGCTCAAATAGGGAGCAATGAACGCGACCACAGGGCCGACCCAGGAGGCCAGGTAGTTGTAGATTGAAGCGAGAACCGAAAACAAATACTCCGGCAACCACCGAAGCGTCCAAAGTACCAGAACCGCCGGTATCGCGCAAAGTCCCAAACATAAAAAGAAGACAGCACGAATAAATACGAGATCGCTAAACCGACGCAAGCTTGTAACCAGAATTAAAACATAGACCGCTAGAACTCCAAACAGGGATGCGGCCAAAATTTCTGGAAAATATTCGTTCAATTCCCTTTGTCCCGAGTTGGCAATTTCATAGGTGACTAGAAAAAAACTGTCCAGCCACTCACCAATTCGCAGGTTCGGTAGAAACCGATTGCGTAAAACGAATAGGAGTTCAGAGTAGTAGAACAGAAGGAAGAAAATACCCCCAATCTGAAATGCTGCTATAGCTTTTGGATCAATTTCAAGCGTGTCGGTCGCAACAGATTCGGTATCGTTTGTTGTACTCACAAATGCCTCGCAATCCTATTGTCTGACAAAATTGCCGAACCTTGGTGAATTGCTCGATTCCCCAGCCACAAGAGCACCACAGATTTGGAGAGCAGACAAGCAACTATGCGGCGGCTGCAATGTCACTACTATAGACGGCCATCTCTATTCACTCCTACTCGCCGTCAACCATCCGGAACCGCATTCTCGATATCCATCAGACGGTGGGAGCTATGCACCCTAGCCTTGAAGTGAGGTCTGCTGGAGAGCGAGCGCTCCAGGTTGAAATGGTTTGAGACGGAGGCGTGGACGGCGGCAAACTTCTGAACACTTCGCATCCGCCGGAAACGGAGCATCGCCCGCTCCCGTCGTCGGAAGGGGAGGTGTGAATTCTCGGCTCGATTGTTGAGCCAGCGACCAGTTTCTTGTCGCGCCTCGGCACAGAACTCCTTTAATGCGGCACCATAACCTGTCGCGGGGTATGCGCAAAAAGGTGGCCATCGCCTGTGCGTTTCTGCACGACCCGAAAGTGTTCGTCTTCGATGAACCCCTGACCGGGCTTGATCCCCAAGGCATCCGGAGCATTCAGCAAGCCATCCGGGACCGGGCGCGAGCCGGCGCGGCCATTATCATCAGCTCGCACCTTCTGAGCCTGTTCGAGAATTTGTGCACCCATATCATGGTGCTGAACCTTGGCGAATGCCGCCGGTTCGGCACGATGGAAGACCTGCTGGCCGAGGTCGGCCATACCGACAGCACGTCTGCCCTTGAAGAGATATATTTCTCAATTACGCAATCTTCAGAGCACACCTCTGAGACGGCGGTGGTCTAAGAAATGGATGCTGCACTTGGCCAACTTCTCCTGTTGCGACTGCGCGGTGGTCTGCGCCAGCGCTTGCTCCAGTTGGCAAGCGTGCGCGGTCTGCTTTTCACTCTCGCGTTCGGAGGGATCATTTGGTTCCTGATCGCCTCGAATAGATCCTCGGATGGGGAGCAATATTCCGATGGGCTATGACCGGCCCGAGTCCGGTACACATAGGCTGCGCATCAATGCGGAAGAGGCGGAGACCGTGCGGTACATCTTCCGGTCATACCTCGAGTTCGGCTCGGTCTATGAACTCGAACGGCAAGTCCGAGATCGGGGCATCACCTCAAAACTATCTTTCTCCCGCAGTGGCAAAGCAACCGGAGGTCAGCCGCTCAGCCGAGGCGCTCTGTTCCATATGCTCCGGAACCGCGTCTATCTTGGTGAGATCACCCACCGGGATGAAAGCTACTCCGGTCTGCATGAAGCCATCGTTGATGGCAAAATCTTCGATGAGGTTCAGAGAATGCTGGATGCGCATGCCACACGCCGCCGATCGACCCGGGAGCACGTCACGGCATCGCCGCTGGCAGGACGGATCATCGATGCGGACGGGCAGTCCATGTCACCGACCTTCGCCTACGGGAAGGCTGGTCGTCTCTATCGCTACTACGTTTCCGCACCGCTGCAGCAGGGCGGTCGCAGGCAGATGAACGACGACAGCCCCCGGCGGGTGTCCGCACCAAGAATCGAAGGCGTTCTGACGAAAACGCTCTCCCGGCTGATACCAGGATATTCAGAGACTCCGATTGACCTGATTGCGCGCGTCGAAGTACGCGCCGGTCAGGTAGTTCTGTTCCTTCCGGTCACACATTTCGCCGACATACGCGACCGGCGGGAGTCAGGTGAGACCGCGGGGACCGATCCTGCAGACCACACGCTCTGCAGGGTCGCTCTGCCCCTCCGGTTTGCCATCCGGGGGGGGCAGGACCGAGGTTATCGGAGGCGCGCCGGGACGGCCTGACCGGGATCCGGTTCTGATCCGAGCGCTCCGGGAGGCGCACGCCATGATCGATAAGGATCAGTCCGGGGACCCGGTTCTCGAAACCTCTCCCGCGACGCCGCATCGGCGAAAGCTGGTCCGACTGGCGTTTCTCGCGCCCGACATTCAGCGCGCGATTCTGGCGGGCAGACAACCGCATGACCTTTCGCTGGTGCGCATCTTAGCCTGCGATCTTCCCCTTGCCTGGGACGATCAGCGGCAGATCCTGGGATTTACCCGTGAGGCCCGGATCACCTGAAATTGCAGTTAAAACACCCCTTGATCAGGCGATTACAGGGGCCATAACAGGTAGTAACTCACCTCTTATCGGAGAAAAACAGGAAGCACGGTGACGGCGGAGATAACTCGATGAAATATCGTGATTATTTCGGAGTGACACGAGCGAAACACCCGAAATCCACCTGTTTTTGGCCCGAATTCGAAGAACATTCCCTGTTAATCGCGAAACTCATCCTCCGGACCCGCGGGCAGAGACCGGCCGTTCGAATGCGTCGGAATGGCGCCGAACTGGGGTTCTGAGACAGGCGATTGAAACGGATTGGGCTTGAATTGGTGGGGGATTTCCGGGCAATAGCCCGCCACGTCCGAAGTAGAGACGCTTTGCGGGGGTGGCTGGCGGAGAGACAGGGATTCGAACCCTGGAGACGGTTTCCCGCCTACACGCGTTCCAGGCGTGCGCCTTCGACCACTCGGCCACCTCTCCGGCTGGCGCTTCTTAGCGAACTCGGGGGGGGAGCCGCAAGTGGGCATCTTGCCCTTTGATCATGGTCGCACTTCGCTTCAGTCGAAATCGCCGCCATCGGCCAGATCGATCATGGCCGGGTCGGTCGGTCCGCCGTATTTGCGCGGTTCCTGGGACGTGGATTTGAGGGCCTCTGGGTTGCGCAACCAGACATCGCGCTGCGCGAAGGGAATCTCGATTCCTTCGTCGGCAAACCGGCGGACAATCTCGTGGTTGATATCGGTGCGCACGGACAGGCCATAGGCGATATCGTTGAGGATGACCCGGATCTCGAAGTCCATGCTATCGGCGCCGAATCCCTGGAAGACGATAACGGGCGGCGGCGTGATGGCGACCAGTGGGTGGTTCTCGGCGATCTCCATCAGGATCGATTCGACTTTCTTGGTATCTGTGCCATAGGCGACGCCCACGTTCAGGATCACGCGACCGGCGGAATTTCCGTGGGTCCAGTTGGTGACGGTGCCGGAGATCAGGTCTCCGTTCGGGACGATGACATCGGTACGGTCGAACATCTCGATCCGCGTCGATCGGACAGAAATGGATTTGACGATGCCAAGATTGCCGCCGACCTCGATCCAGTCGCCTTCACTGATCGGGCGTTCTATCAGCAGGATAATGCCGCTGACGAAGTTGTTGACGATATTTTGCAGACCGAAGCCGATGCCGACGCCGAGCGCACCGACGACGATGGCAAAGCTGGACAAGTCGATCCCGGCGGAGGTGATGCCGAAGATGGCGGCGAGCGTGAGCCCGAGATAGCCAAGTCCCGAGACGATTGCGTTCTGACCGCCCTTGTCGATCCCGGTTCTGGGCAGAACCGAGGAGCGGAGCGTGCCCTGAACCAGACGCGTGACGCCTAGGCCGATGGCAAAGACGATGGCAAACGTTAGCAGGACACCGGGCGACAGCGTGGTTTCGCCGACTTTCAGCCCGGTCCGGAAAGCGGTCCAGGCCTCGCCCAGATCAGAGTTACGCGCGCCCCAGATCAGAGCGAAGAGTGGTAGCGAGGCCAGAGTCACCAGCAGGCTGAGGATCACCGGGGTCAGGGCCTGGTCGGCATCCTCCCCGTGCAGCCCCCGGATCAGGGCGTAGGCCGCGCGGATCGTGTGATGCAGCGCCAGCAAGAACGCGATCAGACCGAGGCTGAGGACAAGCGGGAACAGGAGACCGCGGGCCAGATTGAAATAGCCGATAGCGGCCAGAACCGGCGCGGCCAACGCGGCCAGTTGCACGACGCGTCCCAGAAATTGCGCCACCCGGCCCGTGAAACCGCGAAGCACGTCGTCCTCTCTCGGAGCGCCGCGCCAGATCAGCTGGCCGGTGCGAAAAAGCGTGAGCCCCAGAACAACAAAGATGGGAAACGCTAGGATGCCGAGGGTGTCGTCGTCGAATTGAACCGTGGCCTGCACGATTTCAAGCAGGGACATCAACCCTGCCAACACACCCAGGAACATGGCGTTCCGACGGCCGCGCGAGCGGTCCCTTTCCGACAATAAAAGCGGTGTGGGTATACTGTCGCGTTCAGGGAAAATGCGGCCGCCCAACCAGCGCGCCAGAGCGTAGGCCAGGACCGCGGCGTTGATGCCGATGGCCAGAGCCCGGCCGGTCCCCCCAAGTAAACCGGTCGAGATCAGAGCCGCATTGATCAGAGAAATTCCGAGCATCGCGGCGAGGACCGCGGCAAAGGAAAGCAAAAAGCCATAGACCACCGGCGCGTGTACACCGTCCCAGCTTTCGATCCGTGCCAGGAGACGACCGATCCAGACCGGGCCACGGAGAATCGCGACGAAGGCCGAGAAGAGAAGGACCAAGGCGATTGCAACCCGCTGCAACACGCCGCTGCGATCCGTTACCTTGAGTGTCTCCGTGAATTCTTTATGGACGGTTTCGAACATCGCCGCCACGGCTCCGATCGCGGCGGGCCAGCGCAACGGGTCGAGAGGCGTGCGCTGCAACTCGAAAAGAGCCCGCGTCTGGCGTTCTCTCAGCGTTGCGTCGATGCGACCAATAAGTGTGTCTGCCCGCGCAAACCCTTCGAGGGCCTCAAGCTGTGGCGACCTCGCCTCCCGAAGCGAGGCCGTCAATTGCGTGCGCCGCGCCGCGACATCTTCCGCCTCGGTCTCTCCCTCTGGCGGGGCGGGGCCGAGTGCGCTCAACTGCGCTTCGAGTCCCTCGATCTGGATGGAGTTGACGTTCTCCGCTTCCAGGAAATCCTCCCGCCAGCCGACAAGAGATTCCCGGATCGACTCGAACCCGGAATCCGGCAGCGTCCCGTTGGCGATTGTCTTCTCGACAACGGTGGCAAACCGGTCGAATGCCTCGAAGTCGATATCCTGGGCACGTGCCTGCGCCGCCAGAAGGCTCACCGCGATTGCAGCGATGGCTGCAATTCTCCGCGTGAGACCGATCACCGTCTCAATCCTCGAACACGGTCGGCAGGATGCGCGCCGCGCCGCCCAACCAGGATGGAACGGGAAGCCCCTTCTCACGCAGGAAGGTCGGGTTGAACAGCTTGGACTGGTAGCGGTTGCCATAGTCGCACAGGATCGTGACGATGGTGTGGCCCGGCCCCATGTCGCGGGCAAGCCGCATGGCCCCGGCCACGTTGATGCCGGTCGAGCCTCCGAGACACAGACCTTCCTGCGACAAAAGGTCGAAGACAACCGGCAGCGCCTCGCTGTCGGGAATCTTGTAGCTGACGTCGGGAGTGAAGCCTTCGAGGTTGGCCGTGATACGCCCCTGCCCGATGCCTTCGGTGATGGAATCACCCTCAGGCGGGTCCTGATCGGTGTAGAGCTTGTAGAGCCCCGAACCATAGGGATCGGAGAGCGCGATTCTCACGCCCTTGGGCTGAAGGACCTGCGCGACACCGGCCAGCGTTCCGCCAGAACCGACGGAACAGGTGAAGCCATCGACCTTGCCGCCAGTCTGCTCCCAAATCTCGGGCCCGGTGGTATCCACATGGGCCTGCCGGTTGGCGACGTTATCGAACTGATTGGCCCAGATCGCGCCATTGGCTTCGGTCTCGTTCAGACGTTTGGCCAGACGTTCAGAATATTTCACGTAGTTGTTGGGGTTCTTGTAGGGCACTGCCGGGACCTGGACGAGTTCCGCCCCGCAGAGCCGGATCATGTCCTTCTTCTCCTGGCTCTGGGTTTCCGGGATGACGATGACGGTGCGGAAACCCATGGAGTCGCCGACCAGGGCCAGCCCGATGCCGGTATTGCCGGCCGTGCCTTCCACAATGGTGCCGCCCGGCTTGAGCTTGCCGGTGGCGATGGCGTCACGGATGATGTAGAGCGCCGCGCGATCCTTGACCGACTGGCCGGGATTAAGGAATTCGGCCTTGCCGAGGATTTCGCATCCAGTCGCCTCGGACGGGCCATGCAGGCGGATGAGCGGGGTGTTTCCGACAGCGTCGGCAAGATCGCGGCGAATGGTCATGGTGCCCCTTTCAATTGCCCTCCCCGTCTAATCTTCCGACAGGTCGGATTCAATGCGCTCTGCGTCTTGCCGTGGCGCAATGTCTGATTTTGACATGGCCATGTAGCCGATTGAAAGTGGCGGAACCAACAGGAGCGAACCGATTCCAATGCCACTTTCCATGTCGAAAAACGTCTTCATCACCTGCGCCGTAACCGGGTCAGGGGGAACGCAGGATTCCAGCCCGCATGTGCCACGTTCGCCGGCCCAGATCGCCGAGAGCGCCATCGAGGCGGCAAAAGCGGGGGCGGCGGTGGTCCATTGTCATGTGCGGGAACCGGAGGATGGGCGACCGTCGCGGCGGCTGGAGCTTTACCGCGAGGTGACAGAGCTTGTCCGGGCGTCCGAGACGGATGTGGTTTTGAACCTGACCGCCGGGATGGGAGGCGATGTGGTGTTCGGGTCAGCCGAGACACCGCTGCCGCTCAACAGCGACGGCACCGACATGATCGGTGCCGCCGAGCGGGTGGCACATGTTCTGGAGTGCCGACCCGAGATCTGTACGCTCGATTGCGGCACGATGAACTTTGCCGAGACCGATTACGTGATGACCAACACGCCGGGGATGCTGCGGGCGATGGGACGGATGATGACGGAGGCCGGTGTTCGGGTCGAAATCGAGGCGTTCGACACCGGCCATCTGTGGTTCGCCGAGCAACTGGTGCGCGAGGGAGTGCTGGCCAGCCCGGCGCTGGTTCAGCTTTGCATGGGCGTGCCCTGGGGGGCTCCGAACGATCTGACCACATTCCTTGCGATGGTGAACGCGGTGCCTGAGGATTGGACCTTTTCCGCCTTCTCGCTGGGTCGCCACCAGATGCCCTATGTCGCGGCCTCGGTCCTGGCCGGGGGCCATGTACGGGTCGGGCTGGAGGACAACCTTTACCTCGAACGCGGCGTGCTGGCGACAAACGCGCAACTGGTGGAGAAAGCCCGGAGGATCATCGAGGACTTGGGTGCCTCGATCATGGGACCGGACGATGTGCGCAAACATCTGGGGCTGACGAAGCGGGCACCGGTCTGAGCTTCACTTCAACCCCAAGACGTCGCGCATGTCGAAACAGCCGGGCCCCTTGCCCCTGCCCCAGATTGCGGCCTTGATAGCACCCCGCGCGAAAAGACGGCGGTCGGTGGCGATATGGCTGATCTTGATGCGTTCTCCTTCGCCAGCGAAGATCACCTCATGTTCGCCCACGATGTCGCCGCCCCGGATGGCGGTAAACCCGATGGCACCGGAGTTCCGTGCCCCGGTGATCCCGTCCCGGCCCCGGTCGGCAACGTCAGGCAACGAAACACCCCGTCCTTCCGCCGCCGCTTCGCCCAGCATCAAAGCCGTGCCGGAGGGCGCATCGACCTTGTGACGGTGATGGCTTTCGACAATCTCGATATCGAAATCGGCATCCAATGCGGCGGCGACCTGGCGCGTGATCTCCATCAGCAGGTTGACGCCAAGGCTCATGTTGCCCGCGCGGATGATCGTCGCATGACGACCGGCCGCTTCCAGCTTGGCCAGGTGGCTGTCGGCAAAACCCGTGGTGCCGATGACATGGATGGCACGGGCCTGCGCCGTCAGCTCGGCATGGGCCACGGTGGCGTCGGGCGTGGTGAAGTCGATGACGACCTGCGCGGGCGCGATGGCCTCCAAGGCGTCGTCGGTCACGATGACGCCGTTGGGCTTGCCGCCCATGGCCTCACCGAGATCCTGTCCAACCCAGTCGTTGCCCTTGCGTTCGACTGCGCCCACCAGCCGCAACTTATCGGACGCGCTGACCTCCTTCACCAGCATTTGACCCATGCGGCCAGAGGCCCCGGTGATGACCACTCCCGGCAGTTCCACGTCGATATCCCTCCATTTTGGCCTTTCGATACACAAGGTGATGCGACATGTCAGGTGAAAAGGCCCGCTTGCCGTGCCGCCTGTCAGAGCTTAAGTCGGGGGCATGGCAAAGCGTTTTCACGAAGGGTCCGGGCCGTCGCAACGGCAATTGCGCGTGGCGGAACTGATCCGCCGCCGTCTGTCGGACGTGCTCCAACACGGCGATATTCACGACCCTGACCTGAACCGGATTTCGATTACGGTTGGCGAGGTCACCTGTTCGCCGGACCTCAAGGTTGCGACGGCATATGTTCTGCCACTCGGCGGCGACCACCGGGAGGAGGCGCTGGAGGCTTTGCGGCGCAACCGTTCGGAAATCCGGCGGACCGTCGGCAAGAGCCTGCAACTGAAATTCACGCCGGAGTTCCGGTTCCAGATTGACGAGACCTTCGACCGGCTCGACACCACCAGAGCAATGTTCGCCGATGAAAACGTTCGCCGCGATCTGGATAACGATTAACCTCGCTGTCCTGCCCGCTTTCGGAGCGGATTGCAGGGATGCCGAGTTCGAAGGCGTATCCTTCACCGTTTGTGAGGCCGATCCTGCGCGGGACGATATCCGCCTGTTCTTGCACGACGGTGAAGGCAATGTGCTGGGTACGTTCGGCAATGTCGGCGCATCCATTGCCCCGATGAAACTGGCCTGGGCGATGAATGGCGGCATGTACCACCAGGACCGTCGCCCGGTCGGGTATTACGTCGAGGAAAACAAACGGATCGCAAATCTGGTGACGCGGGAAGGCCCGGGAAACTTCGGCTTATTGCCAAACGGGGTGCTCTGTCTTGCCGACAAAGCCCGCGTGATCGAGTCACGGCGTTTCAAGGCCGAGGCGCCGGAGTGCCGCTTTGCCACGCAATCCGGCCCGATGCTGGTGATTGATGGCGAGTTGCATCCACGGTTCCTGAAGAATTCCGATTCGCTCAATATTCGAAATGGCGTCGGCGTGACCGCTGACGGGCGGCTTGTCGCCGCGATTTCCAACGACAGGGTGAATTTCCACCGGTTCGGGCGCTTCTTCCGCGATGTGCTTGGCACGCCGAATGCGCTGTTCCTGGATGGCACGGTCTCGCGGCTTTATGCGCCGGGGCTGAACCGGCACGACCGGGGGTTTCCGCTGGGACCGATGCTGGGCGTGGTGACCGCTGGCGATTGACAAGTGGGCGCGGGCTTGGCACCCGTGCCGCCTGCAACAAGGGCGAGACAGATGGCACGGCGAAAGAAGGGGCGCGATATTTCCGGTTGGCTGGTGGTGGACAAACCCGCCGGGCCGACATCGACCGCCATCGTCAACAAGGTGCGTTGGGCGTTCGAGGCGAAGAAGGCGGGCCATGCGGGTACGCTCGACCCGGATGCGACCGGCATTCTGGCGGTGGCGTTGGGAGAAGCGACCAAGACGGTGCCTTTCGTGACCGACGCGATGAAGTGCTATGAATTCACCGTAAGGTTCGGGCTGGCCACGAATACCGACGATGCGGCGGGCGAGGTGATCGGCACATCCGACCTGCGCCCCTCCGACGACGATATCCGGTCCGCGCTGTCAGGCTTCACGGGCGACATCATGCAGGTTCCGCCTGCCTTTTCGGCGGTGAAAATCGACGGCGAGCGGGCCTATGCCAAGGCCCGCGCCGGTGAGGATGTGGAGCTGGAAGCGCGACCGCTTTTCGTCGAAAGGCTGGAAATGGTGGCGCGACCCGACGCCGATCATGCGGTGTTCGAAATGGAGTGTGGCAAGGGCGGCTATGTGCGGTCCATCGCCCGCGACCTGGGTGAGGTGCTGGGCTGCCTCGGCCATGTCACCACGCTGCGCCGTGTCTGGTCCGGCCCGTTCGAGCTGGAGGACGCCATCACGTTGGACGAGATCGAGCGGTTGGCGCGCACGCCAGAGCTTGACGACCACCTTTTGCCTCTCAGCGCCGGTTTGACCGATCTGCCGGAATTGCCGACCACGGCGGAGGGTGCGACCCGGCTAAGAAATGGCAATCCCGGAATGGTCATTGCCGCCGATGTGGGCTTCGGAGAGGAGGCCTGGGCCTCGTATCAAGGCGAGCCTGTTGCGGTCGGCGTCTATAAAGCGGGCGAATTGCATCCCAGCCGCGTGTTTCGTTTGTGACGGTTGCCCGGCGGTGTGAGACCGAGGATGGCTGGCGCGAGGCGGTCTATTCCGATTGCGAGGCCTATCGTTACAGTCTGACGGTCACCTGGGCGTCGAATGGTCCGCGGCTGGTCTATGTTATGCTGAATCCGTCCAAGGCCACCGAGCTGGCCAATGATCCCACTATCGAACGCTGCGAACGGCGGGCAAGGCAGTTGGGTTACGGGGCGTTCCGCGTGGTCAACCTCTTTGCCTTGCGGGAGACCTCGCCTGCGAAGTTGAAGGCGGCGGCGGAGCCGGAGGGGGTCGGAAACCTTGACCATGTGAAAGAAGCCGCACAATGGGCTGACGCGGTGCT
Source organism: Silicimonas sp. (assembly GCA_050299835.1). Lineage (GTDB taxonomy): Bacteria > Pseudomonadota > Alphaproteobacteria > Rhodobacterales > Rhodobacteraceae > JAJDOD01. Next base: position 159,453 of record JBNKWP010000003.1, read on the forward strand.
GGCCGCCTGGGGCGTTCACGGGGCGCATCGGGGGATGGGGGAGGCTGTCCTTCCTCTGCTGCGGGGCAGCGGAACCCCTGTCCGTCATCTGGGTCTGACCAAGCACGGGCACCCACGCCATCCGCTTTACGTCGCTTACGCGCAACGGCCTCTGGACTGGGCATAGCCCGTCGCTCGCCGGTCCACTCGCGCACTGTATTGCTGACGGTGTTCTGGTTCGGGCTTGCGGCGCGGAGTTTCGTGGCGCAGGTTCTGAACCACGTTGCCTTGCGCGGGATGATCGAGGGGAGTGATATGAACGACAGTGATGACGCCAAGGTCGAGGGCCGCATTCACGGCGAACAGTTCGAACCGGCGAAGAAAGACAACATGTTGGAACGGCTGATTTACATGGTGCTGATCGCCATCATGATTTCCGTAGCCCAAACCGTTCTGGGCGTGGTGACCGTTATCCAGTTCATCATCATGCTGGTGAACAAGCAGGAAAAGAACGAGCGTCTGGCGGAATTCGGGACCGATCTGGGCATCTGGGTCGCGAAAGCCGCGCGGTACCAGACAGCGGCGAGCGAGGTGAAGCCCTGGCCCTGGACAGAGCTTGACTGAACAACGGAAAGAGGGCGCCCGTTGCACAACGGACGCCCACCATTCAACCCTTTGAATTCTGCAAGAACGGGTTGTGTGAGGTCTCAGAAGATCGCGAGTTCTTCTTCCATTTCCTCGGCTGCCGGATTGCCCGGCTCCTCCAGGTCGTCTTCGGTTGCGAGCATCGCCATCAGAACCTCGCCCGACATCCAGGCCATCGTCCCGGACGCAGGTTCAATGCCTTCCCTTTCGGGTCGCCCAGTGTGACCATGCTCTGAAAATAGTCGATCACATCCTCTTCCGGCGCGTCGAGCGCGGGCCATTGCGGCCAGTTGAACATGTCGTTCATGAAGGGTTGCGTCTGGTCGTGGCTGAGGACCGTGAGGTGGTTCAGGTCATGCGCAATGGCGACAGGCGTGCCGGTGTCGTCTTCGAATTCAAGAAAGCCGTGAGTCCGACCGTGCATCCAGCCGCCATAATGCGGCTCCATCTTGAGCGTGTTCAAGAACGTGTCGACCAGCCCCTCGCTCTCCAGGGATTCCTTGAAGTCAGGGTGGCCATTTCGCCGTCCGAACAAACCTCGCCGCGGTTTGGGAAGAATCATCGCGGTGGCAGGAGACTGTTTCTGATCGCGCGCCAGATTGGCAAACTCTCGCCAAACCGCCGTGATCAACTAAAGAATAACGCCCCCGAAATCCGGGGGCGTTCCAATCGTTAGCGAAGCGGCCTCAGTCGGCGGCTTCTTCCTTATTCTCGGGCGCTTTTTCTTCGCCCGTTTCCTGATCGACCATCTTCATCGCCAGACGTACCTTGCCCCGGTCGTCGAAGCCCAGAAGCTTGACGTAGACCTCCTGGCCTTCCTTCAGCACGTCGGACGGATGGTTCAGGCGGCGGTTTTCGATCTGGCTGACATGCACCAGGCCGTCGCGCTTGCCGAAGAAGTTCACGAAGGCACCGAAGTCGACGATCTTGACGACCTTGCCCTTGTAGATGTGGCCCTCTTCAGGCTCGGCCACGATCGAATGGATCATGTCATAGGCCTTCTGGATGGCTTCGCCGTTGGGCGAGGCGATCTTGATGACACCATCGTCGTTGATATCGACCTTGGCACCCGAAACCTCGACGATCTCGCGGATGACCTTGCCGCCGGAACCGATCACTTCGCGGATCTTGTCGGTGGGCACCGTCATCGTCTCGATGCGCGGCGCGTGGACAGAAAAGTCGCCGGTTTCGGCCTGCGCCTTGTTCATCTCGCCAAGGATATGCATCCGGCCGTCTTTAGCCTGGGCCAGAGCCTTCTCCATGATCTCGGGCGTGATGCCGGCAACCTTGATGTCCATCTGGAGCGAGGTGATACCGTTTTCCGTACCGGCGACCTTGAAGTCCATGTCACCAAGGTGGTCTTCGTCACCCAGGATGTCCGACAGGATGGCATAGGAGCCGTCTTCTTCCAGAACGAGCCCCATGGCCACACCGGCAACTGCCGATTTCAGCGGAACGCCCGCATCCATCATCGACAGCGACCCGCCGCAGACCGAGGCCATCGACGAGGAACCATTGGATTCGGTGATCTCGGAAACGACCCGCACCGTGTAGGGGAAGTCGGTCGCCGAAGGCAGAACCGCCTGCAACGCGCGCCAGGCCAGCTTGCCGTGGCCGATCTCCCGACGCCCGGTGAAGCCGAACCGGCCAACCTCGCCGACCGAATAGGGTGGGAAGTTGTAGTGCAACAGGAAGTTCGAGCGGAAGTTGCCGTGCAAGGCGTCGATGATCTGTTCGTCATCGCCGGTACCCAACGTGGTCACGACCAGGCCTTGCGTCTCACCACGGGTGAACAGAGCCGAACCGTGGGTCCTGGGCAGGATGCCCGTTTCCGCCACGATGGGGCGGATCTGGTCGGTGGCCCGGCCGTCGATGCGACGGCCATGTTTCACGACATCGCCGCGCAACACGCCCGATTCCAGCTTTTTCAGCGCCGAACCGAGATTTTCGTCTTCCCGCTGCTCTTCCGAAAGCGCTTCGATGATCGCGTCGCGGGCAGCGCCCACGGCGGCGACACGGTCTTGCTTGTCGGTGATCGCATAGGCAGCGCGCATCTGCTCTTCGCCCACGGCCTTTACAGCCTCATAAAGCTCAGAATAATCCGACGGCTGGAAGTCGAACGGCTCTTTCGCCGCTTCTTCGGCCAGCGAGATGATCAGGTCGATCACCGGCTGGATTTGCTCATGGGCGAAAGTGACCGCACCCAGCATTTCAGCTTCCGAAAGCTCATAGGCCTCGGACTCGACCATCATCACGGCGTCTTTCGTACCCGCGACGACAAGGTCGAGACGCTGGTCGGGATTGTTGCGCAGGTCCTGCATGTCATCGACGGTCGGGTTCAGGACGTATTCGCCATCCTCGAAGCCGACACGGCACCCGGCGATCGGACCCATAAACGGCGCGCCAGAGAGCGTCAGCGCAGCCGAGGCCGCGATCATCGCGACGACATCGGGATCGTTGACCAGATCGTGCGAGAGAACGGTGCAGATCACCAGAACCTCGTTCTTGAAGCCCGGTACGAAAAGCGGGCGGATCGGACGGTCGATCAGGCGCGAGGTCAGCGTTTCCTTTTCGGTCGGGCGAGCTTCGCGCTTGAAGAAACCACCGGGGATTTTGCCGGCGGCATAGTATTTCTCGTTGTAGTGAACCGTCAGCGGGAAGAAATCCTGCCCCGGTTTCTGCTCCTTGGCGAAGGTTACGTTCGCCATGACGGAGGTTTCGCCATATGTGGCAATGACAGACCCATCGGCCTGGCGGGCAACCTTGCCCGTTTCCAGTGTCAGCGTTTCCTCGCCCCACTGGATCGATTTTTTGACTTCGTTGAACATCTATTCATCCTTCTCGGATTAGCGTGGCGTTCCACCTAACCCGTTGAAATGGCGGCCCCATTGCCGCCGACCCCAATCCTCAAGCGTCCGCCGGGGTCCAAAGCGTCACGTCTCAGATTGGGGGGCCATACAGGAAGATGGTCAAAGAAGAAAGGGGGTTGCCGCATTGCCGACAGAAGCAGCCTCTGGTTGTTTGGGGAGGACAAAAAGCGGGGATGGCAGAATGGACATAACTTTCGGCATTATTGGCGGAACAGGCATGCTGGGGCGGGCCATCGCGCGTGGACTTCTGGAGGCCGGCGTGGTGCAGGAGGAGAAGTTCTGGCTGTCGAACCGCAGCGGCACCGCAGACGGGTTCAGGAGTTATCCTGGCCTGAATGTTACGACCGACAACCAGAGCCTTGCAGAGGCCTGCGATGTGATCCTGCTCTGCGTGCCACCGGCATTGGCGAACGACGTTTCGATTGCCGCCGCTGGCAAGCTGATCCTGTCGGTCATGGCCGGTGTCGGATTGGAGCGCCTGGCCACCTTGTCGGGCAGCGACCGGGTGGTGCGCGCCATGTCCAGCCCAGCGGCAGAACTGCGTCTGGCATTCTCCCCCTGGGTCGCCTCCGGGACGGTCACCGAGGCGGATAAGGCGGTTGTGAGACGGCTTTTCGGAGCCATCGGTGCGGCGGCGGAGGTGTCGAGCGAGGCACAGGTCGAACTTTTTACCGCGCTTACCGGTCCGGTTCCGGGGTTCGTGGCGTTTTTTGCCGAATGCATGGCGGACTATGCCGTCGCCGAAGGTGTCTCGCCAGACGTGGCCGACCGCGCCGTCCGCCAGCTCTTTCTTTCGGCGGGCCGGATGATGGCAGAGGGCGATGCGACACCCGGTGACCATGTGCAGGAGATGATCGACTACGCCGGCACGACGGCGGCCGGACTGACCGCAATGCGCAGTTCGGCCATTTCGCGGGATGTGGCCGCAGCCCTCGCGGCAGCGGTGGAGAAGACACGGAACATGTGACCGTGCTCAGAGCTGCGACTGCCAGAGCCGTATCTTGGTGCCGCCGTGATCAACGAAAGGCCCCGGAGCGTCCCAGCCAAGCCCCGTGCTCTTGGCCAACCCGGAGTCAGAAGTCACCATAGCGACGCGCCAACCCCGGAACCGCTCGGTCACCACCTTGCCGAAGGCTCCATAAAGGCCGTGGAGCATCCCCTTGTTGCCAATCCGTCCACCATAAGGCGGGTTGACGATCACCAGCCCCGGCGCACCGCCCGGCGGGGTCAGATCACCAATGGCACAATGCGAAAACCGGGCGACATCCGACACTCCGGCGCGTTCTGAGTTCGCTCCGGCCATCGCGATCGCCCCCTGATCACGGTCGGAGCCGAAGAAACGCGGCTCGCCTTGAGCGGTGCCATTGCGACGGAGCGCCTTGAACGCATCCGCGTTGAAACTGGCGAATTGCTCAAAGGCGAAGCTCCGCACCCTGCCTGGCTGCAGCCCATTTGCGATTTCGGCAGCTTCGATCACGAAGGTGCCCGATCCGCACATCGGGTCCAGCACCGGTTCCGTGCCACCATACTTCGCGGCACGCAGGAACAGTGCTGCCAATGTTTCGCGCATGGGCGCCTTGTTCACCTGTTCTTTCAGTCCGCGCTTGTGCAGGGAGGCCCCCGAGGTATCGAGACTGAAAGTCGCCAGATCGTCCTCGATCCTGAGCTTTACAGTGATGCCGGCTTTGGGTTCGATCGGAATGCCTGCCGCGCGGATTGCGTTCTCCACGCGCTCGGCAGCGGCCTTTGCGTGGTAAATGCGAGACTTTCGGCAGGTCGCCTCGACGCGGACCGGCACATTGGCCCGGAGCCAATCGATCCACGGCAACTTCTTTGAGCGCTTGTCGAGCTGCGCCAGATGCATCGCCCTGAATTCGGCCACGCGGACCAGCACACGGGTCGCACCTCGCAATTCAAGATTGGCCCGCCAGATGTCGCGCCAGCCGCCCCGCATCTCGACACCGCCGGGAACGGTGCCCGACACATCGAAACCAAGGGACTGCGCTTCTTCGGCCAGCAACGGTTCCAGACCGGGTGCCACGACCAGAAACACTGAAAACACTGCCTCAGGCATCACGCCATCCGCAGTTCATTATCGGCCCTGAAATATCCCGAAGGGGTTTGGGGGAGCAGCTCTCCCCCAACAGGTCGGCGGGCGAAGCCCGGCGAAACAAGTTCAGCGACGCAGGCCCAGACGCTCGATCAGCGACTGATAACGGGCTTCGTCCTTGCCCTTCACGTAATCGAGAAGTTTGCGGCGCTGGGCGACCAGCTTCAACAGACCACGGCGGGAGTGGTTGTCTTTCTTGTGCGTCTTGAAATGCTCGGTGAGCGTGGCGATGCGGCTGGACAGGATGGCGACCTGCACCTCGGGCGAACCGGTATCGCCGTCCTTGGCACCGTATTCCTTGATGACGCGGGCTTTTTCTTCAGCGGTAATCGACATCGGGGTCTCCTTTGGCAAAAGGTGAATGGCGCAAGCCGGGATGTCGTCCAGCAGGGCCCGTGGAGTGAAGGTGGCCGTATAGGCGATGCAACAATGCTTGCAAAGTCCTTTTTTTGGACCGCGACACCTTGAGAAAACGCGGCAATCCGCGAATAGTTCGGAGAGTTTCGAAAGGGTATGCCATGGAAATGTTGATCCTGTTGCTTCTGGGCGGCCTCGCCATAGGATTGGGCGGCCTCGGCGGCGGAAGCGACGATGACGGTGGAGACGCCGCCGAAGGTCCCCCGGCGACCCAGGAAGGGGACAGCGGCAACAACCTTCTTGTCGGTGTCGCAGGGCTCGAGGACGTGATCTACGGCCGGGCCGGGAGCGACACGATCACCGGGGATACCGGGAATGACTACCTCGATGGCGGGCTCGGCGATGACGAGATCCATGGCGATGAGGGCAATGACACGATCTCGGGCGCGCTCGGCAGCGACCTGATCGACGGCGGGTCGGGCGCGGATTCGATCCTTGGCTATGGCGGATCGGACACGATCGAGGGCGGCGATGGGAACGACAGCATCCGTGGCGGTAATGGCCCAGACAGCATCAGCGGCGGCGCCGACAGCGACTCGCTTGAGGGCGGTCTGGGGCAGGACACCCTCAGCGGCATTCTCGCCGATCCCGAGAGCTTCCCCGACAATGCGGGAGACGACAATGCCGCCGACACGCTGGAGGGCTGGGGCGGCGTGGACAGGATCATCCTGGGAAGCGGCGACCACGGATATGGCGAGTATGCAACGACCGAGGCGGATGGTCTGGGCGATACTTTCGTGGTCGGCACCTGGATCGCAGGGCCACCAGCGACCGTCCATGATTTCGACCCGGATGTGGACGAGATCCAGTATTACAACGCTGGCGGTGAACTTCTGACGATGACCAGCACAGGCACCGACGATGTAACCTTCGAACTGCGCGCCGACGGCGATGTGGTGCTCCTCTTGCCGGTCGGTGGTTCGGGCGACGTCATCACGCTGGCGCATGTGACGGAAATGACGCCCCCGCCTTAACATTCCTTTCACCCGGTCGGTCTAAAGTCTCTTTGCCGCGAGAGGCGGCGACTTCGTCATCGAAGTCTGAGGGGTGTCCTGTGGAAGGGCACGGCCCGGCCCGGGCGTCGAAGCGCGCCGCACACTCAGAACGGTGTTTTCAGTGAAAAGCTCATGTGTTGCCCGCCATCGGGATGTCGGAAGCGTATGCTTTCCGAATGGAGCATGAGCCGCGGATGGTCCCTGGCCGGGCCGTTTGCATAAAAGGGATCTCCGAGAATCGGGTGACCGATCGCCAGACAATGGACGCGCAACTGGTGCGACCGCCCGGTTTTGGGGAACAGGCGCAGGCGGCTTTCATCCTCGCCCGCTCGCACGCGCCGCCATTCGGTTACGGCCGGTTTTCCGTTCTGATGATCCACCATCTGCTTCGGCCGGTTCGGCCAGTCCACAATCAGCGGCAGGTCGATCACACCCGTCTTCTCCTCCACCCGCCCGGCGACACGGGCGACATAGGTCTTCTTGATCTGGCGCTTCTCGAATTGCAGCCCGAGATGGCGCTGTGCATGGGGCGACAGCGCGAAGACCATAACGCCCGACGTGTCCCGGTCGAGCCGATGCACGAGAAGCGCGTGCGGGAACGCGGCCTGCACCCGGCTCAGAAGGCAATCGGACAGATGTTCGCCCTTACCCGGCACCGAAAGCAGACCAGACGGCTTGCCAACGACCAGGACCTCGTGGTCATCGTGCACGATCTCCAGCGGATCGTCGGGCGGATTGTAATCGTCACTCAAGACTGCGGGACGCCGTCGGCGATGTCGTAATAGTCGCCCTTGTCACCCGTGAAGATATGCTTCTGCAAACGCGCGCCAGTCGGGCCGTCAATCGCGCCAAGCGCAAAGGAGATGTGGTCGTCGTCATCATGCTTCCAGAAAAGCGCCGCACCACAGGTCGGGCAGAACCCGCGTTTCGCCTTGTCGGTTGACTGGTACCAGCGCACCTTGCCGGAAACCTGAAGGTCCGCGTCGGGCACATAAGCCGAGGACCAAAGATGGCCGGACTGCTGCCGGCATTGCGAACAATGGCAAACCGAAAACCCTTCCGGCTGCCCGACCGCCCGAAACGTGATCCCGCCGCAAAGACAACTGCCCTTCATCAAATCCTCCCGAAAATCAGCTTGAGAACGTCACCCAGGACATCGGCATCCGCCTGCTTGAATGCGGCGGGCTGGTCGCTGTCGATGTCGAACACGGCGATGAGGTCGCCTGCGGCGTTGCGGACGGGCAGAACAAGCTCGGAGCGGGTAGAGGAGGCGCAGGCGATATGGCCGGGAAAGGCATCGACATCTTCGACGACCTGCGCCTGCCCGGTGCGCGCGCATGCCCCGCACACCCCCTTGTCGAAGGGGATCACGAGGCAGCCATGCCCGCCCTGGTACGGGCCGATCTTCAGAAGGCCCGGCGCGACCACACGATAGAAGCCAGTCCAATCGAAGCGCGAATCCGAATGATGCACTTCGCAGGCCACGGTCGCCATGAGCGCAACCTCGTCCGTCTCGCCCTCGGCAAGGGCCAGAAGCCGGGAGCGCAGAGCGTCGTAGCCCCCGCTTTCGATCAAATCCTCTGCGACTTGCATGGCCTTTGCTTACAGAATGGTAACGGCTTCCGTCTAGCGTCATTTCCCAAGTGCCGGTCAAGGAATCCAGACATGCAGATGAAATCGGAAGAAATTGGCAACGCCCTGGTCGTTACCGTCCTGGACGCAAGGATCGATGCCGCAGTCGCCGTGCGGTTCAAGAACCGCATGATGGAATTGACGACGACAGGTTCGGAGCGGGTCATTCTGGATCTCAGTCATGTGGAGTTTCTTGACTCGAGCGGTCTGGGCGCCGTGGTCGGCTCGATGAAGCAACTGGGTCGGGCGCGAAAGCTCGATCTGGCCGGCTTGACGCCGACCGTGGACAAGGTCTTCCGCATAACGCGCATGGATCGGGTCTTTCGCATCTTCCCGAATACGGATGCCGCGATCGAGGAAATTGCCGATGCCTCATGACGGGTCCCCCGACAGTCAGGCGACGGCACCCCTGTTCCAAAAGTTAGAAAAGCGTTTCCCGGCCGATTACCGCTGGATTCGGCGCGCGATACACGAGGTGGAGGATGCGCTGTCTGATGCAGGTCTTTCGTCGGAGAGTATTGGCTCGATTGCAATCGTTCTCGCCGAGGCTCTGAACAATGTCGTCGAACACGCGTTCAAGGACGGGCAGGAAGGCAAGATCACACTTGTCATCCGCGCACGCCACAAATCCCTGATGTTCGAAATCAGGGACAGTGGACGTCCGATGCCGCTGGGGCGTGCCCCCTCGGGCGCCCATCCCGTGGATGAGCATGACAGGCTGGATAGCATTCCCGAAGGGGGATTCGGCTGGTTTCTGATCCGCGAACTGGTTCAGGACCTGGTTTATGACCGCCGGGATGGCGAAAACCTTCTGCTGTTCCGGTTCCGGCTCGACCGTTGATCGGTTCGCGAGAATTCCGCTCCACCGGTCGCTCCGTGATGTCATAGGCCGGACTGGCAATCTTTCTGCTTGGCAATGCCGGGCAAGGGCCGTTCCAGCCCACGCCGGGCACATTCGTTGCGACACGGTTTTGCCACAATCGCGCCCAATTGCCGCCCATTCCCGGAGTCATGTCCGCATTGTAGCTGTGAGGCTTCCCTCGGCGTCGCGGATAACTTCAGCCCCCACCCAGCTCGCGATGCCGAGGTTTCACAGCTCACGATCTTGCCTTTGCGGCAATGGCCATTAGGCTCCGCCGCGAAAGATCCCGAGGGGCAGTTCCATGAGAAATTTCCACATCAACGGCCGGTCGCCGGTGCTTGCCGCGAACGGCATGGTCGCAACCTCGCACCCGCTGGCAGCGTCGGAGGCGCTGGATGTGCTGAAGGCCGGCGGCAATGCGGTGGACGCAGCGATTGCAGGAGCGGTCCTGCTTGGCGTGTGCGAACCGCAGATGACGGGGCTTGGCGGGGACTGTTTTGCCTTGGTGAAACCGGCGGGCGAGGACAAAGTCGTGGCGCTCAACGCGTCGGGCCGCGCCCCGTCCGGCTTCGATGCCCAGTCTTTGCGCGACGAAGGCGCAACGGCAATCGCTGCCGGTCACCCGGCCTCGATCACGGTGCCCGGTGCGGTCGACGGGTTCTGCCGTTTGTCGGAACGGTTCGGGAAACTGGGATTGGAGCGCACTCTGGCTCCCGCTATCCGCTATTTCGAAGAGGGTGTGCCGATCGCTGCCCGCGTGGCCTTCGATCTTCAGACCCTGGGCGCGGAGATGAACGCGGCGGCGCAGGGCTATTTCCTGAACAGAGGCAGACCCTATTCACATGGCGAAACCCTGCGACTTCCGCAACAGGCCGAACTCCTTCGCCGCATTGCAACCGGCGGGCGCGCGGCCTTTTACGAAGGTGAGGTGGCCGAAGACATGGTGGCCACGCTGCAGGCCATTGGTGGCACGCACACTCTTGAGGATTTCGCCGCAACAGAGGCGACATGGGGCGAGCCGGTCTCCGGCACCTATCACGGCTATGACCTGCTGGAGCATCGCCCGAACGGCCAGGGGGCAACCGCCATCCTGCTGTGCAATATCCTGTCGCAATTCGGCATCGCGGGCATGGACCCCAGCGGCGCGGAGCGTCTGCATCTGGAAGCCGAAGCGACGAAACTTGCCTATGACGCCAGAAACCGGTTCCTTTCCGATTCCGATCACATGACGCGGCTCGACCACATGCTGTCGATGGACACCGCGGTGAAACTGGCCGCGCTGATCGATCCCAAACGGGCGATGGCCGCCCCTGCCCCGCTATCGGAACAGGTGCATCGCGACACCATCCTGATCACCGCCGTGGACCGGGACGGCATGGCCGTCAGCCTGATCTATTCGATTTTCGCCAGTTTCGGCTCAGGCATCGCGTCGGACAAGTTCGGCATCCTGTTTCACAATCGGGGCTGCGGCTTCAACCTGACGCCGGGGCATCCGAACGAGGCCGGTCCCGGAAAGCGCCCCATGCATACGATCATTCCGGCGATGCGCGCCAGGGATGGGCAGGTCGACATGACGTTCGGAGTGATGGGCGGGCAATACCAGGCGACCGGTCACGCACATGTCCTGTCGAACATGGTCGATTTCGGCATGGACCCGCAGGAGGCCATCGACGCAGCCCGCGCCTTTGCCGACCCCATTTCGGGCGATCTGAAAGTCGAGGACGCGCTGTCGGACACGACATTGGCCGAGTTGAGGGACCGGGGTCACAGGCTGGTGCGTCCCGATGGCCCGATCGGTGGTGCGCAGGCGATCGTGATGGATGCCAGTCGCGGCGTGCTGATCGGAGCATCGGACCCGCGCAAGGACGGGATGGCCATCGGATACTAGAGACTTGTCGCTAGTTCAGCTGCACATGAAGCGGGTAGTGACCGTCGTCGAAATCGCCGAAGAATTCGGGGAGGTCCGGATGCTCCACCGGTTCGCCGGAATAATCGGCAACAAGGTTCTGTTCTGACACATAGGCGACGTAGTAGCTCTGATCATTCTCCGCCAACAGGTGGTAGAACGGCTGATCCTTGGCTGGTCGGCTTTCTTCCGGGATGGCCTGATACCACTCCTCGGTATTCGAGAATTTCGCATCCACATCAAAGACAACCCCGCGAAACGGGTGCTTTCTGTGGCGAACGACTTGTCCCAGCGCGTATTTCGCACGCGATCTAAACATAACATTACCCCCTACAGCCTTCCTAAGACAGTCCACCGACCGGTGTCGAATGGAATTGCCCAATTCTACGGAAACAAACTGTGAATGCCGTCCCGACAGTCAAGTTGGACATTTTTTTCGCCCGCTACAAGGGTTTGACGCGAACCAGCTTTGCGATTTCGGCAAAATTTGCTAAGGTGCCGGAAACAATAAAAGCGGATTGAGGCAATGAGCAAACCCATTCGCGCCCTGATTCTGTGTCTGCTGGTCTCGGCCTGCGGGTCCAGTAACTATTCGGCGCCCAAAAATCTCGACAACGCCTGCTCCATCGTGAAGGAGCGGCCTCATTACCTGGACGCCATGCGGCGCACGGAACGGCGGTGGGGGGTTCCCGTCGCCGTGCAGATGGCGACGATCTACCAGGAAAGCAAGTTCATCGGGAATGCCAGGACACCGCGGAAGAAATCGATGGGAATCTTTCCCGGAGAGCGGGTCAGCACGGCCTATGGCTATGGTCAGGCGCTGGACGGAACCTGGGAGGAGTACCAGAACGAGGCCGGCCGCCGCCGTGCGCGACGTGACGATATCCGCGACGCGACTGACTTCATGGGCTGGTATTTCACCAAGACCCACACCGGGCTTGGCATTCCTCTGCATGACGCAAAGCACCAGTACCTTGCTTATCATGAAGGCCGAACGGGCTATGCGCGCGGCAGTCACAACAGGAAGGCCTGGCTTTTGCGGGTGTCCGACGAGGTGGCGCTTCGGGCGATCCTCTATGACACGCAGCTCAAATCCTGCGGAATGGCGTAACAGTTGGGGCGTCAGCCCCGCTGCTCTTCCTCATAGGTGATGTTGAACAGAGTGCTGGACAGGCTGTTGACCTTGGACAGTTGACCAAGAATGACGGTTGTCTTGGCACCCTGCCCGTCTGTCACGATCCATTGCCGCAGCTCGACCGGCCCGCTCGTGAACTTGAGCTGAATGTTTCCGTATTCGGGATGTTCGGGATCCTGCGCGGTCACGATGGTTGCCGTTCCGTCAAACCGATGGCCGACGACCATATTGCGGCGTGCAAGATTCACGTTCCGCTCAAGGATCAGGCTCAGCGGCGTCCGGCGAAGCGGATAACGCTCGGCCCTTTTCACATTCGACTTGCCGTCGAATATGCCCACCTGCCCGCCACCGGCCATGACCAGAAGTTTCTCGGGCGGATCATACTCGAACCGCATCCGGCCCGGCCGCCGAATATAGAATTTGCCGGTCGAAAGCGTGCCGTCATCATTCACTTGCGTGAATTCCGAAACCGCCATTTCGATGGAGTTCAAATAGCGGGAGATCTCGTTGAGCGAGAGCTGTGCGGAAACTGCTGGTGTCGCCGCGAAGGCGGCAGCGGAGGCAAGAAAGGTCCTGCGGTACATGGCTGGTCTCATCATTTCTTTGGCTCGATATAGGCAGAGGCTGCCCAAGACGCCAGTGACAAGCCATAACATGCGCGTGCCAGCGCTTATCGCGTGACGAAAATCGGGGCAAGATAAGGGTCGACGGCAAGGCCGAGCAGCACGATGACTGCCGCCAAATTTACCAAAATCACCATTATCACTGCCGGTTTCGGGCGGGCCGGCGGGGCGTATTCGCCTTTGACGCGGTGTTTCTTCATGCCTGAGTTAACGCATCCTTAGGTGTCGTAAGAGTTAACGTCTGGCATGGAGTTTCATTGGGACAGTCTGGACAAAGCAGACTGGGAGGCCTTCGCGGATCGCTGCGAGGCCGGTCTTCAGCAGCGCTGGACCTATGGCGACAGCCTTGCCGCGACAGGGGTTGGCGTCGCACGGGTCGCGGTTATGGATAGCGGCCGCCTGCTATGTGTTGCGCAATCTATCCAGCGGGGACCGTTCGGGTTGATCTCCCGCGGTCCGCTCTGGTCGCACGGCATAAACAGCACAGTCCGAACCGAAGCGTGGCGCGTCCTTCGATCCGGACTGCGCAGAAGCGGCATTCGTCTGCTTGCAATCACACCGGAAGACGAACCTGCGCCCGGTTTCCATGTCATGACGGGGGCAACGCTGGCGCAGCTTCCGATTGCACCTCCGAACCGGGCGCGGCTGCACGGCAAATGGCGCAATCGTCTGTGCGCGGCAGAGAAGTCAAGTTTGAAGATCACGCGTGGAAGCACGCGGCCCGAAGCTTTGCTCTGGCTGTTGAAAGCTGACCGCGCGCAACAGAAGACAAACGGCTATCGCGCCCTTCCACAGGCCTTCACCGAAAACTGGCTAAGCGTCGCCAAATCGGAAAGCCTTTTGCTTGAAGTGCGACATAACAATGAGCCGAGCGCCGCGATGCTGTTCCTTCTGCATGGAAACACAGCGACCTATCACATCGGCTGGAGCGGGCCGGCGGGCCGCGCCTGTCATGCCCACAACCTGCTGCTCTGGCGCGGCATCGAACTCCTCGCGGGCCGGGGCGTGAAGACATTGGATCTGGGTACGCTCGACACGGTGAACGCGCCCGGACTGGCCCGGTTCAAGCTGGGCACCGGTGCGACCCCGCACCGGCTTGGGGGAACCTGGCTTTCGCTGTGACTCAGGCCTGTTCGGGCACCAGGATTTCGCGTTTCCCAACATGGTTGGCGGGCGAAACCAGCCCGTTCTCCTCCATCTGCTCCACCAGCCGCGCGGCCTTGTTATAGCCGATGGCCAGCTTGCGCTGGATGTAGGAGGTCGAGCATTTGCGGTCCTTGATGACGATCTGAACGGCCTGATCGTAAAGCGCGTCCTCGCCGTCGGTGTTGCCGCCAAGACCAAGCACCATGTCAATATCGGAGGAGGACTCGTCGTCGGGGCCATCCTGAACGCCCGAGACATATTCAGGGGTCCCAAAGCTCTTGAGGTGATTGACGACTTCCTCCACTTCCTCGTCCGCGACGAAGGGTCCGTGTACGCGGATGATCTTGGCACCACCGGCCATGTAGAGCATATCGCCCTGCCCCAGAAGTTGCTCCGCCCCCATCTCTCCAAGGATCGTGCGGCTATCGACCTTGGAGGTGACCTGGAAAGAAATCCGGGTCGGGAAGTTCGCCTTGATCGTGCCGGTGATAACATCGACCGAGGGGCGCTGCGTGGCCATGATCAGGTGAATACCTGAGGCCCGCGCCATTTGCGCAAGACGCTGGATGCAGGCCTCGATCTCTTTCCCCGCGACCATCATCAGGTCGGCCATCTCGTCGACGATAACTACGATGTAGGGCAGTTTGACGGGCTTGAATTCTTCGGTCTCGAAAACCGGTTCGCCGGTCTCGTCATCGAAGCCGGTCTGCACCGTGCGGGAGAACATCTCATCCTTCGCAAGCGCGTCCTTCACCTTGGCGTTGAAGCCTTCGATGTTGCGGACGCCCATCTTCGACATCTTGCGGTAGCGTTCCTCCATCTCGCCCACGACCCATTTCAGCGCGACGACTGCCTTCTTGGGGTCGGTGACGACGGGGGAGAGCAGATGCGGAATGCCGTCATAGACAGACAGTTCCAGCATCTTGGGGTCGATCATGATAAGACGGCAATCCTCCGGCGTCAGCTTGTAGAGAAGCGACAGGATCATCGTGTTGATCGCGACCGACTTACCCGAACCGGTGGTCCCCGCGATCAGTAGGTGAGGCATCTTGGCGAGATTCGCGACCACAGGATCGCCGCCAATGTTCTTGCCGAGCGCAAGCGGCAGGCGCTGGTTGCCGTCGCCGTAATCACGGGCCGAGAGCATCTCGCGCAGCACGACCATTTCGCGCTTCTCGTTCGGCAGTTCGATCCCGATCACAGACCGGCCGGGGACGGTGGAGACGCGGGCAGAAAGCGCGGACATCGACCGCGCGATATCGTCGGCCAATCCGATCACGCGGGAGGCCTTCAGGCCCGGAGCCGGTTCCAGTTCGTACATCGTGACAACGGGGCCGGGGCGGACGGAGACGATTTCGCCCTTCACGCCGTAGTCGTCGAGTACGCTTTCCAGCATCCGCGCATTCTCTTCCAGCGCCGCGTCCGAGAGATGATGCCGTTCGATATTGGCGGGGTCTTCAAGCAGATTGAGCGGAGGAATCTCGAAATTGCTGTCTTCTCCGAAGAGCGACGGCTGCGCCTCGGCCCTCGCACGCCGTGAGGGTGCGGGCTTTTTCGCGGAGTGCTGGACCTTGGCCTTGGCCTCGGGCGTTTCGATACGTTCGACGCGTGAATTTACAAGTTCCGGCTCGGGCCATTGCATCTGGTCATCCAGCGCCCGCAACTCCGCAATCTCGCCATCTTCGTCCAGCATGGCGATGGACGGCTTCTGGGGCTCGGCAGAGACCGGCGGCTCGGCGCGCATCTCGGGTCGGCGCACTCGGTTTTTCACCGCATCGGCGATGCGGGCACTCACGCGGTCGTCTTCGGCCAATGGCAAGGGGTCCGCGACTTCTTCCGTCTGGCGCTTGAGCAAGGATGGCAGTTTCGACAAAAGCCCGCCTTGCGGTTCGTCCGCCATCCGATGGGCCCGCGTCGCCTTGAGAACAGCCGGGCTGATCTCCGGGTCGGCCAGGGCGACTTCCGGCTCAGCCGATCGGGCCGCCGCACGGCTTTCGCGGGCCGCGGCGGCCAGCCGCCAGGTGCCCGAGGCACCGCGGCCGAGACCGGAGAGTGCGGTGTGATAAACCAGGATCACCCCCCCCACCAGATAACGGGCATAGAGCCAGAGTTCGTGGCGTTCGAAGCCCAGAACGAAGAACATCATCGCAACTGCGCCTATGGCCAGCGCGAGCGACATGATCTTCAAGCCAAATCCGGCAGGCACGGGCAGAATTCCGAGGATCGCGCCCAGCACGGTGTCGCCGAAAAGGCCGCCAAGGCCAAAGGAATGCGCCCATCCGGCTCCCGGTACGTGGGTCGAAGCATAAACGGAGACCAGGGCAACCGCGATGGGGGCGAAGATCAGGCGGCCAATGGCGTTTTCGGAGCCATAGTGAAAAACCAGCCTTGCGCCCCAGACCAGCAGGACCAGCGCGATGGCCCAACTGCCATAGCCCGCGATGACGTACAGCGGGGAGGCAAAGGCCGCGCCCATCGGGCCGAGCAGGTTCTGCGCCGGGGCATCACTGGACGAGAGCCAGTTGGGGTCGTCGGGCGAGTACGATCCAAGTGCAAGCATCGCGAGCACGCCCAGCGCCAGAACCACGACGCCGACCAGCTCCTTGCTGCGCCGTTCGATGATCGCCTGGGTTTCGCTGTCGAAAAGCGGGTCGCGATGTCTTGCCTGATACGCCATGCCTCAATCTTCCTTACGCATAGATGCAGTCGCGCAAGGCCGTCAGCCCGCGCTGCAATTCTTGTTCTTCTGCCACCATGGCCACTCGAATGTAGCCGTGTCCGGGGTTCTCACCCGCGACTTCCCTCGATAGATATGCGCCGGGCAGGACCCGGACGCCGGTTTCCCGCCAGAGCCGAAGCGTTACCGCCTCGCCGTCCTCGACGGGCAACCATAAAAAAAAGCCGGCCTCGGGCGCGCCCGCGCCGTCAATGTCTTTGAAGACTTCATTCGCGATGTCGAATTTCGCGAGATAGCGTTGCCTGCTGGCCTCCACATGTGCCTCATCAGCCCAGACCCGGGCCGACGCGTACTGGATCGGCATCGGCAGCGGTGCGCCGGCATAGGCGCGAAGCTGTCGGATACGGCGGATGTTTTCCGGCCCGCTTGCCACGAAGCCCGACCGAAGGCCGGGCAGATTCGACCGTTTGGAAAGTGAGTGGAAGATTACCACCCGTTCCGGGTCAGCGCCAACTTCGGCCGCCATCTGCAGGCCGCTTACCGGTTTCTCGTCGCGCCAGACCTCGGAGTAGCATTCGTCGGAGAAGATCCTGAAGTCGTACTTCTCGGCCATCGCCAGCGCCTCGCGCCAGTAGTCCGGGGAAGCGACCGCGCCCTGCGGATTAGCGGGGGAACAAAGATAGAGCGCCGAGGTTCGGTCGAGTGTCGCGGCGTCCAATGCGGCGAGGTCGGGCAGGAAGCCGGTTGCGGCGGTGGCGTTGAGGAACTTCGCCTCGGCAGCCACGGAAATCGCACCGATGGCATAGACCTGATAAAACGGGTTCGGGATCAGGACGACCGGCGTCGCGCCATTCTTGCGTTCCGGCAGAAGCGCCATTGCAGCATTGTAAAGCCCCTCCCGCGTGCCGTTCAGCGCCATGATCTGCGCTTCGGGCACATCCACACCGAAGCGGCGCTTCAGCCAGGCCGAGATAGAACCGAGCAATTCCGGCGTACCGTCATTGTTGGGGTAGTTGCCGAATTCTTCCGCATGAGCCGCGATGATCTCCGGCACGAAGGCCGGAAAGGCGTGGCGCGGCTCGCCGATGGTCAGATTGACAGGCTCGCCCCCCGCCGGAACAGGGTCGAGTAGCGCCCGAAGGCGCGGCCACGCATATGCCGGTAGGTTCGAAAACCGCTCGGGGTACACCATCTCTGCCTCAAAGTCGGGGTCGTATCGCCCCGTTTTTCAAGACAATAACGGCAGGTTTTCGCCCGGTCCATCCAGATTTGCGCCCCGGCGACAGATTTGTGGCTTTTGGACCGCGCCTCTCAGGCGAGTTCTTTCTCTACTGCAGCGGCAAGGCGAAGGAGCCGCTCTTCACTCTCACCCTGAAGGGTGATCCCGCAGGACGGAACACCCGTTGGCAGCGTTATCGCGGCAAGCCCCATCAGGTTGCCGATGCGCGTATTCTGAAGCGCCCGAAGGTTGATCGAGGTGAAGTATTCCTCGTCCGCCAGCACCGCTTCTATCTTGGGCGGAAGGACCGGAACCGTCGGCAGGATCACGGCATCGTAGCCCGCAACCGCGTCTCGATAGACCAGCCGCAAACAATCCAGTTCCTGCCAGGCGGCAATGTAATCCACCGCACTGACGTTGCTGCCAAGTTCGAACCGTGTGCGCACGGGCGGAAACATCTTGTCACCGTCCACGTCTATCCGATGCCGCCATGTGGCATAGGCTTCCGGCGGGAACAGCGTACCGTTGAGGGCGACGGCCTCGCTCACCGCGGGAAGTTCGATATCCTCCACCGTGGCACCCGCCAGCCTCAGGCGTTCGACCGCCGCGTTGAAGGCGCTGTTCGGCGCATCCTCGATCTGGTCGAAGGCGACCGTTCTGAGAACGGCAAAACGCACATCTTTCAGGCTCGCGCCCGTCAGATCGGCGGGCGTCCCGTTCTCCAGCGCCGCCAGCATCAGGCCTGCATCTTCCACCGTCCGGCAGAGCGGCCCGACCGTATCGAATTTCGCACAAAGCGGCACCACGCCTTCCAAGGACAAACGGCCATGTCTCGTTTTCAACCCGACAAGGTCGTTCCAGGCGGACGGATTGCGCACCGAACCGCCGGTATCCGAGCCAATCCCGGCGGCTGCCAGCCCGAAGGCAACAGACGTGGCTGCGCCTGAAGATGATCCGCCCGACACCGCCTCATGGTCATTGACGCAGGGCGGCGAGGCGGTCGCCGGGTTCAGACCAAGCCCGGAAAACGCCAGTTCCGTCTGATGCGTCTTGCCAAGGCAGACCAGCCCCGCCTGAGTCGCGTTGGTCAGGACACGCGCGTCCCGCTCCGGCACCCGACCCTTCAGAAGTGCACTGCCGCTTTCGGTCGCCACCCCCGCCGTGTCGTAAAGGTCCTTCCACGAGATCGGCACACCATCGAGCGGCGAGCGCCTGAGCCCCCGTTTTGCCCGGTCCGACGCGGCTGCCGCCTCTGCACGAGCGCGATGTTCGGTCAGTCGTGCATAGATGCGGTCCCGATACTCATGCGCGGCGATGGCGTCCAGATACGCCTCCGTCAACTCGCGGGGGTCGATTTCCCCCGCCTCGATCCCGCGCCCCAGATCGGCGGCGGATTGGGTCAGCCAGTCATCCATACGCGCGACGGTAGCGTCAGGACAGCGCATGGACAATGGCCGCGAACAGCACATATTCGCCCCATGGATTTCGACACCGATATTGTCGTCGCAGGCGGCGGACTGAACGGCCTCTCCATGGCGCTGGCGCTGCGCGCGGGCGGCTTCGACGTGACGCTTGTCGATCCGGTGCCGCAGAAAACCCGCGCCAATGCGAAATTCGACGGGCGGAGCTATGCGCTGGCGATCTCGTCGAAGCATGTGCTTGCCGCCTTGGGTGTTTGGCAAAGCATCGAGGATATCTGCCCGATCCTTGGCATCAAGGTCACCGACGGCCGCGCGGGAGAAGCGCCCTCGCCGCTGATGCTGGCCTTCGATCATGCGGAGATCGAGGAAGGCCCGATGGGCTACATGGTCGAGGATCGCAAACTGCGCCCTGCCCTCCTCGCCGCCGTCAAGGCCGCCGGGATTGTTCAGATCGACAAGGACAGCGTGGTCGGAGAAGCATCCAACGAAGCGGGCACCACCATTACGCTCGCCTCTGGCAAATCCCTGTCCGCAAGGCTTCTGGTCGCCTGCGACGGCAGGAACAGCGCCATCGCCGCGCGGGCTGGCATACGACGCACCGGTTGGTCCTACAATCAGTCGGCACTGGTCTGCGCCATCGGGCATGAGGCACCGCATGACGGCATTGCGCATCAGTATTTCATGCCACCCGGGCCGCTTGCGATCCTGCCACTGACCGGCAACCGGTCTTCCATAGTCTGGTCGGAGACCACCACGCGCGCCGCCGAGATTCAAGCGATGAGCGACGCGGGGTACCTTGCCGAGCTTCGCCCGCGTTTCGGCAGCTTTCTGGGAGAAATCAGCCTTGCCGGAGACCGGTTTTCCTTTCCCCTGTCACTCTCCATGGCCGACCGGTTCATTGGTGATCGGCTCGCGCTGGTGGGCGACGCGGCCCATGTTATGCATCCGATTGCCGGACAAGGCCTGAACGCGGGGTTGAAGGATGTGGCTGCGCTGGCCGAGGTCATGGTGGATGCGCGACGGCGGGGCGAGGATATTGGCCGCGCGGATGTTCTGGAACGCTACCAGCGCTGGCGGCGGTTCGACACCGCAGCCCTGGCGGTTGCAACAGATGGGTTCAACCGGCTGTTCTCGAACGACAATTCTCTGCTTCGCGCGGTGCGCGACATTGGACTCGCTGCTACCAACGCCTTCCCCGGCCTGCGACGTGGACTAATTCGGGAAGCGGCGGGTTTGACCGGAGATCTGCCGAGACTGGCGCGGGGCTTGCCGCTTTAATCCAGCTTCCGCGCCTCGTCCGCAAGCATGATCGGGATGCCATCGCGGATCGGGTAAGCCAAATGCGCGGCCTTGGAGACCAGTTCCTGCCGCTCGGCGTCATAGGTCAGTTGGGCACGGGTCTCGGGGCAGACCAGTGCCTCCAACATCCTGCGGTCGAAAGCCGCTTTGTCACTCATTGCAACGGGTCCTCTCCTGATACGCCGCCGCGAAGGCAATACTGGATCAGCGTC
The DNA here is from genome assembly GCA_050299835.1 of Silicimonas sp. Classification (GTDB taxonomy): domain Bacteria; phylum Pseudomonadota; class Alphaproteobacteria; order Rhodobacterales; family Rhodobacteraceae; genus JAJDOD01. Next base: position 180,601 of record JBNKWP010000003.1, read on the forward strand.
ACCAGCGTCTCGCGCCGGGTTTCCAGCGATGGCGCTTCCAGAAGCGCCTGTTTGTCCTCCGGCTCGAAAGGGCAGAGCATGGAGAGAGAGTTGATCAGCAACTCGTCATCGGCATCTTCCAGCGATTCCCAGTCGGTTCGCAATTCCTCCGCCTCGAAATAGGCACGAAGGGCGGGGAAAAAAGTATCCCTGTTCAGACCGGGATCCTTCTCGCTCAGTCCGATGTCACGTTCGAACCCGTCCCAGGACACCTTGCAGCGGCGATAGGGAGTGAAGCCGTCGATCTCCTCCCGGACCCGGTATCGCGATACGCCTGACAGCGTGATCATATAGCGTCCGTCCTCGGTCTCGGAAAATGCGGTCAGCCGCCCGGCGCACCCGATGGATTGCAGTTTCGGATCGCCGTTCAGGTTACCGCTGCCGGGTTGGATCATCCCGATCAGGCGGGTCGTTGTCTTCATCGCGTCCTCGATCATCGCCAGATAACGCGGCTCGAAGATATGAAGCGGCAACCGGGACCGTGGCAGAAGAAGCGCCCCAGGAAGGGGGAACACCGGAATGGTTTCCGGAAGATCGGAACGCGAGATCATATGGGGCACATAGCCCGACATGCCGATTAGGCAAAGATCATGGAGCTGAGTTTGCGTCTTCCGTTGAGTGCCACCGGGTCGTTCGGCTTCAGCGCCTCGAAGATAGTGAAAAGCTGTGCCTTCGCGGCACCGTCATTCCATTCCGCATCAAGACGGAACAGGGCGAGGAGCGCATCCACCGCCCCTTCCACGTCGCCCGATGCGTGAAGCGCCTGGGCCAGATCGAAACGCGCCTGCCGATCTTCCGGGTCAGCTTCAACCTTGGCACGAAGTTCGGCGACCGGGCCCGCATCCGCAGCCTGCTTGGCCAGAGCCAGTTGCGCGCGCGCCGCTTCGACCTCGGGAGCGTCCGCGATCTCCGCCGGTGCGCCGTTCAGGATCGCTTCCGCCTGTTCGACATCGTCAAGCGCCAGATAGCTCCGCACCAGCCCGCCATAGGCGGCGGCATTGGTACCATCTTCCTGAAGAATCGCCGCAAAGACCTGCGCCGCATCGGCAGCAGCACCTTCCGCCAGCATCGCCTCGGCGCTTTCAACGGCTTCGGACAGACCACCGCCCGCCTCGCCACCCGACGCGGCGATCAGCTTGTCGATGAACGCCTTGATCTCGGACCCCGGCACCGCGCCCTGGAAGCCGTCGATCGGCTGGCCCTGCCAAAAGGCATAAACGGTCGGGATCGACTGAATGCGCAGTTGCGCCGCAATGGCCTGATTTTCGTCCACATTGACCTTGACCAGTTTCACCGCACCGCGTGCGTCCTTCACCGCGCCTTCGATGGTGGGCGTGAGCTGGCGGCAGGGGCCGCACCACGGCGCCCAGAAATCAACGATCACGGGTACGGTCTGGCTCATCTCGATCACGTCCGTCATGAACGTGGCCTCGGTTCCGTCCTTGATCAGGTCGGCGGGCGCGCTGTCGGAGCCGTTCGGATTGAGTTCAAGCATAGTCATCCCCAGATGTAACTTGTCGCGCCTTATATGCGAACGATCGACGAATAACCAAGGGTCTTGCCCGACTTGGAGGAGAACGTGATGGATTTTTTCGGCATGACGGAACGCGGGATGGCCATGTCGGATGAGGTCTGGCGGCGTCACGCCAGCCTATGGAGCGTCTGGACCCGCTTCACCTGTCTGCCGTTGATCGTTCTTGCCGTCTGGAGCCGGGTCTGGCTGGGCTGGTGGGCGATCCTGCCGTTTGCGCTGGCCCTGCTGTGGACCTGGTGGAACCCGCGTACATTCCCGCCGCCCACTTCGACCGACAACTGGGCGTCGAAAGGCACATTCGGCGAGAGGGTGTTCCTGAACCGGCGGAACGTGCCGATCCCGTCGCATCACCTTCGCTGGGCGATGGCGCTGGGCACTCTCTCAGGCATCGGGCTGCTGCCTCTTGTTTGGGGTCTGTGGACGCTCGACATCACGATAACTGTGCTCGGCGTCGTGTTGGTCGTTCTTCCGAAGGTCTGGTTCGTCGACCGGATGGTCTGGCTCTATGAAGACATGAAGGACGCGCATCCGGACTACGCGGACTGGCTGAGTTAACGGCGGGAAAGCACTTCTTTTTGCCGCTTGCTGAGTGGCAAACAGCCCGTCAGCCCTGCGGGCAGGACAATCCACGCGCCCGCCTCGTAAAGTTCCGCGGCCAGGTCCGGTCGGTTGGCAAATGTCACCGCCAGCCCGTTGATATCCAGGATGGCTGCCTGCGGCGGCAGGTTTCTCAGGAATGCCTTCGACGGCATCGGCACCACCGCCGCCGGGGCCGCGTCCGAAAACCGCATAACAAGGCCCATGACCGCAATCCAACCGAAGAAGACCAAAAGCAACGCCAGCAGGATGCGCTTAATAGTCATGGATATGTTCCAGCCTCAGTTCACCCATATCACGCAACTGGTCAGCCAGCGAATTGACCGGCAGGACGATCAGGTGACGGTAGTCCCCGTATCCCTGCCGGGCGAAGGAGAAAATTGCCTTCGGATGCGTCGGTTGATCGGACAGCGCAGTGAACAGGATATCATCATTTCCGGCGATTTCGACAAAATCTCCGCCTGCCACCGCGATCTCTTCCGCCAGACGCGTGAAAATGCGGTAGCGATCCGTTTCGATCTCCGTCCCATCGCCGCGCGCGCCGATGACCTCCACCCCATCCATGCCGCTCAATTTCTCCGCGTCGAGACCAGATACGACTGAACGCATCCGAAGCGCGTCCGCGCCGATACCATCGACAGCCTGAGCGATGGCGCGGGCATAAAGTCCTTTCGCAAGCGCCTCATTCCGCAATGCAAAACGGCGCTCCCTATCCCGAAAACCGCCGCCTCCTTCGTTTTCCAGGATCTTCATGTCATCCGCAAAATGCCATTTGTACCAAGGCGTCTGCTGCAGGAACCGCGCATACTCAGCCGCCCGCTCGGCGCTCACATCGTCAAGCGTCGAACGCTCCGGCCCACGTATCAGGGTTGCGATCCGCCCCACTGTTTCCTCATAGGCTGCCTTGGCCAGCATCTCGGCCGAGAAACTCACGCCAATCGTGTAGATTGTCATCTTGCTGTCGCTTGTGAACCCGCCCATCTCCGCCGACCGCTCAACCAAAGGACAGAGCGAGGTCCAGAATCCGGTGATCGAGCGAAGATAGCCAAAGTCGTGCGGGTCGCCGTCCTCGATGACGCGGGCATAGTCATCATAGGCGTGAACGATGTGCCATTCGGGATATGTGGTCAGTGTCCGGCTCTCGTCCCGTTTCCACGCCGCCTCTGTGATGATCGGCTGATAGTTGTCCTCAACCACGGGCCGCTGACAGGCGAGTTCCACGTAACCCACCGGCAGAAGCAGCAGGATCACGAACACGACCAACGCAAGTATGGCGCGCCAGATCCAGCGAAAGAGGAACCGCATCAGTCCCGCGACCCCATCTGGCTGAGAACCACGGCCACCAGCCCAAGCCCGATATGCGGCAGGTTGGCAAGGATCTTGAAACCGAGGGGCAGGTCCAGAACGCCATTGGTGAAAATGCCGAAGTCCAGATACCCCGACCCGGTCGCCAGCCCCAGAAGACCGTCGCCCAGGTAGAGCGCACCGAAGATCAGCAGGAACATCCGGCTGGCTCTTGCGGAAAGAAGACTGGCAATCAGCGCCCACAGGGCCGAGGCCGCATGCAACGAGTCATCGAAAATATCGAGGGAAAAAATGCCGAACGCCACGCCATCGGCATCGGTCACACCGGGGATGTAGTTCAGCGCGGCAGCGAAAGCGAGAACGACGAAATAGCCGAAAGCGGCGATGCGATGCAGGCTCATGCCATCCCCTCCAGATAATTGTCCCAGAAGCTGTTGCGGAAGACCCGCTCGGGATCGAGTTCCAGCTTGCGACTGACGAATTCCGGCGCACTGGAATAGCCGCGCAGAAACTGCTCACGCGTCGCGTGGGGCCGGTAGGGCAGGTAATAGGTGCCGCCGATGTCGAGGGTCCGCCCGATCAGTTCGCGGGTCATCCGGGCGTGATCGTGTTCCGCACGCTGGGTCATCTCCTGACTGAAGAGCATGACGCAGGCGATACGCGGGCCGGGCGCATAGGCCAGAATGCTCACCGGATCGGTCTGCACGTAACGCAGCGTGATGTTCATCATCTCCTGATAACTGGCCGGAATGACCTCCTGACAGGCGGTGACGAAATCCGCGAAACGTTCAGGTGGCACAAAATATTCGTGCAGGATGTCGGTCCGCGTCGGGTCGCCATCATCCAGCGTGACCACCGGTTCGTTGATCAGCGCGTTGCGGGTCACTTCCCCTGCCCCGATCTTCGGACCAAGGCCCGCTTCGAACCACCAGCGCAGTTTCTTCGCCGGTTCGTTCATCAGTTGCGCCCGGAAGATCTTCGCCGCCGCCTTCGACATGAAGCCTGAACCGGTCACTTCCGGCAGGTCCCCCTGCTCGGGCGCATCGCGATAGGTGATCATCAGCGCATCTTCGAAGAACCCGTCGCGTTCCACGTTGAGACGCCCATAGGCCATGTTCACGTCGCCCGACTCCGCCGCCGCGACGAAAGCGGGCGCGAAATCCCGCGACGCCATGTGCTCGAAGGTCGGAACCAACAGCCGGTTTGGCTCCTTCTCGACCACCATGTCGATGATCGCGCCGGTCAGCCCGTACCCCCCCATGGTCAAGGCGAAGAGATCGGCGTTGTCCTCGCGCGAAGCCGTCACCACATCGCCACTGGGCAGAAGAATGCGCAGGCTGCGAACGGTCGCGCCCATCGGCCCATGGGGCACTGGCCAGCCATGGGCATTGACGCAGAAGGTCGAAGCCACGCCGAAGTCGTTGTTCGATTGCATGACCTTCGGCCCGAAACCGATGGGGTCGAGCGCGGCGATCACGTCGCTCCACCGCGCGCCGGCATGAACGCGATAGGTGCCGTTTGCCGTATCCGGCTCGACCAGCCCGTTATTGAAGGTCACCGCATGGCCACCCGGCGGGATCGCGTGACCGCCCATCGAATGCCGCGCGGCACCGATGTTGAAGGGCCGCCCTTCGCTCCGCGCCTCAGCAAGCTCCGCCCGCAGCCGGTCAATCAGGGCATCCCCCGGCTCCTCGCCCATAATGGTATGCCGAAAAACCGGCGTCTCAGACAGAAGGCTGGCATCGTTCAGCGTCGTCGCGGCCCCCGAGGGCCGGATCAGACGCGTGCCTTCGACCGGCGGCACATCGTCCGAAAGATTCACACCCGCATATCCGCCGAGGGCCGCCCCGGCCCCGAACAGAAGTGCCCGTCTGGAAAAGCTCATTTTCCGCCTCGTTCCATCTTTGCCGGGCAGTTAATCAGAGCGGTTCAACGGCAGACGAGTGAAAATCGGACAGCGTCGTGATTTCGGGAAAGACTGGATCCCAAACGCACCATTGCCGCAGTGGCCATTCCAGACCGATATGACATGGCCAAACCCTTGCGCCCTAAAGACCGAATGTCGCGAATACAGGCGCGTGATCGGACGGTTTCTCCCACCCCCGCGCGTCGCGGAGAATGCGGGAGGAATGGGCGGTATTCGCGATATCCGGCGTCGCCCAGACGTGATCGAGACGCCGCCCCTTGTCGGCAGCGTCCCAATCCTTCGCCCGATAGGACCACCAGCTGAAAAGCAGACCCTCGGGAATGTCCTTGCGTGTGACATCGACCCAGCCGCCCGCGTCCTGAACCTCGCCCAGATGCTCCACCTCGATGGGGGTGTGGCTGACCACTTTCAAAAGCTGCTTGTGGCTCCAGACATCATCCTCGCGCGGGGCGATGTTCAGATCGCCCACGAGGATGGATTTTTCAGGTTTTTCAGCGTGATAGCTGTCGCGCATCTCGGTCAGGAAATCGAGCTTCTGACCGAACTTCTCGTTCACCTCCCGATCCGCCACATCGCCACCGGCCGGCACATAGAAATTGTGGATCGTGACGCCGTTTTCCAGTCGCCCGGCCACATGCCGCGCGTGCCCCAGACCGGCCCAATCGCGGTCGCCCGCATCTTCCATCGGCAGTTTCGACAGGATGGCTACACCGTTATAACCCTTCTGCCCACGCGCGATCATGTGGGTATAGCCAAGCTCGCGGAACCCTTCGACCGGGATCTTCTCGACCGGGGACTTGCATTCCTGAAGACACAGGATGTCCGGCTGCTCCATCGTCATCAGGTCGCGCACGAGGCCCTCGCGCAGACGAACCGAGTTGATGTTCCAGGTGGCAAGCGTGAAGGGCATGGATTTTCCTTAGAGTATTTCGACTAGTGCTGCGGCCAGAAGTTCGTGAAACGTCTCCGGTGCCTCGATCTGCGGGATATGCCCGGTGCCGTCCATCCAGAGCAAGCGGGCATCGCCCAGCGCCTGTTGCAACGCCACCCCTTGCGCCGGTGGTGTGACCGTATCCTGCCGCCCCCAGATCAGAGCGACCGGTAGGCCGATATTGGCATAACGGGCCGGGTCGCTGCTGGCGGCGTTGCGCGGCGGGACAAGCAGGGTCGGCAACCAATCGGCAAGTGCTGCGGTCGTGCCGCGTCGTCGGAACGGGTGTTCGAGCAATTCCACCACATCCTCGGTAATGCGGTCCTTGCGGTAGACGAACTGCTGAACAAGCAACTTGGTCACATAAGGGTTGGTCACCGTCGTGGACATCGCCAGTTCGCGAACAAGCTTGGGCCGCAGGAGCATGGGAAGCTCCCGGCCCTCGCCATCATCGCCCAGCCCCAATGCTCCAGCCACGATAACGCCTCCGGCAAAATTACCCGGTTCCAGCATCATCGCCTCCACGGCCGCACCAGCGCCAAACGAGTGAGCGACAATTACCGGCCGGGTCTCCAGGGCCTCGACGAAAGCAAGGATGCGCAACCCCTGCGCCTGACGGCTGTAATCCAGCCCAGGCACCCGTTCCGAAAGCCCCATTGGCGGCAAGTCCAGCGCAATCACCCGATACCCGGCCCCAGCAAGAAAATCCATTGTGTCACGCCACAGGCCCGACCAGCCGACAGAGCCATGGATCAACAGCACCGCCTGCCCGCCTTCGGGTCCGGCCTCAAGCGCGTGCAGCATTCCGTGCGGTGTTTCCACCATCCGGCTCTCCGGCAGCACGAGGTCCTGGACCTCTGCCGTTTCCCGGCTTGAAGCGGCAAGGCGGAAGCCGACGACCACGACGGCTATCGTAATGCAGACAACAAGAAAAAGGCGGTAAAGAAAGCGAAGCATAAACACGGCCGGGAAGGTTCAGCGCGACCATAGGCCGGGGACCGGCCCCCATCAACCCGCCGGTTGACGGGAGTTTGATCGTTGAGCTTGGCGCAACGTTCAGGCCATAAGACGCCATGACCAAAGACGTGAAACGACTTCTCTCAATCGGCGAGTGCATGATCGAGCTGGCACCGACGCCGGATGGAACCTTCAGTATCGGGTTCGCCGGGGATACGTTCAATACGGCCTGGTACGCCCGACGGATGGCCGCCCCCGACATCGAGGTGGCCTATCTTTCGGCGGTTGGGGATGACGAGCCGTCAACCCGGATGCGTGACTTCATTAAGGATGCGGGGGTTGTCCCCGAGTTGGCCGTGAGACCCGGCATGTCGGTCGGTCTGTACATGATCACGCTGAAGGACGGCGAACGCAGTTTTTCCTATTGGCGCAGCGCATCCGCCGCCCGGACGCTTGCAGACGATCTGGAGACACTGCCTGATCTCAAAGCCGGGGATATCGCGTTCTTTTCCGGTATTACCATGGCCGTCCTGCCAGAGAAGGGGCGTGCGCGTCTTCTGGAGGTTCTGGCCCGCGCGCGCTCGGGCGGTGTTCGCGTCGCCTTCGACCCGAACCTGCGCCCGCGCCTGTGGCCCGACACCGCAACCATGTGCGACCGGATCATGCGCGCCGCCGCCGTGGCGGACATCGCCCTGCCGTCCTTTGAGGACGAACAGGGGCATTTCGAAGACGCCGACATTCGCGCCACCGCCCGGCGCTATATCAATGCAGGTGCCACGACAGTGGTGGTCAAGGACGGCGCAGGCCCCGTTCTGGTCGAGGCGGACGGCGAGCAAACATGGGTGACCCCCACCCCCGCGAGCGACATTGTGGATACAACGGCCGCAGGCGACAGCTTCAACGCCGGCTTCCTGATCGGCCATCTGGAAGGGCGATCGTTGGAGGAGGCCACGCGACTGGGTTGCGATCTGGCCCGAAGGGTGATCGGGGCGCGGGGGGCATTGGTCGAACTGGGCTGAGGCCCGGTTACCAGGACAGTCCCACGTAGTTCTCCGCCATAACCTTTTGCGCCGCATGGCTGGATTTCAGGTAATCGATTTCCGCCTGCTGCATCCGCATGTCGAACGCGTTTTGATCGGGGAAACGGTGGGTCAGCATGGTGAACCACCAGCTGAACCGCTCGGCTTTCCAGATCCGCGCCAGCGCGGTAGCGGAATAGCTCTCAATTCCGCTCATTTCACCGGACCTATAGAAGGTCGCGAGCGCCTTCGCCAGATAGTAGACATCCGATACCGCCGTATTCAGGCCCTTGGCCCCGGTCGGAGGGACGATATGGGCGGCGTCGCCACACAGAAACAGCCGACCCCATTGCATCGGTTCACAAACAAACGATCGAAGGGGCGCGATAGATTTTTCGATCGACGGTCCAGTCACCAACTTCTCGGCGAACTGAGACGGAATGCGACGACGCAGTTCGTCCCAGAAGGCTTCGTCGGACCAGTCCTCGACCTTATCGGCCATGCTGCACTGAATGTAATACCGGCTGAGTTGCGGGTTCCGCATCGAGCACAGCGCAAAACCGTTATCGGATGAGGAGTAGATCAGCTCGTCATTCACCGGGGGCGTTTCCGACAGAACGCCGAGCCAGCCGAACGGGTAGACCTTTTCGTAGTCGCGGCGAACGCTGTCGGGGATGGTTTTGCGGCTGACGCCATGGAAGCCGTCGCAGCCAGCGACGAATGCACAGTCCAGGCGGCGGCTCTCACCATCGACCGTGTAGGTCACGAAAGGCGCATCGGTTTTGGCGTCGTGGATTACGACGTCCTCGACATTATACTCGATGGCCCCGCCGGTCGCCTCCCGAGCGGCGTAGAGATCGCGTGTCACTTCCGTCTGGCCATAAACCGTGACCGACTGGCCGGTATGTTCGGAAAAATCGACCCTGAATAAGTCGTCGTTGAAGGAGATAAGGGTGCCATCGTGAACATGGCCTTCGGCATCGAGCCGGTCTGCAACACCTACTTCGCGCATAAGTTCGACAAGGCCGTGCTCCAGCACACCCGCCCGGATACGTCCGAGAACGTAGTCCTTGGTCTTGCGCTCTAAAATCACGTTCTCGATACCGTTCTGGTGAAGCAGTTGGCCAAGCAAAAGGCCGGAAGGACCACCACCGATTATTGCAACTTCAGTCTTCATTCTTTCCCTCGCGGCCCTGCAACAACGTCAGCCAGACTTGGCTGCGCAGCCTAATGGACGCCGCGCGATTGTCCAGCGCCCGGGAAGCTCGCATTTCCGGCGGACTGGTCGCGTCGAAGTCCCTGTGATCGAACGCAGGAAGGAGTCACGTGTACAAAGGCCGTCGCAAATACGGTTCTGGCGCGATTGCGCTGAGATCGGCACGGGCAACCGCCACATAGACACCGCGCGATCCTACAGGACGGAAGAAGATACCGGTCGCGCCATTGCCGGGTCGCGCTCGCCTTCCTGTTGGCTATAGGATCGTTGGCGAACCCAAGATCCGGCAACCCGGACCGACGGAAATCCAGCTTCGCCGCGACCAGGATCGAACCGCACGACGATAGCATCACGGCACTCCGCTCCCTCGACCGGGGCGAGCGCCACATCGACCCCGACATCGCACGGGACTGGGACAGAGGAGACCCGAGATGATCAAGACCAGGCAGATCGCCCATGTTTGCATATTCGCCCATGACCTGGATGAGACGCGCAACTTCTACGAAGAAGTCCTTGGCATGGACACCGCGTTCAACTTCCTGCGCGACGACAAGATCTTCGGCTTCTATCTCAACGCCGGTGGACGCAGCCATGTCGAGGTCTTCCAAAAGGATGGGACCAGCTTCGATGAGTCGAACCAGATCAACCACCTCTGCATCGAAGTCGAAAACCTCGACGACGCCATTGCCCACGTGACATCCAAGGGCATCGAGCCGACTCGGCCCAAGAAGCGCGGCTGTGACAATACCTGGCAATGCTGGCTGACCGATCCCAACGGCGTGAAAATCGAACTTTTCGAATACACACCCGAGAGTGCACAATTCACCGGCGGCGACAGGGTGGCCGACTGGTAGGCACGCGCCTTGCGACACCTGCGGTGACGGCATGATGCGAGCAGCGGCATGGGCCGACCTGGAGTGACACTGAAGGCCTCTGAATAGCTGAACGACGCACCGAACCGCATCGCGCAGTCTTTTATCTCAAGCGCCTCCGCACCATCGGGCTGGTGATGTACGCCACCACCCAAGGCGATGTTGAGCGCGAGCAAGGGGCCGTGGAACAGTAACACGTCGCGCAGCAGACGACATCTGCGGATCTGCCCTGTCGGGCCGTAGGGCGACCTGGGCTTTCCAAAACTTCTGGGACCGTCCGCCACGTTTGATCGCAGGCATGAAAATGCCTCGAAATCGTCCCAAGGCGTAAAGGGACCGTTCACTCTCAAATCATATATTTCACGGCTGTACGGTGAGAGGATATCCAAATGACAATACGTGGTTTCTTGGTGCTTTCGTTCCTGCTCCTTTTCTCAGGGGTGGCGCAGGCATCGCAATGGATCGTCGAACGCGCGACGAAGGGCGTGGCCATGTCGGCAGACGGGTCGTCCTGGAGCACTGTCCGCGCGGGTGACGCCATACCCAATTCCTATTGGCTGCGCACCGGCCCGAAAGCACGCGTACTGCTGGCCAAGGGCGCTGAGCGGATCATTTACCGGGAAAACACTCTTGCCGCGATTTCTGTTTCCGAACCGTCCGGAAAGAAAACCAAAGTCACACACTCAAGGGGATCGGTTCTGCTGTCGGTCGAGAAGCGCAGGACACAACACACAAGTGTTGTGACACCCCACCTGGCCGCGGTGGTTAAAGGTACAGTGTTCGAAGTGACAGCGTCACGGGAACATTCGAGTGTTCGCGTCGATCGGGGACTGGTCGCGGTTTCCGACGGACACCGTACTGTCGGCGTGCGCCCCGGTCTGGCTGCAAAGGTCGGTCATGGCACCAAAAGCATCCATGTGACAAAGACGAGCAAAACCAGTCTGAATGCGGACGGAAAGGTCGGCTTGAGGCTTACCGAGGTCAAGTCGGGTGGCAGCTCTGACGGCAACGGCCACGACAGCTCCGACGGCAATGGCCACAGCAGCTCTGACGGCAACGGCCACGGCAGCTCCGGCGGTAACGGCCACGGAGGCGGGGAAAATGACAACGCCGGCAAATGAGCCACGTTAGTCGCATTGTAACCCCAAATTGGGATGACGCGGACGGCTCCGATCAATGAAGGCCCGTCCGTGTCGCTCCGCATCAAACCATATAAACTTGCGCTGATCGCCCTGATCCTGGCTCTGTCATTTCTGGCAGAGTCTTCGGGATTTCTCTCCGTCTGGAATGAACGTATCGGCGACGCACGGATGTCGCTGTCGCAACGGCCGTCAAACGGTCACGTCGTCTTCGTGGCCATCGACACAAAGAGCCTGTCGGATATCGGGACCTGGCCCTGGTCGCGTGGCATCCACGCTTCGCTTCTGGACCGGCTGACGGCGGCGGGCGCGGTCGATGTCATGTTCGATTTCGACTTTACCTTTCCCGGCGACGCCGAAGGCGACCTCGCTTTTGCAGCCGCATTGGAACGTGCGGGAGGGGCAACATACCTCGCCGTTTTCGAGCAGAATGCCGCGGCCTCCAACCCGTCAGACCGCCACTTCAACCTGCCCCTGCCGGCCTTCGCGCAAGACAGCTGGCCCGCGCTTGTCAACGTTCTGAGCGATGCGAGAGGATTTGTGCGGCGCTATCCCGTCGGTGCCATGATCGACCGGGACTATGTCATGTCCGCCGGGGCATTGCTGGCCAACGAATTCGAGCAGAATTTTGCGTCCTTCGAAATCGACTACTCGATACGCCCGGACACAATCCCAGTCCTGTCGGCGGTCGATGTCCTGCGCGGGACCGCTCCCGTTGACCTTCTGGCGGGACAAGCGGTCATCGTTGGCGCCTCGGCCATCGAACTGTCCGATCAACTGGCGGTTCCGGTACAGGGGATCATCGCGGGTCCGCTTGTTCACGCCCTCGCGGCTGAGACTCTGGCGCAGGGTCGCGCGCTGCGTTGGGTGCGGTTCGAATGGTGCCTTCTGGGGCTCGCCATCGCGCTGCTTATGCTGGCCACGGGACAATGGACCCGACCAGCGATTTGCATCGGAACCGCAATTACCATGCTCGTCATTGCCGAGGTCTTTTCGCTTCTGCTCTTTCGCAGCGAAAGTATCATGGTTCCAACTGCAATGCTCTATCCGGGACTGCTCTGCTTTCTAACGGTCGCGCTCGCCCAGACATTGCAGACCAGCAACTGGCAGTTGCTGAGAACCTCGGCAGAAGCTCGAAACACACTACGCCTACTGGAACGTGTGTTCGACGATGGAATGGACGCCGTTGTCATCCTTAGAAACGACGGGACCCTGCTCCGCCATTCTACATCCGCTGCCGAGGTATTCGGGACGGATGCTGACGGCACCCTGCGATTCCCCGAGCGCCTGCGGCGGGTCGAACCTTTCCCGCAAAATGCCCCACTCCAGACAATCGAGTTGCAGGGCACGGACGGACCAAAGGTGCTTGAGTTTCGCGCGACGCAATCCATCGTCGAACGCGTGACAGGTCTGGCCAAGGCGCCACTGCGCGAACGGGTCGTGACACTCGTTCTTCGCGACATCACAAAATTGCGGGAGCAGGAAAGGGACATCGCCTATCTGTCGAATTATGACGACCGGACGGGTGCCTTGCGCCGCAGGGCATTTCTGACCTTTCTGGGGCTACGTCTGGACGGCGGACGCGACGTCATCGTCTTCGCCCTGGCACTGGATCGGCTCAAGACCGTCAACGTCACGCTGGGGCGGGCCGTGGGAGATGCAATTCTGAAGGAGTTCGTGAACCGGCTTGAGCATTCTCCGCTTCTCCTGTCCGCGCCCGCGCGGCTCGGAGGAACCAGTTTCGCAGTCTACACCGAAAGCGAGGTTGACCTGTCGCAGGCCGGGCATATGGCGAACCAACTTCTTGAGGATGTTGTCCGTGCCTATCGCCTGGAAAACGCGAATGCGCAGCTGGGCGTTCGCATCGGCTATACAACGGTTCAGAACCGGTCCGGAACAACCGCGGAAGCGGCGCTGGATCAAGCGGTCGAAGGGTTGGATTCGGCCAAGTCCTGCGGTGCCGTGATCGCGCAATACGATCGCTCCGCCTGGGAGAAACAGAACCGCGCCCGCAAGATCGAACGTGCGATGGAAGAAGCACTGAAGACCGGCGAATTCCACCTGCTCTACCAACCCCAGCATCGTGTTGCCGATGGGGCTCTGGTGGGCGCAGAAGCATTGATCCGCTGGGAAAGCGCGACATTGGGACCCATCTATCCCGACGAGTTTATCGGGATCGCGGAATCCACGGGCTTCATCGTTGAACTTGGGAACTGGACGATCGAACAAGCCGCCAGGGACGCATTGTCTCTCCCGCCCGACATAGTGATCGCCGTCAACGTATCGGGCATCCAGATCATGCGGGGCAATCTCGTCGAGGACACAACCCGAATCCTGAAGCAGGTCGGAATTCCTCGGAAAAGGATTTGCTTCGAACTGACGGAAACCGTGATGCTGGCTTCCAGCGACTACATCATCGAAACAATGCAGGACTTGAACTTCCTTGGGATCACCTGGGCACTGGACGATTTCGGCACCGGCTTCTCGTCGATGGAATACCTGTCGAAGATGCCGCTCGACAAAGTGAAACTGGACAAATCCTTTATCATGGGGCTCGGAATCGATCCCAGCGCGCGACCCATCCTGCACTCCACCAGCGAACTCTGCCGTGGGTTGGGTGTGAAACTGCTATGCGAGGGTGTGGAGACTGAAGAACAGCTCGCCGCTCTGGCCCTGGTGAAGTGCGAAGAGGCCCAGGGGTATCTCTTTGGCAAACCCCTCCCTATCGATCAACTTGCACGGATCGCAAGAACGCGTGGCAGTGCGTAGCAACCAGACTCGACCAAGCAGCACGTGCACGCGCCGGTATCCGAACCGGGCAAGCGAGCTATAGGAGACAAGTGCATTGCTCGATGCTTTGCAAAAGACACGGAAACTGCTTCAGCCCCGTGATCTTGTGACGCATCTTGGTGAAGATGCGCCGAACCAGGCGGCGTCAATCAAGGGAAATAATTGACGAGCTATTGATTTCGTGGTCGGAGTGAGAGGATTCGAACCTCCGACCCCTGCCTCCCGAAGACAGTGCTCTACCAGGCTGAGCTACACTCCGACACGAGGCTGCGGCTTACTTGTCTTCTTTATCTTTTGCAAGCGCTTCGTAACCAGGAAGTACACGGGCCGCGCGGGCGTGCAGCATCGCCCCGATATTGGGCGAGGTCGCAGCGCCCGGTCGTGTCCGGGTCTCCAGCACGGGCGTGTTTTTGGACCGCCCGCCAAGGCTCTCCCGGATCACCACGTAGACACCCGCGAAGATGATGACGCCCGCCCCGACCCAAGTGTAGCGATCCGGCGTCTCTGCGAAGAACAGGAACCCAAATCCGGCGCCCCAGACGATCTGGCTGTATTGCATCGGTGCGATCATTGCTGCATCGGCAAGACGATAGGCCATGATGATGCACATGCCACCACAGAACCCCAACGCCGACATGACCGCCAGATAGCCCAGATGCTCGATCGGCAGTGGCTTGTAGACGAAGGGCAGCACCATCCCCATCAGAATGATGTTGGACGTCATCGGATAGAGCATCAGCACTGCTGACCGTTCCTCCTTGCCGACCTTGCGCGTAACGACGGACACCACCGCGCTGCCCGTCGCCGCCGCCAGCCCGGCGAAGTGGCCAAGCGTCAGCGGCTCCGCGCCGGGACGCAGCACGATCAGTACGCCGATCAGGCCGAGCGCGACTGCGGCCCAACGGTGAACACCGACCTTTTCGCCCAGAATCGGGATCGAAAGGACCGTAATCAGTAGCGGTGCCGCGAAGATAAAGGCATAGACCTGAGCCAGTGGCAGAACCGAGAAGGCATAGAACGCCGCCGCCCCGGTGATCGACCCCGCCAGCGTCCGGATCGCCACCCAGCCCGGGTTCTTCGGGATCAGCGTGTCCTGTTCCTTGTCGCTCATCAGCAGAAGCGTCGCGAGCGGGAAGCTGAAAAGCACGCTGAAGAACAGGATCTGGAACGGCGAGTAGTCCTCGCCCAGGAACTTGATCACAACGTCATGGGTCGAAAACACGGCGTAGCCGCCAAGCGCAAAGAGCACGCCCTGCAATATGGACTTTTCAGACGTCATGGAGTTCCGGCTGTCTTCCTGTTTCGCCAGAACGACACCAGCTCGCGGGCAAGGTCAAGCGCGGAGGTTGGATCAGCTCCGGCGGAAGAGGTTCTTCAGCCAGAAAAACGGCAAGAGCAGCACGATCCAGAATTTCTTGAGCAGGATGAGTCCCGCAGCAAGAAGACCTGCCTTCGAGGTCAGCACTTTGCCGGCAATCAGACCGCCGATGCCGACGGCAGCAACCTTGTCGATGGAAGGATCGAAATCCGTGTATTGCTTGCCGCTCACGAACTGTACCATGTCGGCGACGTCCGGCAGCGCACCTTTGATTTCCGCGAGTTGTTCAGCCCCTCCGACAAATGTAAGGTTCATAACCCCCTCGCGCCCCAGCGCCCGCAATTCATAGTTCAGGGTCGTGCCTTCCATATCGCCGAATTGCAGTTCCTTGGCCCAGTGCAGCTTGCGTTCCTCGCGGTCATAAGTGGGCGCCTCGGCCCAGCCGAGCAGCTGCATTCCGGGATACCCGTTGCGCACACGCTCCTCGGAGAAGGCGCGGGCATCGGCCTGCATGTCTTTCAGAAGAGCGTCGTAGTCATAGCTTTCTGCATCTTCGTCGGAGACATATCCAATGTCTTCAAACCAAAGGGTGACGCCCCAGGCCTCGTCATCCCAAGGTGTGTAATCCTCCGGAAACAGCATCCCCAGCGTCTCGCCCTCCGGGTTGCCCCAGAGAAAGGTCAGAACCGTATAGGCGTCCTTCGTGCCAAGGTAGTAATATCCCTCCGGCACCCGCAATTCTGCCTGCCCGCCCGGCAACACGATGTTGCCCTGACGATAATTGAATCCGCGCAGGGCCTCCATCACGTCGGCTTCCTGGTACCCGGAATGAGCGGGGAACATCTGGTCGAACGTATCGGCACCCGCGGAACTGCCGAAAACGGCAAGGCAGGCGGCTGTATAGGCAAGTTTCATGGCTCAAATACCCTTGGTCAAACGACGATGAGGATATTAATGAGCGGCAGACTGCGGCCAGAATACGGTTTTGGCAGGGCAACGCCGGGGCGTTGCCCGTGCGCCTCAGAGGCTTGCGTCCAGCTTGCCCACGATCGCGTCGCCCATCTCGGAGGTCGAAACCGGCGCCACGCCATCCTGCCCCAGCAGGTCCGCCGTGCGAAGCCCGTCGGCCAGGACCGCGTTCACCGCCTCTTCAAGCCGGGTCGCTTCATCGCCCTGATCGAAGGAATACCGCAGCGCCATCGCAAAGCTCAGGATGCACGCAATCGGATTCGCCTTGCCCGTGCCCGCGATATCGGGGGCCGAGCCGTGGACCGGCTCATAAAGCGCCTTCGGACGCCCATTCGCCATCGGCGCGCCAAGGCTGGCCGAGGGCAGCATGCCCAAGCTGCCGGTCAGCATCGCGGCCAGGTCGGACAAAAGGTCGCCGAACAGGTTGTCCGTCACGATCACGTCGAACTGCTTCGGCCAGCGGGTGAGCTGCATCGCGCCCGCGTCGGCATACATATGGCTCAGTTCCACATCCGGATACTCCGCGGCATGAACCTCGGTCACCACCTCGCGCCAGAGTACGCCCGATTCCATCACGTTGGCCTTCTCCATCGAGCAGACCTTGTTGTCGCGTTTGCGCGCCAGTTCGAAGGCCGACCGCGCAACCCGCGCGATCTCGCTTTCGGTGTACCGCTGGGTATTGACCCCGACCCGCTCGTTGCCTTCGGTGTGAATGCCGCGCGGCTCCCCGAAATAGATGCCCGAGGTCAGTTCGCGGATAATCATGATATCTAGCCCGCCAACCACGTCCGCCTTCAGGGACGAGAAATCCGCCAGAGCGTCAAAACATTGCGCAGGCCGCAGGTTGGCGTAAAGATCCATTTCCTTGCGCAGACGCAAAAGGCCCCGCTCCGGCTTCACGCTGAAATCCAGAACGTCGTATTTCGGCCCACCGACAGCCCCCAGCAGCACCGCATCGACGCTTTGCGCCTTCTCCATCGTCGCATCCGTCAGCGGCGTGCCATGCGCGTCATAGGCCGCACCGCCCACCAGGTCCTCGCTCACGTCGAAGGTCAGCCCGCGCTTGTCGCCATACCAGCCGATGACCTTGCGCACCTCGGCCATGACCTCGGGGCCGATCCCGTCGCCGGGCAGGATAAGAAGCGATGCATTGCTCATGTTGCGTCTCCGGAAATTGTTCCCCGCCGGGTAGCCTGACCGGGGGGAAGGGTCAAGCGACGCGCCTCAATCCCTGATGCAAACCTCGGTCAGGTGCCGCGAAAGCACCGACCAGACCGCATCCACGCGCGGCGACCGCCGGACACGCTCATGCGCCGCCAGCCAGACCTCCATCCGTGGCAACTCCACATCCAGGTCGATCTGCGTCAGAAGCGGATCGTCGCGGCCCACGCACTCGATCCCGAAACCCAGCCCGGCCCCGGCCCGCACAAGCTCCCAGACAACGGTATTGTTGTCGCAGCGGACCGGGAAAAACTCCGGTCCCACGTCCAGCCCTGCCTCGGCAAACCCCCGGATCATCAAGTCGCTCTGGTCGAAACCGATGATGTCATGGGTCATCAATTCCCCCAAGGTCGCCGGTCTTCCCCGGCGCTGGACGTAGGATTGCGCCCCGAACAGCGCCAACTGCACCGCACCCAGATGCTTCGTTACGATATCCAACTGCGTCGGACGGTACATGCGCACGGCAATATCCGCTTCCCCGTAAAGCAGATTTTCGGTCGTGTCGGAGGCCACCAGTTCAATCTGGATCTCGGGATGGTTCTGCCGCAGTTCGGCGACGATACGCGGCAGGATGTGGGACGCCGCAAAGACGCTCGATGTCACCCGCACTGTGCCCCTCAGATCGGTCTCACCGCCCGCTGCGTTCAGGCTCAGGGCCTGCGCCGCGTCGCGCATCGCCCGCGCGTTCTCCAGCAAAGCCGCCCCCTGCGGCGTCAGCATCATCCCCCGCGCCTGCCGCTTGAACAGCGTCACCCCCAGCGAGGTCTCCAACGACTGGATATGCCGCCCCACCGTCGGCTGCGTCAGCCGCAACTCCCGCGCGGCGCTCGAAAGCGACCCCGTCTCCGCCACCGCGAGAAAGGCCTGAACCAGGGACCAGTCGAGTTTCACCAAGGCACTCATGCAAATCTGAATAGCAGAAGTTCAGATTAGGGGAATTCCCGAATGTCAGCGAATAACCGACTGTGCCCCGGAAACCAGACAGGAGGTCACAACATGACCGGCAAAGCCCTTATTCTCGGCGCAAACGGACGGTTCGGCAGACACATGGTCGAGGCATTCTGGAACGCGGGCTGGCAGGCTACTGCCTTCGACCGATCGACCGGCAAGCTCACCGAGGCGGCGCAGGGCATGGATGTTATCGTCGACGGCTGGAACCCGCCCTATCCCGACTGGGCGCGGGACGTCCCGACCAACACCCGCCGCGTAATCGCCGCCGCCAAGGCCGCCGGCGCCACCGTCATCCTGCCCGGCAATGTCTATGTCTTCGGCAAGGGTTCCATCCCCCGCTTCGCCGCTGACACGCCGCACAATGCCACAAACCCGATGGGGCGAATCCGGGTGGAAATGGAGGCCGCCTATCGCGACGCGGGCGTGAAAACCATCTTGCTCCGCGCGGGAGATTTCCTCGACACCGAAGCCTCCGGCAACTGGTTCGACCTGATGATCGCCAAAAACGCTGCCAAAGGGGTTACCCTCTCCCCCGGCGACCCCGACGCATCCCACACCTGGGCCTACCTCCCCGATTTTGCCCGCGCCGCCGTCATGCTGGCCGAACGCCGCGAGACGCTCGACACGTTCGAAGACATCCCCTTCCCCGGCTACACGCTTTCCCTGCGTGAACTCGCGTCGCTCATCGAAATCTCCACCGGCAAGCCGCAACGCGTCAGGCGCCTGAACTGGCTCCCGATCCTCGTGGCTTCCCCGTTCTGGAAAATGGGCCGCTGCCTTGCCGAGATGCGCTATCTCTGGTCGATGCCGCACCACCTTGACGGCGCACGCTTCGACGAGCTTCTTCCCGACTTCCGCGAGACCGACCCGTTAACGGCGATCGGCCAGGCGCTCGCCCATCTGGACATCCACCCAGACCAGACGGTGACGGGAGGCCCGCGCCACGTCCTCGCCGAGTAAGGCCCCGGCCTCGGGCCAGAACACGCCGCTGCCGGTGACGTGCAATGCCGCCGCCGGGAGCACGTAGTCCACCCGCAGGTTTCCCGGTTCGCCTTTCCCGTCCGGCCAGTCCACGGTGTCACGCGCCGACGGTCCGAACTGCCCTGCGTTGACCGCGCCATCCCGGCTCGCGGCGGACACGGCGCCGACGCTTTCTGGTCGTGCATCCTGTATCAGCGGATCGGAGAGCAGGGCCCGCAACGCCTGCGGCCTGCTCTCGCCGTCGAAAGGGTCGGCGTTCGAGGTGCCAAGGATGACGAACCGCTCGGGCGCCGGAAACTCCAGCTCTCCACGGACATAAAGGTGCCAGAACCGCGTCTCGTCATGATTCCGGCGACCGTTCCGGTCTTCGGGCCCGTCGAAGACAGGGGCCGTCGCGTGCCAGATCAGCAGATTGATCCTCGACCCGTCAGGCGCGATCACGGGCAGATCCCAATGAACTGTCGTGCTCAGACGCGCAGGATCGCGCCCGTCGCCAATGGCCAGCGTCTGAGGCAGATTGGACCAGTTGAAGCCTGAGTGATCTTTGAAACCGGCTTCATCCAGCGGAAGCCGCGACAGTACTCCCATGCCGCCCTGCCCGGAGAAAGTCCCGTACCCTTCGGCGTCTTCCGGCTCTCCCAACCGTCCGTCCCCGTCCAGATCGCGTCCGCTGTGCAATCCCCGGTTGGGACGCTGCGAGAACCGGATGGGGTAGTCCTCCAACTTCTCTGCCAGCGCCGCCAGGGCCATGCCGCCAAGATCGAAGTCCAGATCGCCCACGACCAGCACATCGGGGTCCGCCGCCTGCACGACACTGACCCAGGCTTCGACCTGCGCGTCGCCTTTCAGGATATCCCGCAGCATCAGCCCCGGCCCGTCCCGCGACAACTCACTGTGGAAATAGGCAATCCGGATCGTCTCCGGCCAGGCCGCGCTTGCGGCCAGAAGGAAAATCAGGCCGGCACAAGCCCCGCATTGCCACCGGTTATGCTGGCGAGCCTGCGCCTTTCTATGATCAGGTTCGCAATGCGGCTCATCGCGATCCCGCGCATGAAGAGCGAAGCTGGCAGAAAGGCCCATGCCGCCACCGTCCAGATCAGCGTCTGCGGACTGTCCAGCGATACGGTGCCGAATAGCATCGTCGCCGACTTGATGACCGCTGGAGTCAGGAATGGCAGCAAAAAGCCTAACGCAATGTTAAAACGCGCATCCCGTTCCAGTCGTTCTACCACGTCGCCGCCTGCCGTCGGATCGAAAGTGGGCAGGTTCACCCAGACATTGAAGCCGCCGTTCTTGGTCGGCCAACGGCGGATGCGCTGGAAGATCACAAAGACCGCGAGCGTGATGAGCGATGTAAAATAGGCCAGACCGGCGCAGTCGCGCACCAGGTCAACATGGGCCTCGCTGGCGTTGTCCGGCAACATCAGCACCACAAGCCGCACCGGCGAATAGGGAAAATCAATGGCCGCGCCGATCGTCGAGCCCACCGCGCTTACGGTGGTGGAAAGTGTGGTCGGCGATGTCGCGCCTGCCACCATCTCTGACAGCAGGATCACCATGATGAAAAGCGACCCGAAGCGCACGCGGTTGAACGGCGGCGCATCGCGAAACTCGACAAGTCCCGGATAGGTCGAGGCATATTCGAAGAAGGTCAGCCCTGCTGCAAACAGGCCCAACAGCGTTATGACCGGCATCATGTCCGCAGAGGTTCCCGGCACCAGCAGCGACGGGGTCACGATCATCGTGATAACAAGGATTGCGCGCACAAGTGCGCCGATGAAACGTGGTATCACTGCCTCTGCCTCATGTCGCGCCTGCCTCCGTTGCCCGGAAGTCGCCGCGATTTTTGTTGTTAAACAGCCGCTTCGATATGACTGCCATAATTTTGCCCCATTCTTGCCTTGGCTTGGACATCACAGCAATAACCTCTGAAAGCTGGATGAACTTCTGGGCCATTTAGTGTTCGGAATGGTGCGACATTGCATCAATTGCTAAATGAAAAAGGGCCGCCCAAGCGGACGGCCCTACATCTTGTGGTGGGTTTCGGGTCAGACCCAAGGTCGCTCTGCACTCGCCTTTGCCTCGAACGAGTCGATTGACGCCGCCGCATTCTCGATCGTCAGCCCGATATCGTCCAACCCGTTCAGCAGACAGTGCTTTTTGAATGCATCCACTTCGAAGCTCACTTCACCGCCATCCGGCCCGGTGATCGTCTGGCTTTCCAGATCCACCGTCAGCACCGCGTTCGACCCGCGCTCCGCATCGTCCATCAGCTTCTCGTGATCTTCCGGAGAGACCACAATCGGCAGAATGCCGTTCTTGAAACAGTTGTTATAGAAGATGTCGGCAAAACTGGTGGAGATCACGCAGCGAATGCCGAAGTCGAGCAGCGCCCAGGGTGCATGTTCCCGGCTCGACCCGCAGCCGAAATTGTCGCCCGCGACCAGGATCTGAGCATCGCGATAGGCGGGCTTGTTCAGCACGAAATCCTCGATCTCGTTGCCCTCCCGATCGTACCGCATCTCGTCGAACAGGTTCACCCCCAGCCCCGTCCGCTTGATGGTCTTCAGGAACTGCTTGGGGATGATCATATCGGTGTCGATATTCACCAGCGGCATCGGCGCCGCGACGCCGGAGAGTTTGTCGAATTTTTCCATTACATCATCTCCCGCACGTCAGTCAGCTTGCCCGTGATCGCCGCCGCCGCCGCCATGGCGGGCGACATCAGGTGCGTCCGGCCCTTGAAGCCCTGCCGCCCCTCGAAGTTGCGGTTGGACGTGGACGCACAGCGCTCCTCCGGCGCCAGCTGATCGGGGTTCATGGCAAGGCACATCGAACAACCGGCCAACCGCCACTCAAAGCCGGCCTCCTTGAAGATATCCGCCAGCCCTTCCTCCTCGGCCTGCGCACGAACCAGACCCGAGCCCGGAACGACCATCGCGCGTTTCACGGCCACTTTCTTGCCTTTCACGATCTCGGCCGCGGCCCGCAAATCCTCGATCCGCCCGTTGGTGCAGGACCCGATGAACACCGTGTCGATCTCGATATCGGAAAGCTTCTGCCCCGGCTTAAGGCCCATATAGTCGATGGACCGCTGCGCCGCACCGACCTTGCCACCGGTGAAACTCTCGGGAGCCGGCACCTCCGCCGTGATCGGAAGCACATCCTCGGGCGACGTGCCCCAGGTCACGACCGGCGCGATATCCTCGCCCTTGATCGTCACCACCTTGTCCCAATGCGCGTCATCATCCGAGAATAGCGTCTTCCAATAGGCCAGAGCTGCTTCCCACATCGCACCCTTCGGCGCATGCGGACGGCCCATGACATACTCGAACGTCTTTTCGTCCGGTGCGATCAGCCCGGCGCGCGCGCCGCCCTCGATCGCCATATTGCAGACCGTCATCCGGCCTTCCATCGACAGATCGCGGATCGCTTCTCCGCAATACTCGATGACATAGCCGGTGCCGCCCGCCGTCCCGGTCTTGCCGATCACCGACAGCGTGATGTCTTTCGCGGTCACACCGGGGCGCAGTTTCCCCGTGATCTCCACCTTCATGTTCTTCGACTTCTTCTGGATCAGCGTCTGCGTCGCCAGCACATGCTCGACCTCGCTCGTCCCGATCCCGTGCGCCAAAGCGCCGAACGCCCCGTGTGTCGCGGTATGACTATCGCCACACACCACCGTCATACCCGGCAGCGTCCAGCCCTGCTCGGGTCCCACGATATGCACGATCCCCTGCCGCACATCCGACACGGGGTAGTAGTGAATGCCGAACTCCTTCGCGTTCTGGTCGAGCGCGGCCACCTGGATACGGCTGTCCTCCGGCATCTGGTCGGGCTTCTCGCGCCCCGCCGTCGTCGGCACGTTGTGATCCGGCACGGCGATGGTCTTCTCGGGCGAGCGAACGGTACGACCGGTCATCCGCAGCCCCTCGAAGGCTTGCGGGCTTGTCACCTCATGGACGAGGTGGCGGTCGATATAAAGATGGCAGGTGCCATCCTCGGCTTCATGGGCGACGTGGTCGTCCCAGATCTTGTCATAAAGCGTACGCGGAGCGGACATGGGTATATTCCTTGAAAGAGGTGGCCATTCGGCCGGACAGAGGTGATCGGCGAACCGCCGTCAGAGGCGCGCAAGCACCGCGTGCTGCACACCGAAGAACCGCCACGGCAGGCGCGCGCGATCATCCATGTCGAAGTAAACTGTCATGGCGCAGGAAATACACGCCTTCCCCCGTAAATTACAACCCCGCTGCCGGAGGGACAGCGGGGCCGGAACTCGTCAGTCACGCGATTTCGAAATCCGGTTCGAACTAACGTTGTTATGCCTAACACATGGTTAACGCAGGACAGTCTGTTGACGAAAAGGAAACAATCTGTGTGTCGCGGCCAATTCCATGAAATTTGGTTCTTTCTTGGAAACATTCACGGAAAACACAGATTCTAGCTTTGTCGTTCATTTTCGGTTAATCTTCACGCACTGTTTGGAATTTTTCTTTACAGTTTATTAGTGAATGGGAGGGGTCAAACATGATCAAATCTCTGGCGGCGGTATTCGCCGTCTTTCTCTGCGCCGGGTCAGTGTCGGCGGCTACGCTGGGCTTCACTGGCGCCGGTTCTGCAACGGCAACATCCTACACCGAAGATGGCTACATTCTGACGGCATCGAGTCCGTCGGCGGGCACCCACTACGGTGATGGTGGCGGAAGCAGCAACACCTTCAACTGGCATGCCGGCGGTGCCAATGCCTACACTCAGGCGTGGACGCTATCGCGCATTGGTGGTGGGCTGTTCGATATGAACAGCTTCCGGCTCGGCGGCCTGTTCGGGTCTGAAGACATGCAGGTCTACAATTCGAATGGCGGTGCCTTCAACCTCTCGGACAACACCACCTATCTCACCGTCTCGCCAACCTGGTCAGCGGTGTCGTGGGTCCGTTTCTCGCTGAGTGACCGTGATAGCGCCTGGATCGATCGCATCCGCACCACCGAACTGTCTGCGGTTCCGGGACCTGCCGCTCTGCCTCTGGCAGCATCGGCCATGGCCTTGCTCGGCTTCGCTGGCTGGCGTCGCCGCAAGGCATAAGACACCGAAAAGCGCGGCCTGCGCCGCGCTTTTCTCAGGCCCCCTCGAACGCGCAGAGCACGTGCACATCCATGCCGAGCCGCTCGAGCTTCGCCCGCCCGCCCAGTTCCGGCAGGTCCACGATAAAGGCGCAGCCTACGATCTCGCCGCCCATGCGCTCGATCAGCTTGATCCCCGCCTCCGCCGTGCCGCCCGTCGCCAACAGATCGTCCACCACCAGGATCTTCTCGCCCGGCTCAATGGCGTCGTCATGCACCTCCATGACCGCCTCGCCATATTCCAGCTGATACTCCTCGGAAATCGTCGCCCCCGGCAGCTTGCCCTTCTTCCGGATCGGCACGAACCCCACCGACAGTTGATGCGCAATCGCGCCGCCGATGATGAACCCCCGCGCTTCCAGCCCGACCACCTTGTCGATCTCCTCACCCGCATAAGGGTGCAGCAACTGGTCGATGCAGATCCGAAACCCCCGCGCATCCGCGAAAAGGGTCGTCACATCGCGGAACATGATCCCCTCATGGGGAAAATCGACGATGGTGCGGATGTAATCCTTCACGGTCTTCTTACGGTCGTTCATCGTCCCTCGCCTTCCATTGCCCCGCCATCAAGCCGCCCTCGCCTGCCGAAAGCAAGCAACCAGCCCTTCATCCTGTTGGAAATACTCCCGCCGGAGGCACGATTTTTCCCTGAAAAATCGCTCACCCCAGAACCCGCCCGGCGACCGCATCGAGCTTTGCCACCACGTCCGAATCGCGCGCATCCGGCTGCGTCAGGATCGCGAATTCCAGCGCCCGGTCGCAGCCATGCGGGCAGGCCTCACGCTCCGCCCCCAACAGCCCCGGCAGACCGGCGGCCAGTTTCCGCCCCTTTTCGGCATTGCCCATCAGCGTCTTGATGATCTCCGTCACATCGACCTCGCCGTGATCGGGATGCCAGCTGTCATAATCGGTGATCATCGCCACGGAGGCGTAACAAAGCTCCGCCTCCCGCGCCAGCTTTGCCTCCGGCATGTTGGTCATCCCGATCACGTCGCAGCCCCAGTGCTCGCGGTACATCTTCGATTCCGCCAGGGTCGAAAACTGCGGCCCCTCCATCGCCAGATAGGTGCCGCCACGATGCACAGTCGCCCCCGCCGCTTCCGCCGCCGAAACACAGGCATCCCCCAGCCGCCCGCACACGGGATGCGCCACGCTCACATGCGCCACGCAGCCAGTCCCGAAGAACGACTTCTCCCGCGCGAAGGTCCGGTCGATGAACTGATCCACGATCACGAAATCCCCCGGCGCCATTTCCTCCCGGAAGGACCCGCAGGCGGACACGCTGATCACGTCGGTGACCCCCAGCCGCTTCAGCGCGTCGATATTGGCGCGGTAGGGCACCGTCGTCGGCGAATGCACATGCCCCCGGCCATGCCGGGGCAGAAACGCCATCTTCACACCATTCAGCTCACCCGTCAGGATCCGGTCGGACGGTGTCCCGAACGGGCTCTCGACGGAAACCCACTCGGCCCCGTCCAACCCGTCGATCTCATAAATTCCGCTACCGCCAATGACACCGATCACCGTCTCGCTCATGCCTGCCCCCTTCTGCCTGGTTCGACCGGCAGTAGAAGCAAGCCCCTAACGATTTGCAACTCACGAGAACGGTAGCTGTAGCATGAAACGCGAAGACCCCCGCGCAAGGCAGGGGTCTGTCGTCTGCGAAAGAGTCCCCCGGTGCCGCGGGCTGGGTGGGGGCTGTTAAAACCACGACACCGGGGGTAGCGTCTTTCGCTACAATCACTGAATGGCTTCGAAACTGGGCGACAAAACGGGTGGCCTGCGCCCCGGCGGAGGTTTTTTTGTGGCGAAGATGCGGCGAGGCTTGATTCAATCGCCTCCTGCGTGCAGGATTCCGTCTCATGACGGTGCAGGATCCGATACCCCTCCCGAAATCGCAGGTGATAAGCGAAAAAGTCGCCTTTGATCGCAGGGAGTTAGGCGTGATTCTCGGGCTTTACGGCCGCATGGTCTCCAGCGGCGAATGGCGCGATTACGGGATGTCTTTTCTGAAAGATGTCGCGATATTCTCGATCTTCCGGCGCACCGCCGAACACCCGATCTACCGGATCGAAAAACGCCCCCGGCTGCGCGACAAGCAGGGCATGTATGCCGTCATCGGCATGGACGGTCGGATTCTGAAACGCGGGCACGATCTGAAGACCGTGCTGCGCGTGCTGGAACGCAAACTGATCCGTTCGGTCGAATAGTAATCGAAACATGAAGGAATCGGGCCGGTCTTCGAAAACCGGCCCTCCCGTGGACGTGTGCCCGCGCGCTCAATGATCCATCAGCACCTGTCCATGCGGATTGTCGATCACCATCTTCCAACCGCCGTCCGCCTGCCGGCGCAGAACGGCAACCGAAAGGCCCGATTGCTCGATCGCGGACCCGTCCGGTCCGGTCCCTGTCATCGTCCAGGGCGCGATGTGGAGTGCAGTATCGCCGCTGACGATCACGTCATGACCGGCATAGTTAAACTCGGGCCCCATCGCGGACCAGGCCGCGAAAGTCTCTGCCAGCATTGCAGGGTCGGAGACCGGCGCACCCGGCTCGAACATCACGACCGCACCGGGTCCATAGCTGTTCAGGACCGTGTCGATATCGCCCCTCTGAAAGGCGTTGGTCATCTCAAGGACCGCCTCATTGACGGCGTTCTGATCGTTGCTCATGGGTGTCTCTCCTGCAGGCAGGGATGTGGGAAGGCTGACGGCGAGCGCGGCCAGCCACGTCGTGACGTGTTTCATGGAAGTCTCCGGTTCTAGGGGGTTCAGGCGGGTGCGGTGTCAGCCCGAAGGCAGGACGATGCTCAGGACGTGCCGGGCCAGATCGGCGGGCGCACGCAATTCTCCGGTCGCCCGCTGCAGTCTTGCCGCGACGAGCGAAGCCTCCGTCCGGGCCGCTTCATCCCGCATCTCGGCCCATCCGGGGGCATCGGGAAAGGCATTTCCGACAGCGGGATCGACCCGACCCATCGCAATGGCGGCCGGCAACCGGCGGGGGCAAAGGCACCGCGCCTCCCTGCTGGCCAGACCGCAGGACCGGGCGGTGAAGGCCTGCACCTCGGCGCGGGCGCGGGACAGGCGTTTGCGATACAGGTCGCGCCCGATGTCGAGGATCTCGCAGGCTTCCGACTGATCGAATTCCAGAATCTCGCCCAGCACATAGGCCGCCCGCAGGCTCCGGTCGAGACAGACCAGCATCGCCATCGTGCACCGGATGCGCAGGTCGTTCAGCATCACCTGATCTTCCGCTGTCGGTTGCGCCGCATCGGTCAGACCGTTTTCCAGATCCTCGGCAAACCAGTCGAAGGACAGCCGTGGCTCCCGCGCGAGCTGCTTCTTCGCCGTCAGCAGGTAATTCATCGCGATCCGGTAAACCCAGGTCTGGAAACTGCTGCGCCCCTCGAACGTGGACAGACGTGTGATCACAAGGATCAGGATTTCCTGCGTCGCGTCCTCGGCCGCGTCGGGGATCGGCAACATTCGCATCGCCAGGCGATGAACACGGTCCTGCACGCCGCGCACGATCGCCGACAGGGCGGCGCCGTCGCCGTCCTTGGCGCGTTCGATCTCATCCGGGTCGATCCCTGTCATCTCGGGTTTCCTCTCGGTCGCTTTGAAACGTTAGACGACGCAGGACCCCGATGTGTGACAGATTTTTTTGTCCTGTCGGGCAAGAGACTATGAAAGCGGCGGAGGGTGCCTTTCATGGCATCCCTGTCTTTGGGAAAATAGCCCCAGCTTGCCGCACCTTAACCTGCCCTTAACGTACCGCCCGCTAAAAAAGGGGCGGGAGGACGGGGGAACACGGGCGCGCGAAAATTTGATTCGAATTTTCGTTAATCCAGCGGCCGCCGCTCCGGCCTCAGCCGCGCCGTCACCGGCCCGGTCTCCGATGCCGCAATCCGTGACATCGCCACATGCCTCGGCTCCTCGGTGACGCACATATGATGCGCATTGGCATGGATCAGCGTGCCATCGCCGGTTTCCATCGCCACATGACCGTCCCAGAACATCAGATCGCCCGACACCACCGTTTCCGGAGCCGTCCCCGGCATGTTCCTCTGATCCCGGCTGTCCGCCACGCAGGCCCAGCCGCAGGCATGATACGCCACCTGCACCAGCCCCGAGCAATCCAGCCCGAACCCGCTATTCCCGGCCCAGACGTAAGGCACGCCCAGGAACTGCCGCGCGGCGCTGACCGGATTGATCGCCCGGTCTTCCCACGGCTTGACCTGGTTTTTGGGGACGAAGATCGTCTCGCTCCCGTGCCGCACCTCCAGCCAGGTGCCGTCGGTTCCGATGCTTTCCAGCCGCGCGGTCATGTGCAGATCGATCACCGGCGCGCTCTTGATGTCCGGCGCCGCGAAGCCCCAGGTCGTCCGCACCGACACCCAGTGCGTCGGCGTGATCTCGGGTGCGGTCGCCGCCTCAAGGATGCAGCCCCTGTAGCCGTCCTTCAACGCCCGCCCGAAGACCCAGCCATCCCGCGTGTCCTCGACCTCGAAGGGATCGCCCGCCAGCACCTGCCGGTCCGGCGCCGACTCGGGGTCCGGCCTCAGCCAGACATTCGCCGTCGCGCTAACCCGCATCGAGCATCTCCGGCAGCGCGGCGAACAGGGCCCGTATCCCCTGCCCGGCCCCGCCTTTCGGCCGACCCGGTGCTGAACTCGGCGTCCAGCCGAAAATGTCGAAATGCATGTAGCGCGGCGTCCCGGTCACGAAACGCCGCAGGAACAGCGCCGCCGTGATCGACCCGGCAAAGCCCCCCTTCGGCGCATTGTCCAGATCCGCGATCCCCGGCTCGATCATCGCCTCGTAGGGGTCCCAGAACGGCATCCGCCAGACCGGATCGCGCACCTCTGCGGCGGCCTTTGTCACCGCGCCCGCATCCCCGTCATGATCGGTATAGAACGGTGCCAGATCCGGCCCGACGGCAACCCGCGCCGCCCCGGTCAGCGTCGCCATCGAAATCATCAGATCCGGCGGGGTCTCATCGGCCAGCGCCAGCGCATCGGCCAGAACCAGCCTTCCTTCGGCATCGGTGTTGTTGATCTCCACCGTCAGCCCCTTGCGGCTCGATAGGATATCCCCCGGCCGGAACGCCGCGCCGGAGACCGAATTTTCCACCGCCGGGATCAGCACCCTGAGCCGCAGCTTCAGCCCGCGCGCCATGATCATATAGGCCAGGCCCAGCACATTCGCGGCTCCGCCCATGTCCTTCTTCATCAGGCCCATCGACGCGCCGGGCTTCAGATTCAGCCCGCCCGTGTCGAAACAGACGCCCTTGCCCACCAAGGTCAGACAAGGCCCCTCCTTCCCCCAGTTCATCTCGATCAGCCGCGGCGCGCGCGGAGACGCCCGACCGACCGCGTGGATCATCGGAAGGTTCGCCTCCAGCAAGGCATCGCCTGTTGTCACCGCGAATGCCGCGCCGAATTCCTCGGCCAGCGCCCGCGCCGCCGCCTCCAGCTCGTCGGGGCCAAGGTCGTTGGCGGGCGTGTTGATCAGGTCACGCGCCAACACCTCGCCACCGGCGATGATCTCCAGCCGGTTGGCATCCACGCCTCTCGGCGCAACCAGTGCGGCACCCGGCTCAGGTTTCGACGCGTAGCGATCGAAGCGATACCCGGCCAGAAGCCAGCCCAGTGCCGCCTCCTCCCGCTCGTCCCGCTTCAGCGAGGTTTCGAACCGCCAGACCCCATCCGGCAGTTTGGCCCTCAGACTGGCTGCGACGAACCGCTTCCGCGCCCGGTCCTTCGCCCCGCCAAGCCCGCCCAGCGCCGCGGTGATCCGGCCCTTGGCATCCGGCAGCAACACCACCTCGCCCGCCTTGCCGGTAAAGCCTGCCGCGACGGCAAAGGACCGCGCCACCGCGTCCAGCACCGCCAGCCCGTCCGGCAATTCATCCGAACGGAACAGATACAAGGGCCGCGCGTCAGCCGCGTCCTTGGCGAAAGTCAGTGCTGTCATCAGGTCGGTCCTGCCGAGTGGTTTGAGGTGACCGCAAGGCTGGCAGGGATTTGCCCGGACGCAAGATCAAATTTGCCGGTAGCTGATTTCCAGAAGCGTCGCGAGCGAAGTTTCACCTACGCGGATCAGCCGTGCGATCACTGCGGCCAGAGCCACTTCGTCGCAATGTTCCATCAGCGCCTGAGCATCTTCGGCCACGCGGATCACGTCCGGCAGACCTGCGCGCTTTGCCTGATCGATCAATCCGCTCAACAAGGCCGGGGACCGGCTGAACTCTCCCGCCGCCCAGGAGGCTTCGATCGCGGCAAGGCACACAACCATCTCTTCCACCGCGTCCTCGGCCAAAGCAAACGCTCTGTCCGACCCGGTCGGCTCGGTCAAAATCGGCTCCAGCGAAACGGCTTCCCGCGGACAGAGCGCGAACACATTGTCCAAATGCATCTTGTACCCTTTCCCTCTACCCAAGGCCGGTGTACCCAGATCAACGGTAAGAAAATGTTGATGTGACAGGTGAAAACCCCGCGCATTCGACTTGAAATTTAGGAGCCTGCGATGGAACAGATCCGCCCCCTCCCGGCATTCCTGACCAAAAGGTATCAGGGCTGGAAAGCCACCGGCTTCTCCGAGAACCGCGCCTGGTATCGCAAGCTCGTCGATGAAGGCCAGCGCCCGCGCGGCATGATCATTTCCTGCTGCGACAGCCGGGTGAACATGTCCTCGATCTTCGAAGCCGACGCGGGCGAGTTCTTCATCCACCGCAACATCGCCAATCTCGTGCCGCCCTACGAACCCGATGGCAACCGCCACGGCACCTCGGCAGCCATCGAATTCGCCGTCGCCGCGCTCCAGGTCCCGCACCTGATCGTGGTCGGCCATTCCAACTGCGGCGGCGTCGCGGGATGCCACGCTATGTGCTCAGGCACCGCGCCGGAATTGGAGGACAGCTCCAGTTTCGTCGGCCGCTGGATCGACATCCTCAAACCAGGCTATGACCGCATCGACAAGGAGGTGCCCGAACAGGAGCAGCTTCACGCGCTGGAAAAGCAGGCAGTCATCGTCTCGCTGGAGAACCTGCTGACCTTTCCTTTCATCACGGAGGCCTGCGAAAAACAGGACCTTAGCCTTCATGGTCTCTGGATGGACATCGCCGAAGGTGCGCTCTGGCAGTTTGACGGTTCCGGGAAGAACTTCGTGCCGGTATGAAGGAAACCGGCTGATCGGACAGCCGACAATGCCAGCATCCGCCCGCCGCTCAAATCTGTATCTGGATAGTCAGACAAAGAACGGCAACACGATTTCGCTGTTCCTGTGCCTTCTGAATTTCCGAAAAACGCGGCCACCCAATCTCGCTCGGCCGCAGGCTTCGGTACTGCCGTAGTTCAGCCCCGCGCGACGTAGCAGAAAACGCCGCTCACCGTCCGTCGCGTCCGCTTGCGCGCGAAGTCCAGCGAAATGATCCGCCGGTTGCCCTCGAACCCGAGGATCTTTTCCGACAGGGTCGCCTTTGTCCGCTCAAGCGACACCTTCTGACGGCGTTCCCGCCGTTCCAGGCCCTGCATGATCGAATAGACGACATCGTCCGTAATTGGCTTCATCCTGACATCTCCCCATGTCCACGCATCAACCTTTTGAGGCGGAATGTGGCGATATTCGGGCAGATTGTGGCGGCAATGCGGCCGCGACCCTCAAGAATCCGTCATCGACCGGGTGATATTTTGTTCGGATTTGCTATTTTTCAAGGAAATACAGGGGCTTGACAAACGTCCGCCAACTCTGACGATTCTACACGCTAAAGGCGATTGACCCCACGTAATTGTGGAAAAGACCGGGCCAACTCAGGGCGGCCCGGCCATATTCGGGGAGAATCAGCCCTTCCG
Source organism: Silicimonas sp. (assembly GCA_050299835.1). Taxonomy (GTDB): domain Bacteria; phylum Pseudomonadota; class Alphaproteobacteria; order Rhodobacterales; family Rhodobacteraceae; genus JAJDOD01. The sequence goes on from JBNKWP010000003.1 coordinate 213,342, forward strand.
AAGCACCCGATTCCCCAGCAGCTCGGCGATCTGAACCGCATTCAGCGCCGCGCCCTTCCGCAGGTTGTCGGAGACGCACCAGAAGTTCAGCCCGTTCTCGATGGTCGAATCCTGCCGGATGCGGCTGATAAACGTCGCGAAATCGCCCACGCATTCCACCGGCGTCGTGTACCCGCCATCCTCGCGCTTATCGACGACCATGATGCCCGGGCTCTCCCGCAGGATATCCCGCGCCTCGTCCTCGTCCAGGAACTCCTCCGTCTCGATATTCACCGCCTCGGAGTGGCCGACGAACACCGGCACCCGCACGCAGGTCGCCGTCACCTTGATCTTCGGATCGACGATCTTCTTCGTCTCCGCGACCATCTTCCACTCTTCCTTGGTGGAGCCGTCCTCCATGAAGACGTCGATATGCGGGATCACGTTGAAGGCGATCTGCTTGGTGAACTTCGCCGGCGCCACGTCCGAGGTCGGGTTGTAGATGGCCTTGGTCTGGTCCCAAAGCTCATCCGCCCCGGCTTTCCCTGCGCCCGACACCGATTGATAGGTGCTTACCACCACGCGCTTGATCGTCGCGCGGTCGTGCAGCGGCTTCAGCGCCACCACCATCTGCGCAGTCGAGCAGTTGGGGTTCGCGATGATGTTCCGCTTGGAATAGCCCTCGATCGCGTCGGGGTTCACCTCCGGCACGATCAGCGGCACGTCGTGGTCATAGCGGTAAAGCGACGAGTTATCGATCACCACGCAGCCCGACTTGGCGGCCTTGGGCGCGTATTTCTTCGTCGCCTCCGACCCGATGGCGAAGAGCGCGATATCGAAGCCGGTGAAGTCGAACGTGTCGAGGTCCTTGGTCTTGAGCGTCTTGTCCCCATAGCTGACCTCTGTGCCCAGAGATTTCCGGCTCGCCAGAGCCACGACCTCATCGGCAGGGAACTGGCGCTCGGCCAGGATATTCAGCATCTCGCGGCCCACGTTACCCGTAGCGCCCGCGACGGCGACTCGATAGCCCACTTCGACCTCCATTTGGTTAGGGACGGCGGGGCTATAACGTGGGCCGAGGCAAGGTTAAAGCAAAACCGTCCGCACCGAGGCGCTGCGCCGTCCCGGGCCTGACCCGGGACCTCCACGGTTCCCCACAGCGAGGCCCCGGATCAAGTCCGGGGCACCACACCGCAAAACTCGTAGGCCGGGCTTCAGCCCGGCAACCCGTAGGGTGCGTTTCCAACGCACCATCCCACATCACCACCAGCGCACCGCAAGCCGGGCCATCGCCGGACCGGGGTCTGGCGATCCAACCACCGGACTAAAACACTTTATCCCAGCCAAGACACATTGCCTGCCCGAGCGACGCGCAAACGGAGACAAATCGCAAGGCCGTCGAACCGAAGGTTCGCCTCCGGCGAAACCCGGTCCGGCGATGTCCCGGCGCCTACGGCTTTATTCCGGGCATCTGGTCCTACTTTGGTCTGAAATTCTGCTCGTTCATTTTATCAACGAGATCGTTCTCCGCCTCTTCCTTGTCAAAATCGAAGAAAGCAGTCTCAAATTCTACGCAAGTGTATTGATAGCCGAGCCCGGAGCCATCAAAGTAACAAGTCTCGGCAGCAACTGTCGAGTCACACCACGCCGTTGAACGATGAACTTCCGCAGAAGACTGAGCTGTTCCCTCAGCAAAGCTTCGCGCGGCTGAACCGGGCGGCAATTCGTCACCAAAAACAAATGAATTCATGTATGGCGCCTTCTGACTCTTCTTTGACCAAAGTATCATGCCATCCCGAGATACGACAAAAGCAATTCTTCTGTTGGAGAACAGGTCAACATATCTCAACGCTGAAGCCTGAAGCGAGCATTCAAATCGGGAGCCTATTTCTTTCAGGGTAGCAATGTCCCAACGGAAGGATTCGAACTCCGCTCGAAGCAAGTTTGCAGGCATCAAGAGCCAAGAGGCAAAGATGTTAGCCTCGAGTTCCAACTGGTTGTTAAAGTCGTTGAGGCTCTCATCTCCGTCCTCAAAGGTTGGTCGAAGATGCCTGTGGCACATGAAGTGGCCAAGTTCATGTGCATAGGTAAACCTGAACCGTCTAGCGTTCTTGATTCGAGAGTTTAGAAGTATTGTCCAATTGTTAGAGTTCTGAATTCTGACCAAGGCGCCTTCGATTGATTCGAAGTCGTCTATCCTGGTCTCCAAGCCGTCTCGCAAACTCCCATCCTTGTGAATTCCGCCTATTAGTTCGGAAATATCAATTGGATACGTGTTAGGTCCAAAATTTTGCCAAAGCTGAGTTAAGCGAATGGCTTCCTTGCTAGGAATCTTTTTCATCTTGATTTAGACCGTAGACTATTCTCTCAATGTACCTCTTATCACTCTCTGACAACTTTTTGAATTTTCTAAAGAATGCCGACTCAACTTGGTTTTCCGAACGTTCTTCGCGCGTTTCTATTGAGTCGTCGACAAAATAGTCTGGGGATTCTCCAAAGAAATCTGCAATTTTGAGAAGCAATTCGCCTGTCGGCTTAGCGGTCTTCTTATTTTCCAGTTGCCAGATGTACGCTTTGGATGAGCCAACGGCAGTCGCCAATTCTTCCAGTGTTACTCGTTTGGTTGTTCGAATTGAGCGCAGCTTTTCACCAAAACGTGCCGACATGAGAGGTCCCGTTAGTTTCTATGTTGACTCAAGTATAGCTCTTGCTATACACCTTACAAGTGTAGCGAACGCTATACATACTTATCACAACTCAGGAGACCATCATGGTTGACACTTGTACTGACTGGAATGGCGACCGTTGGGACGTCTATAAAGACTCTCGCGGTGAGTGGCGCTGGAAGCGTACCGCTCGCAACGGTGCTATCGTGGGAGCTTCATCGGAAGGCTATAAAAACCGGACCGATTGCGTTGCAAATGCCCGCCGGAATGGCATGGCATGCGAGCCGGCGTAGGCCGACACGCGTCTTTCCTCCCAAACGAGACTTGAACGCCGCTACAAGAAGTAGCGGCGTTTCTTTTTCACCTACTCTCGATCCATCATTCATAGACTGCATCCCCCTACCGCCCCCCCTCCCCCGATGCTAATCCTCCCCCAAACACAAACGGGGGAGACACCATGACCACAACCGCACTCGACACCGCCGGCACCTATCTGGGACGGATCTGGCAACCCGGCATCGGCCCGACCCTCGTGGTCGTGAAGAACGGCGAGGTTCGTGACGTCACCACGCAAGCCGCCCCCACCATGGCCGACCTCCTCGACCAGGAGGACGTCCCCGGCTTCGTCGTCGCCCAGACCGGCAACACGATCTGCACGCTCGCCGACCTCGAACAAAGTTCGCTCTCCGTCGATTGCGACACCGACACGCTCCACCTGCTCGCCCCCTCCGACCTGCAGGCCGTCAAGGCCGCCGGCGTCACCTTCGCGCGCTCGATGATCGAACGGGTGATCGAGGAACGGGCCGAGGGCGACCTGACCCGCGCCGCCGAAATCCGGGCCGAGGTGGCCCAGGTCATCGGCGGCTCGCTGGCCGATCTCGAACCCGGCACGCCCCGCGCCGAGGAGGTCAAGCAACTGCTCATCCGCGAAGGTCTCTGGTCGCAATATCTCGAAGTCGGCATCGGCCCGGACGCGGAGGTCTTCACCAAGTCGCAGCCCATGTCCGCCGTCGGCTGGGGCGCCCGCGTCGGCCTGCACCCCATGTCCACCTGGAACAACCCCGAACCCGAGATCGTGCTTGCTGTCAATTCGAAGGGCCGCGTGCAGGGCGCCAGCCTCGGCAATGACGTGAACCTGCGCGACGTCGAAGGCCGCTCCGCGCTGCTCCTCGGCAAGGCCAAGGACAACAACGCTTCGGCCGCCATCGGCCCTTTCATCCGCATCTTCGATGACAGCTTTTCGATGGAGGACGTGGAAAGCGCCGTCATCACCCTCGACATCACCGGCGACGACGGGTTCGAACTGCACGAAACCTGCCCGATGTCGGAGATCAGCCGCAGCCCGCAATCCATCGTCGACCAGACCATCGGGCGGCACCATCAATACCCCGACGGCTTCGTCCTCTATCTCGGCAGCATGTTCGCCCCGATCCAGGACCGCGACGCCAAAGGCCAGGGCTTCACCCACCATGTCGGCGACATCGTCTCGGTCTCCACGCCGACGCTCGGCTGCCTCGCCAACAAGGTGGACGTGTCGACCAATTGCGCGCCGTGGACTTTCGGCAGCCGCGAGCTGATGAAGAACCTCGCCGGTCGGGGGCTGCTGACGTAGGGCTCCGTCCCTACCCCATCCGCTCGCCGATCAGAGCGATCAGCTTCTTGTGATCCTTGTCGAAGTTGCGGATGCCCTCCGCCAGCTTCTCCGTCGCCATGGCGTCGGCATTCATCTCCCAGCGGAACGTCGCTTCGTCCATCTCCACCGGCGCCACACCCGTGGCCCCCTCAGGAGACAGCACGCGCGGCAGATCGCTCATGTCCTTGTCCAGCTCATCCAGCAGCTTCGGCGCAATCGTCAGGTTATCGCACCCCGCCAGCGCCTTGATCTGGCCGGTGTTGCGGAACGACGCGCCCATCACCACGGTCTTGATCCCGGTCGACTTGTAATAGTCGTAGATGCCCCGGACCGACTTTACGCCCGGGTCCTCGTCCGGCGCATAGGCATCGCGCCCCTCAGCCTTCTTGTACCAGTCGGTGATCCGCCCCACGAAGGGCGAAATCAGGAAGGCCCCCGCATCCGCACAAGCCACCGCCTGCGCCTTGGAAAACAGAAGCGTCAGGTTGCAGTCGATCCCCTCGCCCTGAAGAATCTCGCAGGCCCGGATACCCTCCCAGGTCGACGCCAGCTTGATCAGGATCCGCTCCTTGCCAACGCCACGTTCGGCATAGTCCGCGATGATCGCCCGCGCCCGCGTGACCGACGCCTCGGTGTCGAAGGACAGCCGCGCATCCACCTCGGTCGAAACCCGTCCGGGAACCAGTTCCGTCAACCGCGCACCCGCTGCCACGGTCAGCGTGTCACAGACCTCGACCGCCGATTTCCCGGCCTTCTTCCCGGCCTCGATCTCGCGGGAGATCATCTCCTCCGACCCCGGATCGGAAATCGCCGCCAGTACCAGCGAGGGGTTGGTCGTGCAGTCCACGGGCTTGTAGGTCTTCACCGCCTCCACATCGCCGGTATCCGCCACCACCACGGTCATCGACCGCAATTGTTCCAATACGCTCGCCATGTCCGATACTCCCGTCTCTGTCACTCCACCGCAGTACCTAGTCCCAAACCCCCGCGCCGACAATCCGCGATTGCGGCGAGAGGCACCCGTAGGCCGGGCCTCAGCCCGGCACTCCGTGGCGTAAGGCTCATCCTGTAGAGCGCCAATTCATGCGCACCATCGCCACCAGAAGACGAATGCACCGCAAGCCGACGGATTTTGACTGAGCCGCCTTGTACTTTACCGCAACCAAACTCCGCCCAGTCCTGCAGACCGAAAGCCTGGTCGCGTCTGCGCCGCTGCACATGCAGCGAAAGTCCGGATTGAGCCCAAACCGACCGATGCTGCGCATCGCACGAATGTCCGCATTACGAAGATTCGGAATGTTGCTCGCGAAGAAGTTGTAAAGCATACTGAATTCAATGAAAGAGCCTGAACTATTCGATATTATGAGCCGCGAAGACGCAGTTGCTTCCTTTCGCGGGTGGGCTAAGCCCGTCTCGTATTGCCGCGATCAGTTCGTTGTCTGCGGAAATTCGATCCTGTTTTTCGCCACGCTGTCGGGAACTGAAAAGGGTGTTCGATTGTTGTCGCCGGACAGCTTGGAATGGTGGCCAGATGACCCAGAGGAGTACCCGGCTGAGAAAGTGCGATGGTTTCCTGACGCTGTTCAACCCAAGTACAACCAGCGGCGAAAGAAATGGGTTCGGCGGTGCTACCTTTTCTTACGGCAAGCGGATCATTGGCTTTATTGCGGTCCGGTCCATCAGGCATATCACCAGTATGTTGGCGCCGGGCGTTTTGACGAAAAAAGTCACGTTGGTTATCACTTAGGGGCAAGACTTCCCTATGACACCTGGCTGGCACTAGGTGGCTATCCAGCTTGGAAGGCAAAGATTGCTGGCACCGAGCAATTTCTGGAACTGTCGGACGCTGCCATACTGAATGAAGCGCTAATGGCGCTTCCGGATGAAGAAACACATGTGGAACTGACCCGCTGGCAAGGTGATACGCTCTCGGTGTTTCTGAACGAACATCGTGGATTGCCGATGTATATGACGGACCCGGGAGACTGCGGGACCTACGTTCTGAGCGGTGAAGACGAGGAACTGGAGATGTTTTCGTGTCCCTGTTGCGGGATCGAGATGGAGTTTGCTCGGAATTACACCGTGCCAAGAAATATTGCGTTGGATTTGTTCAGAGCGTTCTTCACCAATGAAACCGCTCCGACAGACGGAGACGAGTGGATTCCGGGACTGCCTTGGAGAAGGGAAGACTAGTTGGTTCGGAAAGACCTTCACCAAAGAAGACATTGAGCTTATCCGCGACTAGGTCCGTTTTGTCCCGCACAGCGGACATTACTCGCACCCCTCACTTCCCCTTCTCCCCCTCCATCCGCGCCATCGCGTCCCGAAACCCCTCGTCATAGGCCCAATGCTCCAGCAACTTCGCGTATTGCTGCTTCATGAAGTCGCCCACATCCTCGCGGTTCTTGTCCTCCCGCGCCTCGCCCACGGCCTCCATCACCTCCTTCTGGAACACCGCCTTCTCCGCCATCTTCATCTGCAACCAGGTCTCCAGGATGCGGTTGATCCGGGCCTGATAGCCCTCCCCCATCTTGCGGAAGATCGCGATCACCGCCTTGTCGAGATAAAGCGTCACCTTCTCCTTCGGCGGGCGCACGTCGATATCCATCTCCAGCGTGTGCCAGGCCTCGGGGATTTCCTTCCGCGCGATCTCCAGGAACAATTCGTCATTCTGCATCGTCTGCAGGAACAGAAGCTGGTGGAACCGCGCCTCCGCCAGCCGCCGCGTTTTCGGGCCTTTCGCGGGCACCCAATTCACGCTCATGACACCTCTCCTCGCTTTTGCCCGAGGATGATCGCAAGGAAGTGTTAACACCTGAACGTCGGTGCGTTCCCACCGACGTTATACCGACGCAACACCGACGCGATACCGACGTTGATTTTGCGCCCCATCCGCCCTAATCCACGCAAGGTTTAACGGAGGGTGCGATGCAGAAGACCGTGGTCAACTCCTGGAACGAATGGGACCCGCTGAAACACGTCATTATCGGCCGCGCCGACAACTGCCACATCCCGCCCGAGGAACCCGCACTCGACGCCAAGGTCCCCGAAGACAGTGACATGCGCGGCAAGTGGGGCAGGCGTCCGCAGGAAACCATCGACCGCGCCAATGAACTGCTCGACACCTTCGCCAAACAGTTGGAATCAAGGGGAATTCGCGTCGATCGCCCCACCCCCATCGACCATTCCCAGCCGGTCACGACACCCGATTTTCGCACCGAAAGCCAGTTCGGCTGCATGCCGCCCAGGGACGTGCTTCTGACGGTCGGCTCCGAGATGCTCGAAGCCACCATGTCCTACCGATGTCGTTGGTTTGAATACCTGAATTACCGTCCGCTCCTGCAGAAATACTGGGAGGAAGACCCCAATTTTCGCCACGAAGCCGCGCCCAAACCGCGCCTGACCGATGCCGATTACCACGACGATTACCTCAGCGAGAAAATCGGCATCGAGAAGCGCCTGAAATGGACCGCCGAGAAGCATTTCGTCACGACCGAGGAAGAACCCCTGTTCGACGCCGCCGATGTCCTGCGCTTCGGCAAGGATCTCGTCGTCCAGCACGGATTCACCACCAATCTCAAAGGCATCGAGTGGCTCCGCCGCCATTTCCCCGATCACCGCGTCCACGCCGTCAACTTCCCCGGCGACCCCTACCCGATCCACATCGACGCCACCTTCACACCGCTCAAACCCGGCGTCATCCTCAACAACCCCCAGCGCCGCCTCCCCGACGATCAGAGGGAGCTCTTCCACAAGAACGGATGGGAAATCATCGACGCCGCCCAACCCGCCCATAACTCCCCACCACCGTTGTGTTATTCCTCGGTCTGGCTGTCGATGAACGTCCTCGTCCTCGACCCGAAAACCGTCTGCGTCGAGAAGTCCGAGGTCTATCAGGCCGACCAGATGGACAAGCTCGGGATGGAGGTGGTCGAGGTCGAATTGCGCGACGCCTACGCCTTCGGCGGCGGCCTCCACTGCTCGACGGCAGACGTGTATCGCGAAGGCGGGTGCGAGGATTATTTCCCTCACCAGTAACAACCGCTAGGCTCGCCCCATGACCGACCTCTCCCTCTACCGTCCCTGCGCCGGCGTCGTCCTCGCCAACCGCAAGGGCCTGATCTTCACCGGCGAACGCATCGACACGCCAGGCGCATGGCAGATGCCGCAGGGCGGGATCGACGACGGCGAAGACCCGGCCGACGCCGCCCTCCGCGAGCTTGAGGAAGAAACCGGATTACCCCGTGATTCCGTGACCTTGGAAGCCGAACACCCCGACTGGATCACCTACGACCTGCCGCCTGACATCGCGCGCAAACTCTGGAAGGGCAAATACCTCGGACAGGCCCAGAAATGGTTCCTGCTCCGCTATGACGGCCCCGATTCCGCCATCGACATCGCCAAACACGACCTCGAGTTCTCCCGCTGGCGCTGGGCAACCGCGGATGAAACCCTCCGCGATATCGTCCCCTTCAAACGCGCTGTCTATGACCGGGTGATTGCCGAATTCCGGGACCGGCTGTGAGGGGTTGGGAAGACCGCCTGGGTCGCTGGCTGCTCGCCGCGCTTTTCGTGGCAGGCACGGTTCAGAAGATCACCGCCCCCTCCGCCGTCTCATCGGCCTTCTCGAAGGCAAGGGCCTGCCCGGCCGCCCTGGCACTGGCGCTCTAAACCGCCTTCACTAGCTGGTTCCATTTGATCCCGGACGACCTCTGGCAGATGTCGATCTTCGTCAAGAACTGGGCCATCACCGGCGGCCTGCTCATCCTCGCCTCGACCCGTCGCTCCTGGCTTTAAGCCGCAATGGCGCTATCCTGTTGGCCATGACACGCATCGCATTCCTCGCCCTCTCGCTGACCCTCTTGGCCACCACGGCACAGGCGCTGTCCTGCCTGCGCCCCGACGCGGTCCGCCTCTTCGAACAGGCGCGCGATGCGGAAGACGCCTTCTATGTCGTCAAGGGCCGTGTCTTCTTCCTTGAAACCCCGAACCTGCCGGTCAAGGGCTCCGAGGTTCCGACCGAAACCCGCGCGCGGATCGAAGGGCAGGGCCTGACTCCATCGGGGTTCAACGTGTCGTTCGACCGGGAGGTGATTGTCGAAATGAATTGCCTCGGCCCGTGGTGTCCGGCCCCCGAGGGTCTCGAAGGCCAGCTCATCATGGCCATCAGATCAGCCGAGGACCGGCTGTCTCTCAGGCTCGGCCCCTGCGGCGGCGATCAGGTTCTGTGGGATGAAGACGGCGAAAGCCGGGTTCTGTCCTGCTACCGCGACGGTATCTGCGAACAGAACTACTGACAGGATGCGCCCGCGAAGCCGGGTCACTGTGGGACATGGGATTGGATCGTTTCCCGGCCCCGCGAACGCAACGTTTACCCACCCTACTCGTCTCACTCACTCATGCGGCGATACACGCCGTACTCGTAATTTTTGTCGATCAACCGTGACGGATCGAAATGGAACCAGCCGACCGACGGGCTGAAAAGCGTTTCTCTCAAAGCACTGCAGCTTCCGTTGCAGCCATGAAGAGGTTCGCGTTTCCCTGACGCTTGGTCAACGGGCCGACAAGGGCCTGCGTGAGCGCAGCGTGAAACCGGGGGCGCAGCGCGTGAACGGTCTGTTGAAGTCATGCTGGATGCAGGAACAAAACATGAATATCATGTCAGGATGACACGGATTCTCTTATATTCGCGCAAATCGGGCGAGAATCGCCCATGAGCTTCGCGGAACTGTCCGTCACCTCGAACTTCACCTTCCTCACCGGCGCCAGCCATGCGGAGGAATATATCGACCGCGCCGCGCTCCTCGGGATCGAGGCGCTTGCGATTGCAGATGAAAATTCGGTGGCCGGGATCGTGCGCGCCCATGCTCGCGTCCGCGAGATTGCCCGACAGGTGAAGGAACGCCGGACCTCCGAACTCATCGGCCCGCCCGCCCCCTGGGTCCCGAAGCCCGTTCCGGATGAACGCTATCCGGGCGGAAATGCATTTCACCTTTTCAGAAATACGCATGCTCCCGTCGCCGGTTTCGAGACGCGGGTTCAGCCCCCGCCCCTGCCCGATGACGACGCCTCCGCCGCGATCATGAACGTCCCCCGCCTGCTGCCCGCCGCGCGGATCGTGCTCGACACCGGCTTTTCCGTCACCACGCTTCCGAAGACCCGTAAGGGTTGGGGCAACCTCTGCCGCCTGATCTCGCGCGGGCGGCTCAGGACCGAGAAAGGGTCCTGCCTCCTCTCCCTCGACGACCTCCTCGAATTCGGCGGCGACATGGCGCTGCTGATCCACCCGCCACGGGCAAAAACGTCGAAGGGCGGCGCGGGCGAATGGCAAACACAGGCAGACCGGCTGACGCGCCGCTTTGCTGACGACTGTCACCTGATCCTCGCTCCGAAATATGACGGGCAGGACGAGAGCCGCTTCGACTGGCTCGCCGGTCTGGCGAAAAGCCTGGGCATCCCCACAATCGCCAGCGCCACGCCCCTGATGCATCACGGCTCCCGTCGCAAGCTCGCCGACGTGCTGACCGCCATCCGCACCGGTGTAAAGGTCGGCGAACTCGGCCGCGCGGCCCTTGCCAATGCCGAACAGCGCCTGCGGTCGGAAGCCGAGATGCGCCGCCTGCTCGGCCGCCACGAAGACGCCGTCGACCGTGCCGCCGCGCTCGCCCGGACACTCTCCTTCCGGCTCGACGAGTTGCGCTACGAATACCCTTCCGAGATCGCGGAAAACGAAACGGCGGAAGAGCGCCTCAGGCGCCTCGCCTTCGAAGGCCTCCACTGGCGCTATCCCTCGGGCGCGCCCGAGAAGGTGAAGAAGCTGCTCGCCCATGAACTGACCCTGATCGCCAAGCTCAAATATGAGCCCTACTTTCTTACCGTCCGCGACGTGGTCGCCTTCGCCCAGGAACGCGGCATCCTCTGCCAGGGGCGCGGCTCGGCCGCCAATTCGGTGGTCTGCTACTGCCTTGGTGTGACCAGTGTCAGCCCGGAGGTCGGCACCATGGTCTTTGAACGCTTCGTCTCCGAGGCCCGCGACGAGCCTCCGGACATCGACGTCGATTTCGAACACGAACGCCGCGAAGAGGTCATACAGCATATCTATCAACGCTACGGCCGCCACCGCGCCGGGCTTTGCGCCACCGTGGTCCACTATCGCGGCAAACGCGCCATCCGGGAGGTCGGCCGCGCCATGGGGCTGACCGAAGACACCATCGGCGCCATCTCCTCCCAGCTCTGGGGCTTCTTCGACACCTCCGGCATGGCCGAAAGCCAACTCCGCGAGATCGGGCTCGACCCGACTGACAAGCGCCTTTCGATAACGCTGAAGCTGATCTTCGAAATCCAGGGCTTCCCGAGACACCTCTCCCAGCATGTCGGCGGCTTCGTCATCACCGAAGGTCGGCTCGACGAGCTTGTCCCCATCGAGAACGCCACGATGGAGGACCGCACCGTCATCTGCTGGGACAAGGACGACATCGACGCCCTCGGCATCCTCAAGGTCGATGTGCTGGCCTTGGGCATGCTCTCCTGCATCCGCAAGGCCTTCGACCTGATCCGCACGCACCACCGCACCGACTATACGCTGGCGACCCTCCCTCCCGAGGACCCACGGGTCTACGACATGCTCTGCAAGGCCGACTCCTTAGGCGTCTTCCAGGTCGAAAGCCGCGCCCAGATGAACTTTCTGCCGCGCATGAAGCCCCGCACCTTCTACGACCTTGTGATCGAGACCGCTATCATCCGCCCCGGCCCGATCCAGGGCGATATGGTGCATCCCTTCATCCGTCGCAGGAACGGAGAAGAAAAGGTAGAATTCCCCTCAGACGAGTTGGGCAAGGTGCTGGGCAAGACCCTTGGCGTGCCGCTCTTCCAGGAACAGGCCATGCAGATCGCCATCGTCGGCGCGGGCTTCACAGCGGAGGAGGCCGACCGGTTGAGACGCTCGCTGGCCACCTTCAAGAAACACGGGTCGGTCTCGGAATTCCGCAACCGCTTCCTGAGGGGCATGCGCGAAAACGGCTATGACGACGACTTCGCCGAGCGCTGCTTCGCCCAGATCGAAGGCTTCGGCTCCTACGGTTTCCCCGAAAGCCACGCCGCCAGTTTCGCGCTCCTCGTCTATGCGTCGAGCTGGCTCAAATGCCACCACCCCGGCATCTTCGCCTGTGCGCTCCTCAACTCCCAGCCCATGGGTTTCTACGCCCCGGCCCAGATCGTCCGCGATGCCCGCGAGCACGGGGTCGAAATCCGCCCCCCCGACATCAACGCCTCCACCTGGGACAACATCATGGAACCCGACGGGCATGGCGGCCTCGCACTTCGCCTCGGCTTCCGACAAATCAAGTCGATGCGTGAAGAAGAGGCGACCTGGATCGCCGCCGCACGCGGCAACGGCTACCTCTCGGTTGAGGACGTCTGGCGCCGCGCCGGGATCGAGCCCCGCCTGCTGCGGGTACTGGCAGAAGCGGATGTCTTCTCCAGCCTCGACGTCACCCGCCGCGACGCGCTTTGGGCCGCCACCGCGCTCATGTCCGACAAGCCGCTGCCTCTCTTCGCCGCTGACCTCGACGGCGAGGGGATCGTGGAACCGGCAGCCCATCTGCCGCAGATGACCGAAGGGGAACATGTGGTCGAAGACTACGTTGCCATGCGCCTGACGCTTCGCACCCACCCCATGGCCTTACTGCGCCACAAGCTGACACCGGGCACCCCGCCCCTGATCAAGGCCGTCTCTCTTGGGACCGGGGCCGAGGGAGAGGGGGAAAAACACCTCACCGTCGCCTCCGGTCTCACGCGCACCGATGTCTGAGGCGTGGGGGACGAAATTGCGAAACGCGGCGGACGTGAAACTTGACCCAGCGCAAGGAGATCCCCAAGTCTGTTCTCTAAGGTCCGGCGTGAAAGGAGCAAACGCATGCTCGATATCTCGAATGCGAAGATTGTCCGCGTGATCTTTCTGGCCCGCGAATACGGCCCCGACAGCAAGCATCTCAGCGAATATATCTCGGGCCTGAACTACGACGAAAAGTCCAGTCTCGTCGCGCTGATGTGGGTCGGGCGGGACAGTTACCCGCCCGAGGATCTGGCCAAGGCCAAGGCTGATGCCGAAGCGGAGGCCAGCGCGCCGACGGAAATGTATCTCTCCGGGATCCCCGACCTGCCGGAATATCTGGAAAACGGTCTGGAGCTTCTGGGCATCGACGTCACGGAAGCTGAAGACCGGATGTAGACCGGCCAAAGATGCGGAATGCCACCGGATATGCTAGTATGCATTTGGGAGGACCAACATGACCAGACACGTTCTCGATCAGCAAAAAACACGCGACCCGGCCCGCAAGAGCCAGGAATTCGCGCGTATCGACGCCGACGTTATGCCGCGTCCGCAGACGCAGGAGCTGCAGAAACGACCTCGCAAGGCAACCCAGGCGAGCCGTCTCAAGGCTTTCACGGATATCGAACGCGCCCAATAGCTGCGTACCGATCTTGGTGCCCGGCGCGATCCGCCGGGCGCGGCGTCAGCAGCCTGTCAGCAGACAGCGCACACGGCCTTACCCCGGGCCGGGACCTCGGCTAGGGTCCGCCCATGCCAGAGCCCATCGACGATAAACCTCGCTGTTTCGGATCGCATACAGAACTTTACGCCCACTACCACGACACCGAATGGGGGGTGCCTGTCCACGACGACCACGACCTCTTCGAGATGCTGATCCTCGAAGGGGCTCACGCCGGTCTGTCCTGGGAAACCATTCTGAACAAGCGCGAAGGTTACCGCGACGTCTTCCACAATTTCGACGTCGCGCGTGTCGCCGCCATGACCGATGACGAACTGGCGGACGCCCTGCAAAACCCCGCCATCGTGCGCCACCGCCAGAAAGTGCCGGGCACCCGCACGAATGCCCGGATCTTCATCGACATGCAGAGGGAATATGGCAGTTTCTCCGACTGGCTCTGGGGCCATGTGGACGGGGAACCCATCCGCAACCACTGGAAGACAAAGGCCGATATTCCTGCGGTCACTCCGCTGGCTCAGACGATCTCGAAAGACCTGAAGAAACGCGGAATGAGCTTCGTCGGTCCCACGATCATCTACGCCTACCTGCAGGCCGTGGGTGTGGTGAATGACCACTATCAGGGGTGCTGGCGTTACGAACCCTGAACGCCGAACATCGCCCGCAAAACCGCGTCCGTCTCCGCGTCCATCGGCACCATCAACTCGATCTCGAACCCTTCGACCAATGCGTCATGCACAGTGGCGAGCTTGCCCAAGAGCGAAGACGTCCTGAGCCGCACGCCATTCGGCAGCACCCATTCAATCGGCACGAAGATCGGGATCTCTTCCTCCCCCAACCGCGCCCACATGTCGTCGAACACGCCCTGTTCCCGCACGTCCCGAAGCACCCCCCGCAGGAAAGATGAACGTGCCGCCCCCGCCTGCAACCGGAAATACACCGCGGCGCTGGCAAGCTCCCAGTTGCCGACCAGGGCGCGGAACCGCTCGGACAGGAACAACCGGAACAAGTTCCGCTCCGTCCCATCGGTCAACGCGGCCAACATGGTCTCCGCTGGCGCGTTGGTACGAAGCAGGTTCCACTCTTCATCCAGAACGAAGGCGGGGAAGTGCCAATTCGACAGGACATGGGTCTCGATCATGTCGAGAGCAGCGGAGACCTCGAGCGAAGAAAAGGAGCGGGTCTTGTACGGATTTTTCATCCCTGACGCCTCGAACAGCGCCGCCCGCTGCCCTGCGTTCAGGTTCAGATCGGTCGCCAGCCGTCGCACCATCTCGGCACTGGGCGACGAACGGCCCGTTTCAAGAAAGGAAATATATCGTTGCGTCGAACCAACGGCCCCCGCCAAATCGCTCTGCGCCATACCCAGTTCGGCACGAAGGTGTTTCAGGGCTTGTCCAAATGCACTCATCGCCATTCCCTCCCAGGGAATTGATTTAATTCCCAGTACGCCATAGCCCGATTGTGAAATCAATCATGGAGATGGAAATGGTTTTCTGGATACTCGCCTCGCTCGTCGTCTATCTGGCGTCGGTTTTCCTGCCGGCGGTGCTGTACCTTCCGACCGAGGGGTTGAGAAACCATCTCGGAGGACGTGACAATCAGCCTCCACGACCCGTCGTGGCCGAACGGGCGCGGAAAGCGCATGAAAACATGAAGGAAAACATGCTGATCTTCCTTCCGCTCGCGCTGCTGTCTCTGATCGTCGACGGCTCCGATATGGGTCTCGCGCAGAACGGAGCGATGCTTTTCGTCCTGGCCCGCATCGCCTATCCGATCGGCTATATGATCGCGATCCCCGGCCCGCGCAGCCTGTCCTATTTCGTCGGACAGGCAGGTTGTCTGATGATCGCGCTGGCGATTATCTGAGCCGACGCAGAATCTCATAGCTGGCATAGCCATCCGGCACCATGCCCTGCGTCGATTGGAACCGCCGGATGGCCTGGATCGTATTCGGCCCGATGATCCCGTCCACGCCGTCTGTGTTGAAGCCCTGCGCGGTCAGAAGGCGCTGCATTTCCTGCTTTTCGACAAAGCGCAGATTCCGGTCGTCCCGCGGCCAACTTGCCTGAAACGGACCTGCACCACCAATCCGGTCTGACAGATGACCCACACCGATCACATAGGCGTCGGCCGTGTTATAGCGCTCGATGACGTGGAAATTGTTGAAGATCATGAAGGCCGCACCCTGCGCACCAGCGGGCAGCAGGATCGAGGCTTCTCCGTGATTTGGCACTTTGCCCCCACGGGTATCCCTTACGCCCATCGCCGCCCATTGGTCGGGGCTCTTTTTCACCCGTTCTCCGCTCTGGGTATAGTCGAAATCGCGCGGCAACACGACCTCCACACCCCAGGGCTGACCTTTCTGCCAGCCGAATTTCTTCAGATACGCCGCAGTCGAGGCCAGCGCATCGGTCGGGTCGTCCGACCAGATATCGCGCTTGCCATCACCGCGAAAATCGACGGCGTAGGAAAGGTACGATGACGGGATGAATTGGGTGTGTCCCATGGCCCCCGCCCAGCTTCCGGTCATGCGCGACGGGTGAACATCTCCCGCCTGGATGATCTCCAGTGCCGCGACCAATTGACCTTCGAAGAATCGGCCGCGCCGCCCGTCGAATGCCAGCGTTGCCAGCGACTCAACGATATTCTCGCTGCCCCGGAATGTCCCATAGGCACTTTCCAGTCCCCAGATCGCGGCGACCACCTCGGCCTCAACGCCATAACGAGCCTCGATCTCGCCCAGCAGATCCCGATGCTTCGCCAACGCCTCCCGCCCGTTCCGCACCCGTGTCTCAGATGCCGCGCTGTCCAGATAATCCCAGATCTGCTTGGTGAACTCGGACTGGTTGCGATCCCGCTCGATCACATCCGCATTGTAACGAATGCCCTGAAAAGCCGCGTCGAATACGCTGTCCCGGATCCCTGCTTCCCGCGCCCGTCCCCGAAACCCGTCTATCCAGCGTTGAAATGCGATGTTGGAGGTCGATTGCACCAGCATGGCACTCTCCTGCTTGACCATCTTCGCGGGGCGTTGCTTGGGCGGTATGCTTTGCTCCGGCGCGGCAAGGGCGAAACCGGACAGACACAGGCAAAGCGCTGCACTGTAGACGACACGCATGAAATGGACCTGCTCTTTGTTTTTCCAAAGCCTAGCCGGATTCGTTCCGTGCGAGAAGTGGCCAGTCCGAGGTCGGCAAAGCCACGCTTCTCAGCGTTTGCGGGCAACCTTCTTTTTCGCCTTGGCCGCCTTTTTTTTCGAGCGCACAAGCTTGCGCTTCGGACCGCCCCGGCGCGCCTTTGACGGCCCGCGCGGCAATGTTGCGCCGTCCAGTTCCAGCAATTCCAGCATCAATCCGCCGGTCACCGGGACCGCTTCGGTCAGACGCACAAGCACGCGCTGGCCGATGCCGATGGTCGTGCCTGTATCCGAACCGGTCAGCGTCTGTTCGTCCCTGTCATAGTGGAAATACTCGCGCCCGATCTCCCGGATCGGCAACAGCCCGTCGGCCCCGGTTTCATCGAGCCGGACGAAAGCTCCGAACCGTTGAACGCCCGAGATTCGACCTGCCAGTTCCGTACCCACGCGATCTGACAAATAGGCCGCGAGATACCGGTCCGTGGTATCCCGCTCCGCCTCCATCGACCGCCGCTCGGTCATGGAGATCTGCTCACCCGTGCTGGCCAGTCGCTCGATTTCCTCCACCGTCAGCCCGTCATCGCCCCAGCCATGCGCGGCAATCAAGGCGCGGTGAACGACAAGATCCGAATAGCGGCGGATGGGCGAGGTGAAGTGAGCATAGGCTTTCAGGGCCAGTCCGAAATGTCCGAAATTCTGTGGCCCGTAATAAGCCTGGGTCATCGACCGCAATACCGCGATGTTCACCGCTTCCTGATAGTCGGTGTCCTCGGCCTGATGCAGCAATCGATTGAGCTGTGACGTCTTCAGCACCTGCCCCTTGGCAAGTGTCAGACCCGCAGATTCTGCCGTCTCGCGCAGACCGTCCAGCTTTTCGGGACTGGGTTCTTCATGCACCCGGAACAATAGCGGCGACTTCTTCGCGATCAGCGTTTCCGCAGCCGCGACATTGGCCAGCACCATGAACTCCTCGATCAGCCGGTGAGCATCCAGCCGCTCGCGGAACGCCACCGACCGCACGCGCCCCTTGTCATCCAGAACAATCTTCCGTTCCGGCAGATCGAGGTCGAGAGGTTCGCGCCGGTTCCGGGCTTTCGTCAGCGCCGCGTAGGCGGCGTAAAGCGGCTTCAGCACCAACTCCAGAAGTGGTTCCGTCTTCTCATTCGCTACCCCGTCGATGGCAGCCTGCACTTCCTCATAGTTGAGCGAGGCCGGCGATTTCATCAAACCGCGCAGGAACCTGTGCCCCAGCATTTCGCCCGACTTGTCGATGACAATGCGCGCGACCACACAGGCGCGCGGCACACCCTCGTGCAGCGAACACAGGTCGCCCGAGAGCCGATCGGGCAACATCGGCACGACCCTATCCGGGAAATAGGTGGAGTTGCCCCGTTCCCACGCCTCACGATCCAACGCCGATCCGGGGGTCACGTAATGGGCGACATCCGCGATGGCGACCCAAAGGATGAAGCCGCCTTCGTTCTTCTTGTCCGGGTCCGGCTCGGCAAAGATCGCATCATCGTGGTCGCGCGCGTCCGACGGGTCGATGGTGACAAGCGGCATCTCAGTGAGATCCTCCCGCCCCTCCGGCCCGGCAGGTGTCATCGCATCCGCCTGGGCAATCACCTCGTCGGGAAAGTCGTCGCGCAGCCCATGCTGGTGGATGGCGATGAGCGAAACCGCCTTCGGCTGAGACGGATCTCCAAGCCGTGTCACGATCCGGGCGCGGGGAAGCCCCATGCTGTCCTTCGGACCGGCCTGCTCGGCCTCGACCAGTTCTCCGTCCTTGGCACCGTGCGTGGCATCGGCCGTAACGCGCCATTCGCGCGAGACACCCTTGTCGACCGGCACGATACGCCCGCCCTCGGTCGCCTTGCGAAACACGCCGAGGACCTTTCTCGGATTAGTCCCGATGCGCCGGATCAACCGGCCCTCATATTGGTGATCTTCGCCTTTGACCGCCTGCATCCGCGCCAGAATGCGGTCGCCTGCTCCCAAGGCAGGATCGGCGGCGCGAAGGACAAGGATCACCTTCGGCTCCGGTCCCTCTCCCTGCCATTCCAGCGGCTTGGCATAAAGATCGCCGTCCTCGGACGGCGCGCTGACCTGCAAAACTGAAACAGGCGGCAACTTGTCGGGATCGCGATAAGTCTTGCGGCGCTTCTCAAGATGGCCGTCTTCCTCAAGCTCCTTAAGAATGCGTTTCAGATCGATCCGATCCGCCCCCTTGATCCCGAACGCCTTGGCGATGTCACGCTTGGCGGTCAGGGCCGGGTTTTCGGCGATCCAGTCGAGAATGTCCTGTTTCGAGGGGAGTTTGGTCATGTTTTCGCGGTATCATGCTGCGGATACGAGGTCACGTGACATCTGATCAGAGGTCGCCCGCATCATCCACATCGGCAAGGGTCTGCACGTATCCCACCGGCTGCGGCAAGGTTGGCAGGGTATCGGCCAGGGTGTCAGGATGGGACCAGCGCACATTGCAAAACAGCGCGACGTCGCTGCGTTGTGGATGACGAAGCCCGACAAGCCAGAAGCCACCATCGGGTGCCGGACCGATCACGCTGGGGGACCGGCCCAAGGCGCGAAAGGCCTGGGCGATATGTTCGGTTCGGACCCCCGGAACATCGGAGCCGATCAGAACGGTCGGACCGGATGTGCTGCGCAGCATTCGTGCCATCCTGTCACCAAGATGGCCCGGCCCTTGCGGCAATCGCGGGAGGTCTTCGGGCCAAACCCGGCTTGTAAGCCCCTCCCGGTCCGGGGCGACCGCAAGCAGGATAGTCCACCGCGGGTCGCGCAACCGGCGCAGCAACCGCCGCGTCTGATGCCGATACCACCATGCGGCGCCTGTCATACCGATATCGCGGCCCAGTCGGGTCTTCACGCGCCCCGGACGCGGCTCCTTCACCATGACAATGAGCGTCCGTCGCCTCACAGCGCTCGTTTCATGTCGCGATGGGGGATGCCCGCATCGAGGAACTCGGGACCATAGGCCTCGAACCCCAGCGCCTCATAGAACCCGATGGCATGCAATTGTGCGGCCAACTTGGCGGTCGTCATGCCTTCGGCCCGCAACTCGTCCAGCGCAAACAGCATGAGCCGCTTGCCAATTCCCGTGCCTCTCAGCCCGGCAAGGACCGCAACGCGCCCGATCTTTCCCGTGTCGCCCAGAAGCAGCAACCGTGCGGTGCCTACCGCTGCCCCGTCATGGAAGGCGATCAGGTGGATCGCCTCGTCATCCTTGTCGTCCATTTCCTCATGCTCGGGCACGTTCTGCCCTTCGATGAACACGGTGCGGCGGATCTGGAACACATCCGACATATCATCGGGAACGGCGCGGCGGATCATCCGAAATAGCCTTCCAGAATGCGGCGGTAGATCGCCTTGAGGCGCGGGATGTCCGCCACCTCCACCCGTTCGTCCACCTGGTGCATCGTCTTGCCGACAAGGCCGAATTCCACGACTGGGCAGTGATCCTTGATGAATCGCGCGTCCGAGGTTCCGCCCGACGTGGACAGTTCCGGGTCGCGGTTGGTCTCCGCCTTGACCGCGGCGGCCACCAACTCCGACAACGGGCCGGGCGGGGTCAGGAAGCTTTCGCCGGACACCTTGATGCGAGTGTCGATCGCCATCCCGAAGTCGGCAGAGACGGCTTCGGCTTCGGTTTCGATCCAGCGTGTCAGGCTGTCGGAGCTATGGCTGTCGTTGAAGCGGATGTTGACTGTGGCGCTGCACGTCGCGGGGATGACATTTGTCGCCGGGTTGCCGGTGTCGAACGTGGTCACGGCAAGCGTCGAGGCGTCAAAATGATCGGTGCCGCTGTCCAGTTCGTGCGAAGCCAACCGGTCAATCAGCCGTGCCAGTGCCGGAACCGGGTTCTTCGCGCGGTGGGGATAGGCAGAATGCCCCTGCACCCCGGTCGCGGTGAACCAGACGGTCATGGAACCGCGCCGCCCGATCTTTATCGCGTCGCCCAGCGTCTCGGGGCTGGTTGGCTCGCCCACCAGGCAAGCGCTCATCGCTTCGCCGCTCTCCGCCATCCAGTCGAGGATCGCGGTCGTGCCATCGGTTGCATCGGCCTCCTCGTCTCCGGTGACCGTAATCAGGATCGCACCATCGGGCGGCGCCTCGGTCACCAAGTCTACGGCAGCGGCAACGAATGCGGCCACACCGCTTTTCATATCGGTCGCGCCCCGACCGTAGAGCCAGCCATCCTTGATCTCGGCCCCGAAAGGCGGTCGGGTCCAGGCGGTCGCGTCGCCGACAGGCACCACATCGGTGTGTCCGTTGAACCCGAATGTGCGTTGGTGCCCCTTGTCGCCCCATCGGGCAACCAAATTGGCGATGCCGCCCCGGTCCGCGCGAAAGCAGTCGAACCCCGCCCCCGTCAGAACGGTTTGCAGAAGTTCAATGGCACCACCTTCCTCGGGCGTCACAGAGGGGCAGCGGACCAACTTCGCGGTCAGGTCTACAGGATCGACGGTCATGCTACTGGCTAGCGCGGACCTGATCCGGCTGCAACGCCCTGTGGCGTGAAGACCACCCTTGGCGACAAGCGACGGACCGGGGACTTCACTCGACCCGAGCTGTGATTCAATGTTTGCCAAAATAAACCCGAGGCAGGGTCAGCAGGTACGAGACGCGAGAAAACTCCGGTCGTACCCGAACAGTCGAAGGCAATCGCGTCCGGTGCGCCGGGGGCTTGCCCTGCCTCGTTTGTCGTGAGGCGGGCATGCCCGAGCTGACTTATAACACAAGCGCCAGTGCGTTACAGATGGCGCAGACCATCTTCGGTGACGGCGTGACCGTGACCGGTGCCAGCTATACCGGCGATCCCGATGCCTCCGCGATCTACTCTGACGGCGACACGATCTCGCCTGGTGTCGTGCCCAGCGATACAGGTGTGATCCTGTCCACCGGCGAGGCGCAGGCCTTTACCCGCGGTGGAAATCCCAGCAACCCGAATGCCGATCCTAACACCACGACACCCAACTCAGGCCCGAACGGAGACACGGATTTCGACACGCTGGCCGGTCGAGGTACTTTTGATGCCTCCTATCTTGAGGTGTCCTTCATTCCCGACCCCGGCGTGGAATACATAACGTTGGAGTTTGTCTTCTCCTCCGAGGAGTACCCGGAATACGCCGGGTCGATTTACAACGACCTGGTCGGCGTCTGGATCGATGGAACAAACGTACCACTGGCGGCGGGGAATGGCGTCTCCAGCGTCGGCAACATCAACCAGTCCGGCGGCGTCAACCTGTTCAACAGCAACGTCAATGATACCTACAACACCGAGATGGACGGCTTCACCGTCTCCATGTCGGTCGTCATTCCGGTCACACCCGGCGTCGAGCAAACGCTGAAAATCGGCGTCGCGGATGTGTCAGACAACCAGTACGACTCGAATCTCCTTATTGCCGCCGACAGCGTGCAGGGCGATCTGATCGCCAATACCGACGAATACCTGCTACGCCCCGGCACCAGTCGCACGGTCGACGTCATGGCCAATGACCTGAACCTGACCGGCGGCGCTGTCTTCATCACGCATATCAACGATCAGCCCGTCGTTCCGGGCGACAGCGTGGTGCTGACCACCGGCCAGACCGTGACGCTGAATGCCGATGGCACGCTGACGATGGTTGGCAATGACGTGTCCGAGGACGTGGCCTTCACCTACGAGATCGGATCGACAACCGGTGACACCGCGGTCGGCTTCATCATAATCGATACCGTGCCATGTTTTGTCGCTGGCACGATGATCCGCACGGATCGCGGAGATATCCCAGTAGAACGCCTGAATGTCGGCGACATGGTTCGCACGCGTGACGACGGCCTGCAGGCGATCCGCTGGATCGGGCGCCGCGTTGTCCCGGCGGAAGGGAAAATGGCGCCGGTGCAGATCGCGGCGAACACGTTGGGCGAACACAGGACCCTCTCGGTTTCGCCGCTTCACCGGGTATTGGTGCGCAACAGCCATGCCGAACTGCTCTTCGGGTCGAGCGAGGTGTTGATCGCCGCCAAGGACCTGATTGACGGTCGAGCGATCCGGCAGGTTTGCGGCGGCATGGTAGAATACGTGCATCTGTTGTTCGACCGGCATCAGGTCGTCTGGTCGAACGGGCTTCTCAGCGAAAGCTTCCTTCCCGGCCCGCAAACAACCGGCAGTTTCGAACAGGATATGGTCGCGGAACTGAAAGCGATCTTTCCCGACCTGGATCCTGCGACGGGTGAAGGCTATGGGCCATCGGCACGCCCGGCCTTGCGCCGCTTCGAGGCGCGCCTGCTCGTCGCCTAAAGCCCCAGCATCGCGATTGCGCCTGCAAGTTGGGACGGGTGGTCGATGATCCGGTCCGCCATCTTCCATTCCTCCTGCGTTCCGTATCCCCAGCGGACGGCAACGCATTTCATCCCGACCGAGGCCGCAGCCGCGAAATCGTGATGCCGGTCACCGACCATGACGGAGTCTTCGGCGCGTTCCCCGGTTTTCTCCATTGCATAGGACAGGAGGTCGCCTTTCCAATTACGAGTTCCGTCAAGTTCGGGGCCAAACTCCTGCGCCATGTAGGTTGCAATCCCAAAATGCGCGGTAATCTTCACCGCCGCTTCCCAGGGCTTTGCCGTGGCCAGATAAAGACGGTGCCCAGCCGTATCGAGTTCCTCCAGCATCGCGAAGACACCATCATAAACCTCGGCTTCGAACATGCCGCCCGCGTTGTAAATATCGCGGTAAGCGTCGATCGCGACGTGCGGATCGGCGAGACCGGCCTTAGTGAAACTGTCGATGAAGGGCGGGCCGATCATCCATCTCAGATCCGTGGCAGCAAGATCCCCCCGCCCGACCTGGGTCAGAGTGGATTTGAGCGAGGCGATGATCCCAGGTTCGGAATCCATCAGCGTGCCATCGAGATCCAGGAAAATCGCGCTCATTCATCCGCCTCCGTCAGAACGGTGCTTTCGGCGACGATCACCGCATTTTCGTCGAGCGCCCGCTGCATCAGAGCCTTGTCATCCTCGCCGATTTCATGCCCTTCCGCCTCGCGGTCCCTGAGGGTCCCGTAGCCGGTCACATCGAGCGGCACCAGTTCTGCGGATTTCAGAACCTGGACAGTTTCCCGCACCGCTTCAGCCTCGTCCCGCCCGGCGGCATAGCACAAAAGCGCCGCTCCGGTTGCACCGTCCGGCAATCCGTCATTCGGGCCGCGTCCGACTTGCACCAGCAAGGTGAAAACCTGTGGGGTCTTGTCTTTTGACATGGGCGCGGCCTAGGCGTTTTGGTGCGCGAAGTCCACTCTCAAGACCAGGGGATGAGCTTTGTCGTTTCCGGCTGGTCGGGCGACATCGTGGCGGGCCGCTCGTAAAGATAACGAAAGCCGACACGATTGGACCAGGTAGATTCCCGTTCCGAAGCGTGCCGCCACAGCTGACCCGCGACTTTCGCAGTCGCATCCATCGCGATGGCCTCCAGAAGCGGATTCGGTTGCGTCGCATCCAGCATGTGCATCACATCGAGTTTGGATCTCGTCAGGCAGGTCACGGGGTCGGGTTCGTCTCGAAGATGGACCCTCCCGGCACGGTGCGCGGTTCGGAACCCGTTCATCAGCGCGGCCCGCACCGGCGGGTCGGACAGGCGGTAGTGATCCCGAAAGGCATCGAAATTCCAGTAGAGATTGTCTTCACCGCCTCCGAACTGAAGCCGGTCTGCAATCAGAATCGCGGTTGCCGCCACAAAGGCATTGAAGTCCTCGTCCGGCATGGCGGCGGCCTTCAGGATCGCGGTATAGGCACGCGGATGATCATCCGGAATGACGCAGGAATTCAACACAATTGCCTCGATCTCCGAACGATCCGCAGGGGTCATCCCAAGACGGTACACCGCGTCACGGTGCAGGCGCACGACTTCAAGCAAATCCTGAACGGATTGCCGTGTGCGGAATACTTCCGCTGTACTCGTAAACATGGGATTAACCCTATTTCAACCCAAAGGCGAAATCGGGGCGCGGCTGCGTTTTTAGGGAGGAATCCTCAAGGCCGCAGCCGGTTGATCATGGCGCGAATTGCGCGCCAGGGCTTCAGTCGCGCAACAACTCGTTAATTCCGGTCTTCGAGCGGGTCTTTTCATCCACGCGCTTCACGATCACGGCGCAGTAGAGGTTCACACCACCGCTCGATGGAAGCGAGCCGGATACAACCACCGAGTAGGGCGGCACCTCGCCATAGCTGACCTCGCCCGTCGCCCGGTCCACGATCTTGGTGGACTGCCCGATGAAGACTCCCATCCCCAGAACCGATCCTTCGCGCACAATGACGCCTTCCACCACTTCCGACCGTGCGCCGATAAAGCAGTTGTCTTCAATGATCGTCGGTCCGGCCTGCATCGGCTCCAAAACGCCGCCGATCCCGACGCCGCCTGACAGATGCACATTCTTGCCGATCTGGGCGCAAGACCCCACGGTCGCCCATGTATCCACCATCGTACCACTGTCGACATAGGCACCGAGGTTTACGAATGATGGCATCAAGACCACGCCGGGAGCGACATAGGCAGATTTGCGGACGACGCAGTTCGGAACGGCCCGGAAGCCAGCATCTTTCCAGCGATTCTCGCCCCAGTCCTTCCACTTGCTGTCGACCTTGTCCCACCAGGCACCGCCCTGGGGACTGCCGTCCTGCATCTCCATATCTTTCAGCCGAAACCCCAGAAGAACAGCCTTCTTGGCCCACTGGTTCACATGCCAGTCGCCGTTCTCGCGCCGCTCGGCCACGCGCAGCGCACCGCTATCCAGCGCCTCAAGAGTGTCCTCGATCGCTTCGCGGGTCTCGCCCGTCGTCGAAGGCGTGATCTGATCGCGCTCGTCCCATGCGGCTTCGATTGCGGCTTCGAGTTGTGCGTTCGACATGGCTGCCCCCTAAGTTCACTTGTCGGGCGTTTATCCCGAGTGATCAGGGAGGGCAATCGCCCTAACCGGCCACCTATAGAAGCGCCGGTGCGGCACGGATCGTTCCGACCTCAAGCCCGTCCCAGTTCCGGATCGACGGAGCAAGGAAAACTGCGACGCGCGGGTCCGCAGCTTCGACAACGCCATACCGGACCAGAAGCGCCGCCATCGCCGCCTCGGAGGCACGGGTCGCCCCATCGTCGATCTTAAGGGCGATGCCAAGCTGTTGCTGTGGAAGGATCGCCACGAAGAACCCTTCCGCACCGGTCTTCACGGCCGCGGCACCGTTGGCTGCCTCCATGAATGCGGCGCAGGAACGCCCCTTGCCGGAGACCAGCTCGGGAAAGGCGATCATGGCGTCCCGCAAGCGCGCCATCGCGCTGTCCCGCACACCGCTCCCGTTTCCGGCAGAGGCGAAACGCGCCATTGCCACAGCAATGCCGGACAGGCTGGCCGCGAAATTGGGAGCGGAACACCCATCGACCCCGAATCCCGGGCTCTCCTCGCCGCAGCTTTCCTCAAAGGCGGTCCGCACGGACCGTTGGATTGGGTGATCGGGATCGACATAGTCCAGCGACGCGCCAAGATGTCGGGCCAATGTCAGAAAACCCGCGTGCTTGCCGGAACAGTTGTTGTAAAGCCGCCCCGCCATGCGGCCTTCGCGAATCATCTCTTCGCGCAGGGCCTCGTCGCGCGAAGGTTGTGGACCACAGCACAGCGCGTCCTCCGAAAGCCCGAGATCGGCCAGCCAGCTGGCAACCTTTTCCACATGCCGCACCTCACCACTGTGGGACGCACAGGCCAGCGCCAACTGTTCTGTCGACAGTCGCGAACCGGCTCCGCTTTCCATCAAAGGCAAAGCCTGAAGCATCTTCGCCGAAGACCGCGGCAGCACGATCTTTGACGGATCGCCCCAGGCCTCGACGATCTCACCATTCGCCCGTGCAACGACGGCATGTCCGCAATGCCGCGATTCGACAAAAGGACCGCGCGTGGTCTCGACAAAAGTGACAGGCTTGTTCATGAATTTCCTTCCCGAGTGCATGCGGCAAATTTCTGCCGCCGGGGGGTTCCCTCTGAATGCCGAGATACGGTAATCCTTATCGCAACAACAAGGAAAATCCCTCCGGCGCCGTATTGGCGCAAGGGCAGGCAAGGGCAAATTGATGACTGTACGGATCTTGGCAACATTGGCGATCGCGCTTTCAGGGATCGGGGCAGCGGCTGTCGCACAGGAAGATTCCAATCGCGTGGCAGCGGAAACGGATTGGGCCGTATTTCAGGGTGCGGAGCCAAAGGAATGCTGGGCTGTCACCGCGCCGAAGGAAACCGTCAACACGCGTGACGGCAACGTCGTGTCGGTTCGCCGTGGCGACATATTACTGTTTGTGACCTACCGGCCCGAACAGAATATCGTGGGCGAGATCAGCTTTACCGGAGGCTATCCCTTCGCCGACGGCTCGACCGCGACGCTGGAAATTGGTGGCACAACCTTCGAACTCTTCACCGAAGGCGAATATGCCTGGCCCGCGACACCTGCCGATGATCAAAAGATCGTGACGGCGATCAAGCGCGGGTCCGATGCAACGGTGACGGCGCGCTCGTCGCGGGGCACACAGACGAAGGACACGTTCTCGCTTCTGGGCGCGACCGCCATGATCGAAGAAGCGGAGAAACTTTGCTCCTCGTGAGACTAGCCCGGAGCTGACGAAACGATTCGCGCCCGCACGACCAATCGGTCTTTGCGGGCGTTTTTCTTTGGATTCTTCGACCGGATCACATATATGCCGCCTTTGATCCCTGAAGAGCCTGAGTCATGACTGCCAACGCGCCGATAACCCAAGATGTAGTGACCATCCCGCGCAAGGATGCGCTCGTCGATGGTCGCCCGAATATCGTGGGTCTGACCCGCGAAGGGTTGCGCACTGCGCTCATCGAAATCGGCACTCCCGAAAAACAGGCGAAGATGCGAGTCAACCAGATCTGGCAATGGGTCTATCACTGGGGGGTCCGCGAATTCGACGCGATGACCAATCTCTCCAAGGCTTTCCGCGCAACGCTGGCTGAAAATCTTGCGATCGAAGTTCCTGAGGTGGTCAGCCGCCAGGTCAGCGATGACGGAACGCGAAAGTATCTGGTCCGGATCGCGGGCGGCCATGAAGTCGAAACGGTCTATATCCCCGAAGAAGATCGCGGCACGCTCTGCATTTCCAGTCAGGTCGGTTGTACGCTCACCTGTTCCTTCTGCCATACGGGCACGCAGAAACTTGTCCGCAACCTGACCGCAGCTGAAATCATCGGCCAGGTCATGGTCGCGCGTGACGATCTGGGCGAATGGCCCGAACCGGGCGTGGGCTCGGGCGAGGCGGGGCCGCGTCTTCTGTCCAACATCGTGCTGATGGGCATGGGCGAGCCGCTTTATAACTTCGAATCCGTGCGCGACGCGATGCAGATTGCCATGGATGGTGAAGGCATTGCACTCTCGCGACGGCGGATCACGCTTTCGACCAGCGGTGTCGTCCCGGAAATCGCCCGCACAGCCGAGGAGATCGGCTGTATGCTGGCGGTCAGTTTTCACGCCACCACGGACGAAGTGCGCGACAAGCTGGTGCCGATCAACAAGCGCTGGCCGATTGCGGAACTTCTCGACGCGCTGAAGGCCTATCCGAAACTGTCGAATTCCGAGCGGATCACTTTCGAATACGTGATGCTCAAGGGCGTGAACGACAGCGACGATGACGCAAGGCGGCTGGTGCAGCTGATCAAGGGCATTCCCGCCAAGATCAACCTCATTCCCTTCAACGAATGGCCCGGCGCCCCTTATGAGCGGTCCGATTGGGGCCGCATCAAGGGGTTCGCGGACATCATCTACAAGGCAGGCTACGCCTCGCCCATCCGTACACCGCGCGGAGAGGATATAATGGCCGCCTGCGGTCAGTTGAAATCCGCGACGGAACGGGCGCGGAAATCCCGCGCCGAGATCGCGGCGGAAGCCGGACTGGGCTAGCCCGCAATTCTCTGTCCGCCCTGCGAGTCATTCAGTGCCCATTCGATCGCCCGCTTCAAGGGCATCGGGCGTGCGATGGCATAGCCCTGCAAGACGGGGCAACCGGCACCGAGGACAATGTTCATCTGGTCGGTATTCTCTATCCCCTCGGCGACAACTTCGAGACCAAGTTGCCGCGCAAGGCCGATCAGGGCGACCACGATGGAGCGGCTGGTCGGATCGCTGTCGACGACGGATGTCAGACCCCGGTCGATCTTCAGGCCGCTGGTCGGAAGAAACGCAAGATGCGCCAACCCGGCATAACCCATCCCGAAATCGTCGAGGAAGATTTTGAAGCCTGCGCGCTTCAGGGCGTCGAGCAGGCGCGTCGATGCGTCATCCTCCGACAGGCTGATGGCCGTGCTTTCGAGGATCTCAAGCGATATGCGTCGCGGATCGAGTCGCCCTTCCTCGGCGCGCCAGATCAGGTATTCCGTCATGTCGTCCGAAGTCAGCACGTCGGCTGAAAGATTCACCGACAATCCGGTGTCGTTGAGCCCCGCCCGGTCCAGCCGTTCCAATGCCCTCTCGGCCGTTGACACGACGTAATTGTCGAACTCCGATGTCAGTCCCAATTGTTCGACAAGCGGCAGAAACTCCGAGGGGGGCACATATCCGCGTTCGCCATGTTTCCAACGCACCAGCATCTCGAATTTTTCGACCTGTCGCGTTTCAACGTTGAACAAAGGCTGAAATTGAAAGCTGAACTCGCGGTTTCGCAACGCGGTCGCCACGTCACGTTCCATCGCCAGTTTCTTGGCATGGGCCTCGCGCAAGGTATCGTCGAAGCCAACCACCAGGCCTTTCCCTGCGCTCTTTGATGAGTAAAGCGCGATGTCGGCATGCCCAAGCACTTCATCCGAGGAGGAATGCGTCCTGTCCCAGATCGCGGCACCGACACTGATCCGCACGCGCAAAGTCGCAGCTTTCCACTTGAACGCCCGCGCCGCAGCATCGGCGACACGCTGACCTTGCCCTATGGCAATGTCCAGATCCGAGACGCCGGGAAGAAGAGCAACGAATTCGTCGCCACCGGTCCGGGCGCAGACCCAATCGGGACCGGCTTCCAGCCTGAACGCGCGCGCGACATGCAAGAGAACTGCGTCGCCCGCCTGATGCCCGAACGTGTCATTGACCTGCTTCATCCTGTTGACGTCAATCAGAAGCACGGCAAAGGGGGCCCCCTCGGCGATCAGCTTGTCCAGCCGGGTCTGCATGAGCAACCGGTTGGACAACCCGGTCAAAGTATCGGTCATCGACTGGTCCTTCAGCCGCTCCTGGGCAGCGACCAGCGCCTTCTCGCGCGCAACGCGCTCGGTAATGTCACGCCCGACCAGCAGGAATTTCGCATCGCCGCCGATACGTATCGCGGCATGGCTGAATTCGTGAATGAATTCTGACCCGTCTTTGCGAATGTTTTCCATCTGAGTCAGTTTGCCGAACCGTTCCTCCTCCGGATCGAAACGGAAGGCTCGCACTTCCTCGGGCGGGACTGCCAGCCGGGGCGGAAGCGCGTAGTCAAGGGGATAGCACCCGATCAGTTCCCCATGATCGTAGCCCATAACCTCCGAATAGGCCGCGTTGGTCCAGATGATCCGGGAGTCCCGCTCCATCAAGACAAGACCGTCGCTGGCCCCTTCCGCGACAGCCCGGAACAACTTGGCTGACCGGTTAACAGCGCGAACGCGCAGCTCCGTTGCAATGCCGATCGCAACAAAAAGACCCACGCAGATCAAAAGCACCCAGACAGGAATGAACACGAGATTTCGTCGCCGTTGGTTGTTCGCACCCCGACAGCTAGACGAAAGAGACGAAAATTCGCTTTAGGCGGTCTCTAAAACTTTAGCGGCTGAGACCTTCTCGCCGGGTTTGCGGCAGGTGCCAGTTCTCGATCTGTTCGATCGCTTCCTCGGCGGTTTCGACGAAGCGGAACAGCTCGATATCACTTTGCGAGATCGTACCGGCATCGCTGAGCGCGTCCCAGTTGACGATCTTCTGCCAGAACTCCTTCCCGAACAGCAGGAACGGAACCCGGCGCATCCTGCCCGTCTGGATCAATGTCAGGCTTTCGAACAGCTCGTCGAGCGTGCCGAAGCCGCCCGGGAAAACCGCGACTGCGGAAGCCCGCATCAGGAAGTGCATCTTGCGGATGGCGAAATAGTGAAAATTAAACGACAAATCCGGCGTCACGAATTCGTTCGGCGCCTGTTCATGCGGCAGGACGATATTCAGGCCGATGGTGACGCCACCGGCCTCCGCGGCACCGCGATTGCCCGCCTCCATCACGCCGGGGCCGCCGCCCGTGACCACAACATTTTCCTTCTTGCCGTTCGCCTGCGACTTCTCAGTGATGAGACGGGCAAACTTGCGGGCTTCCTCGTAAAACCGGCTGAGATCGGCAAGTGTATCCGTTCGTGCCGCGTCCCGATCCTCGGGTCTGGGAATGCGGGCGCCGCCGAAAAGCACGACGGTGGACTCGATCCCATACTCCTCCATCAGCATCTCGGGCTTCAGAAGCTCCAGTTGCAGGCGGACCGGACGCAGTTCGTCCCGGCATAGGAAATCCGGGTCGGCAAAGGCCAAACGATAGGCCGGGGACCGGGTCTGCGGCGTATCCGGGATCTCGCGCGCCGTTTCGATATCTTCATGCGCATCACGGAATACGCGGCCCTGATCGTCTTTCATGAAGTCCTCCTTCGCACGGCACCGAACCTGCATCGCAGTTGCTTCAGGGGCATGCAATCCAACAAAATACTAATCGGGCAAATCGTCCCCGCGACGCAACGACTTCACCGTGGACCGGTGGCGTTTGGCGTCCAGCCGTTTGCGTTTCTGCGATTGCGAGACCTTTGTGCGGATACGCGGCTTCGGCTTCACCGTCGCCTTGCGGATCAGCTCCGCCAGACGCTCCCGCGCGATGTCGCGGTTGCGGGCCTGGCTCCGCGACTCGGACACCTGAAGGACAACGGCACCGTCACGCGTCCAGCGTCGCCCGGCCAGACGTTGCAAGCGCCGCTTCACGGCCAAAGGCAGGTTGGGGGATCGTTCCGCCTCGAAACGCAGTTCCACGGCGGTGGCCACCTTGTTGACATTCTGGCCGCCCGGACCGCCCGAGCGCACGAATTGCTCGGTCAATTCCCAGTCTTCGATGATTATCTCGGGCGTGATCCGCATGGGGCCTTTTGGCAGAGCTTCCGCCGGTTGGGCAAGTCTCCCCCCCCTGTCATGTCATGGAACCGGCACGTATAAGCGACGCAATGAGCAAGACCGCGAACACCCCGATCCTGGCCATTGACGGCGGTGGAACCCATTGCCGCTTCGCTATCGAAAAGGACGGCGTGCGTTTTGGTCACGACGGCGGCATGGCCAACGTGTCCACCGATTTCGACGGATCGGTCACCGGCCTGAAGGACGGTCTTGCCGCGGTCGCGGCACGCGCGGGCCTGTCAGAGGAAGAGGTTTCATCGCTTCCCGCCTTTGTCGGCCTTGCCGGCGTCACCGGTCCGGCCATTGTTGAACGGTTGGAGGCTGCACTGCCGCTTCGATACGCCCAATACCGCGACGACCGTCCGTCGGCGCTGCGCGGTGCTCTGGGTGGGGGGGATGGCGTGATCGTCCACTGCGGAACCGGGTCATTCTTCGCCGCGTCGATTTCCGGCCAGGTTCGGCTGGCAGGCGGCTGGGGATCGGTGCTGGGAGACGAAGCTTCGGCCCAATGGCTGGGCAAGCGCCTTTTGGCAATGACGCTGGATGTGGTTGACGGATTCCGGAGCGGAACGCCACTGACGCGGGCGGTGCTGGACAGGTTCGGGGATTCTGCCGGGATTGTCCGGTTTGCCGGCAGCGCCGACCCGAAAGCCCTTGGAA
This sequence comes from Silicimonas sp., assembly GCA_050299835.1. Classification (GTDB taxonomy): domain Bacteria; phylum Pseudomonadota; class Alphaproteobacteria; order Rhodobacterales; family Rhodobacteraceae; genus JAJDOD01. The sequence goes on from JBNKWP010000003.1 coordinate 246,123, forward strand.
GCCTGGCCCCTTTGGTGACAGACCATGCGGCACAAGGCGACCAGTCGGCCAATGACCTGATGACGCTCGGAGCAGACTATATCGCCCGGACCGTGATTCGAATGGGCTGGACGCCGGGCCTGACCATCTGCCTGACCGGAGGCGTTGCCCCGCATTTCGCGCCATTTCTGCCCCCGGAAATGCAGTCTTCCGTTCAGCCACCTGCGGGAAGCCCGCTCGACGGCGCTCTAAGCCTGGCACGAGACCACGCGCGATCACTTGCGAGCTGACCGCCGACTCATCTCACAGCAACAACCTCGCCGCTGCTGGCAGCCGCTTTGATCGCCTCGAGCACCTCGATATTGCGCAATCCGTCCTCCACTGTCACGACCGGCGTCGCCTGACCGGTAATCACATCAAGGAAGTGACGGAGCTGCGCCTCGACCGGATCGCAGGTCTCCACCTCGACCCGGGTAGCGTCTATCGGCGACCACCAGCTCTGTTCCTCGCGATGCGACCAGACCCGCAGATCCGGCAGGGACAGAGAACCTTCGGTGCCGCCGATCAGATAACAGGACTGGTCCGTCTTCGGATAGGCCGGGTTTTCCCCAGCCGTCAGTTCCCAACTCCAGGGTGCGGAAACGGTATCCGAAATGCTCACCGTACCAAGCGCACCACTCGCGAAAGTCAGGATCAGGGCCGCCGTGTCCTCCACTTCAAAACCGCGAAACGCATTCGTCTCGATCGCCTGAACGGAAGCAATCGGTCCACAGAGAAACTGCAAAAGGTCAATGTCATGGATCAAGTTAATATAGGTCGGACCAGCACCCGGCAGCTTCCGCCAGGTCATGTCGAAATAGTCCGGCGGCTTTTGCAGCCAGAACATTGCATTGACGGCAACGATCTGCCCTAGCCGATTTTCCTCCACCACCGACCGGGCGGCCTTGATGATCGGGGAATGCCTGCGGTGATGGCCCACCAGGATCGGGATGCCGGTGGCGGCGGCGCGTTCAGCGAGTTTGCGTCCCGCCTCGGCGCTGTCCGCAAGCGGCTTTTCGATCAAAACGGGGATTCCGGCATCGAGGCAGGCGAGCCCGTGTTCCAGATGCAGGTGATTGGGAGAGGCAACGATCACTCCGTCCGGCTCCTCCTGCTCCAGACACGCAGACAGCTCGGGGAAGAGCGGCACAGCATAATGCTCGGCAATCTCCAAGGCGGCGGGCGCCGGATCGACAACGGCGGCCAGTTCCGCCCCGGCGCGCACCAGCTCGACATGTTTCCTGCCGATAAGACCGGCTCCCACGACAACAATCCTGTTCTTCGGCACGTCTTTCCCCTGTCTGCATTCGGCGGTTGAACATGCGCATCGTCCAACATTCGGTCAAGCTGCCCGGACCGGCGCAGTTTCTCGTTCGGCTTCCCGCCCTCGAATGCAATCCAACCGTCTCGTCACAAAAGTTTTGCAGATTTGTCAGGTTTCTGTTGCCACCGATCCGTACCGCTTCCACGAAATTTCGGGGGAATGAATGCTCGATATCGACGGGTTGACCAAACGGTTCGGGTCCAAAACGGCCGTGGACAGCGCCACATTCAAGGTGGCTGAACCCGCCATGATCGGGATCATCGGAAAATCCGGGGCGGGCAAGTCGACGCTTTTGCGGATGCTGAACCGTCTCACGACTGAGAGTGAAGGCCGTATCGTCTTCGGGGGCCGCGACGTCACAACGCTCAAGGGTGCCGACCGGCGGCACTGGCAAAGCGAATGCGCGATGATCTTCCAGCAATTCAATCTCGTCCCGCGTATGGACGTGGTCTCGAACGTCCTTCACGGCACGCTGAACAGACGCACGACGCTTGCGACAATGTTCAACCTCTATCCAACAGAAGACATCCACAAGGCGATCGAAATCCTCGACCGTCTGGGCATTTCGGAACAGGCCCCGAAACGGGCCGAGGCGCTTTCGGGCGGTCAGCAGCAGCGTGTCGCCATTGCCCGCGCGCTGATGCAGGACCCGAAGATCATCCTTGCCGATGAACCCATCGCATCGCTCGACCCGATGAACGCTCAAATCGTGATGGAGGCGCTCCGCCGCATCCATGACGAGGACGGGCGCATGGTTATCGCCAACCTGCACACGCTCGACACCGCGCGGCGCTATTGCGACAGGGTGATCGGGATGCGGGACGGGCGGATCGTATTCGATGGAACGCCCGACCAACTCACCACGGGCGTCGCCCGCGACATCTACGGCGCAGGCGCGGATTTTTCCGAAAACGCCACGTCGACCGAGATCGGAGCGTTGGAGCGCGCCGAGAAAGGACATGCCGGAGCAACGGTATGACTTGATCCAACTCAAAAGGAAGCGCGGGGCCCCCGTGCAAACATGGAGAGAAGTATGAAGACCACTCTTGCCCTCGCCTTCGCGGCCACAACGGCCCTCACATCCGGCACTTTTGCCCAGGACATCGAGGAAATCCGCATCGGCATCCTCGGCGGCGAAAACGCACAGGACCGAATGAGCGCTTTTTCCTGTCTCGGCGACTATGCCACCGAAGCCCTTGGTGTTCCCACCAAACTCTTTGCGCCTGCCGACTATAACGGCGTGATCCAGGGCCTGCTCGGCGGCACGCTCGACATGGCCTGGCTCGGCGCATCCAGCTACGCGGCGGTTTATCTGCAGGATCCGGAAGCGGTTGACGTTGTTCTCATCAAGAAGAATCTCGACGGCTCGCACGGCTATCACTCCATCGGCTTCGCCCGGAAGGACAGCGGCATCACTTCGCTGGAAGACATGCAAGGCAAGGTCTTCGGCTTCGGCGATCCCAACTCGACCTCTGGCTACCTGATCCCGTCGATCGAGATCCCGCAGGAAACCGGGCACAGCATGGAATCGGGCGAATACTTCGGCGAGGTCAAGTTCACCGGCGGCCACGAACAGACGATCGTTGCAGTGTCCAACGGCGATATCGACGGCGGCGTGACCTGGGCCGACGGGCAGGGCGCATGGGAGGACGGCTACAACTCCGGCGCACTCCGCAAGGCGGTGGATGCCGGTCTGGTCGATATGAACGATCTCGTGCAAATCTGGAAGTCGAAGGTTATCCCGGAGGGCCCAGTCGTCCTCCGCAAGACGCTGCCCGCCGATGTGAAGGAAAAGATGACCACGCTGGTCGACAACCTTTACGAGACCGATCCGGACTGCGCCTATGGCGTGGCGGCGGGCGATACTCTCGGCTTCGATCCGATCACACACGACGCCTACATTTCGGTGATCGAGGCCCGCAAAGCAAAGATCGGCGGCTAACCCAATCATTGGGCCCTTCCAGCCGGAGGGGCCCAAATCTCCTCCGGGAGATTTCCAAGAGCCTTCCAGGGCTCTTTTTTCGGGGAATCAGACATGGCGCAAACGACGACTGGAAGTGGAGCGGTCGGCATCGGACAGATGCAGGCGCAATACATGGAGATGGTACAGCGCAAACGCCTTTATGGTGGCCTGACGCTTCTGATCTTTGTCGTCCTGATGGTGTCCGGTTTCATGGTCGCAGACGGCCGCAACGCGGGCGGTTTCTGGGACGGGATCGACAATATCGGCGACTACCCCGCCGCCGTCCTCAGCGAAGCCTGGGATCATCTGGGCGATCTGCCCGGCCTCATGGTCAAGTATTTCCCCGCGCTGATCGAGACCATCAACATCGCCGCCGTCTCCACCCTGACAGGCGTGCTCGCGGGTTTCATCCTCGCCATGCACGGCACACGCGGCCTCGCACTCTTCCCGCGCGCCGTGCCGGTCGTGCGCCGGATCACCGATGTGATGCGTGCGGTCCCCGAAATCGTCATCGCGCTCGTCCTGATCTTCGTCCTCGGCGGCGGCCCGGTACCTGCCGCCATCGCAATCGCGATCCACACGGCAGGCGCTATCGGGAAGCTCTATTCCGAGGTGGCGGAAAACGCCGACTTCAAACCTGTGGAAGGCCTTTCCTCCGTCGGCGCGAACTGGACCCAGCGTATCCTGCTCGGAGTCGTGCCTCAGGTCGCGCCCAATTTCCTCAGCTATGGCCTGCTGCGCTTCGAAATCAACATCCGTGCCAGCGCCATCCTCGGCTTCGTCGGCGCGGGCGGCATCGGCTACGAACTCCGCAACTCCATGTCCTGGGGGCCGGGCCGCTTCGACGAAGCCGCCGCAATCTTCCTTCTTCTCTTCGGCACGATTGTCTTTTTCGACCAGATCTCCAGCCGCTATCGCAACCGGCTGACGGAAGGAACTCACGCATGATCACCGCCGCCCTCGCAGACCGTCAGTTCCAGGCCGAAAGGCTGATCACCCGCAAGCGCACCCTCGCATACGCGGTTCCGGTCGTGATACTCGCCTATTTCGCCTACATTTTCTTTGCCTTCAACATCGGCGGGCTGGTGCAACGTGCGCAGTTCCAGAACGCCGCCACGCTCGCCTCCGACAGCTGGAGCTACAAGACCCATGTCACCCGCTCCCATCGTTCGGGCGAGATCGACTATGCCATCGAAGGCGAGCGCAAGGGACGATACCCGGAAGGCACGCATCCCGACTGGGTCACCACGGGCGACATCACGACCGTTGACCTTGGCGGTGGCCACGTAATTCGCCTGCTCCCCGGCAACGCCACCGCATACGACATCCCCGGCTACGGTACGCTTGAGATTGCCTTCGACGGGAACAGCGTGGTGACCAACCTCGGAGACAATCCCCCCGACTGGATCAATCTCAGCCGCACAAGGGTCGGCGTCACCACCGACGAGGGCCGGCTGACCGTCACACGCTCCAAGACCGAGATCTTCAACAATTTCCCCGGCTGGGAGCTGTTCTTCTTCACCCTCGACAGCCCCTATCACGGCAAGAGCCTTGGCCGGATACTCTTTGGCGCGCAGATCGACCCCACCCGCAACAACATCGCCGGTGCCTGGCACGATTTCTGGCAAAACGAGATGTGGCGACACGCCGATGTTGTCTGGGCCATCGGAGAGACCATCCTTATGGCCTTCCTCGGCACTTTCGGCGGCGCGATCATCGCCCTGCCTCTAGCCTTCCTCGCCGCCAAGCGCTTCGCGCCGATCATGGCCGTCCGCTTCGCCATGCGTCGCGTCTTCGACTTCCTCCGCGGCGTCGATGCGCTAATCTGGACCATCGTCCTTTCCCGCGCCTTCGGACCAGGCCCGCTGACCGGTGCGCTGGCAATCCTCGTCACCGATACCGGCACCTTCGGCAAGATCTTCTCCGAAGCACTTGAGAACGTCGACGGCAAACAGATCGAGGGCGTCTCCTCCACCGGAGCGAAGCCGCTGCAACGCTACCGCTTCGGCGTGATCCCGCAGGTGGTTCCGGTGCTTCTCAGCCAGATCCTCTACTTCCTCGAATCCAACACCCGGAGCGCGACGATCATCGGCGCGATCACCGGCGGCGGCATTGGTCTGCTGATCACGCAGGCGATCCAGACCCAGAAGGACTGGGAAGAGGTCGCCTATTACATCGTCCTCATCATCCTTATGGTGATCTTCATGGATTGGGTTTCCGGCTGGCTCCGCCGCCGCCTGATCCGGGGAGGTGCCGATTGACACACATCCTGATTACCGGCAGCAACCGGGGTATGGGCCGCGCCATGGCGGAGGCGGCATTGGCGCGGGGCTGGCAAGTCACCGGCACGACCCGTGGCGCTGCATGCCCCGAAGGCGTGCAGCCGATCACCTGCGATGTGACAGATTTTGATAGTCTGATTCCTGCCTTCCGCAATCTCGCGCCTCTGGACATTCTCGTGAACAACGCGGGCATCTTCGGTCCGACGACATCCGCATTGGACATGGACTACGAGGGGTTTGCCCAAACGTTGAGCGTCAACACCATCGCACCGTTGGCGGTGACCCACGCCTGCCTGCCTGCGCTGCTCAAGTGCGACCGCCGCCCCCGCATCCTCTCGATTTCGTCGCAGATGTCGTACATGGGCTACCGCAAATCCGATCGCATCGCCTACCGTGCCTCGAAAGCCGCCCTGAACAAGGCGATGCAGGGTCTTGCCACTGACCTCGAAGAGGATGGCATCCCCTGCGTGCTGGTCGATCCCGGCTGGGTCCGGACCGACATGGGGGGAGCCGCGGCTGACGAAGATCCCGCCATCGTGGCGAATTGTATCCTCGATCTGGCGGTGAGGTTGAGGCCCGCCGACACCGGCAAGTTCTTCCGGTTCAGCGGAGAGGAACGCGACTTCTGATGGCGATACTTTCCGCCGACGCGCCGTTCATCCACCCGGACTGCGAGATCACAGACTGCACCTTTGGTGCTTACGTCGAGATCGGGCGCGGCTCCCGCCTCCTGAACTCCACCTTCGGCGACTACTCCTATTGCGACCGCAACGCCGACATCGCCAACGTGACAATCGGCAAATTCTCCAACATCGCCGCCTCCGTGCGCATCGGAGCCACCGACCACCCGCTGGACACGGCGGCCTGCCATCACTTCCTCTACCGATCCGCCGCGTACTGGGATGACGCAGAGGACGACCCGGCCTTCTTCACCAAACGCCGTTGTCGCCGCGCCTGGATTGGGCACGACACCTGGATCGGCCACAGCGCAATGGTGAAACCAGAGGTGACGCTGGGCCATGGCGCGGCGGTCGCTGCGGGCGCTGTCGTGACGAAGGACGTGGCACCCTACACCATCGTTGCGGGGACACCGGCCAAGAAACTGCGACTCAGGCAACCGGCGAAGATCGCCGACCGACTTATGGACCTGGCATGGTGGGACTGGAGCCACGAAGACCTGCGCAAAGCCCTGCCCGACTTCCGCACACTCCCGGCTGAAGCCTTCCTTGAGAAGTACAACGGCTAGTCGTTCAGGTGATCCAGTGTCAGCGTGATCCGCTCGCTGGCGAACCATGTCTGCCCGTATTCCACCGGGTTGCCGTCCGCATCCCGGCTCAGCGACTGGGCCAGCAACAGGGGCGCCCTCTCCCTGAGCCTCAAGTGCAGCGCCTGCGTCGCAGTCGCCGCGGTCGCCGTGAGCCGTGTCGAGACGCGCACATAATCCGTTACGCCCACCGCCTCCAACGCCTCGGTGGTCCCGGAACTGGTCTTCAATGCCTCCGCCAGCCCCGGCAACCGGGTCTCCGGAAACCGACTCTCGGCCAGAGCCACCGGCGTGCCATCGGCAAAGGAAAGAGAATGGGACACCGCCACCTCATCCCCGGCCTTCAGGTTCAGCCGCCTTGCATCGCCCTCGCTCGTTGCGCGCACTTCCACCGACAGCATCACCTTGTCGGGCATCCGCCCTGCCGCCAGCAGGTTCTGGCGAAACCGCACCCGCTCTGACAGCGGATAATCCAGCGGCTTGCCCAGCACGAAAACGCCCGACCCGCGCCGCGCGTAAACCAGCCCTTCCTCGATCAGATGAGACAGCGCGTGCCGCACCGTGTGCCGGTTCACGCCGAAGCGTTCCGCCAGCACCGCTTCAGTCGGCAATCGGCTGCCTTCTGCGTAGTGGCCTTCGCCAATCTCCGATCTCAGAGAGTCCGCTATGGAGCGCCAGACCGGTGTGCGTGTCATGAAATTTTCACGGGCAATTTCCGTCTCATTGTGTATGATATGTCTAGTTGTATAGCTTGTCGGGGATTTGTCTAGATGAATGTAGCAACGCGCAAGGACTTGATGGGTCTCCTCGCTCGTGCGCCCGAGGGACGGGTCGCGGCACTGATGGCAGAGGTCGGACAGTCGCCGGATCACAACTGGCTCCGCGCTCCCGAAATCGGCAGTGTCATGGTGCGAGGCCGGACCGGCGGCACCGGTGCGCCATTCAATCTTGGCGAGATCACGGTCACCAGATGCACCCTTCGCCTGCCCTGCGGTACCGTCGGTCACGGCCATGTTCAGGGACGGCGCAAAGCCGATGCAGAAGCTGCTGCACTGGTCGATGCGCTAATGCAAACCGATCAGGCCGCTTCGATCGAAACCTCAGTGCTGCAACCCCTCCGCGCGGAGGAAGCCCAACGCCGGGACACCCGCGCCGCCAAGGCCGCCGCAACCAAGGTCGAATTCTTCACCATGGTCCGGGGAGAGGACGCATGACCACCACCGCCCTTGAAGGAGGCTTCACCGACGCGCCCCGCGCGGCGTCTTATGCGTTTCGCGCACTGATGAACGCCATGGCCCGCCCCGGCACCATCGAAAATCTGAGCGGCGCCACACCGCCCGCCCCGCTCTCGGTCGCGGCTGGCACGGCTCTGCTGACGCTGGCGGATGCCGACACACCCGTGCACCTCGCCGGAACAACCGATACGCAGTACATCCGCGACTGGCTGGCCTTCCACACCGGCGCGCCCGTGGCCCCTGCCGAAAACGCCGTCTTCGCCGTCGGCACGTGGAAGGACCTCCTGCCGCTCGAAGCGTACTCCATCGGCACGCCCGAATACCCCGACCGTTCCGCCACGCTGATCGTCGAATGCGACAGCCTGAGCCAGACCGGCAGCCGCCTTACCGGTCCGGGCATCAGGGACAGCGCCCAGTTCTCGCTTCCCGACCCGCTGGCAATGGCACGCAACCACGCGCTCTTCCCGCTCGGCCTCGATTTCTATTTCACCTGCCGCGCGCAAGTCGCCGCGCTGCCCCGGTCGACGAGAGTCTCGTGCTCAAGCAGCGAAGCGGTAGCGCACGAAGGAGCGTCATAATGTACGTTGCAGTCAAAGGCGGCGAACGCGCCATCTCCAACGCCCATGCGTGGCTGGACGAAGAACGCCGCGGCGACACCTCCGTCGCCGAACTCTCCGTCGCGCAAATCCGCGAACAACTCGGCCTCGCTGTGAACCGCGTCATGGCCGAAGGTTCGCTCTACGACCCCGACCTTGCCGCACTCGCCATAAAACAGGCCCGTGGCGACCTGATCGAGGCGATCTTCCTTATCCGCGCCTATCGCACCACCCTGCCCCGCTTTGGCAACTCCCGGCCCATCGACACCGCGTCGATGGCCTGCGACCGCCGGATCTCTGCCACTTTCAAGGACCTGCCCGGCGGCCAGATCCTCGGGCCGACCTTCGACTACACCCACCGCCTGCTCGACTTCAAATTCGCCGCAGAGGGCGAAGTCCCGCCGGTGCCCACCAGAGAGACCTCCTCCGAACCGGTGCCCCACGTGACCGGATTCCTGAACCGGGAAGGGCTGATCGAGGAGGCGCCGGCGGATGATACGGAACCGCCCGACCTGACACGCGAACCGCTGGAACTGCCCGCCGAGCGGGCGCTGCGTTTGCAGGCGCTCGCGCGGTCGGACGAAGGCTTCACCCTTGGCATGGCCTACTCGACCCAGCGCGGCTACGGGCGCACCCACGCTTTTGTCGGAGAGCTGCGGATCGGCACCGTCGCCGTCGAAATGGAAATCCCCGAGCTTGGGTTTTCCGTGGAGATCGGGGAGATCACCGTCACCGAATGCGAGACCGTCAACCAGTTCAAGGGCTCCAAGACCGAACCGCCCCAGTTCACGCGCGGCTATGGCCTTATCTTCGGCCAGTCGGAACGCAAGGCCATCTCGGTCAGCCTGGTCGACCGTGCATTGCGTTGGGAGGAACTGGGCGAAGACAATGTCGGCGCCCCGGCCCAGGACGCCGAATTCGTCCTCTACCACGCCGACAACATCCAGGCGACGGGGTTCCTCGAACATATCAAGCTGCCGCATTACGTGGATTTCCAGTCGGAGCTGGAACTCATCCGCAAACTCCGCCGCGAGGCCGGGGCGGAAAAACATCTGGAGGCGGCGGAATGACCGACCAAGCCTACAACTTCGCCTATCTCGACGAACAGACCAAACGGATGATCCGCCGCGCCATCCTCAAGGGCCTCGCCATTCCGGGGTACCAAGTGCCCTTCGCCTCCCGCGAGATGCCGATGCCCTATGGCTGGGGCACCGGCGGCGTGCAGGTCAGCGCCGCGACGCTGACGCCCGACGACACGTTCAAGGTCATCGACCAGGGGGCCGACGACACCACCAATGCCGTTTCCATCCGACAGTTCTTCGAGAAGACAGCGGGCGTGACGACCACGACGAAAACTGCGGAGGCCACCGTCATCCAGACCCGCCACCGCATCCCCGAGGACCCGCTGACCGAGGACCAGATCCTCGTCTACCAGGTCCCGATCCCCGAACCGCTCCGCTTCCTCGAACCGCGCGAGACCGAGACCCGCAAGATGCACGCGCTGGAAGATTACGGCCTGATGCACGTCAAGCTCTACGAAGACATCAGCCGTCACGGCCATATCGCAACCGCTTATGCCTATCCGGTGAAGGTCGAAGGACGCTACGTGATGGACCCATCGCCCATCCCGAAATTCGACAACCCCAAGATGGAGATGGCGGCGATCCAGCTTTTCGGCGCAGGCCGCGAGCAACGCATCTACGCGCTGCCTCCCTATACGAAAGTGATCAGCCTCGATTTCGAGGATCACCCGTTCGAAGCCTCCAAAGCCCCCCATCCCTGCGGCCTCTGCGGGGCCGAGGACAGTTATCTCGACGAGGTGATCGTGGACGACGAAGGCGGGCGCATGTTCGTCTGCTCGGACACGGATTTCTGCGAAAACAACCGGAAGGAGGATGCGGCATGACCCCGCTTCTCGATGTGAAAGGCATCACCAAACGCTACGGGCCGCATATCGGCTGCGCTGATGTCAGTTTCGACCTCTGGCCGGGCGAGGTGATGGGAATCGTCGGCGAAAGCGGCTCCGGCAAATCGACGCTGCTCAACTGCCTTGCCGGACAGCTCCCGCCCGATAGCGGGCGGGTGATCTTCGACACCCGCGCGGAAGGCCCGCGCGACACGCTGACGATGAGCGAGCCTGAGCGCCGGATGCTTGGCCGCACCGACTGGGCCTTCGTCCACCAGCACGCCCGCGACGGGCTTCGCATGGGCGTCAGCGCCGGCGGCAATATCGGCGAACGCCTTATGGCCGTCGGCGCCCGCCACTACGGTGACATCCGCAATCAGGCCATCGACTGGCTGGGCCGGGTGGAGATCAGCGAGGCCCGCGTGGATGACCGCCCGACGACCTTCTCGGGCGGCATGCAGCAGCGCCTGCAGATCGCCCGCAACCTCGTCACCGGCCCGCGCCTTGTCTTCATGGACGAACCGACCGGAGGCCTCGATGTCAGCGTACAGGCAAGGCTGCTCGACCTGCTGCGCGGACTAGTCCGCGACATGGGGCTCTCGGCCATCATCGTCACACACGACCTCGCCGTGGTCCGCCTGCTGGCCGACCGGCTGATGGTGATGAAGGATGGCCGCGTCGTGGAAACCGGCCTCACCGACCAGGTGCTCGATGACCCGCAACACGCCTATACCCAGCTTCTGGTCAGCTCGGTTTTACAGGTTTGACACATGGATCGGTCAGGAACGCGCATATGATACAGGTCACCGACATCTCCAAGTCCTTCACACTGCACAACCAGGGTGCCGCGCGGATCGACGTCATGGCCAATGGCACCTTCAACGTCGCCCCCGGCGAATGCGTGGCGCTGACCGGCGTCTCCGGCGCGGGAAAGTCCACGCTCATGCGCATGATCTATGGCAACTACCTCGCCGCCTCCGGCTCGATCCTGGTCGGCGATGTCGATGTGGCCCGCGCCGAACCCCGCGAGGTCCTGAAGCTGCGCCGCGAAACCCTCGGCTATGTCAGCCAGTTCCTCTGCGTCGTCCCCCGCGTCCCCACGCTGGAGGTGGTCGCCGAGCCCCTCTTCCGCGTCGGTACCGACCGCGAGATCGCCATGCGCTGCGCCTCCGATATGCTGGCCCGCGTGAACCTCCCCGAACGCCTCTGGTCGCTCTCGCCATCGACCTTTTCCGGCGGCGAACAGCAGCGGGTCAACGTCGCTCGTGGGTTCATCTATCCCTACCCAGCGCTCTTGCTCGACGAACCGACCGCCAGCCTCGACGGCGCGAACCGCGAGGTCGTCCTGACGCTGATCGACGAAGCCAAGGCGCGCGGTGCCGCCATCATCGGCATCTTCCATGACGAGGAAGCACGTAATCGAGTCTGCGACCGCCAGATCGACGTGACCGCCTTCGTTCCAGAAAAGGGGGCCGCATGACCGGACGGTTGATCGGTGTCGTGGGACCTTCCGGCGTCGGCAAGGACAGCCTGATGCAGGCGCTCGCCAGTACCGTGACCGGCTTCACCCTCATCCGGCGCGTCATCACCCGCGACGGCGACGCAGGCGGCGAAGATTTCGAGGCAGTCACCGAAGCCGAGTTCGAAACGCGCCGCGCGGCGGGCGAGTTCTGCCTGCATTGGCAGGCCCACGGTCTTTCATATGGCATCCCAAAGTCGGTGAAGAACCGGGTCGCCAAGGGCGAGGAAGTCCTCGTCAACCTGTCCCGGGACGTCCTGACCGAGATCTCCGCGATCTTCCCTCGCGTCGCCGTTCTCAACGTCACCGCCCGGCCCGAGACACTCGCCGCGCGGCTGGCGGATCGCGGCCGCGAGACGCCGGAGGAGATCGCGGCCCGCCTCGCCCGAAAGCGGGTTCTGCCGGAAGGCCTCGACATTCTGACAATCCATAATGACGGCCCGCTCGAAGACGCTGTGGATGAGGCGCTGGCCTGGCTTCACCCGGTCAGGGTGTAGCGGTGGATTTCCCTGAACCTTCCATCCAGCCCTTCCCCTGTGAGGGCGATCGAGCCAATCGTGAACGGGCGCGAAAGCGGCGGCAGATGCGCCTCGACCGCCTCGGCCATCGAAGTCTGCGCCGCCGGGTCGAGCTTGCCGGTCAAGGTCAGGTGAAACCGGAACTCCTCACCGACATAGGGATACCCCCATTCGACCAAAAATGCGTCCTGGCGATCCGTCAGGCCGGAAGCCCGGCGTCGCGCCAATTCCTCTGTTCCAGCTGGGCGGCGAAAATCATCCAGCTCGCGCACGCAGGCGAAGGCCAGCCGGCCCAAAGCCGACGTATCGCCCTCCGGCGTCAGCGCAAGAAATGCCCCGATCCGCGACAACTTCAATCCATCAAGCTCCACAGGAGACGTGCCAGAGGCCAGAGCGCCGACACTTGCCTCAAGCCCGGCAAATTCTTTCCCCTCCGCCAGCCGGAACGGCGGCTTCAACGTCCCGTGAAACCCGTACTTCCGCGGTGTCAGCGTCGCCTTGCCGATGCCGTGCACGACCGGTTGCGCAACCTCGCAACCCCGCACAACATCCCAACCAAGCCACGACGCGCCGAAGTCGGCCAGCGCCTTATCGTCGGGCAAATAGTAAACCGCGTATCTCTGGAATTCTGACATGAACTCTCCTCTAATCGCTCCTCCCCTGCCAGACCAGCATGACAAAGCGGTGACGACCTCCGCCTGTTTCGCTAATGCCGAGCTGGTTCTGGAAGATCGCGTGACGCGTGGCGCTCTGCATATCGAAGGCGACCGGATCGTCGGCATAACCGAAGGCGATGCCGTGCCGAAGGGCGCGGTGGACTGCAATAAAGACTACCTCGTCCCTGGGCTGGTCGAGTTGCACACCGACAATCTCGAACGCCACATCGAGCCGCGCCCTTCGGTCGAACTCCCGCACAGCACCGCCATTCTCGCCCATGACGGCGAACTGGCCTCCGTCGGGATCACCACGGTTTTCGACGCGCTCCGCGTCGGCGCCATCGGCACCACCGGCGAAGGTTCCAAGCAATACGCGCGCGGCGTGGCCACCGAGATTCTCGCTCTGCGCAGCGCCGATGCCCTCCGTATCCGCCACCTGATCCACCTGCGCGCCGAGGTCTGCTCGGAAACGCTGGTCGAGGAACTTGCCCAATTCCATCCCGAGGATCGCGTCGGCCTCGTCAGCGTCATGGACCACACACCTGGGCAGCGGCAGTTCCGCGACCTCTCCAAGTTGAAGATCTACTACACGGGCAAATACGGCTACACCGATGCCGAGTTCGACGATCTCGTCAAATTTCGTCGCGCCCTCGGCGACGAACGCCGCGACACCCACGAAGCCGCCGCGCAGTCCGAGGCCGCGCGCCTTGGCGCAACGCTCGCCAGCCACGATGACACGACCCCAGGCCACGTGCGAAAATCGCGCGGTATGGGCATCGCACTGGCCGAATTCCCAACCACGTTGGAAGCGGCCGAAGCCTGCCGCAACCACGGCATCTCCATCATCATGGGCGCACCCAACCTGATCCGCGGCGGGTCCCATTCCGGCAATGTCTCGGCGGCGGAGCTGGCACAGAATGACCTCCTGGACATCGTGTCATCCGACTACGTGCCGTCTCTTCTAATGGCCTCCGCCTTCCGTCTCGCCGAAATCTGGAACGACCTGCCGCGCGCCATCCGCACGGTCACGACCGCGCCAGCCAACGGGACGGGATTGACGGACCGGGGACGAATCAAGGTCGGCTGTCTTGCCGATATCGTCCGGCTCGGCAAATACCAGGACACTCCGGTCGTGCGGACCGTGTGGCGCGGCGGTGTGCAAATCGGCTGATCACCCAAGTGCAAGCGCCGCGCCTGTGGGCGGCGACCAGATGCTCGGCGGGGTAGCCAAGATCTCCACCGACCATTTTTCCTTCCAAATTTGCATTGTATTGCCTTGGAAGACGCACGCTTGAGATCGGCCGATCATGTATCAACTTGGTGCGGAAAAGATGTGTTCGGCTTTCGCGACCCTTTCAGCCGCGTCTGCCATGGGGCAAACGCGCAAGCTATCCTAATTTTCTCTACCGCCAGAAGAGCTGTGAGGCAGTGGCCAAACCATCCGCAGGGAATTTGCAGAGCAAGAGTTCTCTGCGCTCCTGAAGTCGCCAAGACCGTCACCCAATTTGTTTGAGCCAGCTTCAGCCCTCTAATGTGATCTCCGGGAGCAGCGCGTCGAATATTTGAAAGTCGAAAGCAAATCAATGGCCGCCGAGGTGTCTCAAATCGACCGCGAGATTGATCTGCTCGTGGGCAGGCTCGTGGATGCCGATTCCGATGCTGGGGCTCTTGCCTTGGACAAACGCATTTGGGTCAATGGAAACTGACAAAGCCGTACTGGTGGAAGACATCGCGAGACAGTCCCAAAACGGCCTTCGCGGATCAACTGGCACACGACCGTGAAACTGGTTTTGAACGCAAGAAATATCCTTACTGTTCAAGACTTTAGGAGATACTTGCGGTGAGGAAGCAAGATAGTGCGGCCCGTCGGCATCGAGCATCCTGGCCAACCTGACCAGATCGGCGGCTTGCGATCATTCGGCCCGTCCCGCGGTGCATCAAGTTGGCGTCATGCCCCGCAACCGCTCCGATCTGCGCCGCAGGATTTCAAGCGTCGCCAGAAGGACGACGGAGATTGCCACCAGAATCGTCGCGACGGCCAGAATTGTCGGGCTGATCTGTTCGCGGAGGCCGGTGAACATCTGCCACGGCAGCGTCTTCTGGCCCGCCGATCCGACAAAGAGCACGACGACCACTTCGTCGAAGGATGTGATGAAGGCGAAGAGACCGCCCGAGATCACGCCCGGCAGGATAAGCGGCATCTGCACCCGGAAGAACGTTGTCACCGGGTCCGCACCCATATTCGCCGCAGCCCGTGTCAGGCTTCGGTCGAAACCCACAAGCGTCGCCGTCACCGTGATGATGACGAAGGGAATACCCAGCGCGGCATGGGCCAGCACGACGCCCCAATAGGTGCCCTGCAAACCGATCCGGCTGTAAAAGAAGAACATTCCGGCCGCCGAGATGATAAGCGGCACAATCATCGGCGAAATCAGGATCGCCATGATCGCGCGCCGGAACGGCACATGTGGCTGGCTCAGTCCGATGGCCGCGAGGGTTCCGAAACCCACGGACAGGATCGTCGCCATCGGCGCGATCGTGACGGAATTCCAAAGCGCCTGCTGCCAGTTGCTGTTGGTGAAGAAATCCACGTAATGCTTGGTGGAATACCCTTCCGGGCTGAGCGCCAGCATCTCCGGCGTGAAGGTGAAGAAATCCTCCGCGTTGAAGCTGAGCGGGATGATGATCAGGATCGGCGCGATCAGAAAGAAGAATATCAGCCCGCAGATCACCCGGAAGGCGTAATACCAGATGCGTTGTCCGGTCGTTGCATAAATCGGAACACCCATGCCCTCAGCTCCCCAGTTTCACGTTGTCGATGCCGACCATCCGGTCATAGGCCCAGTAGAGAATCAGAACCGCGGCCAGAAGTATCGACCCCAATGCCGCCGCAAGACCCCAGTTGAGCGAGGACGAGATATGGAAGGCAATCCGGTTTGAGATGAACACGCCCTGCGTGCCGCCCACCAGTTCCGGCGTGATGTAATAGCCGATGGCCAGGATGAAGACGAGGATCGAGCCTGCCCCGATCCCCGGCACGCTCTGCGGAAAATAGACCCGCCAGAACGCGGTCCAGTTGGTCGCGCCCAGCGATTTGGCCGCCCGCAGGTAGCTTGGCGGGATGGTCTGCATCACGGAATAGAGCGGCAGGATCATGAAGGGCAGCAGGATATGCGTCATTGCGATGATCGTGCCGGTCTGGTTGTTGATCATCACCAGTCGCCCGGCATCGTCGATCAGCCCGATCCAGACGAGAATGTCGTTTATGACCCCCTGCTGTTGCAGCAGCACCTTCCATGCGCTGGTCCGCACAAGAAGCGAGGTCCAAAATGGCAGAAGCACCAGGATCAGAAGCACGTTCGCCGTCCGCGCCGGAAGGTTCGCGAGAATCCACGCGACCGGGTAGCCCAGAAGGATGCAGGAGAACGTGATGGCCAGCGACAGGAACAGAGTGCGCTTGAACAGGGTTACATAGATGCGCTGGTTCTCTGGCCGCGCCTCGATCCCGTCGGGCGTCAGTTGCAGATCGACCGAGTTCAGGAAGTAACCCGGCGTGTACTTCGCGGCATAGGTTTGCATGGTCGCCCAGACCTCCGGGTCGCCCCAGTCCTCGTCAATGTCGATGAATGACTCGGTGATCGACACCGGCTCGATCGTTGCGGCAGTCTCCTGTGCCGCGGTCAGCATCGGGTCATCAAAACTCGCGCCCTCCGCGCTGACATCGCGATAGAGCGCGTTGAACAGCACATCCCAGGGCTCTTCCTTTGCCGGGTCGTCGCCCGCTTCGGTCACAACGGCGCGCCATGTCGTGTAGGCCGAAGAGGTCTCCGGCAGCGCCGCATTGCCGTCGAGGACCAATCTCTCCCACGTCGCCGGGTCTTTCCAGGCCGGATCCGCATCCACGAAAGCGTCGGAATATTCATCCGTATCAAACCGGTCCACCCCGCGCCCTGATTTGCGGAACAGCGACGAGATACCGGTAAGTTCGTAATTCAGCCTTGTACCGAGCCTTGTGTGCTGCTTGCGTTCCGCGGCAAAGACCATGTCGGTGTAGAAGGCCGAGAAGACCGCCTCGTCCGGCAATTCCGTCTCTTCGGGATCCCAGGTCTTCAGCATCTGCACCGTGCGCGGCACGGTTTCGGCGACGATGTTGTTCTCGACCGAGCGGAACAGCATGTCCGCGATCGGGAGAACGAAGGTCAGCATGATGAAGAGAAGAAGCGGTGCGATCAGCAGGAAAGCCCGCATCTTTTCCCGGCGCAGCGCCCTGTTCAGGCTGCGTTTCAGAGGGGTTCCGTCGGCGGCCAGGACCGCGCCGGTATCGGTTGTTGCATCGCTCATCCGTCAAAACCCTCCACCACAACAATCGTGCTTTCCGCCGTGCGGTGACGGATTTTGACGACCTCCTGATATTCGGGGTCGTTATAGGCGTCGAGTGCGGCCTGGTAGTTTTCGAATTCGAACACGACATGCCGGTCGTGCTGTTCGCCTTCGACCACCTGGCCCTGCCCGCCGCGCACAAGCGGCTTGGCCTTGTGCTTGCCCATCAGGATCGGCGTGTCCTTTTCGACGTACTCCTTGTACGCCTCTGGATCGTTCACCGTGATGTGCCCGATGATGTAGCCCTTCGGCATGTCTTCACCCCCGCCTTCCATGGAGCAACTGGTGTGCTCCTGTCTTGATCCGGGGCCGCTCTGTCGGGCCCCGGAAAAGGCCCCGAATCAAATCCGGGGCCGGTTCGCTTTTATTGCGCCAGCCACGCCTGGAACTTGGCGTCCAGATCGTCGCGATAGTCAGCCCACCACTCGTAGTTGTAGAGGAAGGTATTGGTGGCGTTATTGGGATCGGTCGGCATATGCGGTGCCATGTCGATTCCGAGTTCGGCATGCTTGCCCACGAGCGGTGCCGATGAGGCACGCGCCGGACCGTAGGAAATATACGCAGCCTGATCCGCCAACCGCTGGGTATCGGTCGCAAAGTTCACGAAATCCTTGACCCGTGCCAGACGGTCTTCCGGAAGACCGGCAGGAATGATCCAGCCATCAAGGTCGAACACCTGAGCGTCCCAAAGCATCGCGAACGGTTGATCCTGTTCCTCGATGGCAGAGAACCAGCGGCCGTTATAGGACGTGCCCATGACGATTTCACCATCGGCCAGAAGCTGCGGAGGCTCGGCGGCAGCAGACCACCAGATCACGTCGCCCTTGATGGTGTCGAGCTTGGCGAATGCCTGGTTCTGACCTTCCTCGGTCTCCAGCACGTCATAGACGTCTTCCTTGGCGACGCCGTCGCAGATCAAAGCCCATTCAAGGTTGTTGATAGGGCGCTTTTCAAGCGCGCGCTGGCCGGGATAGGTCTCGGTGTCGAACATCGCGCAGATGCTGTCGGGCGCGGGTGCGCCATCGGGCAACAGGTCGGGGCGATAGGCCGCCGTCGTCGAATAGACGATCTGCGGGATGAAGCAGTCGGAAACGAGCAAGTCACCAAAGTCGTCGGAGGCCGACGTACCGTCCGGCGCAGCCGCCAGCAATTCATCCGCATCGATCTCCATCGCCAGACCTTCGTCGCAGAGACGAATGGCATCCGAGGCCACCACATCGACCAGATCCCAAGTGACGTTTCCGGCTTCGTTCATGGCACGCAGTTTGGCCACGGCTTCCGCAGAGCTTTCGTCCCACACGAAGGTGACTCCGGTGTCGGCACCATACGGATTGGTATAAGCGTTGACCTGAGAAGACTGATATGCCCCACCCCAGGACACGAGCGTCAGCTCGTCCGTCATGTGAGCGTCGGCGAATGACGCGCCGGCCGAAACGGCCAGGGCTGAAGTCGCCAATAGTGTGATTTTCAGTTTCATAATCGTGATACTCCCTGTCCCGAACTGGATGAAAGGGCCGGACCTCGGGACTGGCTCCCGGCCCTTGTTTTTCCGCACCCCAACAGGTTTCGGAGTGCGGCATGTTTCAAGCGTCGAGTGCCCTACAATCCTGCGGCAGCCAGCCGATTTCTATCTGCTGACCGGGCTTCAGACGCTCCTGATCCGGCGCGTTCCGGGTCTTGACCACGAAGTCTTCCTGACCGGCAACGCGCAGACGTGTCCTAAAGATATCTCCCATGTAGATGAATTCCAGCACCTCGGCTTTCAGCGTATAGGCACCTTCCTGCAAGCGGTCCTTGTTGAATTCGACCCTTTCTGGCCGGATCGAGACAAGGGTCTTTTCCCCAGGATTAGAGACATTCACCGGCTTGGCCTGGATCGTCTCTCCCGATCCCAGCTTGACCGTACAGACGCCATCGCCGATCGATTCGACCGTGCCCGACAGCGTATTGTTCTCCCCGATGAACTGAGCGACGAAGCTGTTTTCCGGCTCCTCGTAAAGCACATCGGGGGGGGCCAGCTGCTGGATTCGCCCGTCGTCGAACACGGCAACCCGGTCCGACATGGTCAGCGCCTCGGTCTGGTCGTGGGTGACGTAGACCGTGGTGATGCCAAGGCTGTGGGCGAGGTTGGTGATCTCGAACTGCATATGCTCGCGGAGCTGCTTGTCGAGCGCGCCCAATGGTTCGTCCATCAGAACGAGTTCGGGTTCAAAGACCAGGGCCCGCGCCAGCGCGATACGTTGTTGCTGGCCGCCGGAGAGCTGCGCCGGACGCCGCCCGCCGAAATCGCCCATCTGCACCATATCCAGCGCGCGTTTGACTTTCGCCTCACGGTCCGATTTGCCGATCTTCCGCACTTCCAGCGGGAAGGCGAGGTTTTCGGCAACCGTCATGTGAGGGAAAAGCGCGTAGTTCTGGAAGACCATGCCGATTCCGCGTTTGTGAGGCGGAATGTTGTTGATCGGCTTGCCATCCAGAAGGATCTCGCCATGGGTGGCGGTCTCGAAGCCTGCCAGCATCATCAGGCAGGTTGTCTTTCCGGAACCTGACGGTCCCAGCATTGTCAGAAATTCGCCCTTGCCGATTGCAAGGTTGAGGTCTTTGACCACGAGTGTTTCGCCATCATAGCTTTTCTGTACGCGGTCAAAGACGACGAAGTCGCCCGTTTCTGTGTCTATTGGCACTCAATCCCCCAGTCCGCATCATCGTCTGCGGCCACCCAACACGAAGACAGAGGGGATTTCAACAGCACTCGCTCAAAAGTCGGAACTGACCGGCCACTTGCACATTGCCTGATATCAAACGATGTCCATACTCTGAGCCAACGGGTCCAGACCTGTATTCCCCCGGAACCGCGCGGGCTTAATATGAAAGACCGGCCCGCTTCCCTTGGGTAGAGACTTTTCTTGGGCGTTTTCCCCTTTTATAGTGACTGAATGCGGCTGAGTGGGGCCGTGGGAAAAAACAAGGCAGAGCAGTGGCCCACATCATAGTCGTCGGAAACGAAAAGGGCGGCGCCGGCAAGTCGACCGTGTCCATGCACATTGCGACTTCGCTCGTGCGCATGGGGCATCTTGTCGGTGTGCTGGACCTCGACCTGAGGCAGCGCAGCTTCGGACGGTATGTGGAGAATCGGCGACGTTTCATGCAGGCCGAGAATCTGGACCTGCCCTGCCCGATCTATCGCGACTTGCCCAACATCGCGCCTGAAAGCCTTGGGCCGGGCGAAAACATCTATGACCAGCGCCTTTCTGCCGCAGTCACCGGGCTGGAGCGGGAGGTTGATTTCATCCTTATCGACTGTCCGGGCTCGCATACGCGCCTGTCTCAGGTCGCGCATTCTCTGGCCGATACGCTGGTGACGCCGCTCAACGACAGTTTCGTCGATTTCGACCTGCTCGCGCAGATCGACCCGGCGACCAACAAGGTCTTACAGCCGTCGATCTATTCCGAAATGGTCTGGAACGCGCGCCAACTTCGCGCACAGGCGGGGTTGGACCCCATCGATTGGGTGGTGGTCCGCAACCGTGTCGGCGCACAGGCGATGCACAACAAGAAGAAGATGGCCGAGGCGGTGCAGGTGCTGGCCAAGCGGATCGGGTTCCGCGTGGCGCCGGGCTTTGCCGAGAGGGTTATCTTTCGGGAGCTTTTCCCACGCGGGCTGACCTTGCTTGATCTACGCGACATCGGCGTTCAGAATCTGAACCTGTCCAATGTTGCGGCGCGGCAGGAGTTGCGCGAACTGGTCAAGGAGCTCCGTTTGCCGGGTGTGACGGTCGACTTTTAGAGCCGCGACCGCTGTCGTCATCGAACAGTCGGGAAATTACGCCGCTGCGCTTCGACGCTGCACGCGATTCCTCAAGCTCTTCCTCTGTCAGTTCTTCCTGGGACCGAATGGGCTGAAACGCATCCGATGAGGTCGTGCGTTCAGGGCGCGACTCCGGGGATGCCGAAAGGGTTTCGGCATTCTCGGACAGGCGAGGTCGGCCCAACAAGGATTTCAGCCAGTTCTGTAACAATTCAATCTCTCAACACTTTCCTTGAGAGCATCGGGGGTTAACGGGGCGGGATCATGGCACATTCTGGGTCGATTGTTCACAGCCTGAGAACATATTGTTCCAAGGACGAATGACGGCCCCGGCGCCGGTTGCGACCTGCCGATGCCAGTAGCTCAGATCCCGGCCAGTTCCTGTTCCAAATCGCCCATCTCTGCCCCGCCGGCCATCAGCCGCCGCATCTCGCCAGCGCTGATCTCGTCTGCCGTGCCCGCACCGATCACCTTGCCGAGCGCAAGGAAGGTGAAGCGGTCGCCCACCAGGCGGGAGTGGATCTCGTTATGGGTGATGAAGATGATCGCGATATCGCCACGCGCACGCACCCGTTTGATCGTCTTCAGAACGCCCATCTGCTGTTTCTGACCCAGCGCCGATGTCGGCTCATCCAGGATCAGGACCTTGGCCCCGAAATGGATCGCACGCGCAATGGCGAGCGTCTGCCGCTGACCGCCCGACATGGTGCCGACAGCCTGTGTCGGATCGGAAAAGTCGATCCCGATCTTCAGCATCTCGTCATGGGCGATCTGGTTCATCTCGTCCATCCGAAGCGTGCCCAGCGGCCCCTTCAACTCGCGCCCCATGAAGAAGTTGCGCGTGACGCTCATCAGCTGATTGAGCGCGAGGTCCTGATACACCGTGCCGATCCCGGCTGCCGTCGCATCGCGCGGGCTGCGGAAGCGGACCGGCTTGCCTTCGACATAGATTGCGCCTTCGGTGGGTTCGTGAACACCCGCAAGTGTCTTGATCAGGGTCGATTTCCCCGCGCCGTTGTCGCCGAGAAGCGCGTGAACCTCGCCCGGATAAACGTCAAGATCGACGCCATCGAGCGCGGTGAAAGGCCCGAACCTTTTCACCAGGCCCTCGACCCGCATGTAGGGTTGGTTTGCCACGATCAAATCCCTCCCGTGATGCGTTTGCGGATGCGTTCATTGGCGAAGACGGCGGCCAGAAGGATGGTGCCGAGGAATACGCGGAACCAGGCGCCGTCGATGGCCGGGATGAAGAAGACCGCATTGGCCACGAGCCCGACCGTGATCGCACCGAAGACCACACCCAGGACAGAGCCGTAGCCGCCTGTCATCAGCGTACCACCGACCACCGCGATGGCGATGGCGAAAAGCTCCATCAGGTTGCCCTTGGCCGCGTCCGAGGTGTTGGTGTCGAACACCTGGCAGGCGGCGAACATGGTGGCGCAGAAAGCGGTGAACATGAACAGCCCGACCTTCACCCGGTTGACCGGCACGCCGTTGGCACGGGCCGCTTCCTTGTTGTCGCCGGTGGCATAAATCCAGTTGCCCAGCTGCGTACGGCTGAGAACGAAATAGGCTGCAAGCGAGATCACGAGCCACCAAAGGACGCGGGAATCGAACCCGGTCACCCATTGTTCGAGCTTCCGGTTGATGTTCAGCAACGCGAGATAGTTGATTGTCTCGCTCGATAGCCGGTCGGGATATTCCGTCCCTGCGGTCAGCCATGTGCCGAACTTGTACCAGGCGTCGAAGAACCAGCCGAAGACCTCGCCCCCAAGCAGTTCCGCAGTCCAACTGGTTTCCTTGTAATCCGGCAGGCCGGAAACCTGCGTGGACTGGTTGATCAGGCGGAACGACACTTCGGTAACGCCGCGCAGGAAGAACAGGAAGGCGAGCGTCACGATGAAGCTCGAAAGCCCAGACCTGACGACGATGTTGCCGATGATGAAGCCGAAGGTCAGCGTCATGGCGAGGGTGATGATGAAGGCGAGAAAGGGCGTGGCCTCGCCAAGGCCGAAGGGCAATCCCCATTTCAGCATCAGCGCCATGGACATGCCCGCAAAGCCTGCCATCGACCCGATTGACAGATCGAACTCGCCCGCGATCATCAAAAGCGTCGCGCCTGTGGCGATGATCCCGTATTGCGCGATGATCTTCATGTTATTCTTCAGGCCCAACGCGTTGAAGGCCTTGGCGTCCGAGGCGATCAGCAGGCAGATGATGATGACGATCATCACGATGAAGGCCCCGATCTCGGGTCTTCGGATCATCCTTTGCAGGCGTGTTTCTTTCAGCAGTCTGTCGGATTCGCTGCGTTCGACCATGCTAACCCCCGTCCTCCCGGATTGGCTCTGTTCGTTATGCAACAGGCGGGGAAACCCCCGCCTGCCAATTTTTATTGTTTTTGGATGACCACTTAGCGGTCGATACCCGCAAGCGCTTTCACTTCGGCTGCGTTCGACTTGTCAACGAAGCCCGGACCGGAGTTGATGTTGTTGCCCGGCAGAAGGCCTGCATTGTTGTTGTACAGATGCAGGACGATGACCGGCATGTAGCCTTGCAGACGCTGCTGCTGGTCGATGGTGAAGGCGGCCTGATCGTTCTCGATCATGTCCATCACACCGGGGCTAAGGTCGAAGCAGGCCAGGTGCACTTCGGCGCCGACAGCTTCAATCGCCTTGATCGCAGCTTCGCAAACATGCGGGCCGGTTGCCAGAACGCCGTCAATCGAAGGGTCGGCCTGCAATGCGGCAGCCGTCCGGGTTTCGATCTGGGCGGGGTCGTTCGACACGTCGATCATGTTGAGATCGCCGCCGATGCCCGAGAAGTAGCCTTCGCACCGATCGACGAGAGCGGTGTTATAGGCTTCCTGGTTCAGGCAGAGACCGGTGGTCACGCCTTCGGCAGCGGCGCGCGCTCCGGCAGCTTCACCGGCATCACGCTCGGGCTGGCCGACATGCATCAGGGCGCCGAGTTCTTTCGAGGACTCCAGACCGGAGTTCATGGTGATAACCGGGATACCGTCCGCAACGGCAGCCTTGATCGCCGGGCCAAGCGCCTCGGCGTCGGGCAGCGAAACGATGATGCCATCGGGGTTCGAAGCGGCAGCGGCTTCGATCAGTGCGGCCATCGCGGCCATGTCGCCAGATACGTCATAGTTGTATTCCAGCGTCGCGCCGATGGCCTCGGCAGCGTCGCGGCCGCCTTTTTCGACCACGGGCCAGAACGGATCGGTGCCCTGGGTATGTGTGATCATGACATAGCGTTCGCCATGTGCTTCCGCGAAAGCACCGGACGCGATTGTAGAGGCGAGTGCGCTCGCCAACAGCAGTTTCTTCATTAGGTTCCTCCCTAGTTGAACCGGGACCGATTAAAGCCCGGAAAAATGTTAGCGCAAGCGGATTCTTCCGGAAACGGTAAACTTCTGATACTTAATAAAAATCCCGAATGCACTTTTGAGTGCCATTCGGACCCTGCGGCTTGCGGTCAACCAGTGATTTGCTATCGTCCCGCGCAACGATTGGGGGGGCACCGCGACATGATGATTGTGCATCTGAACCCAACGGCACCGTCGCGGTCGGGAAGCCGCCAATGACCCGCGCCGCCCTGATCGGCCTTGGAATGGTCTCAAGCACCTATGGCGACGCATTTCGAAAAAGTGAGCGTGTCAGCCTGCATTCCGCCTTCGCGCCAAGCCTCGACAGCCAGGAAAAGTTCATCTGCGCCTTCCCGGATGTTTGCGATCGTCTTGCACGCAGCGTCCAGGACATTGCGGACGACCCCGAGGTCGATTTCGCCATAGTGACGACACCGCCGAACGCGCGGCGGGAGATCGTCGAGATCCTGGCAGCTGCCGGAAAACCGATCCTGATGGAAAAGCCGGTGGAGCGGTCACTGGAAAACGCCACCGAACTGGTAGAGCTCTGCGAGTCGCTGAATGTTCCGCTGGGTATTGTATTGCAGCACCGCGCCCGTCCCGCCGCCGCTGCGTTGCACGAGGCGATGGAGGAATTGGGCGGGCTGGTCGCCGCCGAGATCAGTATCCCGTGGTGGCGACCGCAGTCCTATTACAACGAACCGGGCCGCGGCAGCTATGAGCGGGATGGCGGTGGGGTCCTGGTCTCTCAGGCTATCCACACGCTTGATCTGATGCTGACGCTGACAGGTCCGGTGTCCGAGATCACAGCGATGTGCGCGACGACCGCCTTCCATTCAATGGAAGCCGAGGATTTCGTAAGCGCGGGGCTGGCCTTTGCCAATGGCGCGGTGGGTCAGCTTTTCGCTTCAACGGCGAGTTTCCCCGGCACCGGCGAAAGCATCACGCTGCATTGCCAGCATGGCAGCGCCCGGCTGGCGGCAGGGATGCTGCGGATAGACTACCGGGACGGGCGAACCCGCGAGATCGGGGAAGTCGCCGAATCCGGGGCGGGAGCCAATCCGATGGCTTTCACCAGCGACTGGCATCGACGCGTGATCGAGGATTTCGCCGACGCCATTGAATCGGGTCGTCCGCCAATGGTTTCCGGACGGGATGCGCTCAGGGTGCATGCCTTGATCGACGCAATCGAGGAATCCGGCCGTTCCGGCCAAAGGATTGTGCTTCGACCCGCCTGACAGGAAAGAAGGAATTCGCGCCGGTTCATGCGACCGAGCTTGCCATTCAGGCGAAAATGCGGGCGGAGAAATGACACCTAGACGTTGCGAAGCACGAAATCCGAGGCGCGGCGCTGTTCGACCACCAGTCGCGCGTTCGGCATATCGTTGGCTTCCATCTTCTGCGTCAGCGCCTCGCCAGTCAGGTCTTTCCAGCGGGAGAGCAGGCGGCGCTC
>JBNKWP010000004.1:0-238551 GCA_050299835.1 Silicimonas sp.
TATCGGATGTCCGGGGCGCACGATCACCGCGTTGTCGCTGAACCGTCCGGGCCGGGAGGCTTCGATGCTTGCAAAGAGCGCGAGCGCGTCGCTTTCAAGCCTGATACGGATGCCTTCGCCGGTCTCTTCGCGCTCCATCCGCAGACCGGAGGGCTGCAAAGGATAGGATTTGTACGGCTTCGGAGCGAAATGAGCGGACCCTGAGCCTTCGGGCGAAGTCCAGTCGATCAAAAGCATCTCGTCGGATTGCAGCTCGTGGTTTGAAACAGACGCGATGGGTCTTGAGCGGTCACTCGGAATCTCGGTCTGTCCGTCAATCAGACTGCGCGCCGACCCATCCATATCCACGGCCCGAACCGTGAATGAGATCCCGACGCGCGCGCCCGTATCGTTGACGGCAACGATCTTGAAGGCGTCTTCCTTCGGCACCACGCTGACCGTCACCGGAGCGAAGAAGTGCCGTGCCATATGGTGCAGCAGCTTCCAGCCTCCGCCGTAGTCCAGCGAAGACCAGCTTGCACAGGGCCATGTGTCGTTGAGCTGCCAGAACAGTGCGCCCATGCAGCGCGGTTTCTGCGCCCGCCAGTGCCGGACCGCCGTCTCAATGGCCAGACCCTGCTGCACCTGGCTGAGATAGACGAAATTCTCGAACCCCTCAGGAAAGCGGAAATAGCGGAACATCGTCTCCGCGATCCGCGCATTGCCGCCCGCATTTTTCTGATGCGATTCAAGGACAGGCGCAGCGATGTTGAAGTCGTCTGGATCGACGAAGCTGCGGACCACATCCATCGACGGATAGCTTTGGAACCCAAATTCCGAACAAAAGCGCGGAGCCACATCGCGGTAGTGGTCGAAGTCCCGGCCCTCGTGCCAGACCGACCAGAAATGCATGTCGCCGCTGGTATCGTCATGCCAGGCGTCGCCGAAACTCATCGGACCGGGAGATGGCGAGGACGGCCACCAGTTCGTGTGTGGGTCGGTCTCTTTAACAGCCTTCTCGACGGTTCGGTTCAACCGGTCATATGCGACGAGGTAGCGGTCACGGTTCTCGATGCTCTCCGGGTACCAGTCGAGCGCGCCGATCAACTCGTTGTCACCGCACCACAGCGCAAGGCAGGCGTGGTGGTTGAGCCGCAGCACGTTTTCCCGCACCTCAGCCTCGACCTCCTCCAGAAAGGCGTCGTCCGAAGGGTAGAGGTTGCAGGCGAACATGGCGTCCTGCCAGACCATCAGGCCAAGCTCGTCGCAAAGGTCATAAAACCAGTCCGGCTCATAGCGCCCGCCGCCCCAGATGCGGATCATGTTCATGTTCGCATCGACTGCCGATTGCAGCAGGTCGCGGGTCTGCTCCCGTGTGATCCGGCCGGCCAGCGCGTCAGCAGGAATCCAGTTTGCCCCCTTGCAGAACACGTCGCGCCCGTTGACTATGATCTTGAAAGACCGCCCGATTTCATCGGGGTCCGAGACGAGCTTGATGTCACGAAGCCCGATCTGACGGGACTCCACCTGATCGCCACATGTCACGATCAGCGGAAGGAGCTGTTGCGCGCCCTGTCCGGAGGGCCACCAGAGATCCGGCTCGGCAATCTCGAAAAGTTCCAGGTAGCTGCAACCACCCTGCGCCGAAGGTGTCACAACAAATCGCTTCTCGCGCCCGGCGAAGGCAACGGTCAGTTCTGTCTCCCGCGTCACCAGCAGATCGGTGCGAACCCAGACATGCATGGCTCCGTCATCCTGCAGGTGCTGATGGACGACGATGTTCTCGATCCGGTTCGCGCGCATTGGCTCCAGACGTATGTCTCCGGTTATCCCGAAAGGCGCGAGCGCGATGTTCCAGTCCCAGCCGAAATCGCAGGCGGGCTTGCGAAGCATGTTCCCATCCGGGATCGGACAGTTCTTGGAGAACGGGACGCGGAACGGCTGTTCCGCCTGTATCCGCGCGCCCTCCCTCACGCTCGAATGGAAGGTGATCTCGATGTCATTTTCACCAATCCTGGCCACATTGGACAGCGGCCAACGATAGCCCCGAAAGGCGTTTTTGCCCTCGATAACCACTGACCCGTTCCACCGCACGGTCGCAACGGTATCCAGCCCTTCGACCACAAGCTCGACATTCGGGTCGTCCAGAAGAACCTTTCGCGTCAGTTTCCAGTCGCGCTCCGCAACCCAGCGGCACTCATACTCGTTCCGGCCCCAATAAGGGTCGGGCAAACGGCCTGCGTCGAAAAGCGCGGTGATGCCATCGCCAGGAATCGTCATCGGAACACCCGGACCGTCGCCATCGGCAAGCGTCCAGACGCCTGCAAGACTCTGGCCCCGAGAGGGCGATTGAACATTCATACGCGGGTCTCGTCCATCCCATCGAAGACCGAGCCGCGCGAAGGATCGAAACCAATGGTCAGCGTTTCGCCCGCCTTAAGCTGCGCCTCACCTTCCATCCTGATCCAGAACTTGGTGCCCGCAACTTCGGACAGGGCCAACGTGTCGGCGCCCATTGGATCGACCACTTCAACCGGCACGTCCAGTTGCACCGGCATCTCGGTCACACCCGCACCGGTGACGACATGTTCGGGCCGAATACCGAACGAGGCCTTGCCCGAGAAGTCCGGTCGGGCAAACTCGTAACCGGTCAGCGGAAATGCGATGCCGTCGCCACAGAAACTGCCGTCCTGCACCGATCCCTCCAGGAAGTTCATCGACGGCGAACCGATGAAATCGGCGACGTATTTGTTGACCGGGCGGCTGTAAATCTCTGATGGCGGGGCAAGCTGCTGGATCAACCCGTCCTTCATGATCGCGATCCGGTCCGCCAGCGTCATCGCCTCGACCTGATCGTGAGTCACATAGATCATCGTATTCTGCAGCCGCTGGTGCAGCTGTTTGAGTTCCACCCGAAGATCCGCACGCAGCTTCGCATCGAGGTTCGAGAGCGGCTCGTCGAAAAGAAACACGTCCACGTCGCGCACCAGGGCACGCCCAATGGCCACCCGCTGACGTTGCCCCCCGGAAAGAGCCGATGGCTTCCGGTCGAGAAGAGGCTCGATCTGAAGGATCTCGGCAGCACGGGCGACGCGGGACTTGATCTCGTCCTTCGGGACTTTCGCATTCTTCAGCCCGAACGACATGTTCTTCTCGACCGTCATCTGCGGATAGAGCGCATAGGATTGGAACACCATCCCGATTCCCCGCTCGGAGGGTTCGGCCCAGGTCACGTTCTTACCGCCAATCCAGATCTGACCGCCGGAGACATCCAGCAGTCCCGCAATGCAGTTCAGCAGCGTGGATTTTCCGCAGCCCGACGATCCCAGAAGGACAAGGAACTCACCTTCGTTCACGTTCAGATTCAGGTTCTTCAGAACCTGGATGGCACCGAAGTTCAGGTCGAGGCTCTTGATTTCTACCGAATAGGAATTGGCTTCGGTCATGGGCTTACCCTTTCACCGCACCGGCTGCGATGCCTCTGACGAAGAGGCGGCCGGATACGAAATAGATGATGAGGGGGACGAGGCCGGTGATGATGGTCGCGGCCATGTTGACGTTGTATTCCTTGACGCCCTGCACCGAGTTCACGATGTTATTCAGCTGCACCGTCATCGGATAAAGGTCGGGCTTGGTATAGACGACCCCGAAGAGGAAGTCGTTCCAGATGCCGGTCACCTGAAGGATCATCGCCACCACGAAGATCGGCAGCGACATGGGCAGCATGATCTGGAAGTAGATCTGCCAGAAGCCTGCCCCATCCACACGCGCCGCCTTGAAGAGCTCTTCCGGCAGCGAGGTGAAATAATTGCGGAACAGCAGCGTCAGGATCGGCATCCCGAAGATGGAATGAACGATCACCAGCCCGCCCAGCGAGCCATAGAGGCCAACTTCCCGCAGCAGGATCACGATGGGATAGAGCATCACCTGATAGGGGATGAAGGCACCGAAGATCAGGATGGTGAAGAAGATATCCGCGCCCTTGAAGCGCCAGTTCGCCAGCGCGTAGCCGTTCACGGAGGCAATGGCGATGGACAGGATCACGGACGGTACCGTGATGCGCACGGAGTTCCAGAAACCCCGGCTCAGCCCGTCGCAGTTGAGGCCCGTACAAGCCTCGGCCCAGGCCTTCACCCAAGGCTCGAACGTGATCTCGACCGGGGGCGCGAAAATGTTGCCAAGACGGATCTCCGGCATTCCCTTCAGCGACGTGACAACCATCACGTAGAGCGGCAACAAATAGTAGAGTGCCACGACAATCAGCGTACCGTAGATGAAGATGTTCCGACGCGAGAACCGACGCTGCGGCTTCGGTCCTTGCGGTCCATCCAGGTATGGCGCAGCCGCGTCAGCAGCGGCAACCGTGACGGAGAGCGTTGCAGGATTAGCCACGTTTCTTCCCTCCGAATTCGAGATAGGCCCAGGGGATGATGACCACGAGAACTGCCAGCAGCATCATGGTCGATGCCGCGAAGCCCTGGCCCAGGTTCTGCCCCTGGAACATATAGTCATAGACGTATTTGGCGGGCACATCGGACGAGATTCCGGGCCCACCGCCCGTCTGGGCGACGATCAGGTCATAGAGCCTGACGATGCCGGAGGCGATCAGCACCAGGGTGGTAATGAAGACCGGACGCATCATCGGGATGATGATGAGCAAATATGTCTTCCAGGCCGGAATTCCGTCCACGCGGGCGGCCTTCCAGATCTCCTGGTCGATGCCCCGCAGCCCCGCCAGCATCAGGCACATCACCAGTCCGGTGCCCTGCCAGAGACCGGCAATCATCACGCCGAACATGACGATCTCGGCGTTGTAAAGCGGGTCGAATGCAAAGCTTGTCCATCCCATAGAACGGACGACCGACTGCACACCGAAATCGGGGTTCAGCAGCCATTGCCAGATCAGGCCAGTCACGATGAAGGACAGGGCAAAAGGGTAAAGCAGGATCGTGCGGAACGTGTTTTCGAACCTGATCTTCTGGTCGAGCAGCGCCGCCAGCACGAACCCGATGACAAGCGACAGCACCACCATACAGGCACCATAGAGCATCAGGTTCTCGATCGAGACCATCCAGCGCTCGGTGCCCCAGAGGCGCTCGTATTGGTCGAGGCCGACAAAGCGTGCACGCGGCAGGAGTTTCGACGAGGTGAATGAATAAACCACCGTCCAGACCGTGCCGCCAACGAAGACGACAAGTGCCGTCAGGATCATCGGTATCGCGGCAATCTTGGCGGTGAGGTTCCGGAACAGCCGGTTCGGGCGGGCCGCTTCCATGGGCGTTCCCCTCTGCGCTGGTGGGCTGATGGTCGGGCCGCCCGGCAGATGCGGGCGGCCCGGTTCAGGTCAGACGCCTGGCGTCAGTCCTTGCTCTTCACGATATCGACGAAGCGCGCCTGAGCGGCCTCGGCCGAGATCGATGTGTCCTGGAAGAACTGCACAAAGAGGTCGTTCAACTGGTTGTTGGTGTCCTCGGTGTTCAGCATGGCCACGTCCGGCATGGTCTTGCCGTCGGCGAGAAGCTGAAGGCCTTTCTTCATGCAGTCGTTGGCCGCGGACAGATCCACGTCACCCCGGATCGGCAGAGAGCCTTTCTTCAGGTTGAAGGCAACCTGGGTCGAAGGCTTCAGAAGCGTCGCGGCCAGCGCGTCCTGCGCCGCCTCGATCTCCGGATCTCCGGTTTCGGGGAAGTAGAAGGCGTCACCACCGGTCGAGAGAACCTCGATCACGCCGAGACCCGGAAGGCAGGTGTAGTCTTCGCCCGCTTTCTCACCGGCCACGGCGAATTCGCCCTGCGCCCAGTCACCCATGATCTGGCCGCCAGCCTGGTCGGTGATGACGAGGTTGGTCGCCTGGTTCCAGTCCTGGACGTTGGAGCCCTGAACCATTTCGCGCATGTCGGCAGCCGCCTTGAACACACGGGCAAGTTCTTCGCCAGCAGCGAGTTCAGCGTCACCGCCATCGCCATAGACTTTCTGCAGCACGTCCGGTCCGGCGAGCGTGGCCATCAGCACGTTGAACGCGCCCGAGGACTGCCAGGACTGACCGCCAAGGGCCATCGGCTGAATGCCCGCATCCTTCAGAGCCGGAGCGGCAGCAACGAATTCGTCCCAGTTGGTCGGAACATCGACACCCGCCTTTTCGAAGGCGGCGTTCGACAGCCAGAGCCACTGCCACGAGTGGATGTTGACCGGAGCGCAATAGATGCGACCATCAACGGTGCAGGCATCAAGAAGCGACGGCGGGTTGACGATGTCTTTCCAGCCCTCGGCTTCGGCCACATGGGTCATGTCGCGCAGAAGCCCACCTTCGATCAGTTCTTCCGCCTGGCGGCCGTGGTTGAACTGGAACGCGCCCATCGGGTCGCCGCCGATCAGGCGCGACACCATGACGGGACGCGCGGTACCGCCTCCGCCTGCGATGGCGCCGTCGATCCACTTGTGCTCGGTCTGACTTTCGAACTCGGTCGCGAACTGCTGAACGGCAGCCGCTTCGCCGCCGGACGTCCACCAGTGCATCACTTCCAGATCTGTTGCTGATGCCGTTCCAGCCGCGCAAATTGCGGTACAGGCCATAAGGCCCTTGATCGTTTTCATATGCTCCTCCCTGAGACCTAAAACGATTACGAAAGGCACTGTAACGATTTCGGAAGTCCGATCAAGCTGGATTCTTTCCTGCCCCGGGACTATAGAATTCCCGCATGCTGACAAGGAACGGCCATGGCATCTGACGCCAAAGCGGCACAACGGCCCACATTGAAAACCATCGCCAAACTCTCCGGTCTGGCGGTGCCGACAGTGTCGCGTGCCTTGAACGATGCGCCCGATATCGGTCAGGCAACAAAGGACAAAGTCCGCGAAATCGCCCGCGAGATCGGATACCGCCCCGACCGCGCCGGGCTGCGCCTGCGAACCGGCAAGACCAACGTCATCGCCCTTATCATCTCGGCCGAGCACGACTTCATGAATCACACCGCGCGCCTCATCACGTCCATCGCGGGTGCAACGCGCGGCACACCATATCACATGATCGTCACGCCCTATTTCCCGGACCAGGATCCAATGGAGCCGGTCCGATACGTGGCCGAAACCCGCTCGGCCGATGGGATCATCATCAATCAGACCCTACCGGAAGATCCGCGTGTGGCCTATCTGATGGACCTGGGCTTTCCCTTCGCCACCCACGGGCGAACGGTCTGGAGCGAACAACACCCCTATTACGATTTCCACAACGGCACATTCGCGCGGCTTTGCGTCAAGCGTCTGGTGGAACGCGGAAAGCGCAACATTCTGATGATCGCGCCGCGCCGGGACCAGTACTATGCGATCGAGATGATCGAATCCGCGACCGATGAAGCGGCTCAGCTTGGCGCTTCGTTTTCCGTGCTCGAAGCGGCCAGCACCGACGATCACTCAAGCCGGATCGAAAACGCCACGTCGCTCTATTTCGATTACGATAGCTCCGTGGACGGCATAATCTGTGCCTCGACCAACGCAGCAATGGCGGCGACGACCGCGGTCGAAGCTAAGGGCCGCGTGATCGGCAAGAATATCGACGTGATCTCGAAAGAGGCACTCCCCTTCCTGCAGCGCTTCCGAAAGGAAATTCTGGTCGTTCGCGAAGATGTCGCCAAGGCAGGCGATTTTCTCTGCCGTGCCATCATGCAGGCCGTGGACAACCCGGAGTCCAAGCCATTGCAGTATCTCGAACATCCCAAAGGCTAGGCGGCCTGCATCATCTGTACGGCGCAGGATCGCGTATGCGCACGGTGGCGATGCTCGAACAGATAAACCCCCTGCCATGTCCCAAGCATCATCCGGCCATCCTCCACCGGGATCGACAGGCTCACGGGAAGCACCGCCGCCTTGATATGGGCGGGCATGTCATCCGGCCCTTCCAGCGTATGGGTCAGGTAGGACATCGAGGGATCATCCGCATTTGGAACCAGGCGATTGAAATAGCTCATCAAATCGCGCTGCACATCGGGATCCGCATTCTCCTGAATGAGGAGCGAGCAAGACGTGTGGCGAACGAAGACCACCATGACGCCGGTGCCTTGGGCCAAATGTCGCAACTGATCGGTGAACTCGTAGAGCCCCGGCCCCCGCGTCTCGATGGTCAGGACGTGCCCCATATCAGCCCTTCATGTAATCCGCGAAGGCCTGCGCATGATCCGGATGCCAGCGCGACAGGGCGGGACGGTTCTCGATGATATCGCCGATGGCCCAGGCCATGCGTTTCTCATCGGTGGCCCGATCGACATCGCCATCGGGGCAAAGAATGTAAAAATCCCCGCGGTTGAGGCTCTCGATCATGAACGCGACCGTCTGGTCCGGCGTCCATGCTGCGTCGGGCTTCTCGGTCCGACCGTGCGCGGTCAGTTCGGTAAAGACGAAACCGGGGATCAGAAGATGTGCGCCGATCCCGTGCCCCTCACGCTGGCGAAGCTCATAGGCCAGCGCTTCGGTGAAGGCCTTCACTGCCGCTTTCGACGTATTATAGGCCGGGTCTCCCGGCGGCGTGGTGATCCCCTGTTTCGAACCGGTGTTAATGATCGCGCCCGGCCGCGCGCGCTGGATCATGCGGGGGGCGAAGACCTGGCTGCCGTTGATGATGCCCCAGAGGTTAACGTCAAGGATGCGCCGCCAGTTCTCCAGATCGTCGAACATGGCGGAGCCGGGCTGGATGCCCGCATTGTTCATCAGGATATCCGTGCCGCCCAGCTTGTCCGCAATCTCGGCCTCCAGCGCCGAAAAAGCGCTCCTGTCAGAGACATCGACCGATCTCGTCAGCACCTCTCTGGCTCCGGCGGCGCGGACTTCGGAGGCCGCCTCTTCCAGCTTGTCCACCCGATTGTCCACGAGCACGACGGCCATCCCCATCGCGCCAAACCGGCGACCCGCGCCAAGTCCGATCCCGGCCGCGCCCCCGGTGATGACGGCCACGCTTTCGGATGTCAGTGCCGGATGTGTCATGGTTCTGTTTCCCTTCAGTCCTTGGCGTCACAGGTCCGCCATTCATGCGAGCCGGGATCATAGCATTGTCCGGCCGCCTCTT
This sequence comes from Silicimonas sp., assembly GCA_050299835.1. Taxonomy (GTDB): domain Bacteria; phylum Pseudomonadota; class Alphaproteobacteria; order Rhodobacterales; family Rhodobacteraceae; genus JAJDOD01. The sequence goes on from JBNKWP010000004.1 coordinate 9,035, forward strand.
TTGCGTCGTATAGCTCGTTGCTCCAGGGAAAATCCACGGAGCCGTCATCGCAGTGTAAGTGCGCCAGCTCCGCGCCCTCTTTGGAGACAACGACCCCGCCGGCGACCGTGACCACGATATCGCTATCCTCACTTGGCGGCGGCGCGCGGTCGATGCTGCCGTAGACGGTATAACTGTGCCCCTCGTTCAGGAACACAACCTCCTCCCAAATGGTCCGACCGATGCCGGGCCAGGGCGTCAGATGGACGTCACCAACGGGGCGCGTGATCTCCAGTTCCGGGACCGCGTCCGGCCCAAAGCTGTAACGCGCGGTTTCAGCGGAATGGCAGACCTCAACGCGCTTCGACCCTCCATCAACGGTGCAGGAAAGAAACAACAACTCGCCGCTGCCGCAGGCACTGGCTCCGCTGGCCAAACTCAGAAAGAGAAACACAATCAACCGCATGTCAGCCGAACAGCCGCTCGCCCTGCTCGTCGATCATCTGCCGGGCCTTGCGGATCGAGGCCGCGTTGGCGTCCTCCTGCGTCTCCAGCATGTCGGCTCGGATCAGGTTATGGCTGCGCCCATCCTTCTCGATCAGCGCACCGATGCGAAAGCGACTGCCTTCGCGGACCGGCGTGGGTGTGATGGTGAAGCCTTCGTAAGTTTCGCGTTCGGGTTCCGGTGCGGCTCCGCCGCCAAAGAGTCTGGAGAAGATGGACATGGAGGCGCCTCCCGCTGGGTCCGTTGCAGAGTGCAACATCGGTGCGAGCGCCTCAAGGGCGGCGAACGCAAGAAAGGTTAACGCGCCTGTTTTTCAAGGGCGGAGGGCGGAAAAGGGATGTCAGTATCACGTCGGTATTACGTCGGTATCGCGTCGGTGCCCGGGTCGGTGGTAAATGCGGCGTGCGGTGGCGTTAACCACTAGATGTTGTGGCGGAGGGCCTCCTTGCAGAAATGCATATTATAATGTATATTGAAATGGACACTCAAAGGAACATCCCCATGGCCCGCCTGTTGACCAACCACATCGCGACGATCACCGAGCTGCGCGAGCCTCACAAGGTCCTGGAACGTGCGGGCGGAAAGCCGGTGGCGATTTTGAAGAATTCGCAGGTCGTGGGCTACCTCGTGCCGCAGGAAGCAGTCGATGCGATCGGCCACGAGGTCGCGAGTATGGATGAGGTGTTGGAGAGTCTGGCGCGCAGACGTGAGGTGAACCAACCGGTGCTCGATTACCTGAAAGACAAATGAAGCTTCTGTCGGCCGAACTGGTCGAGGCGATCCATGACGCGGTTCTGAACCCCGGCGAACTGGCCGGACTGGCGCGGGACAAGTCGCTGGAGGGTGCCTTGGGTCGGGTAGAGAACCGGCTGGTCTACGGAATGATCGGAGACGTTTTCGATCTGGCGGCGGCCTATGCGATGGCGGTTGCGCGGGGACATTGCTTCAATGACGCCAACAAAAGGACGGCGCATCAGGCGATGGATATTTGTCTGGATATGAACGGGGTTGAGATCGCGTGGGTTGTCGAAGATGTCGGCCCGATGATCGTGCGCTGCGCAAAGGGCGACGTGGAGGACGGCGATCTCGCGGAGTGGCTGCGGGCGCGGGCCGCGGGGTGAAGCCCGCACGACGGGAGGGTGATGGGTTGGCACCCATTCAAGGGCTTCAGCCGACGAAGAACTGTGCTGCCCCGGACCTGATCCGGGTCCTCATTGGCGGAGGCAGGCGAGAGGTCCCGGATCAAGTCCGGGACAACATCAGGAGACATGGCAGATAGGTGCGCATGAATGCGCACCCTTCGGGCTCAAGAAGTGGGCGGTGGCGGGGTGAAACCCGCCCTACGGAGAGGGCGGTCGGATCGGGGCGCGTCCGATCCTGGGAGGGCGCTTCCGGAACGGTTTGCCGCGAGTGCTTTTTGGTGCGGCCCACCTCCATCGGCGGTGATTTTGGAAACATGGTCGTGCGCCCTCCCGTTGGGAGGGTCGGGCGCGGCTCGGGCCAGTGATAGGATAGCCGTTCGCAGTCTTTTAGTGCGTAGAGGCCATCGGAAAGAAGACTCCGTATTTGCTTCCGATCCCCGACAAAACCAAGCTACCGCGTTCAACAAACACTATTTGCTCTTCCTTCGATACTCTGCACAGCTGATTAAATAGGAAAGCGCCGGACCATCTGACGCACGGCTGTCTGAACCGAGCCGAACTGGAAGCGGCGATTTCCGAAACCATTATCCGCTCTTCGGAGCGCACAATTAGCGAGAGCGTCAGCGGTACTGTGATGGTGAGAAAGCACCAAACTCCGACCGCTACGAACAAAGGAGCCAGAATGCGTGTAGACCACTCTCCTCGCCCAGCTTTCCATCTGTGAAAGTACTTGTCGTCCTGCAATCGCCAAAAGTGCCAACCAGAAGCTAGCCCAAGTGCTGCAGACAAAACTAGATCGAATGGCCACACAAGGCTTGACCAAGCAGGAGTCGGAACGAACAGCCAACCGTAAAAGCTGGGAAACACCGTTAGCAAAAACAACGCGCCCAATAGTAAAAGCGCGCTCGTTACCGACTTCTCGGTGAAAGACCCTTTGTAGGGACCCGCCATTTACTGATCCAGGAAACTCCTCAGCTTCCTGCTCCGCGACGGATGCTTCAGCTTCCTGAGCGCCTTCGCCTCGATCTGCCGGATCCGCTCGCGGGTCACGCTGAACTGCTGACCCACTTCCTCAAGCGTGTGGTCGGTGTTCATGCCGATGCCGAAGCGCATCCGCAGTACCCGCTCCTCGCGCGGTGTCAGCGAGGCCAGCACGCGGGTCGTGGTTTCCTTCAGGTTCTCCTGAATGGCGGAATCCAGCGGCAGGACGGCGTTCTTGTCCTCGATGAAATCGCCAAGCTGCGAGTCCTCTTCGTCGCCGATGGGCGTCTCCAGCGAGATCGGCTCCTTGGCGATCTTCATCACCTTGCGAACCTTCTCCAGCGGCATCTGCAGCTTCTCGGCCAGTTCCTCGGGCGTCGGCTCGCGGCCGATCTCGTGGAGCATCTGGCGACCGGTGCGGACCAGCTTGTTGATCGTCTCGATCATGTGGACCGGGATGCGGATCGTGCGGGCCTGGTCGGCGATCGACCGGGTGATGGCCTGACGAATCCACCAGGTCGCATAGGTCGAGAACTTATAGCCGCGCCGGTATTCGAACTTATCGACCGCCTTCATCAGGCCGATATTGCCTTCCTGAATGAGATCAAGGAATTGCAGACCCCGGTTGGTGTATTTCTTGGCAATCGAGATCACGAGGCGCAGGTTGGCTTCGACCATTTCCTTCTTGGCCTGACGCGCTTCCTTCTCGCCCTTCTGGACCTGCTGCACGATGCGGCGGAATTCGGGGATGTCGACGCCGACATAGGTGCCGACGGTGGCCATGTCGGCGCGCAGTTCCTCGATCTTCTCGGTCGAGCGTTCCAGCAGGGTCTGCCAGCCGCGCCCGGACTTCTCGCCCATCTCTTCGAGCCAGGTCGGATCGAGTTCGCGGCCACGATATTCCTCGATGAATTCGCGGCGGTTGATGCGGGCCTGGTCGGCCAGCTTCACCATGTTGGAATCGATCGACATGATCCGGCGGTTGATGCCGTAAAGCTGGTCGATCAACGCCTCGATCCGGTTATTGTGGAGGTGCAGTTCGTTGACCAGCTCCACGATCTCGGACCGCAGCTTCTGATATTTCTTCTCTTCCTTGTCGGAAAAGGTCCCGTCTTCGTTCAGCGTCGCCGACATGCGGTTGTCCTGCATGTCGGAAAGCTTGGTGTAATCCTTGGCAATGCGTTCGAGGATTTCCAGCACATGCGGCTTCAGTGCCGCTTCCATTGCGGCGAGCGACATGTTGGCCGCGTCGTCCTCATCCTCGTCGTCGTCCTTCTGGATGGGATTGCCATCGGCGTCGAGTTCCGGCTGATCGTCTTCTTTCTTGGCGCTTGTCTCCACATTCGCCGCGTCGACCACCGGCGTTCCGGCGACGTCGTCATCCTCGCCCATGGACCGGCCGAAGGTCGTTTCAAGGTCAATCACATCGCGAAGCAGGATGTCCTCGGCCAGAAGTTCGTCGCGCCAGATGGTGATGGCCTGGAAGGTCAGCGGGCTTTCGCAAAGCCCCGCGATCATGGTATTGCGCCCGGCCTCGATCCGCTTTGCGATGGCGATCTCGCCTTCGCGGGACAAGAGTTCCACCGACCCCATCTCGCGCAGGTACATGCGCACCGGGTCATCCGTGCGGTCGAGCTTTTCGGTTTCCGTCGCTGCGACGGCCACCTCGCGGGAGGTGGACGCCTCGACGACCTCGGTCGACTTCTTGTCGCCGTCGTCGTCCTCGGCCTCTTCGTCCTCGATGATGTTGATGCCCATTTCCGAGAGCATGGACATGACATCTTCGATCTGTTCGGAAGACACCTGATCGGGCGGCAGCACGCGGTTCAGCTGGTCGTAGGTGATGTATCCCTTCGCCCGGGCTTCCGCGATCATCTTCTTGACCGCAGCCTGGCTCATGTCGAGGACATCGCCGTCCTCGCCGTCGCCGCCGCCATTCTTGCCGTCGTCCGTCGTGTCTTTCGCAGCCATCCGCTACTCCCGCCAAACTTGGTGATTCGCCCCGAACGAATCATCTAATGCGAATCACAGAATCGCAACCCACCGCTTAAGGATTACTAACCAATGGGCGGTTTTAGCTACGCTTGGCCCCGCCGCCCTTGGAGTAATCGATTCGCTCGATCAGTGCCTCGAAATCGCGTTTCTCATCCCGTTTGAGCCGGGCCCCGTTCGGGCCCAGATCGTATTCCGCCTTGTCCTCGCGCCCGGAGTTTCCGGCATTGGTCAGACCTTCTGAGACCTGACGAAGGCGCCAGGTCAGCCCCTCGTCCGCAAGCCCTTCGATGTCGCGCGCCGCATCCTCGATTTCCGACCGCGCCCCGCGTCTTGCCGCAAGCTTGGCCAGTTCCTCGGCCACGGACATCGCCGCCGTGTCCCGGTCGCAGGCCTCCTGAACGCCCGGGGAGATGCGCACATGGCGCGGCTGGAAGAGCTTTTCAAGAGCGTCCGCACCGCAATTTGCTTCGATTTCTTCGCGGCTGTGCGAATGTGCGGCAATCAGGGCCCGGCGCACGGCTTCATGTGCGGGCTGTGTGGTTTCCAGCCGTTCGAGCTCGGCCTCGAATTCCTCGATCAGCTCCGGGTGCCGCACCAGCGTGGCGAGGATGACGGCTTCCTTGAGCTGCTCCTCGAAGGCGGTATTGGTGGCGGCCAGAGTGCTGGCCTTCGTTTCCACCATCGGCTTGACCTGCTGGAACCTGGCGCCCCGCGGCTGCCAGGGCCGACGCGACTGCGGGCGACCACCGTCAAAAAGCGTGCGGCGCAGGCGGTTCACCTCCTCGCCATAATGGCGGCGAAGCGACGGGTCGCGGACCTTGAGGATGGCTTCGCGCAGGCTTCGGTCGAGCGCCGCCTTGCGCTCGGGGCTGTCGAAATTCTTGCCTTCAGTCTCCCGCCGCCAGAGAAGCTGCACAAGCGGGATCGAGGCGTCGATCAGCTTTTGCATCGCCCCCGCCCCTTGCGCCTTCAGGAGGTCGTCAGGATCCTGCCCCTCGGGCATCAGACAGAAACGCAGCGCCTTCCCAGCATCCAGGAGCGGCAGCGCGAGGTCGATCACCCGCATCGCTGCACGTAAACCGGCGGTGTCACCGTCAAGCGCGATGATCGGTTCGTCATGCATCCGCCAGAGAAGTTGCAACTGGTCTTCAGTGATCGCCGTGCCCAGAGGCGCGACAGTTGCCTTGAACCCGGCTTCGGAGAGCGCGATCACATCCATGTAGCCTTCGGCCACGATCAGCGGACGATTGCCGGAGGCCTCCCGCGCGGGGCCCATGTTGTAAAGACTGCGCCCCTTGTCGAAGAGTTCGGTCTCGGGAGAGTTGAGATACTTGGCGTTGTCATTCGGGTCCATTGCCCGCCCGCCGAAGGCGATGGCGCGGCCCCGCGCGTCGCGGATCGGGAAGATGATCCGGTCGCGAAACGTGTCGTAGGGCCGCTTGCCCTGGTTCGAGGGCTTGGCAAGACCGGCGGCCAGGATCAGGTCTTCGGCCACGCCCTTGGCCGTAAGGTGGTCCCAGAGACCCTGCCAGCCGGGCGGGGCGAAGCCGATCTCCCAGCGCTCCTGCGCCTCCTCCGACAGACCGCGTCCAGCGAGATAATCCCGCGCTGCCGTCGCGTGCCCGGTCTTCAGTTGCAGGCGGTAGAATTGCACCGCCTGCTCCATCACCTCGACCAGTTGGGTACGGCGGTCGGCCTTCTGCTGCGCTTGCGGATCGCGGGCTGGCATCTGCATCCCCGCCTCGCGGGCGAGCATCTCGATGGCTTCCATGAAGCCCACGTTTTCCGTCTCCTGCACGAAGCTGAAGATGTCGCCCTTCGCGTGGCAGCCGAAGCAGTAATAGAACCCCTTGCGGTCATCGACGTGGAAGGAGGCGGTCTTTTCCTGGTGGAACGGGCACGGGGACCACAGATCGCCCTTGCCCTGGTTCGACTTGCGCTGGTCCCACGAGACCTTGCGCCCCACCACCTGCGCCAGCGAGGTGCGGGTTTTCAATTCGTCAAGGAAACCGGGCGGGAGACTCATGGCGGCAGTATCCGTGTGTGACGAGGTGGGGGCAAGTGGGGCTCTGCCGAAATCGGGGCTCCGCCCCGCTCGTCACTCGAACTCTCCACAGGAGAGTTCGCCGGCTGCGCCGGACCGCTCCTCGCCCCTCGGAGTATTTTGAACAGGATGATGGGAAGGCTGACCTTAAGAGTCAGAGCTTGGCGCGCGCCGCGACATGGGTCATGGCCCGCGTCAATTCATGGATCAGCGTCCGGGTCATCGAGCGGAAGACCATGATTTCATAGCGATAGGGTCCGACGCGCGTGAGACTCGCCGTCATATGACCAAGCAATGTGCGGGCAGTGCTGCCGTCCGGGAAGGCCGCATCGCGCAGATCAAGCGGCGTCAGGCGCGCAAGAACGGCGCGCGCATTTTCGCCGTCGAGCGCCACCACGGTCCAGGCATCGGACTGATCGACCACCGCCGCGCCCTCGCAGGTGACCGGTGTCCCGAGGATCATCGCCTGCCCCGGCCCGACGGAAAGCGCACGGCCCGCCTTGACCTCCACCACCTCTCCCGGCCCCGGGAAATTCGCCAGTTCCCGCGTCACCGCGCTCTTCTTGCGGTCGAAAGGGGCGACCCAGGTGATCGCCTCAGGTTGTGCGTCTTCCAGCGTGACGCCGCCGATCTCCACCGGCAGCAGTCCATGGGTGGCAAGCGTCGGGATCAGGTCAGCCACGCATGCGCCCTCCCGTCTCGTCGAAGGCCACCGGGTCTGTCACCTTCACCGGGAAGTCGAGGCCGCGCAGGTGATCGACAAAGCGCATCTCCTCGCCGATCCGCTCAGGCCCGTGTTTCACGAAACCCAGCGCCAGCGGCGTCTCCAGCGTCGGCGACCAGCAGGCCGACGTCGTGTAGCCCTGCGCGTTCTGCCGGATCGGCGCGGCGCGGTCGTCGAAGAGAAAGCCGCCCGCCGTCATCTCATTGCCCGGATCGGTCGGGCGAAGCCCCACGAGACGCTCGCGGCTGTCCTCCATCAGTCCGGGCCGCGCGGCGAGCGCCTTGCCGATGAAGTCTTTCTTCGCGCTCATCATGCCCTGCATTCCGATGTCAAAGGCGGTGGTGCGCCCGTGGATCTCGGCGTGCGTTATGAAGCCCTTCTCGATCCTCAGCACGTTCAGCGCCTCCATCCCGTAAGGGCCGCCGCCGAACATCTCCGCCTGCGCCAGAAGCTGCCGCCAGAGCGACGCGCCGTAGCGGGCGGGCACCGCCAGCTCATAGCCGCGCTCACCCGAAAACGAGATGCGGAAGAGCCGTGCCGGGATGCCGGAGAGGGTGACCGGTCCGCAGGACATGAAGGGGAAGGCGTCGTCGGTCAGGTCCCCGTCGATGAGCGAGTTGATGACCGCGCCCGACTTCGGCCCAGCGACCGCGAATTGCGCCCATTGCTCGGTGACCGAGGTCAGGCGCAGGTTCAGATCGGGCCGCAGTCCTTGCGCCACGAATTCCAGATGCGCCATCACCGGCCCGGCGGCGGCGGTGGTCGTGGTCATCAGGTAATGCTCGGGTCCGAGCCGCGCGGTGGTGCCGTCATCCATGACATGCCCGTCCTCGCGCAGCATCAGGCCATAGCGCACCCGCCCCACTTTCAGTGTGGAAAAGGTGTTGGTGTAGACGAAGTCGAGGAACTCCGCCGCGCCCGGTCCCTGGATGTCGATCTTGCCGAGAGTGGAGACATCGGTGACGCCGACGGTATTTCGCACCATGGCGACCTCGCGGTCGCAGGATTGCCGCCAGTGGGTCTCGCCCGGTTCGGGGAAGTAGGACGGACGATACCAGAGACCGGCCTCGATCATCGGGGCGCGGGCCTTTACGCTGGCGTCGTGGCTGGTGGTGAGGCGTTCGGGCGCGAAGCCCTTACCGGAGTGGCCTGCGCCGAGCGAGGAGATCGCAACCGGCACGTAAGGGGGCCGGAAGGTCGTCGTTCCGGTCTCCGCAACGGTGCGCCCCGTCGCGTCGGCGAGGATGGCGAGTGCCGTGACGTTCGAGCCCTTGCCCTGATCGGTGGCCATGCCTTGTGTCGTGTAGCGCTTCATGTGCTCGACCGAGCGGAAGTTTTCCTGCGCGGCGAGTTTGACATCCTTGGTGGTCACGTCGTTCTGCAGGTCGAGCCAGGCGCGGCCCGGCCTGTCGATGACCCAGCGCGGGGACAGCCTATATGGCGTCTCGTCGGCCTCGGGCAGATCGACCGGCCTGCGCTTTATGGAGAGCGCATCCAGCGCCGCGCCCGCAGCGCGTGCGCCATCCGCCAGACAGCCAGCCGTGGTGAAGACACCCGCCGCCGCGCCGCAAGGGATTAGGCCCGGTACGGCGTTGTCCGACGGAACGAACGCGGCGATCTCATCGCTCCAGACAGGACGCCCGTTCATGTGACAGGTCAGGTGAACGGCGGGGTTCCAGCCGCCGGTGACCGCCAGCACGTCCGCTCCGATCCGCAGCGTCTTGCCGCCGGGCTTGCGGATGGTGATCCCTTCGAGGCCAAGGCGGCCTTGCGTCTCGATCACCTCCGCTCCGGGATAGAACGGCCAGTTGCCGTCTGAAGTCACATCCTCGCGGATGTCGATCAGCGCCGCGATCTTCACGCCCGCCGCCGCAAGGTCCGCCGCCGTCCGGTGCGCGCCATCATTGTTGCCGAAGACCGCAACCTTGGCACCGGGGCTGACGCCGTAGCGATGGAGATAGGTCCGCACCGCCGCCGCCGACATGATGCCGGGCCGGTCGTTGATCGGGAAGGCGATCTGCCGTTCCAGCGCGCCCGCCGCGAGCACGGCCTGCTTCGCCACGATCCGCCAGAAACAGGTGGGGGGCATGTCACCGCCGGGCGCCACATGCAGCGCCACCCGTTCGAGCGCGCCATAGGTGCCGGTGTCATAGGCCCCGGTCACGGTGGTGCGCGTCATCACCCGCACATTCGGCATATCCGCCAGCCTGGCCGCAACGCCATCGGCCCAGTCCACACCGCCCTCACCGCCAACGCTTTCCATCTCCGACAGGAGCCGCCCGCCAACCCTTGTCTCCTCCGTGGCAAGGATCACGTCCGCCCCCGCCTCCGCCGCCGTCAGCGCCGCCATCAGCCCGGCGGGCCCGGCCCCGATCACCAGCAGGTCGCAATGGGCCCAGGCCTTCTCCGACCGGTCGGGGTCCGGCGCGCCGGACAAAGCCCCAAGTCCGGCGGCGCGGCGGATGAGCGGTTCGTACAGCCCCTCCCAGAACGCACGCGGCCACATGAAGGTCTTGTAGTAGAACCCCGCGGCGAGGAACGGCGCGACCCAGTCGTTGACCCGCAACGCGTCCCATTTGAGCGAAGGCCAGCGGTTCTGGCTTCGCGCGATCAGTCCCGGATAGACCTCCTGGCACGTCGCCCGCGTGTTGGGAGACACGTCGATCCCCGGCCCGACCGAGATCAGCGCGTTCGGCTCATCCGATCCGGCGGTCACCACGCCGCGCGGCCGGTGATACTTGAAGGACCGGCCCATCAGCCGGATATCGTTGGCAAGAAGCGCCGAGGCCACCGTGTCGCCCGCGAACCCCTCGACGGGTTTGCCGTCGAAGGTGAAACGCACCGGCTGCGACCGGTCGATCAGGCCCTTGCCGCCCACCCTCATTTCCGCGCCTCCACCAGCGTCATGGTCCGCGCGGTCACATGGGTCGTGGTATCCCGCTCCGCCACCAGCCAGGAGCCGCAAGGCTGGTGATACCAGAGCTCCGTGGTCAATCCGGCTGGATTGTCGCGATTGTGCAAGTAATCGGCCCAATCCTTTGAGTCGGCGTCCTCCGCAGGTCGCGAAAGTGCAAGGGCGTCACCTTTGTAGGTGAACTCGCGGAGGTCCCGCTCGCCGCAATGAGGGCAGGTCAGGCGCATTGAGTGTCCCCTCTGGCTTTCATCGGTCCAGAAATATGCTGGGGGAGCGCGAGGGGGCAAAACCCCCTCGCCTGTCGCGACAGTGCAACCGGCGCAAATGGATCAGTGAAGGTTGTGCTGGGCACCGGTCCCCTCCTCGTCCATCAGGCCCCTGCCCGTCGCGAACCGGTCCAGCCGGAACCCCGCCGCCGTCTCATGCGGCTCTCCTGTCGCCACCAGATGCGCGGTCGCAAACCCCGAAGCCGGGACCGCCTTGAAGCCACCGTAGCACCAGCCGCAATTCAGCGTCAGGCCGTCGATATGGGTCTTGTCGATGATCGGCGAGCCGTCGGGGGACATGTCCATGATGCCGCCCCAACTGCGCAGGACGCGGGCCTGCCCGATCATCGGCATCAGCGCCATGCCCGCCTCCATCACATGCTCGGCCATCGGCAGGTTGCCGCGTTGCGCGTAGCTTGCGTAGAAATCCAGGTCACCGCCGAAGACCAGCCCGCCCTTGTCGGACTGGCTGATATAGAAATGCCCCATGCCGAAGCTGATCACATGGTCGATGACCGGTTTCAGCCCCTCGGTGACGAAGGCCTGAAGCACATGGCTCTCGATCGGCAGCCGCATCCCCGCCATCGCCGCGACATGGCTCGACCGGCCCGCCACCACCATTACAACCTTCTTCGCCCGGATCGCACCGCGCGTGGTCTGAACCCCGGTTACCCGGCCGTTCTCGATGTCGATCCCCGTCACCTCGCATTGCTGGATCAGGTCCACGCCGCGTTGGTCAGCCCCCCGCGCATAGCCCCAGGCCACCGCATCGTGCCGTGCCGTGCCGCCCCTCGGGTGATAGAGCCCGCCATAGACCGGGAAGCGCGGGTTGTCGAAATCGAGGTAAGGTAAGTACCGGCGGACACCCTCGCGGTCCAAGAGGATTGCGTCATCGCCCTGGTTGATCATCGCGTTGCCGCGCCGCGCGAAGGCATCGCGCTGGCCATCGGAGTGGAAGAGATTGATGAGCCCGCGCTGCGAATGCATCACGTTGTAGTTCAGATCCGCCTCCAGCCCTTCCCAGAGCTTCAGCGAGTGCGAGTAGAACTCCGAGTTTCCCGGCAGGAAGTAATTCGCCCGCACGATGGTGGTGTTCCGCCCCACATTGCCACCGCCAAGATAGCCCTTCTCCAGCACCGCGACATTGGTGATGCCGTGGTTTTTCGCCAGGTAATAGGCGGTCGACAGCCCATGACCGCCGCCGCCGATGATGACGACATCATATTCCGGCTTGGGGTCGGGGTCGCGCCAGACGGGTTTCCAGCCCGACTGCCCGCGCAGGCCTTCGAAGAACACTTTGAGACCGGAATACCGCATGGGAGCAGAGTTGCAGGGGAAGCGATCCGGTGCAATGGCGGTTTGCGACGGGATGCGGCGAAATTTGACGCATCTTCCGAAGCGGTTTTCTTCACCCGGCTCGGCATGCCAGGGCCGCCACGGAATTTGCTCACGTTCCGGGTCGCACCACGCCGGTCGTCCGGCGAAGATCGGCGCAACACTGGGAGTACCACCATGACCTACCGCATCACCGGCCTCGACCCCGCGCCCTTTCGCCGTTTCTGGGGAGCGTCCGACACAACGCTCGCGGATCACGGCATTCTAAGGAAACGCGTCGATACCAGCCCCGGCTTTCCCGACCGGATCACGATGGAGGATGCGCCCCTTGGCGCGCATGTGCTCTTGATGGGCCATGTCAGCCAGCCAGCAGCAACGCCTTACAGGGCACGACACGCGATCTTCGTGCTGGAAGGAGCCGAAGACGCATTCGAGGCGACGGACACCCTGCCGCCCGCGATGCTGCGACGACCGCAGTCGCTGCGCGCCTTCGACGCAGACGGAATGATGCGGATCGCCGACATTGCCGAGGGGCCGGCCATCGCCGATCTGATCGAGAGGTTCTTCGACGACCCGAAGGTCGCCGAAATCCATGCCCACAACGCCCGCCAGGGCTGTTTCATGGCCCGGATTACCCGCGCCTAGAGGCCCTTCGCCGTGTAGCTGGACGCAACCCGCCCGATGGCGACGATATAGGCTGCCGTGCGCAGGTCTGTCACATCATCGCGCGAATGCCACACCTCCCGCATCGCCTGATAGGCACCGCGCATCGTGTCATCGAGGCCCGATCGCACCAGTTCAAGCTCGTCCGCGCCACGCAGATACTTCTCCTTGAAATTCGAGGTCATGCTCCACTTGTCGCCAAGATGGTCGCTGAGACGTTCGAGCTCCTCGACAATAAGGTTGTGCCGCGCTTCCTCCTGCCGTCTCTGCATCCGCCCGAAGCGGATATGGGACAGGTTCTTGACCCATTCGAAATAGGAGACTGTCACACCACCCGCATTGGCATACATATCGGGAATGATGACCACGCCCTTGTCGCGCAGGATCTCGTCCGCCCCTGCCGTGACCGGCCCGTTCGCAGCTTCGATGATAAGCGGCGCCCTGACGCGGTCGGCATTGCCCAGGTTGATCACCCCTTCCAGCGCCGCCGGGATGAGAATGTCGCATTCCTTCTCCAGCGCGCTGGAGCCGTCCTCGACGAAATGGGTATCGAACCCTTTGACGCCGCCATGTTTTCCGATCCAGGCATGGACTTGTTCCACGTTCAGCCCCGAGTCATCCACCAGTGCGCCATCGCGCTCGATGATGCCGACGATCTTTGCACCGTCCTCCTCGGAAAGGAACTTCGCCGCGTGATAGCCCACGTTGCCAAGCCCCTGCACGACAATACGCTTGCCCGCCAGAGACCCCGACAGGTTTGCCACGGCCACATCTTCCGGATGCCGGAAGAACTCCTGCAGGGCGTATTGCACGCCACGCCCGGTCGCTTCGACCCGGCCCTGGATGCCGCCCGCATGCGGCGGCTTGCCGGTGACACAGGCTTTGGCGTTGATGTCGGAGGTGTTCATCCGGGCATATTGGTCGGCAATCCACGCCATCTCGCGCTCGCCGGTGCCCATGTCGGGCGCGGGCACGTTCTGCGCCGGGTCGATCAGGTCTCGCTTGGCAAGCTCATAGGCAAAGCGCCGGGTGATCCGTTCAAGCTCGTCCACATCGTATTCGCGCGGGTCGATGCAAAGTCCGCCCTTGGAGCCGCCGAAAGGAGTTTCCACAAGCGCGCATTTATACGTCATCAGCGCCGCCAGTGCCTCCACCTCGTCCTGATTGACGCCCAGCGCATAGCGTATGCCGCCTTTGACCGGTTCCATATGCTCCGAATGAACCGAGCGATAGCCGGTGAATGTCCTGATTTCTCCCCGAAGCTTCACGCCGAAGCGGACCACATAGGTCGAGTTGCAGACGCGGATCTTGTCTTCCAATCCAGGCGGCAGTTCCATCAGCTTCACCGCGCGGTTGAACATCAAATCCACGCTTTCCCTGAAACTCGGTTCTTTCGCTATCGTTCCATCCATGTGCCTGCTCCTCCAAGGCCTGAGTCTCAACGTTGATGACACAGAAGATTTGCGACTGTCTAACGCCAATACGGAAATCTACAGCGCCGATTGTCGCCGCAGTTCGGCCAATTTGCACCCCACACTTTGCATTGGTTCTGACAAGCACCTGAAATGGTGGGATAAGTCGTCACATTTGCCCCAGTTTTGCCCTAATTCCTTTGTATCAAATTGAAGAGAATGTTTGTGGCCGGTCTGCTCCCGGTCACGAGGATTTACAGAAAAAATGAGGTCCCCATATGCGGACGTGCTGCCAAAACCTGGGTGGGAACTGGACGACGCGAAAGCTGCGTAGATTTCATCGCGACGATGCCGGTTCCCTGACGATTTTCAGCCTGTTCATCTTCCTGATGATCCTGATGGTGGCCGGGGTCGCGGTCGACATGATGCGATATGAAAACGACCGCGTGGGCGTCCAGAACACCCTCGATACGGCAGTGATCGCGGCAACAAGCCTCAACCAGGACGCCGACACCGATGAAGAGGTGACGGCGCTGGTGAAAAGCTATTTCGAGAAAGCGGGCTACGACCCCGACATCGTTCAGGTCAGCCCGAATATCGAAACCCCCGCAGGCGGCACCGAAGAAACACTTCGCACCGTATCCGCCCGCGTCGATTTCAGCATGAACACGGCATTCATGAACATGCTCGGCATCGACACCCTGCCCGGCATTGTCGGCGGCGGTGCACGCGAAGGCCAGCAGCTGATCGAGATCGCGATGATCCTCGACATCTCGGGCTCGATGCAAGGTCGCAAGCTCGAGGACATGAAAGATGCCGCTCAGAGCTTCGTCAACATGGTTCTGACCAACAACGGCACGGACCGGGTGATGATCTCGATCATTCCCTACAACGGTCAGGTCCACATGACCTCCGACCTGATGAACCGCATCGCCCTGAACAATGCTTATGTCGAACTCGATCCGGCACCGACGCATCCCGGCGCGATTACGGCGTATAACACGCGCAATCCGGAGTCGCATTGTGTCCGCTTCCTGGATGCCGATTTCGACTCTCTGCGGCTGGCAGCCGGTGCGGCTCTCGAACCTTCCGCCAAGTTCAGACAGAACGGCTACAACTACTATCAGCCCAGCGCCGACGGCTTCTTCTGCGGCACCGGCCGCAGCGCCGATCCCAACGGCCGCCCGGAAATGCTGCTTTACCAGAACGACTATACGTTGATCTACAACTACATCGAGGCGCTGACTGCAGGCGGCTGGACGGCGATCGACTATGGCATGAAATGGGGCGTCGGCGTTCTCGACCCGTCATTCCGTCCGATCGTGCAGGATATGCTGGCGGATTCACAGGATCCCGATTTTGGCGCCACGCTTGTGCCCGACAATGTCGCTGGTCACCCGGTGAACTACGCCACCGAGAACGTCTATAAATACATCGTGCTGATGACCGACGGGGCGAACACCGAACACCGCGATCTCGGCACACCGTTCAAATCCGGCCCCTCACGCATCTGGTTTTCCGAAGAACGCGCCAACGGCAATGAATGGAACGGTTACCTGGTCAATATGCCGAACAACCTGCAATCCGCTCGCTGGTATGCCCCGGGTTCGCCCTGGACGACGGATGACGATACCTATCTGTCGCAGGCGCAATTCGACGCTCTCGATCCCAATCGGGTGAACCAGCGGTCCTATCACGACCTTTACAATCGCTTCGCTCATAACGACGTCGCCAACTACTTTTTCCGTCAATCGGACTGGAACGCCTACAATGATCACCGGGGCGCTCAGATCGACACCGGAGGCTATGGCACTGCGGATACCAACCTGGCCCGCATTTGCGACAAGGCGCAGGAGAATGGCTGGATCGAAGTTTTCGCGGTGGCCTTTGAGGCGCCGCAAGGCGGAACCGACGCGATGCAGCGTTGCGTCCAGAATAATCCGGGCAACTTCTTCCCCGTGGCGGGGGAACAGCTGACGACCGCATTCAATGCGATTGCCGCTGAAATCACCAAGTTGAGACTGACCCAGTGAGGCGCCCGCACATGTTCTCCCGCATCAAGAATTTCGCCCGCTTCGGCAGGGAAGAGAACGGCAACGCGACAATCGAATTTGTCTTCCTGTTCCCGCTCTTCATGTCCATCTTCCTGATGGGGTTCGAATCCGGCTTCTACATGATCCGCAACGTGATGTTGGAACGCGGCGTGGATATCGCGGTTCGGAATATCCGCCTCGGCAACGGGAAAATCCCATCCTACGATGCGGTGCGGGAACAGATTTGCGATAGCTCGCTCATCTTCCCGAACTGCGACAAGTCGATCCACATCTGGATGGAGGAAATCGCGATTGCACCCGGCGCCATTGCCGCAGTTGAAGGCGGAGCCCGCTGCCTCAACCAATTCTCGGAAGACCCGCAATTCGATGACACCGACTATGATGTGGGCAAGGCCAACACGATGATGGTCGTGCAGGTCTGCGCCTCCGTAACGCCGTTCTTCCCGACCACGGGCATCGGCCTTGGTCTGAAGAACGATAAACTGGGTGGCCAGATGGCCATCGTGGCAAGCACCGCATTCGTCAACGAACCCGGCACCCGTGCCGTCGCGCCCGATCCCGTTCCCATGGGCGGCGGCGCATAAAGAGAGGAAACAGGGCCATGAAACTCAGAATATCCTCTCAGTTCCTGCGCAGGGAAAATGGCAGCCTCTCGGTCGAGGCCTGTTTTGCAGTTCCGATCCTGGCCTGGGCCGTCGTTGCGACCTTCGTGTTCTTCGACGCGTTCAAGACGATGAACATCACGCAAAAGGCGACCTACACTATTGCCGATATGATCTCGCGCGAGGAAGTGGCGGTTGACGATAACTACATCACCGCCCTGCACGAAACCTTCGATTTCCTTGCGGGAGATTACGGTGATAATGCCATCCGTGTCACCGTGGTGGAAATGGTCACCGACGAAGCCACCGGCGATCCCAATCTCGAACTCGTCTGGTCCAAGGGCGTGAACGTTCGGCCATACGCGACGCTCCAAATCATCGAAGACCGCATTCCGAACATTGCTGTGGGCGAACAGCTTATCGTGGTTGAAAGCGAACAGGAATGGACACCGGCGTTCAAGGTCGGTCTCGCCCGCTATCGTTTCGCCCAGGTCGCTCTGGCGCGGCCGCGCTTCGCACCGAAAATCTGCTGGGAAACCACAGATGGCTGCATCACGCCGCCCGGCGGCGGCGGTGGCGGCACCAGCTCAGGAGAAGGTGAAGGCACCTGACGAGAAACCCGGCCCCATCGGCCGGGTTTTTCACTTGGTCAGTTCGTCGTAGGTCCCGTCTTTCAACGCGGTAATAAGCTCCGCCATGGCCCTCGATTGCCCGCCGGGTAACACGCCGCCCACACCGATCATGCGCCCGCGCTGCCAGAACAGCCCCGGTGCCCAACCTGATCCTGATGGTTCATGCAGCTTCACCAGAAACCCGTGCGACGGCTTGAAGGCAAAAACCCCGCGATCGACGCTCGCGACGTTGGAAATCGGCGTCAGCACCCGTCCCGAGCCAGTGCGGAATTCCTCCCGCGTCAGTTCCAGACTGTCCCCTGTCGCGGACCAGAGCCGCCGCGCCGCCAGCAGAACAAGGATGGAGGCCACAAGGAACACCGCCTGCCAGATACCGCTGGCCCGCAGAACCAGCGGCAACATCACGACCGCCAGCGCGACCAGGCTGACCGCGCCCATCAGCCTGCGTCCGGCCGAGGGCCGAATGCTCAGTATGATCTCGTCGCCGATGGCCAAGTGCATCTCCTTCTGTCGCATTGCCTCTATACGCAGCGCACCGCCGAGACCAGCCCGGTTACGCTGGCCAAGCGGCAAGGAAGGCCGTAGTTTCGCGCCCATGCGCCGCTTTGCCTTCCTCTTCCTTTGCCTGCTGACCGCCTGCGGGACCTGGCCCGACGCCGGTGGCCCTCCCATGTCGCGCCGGTCGCAGGACTGGCCGGAATTGCTGCCGCTCGACCAGTTGCTTGAAACCGGCACGGTCGCCGAGGCCCGGCCCGACGACGCTGAGGCGCTCCGCCGCCGCGCCGCTGGCCTGCGCAACCGGGCTGCGATCCTGCGTGGCAACGCCACCGACATGGAGGCACTGCGGTCACGGTTGGCGCGCCGCAGGCAATAAACATCTCGCATTTCGCGGCCCCCTGCGGCATATCCTCGGCGCACTGAAACCCTGATCCCGGAGAGGACCCATGCACGACATTCGCGCCATCCGCGAAAACCCCGAACGCTTCGACGCCGCAATGGCACGCCGGGGGCTGTCGGGTGTGTCGTCCCAAGTCCTCGCCATCGACGAGGCGCGCCGCGCGAAGATCACCGCAGCCGAGGCCGCGCAGGCCGAGCGTAATGCAGCATCGAAGGAAGTCGGCGCGGCGAAGGCAAAGGGCGACGAGGCCGAGTTCGAACGGCTTCGTGCTCTGGTGGGCGCGAAGAAGGATGAAATCGCCAAGCTTGAGGAAGAGGCCAAGGCGGAGGATGAGAAGCTCCGCGACCTGCTGATGGGCCTGCCGAACTTGCCTTATGACGACGTGCCGGACGGGGCCGACGAGACCGACAATGTCGAAATCCACCGCTGGGGCGAGCCGACCACTTTCGACTTCCAGCCGAAGGAGCATTTCGAGATCGAAGGCGTCAAGCCCGGCATGGATTTCGAGACCGCCGCCAAGCTATCCGGCAGCCGCTTCGTGCTGATGTCGGGCGCGGTTGCCCGCGTCCACCGGGCGCTCGCGCAGATGATGCTCGACACCCACACGAGTGAGAACGGGCTGACGGAATGCATCACGCCGGTGCTGGTCCGCGACGAGGCGATGTACGGCACAAACCAGCTGCCGAAATTCGCCGAAGACAGCTATCGCACGACCGAAGGCATGTGGCTGATCCCGACCTCGGAAGTCACGCTGACCAATATCGTCGCCGGGCACATCGTCTCCGCCGACTACCTGCCCCGCCGCTACTGCGCCCATACGCAATGTTTCCGCTCGGAGGCGGGCAGCGCGGGCAAGGACACATCCGGCATGCTCCGCCAGCACCAGTTCGAGAAGGTGGAGATGGTTTCCATCGTCCATCCCGACAATTCGGACGAAGAACAGCAGCGCATGCTGAGATGCGCCGAAGGCATCCTTGAAAAGCTTGGGCTGGCCTATCGCACCGTCTCGCTCTGCACCGGCGATCTGGGGTTTGGCGCGCGGCGGACTTATGACATCGAGGTCTGGCTGCCCGGTCAGAACACCTATCGCGAGATCTCGTCGGTCTCCACCTGCGGCGATTTCCAGGCCCGGCGCATGAACGCGCGGTTCCGCGACGAAGACGGCAAGCCGCAATTCGTCCACACGCTGAACGGCTCCGGCCTTGCCGTGGGCCGCTGCCTGATCGCGGTGCTGGAGAACGGACAGACCGAAGACGGCGGCGTGGTGCTGCCTCAGGGCCTTGGCCCGTGGCTGGGTGGCAAGACCCGGATCACGCCCGAGGGCGAACTGGTCTGAGACAGTGGTGGGGGCGCTGCCCCCGCCGCTCTTTTTGGGGCGCCGCCCCGAAGTATTTTCAACAGGATGAAGAGGTGTGCGTCTGCGCACCGAACCCGCGCGGGGGCGCCCAGATCGTGCAATTGTCTTGAGACGTGGAACGCCCTATCTCTTGACCAACCGATCAGGAGAACACCCATGTCCCTACGCCCGACCCTTGAGACCCGCCTCGCAAGACCCACGCTGGAAGGCGCAGGCGTCAAATTGCACCGCGCCTTCGGCTTCCAGGACCCGACCGAGCTGGACCCTTATCTGCTCTTCGACGATTTCCGTGGAGAACGCCCCGAAGACTACGAGGCCGGATTTCCATGGCACCCGCATCGCGGGATCGAGACGATCACCTATGTGCTCTCGGGCACCGTCGAACACTCCGACAGTCTCGGCAATCGCGGCGAGTTGACGGATGGCGCGGTGCAATGGATGACGGCCGGATCCGGCATCCTCCATCAGGAAATGCCCACCGGGAACGCGGCGGGCCAGATGCACGGCTTCCAGCTTTGGGGCAACCTGCCGTCCTCGCAGAAAATGACCGCGCCGCGCTATCAGGACATCAAGGGCAAGGACATCCCCGTGGTCACCGACGATGACGGCACGCGGGTGAAGGTCATCACCGGCGAGTTCTGGGGCAAGAAAGGCCCCGTGGACGGCATCGCCGCCGATCCGCAATATCTCGACATTTATGTGCCGGCGGGCGTGAGAAAAACCTTCCGTATCGACACCTATCGCCGCGCCTTTGCCTATGTCTTCGAAGGGGCCGGTGCCTTTGTCGATGCCGCCGCCCCCGTGGGCGTGCGGCTGGAAAAGGAAGTGGCGGGCGAGGAGGTCAATATCCGCGATCTCTCCGGCAACCGGACGCTTGTGCGTTTCGGCACGGGCGACGAGGTGACGGTGCAGGCCGGGCCGGACGGTGTGCGGTTCCTGCTGATCTCCGGCGCCCCGATCGAGGAGCCGGTCGCATGGCACGGGCCTATCGTGATGAACACGAAAGAGGAACTGAGGCAGGCCATGGCCGATCTGAGGAACGGCACCTTTATCCGGCCCGTCCATTAACGTGTAAAACGCCGCCCCCGGGGCGAAGGGGTGGGTTACCCCGGAGGCGGCGCGTGGCGAGTTTAACCCGCCACGAGCACCCCGGCGTCGAGGGCCGCGGTCAACTCGGCTTCATCGACGGCGCCGTCGGCATTCTCGTCGATCGTGGTGAACATGTCCTCGGTCAGGTTCGGGAAGGCCACCATCAGCTCTTCCATCGAATAGACGCCATCTCCATCGGTATCCTCGACGCTCTGCGCCGTGGCAGCGGTTGCAACACCCACGCCCATCAGCGCGGCGAGGATCAGGTTCAATCGTTTCGTCATCTTCATCTCCATGAGTTGAGTGGAGGTTCGGGCCCGAAGCCTCGTTCGGAAGCTTCGAGGCTGAGATAAGGGCGACCCTGCCCCTCCTGCAACAAGCGGAATCCCGCCTCGGCCAGACACTGCCAGCGGAGTGGCGCGGACCAGCCGACGGCAGAGAAACGCTTGTTGCCTCAGCGGTTTACGGCGCAACTGGCGGTCGAAACCGCGCGGAAAAGAGCCGGGGTCAATCCCTGCCCTTCAAGCCCAAGCGCTCAAGAAGACGCCCAAAACGAACCTTGCTGCGGAACATCCAATCGGGCCGGTAATCCTGCTGATAGGCACGCCCGTTATTCACCGCCACGTCGTTGCGGTGCAACGTCTCGTAATGGTCGCGGGACCCATCGACGGCATAGGAACCATGCAGGTTGATCCATTCCAAAGACCTGATCCGCGTCGCGGGTTCGAGGCTGAGAATCTGCGTATCACCAAGACCGATACGCCTTAGCTTCGGCAAGGTAACCAGCGGGGAAAGATCGGCCACCCAGGACTCATCCAGATCGACAATCAACAATTCCGGCAGGCCCGTAATCGGTGACAGGTCACGAACGCGTGTGTCCCGCATGTTCAGATGCCTCAGCGCGGTCAGCCCGGCGACGGGGCCGATATCCGCCACGTTTGTATTGTTCAGGTTCAACTGAATGAGCTTGTGCAACTCTGCCACTTCCGGTGGCAGGCGGTCGAGCGCAGGCAGATCGTTCAGCATCAGAACCCGTTCGTCCTCGGCAATCGCCTGCGCGATACGTGCCTCTGCGAGGGCATAGTCTTCGGACGCCGCGGGATCCCGGACCAGAAGACTGCCTGCGAAGATGATTGCCGCGACAAGCAGGGCCGCGAACAGAAGTTTCCGCATTCCGACCTCAGGCTTTTGGCGAAGGCTTACCCAGATGCTTGCGCAATCGCGAAGGTGTCGACTTCTTCTTGTTCTTGTAGGGGTTCTGATCCCCCTGCCCGCGGAATGTCAGCCGGATCGGCGTACCCGGCATTTCAAAATCGGCGCGCAATCCGTTCACCAGGTATCGCTTGTAGGTCTCGGTCAGTTTGTCGGGATGCGAGCACATCACCACGAAGCCCGGCGGCCGGATCTTGGCCTGGGTCGCGTAACGCAGCTTGATCCGCCGTCCACCGGGCGCGGGTGGCGGATGCGCTTCTAGCATTCCCGTCAGCCAGCGGTTCAATTGCGCCGTGGTCACCCGGCGGTTCCAGACCTCGTAAGCCGACATCACCGCCGCCTGCAGCCGGTCCATGCCGCGCCCGGTCTTGGCGGAGACCGTCACCAAAGGCGCGCCCCGAAGCTGGGGCAGCAGCCGCGCGAACTCTTCCTTCAGTTCGGCCAGCTTCTCGCCCTTCTCCTTTTCCAGATCCCACTTGTTCACGGCGATGACCACCGCGCGACCTTCCCGCTCGGCAAGGTCCGCGATGCGCAGATCCTGTTGCTCGAACGGGATCGCCGCGTCCAGCAGCACGATCACCACCTCGGCGAATTTCACCGCGCGAAGGCCATCGGCGACCGAAAGCTTCTCCAGCTTCTCCTGCACCCGCGCCTTCTTGCGCATGCCCGCAGTATCGAAGAGCCGCACGGGCACACCGTCCCAATCCAGCGGCAGCGAGATCGCGTCCCGCGTGATCCCCGCCTCTGGCCCCGTCAAGAGACGGTCCTCGCCCAGCAACTGGTTGATCAGCGTCGATTTACCGGCGTTGGGGCGTCCGACCACGGCAATCTGCAAAGGCCGTTCCAGCGTCGGCATCCGGATCGGCGTTTCGTCATCGTCGCTGACGGATACATCCGTCTCAGGCGCGGCCGCCTCGACCGCCTGAACCTTGTCGGCCTGAGCTTCGGCCACCGGGCGGAGCGCATCAAGCAACTCGGCCATCCCCTCCCCATGTTCGGCGGATAGACGGATCGGTTCGCCCAGACCCAGTGAATAGGCTTCGATCAGCCCACCCTCTGCCGCACGGCTCTCGGCCTTGTTGGCCCCAAGGATGACATGCGCCGATTTGCGCCGCAGGATATCCGCGAACACTTCATCAGACGGCAGAACACCCGCACGGGCGTCAATCAGGAACAGGCACGCATCGGCCATTTCCACCGCGCGCTCGGTCAGACGCCGCATCCGGCCTTCGAGGCTTTCGTCCGTGGCCTCTTCCAGCCCTGCCGTGTCGATCACGGTAAAACTCAGCTCACCGAGCCTGGCCTGCCCTTCGCGCAGATCACGCGTCACGCCCGGCTGGTCATCGACCAGAGCCAGACGCTTGCCAACCAGACGGTTGAACAAGGTGGACTTGCCGACATTCGGGCGTCCGACGATGGCGAGGGTGAAGCTCATTGCTCGACGTTTCTGCGGTTCAGGATCGGGCCCGTCTATCGCCTGAGCCGCGCCGCTGCAACTGGGCTCAGTTCAGCTTGCGCCCTTCCGGTGTCCAATGACACACGAAATACCCCGACGGTGTACTTTCCGGCGTTGCGACGAATCTGCACCCCGCACGCAATTGCACCGCAACCTGTACGCCATGTTCGAGAGACGCGGCCCTCGAGTCGAAGGGGAAGGCCAGTTCCTGAATTTCGACGATCCGGCTAAGTGCCCTGTTGGCGAAGACCAACCGACCGAGCGCGTCGTGGATGGACGCAGCGGCGGCTCTGACCAGTGAAAAAGTGGTAATTATCTCGTCGTAATCGGAGGCGAGCTTGCTGGCATCGGCAGCATCAATTCGAAGCTTCTCACATGCGATGAGATTTCCGACGCCAGCCGATACCGCCTTGAGGTAGCTCACCTCGATGTCCGTCCAGGCCCGCGGTGTCGAGGAAATCCCGAAGATGACGCCTATCGGTCCCAACGCGCCATTGTGTACGGGCACCGCAAGACATCCCGCGACCGCCATTTTCGCTCCGGACGCAATATTGTGGCCCATTGGATACCGACGCGCATCAGACTCCACGACCGGTGCCTTGTCGTCAAGCCAATCGACCTCATCCAGACACGCCTCACAAAGCGTTCTGTCGTCCTTGGAACTGAAATAGGAAGCTTCAAGCCCCAGCGCCCCAAGATGTTCGTTCGGTTTCACCGAGAACACCGCGAAGTCGACACCCAGCGACTCAACGACTTCCTCTGTAATCCGGTTCAGAACCGAGCAAATAGGCGACCGGCTCCCCTCAAAATAACCTTCGCGCATTCGATGTCCCCTTCGATACGCTTAAATCACTGTGTTGGACTTCGCATGCTCCACGGGCTCAATACAACCTGAATGCGAACTCCTGCCTCAAAAAACGTCATTAACGCGAAAATGACCACAGCGCGGCACCCGTCAT
The DNA here is from genome assembly GCA_050299835.1 of Silicimonas sp. Classification (GTDB taxonomy): domain Bacteria; phylum Pseudomonadota; class Alphaproteobacteria; order Rhodobacterales; family Rhodobacteraceae; genus JAJDOD01. The sequence continues at coordinate 33,254 of JBNKWP010000004.1, forward strand.
TTTGGCATGCCCGGTATCCATTCTGCTCAACCGCCGGGTGTCCCGTTGACCCCGGAGAATTCGGACAGGGAGAGATGACGCGATGCCGAAAAGACGCAAAGCCTTGTCAGCAATGCTGGCCAAGTTCAAAGAAGCCGGTTCTGGCGCGGCCTATTGCAAGGCCAGCAGATCGCCGTCTTCGGACACGACATAAAGCCGCCCCCCGGCCACTGCGGGATTGGTCGCGGCTCCATCGGGCAGTTCCACTGTGGCGATCAGGCTGCCGGAAGCCGGATCGAATTGCCTCAAAAGCCCGTCATCGGAAACGAGGATCAGCCGCCCACCTGCCAAAACGGGACCATGATGCACGAAGACCGCCTTGCGACGCTTGATCCTTTGCCTGGTAAAGCGCGGCAGGTCTCGTGCCCAAATCTGTGCGCCGGACGACGCATTCAGACGCACAAGTCGATTGTCTTCAGACACGTAGAAGACCGAATCTCCGGCCACCCAGATCGGCCCCGCAGCCCCCACGGCACCCTGCCAGATCGGTTGGCCGGTCGTGGCATCGACAGCGGAGCTGCTGCCGCCGAACGTGCCGGCAAAGATCCGGCTTCCGTCGAATACGGGCCCGCCGGTCAGGTCGGTGACCGCAGAAAGCGCGCTGCCCGCCCGCCGGTCCACGACGCTCGCCGCCCAGGTCTGCGTGCCGGTCGCCCTCTCCGCGGAAACCATCTGACCGGAACTGAACGGGAAGACCACCAGTGGTCCCGCGATCACCGGTGCCGACGATCCGGCACTCGACCGGTCGCCCACGGCGCCGAAAACCTGCCACAGAACCTGCCCGGTCTGTGCGGAGAGCGCCCATCCAACCGCATTTGTCGTCGCGACATAGACCACGCCATCGAAGACTGTCGGCGGGGCGGAGGTACCCGCATCGAAAGAATGTTGCCAGACGACCGCTCCCGTGGCGGCGTCCACTGCGGACAATTCGCTGAAACCCGTCGTCGCATAAACCCGGTTGCCGCTGACGGCCAACCCGCCGCCCGACCCGTCATCGGGATTGTCCTCGACCGGGGTCAGATCGGTGCTCCACAGAACCTCGCCCGATGTCGAGACGGCAGAGACGAGAGCCCGGCTGTCCTTGACGAAAATGCGGTTGCCCTGAACGACCGGGTCGGCGGTGACCCGGTGCTTGCGATCGTCGCCTTCTCCGATCCGGGTGGACCAGACCATATTCAGCGACCGGCTTAGCGCCGGGTGGGCGATGACGTGGCTGGCGTCTCCGCCGACATGGGTCCAGTCCCGGTTCGCCCTGGCACGCGGCAATGCAACAGGCGCGCTTCGATTGACCTCCACGACAGGAACCGGATTGCCGTCAAGATCGAGCCGTTCGCCCTCAAGCAGCACCTCCTGTTCGGAACACGCCATGAGTGCCAGAAAAACCACCGCAAGGTTGCGCCGTATCACGTCCGAATGCCCCTCATTACCGCGCTCAGCCTTGTTCGAGCGAGCCACCTAGCGCCACAATCAACTGACGGGCGCGGCGGCGCAAGTCCTCTGACGTCTCGGCGTCTTCCAGAATACTCTGAAGCGAATTCATTGCCGCGTCTGTATCACCTTTTTCGACTTCGGCAAAAGCGCGCTGCTCCACGGCGAGCAACCGAAATGGATTTCCCGCCACCGCAAGGGGGGCGAGTTTCGCAATACGGTCGTCAGCCGTCATATCCGCCGAAGTCATGATCAGCTTAAGAACGGCCAGGTCTCGATAAACCTGAGGGAAGCTCTCATCGGCCGCAATCGCATCGAGCGTCGCCGTGGCATCCTCCGACAACTCGGCCTCATATTCCGCCGCCGCAGTCAGCAGCCCCACGATGGCCCGCCCGCTCGGCGTCTCCGCCGTGTCGAGCGCCTGCAACGCCTCCGCTCTCGCCTCTGCCGTTTCGGCTTCCAGAGCAGCGATCACCGCATTGCCGCGCGCTTCCGCCGACGCGCGCTCGGTGGCTTTGCGCCACTCGTTCCAGGCTGCGCCCGCCACGACGACCACCACCAGAAGAACGGCGATCCAGCCATAACGGCGGATAAGTGCGAACAACCGGTCGCGCCGGACTTCTTCGGTAACTTCGTTGATGAAGCTGTCTTGGTTCGCCACGCCCCACTCCCTTGGTCTTTTTTCGCGGTTCGCGACCTATTAGCTGCTGCATATATGGAATGCAAAGATCGTGTAGCAAATTTGGGGCCCAAATCTTGCAGTTAATGGTCGTAACATATAAAATGAACTAAACGGTTCAGCGCGGTTCGAAAGGATCGCGCTGTTTGGGCCTGGAATTCGTCCGGGACGCGACAAGGACAAGAGACATGCGGTTGTTTTCGATTCTGTCAGCCATTGTGGTGGTTGTCGTCATGTATTTCCTGGTTTTCCAGCGCGACTCGCTGCTGGAGTTCGCCGGGACGCCGGAGCCACAGCCGGTTGTGGCCGAGGCGCAGACAGCCCCCGCCGCCGATGAGTCGGAGCGCGAGGACTCTACCGTTTCCGTCGTGGCCATGAGAAGCGAAGCGCGCGCCGTCGATGGTGCCGTTGTCCTGCGCGGTCGCACGGAAGCCATCCGCCAGGTCGAGGTCCGCGCGGAGACCAGCGGTCGTGTCATCAGCGAACCACTGCGCAAGGGCGCGATGATCGAGAAGGGCGAATTGATGTGCTCGCTCGATCCCGGCACCCGGCAGATTGCGCTCGACGATGCCCGCGCCCGCCTGCAGGAGGCGCAGGCCCGTCTGCCCGAGGCCCAGTCGCGTGTCGCCGAAGCGGAGGCGCGCCTCGCGGAGGCCGAGATCAACGACAATGCCGCCTCGCGCCTCTCCGAAGGTGGCTTCGCCTCGGAGACACGCGTCGCATCGACCACAGCCGCGGTTGAAGCCGCCCGCGCCGGGGTCGAGGCGGCAAAGGCCGGCGTCAAAGGTGCCGAGGCCGGTGCCCAGTCCGCTGCCGCCGCTGTCGCCTCTGCAAAAGACGAACTGGCAAAGCTGGAAATACGCGCACCCTTCGCGGGCCTTCTGGAATCGGATACCGCGGAACTTGGGTCGCTCCTTCAGCCCGGTTCGCTTTGCGGAACCATCATTCAGCTCGACACGATCAGGCTCGTGGGTTTCGTGCCGGAGACATCCGTTGACCGGGTTATGGTCGGTGCCCCCGCCGGCGCCCGCCTCACCTCGGGGCGGGAGGTTCTGGGTCAGGTGACCTTCATCAGCCGTTCCGCCGATCCCAATACGCGGACATTCCGCGTTGATATCGAGGTGCCGAACGAGGATCTCTCGATCCGGGACGGACAGACGGCGGAAATCGGAATCCAGGCCGATGGCGAGTTTGCGCATCTGCTGCCGCAATCGGCGCTGACGCTCGATGATGCCGGACAACTTGGCGTCCGCGTGGTCGAAGACGGCCATGTCGGGTTCTCCCCTGTTTCGGTACTGCGCGATACGCAGGAAGGGATCTGGATCACCGGTTTGGACAGGCGGGCCGACGTCATTGTCGTCGGTCAGGAATTCGTGACCGACGGTGTCGCCGTCGCGGTCAGTTACCGGGAGACCGATCAATGACCGGAATAGTCGACTGGGCCGCCTCGCGCGCCCGCATGGTGATCGCCTTCATCATCCTGTCCATCGCGGCAGGCGCTTTTGCCTATGTCGGGCTGCCCAAGGAAGGCGAGCCCGACATCGAAATCCCCGCGGTCTTCGTCTCCGTCCCCTTCCCCGGCATCTCGGCGGAGGATGCGGAGAAGCTGCTCGTCCAGCCGATGGAAACCGAGCTTGCCGATCTCGACGGGCTCGACACCATGCAGGGCACAGCAGCCGAAGGCTATGCCGTTGTGGTGATGGAGTTCGAGTTCGGCTGGGACAAGGCCCAGACGCTCGCGGATGTGCGTGACGCCATGACCAAGGCGGAGGCGAACTTCCCCGCCGGAGCCGAGCAATACACCATCGACGAGTTCAACTTCTCCGAGTTCCCCATCGTCATCGTCAATCTCACCGGCGCCTTGCCCGAACGCACATTGCTGCGCGTCGCCAAGGACTTGCAGGATCGTCTTGAAGGGCTGGACGCCGTCCTGGAAGCGGCCCTGGCCGGCCATCGCGACGAGATGGTGGAGGTGCTGATCGACCCGCTCCGTCTCGAATCCTACAACGTCACGGCGGGCGAACTCATCAACGTCGTCGTCAGCAACAACCAGCTTATCGCCGCGGGCGAGGTCGAGACCGAGACCGGCTCCTTCGCCGTGAAAATCCCCGCCTCCTTCGACGAGCAGCAGGATATCTACAACCTGCCCGTCAAGACCGACGGCGACCGCATCGTGACGCTGGGCGATATCGCCGATATCCGGCTGACCTTCGAAGACCGCACCGGCACCGCCCGCTTCAACGGCGAAAACACCGTGGCACTCCAGGTGGTGAAGCGCAAAGGCTTCAACATCATCGATACCGTCGCCCTGATCGAGGCCGAGGTCGAGGCCGAACGCGCCTCCTGGCCGCCCGAGTTGCAGGAAGCGATCCAGGTCGGCACGTCGAACGACCAGTCGCGTCAGGTGTCATCGATGGTCAGTCAGCTCGAAGGCTCGGTCCTGACCGCCGTCGCGCTTGTGATGATCGTGATCCTCGGCACCCTCGGGTCCCGTTCGGCCTTGCTCGTCGGCTTCGCCATTCCAACATCGTTCCTGATGACCTTTGCGCTTTTCGCGGTGATGGAGGTCACGATCTCCAACATCGTCATGTTCGGCCTGATCCTTGCCGTGGGGATGCTGGTCGACGGCGCCGTGGTGGTCGTGGAATACGGCGACAAACGCATCCAGGAAGGCTCCGGCCCGATGCACGCCTATGTCGAAGCGGCGAAACGGATGTTCTGGCCTGTTGCGGCCTCCACCGCGACAACCCTCTGCGCCTTCGCGCCGATGCTGTTCTGGCCGGGCGTGGTGGGTGAATTCATGGGGATGCTGCCTGTCACCATGATCTTCGTGCTGATCGCCTCCTTCATCGTGGCCATCATCTTCCTGCCCGTCGTCGGAGGCGTCGCGGGCCGGATGAGCCGCAAGTTCGAACACGCCTCCGAGGCGCTGAAACGGTCCACACCCTGGCTTCTGCGCGCCGCCCTCGTGCCCGTGGTCCTGTTCGCGATGTTCGTCTTTGCCATGCAGAGCCTGAATCCGGCCTACCTGACCGGCGGCAATGCGCCCCTGCCCTGGCTGGTTGGTCCCATCGGATTCGTGATCTCCGCTGTCCTTGCGTCGATCTTCCTCGGCGCGGCGAAGATCGAACGCCGCAAGACCAAGGTCGAGACACAGGGCGGTCGCACGCCCTTCGGCTATTTCATCGCATTCCTAGCTGGTAACCCGATCATGCCGGTCGTCTCGGTCGCCGCCGTGGTCTTCTTCGTGATCTCGGTCTTCGGCTATTTCAAAGAGCACAACAACGGCGTGGAATTCTTCGTCGATTCCGAACCCGAACAGGCGCTGATCTATGTCCGCGCCCGCGGCAATCTCGGCCTGGTCGAAAAAGACGATATCGTCCGCCAAGTCGAAGCGGCCATTCAGGGCACCCCCGGCATCGACAGCGCTTTCGCTTTTGCCGGAACCGGCGGGCTGAACGCGAATACCGGCGGCGCTCAGGGGCCGTCGGACACCATCGGACAGGTCCAGATCGAGCTCATCCCCTGGGATGACCGACCGGCATTTGCCCGCGCCAACAACATCCCGATCGAGGAACTCGATGGCGACTACGTGCTGGACCTGCTTCAGGCGAAGCTGAACGCGATCCCCGGCATCAAGACGGAGATCCTGAACCTCGCCCAGGGTCCGGCCTCGGCCAAGCCCGTCCACCTGCGCCTGAAAACGGACGATTGGGATACGCTGATCGAGGCGACATCCATCGCCCGCGCCCGGTTCGAAGAAACCCCCGGCCTGATCGACGTGGAAGACAACCTGCCGCTGCCGGGCATCGACTGGCAGATCGACGTGGATGTGGAGAAGGCCGGCCGCTACGGCGCCGATGTGGCCCTCGTCGGCGGCATGGTGCAACTTGTCACGCGCGGCATTCTTCTGGATACGATGCGCGTCGACAGCTCGGACGAGGAAATCGACATCCGCGTCCGCCTGCCGGAACAGGATCGGGTGCTGGCAACGCTCGACACGCTGAAGGTGCGGACCCGGGAAGGTCTGATTCCGCTGTCGAATTTCATCACCCGCCAGCCGGTGCCGCAGCTTGCGCAGATCAACCGGGTGGACCAGACACGGTTCTTCGACGTGAAGGCGGGCATTCTGGATGGACTGGAAATTCTCCAGCTTGTTCCCTTGGATGAAAACGGCGATCCGGTCGAGGATGGTATCCTAGATGTCGGATTTGGCTACGCGGTATCGGAGGAAGAAGAAGAAGCCGGTGATCCGGTCAACGTAACATTCACTGAGAAAAACAGCACGCTGTTTGGCCTGATCAATCGGGAAACGCACAGTTACTACAATGTGCCTGAACCGGCTTCCGTGATCGGGCTCGACGAAGTGAACGCGGAACTCGAAAAGGGTACAGCGATGGTCAAGCTGGTTCCCATGACCGCGAACGAGCGCATCGACAAACTGACAAAATGGATCGAGTCGACTTCACCTCTGCCCGCTGGCGTCGACTGGGAATGGACCGGCGATACCGAGGATCAGGAAGAATCCGCCGCTTTCCTCCAGGTCGGCTTCGGCGCGGCGCTTGGCCTGATGTTCATCATCCTGCTGGCGCAGTTCAACAGCTTCTACAACGCCGTGCTCGTGCTTCTGGCCGTGGTGCTTTCCACCGCGGGCGTGCTGATCGGGATGCTGGTCATGAACCAGCCGTTCTCGATCATCATGACCGGCACGGGGATCGTGGCGCTTGCCGGGATCGTGGTGAACAACAACATCGTGCTGATCGACACCTATCAGGAATATTCCCGCTATATGCCGCGGATCGAGGCAATCATCCGCACGGCGGAGGCGCGCATCCGCCCCGTGCTTCTGACCACGCTCACGACGATGGCGGGCCTTGCGCCGATGATGATGGGCATCAGCCTCGACTTCATCGGCGGCGGCTATTCCATCGACAGCCCCACCGCGCTCTGGTGGAAACAGCTGGCGACCGCGGTGGTCTTCGGGCTTGGCATCGCGACCGTGCTGACACTCATCTTCACGCCGTCCATGCTGGCGCTCCGCGTCTGGTTCTGGGTCATCCTCGGCAATGCGCTGAACGCGCTTTCTGCCCTGACCCGTGGCTCCCGCAGCCGTACCGCCCGCGACTGGGCGCTGCGCCGCGCTGCACGGAAAGTCCGCCCGCAGGATTTCGTCTGGGATGTGGACAACGATGTGACCGCGCCGGTCAAACCGGCACCGGAACTGAGAGCGGCGGAGTAGCCCGCTTCGATCCGACTATCTGCCCGGCGTTAGCGTCGGGCAGTTTTTCTTTGGTGATATACCTCAAGCCCACCCGCCCCGGCCTCCGAGCCGGGGCCTCTGCGCTGAGGGAGGAGGCCCCGGATCAGGTCCGGGGCACGCGAGGCTACAAACCGCCGCTGCCGCTCAGACCGCCGGCGCCCGGCGCCAGGGCTTGACCAGCATCGCCGCAATCCCCAGCGCGGACAGCCCGCAGATCGCGATGGCCACCACCATTGGCGTGGCCGTGCCATCGAAGAAGGGCGAAGCCAGCGACACCGCCACGGCCCCGGCCACCATCTGAAGCGTGCCGCCGAGGGACGAGGCAAGCCCGGCGATCTCGGGATGCGGGTCAAGCGCCATGACCATCACCGACGGGATCACAAGGCCAAGAAAGGCATTGGCCAGAAACAGCATGCCGACCACCAGGAACAGCGACGCGCCTCCCGCCATCACCAAAAGCGCCAGCAAACCGGCCATTGCGGCGAACCCTGCGGTACCCCAGAAGACCAGCGGATTCATCCCGAAACGCCCGCCCAGCGGCCCGGCCATCTGGCTGGCGGAGAAGAAGCCGATCGCGTTGGCCGCGAAGGCCAGCGAAAACTGCGTCGGGGTCAGGCCAAACTGGCCGGTATAGACAAAGGGGGCGCTTGTCAGGAAGACGAAGAAGCTCGAAATTCCCAGCCCGCCAACAAAGGTCAGCCCCATGAAGGCCGGATCGCGGAACAAGGTGGCCGCGTTCCGCATCAGCGCGCGCGGCTCGATGGGCGCCCGATTCTCGGGCCGCAGCGTCTCCGGCTGGGCGAAGGTTAACAGAGCAAGGCTCGCCAGCCCGGCCAGACCGATCACCCAGAACACCGCCCGCCAGCCGCCAATCGCGATCACACCCGACCCCACCAGCGGCGCCAGCATCGGCGAGACCGAGATCACCAGCATGATCATCGCCATCATCTTGGTCGCCTCCGGTCCCGAATGCATGTCGCGGATGATCGCCCGTGGCACCACCATCAACGCCGCGCCGCCCAGCCCCTGCACGAACCGCGCGCCCACCAGCCAGCGAATGTCGGGGGCCAGCGCGCAGGCAATCGTACCGATCAGGAAGATGACCAGCCCGATATAGATCGGAGGCTTTCGCCCGAACCGGTCCGCGACCGGCCCGTAGAACAATTGCGCCAGCCCGAAGGACAGGAAATAGGCCGTCACCGACATCTGGGTGCCGGACACGCTCGTGCCCAGATCGCCCTCGATTGCGGGCATGGCGGGCAGATACATATCGATCGCAAATGGCGAAACGGCAGAGAGCAGCCCCAGAATAAGGGCCGTTTTCACGCTGGGCATATTTGGAACTCCGAAGATCTTGGCACGCCCTTTCTAAACCGGTCCGTTCACTTCGGCAACCCGGCCCAAGTTTCCCTGATCGAACTTTGCGCCAGCGGTGAAGATAATGACCTGAGAATGGACGGGACGACCACCGGGTTCGCAACGCCAGGCTCCTTCCGTCACCACACGTCGCCCGCCGCATAGAACACAAGCCGCGCCACCGGATCGAGCACCATCATCCCCTCGCTTTCGCGGTCATAAGCCAGCGTCGCCCCCTTGCGGGTCAACGCGGTCCTCAACCTGGCTTCTGCGTTTGAGCGTTCAAGACACGGCACCGCCTGCGCCGCCGCCGCCAGCACCTGTTTGCCAAAAGAGCCGTCGCCGGTCAGAAGCAGGGCATCCGCCAGATCATGCGGCGCGTAGCCCTCGATTTGAAACGCCGCAACGGTTGCGGAACGAAACGCCTCCTTCGCGTCCCTTTCGGTGCGCTGTACGGCAAGGTCGCGCCGCGGCTGCGCCAGCCGCAGTTTGAAAACCGCCGCCGTGCAGGTGCGATGCGATTTGAAGTAGACCAGATCGCCGATGACAAACCATTGGTTAAGTCGCGCCCTCAGCACTGCCTCATCATCACGCGCACATGCGGACAACCCGGTCAGAACCGACAGAATGACAGGAAAAAAGATGCGCCAACGGATCACCCGCGCATCTTAGGCAACAGGCGCTAAGGCGGGGTTAAACTCTGCCCGCGCCCCCTAGGCCGTCTCATGCAAGATGGGAGAATACCCGCCCCGGATCGTCCGCGTGCCGTCGAACGGCATCGACGACACGTCCGCGCCGTGTTTGCGGAACGAAGTCCAGGCTTTGCGCGCCTCCTCGATAGACCGCTCCTTGTTCGCTGCCGTCACCGCCAGCACGTATCCGTCAATGCAAGCCATCCCGGACCTCTTTTCGCAGGCTCGAACCCGACGACCTGCGCACATGTCCCGTCAAGCGGCTTCTTCTTCCTCAGCCGCCTGTCGCGCCCAGAGCGAGGCATAGCGCCCCTCACGCGCCAGAAGCGCATCATGGCTGCCCTCTTCGACCACCTCGCCCTTCTCCAGCACCACGATCCGGTCGGCATGGGCAATGGTGGAAAGCCTGTGCGCGATGGTGATCACGGTGCGCCCCTCGCCCATCGCCTCCAGTTCCTGCTGGATCTCCGCTTCGGTCTCGGTATCCAGCGCCGAAGTGGCCTCGTCCAGAAGCAGGATCGGCGGATTCTTCAGAAGCGTCCGGGCGATCCCCACCCGTTGCTTTTCGCCGCCTGACAGCTTCAGCCCGCGCTCGCCCACCGCCGTCTCGTAACCATCCGGCAATTGCTCGACAAACTCATGGATTTTAGCCGCCTTGGCCGCCTCGATGATCTCGTCGCGCGACGCATCGGGCCGCCCATAGGCGATGTTGTAGTAGATCGTGTCGTTGAACAGCACCGTATCCTGCGGCACCACGCCGATGGCATCGTGCAGGCTTTCCTGGGTCACGTCGCGCACATCCTGCCCGTCTATCGTCAGCGCCCCGCCGCCCACGTCATAGAACCGGAACAACAGCCGCCCGATGGTTGATTTCCCCGACCCGGAAGGCCCGACAATCGCCACCGTCTGCCCCGCAGGCACGTCGATTGTCACGCCCTTCAGGATCGGTCGCTCATCGTCATAGCCGAAAACCAGATCATTCAGCCGCACCGCACCGCCCGTGACCTTCAGCTCCGGCGCATCCGGCTTGTCCGTCACCTCGGCGGGCTGCTCAAGTAGGTCGAACATCTCCCCCATATCCACCAGTGCCTGCCGGATCTCCCGGTAAACCGTGCCGAGGAAGTTCAGAGGCATGGTGATCTGCATCATATAGGCGTTGACCATCACGAAATCGCCCACCGTCAGCGCCCCGTTCTGCACGCCGATGGCCGCCATCACCATCACGATGACCAGCCCCGCCGTGATCAATACCGACTGCCCGAAATTCAGGAAGGCCAGCGAATAGGAGGTCTTGAGCGCCGCCGCCACATACCGCTCCATCGAGCTGTCATAGCGCTCCGCCTCCCGCTTCTCCGCGCCGAAATACTTGACCGTTTCGAAGTTCAGCAGGCTGTCGATGGCTTTCTGGTTCGCATCCGTGTCCTGGTCGTTCATCTCCTTGCGGATTTTCACCCGCCACTCGGTCACCGCGAAGGTGAACCAGGAGTAAAGCGCGATGGTGACCACGACCACGGCCAGGTACCAGACATCGAACACCACGGCGAGGACGATGCCGATCATCGCGAGTTCCAGCACCAGCGGCCCGATGGAGAACAAAAGGAACCGGAGCAGGAACTCGACGCCCTTCACGCCGCGTTCAATGATCCGCGAAAGCCCCCCGGTCTTCCGCGTGATGTGATATCGCATGGACAGCGCGTGGATATGCTGGAACGTCTCCAGCGCCAGCATCCTCAGCGCCCGCTGACCGACAGCCGCGAACAGAACGTCCCGCAATTGCTGGAAGCCCACATTCATCAGCCGCGCCACGCCATAGGCCACCGTCACGCCCACCGCGCCGAGCCCCAGCGTCCAACCCGCATCCGCCGCGCCCTCGCCCGAGAGCATGTCGACCGCGGCCTTGTAGAAGAACGGCGTCCCCACGGCGACCAGCTTCGACAGGAGCAGCGCCAACAGCGCCCAGACCACACGCCGCTTCACCCAAGGGAGGTCGTCCGGCCAGAGATAGGGTGCCACCTTGCGGATGGTTCGCAGGCCGGAGCGGCGTTCGCTGTCGGGAGAGAAGCTTTCGGTCATGCGGGCTTAGGTAGGCACTTGCACCGGGAATGACCAGTGCCCGCCGGGACGTTTCGTATCAGCCCCGGAGTTGTGGTGAAAACAGCAGCTTCACATATTGCCGCAGCAGCATCACCTGCCCTGCGGTCGTCTTCGGCTCGCCCAGCGATTTCGCAATGACGATGCCGCCTTCGACAACCGTGCTCACGAAATCCGCCAGCGCGTCGAAATCCACGTCATCCCTCGGGGGGTAGACCGCGGCGACCTCCTCGAAGACCTCGCGAAACCGTGCCCGCCAGCCCAGAACCGCCCTACGGTTGGCGTCCTGCACATCCTGGTTGAACAACCGTTCCTGATAGGCGGCCGTCGCGACAATGCAGCCCGGATGCCCCGCTTCCATGTCCTCCAGCAACTCGGCCAGAAGCTTCAGACCGATCAACGCGCGCTGAAGCGGATCGTCCGACAACTCCCCCGCGCGCGCCCAGAGATCGTCGAATAACTGATCCTCGAACTCGATATGCCGTTCTATCAGCGCCAGCGTGAGCGCGTTCTTGTCGGCGAAATGGTAAAAGAACCCGCCCCGCGTAATGTCGGCGGCAGCGACGATCTCCTCGATCGAGGTCGCGTCGAACCCTTTCGCAAGAATCGCATCCTGCGCAATATCCATAATTCGCTCTCGATGGCTCGGTCTGGGCATTTCAAACTTTACCTCTGGTCAGGTTTCAGCCGTACGCTTTCACGGAACGATCACCGGCCACCCCATCAACTGACTGATTTCAGGCAGAAATCTCCGGAACCGCGAAACTGTACCACAGGACTCCTGTTCAAAAAAGCGCCCCTCCGGCAGAAATCCGGCACCAACGCAACAGAGAGAAACACGATGGAAACCGCAGCAAACCTGGACAGATTCCTGTCCTCCGACAAACCCTGGCTCGCCGATGGCGGGCTGGAAACCGACCTGATCTTTTCCGATGGGCTCGACCTGCCGCACTTCGCCTCATTCCACGTCTTCGACACTGACGAAGGCCGTACGAAACTGGCCGCCTATTACGACCGCTACATCGATGTGGCGCGGTCGCGCGGCACCGGCTTCGTTCTCGACACCGCCACATGGCGCTCCGGCGCGTACTGGCCGGAAACCGTGGGCCGGTCGCTGGCCGAGATCGAGGCCGCCGCCCGCGAAGCCGTGCGATTTGCGCTGGCCACCCGCGAACAGCACGCCGATGTGCCGATTCTGGTCAACGGTGCGATCGGACCGGCAGGCGATGGCTACGCCCCCGACCGGCTCTACACGCCAGAGGCAGCGGAACCCGTCCACGCCCAGCAGATCGGCTGGATGGCCGAGGAAGGTGTCGACATGATCACCGCCGTCACCATGACCCATCCGGGTGAGGCCATCGGTATCGTCCGTGCCGCCCGCGCCCGTGGCCTGCCCGTGGCGGTCAGCTTCACCACCGAGACCGACGGCCGTCTGCCGAATGGCGACACGGTGGCACAAGCCATCGCGGAAACCGACGCGGCCACGGACGGGGCGCCGGTCTTCTATATGATCAACTGCGCCCATCCCGACCACTTCAGCGGCGTGCTCTCGGGCGATTGGACTTCGCGCATCGGCGGTATTCGCGCCAATGCCAGCCGCATGAGCCATGCCGAACTGGACGAGGCGGAGGAACTGGATGCAGGCGATCCCGAGGAGTTCGGCCAGCTCTACGGCCAGCTTTACGCCACCCTGCCCCAGCTTCGTGTCATCGGTGGCTGTTGCGGCACCGACAAGCGACATATCGGCTGCGCGGCGCACCATGTCGTCGCCGCCTGACGGCTTGCGCAGGCTGGTCGAGGCAGCAAGCCTTGCCTTCCGCCCACCCCGGCACATCGTCGGGGAACGGCGCTACAGGCACAGCATGCCGATCCGCCGCGGATGAACATCGACAGGCCGGGCTCTCCCGGCCTGTTTGCCGCAACCTGTCCGGCACGCTAAGAGGATGACAAGGGTCCGGGAAGCGACACAGGTTTTGGAGGTCCCATGCGCATCATCGTCTACGGCGTCGGCGCGGTCGGCGGCGTTATCGCGGGCGCACTCACCCGCGCGGGTCACGAGTGCATCGGCATCGCCCGCGGCAACCGGCTTCGGGCACTCCGCGAAAACGGGCTCACGCTCAAATCCCCCGAACGGACCGATACGGTCCCCCTGACCCTCGTCGCCCACCCCTCGCAGATCGACTGGCGTCCCGACGATGCGATCCTTCTAGTGATGAAGGGCCAGCACACCGGTGCCGCCCTGCAAGCCCTTCGCTCCGCAGGCGTGACCGACCAGCCCATCTTCTGCACCCAGAACGGCGTGAACAACGAACGCGCCGCCCTTCGCATTTTCGCACAGGTCCACGGCATCAACGTCATGCTTCCCTCCGAATATGTGGCGCTTGACGAAGCGGTCGGCTTCGCCAGCCCCGATTTCGGCATCTTCGACATCGGCTGCTACCCGCATGGCACCGACGCCGCGGACGAGCGGCTGGCAACGGCGCTGACCGCCTCCGGTATCGGCGGCTTTCCGACGCCCGAGATCATGCCCTTCAAATATGGCAAACTGCTGATGAACCTCGGCAATATCGTCGAGGCGGCGCTGGGCCACACTGTCGAGGACACCGAGATCGCCGAGGCACTGCGGGGCGAAGCCCGCGACGTGCTGCGAAAAGCCGGGATCGAATGGAAAGACGTGACCGACGACCCGCGCCGCGAGCGCATGCAGATCGGCACCGTCGAGGGCGCGGAACGTCTGGGCGGCTCCTCGACCCAAAGCCTCTCTCGCGGCGCAGGTTCAATCGAGACCGATTACCTCAACGGCGAAATCGCCCTCATCGCCCGGCTTCACGGATTCGAGGCCCCTCTCAACGCCACCGCCGCCCGTCTCGCCGCCCGTCTGGCAGAAACAGGCGCAAAGCCGGGATCGCTGACACCGGTTGAGCTCTGCGCCGAACTGGGTCTGTGAATCCGGAACTTGAGAAACGCCGGTCCTCGCTGGAGGGACTTGGGCGGCGGCGAAGCGGTGTGAACAACTCGCCCTGAAGACGCGTGAAAAAAAGATGGGCCAAGTCATGCCCATGTCACGATGCAGGGCCTTGTGACCGACTTCTTTTGCGCTGAGGTGCAAGAGATTAGGCCCCCAAAAATACGCAAAATTGCCCAAGATCACAACGTAAACCATCGTTTATGGACCGTAATGCAGCCTTCGGCCACGGTCGGACCTGGCAGGGGTACGCAGGGAGTCAGGTCGAGTTGTTCGCAACCCGAAGGGTGAATATTGGCGCGTCTCTGACGCGGTGCCTCGTGGCGCTATTGGCCTTGGCGTGCCTCGCCATCGGCGGTCCTGCGATGGCGCAGAATGCTCTGTCCGATTTCGATCACGACGCGACCGGCTTTCCGCTGCGGGGGGCTCATGTCGAGACCAAGTGTTCGGCCTGCCACATCGGAGGCCAGCTTGGCGGAACCCCGACCGCCTGCGTTTCATGCCACAACAATGAAATCGCGACTGGCAAATCGTCGATCCACCCGCCGGCCTCGGACAATTGCGGTTCCTGTCATTCTCCGGTGAATTGGGTGCCCTTCGACTTCGACCACGATTTCGTATTGGGCGATTGTGTCGATTGCCACGATGGGCGCAGTGCCACGGGAAAAGGCACTCAGCACCTGAACACCAGCGATACCTGCGAGGCCTGCCATTCGACCCAGGCCTGGACCGCCGTCCGGTTCGATCATAATGCCGCGATCGGAAGCTGCGCGAGTTGCCATGACGGCATCCAGGCAACCGGCAAAACAACCGACCATGTCCGCTCCAGCAACGAATGTGGTGAATGTCATGTGCCAACCAACTGGACAGCCGTTACATTCAACCATTCGGGCGTGACCGGGGCCTGTTCGACCTGTCACAACGGCGCCACGGCCACTGGCAAACACGCAAGCCATATTCCGACCGGCAATACCTGCGAGGATTGTCATGTCACCACATCCTTTACCAACGTACGCTTCAATCATGCCGGGGTCTCGGCGGCCTGCGCGACCTGTCACAATGGTGTGACGGCGACCGGCAAGCACGCCGGGCATATCGCCTCGTCCAACACCTGCGAGGATTGCCACACACCGACAAGCTGGACCTCGGCGCGGTTCGATCATTCGAGCGTCACCGGAGCCTGTTCGACGTGCCACAACGGCGCCACCGCGACAGGCAAAAGCGCCTCGCACCTTCCGACCTCGAACACTTGCGAAGATTGCCACACACCGACGAGCTGGACGTCGGTGCGTTTCAACCATTCCGGCGTAACGGCCGCCTGTTCAACCTGTCACAACGGGGTAAGTGCGACCGGAAAGACAGCGAACCACATTCCGTCGCCCAATGCGTGCGACGATTGCCACAACACCACCAGCTTTGCAGGGGTGCGGTTCGATCATTCGAGCGTCACCGGGGCCTGTTCGACGTGTCACAACGGCGCGACGGCGACGGGCAAGAGCGCCTCGCACTTGCCCACCTCGAACACCTGCGAAGATTGCCATTTCACCGGGTCCTGGAGCAGCGTGCGGTTCGATCACTCGGGAGTCACTGCGACCTGTGCGACCTGTCACAATGGCATTCGTGCCACCGGAAAGAGCGCCAACCATATCCCGTCAGGAAATAATTGCGGCGATTGCCACACCACGACAAGCTTCACCGGTGCCCGGTTCGACCACGCGAGCGTCACCGCAGCCTGCTCGACGTGCCACAACGGCACGACGGCGACGGGCAAATCGGCCAGTCACCTGCCAACGACCAACACTTGTGAAGATTGCCACGTCACGACGACCTGGACGAGTGTGCGCTTTGACCACGCTGGCGTCACAGCGACGTGTTCGACCTGTCACAATGGTGTGACGGCGACCGGCAAGCATGCCGGGCATATCGCCTCGTCCAACACCTGCGAAGATTGCCACAACACCACCAGCTTTACAGGGGTGCGGTTCGACCATTCGAGCGTCACCGCAGCCTGTTCGACGTGCCACAACGGCACGACGGCGACAGGCAAGACCTCGAACCACTTGCCGACAAGCAATACCTGTGAGGATTGCCATGTGACCGGGTCCTGGACCAGCGTGCGGTTCGATCACTCGGGAGTCACCGCGACCTGTGCGACCTGTCACAACGGCGTCAGTGCGACGGGCAAGTCGGCCAGCCACATTCCGACAACCGGTGCCTGCGACACCTGCCACGTCACGACAAGCTGGACGAATGTCCGTTTCGATCACTCGGGCGTCTCCGGGGCCTGTTCGACCTGTCACAACGGTGTGACGGCCACGGGCAAATCGGCAAGCCACCTTCCGACGTCGAACGCCTGTGAGGATTGCCACGTCACGACGACCTGGACCAACGTGCGGTTCGATCACACAGGGGTCACAGCCACCTGCGCCACCTGCCACAACGGCATAGCCGCCACCGGCAAATCGGCCAGCCATATCCCGACGTCGAACACCTGCGACGATTGCCATGTCACCACAAGCTGGACGAGCGTGCGGTTCGACCACGCCGCCGTCACCGCGGCCTGTGCGACCTGTCACAACGGCATCAGTGCGACCGGCAAGCATGCCAGCCACATTCCCTCGGCCAACACCTGTGACGACTGCCATGTCACCACCAGTTGGACCAATGTGCGCTTTGACCACTCGGCCGTGACCGCCGCCTGTTCGACCTGCCACAATGGCGTCACCGCGACGGGCAAACATGGCTCGCATCTGCCGACGTCGAACACCTGCGACGATTGTCACGTCACGACAAGCTGGACGAACGTGCGCTTTGACCACGCGGGCGTCACCGCGACCTGCGCGACCTGCCACAACGGTATCACGGCGACCGGCAAGCACGCGAGCCACATCCCCTCATCGAGCACCTGCGATGACTGTCACGTTACGACAAGCTGGACGAACGTGCGTTTCGACCACTCGGCGGTGACGGCAACCTGCTTTACCTGCCACAACGGTGTGACCGCGACGGGCAAGCATTCCGCGCATATCGCCTCGTCCAACACCTGCGACGATTGCCATATCTCGACCGCAACGTGGACGGCGGTGCAATTCGACCACTCCAGCGTCACGGGAAGCTGTTCTTCGTGTCACAACGGCATAAGCGCCACCGGCAAGCCGTCGAACCACTTCGTGACCACGCAGCAGTGCGATTCCTGTCACCGGACCACCACCTGGACCAGTGTCAGCTATAGCCATATCGGCAACTTCCCGTCCGGACACTCGTCAAGCCGGTGCAGCGATTGCCACACGACGAACAGCGAGACGCAGGCCTATAGTTTCCCGGCCTATCGACCGGATTGCGCCGGCTGCCATGCCAACGAGTTCCGGTCCGGCCCGCACAAGAAATACGAGAAACCGAACACAGTATATTATCGAGTGGATGAGCTGCGCGACTGCTCTGGCAGTTGCCACATGTACACGGATTCCTCCCTTACATCGATAAAAGAACGGCGAAGCAGTGAACACAGATCGACGGATAACGAGTTCTGACGCGGACTCGATCTATAAAAGAGAAAAGCTTCTGAGGCAGAACATGTTGGCACGGCAGCGTCGCCTTGCCGGGCGAGGCGGGCTTGTGTTGTCAACGTCTCTGGCAGGCCTGTTGACGATCACCGGCCCGGCGATTCCGCAGGATTCGAAGCTTCTTCAAAGGGTGCAGATCGTGGGCGGCGCCGCCGGAACTTGCCCGTCGGTGTTCATCGGCTTCGATGATGCCGTGACCCTCCAATCGCTCAGCTTTTCGCCGGACCGGCGGGTGGCGACGGTTCTTCTGGCCCGCGATCTGGGCATCCAGAGGCCGGATGCGGATGCAGGGTTGACCGAAACCTATCCCGATCAGCCCTTGCCGGGCGATGGCGAGGTGTCGATTTCACTGGATGCCAACCGTGCGAACCCCATCCTGACCCTGCGTTTCACGACACCTGTCAATCTGAACGCCTCTCAGGCAGGTGAAAACTCGATCGTTTTCCTGAACATTCGGCCCGCCGGGGCCAGTTCCTGCGGCGCGCGCCCTCAGAATGCGGTCACGGCAAGCGATGGAAGTGCGATAGACCAGGGACCGCTTGACGAAATCGAAAGCGATTTCCAGGGCGCACGCCAGGCACTGATCGCAGGTGATGCTTCGCGGGCCATCCGGCTTTTGACCCGGCTTCTGTCGCAGCCGCCGCATGAGCGGTCGGCCGAGGCGCAGGAATTGCTTGGACTGGCGCGCGAAAGGAACGGCCAACTGGCACAGGCGCAGGCCGAATACGAAACCTATCTGGCGACATACCCGGACAGCGAAGGGGCGGATCGTGTCCGCCAGCGTCTGGCGGGTGTGATGACCGCACAGGCCCAGCCCCGTACCGATCGCGACATCGAAGAGGGAACCGACGGTCCGGTGCTTGGCGCCTTGGCCGAGGAAGAACTGCCGCCGGTTCGCGTGCGTCGAGTACGCTCGCCGCTGCAACCCTTCCCGGCAGAGGAAGAGGAACCCGAACCCTCCACCCGCGGTTTCGTTTCGTCCTATTATTACCGTAGCCAGGGGTCGACCGTCTTCACCGAGTTCGACACCGACACGACCGACAGCGACGACGAGGTGTATAACGACTCGCTGGTGACGTCGCTGGACTTCCAGGGCGCGTTTGAGACCGAGGGGACCAAGAACGCCTGGCGTTTCGCGGGCGAGCACGAACTGGATTTTTCCGACAGTGAGCATCAGTTCAGCCTGTCGCGGGCCTATATCGACACCACGTTCAAGGAGAGCGGCGTCGGGCTTCGCTTTGGGCGGCAATCGCAGAACGAGGGTGGCATCCAGGGCCGCTTCGACGGTGTGGAAGCGCGTTACCCCATTGGCGAAACGACCGTGGCGGCCGTCCTTGGGGCGCCGGTCGAAAGTTCAAAGGACGGGGTTTACGAGAACGAAAAGCTGTTGTTCGGGTTGCGCGCCACGCGCGAGGATCTTCGGCCCGGCCTTGATGGAACGATCTATGCCGTGCATCAGGTGCGCGAGGGCTATACGGACCGCCAGGCCGTCGGCGTCGAATTGCAATATCAGCAGAACCAGACTTCGGTCGTCGGCATCATCGACGTTGACACCTATTTCGACACGCTGGCCTTTGCCCGGGTTTCGGGCACCTGGCTTCGTTCCGATCAATCGAGTTTCTCGGTTACGATTGACCATGTTCATTCGCCCTCGCTCAGCTTTTCCAACGCGCTGACGGGGCAGACGGCGACCAGCCTCGAAGCATTGAGCGTGACCTATACGACTGACGAGATAAGACAGCTTGCACTGGATCGGACCCAGGAGACCAATTCCTTAACGCTCGCCTATTCACGTCCGATGAACGACAAGTGGCAGCTCAGCGTCGATGGCTCGGCCTATTATACGTCGGGCACGCCCGCTTCGGGCGGGGTTGCCGCGCAGCCTTCGCCGGGCACCGAGTATTTCGCGTCGCTGCAATTTGTCGGCACCGGTATCCTGGCCGAGCGCGACACGGTCTCTGTGGCATTCCGCTATGCCGACGCATCTACGTCGGACCTGTTTTTGATTGACACCTACCGACGCTCGAATGCAGGGGGCAAGACGCGCTGGAAGCCGCGTCTTCAGGTTGGCTATCGCCAGTTTTCCGATGGCAGCACGGAAGCCTTCGCGGTGCCCTCGATCAACATGACCTACAAGGCAAGCGAGCAAGCCGACTTTGAGCTTGAACTTGGGGCAAGGTTTTCCAACCGGGATGCGCCAAGTTTCAGCGAGGAAGCGAACGAGTTTTTCGTGACGGCCGGCATCAACCGGCAGTTCTGAGGGTCAATCGAGCAATGCGGCGATTTCGGCAAAGCCCGCCGCTTCGGCGATGTCGAAGGCCTGTTCGCGTTTGGCATTTCTGAGGCTCGGGTCGGCGCCGAGGCCGATTAGAAGTCGTGCAATATCCTCGCGCCCGAATTTGGCGGCCAGCATCAGCCCCGAATAGCCATCGGCATTGCGGTGGTCGATGTCGGCGCCGCGTTCGACAAGCTGGCCCGCGATGTCCCCGAGCCCGCGCGTCACGGCGATCAGGAGCGCGGTGTTCCCCGAACGGGTTTCGGCCCGGATATCGGCACCGTTTTCGATCAACAGGGTGGCGATGTCGGCATGGGCCCCGTTGATCGCAACCAGAAGCGGCGAAAGGGCTTCGTTGTCGACGGGATAGCCCGCTTCGATCAGGAATGCGACCGCGTCCCGATTGCCCGCCTGGGCGGCGTACCAGACGGGGCTTCGTCCACGGCCATCGTCCTGGCGGAACCGCACGCCAAGCCCGGCCAGAGTGGCAAGGTCATCCGCTGTGCAGGATTTCAACAGGTTTGGTTCGACGTCGGGCGCGACGGTGCCGGAAAAAACGGCTGTTCCGGTAGCGCAATGACCATCGAGAAACGCCAGATCGCTGGCAGTGTGGCCGTCATTGTCGCCAAGCAGGCGCGTGGCTTCGTCCGCGGCCAGGAGCGCGACGATGGCCTTGTGGCCGTTACCGGCGGCATGCATCAGGGCGGTTCTGCCATCTGCATCGGTCGCGCTCTGCACCGCGCCCTGGTCGATGAGGAAATGCACGGCGTCTTTGTGTCCACCTGCGGCGGCAAGCATCAGCGGCGTCCGGCCCGTCGCGTCGCGCGTATCCGCGACTGCGCCCGCCTCGAACAACCGGCGAAGCGTGCGCATTTCGCCGCGTTCGGCGGCTTCGATCAAGGGCGTCTTGCCAAGCCGCCCACCAATATCCGAGGCCACGACACGCGGCGCTTCGGGTTCTGGCGCCACGTCTTCGACGGGAAGCGGGATGGCCTGGGTCATCAGAGTGACCAAAGCTTCGGTCGCGCCGACGTGTCCGGATTCGGCCGCGCGCGCCAGCCAAAGCTGCGCCTGTGCCGGGTCCGCTTTGACGCCCCGTCCTGACAGGTACATCCGCGCCAGACTGAACTCGGCTTCGAGGTGGCCAGCCTCGGCGGCCTCGGACATCAGCGAGAAAGCGCGGGCGTCATCGCGCGGCACGCCATCGCCCTTGCGATAGAGCGTCGCCAGCATGTAGCGCGCTTCGGGATCGTCGCCGAGGGTTTCCAGCATCCTCGCGGCACCGGCGAAGTCACGCGCGCGGATCGCTTTGCGCACCTTCTTCATGCTGGCAGGACCGGTGATGGCTTGTTCCTTGGTCTCCGGCTGGCTGGTTTGCGGGGTCGCCGTTGAAGCCTGGAGCGGACTTCCACTGGCAGATTCGTCCGGGGCCGGCTCGGTGCCGTCAAGCCGCGCCATCTGATTGTCAGAGCCAGCCTGTTCCTTCGCTGGCTGCAACGCAGTGGGCGCAATGGCGGCACCCGTTTCGGGCGGTGTTTCCGGCGCTGGCTGCAAGGGCATCTCGGGCGAGCTGCGGGATTCGGTCTGCAAAAAGGCCTGCCTTGCTTGCGCTTTGGCCTTGGCTTGCTCTTCCGCCTCGCGCCTGGCTGCCCATTCGGCACGCTCGGCCGAGAGTTTTTCCACGGCGGCCTTGGCATCGGAAAGGTCAGAGATGTCGAACAGGAGGGACAATGCCACCGCGCCAGCGACGGGAATGGCAAGAATGACTCTAACGTTGACCATGCTTAGTCTCCACTTCGATCCCGACGGATTTCAGAAAGCCGGTCGGAAGAATTCCCCCGGCGCAGACAATCACCGAATCATTGTCGCGCTCGATGACCGTTCCTTGGGATTCGATGACCACTTTTGTCTCTGTTATCTCGGAGATGCTTGACGAAAGCTGGACGTCGACGCGCCCTTCAGCTTCCATTTTCTCCAGTTTTTTCCTGTTCTTGAGCTTGGCTCGGGAAAACCCGCCTGAACGGTAGGACAGCGTCACGCGCGTGCCCTGCTCTTCGGCGATGGAGCAGGCGGCTTCCAATGCGCTATCCCCCCCGCCCACAACCAGCACCGCCTGTTCGCGGTATTGTTCGGGATCGACCAGACGATAGACGACCTTGGAGAGGTCTTCGCCCTTGACGCCCAGCTTGCGCGGTGTGCCACGCCGTCCGATGGCCAAAAGCACCGTGGAGGTGTCGAAACTTCCGTTCGGAGTCGTCACGCGAAACCCGCCGTTGATGCGTTCGATCGCATCGACCCTCTGTCCGGTTTCGATCTTTAGCCCGGTTTCAGCGATCACCTTTTCCCAAAGCCCCAGGAGCTCCTCTTTCGAGACCTCCTTGAACTTCACCTGCCCATAAAGCGGCAGTTCGGCGGGCTGGGTCATCACGACCTTGCCACGGGGGAAATGCGCGACCGTGCCACCCAACGTGTCTTGTTCCAGCGTTCTGAATTTCAGCCCGGCCTTCATTGCGCCCAGCGAGGCCGAGATGCCGGTTGGGCCTGCGCCGACAATGACCACGTCATGGTCCATGCCAGAGCCCTTGGCGGTCGCGGCGATTTCCTCGATCGCCTGGCGGCCTTGCTCGATGGCGTTGCGGATCAGGCCCATGCCGCCCAGTTCTCCGGCGATATAGATGCCTGGCACATTGGTCTGGAAGTCGGGGCCGACATGCGGGATGTCGACGCCACGTTTTTCCGTTCCGAAAACCAGCTCGATGCCTCCCATCGGGCACGCGGCGGCACAGGCGCCGTGGCCGATGCATTGGGTCGGTTCCACAAGTCTGGCTTTTCCGTGCACGAGGCCGAGGATCTTGCCCTCGGGACAGGCTGTCAGACAGGCACCGCAGCCGATACAGATCTCGGGGTCGATAACCGGGTGCAGCGAAGCGGGTTCCGTCAGGCCGGCGTCGACGGCTTCACGATGCACCGCCAGCGCCCGGCGTTCGCCAAGCTGGCGATAGCCTGCGAATCCAGCCCATATCAAAAGGAGCGGCAGCGCATAAAGCGCCAGGAGGGCAGCATCACTGGTCATCCTTGCTTCTCAACGCACTCCCAGTTCGGCGGCGGCACTCGCGATGCTTTGGAATGCGGCGCTGTCTTCGCCGAGGGCAGTGCGGGCACGCCCCAGGGCATCGCTGGCCGCGCCATTGTCGCCAAGCACGGTGTAGGACCGGATAAGCCTTTCCCAGCCTTCGACATCGCCCGGCTCATCCTCCAACCGCGCTGCCAATCCTTCGACCATGCCAAGGATCATCGCCTGGCGATCCTCGGCCTTCATTTCACCGGCCGCGCGCACCTGTTCCGCTGTCGGGCCCGGCCCCGAGGGGCGTGGCAAGAGGTTTCCCCCCGAGGGTGTGAGATCGACCAGCGCCAGATCGAACCCGATCTGACCGGCCAGTTCATCAATCCGCGACCGCAAGCCCGGTGCCCAGTCGGCATCACCGGGCGCGGTTTCCAGTACCTCGGCCCAGAGCCGAATTGCGCCTTCGGGGTCGCCGCGTTGTTCCAGGGCCATGCCCTGGAAGAAGCGTGCGCGCGGGTCCATCGCATCAAGCGCCAGCGCCTCATGAAAGACCGAAAGTGCGGCATCGCTGACTTCGCCGCCGCCCGCCCGCACCATCGCTTCGCCCAGAACCGAGAAGATCACCGGATCGCTGTCATCCAAAGCAACCGCTTTTTTGTAGGCTTCAACCGAGGCCATGTAGTTTTCGGTCTGGAAATGCGACCAGCCCAACATGCGCCAGCCCTCGGCATCTTCGGGGTTGTCTTCGAGCCTTGCGGCCAGCCCCGCGATCATGTCGTTGACGCCTCCGACCTGTGATCCGCTGGCGGTCGCCGCGACGACCGGGCGCGCCGGTTCGGCCATCGGCGCGCGCGCGACGGCCTGCACTGAGGGCATGCCGGGCTTTCCGACCACGCCGTAAAGCACCGCGCTGCCCACCACGACCCAGCCGGTCGCGATGGCGATCCCGATCAGCTTGGCCTTGTCGCCTGTTTCCTTCACCTCTGTCTCTCCTGCCTTTGCCGCCGCGAGCAATCGCTGCTCGATCTCGGTTCGTGCCGCGCGCGCCTCGTCCTGCCCGATCAGGCCGCGTGCGGCATCGTTTTCCAACTCGCGCAATTGTTCCTTTGCCAGGGCAATGCCGCCCCTGGATTGCGATAGCACCCTGTTTTGCCTCAAGAACGGCAGCGCCACCCAGAATCCGGCGAGCGCTGTGAGCGCGGTCAAACCCAGCCAAAGCGTCATGGGCCATCCTCCAACAGATCGGCCAGCATTCGGCGGTCTTCATCGCTCATCGGCATACTTTCCGGGGCTTTCGGGGGGCGGTTACGCAGGTGAATCGCGAAACCGCCAACGGCGAGCGCAAGGATCAGGAACGGCCCCGCCCAAAGCAAATAGGTGTTTGGCTGGACTGGTGGTCTCAACTGGACGAAATCGCCGAATCTGTTGACGAAAAAGGCCCGAACCTCGTCGTCATTGTCGCCTGAAACCAGTCGCTCGCGCAAAAGAATGCGCATGTCGCGGGCAATGGCCGCGTTTGAATCGTCGATGGACTGGTTGCGGCAGACGACACAGCGCAAACCCTTGGAAATCGCGCGCGCCCGCGCTTCAAGCGCGGGGTCAGCCAGTTGTTCGTCAGGGTTCACCGCAAGGGCGGGGCTGGCGAGAAGGCAAAGGATCAGGAGCGCTCGGATCATGCCGTCACCGCTCTTCTGCGTGGCGCGGGTGCGCCGATACGCATCCGCCGGTCGGCAAGCGAGACGACCCCGCCCAGGGCCATCGCCGCCGGGCCGAGCCAGATCAAAAGCACCAGCGGATGCCAGTAGAGACGCGCAACGAAGGCGCCATCGGCCTGGCGTTCCCCCATGCCGATATAGATATTCGTCAACCCGACAGGCCGGATCGCGGCTTCGGTCGTAACCCGGTTCGATACCGGATAGAACCGGCGCTCGGACGACATGGTAAAGCGATCACGCCCGTCCTTGGCCACGGCGAAGGTGCCGCGTTCGTATTGATAGTTTTGCTCGGCCCCGCCGACGACTTCGGTCAGGGTGATGTCATAGCCGCCAACCCGGATGCTGCCGCCAATGGGCATGGCGGTCACCTTTTCCTCCTGCCAGGCGGTCATGGTGGTGACGCCGATGACGAACAGCCCAAGACCCAGATGTGCAAGCACCAGGCCCCATGTCGCGGCTGGTGTCGTTCGCAGCATCTCCCATTTGCGCGACGATGCGACGACGCGACGCCAGATCACCAAGGCCGAGCCCACCACAAGCCAGGCGCCGAGTGCCAGTCCAAAGGCGGCACCGATATGTCCAATCCCACCAAGGGCAATTCCGAACAAAAGCACCAGTACCGCCGCGCCAAGCGCCAGTTTCAGGCGCTTCGACACCGCCTTCAGCCCGTCGCGTTTCCAGCGCAAAAGCGGACCGAAGGCCACCGCGATGAGCATTGGCACCATCAGCGGCACGAAGCTGGCATTGTAATAGGGTGGCCCGACGGAGATTTTTTCGCCCATCACCTCGACGATGAGCGGATAGAAGGTGCCAAGAAACACGGTCGCCGCGCCGGTTGTCAGAAGGATGTTGTTCAGGATCAGCCCGCCTTCGCGACTGACCGTGGTAAAGGGCGCAAGCCGGTCGATCTGGCCTGCGCGCGCGGCGAAAAGCATCAGGGCGCCGCCTGTGTACAGGACCATCAGCGCAAGGATGAAGACGCCGCGTTCGGGGTCCACGGCGAAGGCATGGACGCTGGTCAACACGCCCGAGCGCACGACGAAAGTGCCGATCAAGGACAGCGAGAACGCCAGAATCGCCAGCATCAACGTCCAGACGATCAGGGTCTGCCGTTTTTCGACCACGATGGCAGAGTGCAAGAGCGCCGTGCCCACGAGCCAGGGCATGAAGCTGGCGTTTTCGACCGGGTCCCAGAACCACCAGCCGCCCCAGCCGAGTTCGTAATAGGCCCAGAAACTGCCAAGCGTGATCCCGATGGTCAGAAAGACCCAGGCCGCCAGCACCCAGGGGCGCACATGGCGCGCCCAGGTTGCATCGACGCGGCCTTCGATCAATGCGGCCACCGCAAAGGCGAAGGCGACCGAGAAGCCGACATAGCCCAGATAGAGAAACGGTGGATGCATCACGAGGCCGACATCCTGCAACAGGGGGTTCAGTTCCTGCCCCTCTGCCGGGATCGGATGCAGTCTTGCGAAAGGGCTCGACGTGAAGATGGTCAGCGCCAGAAATCCCGTCGAAATCCCGGCCTGTACCGCAAGGACACGGGCTTTGAAGGTCTCGGGCAGGTTTGTGCCGAATACGGCTATCCCGGCGCCAAAAACCGCCAGGATCAGCACCCAGAGGAGGAGCGAGCCCTCGTGATTGCCCCAACTGGCCGCCATGCGGAAGAAATAGGGCATTTGGGTGTTGGAATGGATCGCCACGATAGTGATCGAGAAATCCGAGGTCACGAAGGCGCGCACCAGAATCAGGAAAGCAAGGCCCAGAAAAAGGCATTGCGCCAAAGCTGCATGGCTTGCGAATGCCATGAATGCGCGCTCACGCCGCGCTGCGCCATAGAGCGGCAGCACGGATTGAAGAAGCGCGATCATGAGAGCAAGGATCAGGCAGAACTGGCCGAGTTCGGCGGCCATGGGCGGTCTCCAGTTTGATGGGAATGACCGGGGCGCGGACATTCGCCGAAAATTCCTGCCCCGACCCTTTAAGGGGATTAACAATCTTGGTGCGACAAGGCGACTAAACGATAGTTTATTCGCTTGGTCGCAGCCTGGGCATATGCAGAAAACCGCCGGAAACCGCCCTGATGTCCACAGAATCACCGTGATTTTGCGGCAAGTGGGCAACAACGGGCACCAGACAGACGGAACAGGCATGAACGCCGAAACATTCGCCAACTCCGAGCACAAACAGAGAGCTGCGGCTCGCCAGCGCGCGCCGGGTGCCTGGGACATCCCGCTGGCCACTGCCATCATGGCCGCCGTTCTGCTCTATGCATGGACCGAAAGCGGCGAAAGACACCTGACAGCGGAAGAGGGCGTGGGGTACTGGCTGGGTATCATTGGCGCGGTGATGATGCTTTTGCTTCTCGTCTATCCGCTTCGCAAACGGCTTCGCGCGCTGCGTTTTCTGGGCGCGGTTCCCGGCTGGTTCCGCATTCACATGCTTTTCGGCGTGGTCGGCCCGTCGCTGGTGATCCTGCACTCGAATTTCACGCTTGGCTCGCTCAATTCGCAAGTCGCGCTTTTTTCGATGCTGACGGTCGCGGGCTCGGGCTATATCGGCCGGTTCCTTTATCAGCGCATCCATCGGGGGCTGTCGGGGCGTCGTCGCTCGGCTGCCGGGTTGCGCGCCGAGGCCGAGGCCCATTGGCAAGCGCTGACGCTGGAGGATGAAGACAGCGAGGCGGCCGAGCTGTTCCTGGAATATGAACGGAAATACATGGTGCCGGAGCGGTCGCTCATGACGGCGCTGATCCGCATGTTGCCAGCGCGGCGGGCGGCTTTGAGGATTCGAAAGGCGGTGTTGGCCGAAAAAGACAGTCCCCTCATGGCCGGGCGTATCGAGGACTATTACTCTGCGGTGCGCCGGGCGCAGATGTTCTTTATCTACGAGCGCCTGTTCGCGCTTTGGCACCTGTTGCACCTGCCGCTGTTCATCGTGCTGATCGCCGCGGCCCTTTTGCATGTCTTTGCGGTGCATCTTTACTGAATGCGCTTTTTCGTCGGTATCCTGTTCCTCTTGATGCTCACCGGCGCCCCGGCAGCGGCGCAAAGCCTGTGGGAGCGGCTGGTTCTGCCGGGCGACCTGACCGAGCCTCACGCCAAGTTGCAGAACGATTGTTCCAACTGTCATGTGGACTTCGCGAAGGGCGCACAGACCCCGCTTTGTCTGGACTGCCACAAGGAAACCCGCGCCGATATCGACGCCAGGACCGGGTTTCACGGCCGCTCGCGCGAGGCGCAGGCTTTTGAGTGCAATCATTGTCACACCGACCACGAAGGGCGCGATTTCGAGATCGTCATCATCGACCAGGATACTTTTGATCACACTCAGACGGATTTTGCTCTGGTCGGGGCCCATGGGGGCGCGCCCTGCGGGGATTGTCACGAAGAGGGCAAGCCATTCCGCGAAGCGCCATCGGCATGCTTCGAATGCCACCGTGAAGACGACCGGCATGACGGCAACCTGGGCAAGGATTGCCAGAATTGTCACAAAAGCACTGCCTGGGCCGAGGTGACGGCCTTCGACCACTCGAAAACCGAATTCCCGCTGACCAACGCCCATGAAAAGGTGGGATGCGCCGCCTGTCACGCTGGCGAGATCTATGAGGATCTGCCGACCACCTGTATCGGCTGTCACCGCATTCAGGATATCCACGACAACCGGTTCGGACCGAAATGCGAGGAGTGTCACTCGAACACCAAATGGACCGAGATCAAGTTCGACCACGACAAGAACACCGATTTCACACTGACCGGCGCGCACAGGGATGCAGTTTGCAACGACTGTCACGCCAACAACATCCACGACAACTCGATGAAGGGGGCCTGTCAGGAATGCCACGGCACGGATGACCCGCATCTGGGCGCGCTTGGTCCGCGCTGCGACAGTTGTCACACTACGTCGGGCTGGATCGTCGATGTGCGCTTTGACCACGACCTGACGACCTTTCCCTTGATCGGCCAGCATGGTGTCGTGCCCTGCGAGGCCTGCCACCGTGACCAGCGCTATCGTATGGAACAGACCGGTTGTGCCGCCTGTCATGCGGCGGAAGATGTGCACAAGGGCCGATTGGGCGAAAGATGTGCCACCTGTCACAATCCGAACGGTTGGGCACTTTGGCTGTTCGATCACGACCGACAGACCCGGTTCGCGCTGACCGGTGCCCATGGAAAAGTCAAATGCGAAACCTGTCACAGTCAGCCAGCCGCCACGGGCCAGAGCCTCCCGCTTTCCTGCATCGGCTGTCATGGTGGCGACGATGTGCACCGGGGCCGCTTTGGCCGCAATTGTTCCGCCTGCCATTCAACGGCAACCTGGAAAGGCGCGCGGCTCAAGTAGCCTAAACATTTGTTTATTGTTCGGCTGCGCTGGAACCTCTATTTGGCCCTATGCGCAACATCTTCGCATCAATCATTCTTCTCTTGGCGGTGTCGGCCGCTCCGGCATTCGCCGAAACCGCAGCCGAATCCGTTGTGCGTCAGCTTGGCGACTATGGCTATCGTTCGATCGTGACGCGGCGTACGCTGCTTGGCCGGATCCGGATCACCGCCGAGCGCAATGGGGCAACGCGTGAAATCGTGCTCAACCGTTGGACGGGTGCCATTCTCATGGACAGATACCTCGACGACGAAGTCGATGGCGGTGTTCTTGGCGACGCTCCTGGTGGCCTCTTGCGCGGTACAGGAGGCGAAAACGTCGAAGAAGATTCCTCGCCCGGCGAAGACCATCTGGACAGTCTCGATTCAGAAGACGGCGGCGAGGAGGATGAGGTAGATGAAGAAGACGAGAAAGATGATGAGGAAGATGAGGAAGACGAGGAAGATGAGCATAGCGGCTGATCTTCCGGGCTCTTTGTGAAGTGCGCCAGTCTCCCGCGATAGTCTCTCTCCTGATCTTTCAGGTGGTTTGCGCAGCCTTTTTTGCGTTCGAAACGATGAATTCGATCTTTGGTTTCGTGCTGTGGTCCGTCAGTTGGGCTGTCCACGAACTGATCGAACTGGGTGCCGTACTTGGCCTTGCAGCCGGCGGCATATTGGGGGCACTGGCCCTGCGCCTTAGCTGGCAACGCACAGAACATGCCGAGGGCAAGCTTGCTGGCCTGAGCCGCGCTTTTGCCGATCTCGTTTCGGGCTATTTCGGCGCCTGGGAATTGACCTCTGCGGAACGCGATGTGGCGTTGTTCCTGATCAAGGGCATGAGCACCGCCGAAATCGCAGCCCTTCGCAAGACGTCCGAGGGCACGGTGAAGGCGCAAAGCAACGCCATCTACCGCAAGGCCGATGTGGCTAGTCGGGCGCAACTTGTCAGTCTTCTGATCGATGACCTGATGCAGGATGGGTTCTTTGCAGGGTCCCATGGCATCGAACCAAGCCAGAAACCGGCGTCAGAAACGCCATTTGCTTCCAAAACAGCGAACAATCTTGATTGATCGGGCGAAAGCAACGGGAAAGCCCAGTCGCATTCGGAAGCGGTGAACGACTTCACAAAGTCAACTGGCGGTGCTTTTGAGGTGCCCCTGAATTCGTAGACGCTTCGCCGCCTGACTTTAAGGCGTGGTGGCCGACAACAGGCTTGAGCAGCGCCTCAATGCGTCTCAGCCAGATCAGGTCTGGGCGCCCCTCTCGGCAGCATGCTTTGCATGCGCCTGCCGGGCAATGGACATCGCATACATCAAGACCCACGAAGGCTGGCTGTGCCTCTGCGTCGTCATCGACCTGTTCTCCCCCGACCAGGGCTCCCAGTTCAGCAGCCGGGAGTGGCAGATGCTTCTTCGCCAGCACAATCTGGAACCCGGCATGAACCGCCGCGGGAACTGCCATGACAACGCAGTCGCAGAAAGCTTCTTCCAGCTGCTGAAGCGGGAGCGGATCAGACGGCGGACATATCCGACCCGCGAAGCCGCGCGGCAGGACGTGTTCGAGTACATTGAGCTGTTCTGCAACCCGAAGCGCAGGCACACGAACAACGGCATGCTGTCGCCCGTTGACTTCGAGATCAGGCAGCAGAAACTGAAACAGGCAGGTGTCTAGGAATCCAGGGGCACCTCAGTCTGCTTCTGCACGACCCTCGACCCGCCAAGCTCCGTCTCTGCCAACACCTTCGCAATCGTCGGCCCCGCGTTGCCCTGCCCGTAAGGGTTCTCAGCCGCCCGCACGACCCCACGGAACGCCTCGTCTGTCAGCGCCCGCTCAATGGCCCCAAAGATCGCTTCCGCCTCGCACTCTACGTGAATCACGTTCGCACCACGCAACCGCCCGCCCTGACGCGGGCCGATATCGACGGCGGGGCAATGAAACGCCAGTGTCTCCTTCAGCCCCGAGGAACTGTTGCCCACGCAGACGCCCCGCCCGCGTCCGCAATGATCGAGCAGCCCGTGATAAAGACGCCGTCCCAGAGACTTTCGCAACACCGTGCCCGGATGCGCGGCGGCAAACGCCTCCAGCGCCGAGATAATCGCTGCCGACCCCACATCGCCATTGGGATGCGTCAAAATGATCTTCGCGCCCAGATCACGATTGGCCCGGTCCAGCGCCGCCATGCAGGCCGCGATCTCCGCCTCCGCGGTCGCCGGCGACGTGCTGATCGGGTGCAGCGTGAAGAGCACGACCGGCAGCGGCTCGCGCGTGTCGAGCCCAAGCTCCACGATCACATCCTCAGCGTTGGCAAAATCCCCCTGAGCAATCAGATCGACCGGCGGGAACCCTGCCGTCACGATCCGCCAGCCTTCCTCCCCCATCGCCCGTAGCCGCTTCGCCGCCGCGTCGTTCGTCGGGAAATGCAGATGCGCGAGCTTGGACATCGCATGGCGCACCACGTCATCCAGCGTGCCGCCCTGCGTCAGATCCCCACCCTCGATATGCGCCGTCGGCAGCCCCCGCTGGGTGGAGGCGATCATGGCCGCGAACGCCTCATACCGGTCGCCATAGATCACCACCGCGTCCAGCCCCAGCCCGTCGAAGGCCCCGGTCAGGTCCAGCACCCCCTGCCCGATGGCCCGCGGCGTCGAGCCTGCATCCTCGCCCTCGCGCAACACAGGCACATGGGCCGCAACCGGAAATTCCGGCTGGCCCGGATCGGGGTCGCCAGAGATGACCACCAACTCCAGGTCGGGATGCGCCTCCACCGCCCGCATCACCGGCACCAGCAGCCCGTATTCCGACCTGCTCCCGGTGAAGATGCCTATGCGTTTCGACGTCATGAAAACCGGGTTACACCCGGCCCTTGCACGGCACCAGCCACTTTTCGCCCCGGCGCATCAGCAGGTCGGTGCCGCAATCGTTCATCCGCCGCAGAACACCAAAAATGCATGTCACCCGGTCGGGGCCTGATGCTCCTGTTTCGACGCGATATAGTCGCCGATCCGCGCGATCTGACTCTCATCCAGCCGCAAGCCCAGACGGGACCGCCGCCAGACGAAATCCTCCGCCGTCCGCACCCATTCGGTCTCGATCGCCCGGTCCAACTCCCGCGCCGTGATCGTGGCCCCGAAATCCTCACCCAGATCCGCCGCCGAGGACGCGTCCCCCAGCATCTCCCGCGCCTCGGTCCCGTAAGCCCGGACCAGCCGCCGCGCCCAGTACTCCGTCAGGAACGGGTAGTCCGCCCTCAGCCCGGACACGAGGTCCTCCACCCCGTCCACCGGGAAATCGCCCCCCGCCAGGGGCACGCCCGCCGTCCACGCCCCCTTGGTGCCGGGAAAGAACGGTGCGATTTTCTCCAGCGCCGCTTCTGCCAGCCGCCGATAGGTGGTGATCTTCCCCCCGAAGACATTCAGCAAAGGCGCGGTCTCCCCTTCCACCTTCAACACATATTCCCGCGTCGCCGCCGTCGCCGAGGACGCCCCGTCATCATAAAGCGGCCGCACCCCGGAATAGGTCCAGACCACATCGGCCCGGCTGATCGGCTTCTTGAAATAGTTCGACGCGAAGGCCGCCAGATAGTCCTGCTCCGCCTCCGTACAGACCGGCTTCTGGTCCGGGTCCGGATGCTCCTGATCCGTCGTCCCGATCAGCGTGTAATCGGTCTCATACGGAATCGAGAAGATGATCCGCCCGTCCTCCCCCTGGAAGAAATAGCACTTCCCGTGATCGTAAAGCTTGGGCACGACGATATGCGACCCCCGCACCAGCCGAACCCCTTCCCGTGAGTTCGACCGAACCGTCTGCCGGATGATGTCGCCGACCCACGGCCCGCCCGCATTGACCAGCATCTTTGCCGTCACCTCGCGCTGGCCCTGTGCATCCTCCAGCGTGATACGCCAGTGATCGCCGTCCCGCACCGCCTCCAGCACACGGGTCCTCACCAGAATATCAGCCCCGCGCGCCGCCGCGTCCCGCGCGTTCAGCACCACCAGCCGCGAATCTTCCACCCAGCAATCCGAATACTCATAGGCTTTCTCGAACCGGTCCTGGATCGGCTCTCCCTCCGGCGCGGTCCGCAGATCAAGCCGCGCGGTCGCGGGCAAGATCTTCCGCCCTCCCAGATGGTCATACATGAACAATCCCAGCCGGATCAGCCAGGCGGGACGCCGCCCCTTCATCCAGGGCATCACTATCGAGAGCAGCTTCGAGGTCGGCGTATCCCCCTCGAACCGCATATCCGGGTGATAGGGCAGCACGAAACGCATCGGCCAGGAGATATGCGGCATCGCTTTCAGCAATGTCTCCCGTTCCTCCAGCGCCTCCTTCACCAGCCGGAACTCGAAATATTCCAGATAGCGCAGCCCACCGTGAAAGAGCTTGGTCGAGGCGCTCGACGTGGCAGACGCCAGATCGTTCATCTCCGCCAGCCCGACGCTCAGACCACGCCCGGCGGCATCCCGCGCGATCCCGCAACCGTTGATTCCGCCGCCGATGATGAAAAGATCGTAAGCCTTCCCGGCACTTGTCATGAAACCGCTCTCCCTCTCGGCACAATCTCTAGGACTGTATTGCGGCCTCGTCCAGCCGCACGCAAAGCTTGTGAACGAGCGTTCACTAAGCTAGGATCGCCCCGTCAGACAAGGGAACCCGCCCGCCCATGGCCGTCCTCATATCCACCATCTCTCCGCAGTCGGAGAGCTTTCAGGCCAACGCCGCCGCCCACCGCGCCCTGATGGAGGGGATCGAGACCGCCTCAAAAGCCGTTTTCGCAGGCGGAGGCGAAGCCGCCCGCGACCGCCACGTCAGCCGACGCAAGCTCCTCCCCCGCGACCGCGTGGCCGGTCTCCTCGACCCCGGCGCGCCCTTCCTGGAAATCGGCCATTTCGCCGCCCACGGCCTTTACGACAATGCCGCCCCCTCGGCAGGCGTGATCGCGGGCATCGGCCGCGTCTCCGGCCGCGAAGTGATGATCGTCTGCAACGACGCCACCGTGAAGGGCGGCACATATTTCCCGATCTCGGTGAAGAAACACCTCCGCGCGCAGGAGGTCGCAGAGGCCAACCATTTGCCTTGCGTCTACCTCGTGGACTCGGGCGGCGCGAACCTCCCCAACCAGGACGAGGTCTTCCCCGACCGCGACCATTTCGGGCGGATCTTCTACAATCAGGCGCAGATGAGCGCGAAGGGCATCCCCCAGATCGCCGTCGTCATGGGCTCCTGCACCGCAGGCGGCGCTTACGTGCCCGCCATGTCCGATGTCACCATCATCGTGAAGGAGCAAGGCACCATCTTCCTCGCCGGTCCGCCGCTGGTCAAAGCCGCAACCGGCGAGGTGGTGACCGCCGAGGACCTCGGCGGCGGCGACGTTCACACCCGCCTTTCCGGCGTTGCCGATTACCTCGCCGACGACGACAGCCACGCCCTCGCGCTGGCCCGCCAGGCCATTGCCAACCTCAACCGTGTGAAACCGGCGCAAATCGAACGCGCTCCCGTCGAGGCCCCGCTCTACGACCCCGAAGACCTCAGCGGCGTCGTCCCCGCCGACCTGCGCACGCCTTATGACATCCGCGAGGTCATTGCGCGGATCACCGACGGCTCCCGCTTCGACGAGTTCAAGGCCCGCTACGGCGAGACCCTCGTCACCGGCTTCGCCCATATCTGGGGCATCCCCGTCGGGATCATCGCCAACAATGGCGTTCTCTTCTCCGAAAGCGCGGTCAAGGGTGCGCATTTCGTCGAACTCTGCTGCCAGCGGAAGATCCCGCTTATCTTCCTTCAGAACATCACCGGCTTCATGGTCGGCCGCGACTACGAGGCGGGCGGCATCGCCAAGGACGGCGCCAAACTCGTCACCGCCGTCGCCACCGCCGCCGTCCCCAAGATCACCGTGCTGGTCGGAGGCTCCTTCGGCGCGGGCAATTACGGCATGTGCGGCCGCGCCTACTCCCCTCGTTTCTTGTGGACCTGGCCCAACTCCCGCATCTCCGTCATGGGCGGCGAACAGGCCGCGGGCGTGCTGGCCACCGTCCGCCGCGACAGCATCGAGCGCAAGGGCGGCACATGGTCAGCGGAGGAGGAAGCCGCCTTCAAGGCCCCGACGCTGGCGATGTTCGACGAACAATCCCACCCGCTCTACGCCTCCGCCCGCCTCTGGGACGACGGCATCGTGCCCCCCGGCAAGACCCGCGACGTATTGGGGCTGTCGCTCTCGGCGGCGCTGAACGCGCCGATAGAGGAGACACGCTTCGGCGTGTTCAGGATGTAGGCATGAAACGACGCAGATCACCTCAGGAGAAAAAGCAGCTTTCCTATGAACGCGACCGCAGGAACGAATTTGGCGAGAACGACAAGGCAAGCCGAAAAGCGATCCCTCTCAGGAAGAAACTCTCGAATTCGAAAGTCAGATATGCCGGTAAACCGCTTCTGGCTGAGGAAAGCGACAAGGCAGACGCTCTTCTTGCGAAAGCAGTTAAGACGCGTTGGAAGAAGCATCCGGACGCCGCGCTCAAGAAAGACGTCTCCAGAAAGCTTCAACGGCGCGGAACGGCCACCCGCAAAATGCCGAAAAGCCGCACATGATTCAGTTTAGGGGATCTAAGATGGACAGCAGCGCGGGGTCACCCCGCAAGCGGAGTTTGACGCAAACTCCGCCCCGATTTCCGGCGCGGAAATCGCTCCCCGGACAACGGCGCACGCCCCACGCCCAAGGAAAATGCGTCATTTTCCGAAGCATTCTCCGCGTCGGAGAATGCCCGGCGGAGCTAACGAAATGATCCGCAAACTCCTCATCGCCAACCGGGGCGAGATCGCCGCCCGCGTCATCACCACCGCCCGCCGCCTCGGCATCGCCACCGTCGCCGTCCACTCCGACGCCGACGCGAACGCCCTCCACGTTGCCCTCGCAGACGAGGCCGTCCGCATCGGCCCCGTCCCCGTCTCCGAAAGCTACCTCGACACGAAGGCCATCCTGCAAGCCGCCCAATCCACCGGCGCCGACGCCATCCACCCCGGTTACGGCTTCCTTTCCGAGAACCCCGATTTCGTCGAAGCTGTCACCGCCGCAGGCATCACCTTCGTCGGCCCGCCCGCCTCCGCCATCCGCGCCATGGGGCTGAAAGACGCCGCCAAGGCGCTGATGGAAAAGGCAGGTGTCCCGGTCGTTCCCGGCTACCACGGCGACAACCAGAACCCGGATTTCCTCGCGGGCGAGGCCGATCAGATCGGCTACCCCGTCCTCATCAAGGCCCGCGCGGGCGGCGGCGGCAAAGGCATGCGCCTTGTCGAAGACCCGAAGGACTTCGCAGACGCGCTCGCCTCCGCCCAGCGGGAAGCGCAAGCCAGCTTCGGCGACCCCGCCTGCCTGATCGAGAAATTCGTCACCTCGCCCCGCCACATCGAAATCCAGGTCTTCGCCGACTGCCACGGCAATGTCGTCCACCTCTTCGAGCGCGACTGCTCCCTGCAACGCCGCCACCAGAAGGTGATTGAGGAAGCCCCCGCCCCCGGCATGCCCGAAGACGTCCGCGCCGCGATGGGCAAAGCCGCCACCGACGCCGCCCGCGCCATCGGCTATGTCGGCGCAGGGACCGTGGAATTCATCGCCGACGGCTCCGGCCCGCTGCGCACCGACGGGTTCTGGTTCATGGAGATGAACACCCGCCTCCAGGTCGAACACCCGGTGACCGAGGCCATCACCGGCTACGACCTCGTCGAATGGCAACTCCGCGTCGCCTCCGGCGAACCCCTCTCCGTTACCCAAAGCGACCTGAAAATCACCGGCCACGCCTTCGAAGCCCGTCTCTACGCCGAAGACGCCGACGCAGGCTTCCTCCCCGTTACCGGCCGCCTTGCCCATCTTCGCTTCCCCGAAGGTACGCGCTTCGAACGCGGCCCCATCCGCATCGACGCGGGCGTCCGCGAGGGCGACGAGATTACGCCGTACTATGACCCGATGATCGCCAAGCTCATCACCCACGGCCCCGACCGCGCCACTGCGCTGCGCCAATTGTCCGACGCGCTCGCCCGCACCCGCGTCGCGGGTACCATCACCAACATCGCCTTCCTCAAGCGCCTCACCGACCACGAAGGTTTCGCCGCCGGTCAGGTCGATACCGGCCTCATCGCCCGCGATCTGGAGGCGCTCACCACCCGAGACGCGGAGACCGAGACCCGCGCCCGCCGCGCCGCAGCCCTCATGGCCCTCAACCTCCCCGGCACCGCGCAGACAACCGACCCCTGGGCCTCGACAACCGGCTGGCGCGCCTGGGGCACCGCCGACCATACCGTCACCCTCATCGCCAACGATAAGCCGCAGACCACAAGTGTCCGTCTCCTCGCACCCAACCGCTTCGAGATTGACGGCACCAAACTCACCGCCTACCGCACGGAAACCGGCCTCCGCCTCACCCAAGACGGCACCACCCATGAGATTGGCACCCACGCCGACGCCCGCACCATCACCATCTTCGACAACGGAACCGTCACCCGCTTCACCCGCCCCGACCCGCTCGCCCGCGATGACGCCGCAGGCGCGGGCGGCAACCTCGTGCTCGCCCCGATGCCCGGCCTTGTCATCAAGCTCGACGCCAAACCCGGTGACCATGTCGAAGCAGGCACCCCCCTCCTTGTCCTCGAAGCGATGAAGATGGAACACACCCTCCGCGCCCCGCGCGCTGGCATCATCGCCGAAGTGCTGGCCGAAACCGGCACACAGGTCCAGAACAAGGCCATCCTGATCCGGCTGGAGGACGACGATGCCTGATTTCGTCGAAATCGTCGAAATGGCCCCCCGCGACGGCCTTCAGAACGAGAAGGCGCAGGTGCCGACCACCGACAAGATCGCCCTCGTCGATCTGCTCTCCAAGGCAGGCTTCAAACGCATCGAGGTCACCAGCTTCGTCTCCCCCAAATGGGTCCCGCAACTGGCCGACGCAGGCGATGTCATGGCGGGCATCGCCCGCAATCATAAGACCCGCTATGGCGCTTTAACCCCCAACATCAAAGGCCTGGAGCGCGCTCTTCAAGCCCGCGCCGAATGGGTCGCGGTCTTCGCCTCCGCCTCCGAAGGCTTCTCCCAGGCCAATCTCAACTGCTCCATCGCCGAAAGCCTTGACCGCTTCCGCCCCGTCGTCGCCTCCGCTCGCGCGGCGTCCATCCCCGTGCGCGGCTATGTCAGCGTCGTCACCGACTGCCCCTATGACGGCAAGGTTTCTCCGCAAGCCGTGGCGCAAGTCACCGGCGACCTGCTGGAGATGGGTTGCCACGAGGTCAGCCTTGGCGACACCATCGGCGCCGGCACGCCCGAAACCGTGGGCGCCATGCTCGACGCCGTGCTGGAAATCGCCCGCCCCGACCAGCTCGGCGGTCATTTCCACGACACCGGGGGCCGGGCGCTCGACAATATCGAGGTCAGCCTGAACAAGGGCCTCCGCATCTTCGACGCCGCCGCGGGCGGTCTCGGCGGCTGTCCCTACGCCCCCGGCGCAAAAGGCAATGTCGCCACCGAAGCCGTTCTGGAACGCCTTACTGCACTTGGCTTCGACACCGGGCTGGACGCCGACGCCATCGCCGACGCCGCCCGCTTCGCAAAAAGCCTCAGACCATGACCTATGAAACCCTTACCCTCACGACCGACGCCCGCGATGTCGCCACCCTCACCCTCAACCGCCCCGAGAAACGCAACGCCCTCTCGGCGGAGATGATCGCAGAGCTCACCGACGCCGCCCGCACCACCCGCGCCCGCGCCGTCATCCTCACCGGAGCCGGGGATTATTTCTGCGCCGGCGGCGACCTGACCTGGATGAAGGCCCAGATCGAAGCCGACCGCGCCACCCGCATGGCCGAGGCCCGCAAACTGGCCGAGATGCTCCACGCGCTCAATGAGATGTCCTGCCCGCTCATCGCCCGCATCCACGGCGGCGCCTTCGGTGGCGGCGTCGGCCTCGCCTGCGTGGCAGATATCGCCATCGCGGCCGAGGGCACGACATTCGGCCTGACCGAAACCCGCCTCGGCCTGATCCCGGCCACGATCAGCCCCTACGTGCTCGCCCGCATGGGCGAAGGCCGCGCCCGCCAGGTCTTCATGTCCGCCCGCCTCTTCGACGCGGCAGAGGCCGCCCGCCTCGGTATCGTCGCCAAATCCGTCCCCGAAGACCAGCTCGACGCCGCCATCGAGGCCGAGGTCGCGCCTTACCTCTCCACCGCCCCCGGCGCGGTCGCCCGCGCCAAGGCGCTGGCCCGTTCTCTGGGGCCAAGGATCGACGACGCGGTGATCGACGACACCATCACCCGGCTCGCCGACGCATGGGAAACCGACGAAGCCCGCATTGGGATCAACGCTTTTCTCACCCGAACGAAAGCGCCATGGGCATAAGTCCCCTGACATCCGGATAACTGCCCATTTTTTAATCGCTTTCCGACGGACATTGCCATGACGACAAGATTTCCTTTTCCCGCCAGCACCTTTGCGTATTATGACTCGCAGGGGAAAGATGACTAAGACACCGGAATTCTTCGACGAACTTTACGGCACCGGGCAAACGCCCCGCGAACCCTATCGGGGATATTCCGACTGGTTCGAGGGCGAAAATCTCAGGGATCTGCGCCGTAAATCGGACGAAGCAGAGATGTTCTTCCGCCGCACCGGCATCACCTTCAACG
The DNA here is from genome assembly GCA_050299835.1 of Silicimonas sp. GTDB lineage: Bacteria > Pseudomonadota > Alphaproteobacteria > Rhodobacterales > Rhodobacteraceae > JAJDOD01. The sequence continues at coordinate 73,404 of JBNKWP010000004.1, forward strand.
TCTACGGACAGGCCGAGGCCGACGAACGCCTGATCCCCTTTGATATCGTCCCCCGCATCATCTCCGCCCGCGAATGGACGCGGCTGACGCGCGGCATCGAACAGCGGGTCCGTGCGATCAATGCCTTCCTCTATGACATCTACCACCGGCAGGAGATCCTGCGCGCCGGCCGTGTGCCCACCGCGCTGATCGCCCGGAACGAAGCTTTCCTGCCGCAGATGATCGGGGTGGAACCGCCGGGCCAGATCTATACCCATATCACCGGCATCGACCTGGTGCGAACCGGCGAAGACCAGTTCTACGTGCTGGAAGACAACGCCCGCACGCCGTCCGGCGTCTCCTACATGCTGGAGAACCGGGAAACCATGCTCCAGATGTTCCCCGAGCTTTTTCGCAAGGTGGGCGTGCGGCCGGTTTCCAACTATCCCACCCTGCTCCGCCGCTCGCTTGGGGCTTGCATGCCGGTCAATGCCTCCGACGATGAAACCGTCGCGGTCCTGACGCCGGGCATCCACAACTCGGCCTATTTCGAACATGCCTTCCTCGCCGACAATATGGGCGTGGAACTGGTCGAGGGCACGGATCTGCGGGTGAAAAACGGCAAGATCTGCATGCGCACCACGCGCGGCTACCGCCCGGTCGATGTAATCTACCGCCGGGTCGATGACGATTTCCTCGACCCGCTCAACTTCAACCCCGACAGCCTGCTCGGCGTGCCGGGCATCTTCGATATCTACCGCGCGGGCGGCATCACCATCGCCAACGCGCCGGGCACTGGCATCGCCGATGACAAGGCGATCTACAGCTACATGCCTGATATCGTTGAATTCTACACCGGCGAAAAACCGATCCTGCAAAACGTGCCGACATGGCGCTGCTCCGACGCCGAGAGCCTGGCTTACGTGCTCGACCACCTTGAAGAACTTGTCGTCAAGGAAGTCCACGGCTCGGGCGGTTACGGGATGCTCGTCGGCCCCGCCGCCTCGAAGAAGGAGCTCAGGGCCTTCCGCGCCAAGCTCGAAGCCAAACCCGGCAACTACATCGCGCAGCCGACGCTGGCGCTCTCCACCGTGCCGATCCTGACCAAGGCCGGCCTCGCGCCGCGCCATGTCGATCTGCGCCCCTTCGCGCTTTACTCGCCGAACGGGGTCGAAATCACGCCCGGCGGCCTCACCCGCGTCGCGCTCAAGGCCGGGTCGCTGGTGGTGAACTCCAGCCAGGGCGGCGGCACCAAAGACACCTGGGTGCTGAAGGAGGACTGATGCTCGGCAAGACGGCAGGAGGATTGTTCTGGATGTTCCGCTATCTTGAGCGGAGCGAGAACATCGCGCGCCTGATCGAGACGGGCTTCCGTATCTCGCTGACCCATGCGGGCGACGACGAATGGCAAAGCGTGCTGAAAACGGCCTCCGTCGAACAGGCTTTCTTCGAGGAACACGCGGAAATCGACCAGGCCTCCGTGATAGACTTCATGCTGCGTGGCAAGTCCAACCCCTCCTCGGTCCTCAACTGCATCGCCAATGCCCGCCAGAACGCGCGGCTCGTGCGCACCGCGCTCTCGCGCGAGGTCTGGGAAGCGGTGAACGAAACTTACATGGTGCTCAAACAGCGCCTCGCCCGCCCGGTCACCGAACGGCAACTGCCCGAGGTTCTGGCCGAGATCCGACAGCACTCGGCCTATGTCGTCGGATCGCTCCACGGCTCGATGCTGCGCAACGATATCTTCGACTTTGCCCGCCTCGGCACCTTCCTCGAACGCGCCGACAACACCGCGCGCATCCTCGACGTGAAATATTACGTGCTCCTGCCCAGCGTCTCGCAGGTCGGCACCTCGCTCGACAACGTGCAATGGGAAACCATCCTGCGGGCGGTCTCCGGCAGGCGGGCCTATTCCTGGCTCCATCAGGGCAAGGTCACGCCCATGGGCATCGCCGATTTCCTGATCTTCGATCCCCGGATGCCGCGCGGCCTGAGGTTCTCGATTTCCAAGATCCGCAGCAATCTCGACATGCTGGAAAACTCCTATACCGACCGGCACCCCTGCCACGACAGCGCCGAACGCCTGCACCGGCAGTTGCAGTCGGGACGCGTGGAGGACATATTCGAAAACGGGCTGCACGAGTTCCTGACCCAGTTCCTCGCCGATGTCGGGCAACTGGGACGGGAGATCGAAGCCGACTACCGTTTTCTGGGATAGGGCTTGATGCACCTGACCATTTCGCACACCACGACCTACAGGTTCGATGAGCCGGTCAATTACGGGCTTCAGCAATTGCGCCTGACCCCGAAAAGTCGGCCCGGCCAATCCGTCGAGGCCTGGAAGATGACCGTCGATGGCGGCACGGTGGAGGCCGAATTCACCGACCAGCACGCCAATACGGTGACTCTTCTCGCCTTCGACCCCGAAGCCACGGGCATTACCGTACATTGCGAAGGTACCGTCCTGACCGAGGATCACAACGGCGTCGTCGGACGGCAGCAGGGTTATGTGCCGCTCTGGCTCTTCCAGCGCTCCACAGACCTGACCCGCGCAGGCGCCAATGTGCGCCGGATCGGCAAGGGCCTGAAGGACGAACATGACGAGGATCTTCCTCTGCTTCACGCGCTCTCGGCCCGCATCCTCGACGAGGTGAAATACGAACTCGGGGCCACCGACGCGTTGACGACGGCCGATGCCGCCATCGAAGCCGGGCGCGGCGTCTGCCAGGACCACGCGCATATATTCATTGCAGCGGCCCGCGCGCTGGACTACCCCGCGCGTTACGTGTCGGGCTATCTGATGATGGACGACCGGACCACGCAGGATGCCAGCCACGCCTGGGCGGAAGCCCATATCGAAGGGCTGGGCTGGATCGGGTTCGACGTCTCCAACGGAATTTCTCCCGACGCGCGTTACGTTCGCGTCGCCACGGGTCTCGACTACCGCGAAGCCGCCCCGATCTCCGGGCTGCGTTTCGGCCCCCAGACCGAGGAGCTGGACGTGGCGATTGAGGTTCAGCAGCAATAGCTGCGTGTTGAGGGACGGAAATGACATATTGCGTCGGGCTGAAACTGGATCGCGGGCTCGTCTTCATGTCGGACACCCGCACCAATGCGGGCATCGATAATATCAGCGTTTTCAGGAAGATGTTTCACTGGCAGGCGCCGGGCGAACGGGCCATCACCCTGATGACGGCGGGCAACCTCGCCACCACACAGGCCGTCGTCAGCCTCCTGAACGAACGCGCCCTTCCGGCGGAGGAACGCGGCTCGCCCTCCATCCTCGAAGCGCCCTCCATGTTCCAGGTCGCACGGCTGGTCGGCCAGACCCTGAAAGAGGTGATCGCCGACCAGACCGGCCAGAACGGCCTCGCGGGGGAGGCTTTCACCGCCACTCTGATCCTCGGCGGACAGGTGCGCGGCGGCGAACAGCAGCTCTTCCTGATCTACCCCGAAGGCAATTTCGTCGAAGCGGGCAAGGACACGCCGTTTTTCCAGATTGGCGAGACCAAGTACGGCAAGCCGATCCTCGTGCGCGCCTATGATCCTTCCATGAGCTTCGAGGACGCGGTGAAGCTCCTGATGGTCAGCTTCGATTCCACCATCAAGGCCAACCTCTCCGTCGGCCTGCCGCTGGACCTGCACCTGTACGAAATCGACAGCTTCAAAACCGGGCTGACCCGGCGCATCGAACAGAGCGACACGTTTTACGAAGCCATCTCCTCGGGCTGGGGTCAGGCACTGAAAGACGCCTTCCACAGCCTGCCAACCTACTCGCTCGACTCATGACTTTTCCCCGGACACCCAGCTTCCGCCTCGACGGCAAACGTGCGCTGGTCACCGGCGCCTCCTCCGGCATCGGTCAGGGCTGCGCGCTGGCGCTGGCCGAAGCTGGCGCCCATGTCACGGCGCTGGCCCGCCGCGCGGACAGGCTGGCCGGGACCGTGGACGAGATCGTGTCACGCGGCGGATCGGGCGAGGCCGTGGCCCTCGACCAGACCGACCTCGCAGAACTGGCCCCGCTTCTGGAAACCGGCGGCTTCGACATCGTCCTGAACGCGGCGGGCACGGGAATTCACGCACCCGCAGTCGACGCCAGGCCGGAAGATTTCGACACCACCATGACCCTCAACCTCAAAAGCGCCTATTTCCTCTCGGCCTGGGCCGGAAAGGCGCTGATCGAACGCGGTGCGCCGGGGTCGATCATCCATATCTCCAGCCAGATGGGCCATGTCGGCGGCCAGGATCGCTCCGTCTATTGTGCCTCCAAACACGGGGTCGAAGGCTTCGTGAAAGCCATGGCCATCGAATTCGGCCCGCATAACGTGCGGATCAACACGATCTGCCCGACCTTCATCCTGACCGACCTCACACGCCGCTCCTTCGACGATCCCGAAACCCGCGCCTGGATCGAAAGCAAGATCAAGCTGCCGCGCGTCGGCGCGATCGAGGATATCATGGGCGCGGCGGTCTATCTCGCCACCGACGCGTCCTCCATGGTCACCGGAACCTCGCTTCTGATCGATGGCGGCTGGACGGCGGGCTAAGGCATCCCCGCCCCGCTTCAGTTCACCGCAAGCCGCACCCGCACAACCGTGCCCTGCCCGGATTTCGGAGTGTCGATCTCGACCGAACCGCCATAGGTCTCCGCGATCTTCTTCAGCATCGCCAGCCCCATCCCCGCGCCGGGATCGACATCCCGGTTCACCAGCTTGGTCATCGGGCGCTGCACGAAATCGCGCTTTTCCTCGGGAATGCCGGTGCCGTTATCGGTCACCTCGATCAGCCATTCCCGATCATTGACCGGCCCGGCAACCACCGTGATCCGCGGGCATTTCTCGGGATGGAAGCGCACCGCATTGGCCAGCAGGATGGAAAAGACGCGATGCAGATCGGCGTCGCCCATCTGGATGCAGCCCCGATCGACATCCACTGACACTTTGACCTTTTCCGGCAGCCCCATATCGTCGATGACGCTGGCCAGAACCTTCTCTGGCCTGACCGGCGCAATCGCCTGCATCCGGCCGATCCGGGAATATTCCAACAGCCCGGTCAGCATCAGATCCAACCGGGATGCATGGTCGCCGATCAGTTCCAGATGGCGTTCTGTCGGTCCCGGCAGTTTGACGGCGGACTGATCCAGATCCTCGACGATCCAGGACGGCAGTTCCTGAAGCGCCCGCACCGAGGCGCGCAGATCATGCGAGATCCGATAGATCAGTTCGTCGGTTTCCGAATCTGCCTCCGCCACGGGAATGGATGGATTGAAACTGAGTTGAGCGACCATAAACCTCGCGTCCCCGAATATGCCGTGCCCCTCGACCCCTCAGTAGCGGAGTCCGGTTTAACAAAGGTAAATGTTGAAGCAAGAAAGCCAGCCCGGCCACCGATCGTTAATCAACTGTCAAAGATCGGCGGATATTCCGCTTGTTAAGAGCTTTCAGAACCATCGACGGAGGCGGTCATGCTCAGTACAGCGAAAGAAATCCAGCCCGAAGTTTCCAGCGACACAGTTCGCCAGATGGCCGTTCTGGTCCTCGACGATAGTGAGGTTGACCGGAAACGCATCATTAGGCTCTGCAAGGATGCAGGTCTGAACATGGTCGCCATCGAAGTGGCCACGCTCGACCAAATGCGGGAAGCTTTGGAGGGCCAGCAATTCGATCTCGTCTTCATCGACTACCTGCTCGTGGGTGAAGACGGGCTCGACGCGGTTGAGATCCTGAACAAGGATCCCAACCAGACCGCCGCCTCGATCATGATCGCGGGCGAAGGACGGCTCGACATCGCGCTTGAGGCGATGCGCAATGGTTGCTCCGACTACCTCACCAAATCCTCCCTCACGGTAGAGGCCCTGCAAAAATCCGTCGCATCGGCACTGGAACGGCGGATCATGGGTCTGGCCCTGAAGGAAGAACGCGATCAGCGCCACAAACTCGAACAGTCGATCCGCCTCTATGCCAATGCCTGTTCGATGGAAATGCGCTCGATCCTCGCCGCCACGCTCCGCCGGGTCCGCACCCTGCGCTCCCTGCAGATGAGTGAGGAACAGCACAGCCAGCTCGGGCACCTGGAAGCCAGCATCGACAAGATGTGGAAGGCCCTGCCCAGTTTTGGGGAAGGGACTTCGGGTGCCTTGGCGAAAGTGGAGCGCCCGCACGCGCTGCCTCAGCCCGGCGAATAAGCCAACCGGGCCGTCGAAAAACGGCAAATCCACGTCGCGGGCGACTGTTCGGCTGCGGTCTGGCATGGTTAAGCAGGATGCATCTCGTTTGATTGGTCGATATGCGCCTTGTCATCTCTTTCACCGCGCTCCTGCTCTCCGTGCTGCTGCTGCAACTCGGCTCCGGCGGGCTGGCCCCGCTCGATGCGCTCTCCGGCGTCCAGCTTAGCTTCTCAACAACCCAGATCGGCCTCCTCGGCTCCAGCCATTTCCTGGGCTTCTTCATCGGTTGCTGGTGGGCGCCGCGGCTGATGGGCAGTGTCGGCCATTCCCGAGCCTTCGCCGCCTTCACCGCCGTGGGCACCATCGGCATCCTCAGCCACATGCTGATCATCGATCCCCTGGCCTGGATCGTCTTCCGGGTGATGGGCGGGCTTTGCATCGCGGGCAGCTATACGGTGATCGAAAGCTGGCTTCAGGCCAAGGTCACCAATGAAACGCGGGGCCGCGCGATGGGCGTCTACCGGGTGATCGACATCAGCGGGGCGCTTTGCGCACAGCTCATGATCTCGGTCCTCGCCCCCGCCCATTACGTTTCCTACAACATCCTCGCGCTCCTTTGCTGCGCCGCACTCGTGCCGCTCGTCCTCACCCGTGTCGTGCAGCCCCAAACGCCCGACGCGCCCCGCCTTCGCCCCGCGCTGGCCTGGCACATCTCGCCCTTGGCCGTCGCGGGCGTCATCTCCGCCGGGCTCACCTCCTCGGCCTTCCGCATGGTCGGCCCTCTCTACGGGTTGGAAATCGGCCTGTCGGTCGACGACATCGCGCTTTTTCTCGCCGCCTTCGTGCTCGGCGGGGTCATCGCGCAACTGCCCGCAGGCTGGTTCGCCGACCGCTATGACCGCCGCTGGGTGCTGATCGGACTTTCGGTCCTTGCCGTGATCTCCTGCGCCGTGACCATCGCCTTCGCGGGCCAGGGTACCACCGCCGCCTTCCTCACCGCGACCTTCTTCGGCATCGCCACCTTCCCGATCTACTCGGTTTCCGCCGCCCATGCGCATGACTTCGCCAGCGACGATCAGCGGGTCGAGCTTTCCGCCGCGCTGATGTTCCTCTTCGCCACCGGCGCCATCGCCTCGCCGTTCACGGTCTCGGCGCTGATCGAACGCTTCGGCCCCTCGGCCATGTTCGCCTTCGTCTCCGCCGCCCATGTGCTGCTGATCATCTTCGGCCTGATAAGGATGCAAAGCCGCGACACCGCGCCGCGCACGCGCTACATCTACGCCCCGCGCACCAGCGCCATCATCGGCCGCCTGCTCGGCAGTTCACGACAACGGAAAGACGATTAGAGCCGCGAGATCCGAACCTCGCCGCCCAGCGTATCCTCAAGCGTGGTGACCGTTCCGCGATCGGGCGATATTGCGGCAAAAACCGCGATGACAACGGCTCCGGCGATCGCCCAGTATAGAATATCCCTGACTGACATGGGTCCAACCCATCAGCCAAATAAGGCAAGGACGTGACGGATTACCCCCGGATCGCGCCAGAGAATGTTTCGAAAATGGAAGCATTGGCCGAGATCACACCAGCCCCGTCCAGCGGATCGCCCCCCGGCACCAAAGGCTCGGTCAACCCGCCCGCCTCGCGCACGATGATCAATCCCGCCGCGATATCCCAGGCATTCACGTCCAGCTCCCAATAACCCTCGTAGCGGCCCGCCGCCACGTAAGCCAGATCCAGCGCCGCCGCCCCGAACCGCCGGACACCCGCCGTCATCGGCAGGAGCCGCGCCATCTCCTTCAATGCACCCGGCAGGCTCTTGCGCCCGCCGAAGGGCAGACCGGTGGCAAAGACGCTCTCGATCATCTTGGTCCGGTCGCTGACCCGCATCCGGGCGCCGTTCATCCAGGCCCCCTGGCCCTTCTCGGCGATGAACATCTCGTCTTTCGCGGGGTCGAAGATCACACCGGCGACAATGTCGCCCTTGTGCTCCAGCGCAATCGACACCGCCCAATGCGGCAAACCGTGCAGGAAGTTCGTCGTCCCGTCCAGCGGATCGACGATCCAGCGCCGGGTCGGGTCCTTGCCCTCCTCCGGGTCGCTCTCCTCGCCCAGCCAGCCATAGTTCGGCCGCGCCTCCATCAGGATATCGCGCACGATCTTTTCCGCCGCGACATCCGCCCGGCTGACGAAATCGCCCGCGCCCTTCGACGAGACCTGCAAATTTTCCACCTCGCGAAAATCCTTCACGAGGCTCCGGCCCGCCGCGCGCGCGGCCTTGACCATGACGTTGAGATTGGCACTGCCCTGCATGGCGCGGGCCTTACCCGGAATGCAAAGGGGTCACAACAGGAAAGCGTGATCTTCCGGCAGCGATTTTCCCACTGGCGCGAATCCCGTATTCGGCGTCTCCTGCAGAGACAACTTATTGGAGGGGCAAATGGAACAGATTATCGCACAATTGATCGGTGGCGTGCTTGGCGGCATGGGCGGCGGCAAAGCCGTCAAAGGCGGAGATATGGGGCCCTTGGGCAACATCCTGTCCGGCGGTGTCGGCGGTCTTGCCGGAGGCGGTCTGCTCGGCAGCCTGATGAGCGGCGGGGCCGCGGATGCGGCAGCAGCCGCAGGTGGCCTCGACATCGCGTCGATGGCGAGCAACCTTGTCGGCGGTGGTGTCGGCGGGCTGATCGTTCAGGTGGTCGTCGGCATGATCCTCAAGAAGATGCGCGGCTGATCCACGAAATCTGAGCAGATTTCGTCACGAATTTTGCGCAAAATTCGTCTCGCCCCGCTGCAACTGAACAGGAATGCGGCGGGCGAGCTTCAGCAAATGGGCAAGGTATGGTTTGGTCGTATCCTCGTCCCGCGTGGCGGCATAGAGCCGCCGCGTCAGCCCTTTCTCCGTCAAGGGCCGGGTGACGTAATCCGAATGATAGCGCACCTCCCGCACGACCCAATCCGGCAGCACAGCCACCCCACGGTTCGACGCCACCAGCAGCAGAATGACAGCGGTCAGTTCCACCTGACGCACCGCCTTCGGTTCCACCTTGGCCGGGATCAGCAACTGGCTGAACACATCCAGCCGCGACCGCTCCACCGGATAGGTAATCAGCATCTCGCCCCGGAAATCCTCCGCCTCGATATACGGCTTCTCCGCCAGCGGATGCTGGCTTGAGGCGACGAATACCGGCTCGTAATCGAACAGCCCGGTAAAATCGACGCCGTCCAGCTCCTCGGGATCCGATGACACCACCAGGTCCACTTCCTCCCGCTGCAGCGCAGGCATCGCGTCGAAAGCCAGACCGGGCCGAATATCCACATCCACATCCGGCCAGGCCTTGCGGAACTCCTCCAGCACCGGAAACAGCCATTCGAAACAGGCATGGCACTCGATGGCGATATGCAGCCGTCCCGACTTGCCCTTCTTCAAACCCTCGAACTCGACCTCCAGCGCCTCCAGCTCGGGCAGGATCTTCTCCGCCAGCCGCAACAGCCGGTGCCCCGCCGCCGACAGCTTCAACGGCTTGGTGCGCCTAACAAAAAGCTCCACGCCCACCTGTTCCTCAAGCCCCTTCACCTGATGACTCAGCGCCGATTGGGTGATGTTCAGAACCTCGGCGGCCCGCGCCAGACCACCCGCGTCGTGGATCGCCCGGATGGTCCGCAGATGCCGGAACTCGATATGCATCATGAGCCTGCCTTCATAACAGTTTTGAATTTTATGAATTTGTCTCACATTCACGGACATGAGACAAGATCGCCAACCAAGAACCGGAGCCACCCCATGTCCGCCACGATTTCCTACGAATTCTACCCGCCGCGATCGCTCGATGCGTCCTTCCGTCTCTGGGACACGGTCAGTGCGCTCAAGCACACCGCGCCCGAGTTCGTCTCGGTCACCTACGGCGCGGGCGGCACCACGCGGCAACTGACCCATGACGCGGTGGAAACCATCGGCAGGCGCACCGGGCTCAACGTGGCCGCGCACCTGACCTGCGTCGATGCCTCCCGCGCCGAAACGCTGGCCATCGCCGACCGCTATGCGGAGGCGGGCGTCAACCATATCGTCGCGCTCCGCGGCGACCCGCCGAAAGGCTCGGGCGGGTTTGCCCCCCGCGAAGACGGTTTCCGGTCCTCCGTTGAACTGATCGAGGCGCTGGCCGCGAAAGGCCGCTTCGACATCACCGTCGGCGCCTACCCGGAAAAACATCCCGAGGCGGCGGATGCCAGCGCCAATGTCGATTGGCTGAAGCGCAAGATCGACGCCGGTGCAACCCGCGCGATCACCCAGTTCTTCTTCGACGTGGATCACTTCTTCCGCTTCCGCGACGCCTGCGCCGACGCCGGCATCACCGCCCCTATCCTGCCCGGCATCCTGCCCGTGCAGTCCTGGTCCGGCGCCAAACGCTTCGCCGCCGCCTGCGGCACGGCAATCCCGACCCATCTGGCCAATGCGTTTGAAACGGCGGAACGCGACGGTCGCACCGACCTTCTGGCCACTGCCGTCGCCACGCAACTCTGCACCAAGCTCATCGAAGGCGGCGCGGAGCATCTGCACTTCTACACGCTGAACGACCCGCGCCTCACCCGCGACGTGGTTCACGCCCTCGGTCTCGTCCCCGAAGCTGCGCTGCAAAAGGTCGCCTGAGCATTCTCTGACGCAGAGAATGCCGCGGACACCGACGCGGTGTCCGCATTTACTCGTCCGCCATCCACGGCATAGACCGATTTCCGCGTCGGAAATCGCTGCAAATTTCACGTTGAAATTTGCCCTCTCAGGTCGCCACCGGCACCCCGTCCGCACGCGCCCGCGGCGATCTTCCGATCGCCGTGGGATGTATAGCCTCCGAAGGATCGGCCCCGACAACGCGCTTTTTCCGCGCCAGGAAATACTTCCCCCAACCGCGCCAGTTGCCGACGCCCTCGGCATCCGCATCCATCGGGAGCCGCGCTCGCCACCCCGCAGGCAGGGGCAGATCGCAACCTTCCAGCTTCTCCAGCATCCAGACCAGCGGAATGTTCGACAGCGGCCGCGCCTCGTGCTGGCTGCCCAACTGCCCGCCGATATCGCCGTGACTGCCCCGGAACCACATCTGTTCCATATGCCCTGCATGGTCTTTCGGCGTTGTCCACAAAACCGGCTGAAACGCCTCCCGCGTCTCGTCCAGCGCCAGCGCGTGATAGCCGTGCTTCACATGCGACCCCAGGGAATGCGTGTGAAAGGCGTGCTTTACCTCCGCCCAGCGCACCACGAAGGGCGCGCGGAACCCCAGCGACTTCACCGTGTCGAAGACGCCGATCATCTCCACCGGCGTTTCCGGATAGCAATAACTGCGCCGGAAATCCGCCGCCGCTTCCGGCGAGGTCTCCTCCTGGTAGTGCCGATACGCCTCCCGCACCATCCGCTCGGTCGCGTGTTCGCGGGTGAGAAGCCCCACCTCACCGATCACGCCCGCCAGCGACCGCACCGCGAAAGCGCCCCGCGAGAACCCGATCAGGAAAATGCGATCACCGGGCCGATAGCGCGAGGCCAGCCAGCCATACACCCGCCGGATCTGCCGGTTGATGCCGCGCCCTTCGATGATGTCCATTGTCTTCGACCAGTCTTCCCACTGAGTCCCGGCCTCGTATAGCAAACCGATCCGCTTGCTCTCCGCCGCCTCTGCCAGAAGTTTGTAGATCAGCCCGACATTGGTTTCCTCGCCCTCATCCAGCGTCGACATGGTGCCGTCCAGCAGCACCACGTGATCGACCGGCTCGCGCGACAGGCTCTGGACCGTGCGCTCGGTGCGCCGGAAGAACCCCAGAAGGTCGCGGAGGCGGTCGCCCAACATCATGGGATTACACGTAAGTACGTCATAGACCCAAGCCTAGAGGCGTACCTGTTACGAATCCACAAATGCGCCGCACGCGGTTTCACGACTGCGGCATTTCCGTGGCAGCCTACTCCGCCGCCACGGCTCCGTTCAGCGCGTGCCAGACCTTCGCGGACGTGAACGGCATATCCACGGTCGCCACGCCGCGCGACGCCAGCGCATCCGCCACCGCATTCGACACCGCCGCCAGAGCGCCCACGGTCCCGGCCTCGCCGCAGCCCTTCATGCCCATCGGGTTGGTGGTGGACGGTGTCGGCTCGGTGGTGAAGGAAATCATCGGCAGGTCCGCCGCACGCGGCATCCCGTAATCCATGAAAGTCGCCGTCAGAAGCTGCCCGTCCTCGTCGAAAACCATATGCTCCGTAATGGCTTGGCCCACCCCCTGCGCGACGCCGCCATGCACCTGGCCCTCGGCCAGAAGCGGGTTGATCAGGTTGCCGAAGTCGTCCGTCACGCTGTACTTGTCCACCCGCACCACGCCGGTCTCGGGGTCGATCTCCACCTCGGCTATATGCGCGCCGTTGGGGAAGGACATGGCCGGAAGCACCGTCTGTTCGCGCACATCCAGAAGCTCGGTCCGTCCGTCCGCCCGCGCCTGCGCGGCCACGTCCAGCATAGTTGGCGTCTCGTTCGATCCGGGAATTCGGAACACCTCGTCATCGAACTCCACGCCCTCGGTATCGTTCTTCTCGCCGAGATAATCCGCGAATTGCTTCACGATTGTCCCCACCGTCGCCAGGGTCGCTGTCGATTGAGTCGTCACCGAGCGCGAACCGCCCGTGCCGCCGCCCGCCGGGATCATATCGCTGTCGCCCTGAACGATGCGGATCTGTTCCACCGGGATACCGGTCTGGTCCGACAGGAACACCGCATAGACAGTCTCATGGCCCTGCCCGTTCGACTGGGTGCCGACATACAGGCTCACCGTCCCGTCTTCTTCGAAGATCACGCGGGCATGTTCGGACGGATCGCCAAGGATCGACTCGATGTAATAGCAAAGCCCAAAACCCCGCAGCAGCCCCTTGCCCTCCGACGCCTCGCGCCGGTGCGAAAACCCTTCCGCATCGCTTTCCTTCTCCGCCCGCGTCAGCACCTTGTCGAACTCGCCCACGTCATAGGTGTCGGCCAGCGTCGTCTTGTAGGGGAATTTTTCAGGCCGGATGAAACTCTTGCGACGCAACTCCCAGGGCGACACGCCCAATTCGCGGGCCGCATTGTCCATCGAGCGTTCCAGCGCGAAGATGGCCTCCGGTCGCCCGGCCCCGCGATAGGCGTCGATCTGGGTGGTGTTGGTGTAATAGCCCTTGCAGGCCAGCGCGATGTCACGAATGTCGTAAGTTCCCTGCGCCACCTTGGCGAATAGCTCGGTCTGGATATATTGCGCGAAACCCGAGTTATAGGCGCCAAGATTGCAGACCGTCTCCACCCGATAACCGATCAGCTTCAGATCGGCGTCAAAGGCCAGTTCAGTGTCCGAGATCAGATCCCGCCCGCCATTATCGGTCAGGATGGCTTCGGTCCGCTCGCTCATCCAGCGCACCGGACGGCCCAGCTCCCGCGCCACGGCGGCCACCACGAAATACTCGGGGTAATCGAACCCTTTCATGCCGAAACCGCCACCGACATCGGGGTTCATGACATGCACCTTCTCAGCGTCGAGCCCGAAACAGGTGGCCATCGCCGCTTTGGTTCCCCAGACCCCCTGGCCGCCATAGGAAAAATGCAGCCGCCCGTCCTTCCACTCGGCCCAGCAGCCGCGCGGCTCCATCGGCATGGCAACGACCCGGTTGTCCACCACGCGGGTCTTCACCACATGGGCAGCCCCCTCGAAGACCTTCGCCACCTTGTCATGATCGCCCACCGCCCAGTCGAAGACCTGGTTGTCCGGCGCTTCCTCGTGGATCGTCTCGCCCCCCGGCGCATAATCCAGCTTCGCCGGCAGATCGTCGGTCTCGACAAAGACCAGATCGGCCGCGTCCTTGGCCTGCTCCCGGCTCTCCGCCAGGATCACCGCCACCGCCTCGCCCACGAAACGCACCTTGCCGCTCGCCAGCAAAGGCCGGGCCACATCCGCGCCCTTGGTGCCATCCCGGCCAACGACCAGTTCGCCCCGCATCACATAATCGATCCCGGCTGCCGCCAGGTCCTCCGCCGCGAAGGCACCGACAACCCCCGGCATCTCCCGCGCCTCGCTCAGATCAACCGGCTTCAACACCCCATGCGCCACCTGAGACCGCACGAACACGGCAAACAGCGCCCCCTCCGGCGTCTCATCGTCGATATAGCGCCCCTGACCTGTCAGAAACCGCTGATCCTCCAACCGCCGCACGGGCTGAGACTTGCCGAACTTGTCCATGGGTAATGCCTTTCGCTGCTTGCCCGCACCCTAGCGCCGCCGCGCTCCATGTCCAGCCTCCGCCTTCATCTCATTCCAAATACGCATGATCCAGATGCCATCCGCCCTTTCCCTCCGCCGGTCAGACCGCTAAATCACCCCGGACGCGAAAAGGACGACGACGATGGAAAAGACATTCGACGCAAAAGAAGCCGAAGCCCGCATCTACGCGAAGTGGGAACAGTCAGGCGCGTTCAAGGCCGGGGCCAATGCCAGCTCCGACGAGACCTTCTCCATCATGATCCCGCCGCCCAACGTCACCGGCGTTCTCCACATGGGCCACGCCTTCAACAACACCCTGCAGGACATCCTCACCCGCTGGCACCGGATGCGCGGCCACGACACGCTCTGGCAGCCCGGACAGGATCACGCTGGCATCGCGACGCAGATGGTGGTCGAACGCAACCTCGCCGAGGCCCAGCAACCCTCCCGCCGCGAAATGGGCCGCGAGGCCTTCACCGCCAAGGTCTGGGAATGGAAACAGCAATCCGGCGGCACCATCATCGAACAGCTCAAGCGCCTCGGCGCCTCCTGCGACTGGTCCCGCAACGCTTTCACCATGTCCGGCGCGCCGGGTGCCCCCGAGGGTGAAGACGGCAATTTCCACGACGCCGTCATCAAGGTCTTCGTCGATATGTACGACAAGGGCCTGATCTATCGCGGCAAACGCCTCGTCAACTGGGACCCGCATTTCGAGACCGCGATCTCCGACCTCGAGGTTGAGAACATCGAAGTCGACGGCCATATGTGGCACTTCAAATACCCGCTCGCGAACGGCGCGACCTATGAATACGTCGAGAAGGACGAGGACGGGAACGTCCTCTTCACCGAAACCCGCGACTACATCTCCATCGCCACCACGCGCCCCGAAACCATGCTGGGCGACGGCGCGGTCGCGGTCCATCCCTCGGACACCCGCTACGCCCCGATCGTCGGCCAACTCTGCGAGATCCCCGTCGGCCCCAGGGAACACCGCCGCCTGATCCCGATCATCACCGACGAATACCCCGACCCCGACTTCGGCTCGGGCGCGGTCAAGATCACCGGCGCGCATGACTTCAACGACTACGCCGTCGCCAAGCGCGGCGACATCCCGATGTACCGCCTGATGGACACCAAGGGCCACATGCGCGACGACGGCGCCCCCTACGCCGAAGCCGCCGCCATCGCTCTCAGCGTCGCCAAGGGCGAGAAAACCCTCACCGAGGCCGAGGCCGACACCATCAACCTCGTCCCCGACGACCTCCGCGGCCTCGACCGCTTCGAAGCGCGCAAAAAGGTCATCGACCAGATCACCGCCGAAGGCCTCGCCGTCATGACGGAGGCGACCGACCCCCGCCTCGGTCGCACCTCCCCCCCATCCCCCCTCCGGACGGAGGGGGGCACCGCAGACCCCGACGGTACCGCCTCCCCCTCCCTCGGGAGGGGGACCGAGGGGGAGGCTGTCGCACAAGTCCCCCTCGTCGAGGCCAAAAAAATCATGGCCCCCTACGGCGACCGCTCCAAGGTCGTCATCGAGCCCATGCTCACCGATCAGTGGTTCGTCGACACCGCCAAGATCGTCGCCCCCGCGCTGGAAGCCGTCCGCGACGGCACCACCGAGATTCTCCCTGAGCAGCACAAAAAGGTTTACTTCAACTGGCTCGAGAACATCGAACCCTGGTGCATCTCCCGCCAGCTCTGGTGGGGCCATCAGATCCCGGTTTGGTATGGGCCAAGCTTGGAATGGCTTGAAAACAAAGAAACTCGTGCTGAAAAGACAAAGTATTTCTGCGCCGCCGGTCACGAGTCACTTGCGCGTCAGGCAACCGAGTACTACGGGCCCGGGATCGAATTCGTTGAGTCTCAGCGCGATAGTTTCCTAACCATAAAGGAAGGCGGCAAACTCGCGAAGATCGCTTTGAAACGCGACCCCGACGTCCTAGACACCTGGTTCTCCTCCGGCCTCTGGCCCATCGGCACCCTCGGCTGGCCCGAGGACACGCCCGAACTCAAGAAATATTTCCCGACGAGTGTCCTCATCACCGGCTTCGACATCATCTTCTTCTGGGTCGCCCGGATGATGATGATGCAATACGCCGTCGTCGGAGAGCGCCCCTTCGACACCGTCTACGTCCATGCCCTCGTCCGCGACGAGAAGGGCAAGAAGATGTCGAAATCCCTCGGCAACGTCCTCGACCCGCTCGAACTGGTCGACGAATACGGCGCGGATGCGGTGCGCTTCACGCTGACCGCCATGGCCGCCATGGGCCGCGACCTGAAGCTCTCGACGCAGCGCATCCAAGGCTACCGCAACTTCACCACGAAACTCTGGAACGCCGCGCGGTTTGCGGAGATGAACGGCGTCTTCGACGTCACCACTCGAACCCCCGACGCCGCCAAGCACAGCGTCAACAAATGGATCTTGGGCGAAGTTGCCAAGACCCGCATGGCCCTCGACGAAGCCCTCACCGCCTTCCGCTTCAACGACGCGGCCAACACCCTTTACGCCTTCACCTACACCTACTGCGACTGGTATCTCGAATTCTCCAAGCCGCTGATGAACACCGACGCGGCCGAGGAAACCCGGCAAACGATGGCCTGGGCCCTCGACCAGCTCCTGATCATGCTCCACCCGATCATCCCCTTCATCACCGAGGAACTCTGGACCCTCTCCGCCCCCTCGCGCGAGAAGATGCTCGTCCACGCCGACTGGCCCACCTACGGCGAAGACATGATCGACCCACAGGCCACCGCCGAACTCAACTGGGTCCGCGACCTGATCGAGAAGACCCGCTCCGTCCGAGGCGAAATGAACGTCCCGAAAAAGGAAAAGGTCACGCTGCTGCAACTCAACCTCGACGACGCGCATGACACGATGTGGGAGCGTAACGAGACCCTCATCACCGCCGACCGCGAAGCGGGGATCGCAGGCCGCGAACAGGCCGACACCGCCCCCAAAGGCAGCGCCACCGTCGCCGTCGACGGCGGCACCTTCGCGCTCCCCCTCGCCGGCCTCATCGACGCGGGCGCAGAGAAAGCCCGGCTCGAAAAATCCGTGGGCCGTCTGCAAAAGGACCTCGGAGGATTGGAGGGACGCCTGAAAAACCCGAAATTCCGCGAGAACGCGGGAGAGGACGTGGTTCAGGAAACAGAGGAGCTCGCCACCAGCAAACGCGAGGAACTCACCCGTCTGGAAACGGCATTGGCGCGGCTGGCCGAGATCGCCTAACCCCGACCCACAGATGGAGGGGCATCTCACCCTTCTGCGCCATTCTGACCGGCAATCTCGTCTACCCTGTCGGGCGCGACCCCGCCGGGATGTAAGCCCGCCGGTTCCCTTCGCCCGGCATCCCATCTTCTATCCGCATGGAAAACTCAGGTTTGCGCGACCCTTTCCTCATGGATCTTGGTCCACGCTCATCAGGACCGTCACCACCAACGCCCTCTGCAACGTCCAGAGAAGCGCAGGCGTCAGCGCAAGCCAGACCAGCCAGCCTTCCACCGAGCCATGCGCGATCAACGTCTCGTTCATAAGCCCGATCGCGGAATACATCGCGACGAATGTCCAGCCCATCGGGCCTGCAAGCGTCTCCCGATCCTCGGCAGGGAACGCTCTGACCAGATGCCTCATGTCCCAGAAGATATCCTGTATCGTAATCAGAACACGGGCCGCGGCCACAACCGTCAACCAGCGTTGAAGCCAGACAGGCTCGGCCAATATGACCGCACATGCCATCGCGGCATGCAGCAGCACGATCACGCCCGCCGTGACCCGTTTGGTCCTATCCGACACATCCCCTGACTTGAAGGCTTCAGGCGCATTCATCCATGTCGCAGACACCAAAAACAGAAAAACCGCCCAGGCCAGCTTCTGATCCGCCCCAATTTCCGGCACCATCGCGGACAGCCCGTGCCAGACCAGAACCGGAACCAGCCCATGTAGGAACAGACGCGGCGGTGGCCATCCGGCGGACTTCAGAACTGACACGAATGCCGAAAACGGGTTCATCCCCTTTTTCTATGCGCCGAATTGGACATTCCTGAGACAGCACCGTTATGGTCTTCATCTGTCCGAAAACACTCACGCGATTGGGGCAAAGCCCCGACAATTCATCGCGTACGCGCGGAAGGCACGCGCCTTGTGGAAAGCCCACGTTAACCCACCAGACCGCCCGGTGGTACAAAACGGTATCTGACCCCGCGGAAAGAGGTACAAAACGTCACGCAGCGCGAAATGCGCGAACGTACCATTCACCAGCCGTTTAAAAGGATGATCAGTTCACGACCCGGTCGACCGCCCGCATCGCGCCCAGCGCCTTGTCATAGACGAGGGTCAGAACGCGCTTTCCGCCCGGCCTCGTCGCCAGCCTCGGCAACCCGCGCGCGGCGACGCCAGAAGCGGTGACGGCCAGAAAGGCCCTTCTGTTCAGATTTGGCATGGGTCTTCCCTGCTGATTTCGCATGGGTCACATGCACATCGAAGATCGAGCCATCAAGATGACCGCCCTCGAACGTATTGAATATGCCGCGTTTTTTCTTCGCCATCAGCCCGGACCGACGGGAATGCAATTGACGTTCTGCGCATGCAGGCGGCGACAGGCGAGTTCCGCCCGTTCCTCGCTCATGCCGACGAAATTCGCCTCCCAACCCTTCGGTGACCGCACCACCTTGCGCAGCGCTTCATCCAGCGTGGAGATCTCGACCAGTGCCGTTTTCAACAGCATCCGTTCCGCCTCGTCCCGCGTTGTGTAGCGGCCCACATTGATCCCCCAATGCCGACCTCCGCTTGTGGAAACCCGTGTGATTACAACAGGTTCGTCGACCTCTACCGCCTTCGCGGATTCGGGTTTCGGGCGCGGCGCGGGCCGCAGGAAAGCGCCCGCCAGGCTCGCCGCCCTTACAATCTCCGGCACCGGAGCGACACGTTCGGACTCTTCAACTGCGGTCTCCGCCACCGCGACTTCCGCCAGCGCATCGGCAATCCCGTCCGTCATCGCCACCAGCACCGCCTCATCCGGTTCCGATCCCGGACGCAGCGCCGGACGCGGCGATTGCTCGATCAACCCGGTCGTCCGCACCACCTGGCCCACGCCCCCGTCACCGTCCAGAACCGGCCGTTTCGGCTTGACCACCGCCACCCGGCTCGGCGACCGCTCAAACCCCATGTCGAGCAGTTCGGCTACCCGCTGGTTCCGCCAAGCTCCTGATCTGCCACCGAAAACCGTCGCGATCACCCGCTCGCCATCCCGCTCGGCGGAGGCGACAAGGTTGTAACCCGCAGCCCGTGTGTAGCCGGTCTTGATCCCGTCCGCGCCGCGATAGCCCGACAACAGCCGGCGGTTGGTATTGCGGACCGTCTTGATCCCGGCACTGGTCTGCGTGCGGGAGAACAGGTTGTAATATTCCGGGAAGTCATAGAAGACATGCCGCCCGAGTTTCGTCATGTCGCGCGCCGTCGAAAGATGCCCGGCTTCCGTCAGACCATGCGCATTCCTGAAGGTCGTCCGGTCCATCCCCAGAGCTGCGGCCATTCGGTTCATCCGGCGGGCAAAGGCGGCTTCGGACCCCGAAATCGCCTCCCCGATCGCGGTCGCCGCATCATTGGCCGACTTCACCGCCGCCGCCCGCAAAAGATAGCGCAGCTTGATCTGTTGCCCTGCCTTCAACCCAAGTTTCGAAGGCGGCTCCGCCGCAGCCTTGCGCGATATCGTCACCACCGTATCGAGGCTTATCTCACCCCTCTCGATGGCGTCGAACGCAACATAGAGCGTCATCATCTTGGTCAGCGACGCGGGGTGCAATCGCGTATCGGCGTTTCGGGAATGCAGCACCTTGCCTGTGCGGGCGTCGATCACCATTGCGGCGTAAGGTGCTGCAGTCAGCACAACCGGCGCGGTGAGTAAAATGAGAGTCGCAATTGTCCTGAGGACGACGCGGAATATCGTCACGATTACACTGCCTTCTGCCTGCCTCGTGCTCCGATCTTTTCGCCGGAGCTTTGAAGTTATCCCCAAGCGTAACACGGGTGAACTAATCAGAAAACGGTGAATTTTGGGTAATTGTGGGGCGCCAAGATGGGGCGCGGGGTTTTGCCGATGCCGCTAGATGTTGCGGTCGATCTCCGCAACCAGCCCCGGCACCTCACCCAATGAGCGGATCTCGCGAAATCTCGGGTGGTTGGCCGGAGCTTCGGCCGCCTCCAGCGCCCAAGTTTCGCCAAAGGGAACGTGGACGCCCCAGCCACCCGCGGCGATCACCGGATTGACGTCCGATTTCAGTGAGTTGCCGACCATCATCGCCGCCTCGGGCGCAATGTCCCGCCCGCTGAATATGTCGCGATAGACGGCCTCGGATTTCTCCGAGACGATCTCAACACCGTCGAAGAAATCGCCCAGACCCGATTGCGCCAGCTTCCTCTCCTGGTCGATCAGATCGCCCTTGGTGATCAGCAGCAGACGATGGCTCGCGGACAGCGCCGCAACCGTCTCCGCAACCCCCGGCAACAGCTCGATCGGGTGGCGCAGCATCTCCTTCCCGGCGGAGATCAGCTCCGCGATCGCCTCCCCCGGCACCCGATTCTCGGTCACCTGCAACGCCGTTTCGATCATGGAAAGCGTAAAGCCCTTGATGCCATAGCCATAGCGCTCGATGTTCCGCCGCTCCGCATCCAGCAGTCGCTCCGACAGGTGATCGGCCTCGGCATGATCCGCCAGCAACTCCGCAAACCGCGCCTCGGTCAGCCGGTAAAACCGCTCATTGTGCCACAGCGTGTCGTCCGCATCGAAGCAAATGGTCGAAAGCACGAAAACGCCCCCTTTTCTAACCGGCCCGAACACCTATATGGTGCGCTCACATCCCCAAGACTTGCGTACTGGCTCAGGTGACGACCCTCAAGATTCATATGACCGCAGAGGATGACGGCGACGACGGCTCCACAAGCGATGTCGATCTTCTCACGAAGACCAAGCCCAAGACCGACAAGCCGCCGCTCTACAAGGTGATGCTGCTGAACGACGACTACACGCCGATGGAATTCGTCGTCCATGTGCTGGAGCGTTTCTTCGGCATGAACCACGCGCAGGCGTTTGAACTGATGCTGACCGTCCACAAGAAAGGCCTCGCCGTGGTCGGTGTGTTTTCCTTCGAGGTGGCGGAAACCAAGGTCGCGCAGGTGATGGACTTCGCCCGCCGCCACCAGCATCCGCTGCAATGCACGATGGAAAAGGAATAGGACGCCCGTTTTGGCAGGTCGTCTGAGCCTCGCCCTCGACAGGGGCATCGTCACGCTGGCTGATGGCGACACGCTGGTGATCGGAGCCACCACGGAAAGCGATCTCGACGGTCTCGACCGCGACCGGACCCGCATCCTCCACCGTTACGCGGATGCCGAGCACGCGCTATCGGCTCAGGGGTGGATCGGCACCGTTGACACCAACGGCCCCTACGCCAACACCATTGTCCTCCTCCCCCGCGCCCGCGACGCCGCCCGTGCCTACCTCCGCCTGGCCCGCGAGGCGACGGACGGCCCGATCATCGTCGACGGTACCAAGACCGACGGGATCGACGCCTTCTACAAGGAACTGAAATCCCGCGCCGAGGTCTCCGACCCCTGGTCCAAGGCTCATGGCAAGATCTTCACGGTCACCGGCGGCGACTTCTCCGACTGGCCCGCGCTCACACCGACACCGAGCCCAGATGGCTGGCACCGCGCCCCCGGCGTCTTCTCCGGTGACGGCATCGACAAGGCCTCCGCCCTTCTCGCCGAGGTCCTCTCCGCCAGCCTCTCCGGCACCGTGATCGACCTTGGAGCAGGCTGGGGCTTTCTGACCAAGGCAATACTCGAAAGGCCCGGGATTACCGCCGTCCACATGGTCGAGAACGACAATTTATCGCTCGATGCCGCGAATTTGAACATCCACGACCCGCGCGCGACCGGCCATTGGGCCGACGCCCTCACCTGGCGTCCCGACGCCCCCGCCGACCACGTCGTCACCAACCCGCCGTTCCACGCAGGCCGCGCCGCCGACCCCTCCCTTGGACAGGCTTTCATCCGCGCCGCCGCCGCCATGCTGAAGCCCAAGGGACAGCTCTGGCTTGTGGCAAACCGGCATTTGCCCTATGAATCCACGATCAAAGACGCCTTCAGAACAGTAGAGCTCCACGCAGAGACGCCGTCTTTCAAGATCTTCCACGCAACATCGCCACACCGCCGAAAGGGTTAGCCCCATGTCCTTCTCCATCGCCGGAAAGACCGCCGTTGTCACGGGTGCCGCCAATGGCGTGGGCCTTTCCATCGCCCGCGCCTTCCTGGCCGAGGGTGCCAACGTGATGATGGCCGACCGCGACGAGGAGCGGCTGAAGGACGAGATCGGCAGTGACGGGGAAAGCGAGGGCAATGCCGCCTATTACGCCGGAGACCTGCGCGAAAAGCTGACCATCGCCAATCTTCTGTCTGCCACGCTCGACCGTTTCGACCGGGTGGATATCCTCGTCAACGCCTCCCGCCAGATGGTCGCCGCCGATCCGCTGAACGCCGATGACGACGCGGTGGAGATGCTGATCCAGCAGAACCTCATGACCTCGCTCCGCGTCACTCAGCTTTTCGCCAAGCGCATGATCAAACAGGCCAAGGGCGGAGATCCCGAAGCCCCGGCGGGTTCGATCATCAACCTGTCCTCCATCGCCGCGCGCCGCACGCAGCCCGATCTTCTGGCCTATTCGGTCAGTTCGGCAGCGCTCGAACAGATGACCCGCTCAATGGCCGTGGCCCTGGCCCCGCATCGCATCCGGGTGAACGCCCTCGCGCTCGGCTCGGTGATGAGCGCATCGCTGAAAGGAGCATTGGCCGAAGACGAAGACATGCGCGGCGAGATCATCGAAAGCACCCCGCTGGCCCGCATCGCCAGCCCGTCCGAGCTTGCCGACGCCGCTCAGTTCCTGGCCTCGGACGCCTCAGGCTTTATCACCGGCGAAGTGCTGAACGTCGATGGCGGCCGCAGCCTGATCGACGCCTGCGAGTCACCGGCGCATTGATCTAGCCCCTCGGGCCTGTCTTACCCGCCAAGCGCCTTCGACACCGGCGCGATCGCGACCGCCTCGTCGCCATTGGTCAGAACCCATTCCGTCAGCGCCGACAGCATCGTCGATCCGGTGGTTCCGACAAGGATCACGCCCGTATCCTGGCGCGCCCGGAACGCGGCGCGGTCAAGCGTCCGTCCGATCTCTTCGATGCTCTCGCCTTCGCCGTCCAGAATGCGGAAGATCAGCCCGGTCGGAACGCCCGAGCGTTGCGCAACCTGATGCGCCGTGTTCAGCCCGCGCGGAAAGGTAATCAGCCCATGGCCGGTGTCCTCGATCACGCGCACGACCTGGGACACCGCATCCCGGTCCGACTGGAAACTCGAACCGGAGACATCCATCAGCGCCACCGCCTCGGGGATGCGTTCGAAATTGATGCTCAGCGCCTCTTCGATATCCTGCGGAGCCGCGCCCGCAGGCAACGACGGGATCATCACCACCTCATGCCCGGCAGCGCGATAGGCCCGCGCCACCTCCGGCGCCCCTGACAACGAGGCGTCGATGCCGAAGGCCACATGTTCCGGTAGAAAATCGAGCGTATCGGACGACAGGGCTTCCGGCCCGGTCTGGACAAGAACGATGGAGATCATCGGCGTCCCTTCGGACGCATCGAACGCGCTTGCAAAGGCTTGCAAGGCTGGGGCGCCTGTGGCCTCGCCGTTCTCCTCCACGGCGTCAACCGGCGCATCTTCAGCCTCGACCACCGCGTCGTCAGCGCTATCGGTCAGCGTCGATCCGCTTTCGCCCAACCGCCGGACGACCGGCAGCGATCCATCCGAAGCGTTGCCGCTCTCGCGTTCCGTCAGACTCTCCACCGGCTGCAAAAGCGACGATGTTCCATCGGAATTGTCGGCCTGCTGCGCCTCGGTCCCGGCGCTGTCCTGAGCGATCACCAATGGCTCCGGCTCGTCCGCAGATTCCGGCTCACCGGCCTCCACAACTTGCTGCACAGCCGCATCCGAGGAGGCGTCAGAAGGCGTTTCAGCCACGCTGACGTCGGGAGCTTCCGGCGCCTGCGTCCCGGCAGCCGGAAGCGACGGCTCGGCGGCCACATCTGGCAGGTCCGGCGCATCGGGGGCCTGGCCCAGCGAATTCATATGCTGCGTGAGCCAGGGCAGAGACCTCTCTGTCTCCGCCTGCGGCGCAGCAGGGCTGTCGGGTGCCTCCACCTGGCTTGCCACCTGTGGCGCGGTCTCGGGAGAAGGCTGCACCGCCTCCGCATCCGTGTCCGGCAAGGCGGCGATCCCGCCGCTTTCGTCTTCCGGCGTGACATCCTCGGTGGTCTCAACCTCCGGTGCGTCCTCGATCTCGGGCTGCACCACGGGCGGCGTGGCCTCCACCGTGGCCGCATCCGGAGCCGAACCCGGGTTCTCCGGTTCGGCCAGGGGTGCTGTATCCGCAGTTCCCACCGCAGTGTCTTCCGAGCTCTCCGGCCTGGTCACATCCGTCACCGCGTCAGGCGCTTCGCCCAATGTCCCGGGCGCATCCTGGGTGGTATCCGGCACTGGCACTTCCAAAGCCGCGGTGTCCATCTGAGGCGTCTGATCGGCAACCGAGGGTTCCGGCACTTCGGCCACGGCATCGCCAGCCGGGCGCGCATCCGTCTCAGGTACGATCGGATCGGTCTCGGGCCGCGCCTGGTTGAATTCCGAGCCACCCGGCACCTCGACCGCCGCCGCTTCCGGCTTCGGGAAACTCAGGGTCTGCCGCTCCAGCGCCTGGCTGGAGACGAACAACGCCACGAGGCCGACAATACCGCCCCAGAAAATACCTGACAGAAAGCCGCGTCCCACGGGGTCTTTCCTCCGCTCTCTTTTCTTCGCCTCGTTCGGGCACCTTGACCTTAGCCGGAGCCTCTCGCACAAGTATATCCGCGCTTTCAAGCGCTGACACCCACAATATGCGCAAAGCCGCAGAAGAGACGCAATATGCTGCTTCTGATCGACAACTACGACAGTTTCACCTTCAATCTCGTCCATTATATCGGCGAGTTGGGCACGGAATGCGTCGTCAAACGCAACGACGCCATCGACGTACAAGAAGCGATGGCGATGAAACCCGAAGGCATCGTGCTGTCTCCCGGCCCCTGCGATCCCGATCGTGCAGGTATCTGCCTGGCGCTGACCGAAGCCGCCGCCGAGACCGGCATCCCGCTTCTCGGCGTCTGCCTCGGACACCAGACAATCGGTCAGGCTTTCGGCGGCAAGGTCGTCCGCGCGGCTGATATCGTCCACGGCAAGCTGGGGCATATCCATCACGAAGAGGCGGGTGTTTTCAAAGGCCTGCCCTCACCCTTGAACGGCACCCGCTACCATTCGCTGATCGTCGACCGGGAAACGCTGCCCGACTGCCTTGAAGTCACAGCATGGCTCGAAGACGGCACCATCATGGGCCTCCGCCACAAGGACAAGCCCATCGAAGGCGTGCAGTTTCACCCCGAATCGATCCGCTCCGAACATGGACACAAGATGCTGAAGAATTTCCTCGACCAACTCCCGGTGCCCGCATGAGCGACGCGATGAAGCCACTGATCTTCGCCGCCTCCGAAGGCCCGCTCTCCCGCGCCCAGGCGCAACAGGCCTTCGAGATCCTGTTCAACGGCGAAGCCACACCCGCGCAGATGGGCGGATTGCTGATGGCGATGCGCGCACGCGGTGAGGCGGTCTCCGAATACACCGCCGCCGCCGCCGTCATGCGCGCCAAATGCGCCGCCGTGAAAGCGCCCGAAGGTGCCATCGACATCGTCGGCACCGGCGGCGACGCGCTCGGCACGCTCAACATCTCCACCGCCGCCGCCTTCACCGTCGCGGGCGCAGGCGTGCCCGTGGCCAAGCATGGCAACCGCAACCTGTCGTCGAAATCCGGCGCGGCGGACGTGCAGGCCGCCATGGGGATCGAGGTGATGGTCGGCCCCGAAGTGGTTGAAAAGGCTCTGGAAGAGGTCGGCATCGGTTTCATGATGGCCCCCATGCACCACCCGGCGATGAAACACGTCATGCCGGTCCGCATGGAACTCGGCTGCAAGACCATCTTCAACATCCTCGGTCCGCTGACCAATCCGGCAGGCGTCAAACGACAGCTCACCGGCGCCTTCGCCCCCGACCTGATCTTCCCGATGGCCGAAACCCTCTCCGCCCTCGGCACCGAAGCCGCCTGGCTCGTCCACGGCCACGAAGGCATGGACGAGATCTCGATCACCGGACCCACTTCCGTCGCCGCCCTCTCCCAAGGCATGATCACCGCCCGCGAAGTGCATCCCGAAGATGCGGGCCTGCCCGTTCACCCGCTCCGCGACATCCTCGGCGGCACGCCGGAGGAGAACGCCACCGCCTTCCGCGCCCTGATGGCGGGTGAGGCAAGCGCCTACCGCGACGCCGTCCTGCTGAACGCCGCCGCCGCGCTTCTGATCGCGGGCAGATGCGAAACGCTGAAAGCGGGCGTGGAAATTGCCGCCGAAAGCATCGACAGCGGCAAGGCCAGGGAAAAGGTCGAAGGCCTCGCCCGCGTCACATCGGGCAGGTAACGGTCCCACCCCTTTTGCCTCACACGACCGTCGTTTTTATCGGTCCATAAATATCCTCGGGGGGCCACTGAAAGTGGCGGGGGCAGACAGCCCCCTCCGCACTCTCCATCCCGGAAAACTCAAATCCCCTGCTCCACCCGAGCCTTCCTCCGCGCCGAAAACTTCATCCCCGGCGCTGACAGCCGCTCCGCCACGCCCGTCCAGGCATAGGCCAGCAAACAGGGCTCCTCCGCCCCGGTGGTGATCCGGTGTTCATGCGCCGCCCGATTCAGGATCAGAGACCCCGGCGCATAGACCGCCATGTCGTTCTCCGACCAGGCCCCCGAGATCGAGATATAGCTCTCCTCGATATCCGCGTGACTGTGCTGCGGATAGGTGGTTTTCGGAGCGAACAGCACCAGCCCCAGAATGATCTTCTCCGCCGGGATCGGCCCCTGCGGCCCCATCAGTTCGCAATAGGCGCATTTTCCGGCCAGAGCCCTCGGCACTTTCGTGTACCCGTATTCCCAGGTCAACTTCTCCGCGACACGGTCCAGAGCCCGCGCCATCGGGGCCATCGCCCCGCTCGTCCCGTTGTCCAGCGCACGGCCCAGATACCCGCAGACCGGTTTCTCCACCGGCTCCCGGTGGACCAGCTCCGGGTTCGCCTCGATCACCGCGGAAATCCGTTCGCGCACATGCCGACGATGCCGCCGGATCGCGGCGCTTCCGCCATCCGACCCGCGCCGGTACATCGCGTCCACTTCGCGCAACAGGTACCGCCAGTCCGGACTGTCGCGCAACCGCGTGCCGATTGCCTCCGTGGTGTCAGTCATGTGCGTCTCCATTTTCGAAAATCTATGCACGGTTCCCGCGCCAGCGGGAAGCCCGCCATTGCACCTGACAGTCGGCGCGTCTACCCCATCCACATGACACAGGATCTTTCACGCCTCGGCGCCTGGGCCGACCTGCCCTTCTTCACAGCCGATTGGCCCGGAATAGAGACTGCGCTCGCCGCCGAAACCCGGCCTGTCCTGCCCCCCGCACCGCTCCGCTTCGCTGCCCTCGAACACACCCAACCCGACGCCGTCAATGTGGTGATCCTCGGCCAGGACCCCTACCCGACACGCGGCCACGCCAACGGCCTCGCCTTCTCCGTCACGCCCGAAACCCCGCTCCCAAGGTCGCTGAAGAACATCTTCCGGGAACTGCAAGACGACATCGGCGGCGCCCCCGCCAGCGGAGACCTGTCCCCCTGGGCCAGGCAAGGTGTCCTCCTCCTCAACACCGCGCTATCGGTCCCCGAAGGTGAGGCCGGGGCGCATTCCAAACTCGGCTGGTCCACTCTCACGGAACAGGTCCTGAAGCGCCTTGACGACCGCCCCCGTGCGATCCTCCTCTGGGGCAACCACGCCCGCAAGCTCGGCGCACAACTCGCCGACCACCACCTGAAGATCGAGAGCGCGCACCCCTCGCCCCTCTCCGCCTCCCGCGGTTTCTTCGGCTCCCGCCCCTTCAGCCGTGTTAACACCTGGCTCGAAGCCCAGGGGAAGACCCCGATCCGCTGGGCCTGACCGCCTGAATGCCTTCGGGAAGCCAGATCACCTGCAGGGGCTACTTTCCAAACCCTGACTGACACGCTAATCCCGATGCCATGAATGTTCTCGACCGCATCAAGTCCTATAAACTCGACGAGATCGCCGCCGCCAAGGCCACGACCCCGCTTGCTGACGTGGAAGCCGCCGCCCGCGACCAATCCCCGCCGCGCGGCTTCGCACAAGCTCTCGAAGCAGCCTCCAAAACCGGCTACGGCCTCATCGCCGAAATCAAGAAAGCCAGCCCCTCCAAGGGGTTGATCCGCGAGGACTTCCACCCCGAAGCTCTGGCCCGCGCCTATGAGGCAGGCGGCGCCACCTGCCTGTCGGTCCTCACCGACACGCCCAGCTTTCAGGGCGCGCCCGCCTTCCTCACCGAAGCCAGAGACGCCACGGCGCTTCCCTGCCTCCGCAAGGATTTCCTCTACGACACCTACCAGGTGGCCGAGGCTCGCGCCTGGGGTGCCGACTGCATCCTCATCATCATGGCCAGCGTCTCGGATACGCAGGCGAAGGAACTTGAAGACTGCGCTTTAAACACCTGGAATATGGACGTTCTTGTCGAAGTCCACGACGAGGAAGAACTCGACCGCGCCCTCGCGCTCACCTCACCGCTTCTTGGCGTCAACAACCGCAACCTCAAGACTTTCGAGACCGATCTCGCCACCACCGAACGCCTCTCGACCCGCGTTCCTGATGGCAAGCACCTCGTCGCCGAAAGCGGCCTCTTCGCTCCGGCCGACCTGGCCCGTCTCGCCCGCGTGGGCGCCCGCAGCTTCCTCATTGGCGAAAGCCTGATGCGACAGGAAGACGTCACCGCCGCCACCCGCGCCATCCTTGCCGACCCGGTGCCCGCATGAGCGGCCTGACCCACTTCGACAAGGACGGTCAGGCCCACATGGTCGACGTCTCCGACAAGGCCACAACCGACCGCATCGCCGTGGCCGAAGGCTACGTCAGGATGACCCCGCAAACCCTTGAAATCATAGTCGGCGGTCAGGCCAAGAAAGGCGACGTCCTTTCCGTTGCCCAACT
Source organism: Silicimonas sp. (assembly GCA_050299835.1). Taxonomy (GTDB): domain Bacteria; phylum Pseudomonadota; class Alphaproteobacteria; order Rhodobacterales; family Rhodobacteraceae; genus JAJDOD01. Next base: position 103,009 of record JBNKWP010000004.1, read on the forward strand.
GGCCGGGATCATGGGCGCAAAGAAGACCTCCGAACTGATCCCGCTCTGCCACCCGCTCCCGATCACCAAGGTCGCCGTCAATCTCATCCCCGACGAAACGCGTCCTGGCATACGTGTCGAAGCCACCGTCAAGACCACCGGCCAGACCGGGGTGGAGATGGAGGCGCTGACCGCCGTCACAACCGCCTGCCTCACCGTCTACGACATGGTGAAGGCGGTCGAGAAATCCATGGTGATAGAGGACATCCGGCTCGTCCTGAAAGACGGCGGCAAATCCGGCCGCTACGAGGCCCCCGCGTGATCTCCGTCGCGGAGGCCCTCGCCCATGTCTTCGACCTCGCCGACCCGATGGAAAGCGAGACCGTCCCCCTCCGCTACGCCGTGGGCCGCGTCCTTGCCGACCCCGTCACCGCAAGCCGCAACCAACCGCCGTTCCGTGCCTCCGTCATGGATGGCTACGCGGTCGCCGGGGAGTCCGAAGCCTACACGGTAGTCGCAGAGACCGCCGCCGGAGGCATGCCTCAAACCATCATCGCGCCAGGTGAAGCGGTTCGTGTCTTTACCGGCGCCCCGGTGCCCGACGGCACCACACGGGTCATCATCCAGGAAGATGTTGAGCGCACGGATGACCGCATCACTGTAAACGAAAACGCCGACAAACAACCGTATATCAGAGAGATAGGCCGCGACTTCAAAGTCGGTGACCAAATCCCCGCGCCCCGTCGCCTGACCCCGGCCCATGTCGCCCTCGCCGCGTCCATGAACGCCCCCGAGGTCACTGTCGCCCGCCGTCCGCAGGTCGCGATCATCGCCACCGGCAACGAACTGGTCATGCCCGGCGAGGACCCGTCTCCCTCCCAGATCCTCGCCTCGAACAACTTCGCGCTGGCCGCCATCGCCGAAAGTGAGGGGGCCGAAGCCCGGCTCCTGCCCATCGCCCGCGACACCCGCGAAAGCCTCGAATCCGCCTTCGCACTGGCGGCAGACGCCGACCTGATCGTCACCATCGGCGGCGCCTCCGTCGGCGACTACGACCTCGTGGGCCAGGTCGCCGGTGATCTGGGTCTCGACCGCGCCTTTTACAAGATCGCAATGCGTCCGGGCAAACCTCTCATGGCTGGCCGATTGGGCAAGACCCCGATGCTGGGGCTTCCGGGAAACCCGGTATCTTCAATCGTTTGCGGGCACATCTTCCTGCGCCCGCTCATACGCGCCATGCAGGGCCTGCCGAAAGCGGCCCTGCCCACACGGCGCGCCATCCTCGCCGAAGCCACAGGCCCGAACGGCCCGCGCGAACATTACATGCGGGCTTTTGTCGAAAACGGCCGCGCGACCATCGCCGAACGCCAGGACAGCGCCCTATTGACCGTCCTCGCAGATGCCAATGCCCTGGTGGTCCGCCCGCCCCATGACCCGGCAAAAGATGCGGGCGATGAGGTCATCTTCATAGAATTTTAACGAGGCGTTATTATACTTGACGTACCCACTTCTTGAATCTATATTGATGATACAAGGAGTTATAGAGCAATGTCGCACCTGTCCGCACCGTACTTTCACAACGAGGAAGCCGCCTACAAGTACGTAGAGGCCCGCGTCTGGCCGCATGGTGCGACTTGCCCCAAGTGCGGCGAGCGTGAGCGCGTGTCCAAAATGAAGGGCAAGAGCACCCGCATAGGCGCTTACAAGTGCTACAAGTGCCGCAAGCCATTCACCGTAAAGGTCGGAACCATCTTCGAGTCCAGCCACGTCAAGATGAACCTCTGGCTTCAGGCGATCTATCTGATGTGCGCCAGCAAGAAGGGCATCAGCAGCAACCAGCTTCACCGGACCTTGGGCGTCACTCTGAAAACCGCTTGGTTCATGTCTCACCGTATCCGTGAGGCCATGCGCAACGGCGCTCTGGCCCCTATGGGAGGCGGTGGCGGCATCGTGGAGGCCGACGAGACCTTTATCGGCATCGAACCCGGCAGGGAACGCGCCAAAGCGGACTATGGCCACAAGAACAAGGTTCTGTCGCTGGTTGATCGCAGCACTGGCGAAAGCCGCAGCGTGGTTGTCAAAGACCTGCGCAAGGAAACCGTTATCCCGATCCTGCTTCGCAACGTCTCGCGTGAGGCTCAAATCGTCACCGACGAGGCCACCCACTACATCGGCCTTGAGGAAGAATTTGCCGCTCACGGCCATGTGGAGCACGGCAAAGGTGAATACGTCCAGAAGGACTTCCCCGACATTCACACCAACACCATCGAAGGCTATTTCAGCATCTTCAAGCGGGGGATGCGCGGCGTATACCAGCACTGCAAGCGCCGTCACCTGCACCGCTATCTCGCCGAGTTTGACTTCCGCTACAGCAATCGTCAGGCTCTTGAATGCAGCGACACCGTTAGGGCAGATCGCGCCCTGCAAGGGATTGTGGGCAAGCGTCTGACCTACGAAACGATTGGTTGGAAATGACGAAGAAACCGAAGGCAAAAGAGAGCCAGAGGGAGCAGTCCAAGAGGTTTCTGGAAAAGGTTCAGGAGCTCGTGGACGCTGGCGAACTAAGCCCCACCGAAGCCGAAGAAAGGTTTGAGCGCGCCATGGATAAGCTTGGGTTAAAGCGGGACTAAACTTCCGTGCGTGGATTCACACACGGTTCACACATTAGCGTCATGCTAAAGCCACATACCTCTGGAAACTAGTGTCAAGACGCTATATGTGAATCAGTACAGCAACTGAACCTAACCAAAGTGGAGTGCTAAAAATGGATAAGCTTTTCGACGCCATTCGCGACCAGCACCCCGGTTGCGAAGTGGTGGATGTACGGTTTCTGGTAAACAAGCTTGAATTGAACCCAGACGGCCATGATGTCGATGCTCTCGACATGGAACTGGCCGAAGCCATTCAGAATGCCGGTGAACCCGTCACTGAACCGCCGGTCTGAGAAAGCCTAGACTAATACCGTAAATCTTGTATAGCTACCACTCCGTACCACGAGTGGTAGCTAAAGATGTTTGACTCATTCGTTTCTCTTTCGGAGCACATTCACGAGCTTCGCGCAGCCGCCTCTGGCCGACCTCCCGGAAATGCCATGCGTTTCTCGGAGGTATGGCAGGCAGCAATTGATTGCCCAAAGAATGGCATTTCTCAGGTTCGTTACTTCGGCAATGCTAAAATCCCAAAGCCTTTCAGCGGGATTTTCGTTCGCCTTGAAGAGGATGACAGGAACATCGCCGTAGTCTACGTGGACAATGATCTCGAAGGCCATTGGAAAGAATTTGCCGCAATCAAGGAGATGATGCACTGCTGGTCGCCGGGGCACACATACGTTGGAACTTCAGGCGCTGTTAGAGATTTGGTCGGTGCGCACGTAGCTGCGGCAACTCCCTACCCGACCGCCGTGGCTTCTGACAACAACGCGATCCTGGCGGCGGCTGAAGTCATCCTCCCGCATTACACAGCGGAGCGGTACATCGCCGAAGGTAAGGATTTCGCGGAGATCGCGTTTGAGTGTGATCTTGATGAGCGCCTTGTGCGCTTCATCTGCCGCCATGATATTCTTCACCAACGGAAAAATGGTAAACTGTAGGCTAAACGTACCATGGATAAGGTCGCATCCGCTAAGGAGCGCCAGAAGTAGTTGTTGGTAGGTCGGGCATGACTCTCACCATCGCTCCAATGGCGCTTCTCGCAATTCCGAGAATTTCAATTGCTTCCTCAGTGGTAAGAATGACCTCTGGGTGGATGAGTGGGTTTCTGTGGAGTTTGGCTATTTGCTCCAAGGTTTCCCACACCTTCGCATCGCCGTAGGTTTTGTCCTTCAGTTGCTTGGCGTAACTTCCTATGGTTTCAAGCTTAGGTCTGGGTTCGCCGTTCGAAACGTGGTCCCAATATCCTTTCAGCACCGCTTCAAGAACGCGGAACACATGGAATCCACAGGCGGTGGGAAGCTCAAAAACTAGCGCCTTTCCAACCTCCCTCATGTCCTCGGTTACGCCCTCCACTTTGAGTACAATTTGCTCAGGAAACAGGCGCTCTCCTTGTTCTGTCAGAAGGTTCACATCAAAGCCTTCCTTCTGGGTGACGAGGTATGTGGGCACCACTCCGATTTCTGAAGAGACGATGCTTAGGAAGGTTCGCGCTTCGCCCGCAATTCTCGCCCGATCTGAAAAATCGACTGGCTTATTAAGGTCGATAGACTCCTGAAATTCAGCGAGGTTGAGGTTTAGGCGTCTGGCGTGTGTCGCTGAAGCTCGAAGAAACGGAACATAGACGCTGGATTGGTATAACTCATCAAGCTTGGCTCGTGCGCCAAGTACACGCAGCAAACAATCAAGTGACTCATTGTGTTTGTCCAAAGACTGCAAATCATGAATCGCAGAAAAGCATTCAACAACCCAAGCAAGGGAAATTCTGACCACGGGGCACCTCTCAGATTGGCGGTGTTTCATACTAACGCCTCCCCTATGGGTACGCAAAGTATAATAACGCCTTTAACGAAGATTGACACAAAACGGGAACGCGAATAGAACATACCTCGAACGCAGGATAATCTGCGAGAGCGAGAGCAGAGGAGGTTCGCTTAGATGCTGACCCGTAAACAACTGGATTTGCTGGACTTTATCAACAAGCGTCTGCAACGCGACGGTGTTCCCCCATCGTTCGACGAAATGAAGGAAGCGCTGGACCTGCGCTCCAAATCCGGCATCCACAGGTTAATCACGGCGTTGGAGGAACGCGGCTTCATCCGCCGCCTCGCCCATCGCGCCCGCGCCATCGAGATCGTCAAGCTGCCGGAGGCGCTCGCCAAGGGCGGGCCGACGCTCCGCGTGATCGACGGCGACAAGACGGATCTGCCTGACCCGGCTGGCGCCATGCCGGTCGAGGCGCAGGCGCTCGAACTGCCGGTGATGGGCAAGATCGCTGCCGGCGTGCCCTATGAGGCGATCAGCCACGAACATTCCAGGGTCGCCGTCCCCGGCACGATGGTCGGCAAGGGCCACCATTACGCGCTGGAGGTGAAGGGCGACTCGATGATCGATGCGGGCATCAATCATGGCGATATCGTTGTCATCCGCGAAACATCGACGGCCGACAATGGCGACATCGTCGTGGCGCTGGTCAAGGACCACGAAGCGACGCTGAAGCGGTTCCGTCAGCAGGGCGATACCGTCGCGCTCGAAGCGGCCAACCCGGCCTTTGAAACCCAGCTTTACCGCGACCATGAGGTCAAGGTGCAGGGCCGTCTCGTCGGCCTGATCCGAAGCTACTGAACAGGTAGTGAAAACCGCTTAAAGCGGTTTTCACAAAAGCTCTCTGAGAGCTTTTCTTACGGCGACCACAGCCGTCGCCCGCTGCGGTCCTGCGCCGTAACGATCTTCAGTCCGTCCTTTTCCAGACCGATGGCCAGCGCGCCCGTCTCCCGCAACCGCCTGATATCATAGAGACTGCAGCCCTCCGGTGTGCGAGCGGGCACATTGACGATCAGCACCGAAACGTCGCGGCAGGTTGCGATCGCGTCTGCGGCGGCGACTTTCCCCGTCGCGTGACGGATCACCGCCTGCCCCAGCCGGAGGTCACGTTGCCGCCCTGCCTCGATGAAGGCCGGGCGCGTGAATGCCACGGCCTGTTCCACCGGGTCGCCATCGTTCTCCAGCCAGCTTTCGGCGGCAAACCCGTCGCCCCGCGCCTTCGACAGCGCCCGACCCTCTGCCGTCATCACACCGATCAGCCCGCCGCTTTCCGCCACCAGCACCTCGGGCCGCTCGGTCCCGGCCCAAAGCGCCATCGCCAGCGCGGCAAGCGGCAGCCCGGCCAAGCGTGCCCGCCCCTGCCAGAGCACCAGCCACAGCCCCGCCAGCGCCAGGATCGGCAGCACCAGTGGCCCCGGTGCGACCACATGGCTTACCGCCCCCTCCCAGGAGGACACCTCCTCGGCCACCGCCAGCACCCAGCGGATCGCGGGTGCCATGATCCCCAGGCCCACCCAGGCCAATCCGAACGGGGCAAGCACGGCGGCAAGAACAGCGGCGGGGATGATGACCGCCCCCATCAGCGGCACCGACAGCACATTGGCCACCACGCCGAAATGCGGCACCTGGTTGAAATGCGCGGCACCGATGGGGGCGGTCGCCATACCTGCGACAAGCGAAGACAGGGCGACACCGCCGACAATCCGCGCGCCGCGCGGCCAGCGCGCCGGGGACAGCCCGCGTGTCCGGAACATCCCGTAGACCGCCACCAGCGCCGTCGTCGCGGCGAAGGACATTTGGAAACCTGGGCCGTAAAGCGCCTCCGGCTTCAGCGTCAGCACGATCATCGCGGCCACCGCCACCGCCCTGAGCGTCACCGCCCGCCGGTCGGCCAGGATCGCGCCGAACATCACCGCCACCATGACAAAGGCCCGCTCCGTCGCCACGTTCCCGCCCGAGAGCACCAGATAGACCGCGCCCGCCGCCAGCGCGCCCAGTGCGGCGATCTTCTTCGTCGGCCAGACCAGAGCCGCCCTCGGCAGGGCCGCCATCCCGACCCGGATCGCCGCGAAGACGAACCCGGTGAGCAATCCCATATGCAGCCCCGAGATCGCCAGCAGATGCGCAAGGTTCGACGCCCTCAGCGCATCATAGCTCTCCTCGGAAATCCCCGACCGGTCGCCCGTGGTGATCGCGGCGGCAAACCCGCCCGCCGGTCCGGGCAGCGCATCCTGCACGGCGCGCGACAGGCGCATTCGCAGGCGGTAGACCCACAGCTCCCAGGCCCGTCCGTCATGGGGTGCCAGCGCCAGCACCGGCGTCCGCGTGTAGCCGACCGCGCCCAACCGCTCGAACCAGGCCTGCCGCCGGAAATCGTAGCCCCCCGGCTCCACCGCGCCGCCCGGAGGCGACAAGTGGCCGGTGAGGATCACCGTCACACCCGGCTCGGGCGCAATGAAGCCCTGAGCCCCGTGCAGCGACACCCGCACCCGCTCCGGAGTTCTCTCCGGCGTCACATCCTCAAGCCGAACCCGGTCCAGCGTCAGCCTCAGCGCGTCAGAGGCTGACCGGTCCACCTCCACGATCCGGCCTTCGATGGCCCCATAAAAGCGGAAAGACAGCGTCTCGCCCGCCACCCCATGCGCCTTTGCCCCCGCCACGCAGAACCCCGCGAGGATCAGGCAGATAGCCATCAGTGCAGGGCGAAGCGCGTCGATCGACCGCCAGACCAGAACGCCCAAAACCCCAAGAACAGTCACACAAAGCGTCCAATGCCCGGCCGTCGGCTCGAACCTCAACGCGAAATACCCGCCAATCCCGATCCCATAACAAACCGGCGCCCAGGGAAACAAATGCCCCTGCTGCGCTGCGAACTGGTCCGAGATGATCCCGACAAGGCGCACCCTTGTCACCTACCTGCGCGTTGACTACACCCGGCCACGCCTATCCAGTCATGGTTTCCGAGAGGTTAATGTCCACATGACCGACCGCCCCGTCGTCACCCGTTTCGCGCCGTCCCCTACCGGTTACCTTCACATCGGCGGCGCGCGCACGGCGCTGTTCAACTGGCTTTATGCGCGCCACACGGGCGGCAAGTTCCTCCTGAGGATCGAAGACACCGACCGCGCCCGCTCCACACCGGAGGCGACTGCGGCAATCTTCAAAGGGCTGGAATGGCTGGGCCTCGACTGGGACGGCGAACCGGTCAGCCAGTTCGACCGCGCTGACCGCCACCGCGAAGTGGCGGAACAAATGCTGGCCTCGGGCGCGGCCTACAAATGCTTTTCGACCCAGGACGAAATCACTTCCTTCCGTGAGGAAGCCCGCGCCAGGGGCGAAAGCACCCTCTTCCGCTCCCCCTGGCGCGACGTGGCCGAGGCCGATCATCCGGACTTGCCGTTTGTTGTTCGCATAAAAGCGTCGGGAATCGAACAAGACGGAGAATTCATAGCGGCATATGTCCACGACGTCGTTCAGGGGAATGTTGCTTTCCACCCCCACCTTCTCGATGATTTCGTTGTTTTGCGTTCAGATGGAACTCCCACCTACATGCTGGCCGTGGTGGTCGATGACCACGACATGGGCGTGACCCATGTGATCCGGGGCGACGACCACCTCAACAACGCCGCACGTCAGATGCTGGTGTACAACGCGATGGAATGGGACGTGCCGGTCTGGGCGCATATCCCGCTGATCCACGGCGAGGACGGCAAGAAACTGTCGAAACGCCACGGCGCGCTCGGGGTCGAGGAATGGGCGACCGAGGGTTATCCGGCCGCCGCAATGCGCAACTACCTCGCCCGTCTCGGCTGGAGCCACGGCGACGAGGAGTTCTTCACCGACGCACAAGCGATCGAATGGTTCGACATCGAAGGGATCCGCAAGGCGCCCGCCCGCTTCGACACCAAAAAGCTCGCCAGCCTCAGCGGCCAGCACATCGCGGCGACCGACGATGCTGCACTCGTAGCACAAATTCAGGACTTCTTGACCTTTACCGGTCAGAAGACGCTGACGAACACACAGCTAGACGGGTTGGCCCGCGCCATGTACTGTCTGAAAGAACGGGCCAAAACCTACCCGGAACTTCTTGAAAAGGCTCATTTTGTGCTGGCAGAACGCCCGTTGGACCTGGATGAGAAATCGGCGCAGGCCCTTGATTCAGTACACAAAGGTATACTGTCAGAATTGACGCCGCAGATGCAAAATGCTAGCTGGAACCGCGAAACGCTGGAGGGTCTTGTCGGCGCTTTGGCGGAACGCCATGACACCAAGCTCGGAAAGCTGGCAGCGCCTCTTCGCGCTGCATTGGCCGGACGCGCTGTTTCGCCCAGTGTCTTTGACATGATGCTGGTGCTGGGGCGCGAGGAAACGGTGCTGCGGCTGACCGACGCCACGGCTTGAGGCGCGACATTCAGGTCGCGCATCCAACAAAAAAGGAAGAGGATCGTGAAAGATATGACCGACGACAAGAAGACAGCGAAACTCTCCTTCGCCGATAGGGAACTGGAACTGCCGATCCTCTCGCCAACCTGCGGACCCGACGTCATCGACATCCGCAAGCTTTACGGGCAGGGCGACGTCTTCACCTACGATCCGGGCTTCACCTCGACGGCGGCCACCGACAGCGCCATCACCTTTATCGACGGCGACAAGGGTGAGCTTCTGCACCGTGGCTACCCCATCGACCAGCTGGCCGAAAAATCCCATTTCCTTGAAGTCTGCTACCTGCTGCTTTACGGCGAACTGCCGTCCGCCGCCCAGTTGGAAGATTTCGAAGCCCGCGTGACCAACCACACGATGCTGCACGAACAGATGCAGTATTTCTTCCGGGGATTCCGCCGCGACGCGCATCCGATGGCCACAATGGTCGGCGTCGTCGGCGCAATGAGCGCGTTCTACCACGACTCCACCGACATCTCCGATCCCTGGCAGCGCGAAGTGGCCTCCATCCGGCTCATCGCCAAAATGCCGACGATTGCCGCCTGGGCTTATAAATACTCGATCGGCCAGCCCTTCATCTATCCGCGCAACGATCTCGATTACGCCACCAACTTCGTCCACATGTGCTTCGCGGTGCCGGCGGAAGAATACGTGGTCAATCCGATCATCAGCCGCGCGATGGACCGGATCTTCACGCTCCACGCCGACCACGAACAGAACGCCTCGACCTCGACCGTGCGTCTGGCGTCCTCCTCGGGTGCCAACCCGTTTGCCTGCATCGCCGCCGGTATTGCCTGCCTCTGGGGTCCGGCCCATGGCGGCGCCAACCAGGCCTGCCTTGAGATGCTGCGCGAAATCGGCACGCCCGACCGCATCCCCGAATTCGTCGCCCGCGCCAAGGACAAGGACGACCCCTTCCGCCTGATGGGCTTCGGCCACCGGGTCTATAAGAACTTCGACCCCCGCGCGAAGGTGATGAAGCAATCGGCGGATGAGGTGCTGGATCTGCTCGGGATCGAGAACAACCCGACGCTTCAGGTCGCGAAGGAACTGGAAAAGATTGCGGTCGAAGACCCGTACTTCAAGGAACGGAAACTCTACCCGAATGTGGACTTCTACTCGGGCATCATCCTTGACGCGATGGGCTTCCCGACCTCGATGTTCACGCCCATCTTCGCGCTTGCCCGCACCGTCGGCTGGATCAGCCAGTGGAAAGAGATGATCGAGGATCCGACGATGAAGATCGGCCGCCCGCGCCAGCTCTACACCGGTGCGCCCATGCGCGACTACGTGAATGTGGAGGATCGCTGAGGGTTTGCGCCACCTTACGGTGTCGCCCGGTTGAGGGGGCTTTGCCCCCTCAAACAACCCCAGGATATTTGAAGACCGATAATGGGAGCCGGACTAGCGCCCTTCGTATTCCGCAGGACGCTTTTCAAGAAACGCCATCACACCTTCGCGGAAATCGCGGGTCTTGCCGCAGCGCCCCTGCAACTTCGCCTCGACCAGCAACTGTTCTTCCAGCGAGTTGTCATACGACCCCCGGATCGCCTCCTTCAAATAGCCATAGGTCAGCGTCGGCCCGGCGGCGAGCTTTGCCGCCCGGCCCCGCCAATGCGCCTCGAAGGCGCTATCTTCCACCGCTTCCCAGATCATGCCCCAGTCCGCCGCCTGCAGGGCAGTGATCGGCTCGGCGAACAGCGCCGCCCCCATCGCGCGGGCGAACCCAATCTGGCGCGGCAGCCAATAGGTGCCGCCCGCATCGGGGATAAGCCCGATCCGCGCAAAAGCCTGGAGGAAGACCGCCTTTTCGGATGCAATCACCACATCCGCCGCCAGTGCAAGGTTCGCCCCGGCCCCCGCCGCGGCCCCGTTCACCGCCGCAATCGTCGGCACCGGGCAGTCGTAGATCGCATGAAGCAGCGGCACATATTCGTCGCGCAATGTCCGTTCGAGATTGACGCTGGCGATGGATTTCGCGTCGCTCAGATCCTGACCCGAACAGAACGCATCGCCCGCACCGGTCAAGACGATCGCCCGCGCATCGCCCACCTCCTCCTTGAAGGCATGCAGCAATTCCGCCCGCATCTGCGTGTTGAGCGCGTTCTTCACATCCGGCCGGTTCAGCGTGATGACCGCATAGCCATCGGCCCGTGCGATCTGAAGGGTCTGATAATCCATGGAAAGCAATCCTCTAGGGCGTCGTCTCCCGAAGACATAAGTGAACCGATCCGTTCAGGAAACCCCGACGCAGCGTCGAAATGGCGTTATTCGTCCAGCAATTCCGCCAGCCGCGCCTTTTCATCGTCGCTCAGTGCGGCATCCTCTGACACGCGCCGCCCGCGCACATAGACCAGCGCCAGACCGAACCCGGCAACAAGCAGGATCGGCCCAGCCCACCAAAGCACCAGATTCACCCCCGTCTTGCGCGGCGTCAGAAGCACGTATTCGCCGTATTTCGAGACGAGGAAGTCGACCACCTCCGCATCGCTGTCACCCGCAACCATCCTTTCACGCACAAGAATGCGTAGGTCGCGGGCCAGTTCCGCGTGGCTTTCGTCGATGGATTCATTGCGGCAGACAAGGCAGCGCAAGCCCTTGGACAACTCCCGGGCCCGGGCCTCCAGCACGGGATCGTCCAGCATCTCGTCCGGTTCCACCGCGAAGGCGGCACCGGCCAGTGCCAGCCAGAGCACCAGCGCCCGGATCATTCCGCAGGCACCGTTGCTTTGCCGCGTCTGGCCCCCGCCGCCACGCGGAACCTGCGGTCACTCAGCGACATCAGCCCGCCGAATGCCATGATGACGGCACCCGCCCAGATCCAGCTGGCGAAAGGCTTGACGAAAAACCGGACCGCCCAGCTGCCATCGGGCTGCTCATCGCCGATGACCGCGTAGAGGTCGCGGAAGACCCCGTTATCAATCGCGGCCTCCGTCGTCGGCATCCCCGCCACCGGGTAGAACCGGCTTTCCGGCGTCAGAACCGCGACCGAGCCGCCGCGTTCGATCCGCATCTGTGCCATGGTCGACAGGTAATTCGGCCCCTCGATCTCCGACACATCGACCAGCGTCACGGCATAGCCGCCGACCTCGAACGTGTCCCCGATCCGCGCGGTCCGCACCTCCTCGATCTGCCACGCCAGAAGCGCCGCGATCCCGAAAATTGTGATCCCGAAACCCGAATGCGCCACCACGCGCCCCCAATCGGCACGCGGCAGGCGCAGCGCACGGCCAAACTTTTCGCCAGGGCCACCGCGCCCGGAGCGTATCCACAAATCCGCCGCCGCGCCGAGGACCAGCCAGCTTGCCAGGAACGCCCCCATCGGCGCCAGTAACGTGCGCCCCGACTGCACCACCCAGACCAGCGCGAAGACGGCGAAGGCAGCGATCAGGGCCAGCCAGACCGGGCGAAGATTGCGGCCCAGTTTTGCCCGTTTCCACGGCAGGACTGATCCGACGGGCAGGAGAATGGCGAGAAGGATCATGAAGGGCGTGAAGGCGGCATCGAAAAACGGCCGACCGACCGAGACCTTCCGGTCGAACGCCATCTCCGCCAGCAAGGGCCAGATCGTCCCGATGAACACGACGAAACAGGCCACTGCCAGCAGCACGTTGTTCAGAACCAGCGCACTTTCGCGGCTGACCGTCGAAAACACGCCCTTGGCCTGCATCTCGCCCGCCCTTGCGGCGTAAAGCGTCAGTGCGCCGCCCATGAAGATACCGGTGATCGCCAGCAGGAATACCCCCCGCTCGGGGTCATTGGCGAAGGCATGGACGCTGGTCAACACGCCCGAACGCACGATGAACGCCCCGATCAGCGAGAACCCGAAGGCGAGAATGGCGAGCAATATCGTCCAGCTCTTCAGCGCCTCCCGTTTTTCGACCACGATGGCCGAATGCAAAAGCGCCGCCGAGATCAGCCAGGGCATGAACGACGCATTCTCCACCGGATCCCAGAACCAGAACCCGCCCCAGCCCAGTTCGTAATAGGCCCACCAGGACCCAAGCGCGATGCCGATGGTCAGGTTCAACCAGGCCAGAAGCGTCCAGGGCCGCACCCACCGGCCCCAGGCGGCATCAACGCGACCTTCGATCAGGGCGGCCACGGCAAAGGAGAAACTCATCGAAAGCCCGACATAGCCGATATAAAGAAACGGCGGATGGAAGGCCAATCCGGGGTCCTGCAAGAGAGGATTGAGGTCATTCCCGTTCATCGGCGGGCTCACCAGCCGCAAAAACGGGTTCGACGTGAAAATCAGGAAGGCGAGGAAGGCCACGCCCACCGCCGCCTGAACCCCCAGCACCCGTGCCTTCAGCCGGTCCGGCAGGTTGCCTCCGAACAGCGCCACCAGCGCCCCGAACAGCGCGACGATCAGGCACCAGAGCAACATCGAACCCTCGTGGTTTCCCCAGACGCCCGAAACCTTGTAGAGCATCGGCTTCAGCGTGTGGGAATTCATCGCCACCAGCCGGACGGAGAAATCCGAGGTCACGAAGGCATAGGTCAGCGCGCAGAAGGAAAAGGTCAGCAGGATCGTCTGCGCCAGCGCCGCCGGCCCCGCAATCGCCATCCAGGACGACCAGCCGCGCTGCGCACCCACCAATGGAAAAACCATCTGAAGCCCTGCCACAAGCAGCGCCAGCAAAAGCGTGAAATGACCCAATTCGACAATCATGTCCCCGTTCTACGGGGCCACGTTGCCCGCGCCAAGGGACGCGAGGTCGCAAGCGCGTGATCTCAGACGTATAGCGCGATCATCACCGACAGAACGATTGCCGCATAGACCGGAGCAAATGTCGTCACCCTGGACAGCGAGAACGACCGCCCGATCACCTCAAGATGCAGGATCGCGCCCACCAGATAAAGCGACAGGCAGAGCAGAAGCACCGGGCTTTCCCGCATCCAGTCGGGCCGGTCCAGCAGGTTCCTGACCCACCACCAGGCCGTGATGCTGGCCGCGCCCGCCCAGCCGAAGGCCATGCCGAGCGCCAGCGGCGTCGATCGCCGCACCCACAGCCACAGGAATGTGCCCGAGATCACCAGCGCCAGGATCACGAACAGCCCATGCCCGATCCGGAATACCACCGTGTAGCCCCAGAGCAGGTCCGCGATCACAAAGACCGCCGCGATTGTCGCGCCCAGAAATATCGGTTTGGTCATCGTCGCAGCACCTCTCTCAAAAGGCTGTCCAGGTCGTCGGCAGCCTGCGCATTGCGCGTCACGGCGCGGTTCAGCTGCCGCCCTGCCAGGGCGCGGCGCAAACTGTCGATTAGACGTCTCAGCATGGCTCAGTTCCTCGGCATGCGTTCGCGGATCACGGTCGCGATCTCCGTCAAAACGCTCGCGTTCTTGTCCAGAACCGCCCGCGTTGCCCGATCCTTTTCCGCATCCCGCCAAAGCAGGAAGAAAACGAGGATCACCCAGGGGCCGTGATCGGCAACGATCTTCAGAAGCAGATCACCGCCCACGGGACCGCCTCCAGTCCTCCAGCGCGGCATTGTCGGGGAAGCTCTGGGTATAGGGTTCCAGCACCAAAGTCTCCGCCCCGTTCTCGTCGTCTTCCCCGCTCGCACGAAATGCCTCCAGCGCCGCCACCTGCCGCGCCACCTCCGGCGCTCGTGCGAAGGTCTCCGCAAGCGAACGTTGCAGATCATGCGACTTGGCCTGATGCCGCGCTCCGAAATAGAAGGACACGATGGCGCCCATCAGCCACCAGAGCGGCTCCGGCACCAGAGCGATCCCCTGCATCCGCTGCGCGAACCAGACCGGGTTGGTCATAGCGGAAACGAACAGCCCCAGCGTCCCAAGCGCCAGCATCGGGCGCGGCAGCCGGTTCAGCCCGTCCACCAAGCGGTCGAACCATCCCTTCCGCTCGATCCCGAACTCGGCCGCGAATTGCGCCAGCGCCGCCGCACCCCGCTCCGCATCCCGGACCGCGCTCGCCTCGGCATTCGGGCGAAACACCTCCACCGTCTCGCGGACCACGTTGCGCCCGCCGCCGAAGATCATCCCCAGAAACTCCCCGATCATGCCCAGCCCCTCACCCGGTCTGCATGTTCGGCAGCGCTCAGGTGGTAACGCTCAGCGACGAACTCTTCCGCCCGGATGATCCACCCGCCCTTGCCGCCGTCGCGTCTGCGCGCGTATTTCCGGCTGGCAGGACGCCGGTCCGCCAAGGCATAGTAATAATTCCGCCGCGCGATCCCGTAAGCATCCGCGATGTGATCGGGTGCCGCCTCAGCCGCCGCCTGCGCCGCGCCGACGGTCTGAGGCCCGATGCGCCCATCGACCGCCAGGGCGAACCCCATCCGCCGCAAAAGCCGCTGCAGGATCTTCACCGCATGCGCGCCCGCATTCACCTGCATGTCGAAGACCGTGGCATGAAGCACGCCTGGCAGCTTCGGTATGCCCGGATCGTGGAAATAGTGCCGGATGAAGATGTCCCGCGCCTGCGCCCGGCTCAGACGCTGCACGTCCCGCGCATCGACATCGCCGTCGCCGTCCAGATCCAGCCCCAGCCGGCGCATCGTATGCACGGTCACACCGAATTTCGTCGCCCCCCCCGGATCATCGGGGTCGTTCACATACCCGCCCTCGCGGGCCAGGATTTCATCAGCAATCTGGGAAACGCTCTGCATTGCACCCTCTCGCCCCCAAGGTCACGGGGGCAGAAGGTGCTGAACATTGGTTAACGGGGCGCGAACTAGCCGTTCGGGTCCATGCAACTGCCTTGTTCGTTCATGGCGTTGACAACCTCGGCCGGTTGGTAGGTCTCGTCGTGTTTGGCGAGTAACTCCGCCGCCTCGAAAACGCCGTTCGCGTAGTAGCCCTTGACGATTGTCATCTGGCCTTCGCCGAAAAGATCGGGCTTCGGATCTTTGCCGACATAGCGCACCGGCAATTCGGTTTCACAATCCTCGACCACGAAGGAGAAATTGACACCTTCAACCGGCGTCATTGACCCAACCTTGACCACGCCACCCAGCTGGAAATACTCATCCTGGCCCGGCGGCGCAGCCAGAACCTCGCTCGGCGACCGGAAGAACTGAAACGCTTCCTTCGGCAGCGACCACAGGATCGCCAGAACCCCGACCAGACAGACCCCCGCCAATGCGAGGATCTGGATACGCCGTTGTTTTCTGAGACCCTTCATGACTTCATCTTGTCCCAAATACGCCCGCCGAAGGCGACAGAAACCTGAAAGGTTTCTGCCCCGATTTCTGTGTCAGAAATCGCCCGCTCACGGAAATACCGGCGCCAGCATCAGCCCCGCCGTCTCTTCCACGCCCAGCATCAGGTTGGCATTCTGCACCGCCTGCCCCGACGATCCCTTGGTCAGGTTGTCCAGCGTCGCGATCACCGTGGCCCGCCCGGTTACCCGGTCGCCAACCACGCCGATATGGCAGAAATTCGAAGCCCGAACGTCCTTCATCTGCGGCACCTCTCCCATGGGCAGAACCCGAATGAACACCTCATCCATATAGGCCTTGCTCAACGTCTCGTGAACCACCGCCGGGTCACCTTTGACATAGCAGGTCATCACGATCCCTCGTGACGCAGGCAATAGATGCGGCGTCAATTGCACCCGCACCTCGCGCCCCGCCGCCTTCGACAGCTCCTGGTCGAATTCGCCCAGATGCCGGTGTTTACCGCCCACCGAGTAGGGAAGCACGTTCTCGTAAAGCTCCGACAGAAGCAGATGCTCCTTGGCTGACCGCCCCGCCCCGCTGGTCGCGGCCTTCAGATCGAGGATGATGTCATCCAGATCGACCACGCCCGCTTTCACAAGCGGCAGCATCGCGAACAGCCCCGTCGCCGCGTTGCACCCCGTGCCGGCCACGAAGCGCGCGCCTTTGATCTCCTCGCGGTAAAACTCGGTCAGCCCGTAAACGGCGTCTGCCTGCAATTCGACCGCGTCATGCGCCTTGCCGTACCACTTGGCATAGGCCTCCGGGTCGCGCAGCCGGAAATCGGCCGAGAGATCCACCACCTTCACCGAGGTCGGGATGGACGGGATCACCGCCTGGCTGGTCGCGTGCGGCAGGGCGCAGAACACCAGATCCAGCCCGGAATAGTCCAGCTCGTCGATGGTGATCAGATCCGGCAGGTCGAGATGGCGCAAATGCGGATAAACCGAGGACATAGGCTGCCCTGCCTTGCGGTCCCCGGTCAAAGCCTTGATTTCAAACGACGGATGCGTCGCGATGATCCGGACGAGTTCGGCGCCGGTATAACCCGACGCACCAAGGATGGCGATATTCTGGGACATGTGTCCGCTCCTGAAAGACTTGAATTCGATTTAGTCGGAAGTGAGGTTACGTGCAATCGGCAGAGGACATCGCCCTCAGGCCGCGCTACGTTCACGCCCATGAACAAGCCGATCACGCACCAGATCCGGGACACCGCCGTCGATCTTCTCCGCCAGCATCCCGAGGGTCTCAGAACCTCGGAACTGAAGCGAATGATCGAAGAAACCCACCCGGATTTTCACCCCAAGACGATCAATGGCTGTGTCTGGCTGCTGGCCGAAACCCGGGCCGATCAGGTGGAAAAGCCGGAACGCGGTCTGTTCCGATACAAAGGCGCGTAACCGCCGCTCACGCGGCGTGAAACTCCGTTCGTCGTCGGAGGAAACGGGTCGCCTGGTCGCTGACCCTTTGGGGATCGCCTGTCGTCAAGAACATCGACACTTCTCCGGGCCCCCGCATCTCGGGGCGCCGCTCCAGATAATCCGCCAGGCTTGCGGCGACAAGCGCCGGTTGGCTGAACACCTTCACATCCGGCCCGAGTGCGGCTTTGAAGTCATCCTCGACAATCGGGTAATGCGTGCAGCCCAGAACGGCGGCATCCGGCTCCGGCATCTTCCGCATCAACGCATCCACATGTGACCGCACCAGCGCCTCGGCGAGGATCATGTCGCCTTCCTCGATGGCATCAACCACGCCCGCGCAGGCCTGCGCCTCGACGTCGACCCCTATGGCGCGAAACGCCAGTTCCCGCTGAAAGGCCCGGCTTCTTACCGTCGCAGGCGTCGCAAACAGCGCCACATGCTTCACCTCAACCTCGCGCGGCGGCGAGTTGTCGCCCCAGTTCCGCTCGGTCAAAGCCTCGATCAGCGGCACGAAAACCCCCAGCACCCGCTTGTCAGACGGCACCCAATGCTCCTGCATCCGCCGCAAGGCCGCCGCGGACGCCGTGTTGCAGGCCAGGATCACCAGATCGCACCCGGCTTCGAACAACCGCTCCACGCCCCTGGTCGTCAGCTCATAGATGTCATCTGCATCGCGCACCCCGTAAGGCGTGTTCGCGTTGTCGCCATAATAGACAAACGGCACATCCGGCAGCCGCTCCGCCGCCGCGCGGTAGACCGTCAGCCCGCCAAGCCCGCTGTCAAATATTCCGACCGCCATTTCTGTCTGCCCGTCTGTGCTTCGCCTCGAACTCGAACCCGTAATGCGCGGAATCGAGCGGTGATGGCGACAGGGCATAGGTCCGCGCCCGCAGAAAGTCCATCATCGCTTTCTGGTCGCCCTTGTATTGCGCAAGCGCGTCGGCGGGGATCGGCTCCCCGATCACCAGCCGCACCGGTTCATCGGTCCGGCGTTTGAATTCCTTGATCAAAAGCGCCATCCGCAGCGTCACATGCAGGTGGCTCGCCACCTGGAACAGCCGCGAATTTGCGCCCTCGAAAAAGATCGGCACCACCTGCGCCCCGCTTCTGGAAATCATCTTCGCCGTGAAACTCCGCCACATCGGGTCCATCGGTGCCGAAAACGGCTTCAGCGAAGTCGAAACCGTGCCGCCAGGAAACACCCCGATTGCCCCGCCCTCGGCCAAATAGCGCAAGGCCAGCTTTCGCGTCTCGATATTCTCCTGCACCCCGTCGCGGCTCTCATCGAACGAGATCGGCAGAACGACACGATTGAGGTCCTCGGCCCGCCTGAAGACGTTATTGGCAAGAATTCGGAATTCACCCTTCCGTCGTACCGACAGGATATGCCCCATCATCAGCCCGTCCAGAATGCCATATGGATGGTTCGAGACGACCACCAGAGGTCCGTCGCCCGGAATATTCGCCAGCGATCCGCCGACCACATCCAGCGACAGCCCGTAACGCTCGACCATCACACCCCAGAAATCCTCGCCCTGGGCCACAAGGTCCTGATACCCGGCCGCGCGACGGATCAGCTTCAGGCGCCCGGTGGCATTCTCAACGGCGCGGATCACCGCCCGGCCACCCTTTGTCTGGGCCGAATAGGCATAGGAAATGTCCCGCGCAACGTGCCTGTTCATACGGGCTGCCTTTCCCAGAACCGTTGATTTGCCTTAGGGTGTGTTACGCATTTTTTCGACAGTTCTTGTCACTCGCATGACAATTTGGGGGGCAAAGCGGTCTCCCCGACACACGCCCCAGTCATTCCGCCGCGATGCGCCCATCCGCGCCGCGCTCGAAAGTGGCGAGCAATTCCTCTCGCCGCATCGCCGCGGCTTCGGCATTCGCAGCTTTCACCGGCCCGAACCCCCGGATCTGCAACGGCAGCTCCGCCAGCCCGATGGCAGCCTCGATGTTGCGCTCCGGCTCTTTCAAAACGCGCGCCATGTCCTTCTCGTATTGCCGGATCAGCCGTCGTTCCATCCGCCGCTCGGCGGTATAGCCGAACGGATCGAACGGCGTGCCTCGCAACCCTTTCATCCGCCCGAGAAGCCGGAACATCCATTCCCGCCGCTCGGAAAACGCTTTCTTCACAGGCCGTCCGTTGGCCCCCTTCCGGCTCAGAAGCGGCGGTGCCAGCAGATAGGTCAACTTCAGATCCCCCGCGAATGCCGCCTCCGCCTTCGCCCGCGTTTCCTGCAAGAGCCGCGCGACCTCATACTCGTCCTTACAGGCGAGCAGTTTGTGATACCCTTTCGCCACCGCCTCTTTCAGCGCCGGATCGTCCACCCGATCCAACAGCCTGCGATACCGCTTCGCCAGCCGCGCTCCCTGATACTGCACAAGATGCGCCTCCCTGAACGCGATCCGCTCCTCCGGCGTTTTCGGCTCGGCCCTTTCTTCCGTGGCGGTCACGGACGTTACTTCCTCCGGGTTCAGAACCGCCCAACGCCCGATCTCGAAGGCCCGCAGGTTCTCCTCCACCTTCGCGCCGTTCAGCCGGATCGCTTGCGCAATCGCCTCACCGGCCACCGGCACCTGCCCCGCCTGCCAGGCAGCGCCAAACAGGATCATGTTCGAATAAATCCCGTCCCCCATCACCTTCGCCGCCAATTCCGAGGCGTCGAAGCTCAATAGCCCCTCCTGCATCTCCCGCTCCAGCGTCAGCAGAAGCCGCTCGCCAGGAATGGAAAACTCGGTGTTCCGCGTGAACTCGCCGGTGATGATCTCATGCGTGTTCACCACGCCCCGCGTCCGCCCCGCCGTCATCAGCTCCCGCGTCTTGGCCCCGGCGGAGACGACCAGATCCCCCCCGATCAGCGTATCGGCTTCGCCCACGGCCACGCGGATCGCGGTGATATCCGACGGCTTCTTGCCGATCCGGCAATGGATATGAACCGCACCGCCCTTCTGGGCGAGCCCTGCCATCTCCATCATGCCCGCGCCCTTGCCATCCAGATGCGCCGCCATCGCCAGCACCGCGCCAACGGTCACGACCCCTGTGCCGCCCACTCCGGTAATCACCACGTTATGTGTCAGCCCGATCTCCGGCAACTCCGGTTCCGGCAGATGCCCCAGGTCGATCTCCACCGTCGCGCCCTTGCGGATCTCTGCCCCCTCGATGGTCACGAAGGACGGGCAGAACCCGTTCACGCAGGAATAGTCCTTGTTGCAACTGTCCTGGTCGATCCGGCGCTTGCGGCCCAGCTCGGTCTCCACCGGCACGATGGAGACGCAGTTCGACTGCACCCCGCAATCGCCGCAGCCCTCGCAAATATCGGTGTTGATGAAGACCCGCTTGTCAGGATCGGGGAACGCTCCCCGCTTCCGCCGCCGCCGCTTCTCCGCGGCACAGGTCTGGATATAGAGGATCGCAGAGACGCCCTTGGTTTCCACCATCCGCTTCTGCACGATCGGCAAGGCATCCCGCTCGTCCCAGGTCACACCCTTCGGGAAATCCTCTCTCCGAGGCTCCTCCTTGGGGTCATAGACCACCGCGACATGTCGAACGCCCATCGCGATCAGTTCCCGCGCAATCCGGTCCGGAGGCAAATCCCCGTCATTCGCCTGTCCGCCGGTCATCGCAACCGCGTCGTTGTAAAGGATTTTGTAGGTGATATTCACGCCTGCCGCCAAAGCGGCCCGGATCGCCAGCAGCCCCGAATGGTTATACGTCCCGTCGCCCAGGTTCTGGAACACATGGGCGCGTTTCGAAAATGGCGCTTCGCCCACCCAGTTCACCCCCTCGCCACCCATATGGGTGAAGCCCTCGGTGCTGCGATCCATCCAAAGCGCCATGATATGGCACCCGATCCCCGCATAGGCGCGGCTCCCCTCCGGCAATTTGGTCGATGTATTATGCGGACAGCCCGAACAGAAATACGGCAACCGCGCCGCGATATCGGGCGCGTTATCCGCCGCCCGCGCCGCCCGCACCGTCTCCACCCCGGCCCGGATGCGGTCGGTCCCGCGCCCTTCCTCGATCAGGATATCCCCGATCTTCTCCGCCACCATCGCCGGGTCGAGCGCGAAGCGTGTCGGGAACAGTTCTTCCTGGTGCATCCCCCCCGCACCGCCCTTGTACCAGCCATAGACGCGCCGCCCACGCCGGTCGTCGAAGATCGCCTCCTTGATCTGCACCTCGATCAGCTTGCGCTTTTCCTCCACGACCACGATCAGGTCGAGCCCTTCGGCCCAGTCGTGGAAGCCCTGCATATCCAGCGGGAAGGTCTGCCCGACCTTGTAGGTCGTGATCCCCAGTCGCTCCGCCTCCGCCTCGTCAATCCCCAGCAGCCCGAGCGCATGAACCAGATCCAGCCAGTTCTTGCCCGCAGCGACAAACCCAATTTTCGCCCCCGGCTTGCCCCAGACCCGCTTGTCGATGCCGTTGGCCCGCGAAAACGCCTCCGCCGCGAAACGCTTGTGGTCGATGACCCGCGCCTCCTGCGGAATCCAGTGGTCGCCAAGGCGAATGTTCAGCCCGCCCTCGGGCATGGCAAACTCCGGCGTCAAGAAAGACATCCGGTCCAGCGACCCATCGACAACCGAGGTCACCTCCACCGTATCCTTCATCAGCTTCAGCCCGGCCCAAAGCCCGGAGAACCGGCTCAGCGCAAACCCGTACAGCCCGAAATCCAGTATCTCCTGCACGCCGGCAGGCGACAGAACCGGCATATAGGCATCGACCAGCGCCCAGTCCGACTGATGACAGACCGTGGAACTCTCGCCCGTATGGTCATCCCCCATCGCCATCAGGACGCCGCCCCGGGGCGAGGTCCCGGCCATGTTGGCATGACGCATGACATCGCCCGACCGGTCCACCCCCGGCCCCTTGCCGTACCAGAGCGAGAAAACCCCGTCGTACTTCCCCTCGCCCCGCAACTCCGCCTGCTGCGTCCCCCAGATCGCGGTCGCCGCCAGATCCTCGTTCAGCCCCGGCTGAAACAGGATGTTCGCCGCCTCAAGGTCGGCTTTCGCCTTCGCCATCTGAAGATCCACCGCCCCCAGCGGCGACCCGCGATACCCCGAAACATAGCCGGCGGTATTCCACCCCGCCGCCGTGTCACGCGCCGCCTGCATCAGCATCAGCCGGACAAGCGCCTGCGTACCGTTCAAAAGAATGGTATTTCTGTTAAGGTCGTATTTGTCATGCAGCGTTACGTCGCGGGTGGTCATCACGGCTCCTGCGTTAGACTTGGGCCAAACGGCGTGAGACGGATTATAGGTCAAAAAGACTGACCTAACAATCTTTATTCCGCTCACATCTCCGTTTGCAAAGAGAGGCGCGGCATTGTTAATGCCTGCCAATAAGTGACCGCTAACACATTCGAAAGTGTAAACGATGGACTGGGACAAGCTCAGAATATTTCACGCGGTCGCCGATGCCGGCAGCCTCACCCATGCTGGCGACGTCCTCCATCTCAGCCAATCCGCCGTCTCCCGGCAGATCAGGGCGCTGGAGGAAAGCCTCAACACGACGCTCTTTCACCGCCACGCCCGCGGGTTGATTCTCACCGAACAGGGCGAGCTTCTATTCGACGCCACCTCCGCCATGTCCCGCCGTCTCGACACCGCCGAAGCGCGCATCCGCGACAGCGAAGAGGAGGTCTTCGGCAAACTCCGCGTCACCACCACCACCGGCTTCGGCTCGCTCTGGCTGGCCCCGCGCCTGCCCGCGCTTTACGACAAGTACCCCGATCTCAAGATCGACCTGATGCTGGAAGAACGCGTGCTGGACCTGCCGATGCGCGAGGCCGACGTGGCAATCCGAATGAAGGAACCGAGCCAGGCCGACCTGATCCGGCGGCGGCTCATGTCTGTTCACATGCGTCTCTACGCGATCCCCGAATATCTCGACAACGCCCCGCCGCTGGAAAAGGTTGAGGATATCGCCAATCACCGCCTGATCTGCCAGAATGTGACCACCACCCAGGTCAGCGCGGGCGCACAAATGGTGCAGGAACTGCTGACCCATGACGTGAAGTCGATGCTCACCGTGAACAACTATTTCGGCGTGCTTCAGGCGGTTCGTGCCGGTCTCGGCGTCGGCGTCTTGCCGCATTACGTGACCGAGGATTTCCCCAACATCAAGCGCGTCTTGCCGGAGATCGAATCGAACGAGGTTCCGGTGTTCCTCGCCTTTCCCGAGGAGTTGCGCCAGTCCCGTCGGATTGCCGCCTTCCGCGATTTCGTCACTGAGGAAATCATCGCCCACCGTAAACGCATGAAATCCCAGCAGATCGACTAACGCCCGCCTCGCGCCCCGGCATCGCCGCTGAAAGCCATGCGCTCACTGCATATCAGTCTTGCGCAAATATCCGGCAACCGTGCTTGTTTTTCACTCAAACGTTGTTAATTGAGCCGTCGAACACAGCGGCACCGCCGCTGCATTCAACCTCCCTGTTGGACTGGCCGGGCTTCGCGCCCGGCCTTTTTTTGTCTATGAGACTGTCTCAAGATAAAGATGAATAGAAACGATTTGCCTAAGCTCCTCCCGGCATGGCAGACGGCAGCAACTCATTTCCGATAGGAACCCAATGACCGACGCACTTTCCCGGCAACTCGAATCCCGCGACTGGCTTCTGGCCGACGGCGCGACGGGCACCAATCTTTTCAACATGGGACTGCAATCCGGCGACGCTCCGGAGTTCTGGAACGTGGACGAGGTCGAAAAGATCCGCACCCTCTACAAGGGCGCGGTCGATGCCGGCAGCGACATCTTCCTGACCAACACGTTCGGCGGCAACGCCTCTCGCCTCAAATTGCATGACGGCCAGTCCCGCGTCCACGAACTGAACAAGGCGGGTGCAGAGATCGGGCGCGAGATCGCCGATGCCTCGGGCAGAACCGTGATCGTGGCCGGTTCGATGGGGCCGACGGGCGAGATCATGGAACCGCTCGGAGCCCTGACCTTCGACAACGCGGTCGAGATGTTCCACGAGCAGGCAGAAGGGCTGAAAGCTGGGGGGGCCGATGTGCTCTGGGTCGAAACCATCAGCGCACCCGACGAATTCAAGGCCGCCGCCCGCGCCGCCGAACTGGCCGGCATGCCCTGGTGCGGCACCATGAGCTTCGACACCGCGGGGCGCACCATGATGGGCCTGACCAGCGCCGGACTGGTCGAACTCGTGGACAAGCTCCCGAACAAGCCCGTGGCCTTTGGCGCGAATTGCGGCGTCGGTGCCTCCGACCTGCTGCGCACCGTCCTTGGCTTCACGGCGCAAGGCCCCGAGCAGCCGGTGATCGCGAAAGGCAACGCCGGCATCCCGAAATATGTCGAAGGCCATATCCACTATGACGGCACGCCCGATCTGATGGCCGAATACGCCACGCTGGCCCGCGATTCCGGTGCCCGGATCATCGGCGGTTGCTGCGGCACCACGCCCGCGCATCTGGAAAAGATGCGTGCGGCATTGGAAGCCCACACCCCGGGCACGCCACCCACGCTGGACCAGATCACCGCGAAGCTCGGCGGTTTTTCCTCCGACAGCGACGGCACCGGGGACGACGAAGCCCCCAAACGCACCCGCCGCCGCAGGCGGGGATAGGGACCCTGGCGTTCACCGAAGAGTTCTCAGAGAACTCTTCGGAAAAGCCTTCAAAGGGCTTTTCCTCTCTCCCTCCCCAAGGGGGAGGCCGCCCCCTCAACCACCCGTTCACAAGTATGAATCCCAACCGCCGCCCGCTGGCGTCCAAAGCGATTGCACCGACATATCCACCGACGTGATACCGACGTCATACCGACGCGATACCGACATGGCGTTTCCAACCGGTTTCCCCTTGTTTTCCTGCATTACCGATTGTCAGTCGTTGCCCGGACCGCGATCAGTCCGCGCGGGGCATTAACCTCACGCCGCCAAAAGCGCCCTTGCCGCCGCCCGCGCCTCGTCGGTCACTACGTCGCCCGCCAGCATCCGCGCCAGTTCATCCACCCGCTCGGCTTCGCTCAACGCCGCGACATCGCTCAGCGTCCGGTCATCCACCACCCGTTTCGCCACCCGCCAGTGATGCCGTCCCCGCGCTGCGACCTGCGGGCTGTGGGTCACCACGATCACCTGCGCATCAGCCGCCAGCGCCTCCAGCCGACGCCCGACCGCATCCGCCGTCGCGCCGCCAACGCCCCGGTCGATCTCGTCGAAGATCATCGTCAGACCTTCTTCCTCCGCCGTCAGGCAGACCTTCAGCGCCAGCAGGAACCGGCTGAGTTCCCCGCCCGAAGCGATCTTGTTCAACGGTCCCGCAGGTGCGCCCGGATTGGTCGCCACGGTAAACGCCACCTGATCCCGACCTTCCGGCCCGGCATCGCCTTCCGATATTTCCGTCGCGAATTCAGCACGTTCCAGCTTCAACGGCGCCAGTTCCTCTGCCATCGCCCGATCCAGCGCCTCCGCCGCCTCGGCCCGCGCCGCGCCCAGGGCATCCGCCGCCACTTCGTAAAGCTCCGCCTCCTCGGCCACAGCCCGGCGCAACGCCGCAACATCGCCCGCAGACCCGTCCAGCGCCTCCAGCCGACCCTTCAGCACATCGCCGAAATCGCTCAACCCGTCCGGCGCAACCCCGTGCTTGCGCGCCAGGGCCCGGATCGCGAACAGCCGCTCCTCCACCTGCTCAAGCTCTGCCGGGTCGAAGTCCAGCCGCTCCAGCACCTGCGCCACGCCTTCCTCCGCCTCGCCCAGTTCGACCAGAGCCCGGTCCAGCGCGGCCACCGCGTCCCCCAAAGCCTCGCCCAGATCGTCCGCCGCCGCATCGAGCCAGCGCGACGCATCACGCATCATCCCCTCGGCCCCGTCCGACCCAAGCGCCTCCCTCGCCCGCGCCACGTCTTCGCGCACCCGCTCGCCCGCCTGCATCATCCGCCGCCGCGCATCCAGCGCCTCATCCTCCCCCGGCTCCGGCGACAAGGCCTCGAACTCCGCCACGGCATGCCGCAGGAAATCCTCTTCTTCCCGCAGCTTGGACGCGCCCGCCTCGGCCTCCGCCAGTTCCGCCCGCGCCGACTGCCAGTCGCGCCAGGTCGCCCGGCACCGGGCCAGAAGATCGTCGTGGCCGCCGAACGCGTCCAGCAACTGCCGATGCCCGCGCGCGTTCAAAAGTCCCCGATCGTCGTTCTGCCCGTGCAGTTCCACCAGACTGTCCGACAGCCGCCGCAGCACCTCTCCCGACACTCGCCGGTCGTTCACCCAAGCCGTCTTCCGCCCGTCCCGCGTGTTGACCCGCCGCAGGATCAAAACGTCATCCACCGGCAACCCGCTTTCTTCCAGAACCTCCAGCGCAGGATGACCCGCAGGCAGATCGAACTCCGCCGTCACTTCCCCCTGCTCGGCTCCCTCGCGCACAAGCTCCGCCCGCCCGCGCCAGCCAAGCACGAAGCCCAATGCGTCCAGCAATATGGATTTGCCCGCCCCGGTCTCCCCGGTCAGCACGTTGAGACCGGGCTGAAAATCAAGCACCAGCTTGTCGATGATAAGCATGTCCCGGATGTCGAGACTTCTCAGCATGGGACCGTCAGAGCCACTCGCCACGCACGGTCTGCCGATAGACCGCCCGTAGCCAGTTGTCGCCAGCGGGCTCTGCCCGCAATCCGCGCCCGGTCAACAGCGCGTAGCTGTCCTGATACCAGTCGGTCGACTGGAAATTGTGCCCCAGGATCGCCCCCGCCGTCTGCGCCTCCTCGTTCAGCCCCAGCGACAGATACGCTTCGATCAGGCGGAACAGGGCCTCGGCGGTGTGGCTGGTGGTCTGGAAATCCTCGACCACGACACGGAAACGGTTGATCGCCGCAAGGTAATGCCCGCGCTTGAGGTAATAGCGCCCGACCTCCATTTCCTTGGCCGCTAGGTGGTCGAAGGCCAGATCGAATTTCAGGATGGCAGAGCGGGCATAATCGCTCTCGGGATATTCCTCGATCACCTTCCTCAATTCCTGCAGCGCCTGCATCGTCAGGCCCTGGTCTCGCCCCACATCGTCGATCTGGTCGTAATAGGACAGCGCCAGCAGGTACTGCGCCCAGGCCGCGTCCTCGTCACCGGGAAAAGTCGTCAGATACCGCTCCGCAGCGCCCCGCGCGGATTCGTAGTCCCGATCGCGATGATAGGCGAAGGCCTGCATGACCAGCGCCCGCTTGGCCCATTCGGAATAGGGATAAAGGCGCTCGACTTCTCCGAAGAGACGCGCCGCATCGTCCGGCTCACCGTCTTCGAGCTGAAACTCGGCGCGCTTGTAAATCTCTTCCGCCGAGAAGTTGTCCAGCGGCACGGCCTCTTCACCACCGCCGCAAGCCGCAAGAAACCCGAATGCCAACATGGCAATCAACGCCCGCAAGCTCCACGCTTCCCTGAGTTTCGTCCGCATTAAGACCCTCACCACCGGTAACAATCCGCGTGGTAGCATATAAGATCTGCCAGCAAAACGTGTTTTGATGAACGCGGCACCGCTCCGATCAGGCGGCAATCCCGACACTGTCGGCCCGGCGCAGCCCGGAACCGGGCAGACGGGCCACCGTGTCTGCATCGCACTCGATCATCTCATAAGCAGAAGGATCGGCGAAAAGCGCACGCAACAGCCGGTTGGTCATGGCATGACCTGCGCGGCGTCCCGTATAACGGCCCAGAACCGGCGCCCCAGCCAGGGCCAGGTCACCAAGCGCGTCCAGCATCTTGTGCCGCACCGGCTCATCCGCGTGGCGCATGCCGCCCGGCGTCACAACCTTGTCGCCATCGACCACAACGGCACTCGTCACCGACGCGCCCACGATCAGACCACGGTCCCGCATCGCATCGATATCCGCACTGCGGCAGAAGGTGCGGCTGTCGCAAAGCTCGCGCACAAACGCGCCGTTTGCCATGTTCAGGCGTTTTTCCTGATGGCCGATGACACTGTCGGAAAACTCGATCTCGAAGCCGATCTCCAGCTCGTCGGAAGGCTCAAGCGACGCGACCGCGCCCCCATGTTCCACGCTGACCGGCTTGAGAATGCGGATCGCCCGCACCGGCGCGTCCAGCCGGCGCACCCCGCGCGACAGAAGCGCCGAGACGAAGGGCGCCGACGATCCGTCCAGCAAGGGCACTTCCGGTCCGTTGATCTCGACCAGAGCGTTGTGGATGCCGCAGCCCGCAAGCGCCGCCATCAGATGTTCGACGGTCGAAACGGCGACATCGTCGGAATTGGAAATGCGGGTGTTCAGGTCGGTATTGCTCACCGAATCCCACCGGGCCGGGATCATCGGGTTGCGATCTGAAATATCCGTCCGCTTGAACCAGATGCCGTATTCCGCCGAGGCAGGATGGATTGTCAGACGGACGGGACGCCCGGTGTGAAGTCCGGTGCCCGAGAAAGTCACGGATGATTTCAATGTCGTCTGCAAAAGGATCGCCTTGTCTTCCACCGGTTTCCCCACCGGCCCTAGCGATGTATTCGCAGTTGCAGAAACCCTCAACACAATCATTGCAACATCCTGAAACATGCGATTCCAGCTTAGGCGAATCGCCGCCGAGCGGGCCGTCGCGCCACTGCAAACCATTGCCTTAAAATGAAAAAACCGGCTGATGCCGGTTTCCTCAAACGTGATTCGATCTGGAGCGATCAGCATCAAACGTCGGTGTCATCTTCCACCACACCGTCATCATGTTCCGACCCGGTTCCGTCGCCATGCCCTTCCCAGTCAAGCTGACCGGCAAAGCGCGGCATGGTCACGACGATGTTGTAGATACCGGTTTCCTGCATGCCGATCGGGAAGATCGGGATGTCCATGATCGGCTCATAGGTCACCCAGGTTTCAACCACGATCGCATGTGCCTGGTCCGCCATGATCGGGACATAGGGAGTTATGACCTCGGCGATATCCTCCTCTTCAAGGCCCTCCATCCCGACACCTTCGGACCACCATTTCTGATGGGTTTCGGTTGCCTCGTCCCACTTCACGACCGTCACCCGCATCCGCGGAGTTTCCGGTGCCCGTGCCAGCCAGGCGTAGATCTTGTTCATGTTGTTGAGGTAGATCTGGTTGATATCCTCGGTTTCGCGCGACAACACATCCGCGATCGAATAGGTGGCCTTCAGGTTGATATTGCTCTCGCGCAACCCTTCGAAGAACACGTACATCGCCATGAAACCCCAGACGAGCATCGGGAACATCAGGATCGCCTCAACAGAGAAACTCCCGCGCTCGTCGTGAACGGTTCTTCTGAACAAACCCTTGATCGACATGTCAGTACCCTTCCCTTAACTCGGCTCGTTCACGAAGACGGAATTGGAGATCAGCACATAGCCGCCCAGTTCGTCCTTCGGGATCGAACGCCCGACACCGAAGCTGGGGAAGATGGAATCCACCACTGCGCAGACCCGGATCAGCATGTAGTCGTTTTCCGTCCCGTTCACGAAGTTCTTGGGCGGCTTGATCTCATCCGTCCGGTCACGGCAGTCCACGTCATCCTGCAGGTTGACGGTCCAGGTGTCGCGGTCCACCCGTGTCAGTTCGATCTTCGTCACTTCTTCGCAATTCGAGACCAGCATGGCATAGGTACAAATGGTCTTGCGGACATCGTCATGCTTCACTTCCGAGCCGCCGGAGAGCCGGATTTCGCGCACCGCGATATCGGTGGCCCGTTCCAGCATGACGGCACGAATGTTCATGATGGCGACCTCATAGGCCCCAAGGAACACGCCCACGAAGAATGGGAAGACCACGACGAATTCGACCGTCGCGACCCCTTTTTCGGACAGGCCGAACGCGCGCAGCGTCCGGCCCAGCTTATGTACAAGACCGATCATTGTGTCAGCTTCAACTGGTTGATCTGGTTTTTGATAGAGGCGAAGGCATACTGGATGTCCTGGCCCTGCACCCGATAGAAGTGCTGCTCGGAAGACGCGCAGGCTTCCATCACCGCAGCGGAGGCATCCGTCACCTCGAACCCGATCGTGAAGACCACGATACCAGCGTTCTTGGCCTGCGTGCAGATTCGCGACAGGCGCTGATCCTTGGAATCTTCATTGGGATAGCTGGACTGCGCCGGGATCACGTATCGGGGACCGCTATTATAGTACGGACCATAAGCTCCCATCTCGTTGTAGAAGTCGCTCGCCTGACCAGTGCGGTAGTAGTAGCCGTTATAGGCCCGCCAGCGCATCCGCATGGAGTTCCACATTTCCAGCTTGGTCAGACGTTCGCTTTCCTCCGGAGCGTCGGATTCCCATTGACGGTCGGTTGCATCCCACCAGTAGACATTGCCATTGTCTTCCACGCGAACCTTATAGTCGCCACTTGAGACATCGTAGTACCAGTCGCTCATGCCCTCTTTCGATTCGTCATCGAGATAGAACTGGTCGGTGTTGATCCCGTCGGTCATCAGCACGATGAATTTCAGAACATCTTCGTAATCATGATCGCGCGGGCGCACGGTGAACTCGGAATCGATCGGAATGCCGTCGTCTCCATCCGCCTCAAGCGCGTTCAGCGTCGGCCGCATCGACGGGTCGAGCAGCGCCGTGCCCCATTTCATCGCAACGTCGATGGAGGTGTTGCCGTCGGCGGTGAAATCGTCGATCTGATTCTTCAGAGCTTCCGCGTCGTTGGACCAGGGCAGGATGTCCACGTAGCTTTCATCCCTGCAAACCTTGTTGCTCAAGCTGCGGCTGTACCAGCCGTTCCACGGATCGAAACTGGCCGTTTGCGACAGCGGGATCGGCTCCCAGACTTCGCTGCCGTCCGCATTTTCGACAACGTTGCCATCTTCATCGGTGACCGGGCGCCAGCGTTGTATTGCCGTCGTGTCGAAATCCGCTTCCTCGAAGTTCACGCAATGGGAAAATTCGTGATCATGCTCAGTGACCAACTGGTCGAGCAGGGCAGGACCGGCCGACACCTGCGTGGAATAGGGAACCAGCGACAGGGAAACGCGGTTGTCATCTGCCCCTTCCAGAACACCATCGACGAAATCGGATGCGGCCTGCTGCATATTTTCCAGTTTCGATGACGGATTGCCCATCGACCCCGAAATATCCAGGATCAGGGACACTTCCACATCGTTGATCGATTGTTCGGCTTCTGAGGCACCGCTATAGGGCAGCCAGTCGATTCCGATCATGTTCATAAGCATGGTGGGCGATTTCGCCTCGACCCTGACTGCCACCTGGCGCCCCGTGACCACCGGCATCGCGCCGACTTCCTTGACCGCGATATCGTCGTCATCGACCCGAATTCCGACTTTGGCCAGGTAGTCCTTCACAACTTCTTTGGCCGTAACGGTCTGGCGAAGGTTTGCCGCCGCAAGCACCGCACGGTCCGTCGCGTTCTGGACGTGAGTCCGTCGGTTCTCGTACATCATCAGGTCCACGGCGATCCCGCCGAAGATGATCATCGTCAAGAAAATAAACATGGAAAAAATGATGAGGGATCCCTCTTCATCTTTCCTGAAACGCTTCAAGCGCGTTCCGAAGCCACTTCTGAACATTGTCTTCCCCTTCGCACAAGAAACAACATGGCGCACGGCACCGGGGAGGACATTCGTTAATGAGGGTGTCGAAAGTGGGGCGCTATTGAGGTTGTTTATGTACCGTTCATCCTCAAACTACTAAAATTGTAAACCATCTCCGGGCATTTCCGGCGATTGTTGCCAGTCACAAAAAAGAAGGGCCAGCTTTCGCCGGCCCACAGGGAGTGAAAGGCTCTTGCAGCGTCAGTTGGCCTGACGCCGCAGGAACGCCGGAATTTCAATCCGCTCCTGATCTTCGTGCGATCCACCGTGACCTGCCTGATCCCGGCTGACCGGAGGTTGCTGGCGCACGGCCCCTTCGGTCGCACCGGACATCCGGTTGATCAGCGTGTTGATCCCGAAACGCGGACGCTCATGCTCAGAGGACGCTGCCTCGCGCTGCATCCCCGGTTCGGCGGCAGCCGAACTGTGATTGGCCATCGAGCCGGGCACCCGCCCCGTCAGACGCTCCAGACGCGCAATCGCTTCAGGCGTCGGCGTTCCGGGTGCCGGGCGGGCTGCCTCGGCGTGCTGCGGTGCGGGTTGATAGGCCGGCGGCGGCAGGCCGTCATCGGCAACCGCGGGACGCGGTTCCATCCGCTCCAGCAGGCTCGGTTCGCTCTCCTGAGCCGCCACGGCGGCAGGGTACTCCACCACGTCCGGCTGCGGTTCGGGCGCAGGTTGAGGCGCGACCGCTTCCACCGGCGTTGACCGCACCGGCGGAGTCGCGGCTGCCATGACCACGTCGATACCGGTCGCCACAACGCTGACGCGCATTTTGCCTTGCATCGAGCTTTCCATCGTGGAGCCGACGATGATATTCGCATCCGGATCGACCTCTTCGCGAATGCGGTTCGCCGCCTCGTCGAGTTCGAACAGCGTCAGGTCGTCGCCGCCGGTGATGTTGATCAGAACGCCTTTCGCGCCCTTCAGGCTGATTTCGTCCAGAAGCGGATTGGCAATCGCCTTCTCGGCAGCCTGAACCGCGCGATCGTCGCCCTCGGCCTCGCCCGTGCCCATCATCGCCTTGCCCATCTCGTCCATCACGGCGCGCACGTCCGCGAAGTCAAGATTGATCAGGCCCGGACGCACCATCAGGTCAGTCACGCCCTTCACACCCTGGTGCAGAACGTCGTCGGCCATCGAGAACGCCTCGGTGAAGGTCGTCTTCTCATTGGCCAGCCGGAACAGGTTCTGGTTCGGAATGATGATCAGTGTATCGACCATCTTCTGCAGCGCCTCGACGCCCTCTTCCGCCTGGCGCATCCGCTTGGCACCCTCGAACTGGAAGGGCTTTGTCACGACGCCCACGGTGAGCACACCAAGCTCACGGGCCGCCTGCGCGATGATCGGCGCG
Organism: Silicimonas sp.; assembly: GCA_050299835.1. Lineage (GTDB taxonomy): Bacteria > Pseudomonadota > Alphaproteobacteria > Rhodobacterales > Rhodobacteraceae > JAJDOD01. The sequence goes on from JBNKWP010000004.1 coordinate 136,378, forward strand.
GCACCCGTCCCGGTCCCGCCGCCCATGCCAGCGGTGATGAAGCACATATGCGCACCGGCCAGGTGATCCACGATTTCTTCAATCGTCTCCTCTGCCGCGGCAGCGCCGACAGAGGGACGCGCCCCGGCGCCCAGCCCCTCGGTCACCTTCACACCCATCTGTATCTTGGTCGATGCGTTCGATTGCTGAAGCGCCTGGGCGTCGGTATTCGCCACGACGAATTCGACCCCTTCCAATTGCTTTTCAATCATATTGTTGACGGCATTGCCGCCGGCACCACCGACACCGAAGACCGTAATCCGAGGTTTCAACTCTTCGTGGGTTGGCATCATCAAATTCAACGTCATGGGTTCTTCCGCCTGTATCTTTTTTCTCGCACGCCACCGGGCAGAGGCGCTTTCTGTCCCGGCTCTACGGGCCTAATTGGGGTGATGGGACATTAACGAAATCCCGACCTCAGGTCACCCCGATTCGGCCCCGAAACCACGAAATATGGCGATTTTTTGTCTGCCCTCCGCTTCATATAGAGCCATTCGCAATATCCTGTGTATTGTCGCGGGTTTAGCCCACAATCTTCACAGATACGGTCCATTGTACCGCGCAAAATTCACACGCGATAGTTGTGCTCTACAATCGGAGGGGTCTGCTCGCCGCCTCGTGGCCCTTTTTCGAGCCTTGTGGATAACTTAACAGATTCGGTTCAGGTCGTCGCGGAAAATTCGCCGCTTCGGCGCGGAGATCGTGCGTCCGGAAACTGAGCCTGTTTCCGCCAGAAGCTGCATCATGCGGACGGCAACATCGGACAGCCCAAAGGCTCCTCCGAAATCTCCACCACTTCCTGGATTTCACCGGTGTTGGCCGACAGAACCAGAAGCGTCTCATCGCGGCGGAACGTCCACCAGCAGGCTTTCTCACTTGGCTCATCGTCATAGAGAAAGCAAAGCTGATCTGTTTCAATCGTGATCGTGCCATAGACGCACTCACCGCCCGCCCGGCGCCAGACCGACAGTCTCGGACTCAGATATTCCTCAACGCCCACCAGCGACTTCGATTTCAGATCATGAAACGTCAGTGTCTTGCCATTGGCAATCGCCAGAAACTCTTCCGGCGCGATCCGCTCCTGCGCCGTCGCTGCAAAACCCGCCATCACCAGGCACAGCAGGGCAAGGCCGCGCATCACCAGTTGTCCTTGAACCACTTCACCGCCCGCCTCAGCGAACGCGGTGCGCCCATCTCCGACGGCATCTCGAAATCCCACCATTCGTCCTGCGGATGCGCCGCGAACAGCGACAACCCGACCGATCCGGCAAAGGCCGCGCCCGTCGCCGCCTGCGGCAGACCATGCACCCGCAAGGGCCGCCCCACCCGCACCTGCTGGCCGAGCACCTTCGGTGCCAGCGTATCGAGCCCGGGGATTTGGCTCGCGCCTCCCGTCAGGACGATCTGCTGAGACGGCAGATGCTCGAACCCGGCGGCGTCGAGACGCTGGCGCACCTCCTCCAGAATCTCCTCGATCCGGGGCCGGATGATCCCGATCAGCTCCGCCCGGCTCACCGTCCGCCGATCATGCTCCCAGTCGCCGGTCTCGCCGCCGATCTCGATCATCTCCCGGTCGTCCATGCCGGTCGCCACGACGCCGCCATGGAATGTCTTGATCCGCTCCGCCACCGCCAGCGACACCTGCAACCCCTTGGAGATATCCTGCGTCACATGATCCCCGCCGAGCCGCACGGCGTCGGCATAGATCATGTGCTTTTTCATGAAGATCGACAGCCCGGTCGTGCCGCCGCCCATGTCGATACAAGCTGCACCCAGTTCCTGCTCGTCCTCCACCAGCGCCGCCATGCCGGAGACATAAGCCGAGTTCGCAACGCCGGCGAGCTCCAGGTCACAGCGCTTCAGGCAATAGATCAGGTTCTCGATCACCGCCCGGTCCACGGTCAGAAGATGCATGTCACAGGCCAGCCGCTGCCCGATCTGGTCCCGCGGGTCGATCAGCCCCGAGCGATGGTCCAGCGCGAAATTCACCGGCTGCGCGTGCAAAACCTCCCGTTCGGCGCCGTAATCCGGCACATCGCACGACGCCAGAACACGGGCCACGTCCTGTTCCGACACCACGTCGGTCTCGACATTCACCGTGCCCGCCAGCCCATAGGACCGGGGCTGCCCTCCGGACAGACAGGCGATCACGTGATCCACCCGCGTATTCGCCATCTTCTGCGCCGCCTGGACAGCGGTGCGGATGGCCCGCTCGGTCTCCTGTACCGCGCAGGTTTCGCCCAGTTCGATGCCGCGCGACCGCGTGGTGGACGCGCCGATCACCCGGAACTGGGTCTGCCCGGCCATCGCACCGATCCCCTCGCCCTCCTGAATCCGCGTCCGCCCGTCGAAGCGCAGAACCAGACAAGCGATCTTCGAGGTTCCCACGTCGAGAATGGCGACCACGCCCCGCTGGATCGCCGCCCGCCGCATCGCCCGCATGGAGCGCTGTGCCTCGTAAAGATCACTCATTGCCTATTCGCCCTCGTCCAAAATGAAATCTGTCTCGAACAACCCGTCGATCCCGCTATTGCCGCGCCGCACCACCAGCCGCTGCGGATTGCGAAAGTCGACCACCGAGATATCGCGCGCCAGCAAATCCTGCGTCCCGTCCAGCGCGATCACCCGGTACAGCGCCTGCAACGCGCCCACTTCCGGCAGCAGGATCCGCTGATCCTGCGTCAGCACCACGTCCCAGCGCCGCTCGCCCACGCGCAGAAACCCGCGCAGACGGTCCGCGATCGGCCCGGCGGCGGCGAAAAGCTCAAGCGCCTCACCCACCGCCGCGTCGGCGCCCTTGCCCACGACAAGCGGCAGTTCGGGGCGTTCCACCCGGCTTGCCAGCCCGACCACGCGATGCCCTTCCGGATCGATCAGTTCCAACCCGTCGTCATTGCGCCAGACCGCCGCCGGAACCCGCTCGGTCACCGTCACCGTCAGCACGCCCCCGCCGCGCACATGCACGAAGGCCGATGCCACAGCATCCAGTTCCTCGATCCGGTCGCGCAGCTCGTCGAGGTCGAGATCGAAGGACGATACCGGGAAATCGAGCGACAGCACCTCACGCACATCCGCGCTGACCGGGGAGGAGGCATTCTCCACCGCCATCATCCGCACCATGAACTCGGGCCGCTCCTCGACCTGCCGCCTCAGTTCCGCGAACCGGTCCTTGGCCTCCTGCACCCGCACCGGATCGGAGGCCCAGAAGGCCGCGACACTGGCAAGGATCAGAACCGGAAGCCCATAGCGCAGGAACAGCTTCACGCCGCCCCGCATGAAAAGCCGGTTCAGCTTGTAGGACAGACGCGACGGCGCCGGGTCGCGCTTCACGCGCGGCTTCTTCTTCCGCACTTTCCGTTCGGTGTCGGGCAGAAGCCGCTTCTGATACTCCCTCACCTGTCGCATGAGGCGTCCTTCACGATCCAGTCGCAAAGCTCGGGGAAGCTGATCCCCAACTGCGCCGCCTGCTCCGGCACCAGCGAAGTCGGCGTCATCCCCGGCTGCGTATTGGTCTCCAGCGCGAACAGGCCCGCCAGCCCCCGGCTGTCATCCCAGCGAAAATCCGTCCGGCTCACGCCCCGGCAGCCCAGGACCTCATGCGCGGTCTTGGCCTGCGCCAGACAGGCCTCCGTAATCTCGTCAGGCACCTCGGCGGGCACCACATGAGACGACCCGCCTGTCGCATATTTCGCATGATAGTCGTACCAGCCCGCCGTCACGATCTCGGTCACGCAAAGCGCCCGGTCGCCCATGACGCTGACGGTCAGCTCGCGTCCGGGCACATAGGCCTCCACCATCAAACGTTCCGGCATGTCGTCCAAGATCATCGGCGGCCCGTTGGCCGACTCATGCACGATATAGATCCCGACAGATGATCCCTCGTTATTCGGTTTCACCACGTAAGGCGGCGCCATCACATGCCCCGCGACGATCTCCACCTTGTCACGAATGAGCGACGGCATAACCGGGATCCCAGCCGCTTCGAACACCGCCTTCGTCCGCGTCTTGTCCATCGCCAGGGCCGAGGCCAGAACCCCGGAATGGGTATAGGGAATGCGCAGCCACTCAAGAATGCCCTGCGCACAGCCATCCTCGCCCCAGCGGCCATGCAGCGCATTGAAGACGACATCCGGACGCGCAGCCGCAAGGCGCGTCGCGACATCCGCGCCCGCATCCAGTTCGCTCACATTGTATCCAGCCTCCCGCAGTGCGGCGGCGCATTCGCGCCCGGAGGACAGGGACACCTCGCGCTCAGCCGAGGGGCCGCCCATCAGGACCGTCACTGTCGGGGTTGCCCTGCTCGACATACCCGTCTTGACCTGTATTGCTGCCCGGGTTTTGCCCCGTGCGATTTCATTGCTGCCTCAAGGGGCCGGTTCGCCGACCCTCATGATCTCCCACTCTAACCTGATTCCCGAATGCGCGAACACCCTTTCCCGCACTTCCTCGCCCAGACCTTCCAGATCGGCCGCCGTGGCGCCCCCGGTATTGACCAGAAAATTCGGATGCTTGGGCGACATCTGCGCGCCCCCGCGCCGCGCGCCGCGCATCCCCGCCGCGTCGATCACCGACCAGGCCTTCAGTTCATGGGTGTCATCCGACTTGCCCGTGGACGAAAAACCCGCAGGATTCCTGAAAGTCGACCCCGCCGTCAGCTCCTTCGTCGGCTGGCTTGCATCCCGCCGCGCCAACTGATCCTCCATCCGCGCCACAAGAACCTCTGGCTCCCCGGCGTCGGCCTGAAAGACCGCCCGAACGATCACCGCCCCCGGCGGAATCTCGCTCGACCGGTAGGCAAAGCGCAGATCGTCACGCATCAGCGACGCCCGCGACCCGTCGCGCAACACCAAATCCGCGCTCACCAGATGATCGGCCACATAGGACCCGTAGCACCCGGCATTCATCCGCACCGCACCGCCGATGGCCCCCGGAATGGTCCGCAAGAAAGTCAGGTCCAGCCCCGCCTCCGCCGCCGTCCTCGCCACGGCAGCATCGAGCGCCGCCGCCCCGGCGATCACCCGGTTGCCTTCAATCTCCACACCCGAAAAAGCCCGGCCCAACCTGACGACCACACCGCGCACGCCACCGTCGCGCACGATCAGGTTCGATCCCACGCCCATCGGAAACATCGGCACCTCTGCGGGCAGCGCGCCAAGAAACCCCGCAAGGTCCTCCTCATCCGCCGGCAGGAAAAACCACTCCGCAGGCCCGCCGACCCGGAGCCATGTCAGTCCCGACAAATCGCGCCCTTCCGCCAGCCGCCCGCGCGGCTCGTATCCATCAAGCAATCCCATGCCCCCGGCTAGCATTCAGGCCTGACGGGCACAATTTGATTCAAATTGCCCATCATCCTGTTAAAAATACTCCGGGGGTGAGCGGCGCCTCGGAAAAGGTCCGGGGGACCTTTTCAGCCGCGAACGCGCGAACGCGCAGGGTGTCCGAAGGAGAAGAGGGGGCAGCGCCCCTAGGCCTCTCCCAAGGCTCTCCGCCTTAGCCAGCGCATCAGGAACCGCAGCGGCCAGCGTAGCACCGAACAGGCCGCCAACAGCACCAGAAGACCAAGCCAGACGCCGTTCTCCCAAAAGACCCAGGCCAGAATCGGCAAGCCCACCGCGATCAGCGCATAGGCCTGCGGCCAGTGCTTGTGCTTCGACGGAAACATCCCCGTCACATTGGCCAGCACCAGCCAGGCCATCGCCGCCATCAGCGAAACCGTCATCGCGGCACCTCCGGGCGCTCTCCGCGCACATAACGGATGAGGAAGATCAGCGGATTGCGGAACATCGACACAAAAGCGAACAATCCGAATACCATGACCCCACCACCATGCTCCACAGCAATCCAGCCCAAGAGCCCCGGTGCCAGCACCAGCAATGCGAGGCCGGGCGCATATTGCCGCCGCATCGGCAGGAACGCGACAATCGACGCGACCAGCACCCAAAGGCACCCGAAGATCAAGGCCATGCTCATGGAGGACGGAATAAAGAGGGATTCCGGCAGGATTTTGACGGCCCCGCTCGTTCCCCTCACCCGAAAAGCGACAACTGATCCCCCGCCCGTGGCGGCACCCGAAAGAGGTCGCACCTGAGCGGCGGCAACTCCCGCGCCAGCCCCAGCCGCCTCCGCGCCACCTCGAAGCGCTGTTTCACCATCTCCGCGAACAGCCCCTCGCCCGTCAGCCGCTTCCCCCAATCGGGGTCGTAATCCTTGCCGCCATGCAATTCCCGCACCCGCCCCATGACGCGCCCCGCCCGGTCCGGGAAGTGCTCTTCCAGCCAGTCCCGGAACAGGTCCGACACCCCATGCGGCAGGCGCAGCATGATCCAGCCTGCCGCCACCGCACCTGCATCCCGCCCCGCCTGCAGAATCGCCTCCAACTCGTGATCCGTCAGCGCCGGCACCATCGGCGCGGCCATCACCCGGACCGGACAGCCCGCCTCCGTCAGCCGCCGGATCGTGGCCAGCCGCCGCGCGGGCGACGGCACCCGAGGCTCCATCTTCCGCGCCAGCCCCGCATCCAGCGTCGTCACGCTGATCCCGACCCGCGCCAGACCGGCCCGGCCCATCTCCCCCAGAATGTCGATATCCCGCTCGATCAGCGTCCCCTTGGTCACCACGGCCACCGGATGCCGATGCGCCTGCAGCACCTCCAGCACCCGCCGCATGATCCGCCGTTCCTTCTCGATCGGCTGATAGGGGTCGGTATTCGTCCCCATCGCGATCTCCTCCGGCACGTAGGCCTTCGCCCGCAACTCCCGATCCAGCAACTCGGGCGCGGACGGCTTCGCCACCAGCCGCGTCTCGAAATCCAGCCCCGGCGAGTAACCCAGATACTCATGGGTCGACCGCGCGAAGCAATAGATGCAGCCATGCTCGCACCCCCGATAGGGATTGATCGAGCGGTTGAACGAGATATCGGGCGACCGGTTCTTCGTGATGATGCGCTTCGGCGCTTCCTCCGCCACCTCGGTCCTCAGCGGCGGCAGCTCCTCGTCGCGATCCCAACCGTCATCCACCTCCTCCCGCCCATAGGGCTCGAACCGCCCGGACGGGTTGTTCAGCGCAGCGCGGCCGGGAGTGCGGGAAAACGACACCATCCGCCATCTTGAGAACAAATAAGGAACAAATGCAAGCGCCTCCCGCACTGCCCCGAAAATGCAGGACCTTTTCACGCACATTCTTCGCAGCAAGTCGCCCCCGTTAATCGTTAAGTCGCAAATCGGCGTTTGAATCCGCCGCAATTCCTCGTAAATCGGGGCAACCCAAATCTGTTTCGGGGGCCGGAGGTTAGGCATGGCGGACGAAGACGACGATATCATCCTCAGCGAGTTGGAGGACGACGAACTCGTCCAGCAAATGCATGACGATCTCTATGACGGCATGAAGGAAGAGATCGAGGAGGGCACCCATATCCTGCTCGATCGCGGCTGGGCCCCATACAAGGTCCTGACCGAGGCGCTGGTCGGCGGCATGACCATCGTCGGCAAGGACTTCCGCGACGGTATCCTCTTCGTGCCCGAAGTGCTGCTCGCCGCAGGTTCGATGAAGGCTGGCATGGCGATCCTGAAACCGCTTCTGGCGGAGACCGGCGCGCCCACCATCGGCAAGATGGTGATCGGCACCGTCAAGGGCGACATCCACGACATCGGCCAGAACCTGGTCACGATGATGATGGAAGGCGCGGGCTTCGAAGTGCTGAACATCGGCATCAACAACCCGGTCGAAAACTATGTCGAGGCGATCAACGAGTTCCAGCCCGACATCCTCGGCATGTCGGCGCTTCTGACCACGACCATGCCCTATATGAAGGTCGTGATCGACGCGATGGTCGAACAGGGCATCCGCGACGACTATATCATCCTTGTCGGCGGCGCGCCCCTGAACGAGGAATTCGGCAAGGCCATCGGCGCGGACGGCTATTGCCGCGACGCCGCCGTTGCGGTCGAGATGGCCAAGGATTTCATGGCCCGCAAACACAACCAGATGGCGGCGGGCTAAGCCAGTTTCAAACAGGCTCCATGCGCCCCGGACTTGATCCGGGGCCTCATCGACTTGGCCAGAGGCCCCGGATCAGGTCCGGGGCAGAGAGCCTCCAACCTAGCCCTCGGCACCCTCCGGAACCAGGATCGTCATGCCGGTCCTCTCCGCAAACGCCACCAGCGCAGGCACATCCGGCGGCCCCTCCGGTGGCAAAGGCTCGGTTGCCCCTTCCGGCAATGGCTTGCCCACACCGGTGAAGAAGTCGTCATGCATCTGCCCCGGCGCGTTCAGGATCAGCATCCGCGACCGCTCGGCAATCCCGCTGAAGGCATGAACCGCGCCATCCGGGATCGCCACATGATCGCCCGCCTTCGCAACGAACTCCTCGCCGTTCACCATGAACCCGACCTCGCCGTCGAGGACATAGAACGCCTCCGTCTCGCCCGCGTGGTGGTTCGGCGGCGCACCAACGCCCTTGCCGACGATGGCCTCCACCAGGCAATATTTCCCACCCACTTCCTCGGGAAAGGCATGAAATTTCAGAACGTTCCCCAGAACGTCATAAGTTCTTGGCCTTTGCGCGGTCATCCGAATCGTCCTCCATTGCAACATGTCTCATCATCCATTATGATACACATGTCTCATTTTGAGACAAGTGTCTAATTTTGGAAATTCGTATGGACGCCACCACCAGCAAGAAACATCGCACCCGCGAAGCGATCCTGTCGGGCGCGCGCACCCTGATGCAAAGGGGCGAAGCCGTCACCGTGGCGGCCGCCGCGGCAGAAGAAGGCATCTCGCGCGCCACCGCCTATCGTTACTTCTCCGACCCCCAGGTCCTTGCCAGCGAAGCCGGTCTCGCCGTCGAAGTCCTCCCCTTCGATAAGGTCGTGGCAGGTGCCGCCACACCTCGCGCCCGCACCCTTGCCGTCAGCCTCTACATCTTCGACCTCTCGGTCGCGCACGAAGCCGCCTTCCGCCAGTTCCTCGCCCGCAACCTCGACGCCTGGGTGGCCAACGGCCCCGGCGACCGGCGCGGGGCGCGGCGCGTTGACATGTTCAACGCCGCCCTCGAAGGTGCGGGACTGACGAAACCACGCCGCAGGAAACTGGTCACCGCCCTCACCGCCGCGACCGGATCGGAAGCCATGATCGCGCTTCATGACATCGCCAAGGTCGACACGAAGACCGCCCGCGCAGCGGTGCAGGACATTGCGGAGGCCCTGCTCGACCGATATGGCGTCACCGAATGAAGCCGCCCCTGGATAGCGAACTGACCGAGAATGGTCTTAAGCCGCAGGGCAACGCCCGCGTCCTGATCCTCGCCTGCGGGGCGCTGGCCCGCGAGATCCTCGCCGTCACCGCGCAATTCTCGCATATCGACCTGCAATGCCTGCCCGCGATCCTGCACAACCACCCCGACCGGATCGTACCCGCCGTCCGCGACGCCATCGCCGGCGCGACAGGCTATGACCGAATCTTCCTCGCCTATGCCGATTGCGGCACCGGGGGACTACTGGAGAAAGCCGCGAAAGACCTGAGCGTCGAGATGCTCCCCGGCCCCCATTGCTACGCCTTCTTCGAGGGCACCGAGGCCTTCGCCGCCCGCGCCGAGGATGAGTTCACCGCCTTCTACCTGACCGACTTCCTCGCCCGTCAGTTCGACGCCTTCGTCTGGGAACCACTCGGCCTCGACCGCCACCCGGAGCTGCGAGACGCCTATTTCGGCAATTATGAGAAACTGGTCTACCAGGCCCAGACCGACGACCCCGCCCTCACGGCAAAGGCTCAGGACTGCGCCCGCCGCCTCGGCCTCGCCTTCGAGCGGCGATTCACCGGCTATGGAGATCTCGAACGCTACGTCACATCCTTTGGCAAAGGGACGGCTTAAGGGTTCTTAAATAAAATTTTGGGAAAAGATCACTCAGTTGTTCTTTATGTGAGTGTCCAGATGCCCCTGTCCCAGATCCTGTCCCTGATCCCCTCGTCCCAGACCTTTATGGCCTCGCCGCTGACCACCGGCATTCCCACCGACAAGACCGCATTCGCAGATATCGTCATGTCGCTCACGCCCGTGGCGCAGCAAGGCCCCGATCTTCCGGCGGTTATGGAAATGGCTGTCCTCGACTATGCCCACATGATCGTGATCTTCGGCTACGCCCTGACTGTGGCCACGATCCTGCCGGGCCTCAAACAACGCTCGGCCACGTTCCGCGCCTATTCGGACTGCGCCGCCTCCGCGATATCGCGTATCCGCTGCACCATCGCCCGCACCCCGTTGGAGCGTTGAGCCGACAGGTGTTCGTCCAGACCAAGGCGTGCAAGCTCCGCCTGTGCGTCCACGCGCAGAACCTCACCCACTGAAAGCCCGTCATAAAGCGCGATCAGCACCGCGATCAGCCCGCGCACGATCATCGCATCACTTTCGCCGTGAAAGGTGAACCGCGCCTCCGGCCCCTGCCCCTCGATCTGGGGCACCAGCCAGACCTGGGAGGCGCAGCCCTCCACCTTGGTCGCCGGGATGCGTTGGCTTTCGGGCAGAGGGTCCATTGCCTTGCCCAAATCGATCACATGCCGATACCGATCCTCCCAGTCGTCGAGGAAATCGAAGGTCTCGGCAATCTCTTCAAATGCTGCACTGGCCATGCCCGTCAGTTAGGGTCTTCTTTCGCTCAGGTCCAGACGCGCTTTTCTTGAGCCGCGCTTTCGGTTAGCAGGGAAGACGTCAAAACAGGGGGCGGGTGAGATGTCTCGCGGAGTGATCTTGGTATTGGTGGCAAGCATCGGCCTGACGGCCTGCGGCCGCGTGGCAGAGAGCCGGTACAACCCGTTCAACTGGTTCGGCAATTCCGAAGCGGAGGAAACCACGACCGCCATCGTCAATGACAGCGATCCGCGCCGGCCCGTGCCCCGCGTCACCTCGCTCAGGATCGAACCCACGCCCACCGGCGCCATCGTCTTCGCCACCGGCCTGCCGCCGACGCAAGGCTGGTACGACGCCGCGCTGGTCCCGCAATCCGATGAGCCGATCAATGGCGAGATGGTCTTCGTCTTCCGCGCCATGCCACCCGATGGAACGCGGCGCGTCTCCACCGTGCAGTCGCGCGAATTGACCGTGGGACGGGCGCTTTCGGCACAGGACCTCGCAGCCACCCGCGTGGTGCGCGTGATCGGGGCGACGAATGCGCTGACGGCGCGAAGATAGCCAAACCTGTCGGCGCAGGTTCCGTCGGAACGTCGTTGAGCCTTAACCCCACCTTCACCACCCGCCCCGCAAGCTAGGGGTGGGAGGACGGGGGCTTGCCGGAATCTTGCGTTAAGGATTCGTTAGGGTTTGAACCCTCACTCGTTCAGCCGGTCCAGCCGCGCCCGAACGCTCAACCCGTGCGCCTCCAGGCTCTCGCTTTTGGCCAGAACCTCCGCCGCCGGTCCGATTTCAGCCAGTGCGCCCGGCTTCATCTCCGCAATGGTCGTCCGCTTCATGAAATCCAGCACCGACAGGCCGGAGGAGAATCGCGCCGACCGCGCCGTCGGCAGCACGTGGTTCGGCCCGCCCACGTAATCGCCGATCGCTTCCGGCGTCCACGCGCCCAGGAATATCGCGCCCGCATGGGTGATATTGTCGGCCAGCGCGCCGGGATTGGCCACGCACAACTCCAGATGCTCCGGTGCGATATCGTCGGCCAGTGCCGCCGCCTCGCCCAGATTCTCCACCACGATGATCGCGCCGTTGTCGCGCCAGCTCGCGCCCGCGATCTCGCGGCGCTCCAGCGTTTCCAGCCGCGCCTCCACAGCCTTCTGAACCTCATGCCCAAAGGACATATCGGTCGTGATCAGGATCGACTGCGCACTGGCGTCATGCTCGGCCTGACTGAGCAGATCGAGCGCGATCCAGTCCGGATCATTATCCTCATCCGCGATCACCAGAACCTCAGATGGACCCGCGATCATGTCGATCCCCACGGTCCCGAAGACCTGTCGCTTCGCCGCCGCGACATAGGCATTGCCCGGCCCGGTGATCTTGTCCACCGGTCGAACGGTTTGCGTGCCATAAGCCAGCGCCGCCACCGCTTGCGCCCCGCCGATCCGATAGACCTTGTCGACCCCCGCCAGCCGCGCCGCAGCAAGAACCGCCGGGTTCAACTTCCCGTCCGGTGTCGGCACCACCATCTTCAGACGCTCGACCCCCGCCACGACCGCCGGAATCGCGTTCATCAGAACCGAGGACGGATAGCTCGCCAACCCGCCCGGCACATAAAGCCCGGCCGAGGAGATCGCCGTCCAGCGCCAGCCCAGCATCGCGCCGGTCTGATCGGTCCAGCGCTCGTCCTTCGGCAATTGCCGCTCGTGATAGGCCCGGATGCGCGCCGCCGCCAGTTTCAAGGCCTCGAATTCCTCGACGGTCACCGCATCGACCGCCGCCTCGATATCCGCGTCCGGGATCGCCAGCGTCTCCGGCGTCAATTCGATCCGGTCGAACTTCGCGGTGTATTCGATCAGCGCCGCGTCGCCCCGCGCTCGTACATCCGCGATGATCTCCGCCACCGTCGCATTCACATCCGGCGCATCCTCGCGCTTCATAGACAGAAGCGCGGCGAACTGCGCCTCGAATTCGGGATCACTGGTTGTCAGAAATTGCGGCATAGGCTTGGCCCCCTTGGAGGCCGGGTTTACCCCCCCGCCTCAACCGGCTCAAGAGCCGACGCGCCTCACTCCGGATGCTCGGGCGACCGGCCGGCATTGGACCGGTAGGGCCGCGTCACATCCTGAAGCACGATATTCACCGCCTCTACCTCCAACGCAACGGCGCCGTCCCCGGCAAAGGTCAGGGTCAGACGACCCATGCCATCCTCGCCCGGCTCGAACGCGATGGTCAGCAAGGAGAGCACCGTGTCGGACGTGCGGGTACCCAGACCCTGCTGGGTCACCTTCAGCACATCCTCGACCACCAAAAGCGCCTGTACCCGCTCGAAATCGCGCCCTCGCCGTTCCGCGGCCGGTTTATCTTCCCAGCGGAACCGGTTGAGAAGGCAGAAAAAACGCCGCTTCCCCCGATCCCACCGCATTTCGTTCGCGGGCAGAACCGAATCCTGCACCAGCGCGGCCATAACCGTGACGTCCGCGGCATCCTCCGCCTTCAGGCGCAGGGGCCGCTCCGCCCCGTCTTCGAACCGCGCATCTTCGGTCATTCGCCCGGCACCCGCTCGATCTTCGCACCGACCGCGCCCAGCTTTTCCTCGACATGCTCATAGCCCCGGTCCAGGTGATAGACCCGGTTCACCACCGTCTCCCCTTCAGCCGCCAGTCCCGCCAGGATCAGAGACACCGAAGCCCGCAAATCCGTCGCCATCACCGGCGCGCCCTTCAGACGCTCGACGCCCGTGACCGTCGCCATGCCCCCGTGGATTTCCACATCCGCGCCCATTCGCAACAATTCAGGGGCATGCATAAACCGGTTCTCGAAGATCGTCTCCTCCAGGTGGCTCACGCCGTCCGCCGTGCACAGCAGAGCCATCATCTGCGCCTGCAGATCGGTCGGAAAGCCCGGAAACGGCTCGGTGGTCACATCGATAGCCGAGACCCGCCCGTTCTTCCGCGCCACTTTCAAGCCGCCCGCGGTTTCCTCAACCGCGATCCCCGCCTCGTCCAGCTTCTCGGCAAAGGCCGCCACTAGATCGAGCCGCCCGCCAAGGCATTCCACCTCGCCGCCGCAGATCGCCGGCGCCAGCATGTAAGTGCCCAGCTCGATCCGGTCGGTCACCACCGCATGGGTAGCCCCCCCCAGCCGGTCCACGCCTTCGATGGTGATGGTCGAGGTTCCGGCCCCCTCGATCCTCGCGCCCATCTTGGTCAGGCAGGCAGCAAGATCGACGATCTCCGGCTCCCGCGCCGCGTTCGCGATCACCGTCGTGCCCTTGGCCAGCGTCGCCGCCATCAGCACGTTCTCGGTCGCACCGACGGAGGCAAAGCGCAACGGCACCTTCGCCCCTTTCAGCCCTCCGGACGTCTTCGCATGAAGATACCCGTCCCTCAGTTCGATCTCCGCCCCCATCGCCTCAAGCGCGGTGACGTGAATATCCATCGGCCGCGCCCCGATCGCACAGCCCCCCGGCAGCGACACAACCGCATGCCCCTCCCGCGCCAGCAAAGGCCCCAGCACAAGGTTCGACGCCCGCATTTTCCGTACGATGTCATAATCGGCGGTTGTATTGATCGGCCCCAGCGAGGACATGGCGATCACCCGCCCGTCCTGCAGGCTCTGCACCTCCGAGCCCAGTGACTGCAGCAACTGCGTCATCGTACTGATATCCGACAGGCGCGGCGCGTTCATCAGCGTCAGCGGCTCCTCGGTCAGAAGCGTCGCCGGCATCAGCGCCAGACAGGCATTCTTCGCGCCCGCGATCTCGATCGAGCCGCGCAGTTCCGCGCCGCCGGTCACAACGATTGAATCCATCAGCCTGCCTTCTCGTTCTTCTTGTCCCCACCCCGCGCGTTCGCCTGCGCCTTACGCCGCGACAAATTCGCCTTCAGCGCCGCTTTCAGCCGGTCTTCGCGGGTCTCGCCCTTTGCCGGCTTGTCCGGGGTCGGTTTCCTGCTCATGGGCGTTCCTTACCGCACGGGGTAAAAACCGTCCAGATAACCCTTGCGCGGTCCAGATTTTGAAAGTATCCCGCGCCACGCGCTGCAGTAGCTCAGTGGTAGAGCACTCCCTTGGTAAGGGAGAGGTCGGGAGTTCAATCCTCCCCTGCAGCACCAGAAATTCTCCGACACATGCTCCTGTCCGGAACCCGTTCGGCACCTTGGAGTTCACCCAACAGCAGGTCCCGACGGGCGACGTGAACGTGAACCGCGTTCTTCATCGGCACCTCGGGCAACGGGACAAGGCGACCACATGGAAATCGACATCAACGTGCACCTGGACTACCAGCTCGCAGGTCCAAGCGACATGCTCCTGCAGATCGAGGTGCCCGATCTGCCCGATCAGACGCTTTTGTCGTCGAACCTCGTCACCTCCACGATGGACCATTTCGCGCGCGTTCCCGCCGATGACGGCATTGGGGAGCGTATCTGGCTGCAGAGCGATGACGTACTCCGCTGCGATTATTCCGCGCGTGTCCGCATCAACCGGCCCGCACCCGACATTTCCACCCTGCAAGCCACCCCGCCGCATCTTCTGCCCGGCGACGTTGTGCGGTACCTCATGCCGTCCCGGTATTGCCCTTCCGACGAATTCCAGTCCTTCGTGGCTGCGGAATTTTCGTCTCTCGATGGAGGGGCCAAAATCGCAGCCATGCGCGACTGGATCGCGAACGCCTTTACCTACGTGCCCGGTTCAAGCAACGCCCAGACCACCGCGCTTGACAGCTTCGTCCAGCGTCAGGGCATTTGCCGCGACTACGCCCATGTCTTGATCACCCTGGCCCGCGCCTCGGCGATCCCGGCCCGGTTTGCCAGCGTCTACGCCCCCGGTGTCACGCCGCAGGATTTTCATGCCGTTGCTGAGGTCTATATCGACGGCGACTGGCATCTCGTCGACCCCACCGAGATGGCAACTGCCAGTACCATCGCGCGGATCGGCGTGGGACCGGACGCCTCTGGCGTCGCCTTTCTCAGCATCTTCGGACAGGCAACCCTGATTGCGCAGACGGTGAACGTGACGGAGTGACTCCGCCCGGGGACCCCGCCGCATCCGCCACCAGCATTGCACCCTTCGCCGGACCGCATCGGAATCCTTCCGAGCGCGTGCGCAGACAGCACAGCGTCTCTGAGACGACTCAATCCGCGACAACCGCATCGACCTCGATCTCGACCAGCCATTCCGGATTCACGAACCGATTGATCGCCATGATCGTATCGACGGGACGAGACTCCCGGCAGTACTCCTTCCGCGCCTCGATAGCCGGCTTCCAGTTCTCGATATCAGTCAGGATAACCCGCGTGCGCACGACATCCTGCAGCCCCGAGCCCGCCTGCTCCAACGCCGCCTTGATAATCTCGAAGCACTGCTTGGTCTGTACGTAAACATCGCCAACGCCGACGGTCTTCCCGTCGCTGTCCACTGGCGCGGTCCCGCCAACCGAAATGTAAGGTCCAACTCGGACGGCACGGCTGAACCCCACAATTTCCTCCATCGGATTGCCGTTCGAGATCAGTTGTCGCTGAAGAGGCATCGCTTTGGCTCCCTGAATGCTTGAGCCAAGCCTATTCGACGAAAACCTGAAAGTCCGCTGTATTGTGCTTGCCTTACTGCACCCGCCGCCAGCTTTGCCCCCGGCAAATCCCCAGCACACAACCCGACACTTTCAGAACCGCCCCGTTCAGCTCCATCCGCGAGTTGTAGGTCTTGTCCCGGTCCGGCGCCCAGATCTTGCCTCCGCCGTACTTGCCACCGCCCTTGGCCTCCATCCCCCAGATCATCCGCTTGCCCACCGTGTCGCTCTCGACCGGCTGGCCGGACGCATCGAAGGCCTTGCGGATCACCCCGCAAATCTCCGACTCGCATTGGTAAATCTCCACATGCGCGAAACTGCCGGAATCCCCCGGCTGGGTCTGATAGGTGCCCAGAACCGGATCGGCGGCCAGCGCCGGGCCTGCCAGAAATGCAGCAACCAAAGAAGTCAGAAGAATGTGTTTCATATAGTCCTCCCTTTGAAACTGCCGCAGACACTGCCCACCTGCCCCAGCGTCAGGCAAGCGTGACGTAGCGGCGCGAACACCCCCTTGCCGTTCTCCGCCCAAACCGCCAAACACACCGCGCGACAAAACCGGAGCCAGGCCCCATGATCCTCTACCCCGCCATCGACCTCAAAGACGGCCAATGCGTGCGCCTCCTGAAAGGCGAGATGGACGCCGCCACCGTCTTCAATGACGACCCCGGCGCGCAAGGAGCAGCCTTCCAGGCGGCGGGCGCGGAATGGCTCCACATCGTTGATCTGAACGGCGCCTTCGCGGGCGAACCGGTCAACGGCGCGGCGGTCGAAAGCATTCTCTCGGCGCTCACCATCCCCGCCCAACTCGGCGGCGGCATCCGCGACATGGCCACGATCGAGGCATGGCTCGCGAAAGGCCTCGCCCGCGTCATCCTCGGCACGGTCGCCGTCGAAAACCCCGACCTCGTCCGCGAGGCCGCCCGCGCTTTCCCCGGCCAGGTGGCCGTGGGTCTCGACGCCCGCAATGGCAAGGTCGCCACCCGCGGCTGGGCCGAAGAAACCGAGATGACCGTCACCGACCTCGCAAAAGCCTTCGAAGACGCCGGCATTGCCGCCATCATCTACACCGATATCGACCGCGACGGTGCAATGGGCGGCCCCAACATCGCCGCGACCGAAGCGCTGGCCCGCGCCACCTCTGTCCCGGTGATCGCAAGCGGAGGCGTCGCCTCGATGGACGACCTGATCGCCCTGCGCGACACGCAAGTGATCTCCGGCGCGATTTCGGGCCGGGCGCTCTACGACGGTGCCATCGACCTCGGCCAGGCGCTCGCCGCCCTCAAGGCTTGATCGACACGGCGCAACCGGCTACCCCGCCCCCCTCGCAACCGATGGAGGATCAAATGGCCATCCGTATCAAACCCGAAGATCGCGCCTCCTTTCGAGGTCACGTCTAAGCGACGCAAATCCTTCCCATCCGAAACCCGCGTGAAAACCGGCATCCGCACGGTGCGCGGGCGATGTGGAACTCACCGAAAAACTCGGACGCAACGATCCCTGCCCCTGCGGCTCCGGCAAACGCTTCAAAGGCTGCTGCCTCCGTACTGGCCGCTATGACGGGTCGGAACGGGATCATTACTTTTAGAGACCGATAGCAAGGTCGATGGCCTGGCGGCAGCCGGGCCATCTCATGACAAGGCACCGCGCCGTCTTCCCGACGATCAACCAGGAAAAATCCAGCTCTTCACCTTGTCGAAAATACGCATCGCGACGTGGCGGGACCGCGAAACACGTCAGTCTTTCTTGGATGCCTCCGGGTCCGCCTTTCCCACGCCCCGGAACACCGCCCGGAACGGCAGCGCCCAGAGAAACCCCAGCCCGACATAGACCATCAGCTCCACCAGGAAATGAGGCCGGTCGAGCCAGCCCACCACCGTCACAGCCGCCACGATGTAAAGCGGCAGACCGATCAACAGGATCACAAGCGACCAGCGCCGCCGGGCTTTATAGGAAAGTGCCATACCGCCCTTATGGGCCGCTCCACCGCAGGGTCAAGCCACCGAGCACACCCGGCGGCAGTCAAAAAATAGCCCGATTCCACGGAGACACTCGACATCCGAACCAGCGGAGACCGACATGACGGAGCAGACAGACTTCATCGCCCAGGCCAGACAGGCGTCCGAGGCCGAACGCCAGTCACTGGAACGCGAGATCGCGCTCGACCGCACCAGTCTGTTCTTCTCCCGCCGTGGTCATGGTGCTAAACACGCGCTTCTCGAAATGCTCGTCGATATGATGTCCCATTTCTGGATGGCGCTCTTTCCGATCCTGCTCGTCGGCGGCATCATCGTCTTCGCCGTCGCCCAGGCCTTCGGCATCAGCATCTGGGGCGCGATCACGCTGATCGCGGTCGTGGCCGCCGTCCTTCTCACCATCGGTCAGGGCCTGCGCTGAACCTGCCCCTCATCCTGTCGAAAATACTCCGGGGTGAGCGGCGTCTCGGAAAAGGTCCAGTGGACCTTTTCAGCCGCGAACGCGCGTGCAACGCGCCGGATCGCCCAGGGGCAGAGCCCCTCGCTGCCAACTCTCAATCCGCAAAAGGATCGGTCACCAGGATCGTATCCTCCCGCTCCGGCGACGTGGACAGCAAAGCCACCGGACACTGGATCAACTCCTCGATCCGCCGCACATATTTGATCGCCTCGCCCGGCAGATCGGCCCAGCTTCGCGCCCCCGCCGTGGATTCGCTCCACCCCGGCATGGTCTCGTAAACCGGCACCGCGCGGGCCTGCCGGTCCGCCGCCGTCGGCAAGTAGTCCAGCACCTCGCCGTCCAGCTCGTAGCCCACGCAGATCTTCAACTCCTCGAACCCGTCCAGCACATCGAGCTTGGTCAGCGCGATGCCCGACACGCCCGAGGTGGCGCAGGTCTGGCGCACCAGCACCGCATCGAACCAGCCGCAGCGGCGTTTCCGGCCCGTGGTGGTCCCGAACTCATGCCCCTGCCGGCCCAGCCGCTCGCCATCCTCATCCAGAAGCTCGGTCGGAAAAGGTCCCTCGCCCACGCGCGTCGTGTAAGCCTTCACGATCCCCAGCACGAAGTCGATCGATCCCGGCCCGATCCCCGTGCCGGTGGCCGCCTGACCCGAGATCACGTTGGAGGAGGTCACGAAGGGATAAGTCCCGAAATCAATGTCCAGAAGCGCCCCCTGCGCCCCCTCGAACAGAATTCGCTGACCCGCCCGCTTGCGCTCGTTCAGCACCTTCCAGACCGGCGCCGCGTATTCGAGGATCTTCGGCGCGATCTCTCGCAACTGCGCCACCAGTCCGTCGCGATCCACCGGCTCCAGCCCCAGACCGCGCCGCAGAGGATCGTGGTGCTGCAAGGCGCGGTCAACGCGGGCCTCCAGCGTCGCCGGATCGGCCAGATCCGCCACCCGGATCACGCGCCGCCCCACCTTGTCTTCGTAAGCAGGCCCGATCCCGCGACCGGTGGTCCCGATCTTGGTGCCCTTTGACGAGGCTTCCTCCCGCGCCCGGTCCAGCTCGCCATGCAAAGGCAGGATCAACGGCGTGTTCTCGGCGATCATCAGCGTCTCGGGTGTGATCTCCACACCCTGGCCGCGCACCGTCTCGATCTCCTCGATCAGATGCCAGGGGTCCAGCACCACACCATTGCCGATGACGGAAAGCTTGCCGCCGCGCACCACGCCCGAGGGCAGCGCGTGCAGCTTGTAAACCTCATCCCCGATGACCAGCGTGTGGCCCGCATTGTGACCGCCCTGGAACCGGCAGATCACATCCGCCCGCTCGCTCAGCCAGTCGACGATCTTGCCCTTGCCCTCGTCACCCCACTGGGCCCCGACCACCACCACGTTCGCCATAGATCAGCCTTTCGTCAAACCCGTGCCGCTATAGCCGCAAGCCCCAGCCTCGGAAAGAGGAAACCCGGGCTGCACCCTGCGTCGGATCGTCGTTGGCACCCGCACTGACCGTCCAAGCCATCCACATCTTGTTAACCCGCCCGAACGCACGATGGTACAAAACGGTTTCGGCCGCCTCTGAAAGACGTACAAATCTCCACCAGATGCCGAATCCGCGAACGTACCATTCACACGCCCGACAGGAACGTGACCGAATCCTGACCGGTGCGGACGCAAGCCGTTGACATGCGAACGTACCGGCAAGACACGCTATACGTGACATATTGCACCGCCCTCTTGCCCTGACGTGCCCCCCCGTCTAGGCACAACTCAACACGTCTCCAGGAGTATGTTCCCATGGCCGATGCGCCGAAGTTCCACGACAGAATGCTCTCGCTCGGCCTTGCCCGCGTCAGTGAGGCAGCCGCCCTTGCCTCGGCCCGCCTGATCGGACGCGGCGATGAAAAGGCCGCCGACCAAGCGGCGGTGAACGCCATGCGGGACCAGTTGAATCAACTGGAAATTCAAGGCGTTGTGGTCATCGGCGAAGGCGAACGCGACGAAGCCCCGATGCTCTATATCGGTGAGGAAGTTGGCGCCGGCACCGGCCCCGAAGTGGACATCGCGCTCGATCCGCTGGAAGGCACAACGCTGACCGCCAAGGACATGCCCAACGCGCTCACCGTGATCGCCATGGGCCCGCGCGGTTCCATGCTTCATGCGCCCGACACCTATATGGAAAAGCTCGCCATCGGGCCGGGCTTCCGCCCTGGCGTGGTGACGATGGACATGAGCCCCTCCGAACGCGTCTCGGCCCTGGCCTCGGCCAAGGGCTGCTCAATCGAGGATATTACGGTCTGCGTTCTGGAACGCCCCAGGCACGACGAAATGATCGCCGAGATCCGCACCACCGGAGCCGCTATCCGCTTGATAACAGACGGAGATGTCGCCGGCGTCATCCATTGCGCCGAACCCACGACCGGCATCGACATGTATATGGGATCGGGCGGCGCACCCGAGGGCGTGCTGGCTGCAGCGGCACTGAAATGCATGGGCGGCCAGATGTACGGCAAGCTCGTCTTCCGCAACGATGACGAAAAAGGCCGCGCCAAAAAGGCCGGCATCACCAATTTCGACCGTGTCTATACCCGCGACGATATGGTGACCGGCGACGTGATCTTCGCCGCAACCGGCGTCACCGATGGCTCGATCCTGGCAGGCATCAAGCGCGAGCCGGGAGTGCTCACCGCCGAAACCATCCTGATGCGCTCGAAAACTGGCTCCGTCCGCCGCATGATCTACCGCCACCCCATTGAAAATTAAGCAAACTCCGACGCGGAGTTTGACCCGGAAACCGGCCCGGTTTCCGCGACAGCGATTTCCGCGTCGGAAATCGTAGCGGAGTTCGCGTCGAACTCCGCTTTTCCCGAAGCGGTACAACATATACGGTAGGACAATCACCGAAGATCCCCAGCATTTGGTACGCCCCGCGCCGTGAACGACATGACCTCCGCCGCCTTCCTCAACGTCGAAGCCTCGCTCTCCGGCCGCCGCTGGCTCGGCCCCTCAGCCGAAGAAATCCGTCAGGCCGAGGCAATCCAGCAGCAGACCGGCCTGTCCGAACCCACCGCCCGGATTCTCGCCGCCCGCGGCGTCCCGCCCGAGGAGGTCGAAGGCTTCCTCGCCCCGAAACTCCGCGACCTGATGCCCGACCCCCGCAAGCTGCACGACTGCGAAACCGCCGCCTCGCGCATCTGTGAAGCCGTTGCGAAAAAACAGAAAATCGCGATTTTCGCCGATTACGATGTGGATGGCGGAAGCTCCGCTGCCCTGCTCCTCGACTGGTTCCGGCAATTGAACCATGACGCGACGCTGTATGTCCCCGACCGCATCGACGAGGGCTACGGCCCCAACCCGCCTGCCATGCAAAAGCTTGCCGCCGAGCATGACCTGATCGTCTGCGTCGATTGCGGCACGCTCTCCTTCGAGGCCATCGCCGCCGCAAAAGACGCAGATGTCGTCATTATCGACCACCACCTCGGTGAAATGGACCTGCCCGAAGCGCTGGCGGTGGTAAATCCCAACCGCCAGGACGAAACCGGAGACCTCTCGCATCTCTGCGCCGCAGCCGTTGTTTTCCTGGTTCTGGTGGAAGCCAACCGGCAAAGACGCGAGGCGGGTCAGTCAACGCCGAACCTCATGGCCATGCTCGATCTCGTGGCGCTGGCCACCGTCGCCGATGTCGCGCCCCTGATCGGCCTCAACCGGGCACTGGTGACCCAGGGCCTCAAGGTCATGCAGAGCCGCGCCCGCCCCGGCCTCGCCGCGCTGGCCGATGTGGCCAGTCTCGACACGCCGCCCGCCGCCTATCACCTGGGCTATGTCATCGGACCGCGGGTCAACGCCGGGGGTCGCGTGGGCCGCGCCGACCTTGGCGCGCGCTGTCTTTCGGCTACCGACCCCGACGAAGCCCGTGCGCTCGCCGATCGCCTCGACGAGTTGAACCGCGAACGGCGCGAGATCGAGGAACAGGTGCGCATCGCCGCGCTGGCCCAGGCCGAGGAGCGAGGTCTCGATGGCCCGCTGGTCTGGGCGGCGGGCAAAAACTGGCACCCCGGCGTCGTCGGAATCGTCGCTGCCCGCCTGAAGGAAGCCTGCCAACGCCCTGCCGTCGTTATCGGAATCGAAAACGGCGAAGGCAAGGGCTCGGCCCGATCGGTGCGCGGGGTCGATCTGGGATCGGCGGTGCAGAAGATTGCGGCGGAAGGGCTGCTGATCAAGGGTGGCGGGCACAAGATGGCCGCCGGGCTGACCGTGGCCGAAGACAAGATCGAAGCGGCAATGGCGCGCCTGTCCGACCTGCTCGCCCGTCAGGGCGCCGGACGCGAAGGCCCGCGCGACCTGCGCATCGACGCGGCCCTCATGCCCGGCGCCGCGACCGTCGATCTCGTCACCCAGATCGAAGCGGCCGGTCCCTTCGGGCAAAGCGCCCCTGCACCGCGCTTTGCGTTTCCGGATTCGCAACTCCTTCATGTCCGACAGGTTGGCACCGGCCATCTGAAGCTGACTTTCGGCGACGGTTTAGGCAACAGGATGGACGCAATGGCCTTCAACGGCTGGGAAACGGAAATGGGCCAAAAATTGTCGACCGGCAAAGGCGAGCGTTTCCACCTCGCCGGACGACTTGGAATTAACCATTGGGGCGGTCGCCAAAGCGTCGAACTCCGATTGGAAGACGCTGCGGAAGCCTTGTAGCAAAGTGCAAAAATCTGCTTGCCCTCTGCCCCGAGCTTCCCTAAATAGCCCCCTACCGTGGCCCGTTCGTCTATCGGTTAGGACGCCAGGTTTTCAACCTGGAAAGAGGGGTTCGATTCCCCTACGGGCTACCACGACCTCCGAACTCCCTTTCCCCATGATTTCTTGGGTTTACCGCACCTAATCTGGGTACGTACTTGGGTACAAAAAAGACGGTAATGCGGTGTCAAACTGTCTACTCCAGCGGGATTAGAAATGGCATGCGAAGCTCGCCATTCCTGCGGATGTTCAGCACGTTTTCAGCAAGCACGCCTTCAAGCAGACGCTTACGACCTCGAACAAGACGGTTGCCATCACCCGAGGAGTTCGGGGCGGGTTTGAATTGGCTCCACTCGGTTTGCAGGCGCTCGAGGCCCTGGACATCGGTCACGGCAAGCTGCCGTGTTTCGGCGAATGCGCTGGTTGCCCGCACGGCGGTTGCGGCGGCAGACATGGGAGTAATTCGAGGCAGGGTGTTGGCGAAACGGGCAATGGCGCGTGGCCGGATGCCGCCAACGTCCAGAGCGATGGGATAGCAGTCTCTCACACCCGACCAGACCACCCGCCGGTTCGGACAGGCTGCCCTGGCGCACGGCATGCGCAAAGGCAATCAGATTGCCGGTATTGGAACCCACGCGAAGCAGCGTTGCGCGGGCCAGCTACGCTAGAATGACGGAATGGACTTGCCCCCGTCTTTCGCCGGTCGCTTTCGCCGCCATTTGCCCTATGGTGGAACTGCGACTGGCGGCGCTGGCGGTGCCGGGACAAAAGGTGCGGAGGAGAAGGGCGATGGACATGCCGAACGAGATCAGGAAAATACAGACCCAAGGCGTGCATCATATCACGATCATCGGCGCGGACCGCCAGACATCCATCGACTTCTGGGAGGGCGTTCTGGGCATGCCCTTAATATTCGACCAGCCCAATCTGGACGATCCGAACGAGGGTCATCTTTATTTCGACCCCGGTGACGGGCGGCTGATCACGATCTTCACAAACGAGGACCGCAAGCCAGACGCCCGCCCCGTGCCGGAAGAGACCGGCTCGCTGCATCATCTTGCGCTCAACGTCAGTCAGGCCACGTTCTGGCAGGTCGCGGCACGGCTCGATGCACGAGGCGTCAGGCATTCCGGTCCGGTCGATCGGGGCTTCATGGATTCGATCTATTTCCGCGATCCCCTGGGGTTGAGACTGGAACTCGCCTCCTACCGGTTCGAGCCGCCCGAGGGGTGTCGTCATGCCGACGTGATGATCGAAGCGCATAAGATACGAGTGGCCAAGGGCGACCACCACATCGACCGCGAACATCTCGCCGATGCAATCGAGTTGCTGGTGGAGCGCCGACGGAATTCGCTATCCGACGACAGAAGCGCCCGAAACCCTTACTGACACCGGGCAACTTCGACACCCGGCGATCAAGAAACCGTATTGCAAAAGCCGGCGAATTGCACTGAACACTTGGCGGTGGACCGACCAGAATGAGAGAGATTGCCCATGGGAGACTCAGCGCCCGAATTTGCCATCGCGCCGCCGCGCGTCGTGGCGCTCCCCATTGCCGGTTCCACCGCGCTTTTTCCCGTTCGCCGGGTCTATTGCATCGGTCGCAACTATGCCGCCCATGCCATCGAGATGGGGCATGACCCGAACCGCGAGTCGCCGTTCTTCTTTCAGAAGAACCCCGACAATCTCGACACCTCCGGCGAGTTTCCCTACCCGCCGAAATCATCCGACGTCCACCACGAGGTCGAAATGGCGGTGATGCTCAAATCAGGTGGCACGAAGATTTCCGTCGAGGACGCGCTCGGGCATGTATTTGGCTATGCCCTGTCGCTCGATATGACCCGCCGGGATCTTCAGGGCGAACAGAAGAAACTCGGCAGGCCGTGGGAAATCGGCAAGGCGTTCGAGCGTTCCGCGCCCGTGGGACCGATCCATCCCGTCTCCGATATCGGTCATCTCAGCCAAGGCGCGATCACTCTCAAGGTGAACGGAGAGACGCGGCAGGAAGGCGATCTGAACCAGATGATCTGGAAAGTGCCGGAGATCATCTCCTATCTTTCGGAATTTTTTGAACTGGCCGCAGGCGATGTGATCCTGTCGGGCACCCCTGCAGGTGTCGCTGCCGTCCAAAAGGGCGATGTCATGGAGATGACCTGCGAGGGCCTTGGCTCGATGACTGTCGCGGTCGTCTGATCCGGCTGAAGGTCTGTATGATCGTGTTCTAAAGGTCCCCTTCGGACGTGTGGACCGATCTCCCGGCGTGCCGCCCCTCGCGGAACAGAAGATTGGCTTTCGGCATCAGACGCAATGCGCCCGACGGCCTTACCCTCACGTATCCGCTTCACCCGACAGGTCGGACAGGATGGGACAATCGGGCCGCGCATCGCCGTGACAGGCGTCGACCAGGTTAGCGAGCGTCGCACGCATGGAGTTGAGCTGGTCGATCTTGCGGTCGATCTCCGCCAGATGCTCCTCGGCGAGCGCTTTCACATCTGCGCTTTCCCGTGTCTCATCCTCGTAGAGACCAAGCAACGTCCGGCAGTCCTCGATCGAAAACCCAAGGGCACGGGCACGGCCCAGGAAAGCCAGCTTGTGCAGATCGGTCTCGGCGAAGGAGCGATAGCCGTTGTCGCGCCGGCCCGGTCGGATAAGCCCGATATCTTCGTAATAGCGAATGGTTTTCTGGGGTAGTCCGGTGCGCTCCGATACGTCGCCGATGTTCATCGTGATCACTCCGCTGGCTGATCGACAAGGGCAGTTTTGGCAGCTTTGGTGGGCGTTTCATCCATGAGTGCGCGAATCCGCCTCAATCGCAGCGCGTTGGCCAAAACCGATACCGATGACATGGCCATGGCCCCTGCCGCGAAAACGGGCGCAAGCAGCAGCCCGAATGCCGGATAGAGAACACCCGCCGCGACCGGGATCAGCAGCGTGTTATACCCGAAGGCCCAGCCAAGGTTCTGCCGGATGTTCGTCATGGTGCGGCGGGACACTTCCACCGCGTTGACCACACCGCGCAAATCGCCGGACATCAGCACGACATCGGCACTTTCAATCGCAACATCGGTTCCCGTCCCGATCGCGATCCCGACATCGGCATGGGCCAGCGCGGGTGCGTCGTTGATCCCGTCGCCAACGAAGGCAATCTTGCGCTCACCCTGTCTCAGGCTTTCCAAAGCCGCGATCTTCTCTCCCGGCAAAAGACCGGCACGCACCTCGTCGATCCCGGTTTCGCGGGCAATCGCTTCAGCCGTCTCCTGTTTGTCGCCTGTCAGCATCGCCACTTCGAACCCCAGCGCCTGGAGTGCCGCAACGGCGCTCCGGCTTGCTGGTTTCACCGGATCGGCCACCGCCAGAACGGCCGCCAGCCTGCCATCCACGGCGGCATAGAGCGCGGTCTTGCCCGCCTCGGCCAGCCTGCGTTCCTCACCGGCAAGCGGAGCCGTATCCACGCCTTCCCGCGCCATCCACCGGTCCGCTCCGATCCGCACCTCGTGGCCGTCGACGCGGCCCGACACGCCGAATCCGGTGACCGAGGCGAAACCCTCGACCTGGCCAAGCGCGATCCCTTCCGCCCTCGCGCCTTGCACGATTGCCGCCGCGATCGGATGCTCCGAGACATCCTCCACACTGGCAATCAGCCGCAGGACTTCCGCGCGTTCGGTGCCTTCGGCAAGCACCACGTCCGTCAAGGCCGGTGCGCCTTCAGTCACCGTCCCGGTCTTGTCGAGCGCGATGACCGACACATTCGACAGCGCCTGAAGCGCATCGCCCTTGCGGAAGAGCACGCCCAATTCTGCCGCGCGACCGGTGCCCACCATGATCGAGGTGGGCGTCGCAAGCCCCATCGCACAGGGGCACGCAATGACCAGTACCGACACACCCGCGACCAGAGCCAACGCCGGGTCGGGACCGACCGCCAGCCAGACGGCAATCGTGACTGCCGCAATCAGAAGAACCGCAGGCACGAACCACATCGTGACGCGATCCACCAGACCCTGGATTGGGAGCTTCGCGCCTTGCGCGTCCTCCACCATGCGCACGATCTGGGCGAGTGTCGTCTCCACCCCCACGCGTTCCGCCCGAACAGTCAGAAGCCCCGTGCCATTCACGGTCCCGCCGGTCACCTCGTTCCCGCTCGCCTTGGAAACCGGCACCGGTTCGCCCGTGATCATGCTCTCGTCGACATTGCTCTCTCCATCGGTGACGACCCCGTCCGTCGGCACACGTTCGCCCGGGCGGATCAACAGGACATCCCCCGGCTGGAGTTCTTCAACCGAAACCGTCTCAGGTTCGCCGTTTCGAAGCACGCGCGCCGTCTTCACCTGCATCCCGATCAGCTTCTGGATGGCGGCCCCCGTCCGCCCCTTGGCACGCGCTTCCAACCAACGTCCGACAAGGATCAGAACGACGATGATGGCGGCGGATTCGAAATAGACCGCCTGCGTGCCCACGGGCAGCACGCCCGGCAGGAAGGTCGCCACGACCGAATAGCCCCAGGCCGCGCCCGTACCGAGGGCGACGAGACTGTTCATGTCCGGAGCCCGCCGCAACAACGCGGGCACACCCTTGGAGAAAAAGCTCCAGCCCGGACCAAAAAGAACGATGGAGGCCAGAACGAACTGGATCACCCAGCTTGTCTGGATGCCGATGGTCCGGCCAATGAAGTGATGGAACGCCGGGAAAAGATGCCCGCCCATTTCGAGAACGAAGACCGGCACGGCCAGCGCCGCGGCAAGTATCACCCGACGCCGCAGTGCCTCGGCTTCTTCCGATTTCCGTGCAACCCGGTCACCGGTATCCGATGCTTCCGCGACGGTGGCGGGATAGCCGATGGCCGCGGAAGCCGCCTTCAGATCCGCGATATCAAGGACGCCATCGAGGTAATCGACCGTTGCCGTTTCCGCCGCCAGGTTGACCGAAACGGCCACCACGCCCGGCACTTCGGCCAGCGCCTGATCGACACGTCCCACGCAGGAGGCACAGGACATCGACGCCACTGACAGCACGACGCGAGATGTTCGGGCCGGATAACCGGCTGCCTTCAGCGCCGCGACGGCACCACCAAGCGCCGTGCGGTCTTCGACCGAAAGAGCGGCGCTTTCATTTGCAAGATTCACCTGCGCCGATGCCACGCCCGGCACCCCGTTCAATGCGTTTTCCGCACGGCGGACGCAGCCTGCACAGGTCAGGCCTTCGATAGATAGGGTCAGGTTTTCCATGTTCACACGAATCGGATGATTGTTGCACGCGACATACATATAGGGCTTCCAGTCACTGGAAGCTCAAGACCTCTAAATGGATCTTTGCTCCGTCGCCTGCAACCGCTATGGCAGGCCCATGCCGGATACCGACTTTTCCCTCGATGAATTGCTTGTCCATCTGCATGAATTGGCACAGGAAAGCCTGCCCTTTTGGGATCTGCCGCCGCACGCGCAGGTGCAGCTCATCAACGTGTCGGAGAACACGACCTATCTGATTGAAGGCGACGATCACAAAGCCGTTCTGCGCATCCATCGCGCCGGATATCATAGCCGCCGCGCCATCGAATCCGAACTCGCCTGGATCGCGGCGCTTGGCAGGGATGGCGGCGTGACCACTCCGGGGGTGTACGCTGGCCGGGACGGCGGAAGAATTCAGATCGGTCGCCATCCCGCTCTTTCCGAACCCCGCTACATGGTCCTGTTCGAGTTCGTCGAAGGCGCGACGCCGGATGAGGCAAATATCGTCACTTCGGATTTCGAAGAACTGGGCACTCTTGCGGCGCGGTGCCACAACCACGTCCTGCGCTGGAAAAAGCCAAGCGACTTTGAACGTTTTGCATGGGATGTTGAAGCGGTCTTCGGCGATGCGCCCACTTGGGGCAACTGGCGCGACGCACCGGGCGTGACGTCCGATGTGGCCGGTGTTCTTGAACATGCCGAACGCCGGATCAAGGAACGCCTCACCGCGTTCGGCAAGCCGGAGGATCGCTTCAACCTGATCCACGCCGATATGCGTCTTGCCAATCTTCTGGTGGACGGCACCGAAACCCGCCTCATCGACTTCGACGATTGCGGCTATGGCTGGTTCCTCTACGATTTCGCCGCCGCGATCAGCTTTTTCGAGGACGATCCCCGCATTCCAGAGCTAAAAGCCGCATGGCTGAGAGGTTATCGGACACTGCGCAGCCTATCCGACGAAGAAGAGCGCGAGATCGACACTTTCGTCATGCTCCGCCGGATGGCGCTGCTGGCCTGGATCGGCAGCCACATCGAGGCGCCAGAACCGCAGGCGCTTGCCCCCGACTTTGCCATCCGCACTGCGGCTTTGGGAAAGGCCTGGCTGCAAACTGCGTAACCGTCGGGATGTTCAGGACCATTTCGACGCCGACGCCTGACGCGCCACATCGTCGGCAATCAACGCCTTATACAACTCCCGAATCCGCGACATAACCGGCCGCTCCCCGTTTCCGATGGTCTTCCCATCGACCTCCGCCACCGGCGTCTGCGCGCCGAACGTGCCTGTCAAAAAAGCCTCATCCGCGCCATAGACCTCATAAAGTGAGAAGTTCTTCTCGAAGATCGGAATTCCATTCGCCTTGCACAGGTCGATGACCTTCTGCCGCGTGACCCCGTTCATGCAGTAGTCGCCGGTCGAGGTCCAAACCTCGCCCCGTCTCACGATGAAGAAGTTGCAGGCATTGGTCGTGTTCACGAACCCATGCGGGTCCAGCATCAGGCCTTCGTCGGCTCCGGCCTGTTCGGCCTGAAGGCACGCGATCACGCAGTTCAGCTTCGAGTGACTGTTGAATTTCGGATCCTGGCTGGTCGGCAACCCCCGCACCTGCGGCACCGTGGCGAGCCGGACGCCGCGCTGTTGCAGATCTGATACCGGCTTCGAATGCTCGACAATCGCCACGATGGTCGGGCCGGATTGTGACAGTTTCGGATGCTGGAACGGCCGGACCTTGGGTCCTCGCGTGATCATCAACCGGCAATGGGCGTCGGATACCATGCCGTTCGCCTCCGCTGCCCGGTCAAGGATGTCGCGGATCTCCTGTGGCCCAAGGCCGGGATCGAGCGATACCGCTTTCAGCGAGTTGAACAACCGGTCCATATGCTCGTCGAAGAACGCCCATTGCCCGTCGTAAAGCCGCATCCCTTCCCACATACCGTCGCCAAGCATGAAGCCGCTGTCATAAACCGAGACCTTCGCCTCGGCCTTCGGCACAAGCTCGCCATTCACCCAGATCAGCAATTCCTCGTTGCGGGGGTCGTCCTGGGAGCTGTGGGTCGAATGCGAATGGGGCATCAGGGCTGTGTCCTTACGGGTGGCTTGCCGCCACCTTTCAGAAGATGTTGCCAAGGTTCAAGTGAAGCATGACACCATGTGACCCGCGGGTTCGGCCCCGCCTTTTGACGTTGAGAGTATCCTAGCCTCGCCATGCCAAGTACGTGCAAATCGGGCAAGTCGGCGATGTATCGAATTCAGACGTCGGGAATGGATCAATTGGTCGCATTTGGTGGCTTGCAATTCACGCGCCAATTGTATACCGCCGTACACAATTAATTCGGCGGTCGGTTTCCCGACCGTATCGACCCAAGCCAGAAACCCATCAACCCGTGATCGGACACTCAGATGAGCCTCTATTCCAGCTATCTCGAAGAAATCGAAACCCGCAAGGAACAGGGCCTTAGCCCCAAGCCGATTGACGATGGTGCGCTGACGGAAGAAATCATCACGATCATTCAGGATCAATCGTCCGAGCATCGCGCCGATGCCCTGAAATACTTCATCTACAACACCCTGCCCGGCACGACATCCGCCGCAGGCGTGAAGGCACGGTTCCTCAAGAAGATTATCCTGCGCGAAGTCGCGGTCGATGAAATCACCCCGGATTTCGCATTCGAACTGTTGTCCCACATGAAGGGCGGTCCTTCGGTGGAAGTGCTGCTCGATCTTGCTCTGGGTGAGGATGCCGATATTGCGCAACAGGCTGCTGACGTACTGAAAACACAGGTCTTTCTGTACGAGGCCGACACGGACCGCCTCAAAGCGGCGCATGAGGCGGGCAACAAGATCGCGACCGAAATTCTGGAAAGCTACGCCCGGGCCGAATTCTTCACCAATCTTCCCGATGTCGATGAGGAAATCGAGATCGTGACCTATGTCGCAGCGGAAGGCGACATTTCGACAGACCTGCTGTCCCCCGGCAACCAGGCCCATTCCCGCGCCGACCGTGAATTGCACGGCAAATGCCTGATCTCGGAGGCCGCGCAGAAACATATCAATGACCTGAAGCTCCAGCACCCCGGAAAGCGCGTGATGTTGGTCGCCGAAAAAGGCACGATGGGCGTCGGGTCCTCCCGGATGTCGGGCGTCAACAACGTGGCGCTCTGGACCGGTCAGCAAGCCAGCCCCTATGTGCCCTTCGTCAACATCGCCCCGGTCGTTGCCGGAACCAACGGCATCTCGCCGATCTTCCTGACCACCGTGGGCGTCACCGGCGGGATCGGTGTCGATCTGAAGAACTGGGTAAGAAAGCTGGACGAAGACGGCAACCCGATCCTGAACAATGACGGCAACCCGGTCTTGGAACAGCGCTATTCGGTCGACACAGGCACTGTGCTGAAGATCAACACGAAGAAGAAAAAGCTGTTCGACGAAACCGGCGAAAACGAACTCGTCGACATGTCATCCTCCTTCACGCCGCAGAAGCTGGAATTCATGCGCGCCGGCGGCTCCTATGCCGTTGTCTTCGGCAAGAAACTCCAGACCATCGCGGCGGAAACGCTGGGGATCGAGGCGCCGCAGGTTTTTGCTCCGTCGAAGGAAATCAGCCACGAAGGCCAGGGACTGACGGCGGTCGAGAAGATCTTCAACGCCAATGCATTGGGTGTCGCATCGGAGACCGCGCTGCACGCCGGATCGGATGTGCGCGTCAAGGTGAATATCGTCGGCTCGCAGGACACGACCGGCCCGATGACCGCGCAGGAACTGGAAGCGATGGCCGCTACCGTCCTCTCGCCCGCCGTCGATGGCGCCTATCAGTCCGGCTGTCACACGGCGTCTGTCTGGGATGCCAAGGCGCAGGCCAACACACCGAAACTGATGGCCTTTATGAACAATTTCGGCCTTGTCACCGGACGCGACCCCAAGGGCGTCTACCATTCGATGACGGACGTGATCCACAAGGTGCTGAACGACATCACCGTGGATGACTGGGCCATCATCATCGGCGGAGACAGCCATACGCGCATGTCGAAAGGTGTCGCCTTCGGTGCCGACTCCGGCACGGTTGCCCTTGCTCTGGCCACCGGCGAAGCCTCCATGCCCATCCCCGAAAGCGTGAAAGTCACCTTCAAGGGCGAAATGGCCGAGCACATGGATTTCCGCGACGTGGTTCACGCCACGCAGGCCCAGATGCTCAAGCAGTTCGGTGACAACGTGTTCCAGGGCCGGGTCATCGAAGTGCATATCGGCACACTGTTGGCCGACCAGGCCTTCACTTTCACCGACTGGACGGCGGAGATGAAAGCCAAGGCGTCCATCTGCATTTCCGAAGACGAAACCCTGATCCAATCACTGGAGATCGCGCGCGACCGCATCCAGATCATGATCGACAAGGGCATGGAGCACGAAAACGGCATGCTCGCCAAGTTGATCGCCATAGCGGAGCGGCGCATCGCGCAAATCCGGTCTGGCGAAAAACCGGCGCTGAAACCCGATGACAACGCGAAATACTTCGCGGAAGTGGTCGTCGATCTGGACGTAGTCGACGAACCGATGATCGCGGACCCCGATGTCAACAATGCCGACATCTCCAAACGCTACACCCACGACACGATCCGCCCGATTTCATACTATCAGGCGGAAAAGAAGGTCGATCTGGGCTTTGTCGGGTCCTGCATGGTTCACAAGGGTGACATGAAGATCGTCGCGCAAATGCTGCGCAACCTTGAAGAAAAATCCGGCAAGGTCGAATTCAAGGCCCCGCTGGTCGTGGCCGCGCCAACCTACAACATCGTCGATGAGCTCAAGGAAGAAGGCGACTGGGACATTCTCCAGAAATACTCAGGGTTTGAGTTCGACGACAGCAATCCCAAGACAACTGCGCGGACCGAATACGAGAACATCCTCTATCTAGAGCGTCCGGGCTGTAACCTCTGCATGGGCAACCAGGAAAAGGCGGCCAAGGGCGACACGGTTCTTGCCACCTCCACCCGGCTGTTCCAGGGGCGTGTCGTGGCGGATTCCGAGACCAAGAAGGGCGAATCTCTGTTGGCATCGACCCCGGTTGTCGTGCTGTCGGCCATCCTCGGCCGCACCCCGACGCTCGCGGAGTACAAGGAGGCCGTTCAGGGCATCAACCTGACGAAATTCGCGCCGCCGCCGAAGAAGCCGCTGGACAGCCTGTCCGTTCACTTCTGAGACTGCCGGTCTTGAACCGAGCCCGGACAGGTTTCGCTATCAGTTCACGCGTTGTGGGCGGCCCATGCGTCATCTCTGGCGTGAGTTCGCGAATCTCCGGACGCGGAATCGATTCATCGCCGATCGAGAGAGCGAGCTGTTCAGTCCCGGTATCTGGTGGTTCGGATTTAGGATTGAGGTGCCCCAGGATTTGTAGACGCTTCGCCGCCTGACTTTGAGGCGGGGAGGCCGAGACGGGGACAAGCAGCTACAGCTACGAGTTCAAGCGGGACGCGGTGCATCAGATCACGGTACGCGGGTATCCGGTGCGGGAGGTTTCCCGACGGTTGGGCGTGAGCACCCATTCCCTGTACAAATGGGTAAAGCTGTTGGGAGAGCCGGTTCCGAAGCCGGGGCGTGGACCTTGAAGCCGAAAATCAGCGGTTGAAGCGTGATCTGGCCAGGGTGACCGAGAAGCGCGACATCCCCCAAAAGGCAACGGTGTACTTCGCGCGAAGGGTCCCAGTGAAGTACGCCTTCGTCTGTTACCCGGCAGGCGA
Organism: Silicimonas sp.; assembly: GCA_050299835.1. Taxonomy (GTDB): domain Bacteria; phylum Pseudomonadota; class Alphaproteobacteria; order Rhodobacterales; family Rhodobacteraceae; genus JAJDOD01. Next base: position 170,715 of record JBNKWP010000004.1, read on the forward strand.
TTGCACGGCAATCGCCGAGAGGCCGGGCGCATCGAGAAGAGTTCGGCGTCCGGACCACGTGTCGGGTGTTGCGGGTCCATTTCTCCGGCTCAATGCATGGCTTAAGAAACCGTCAAGCCACCGAGCGCAGGAGGATGCCCGTCAGGCCGAGCTGATCCGGCAGGCATGGGCCGACAGCGGCAAGGTCTATGGGTACGCAAGCTGACGGACGATTTGCGCGATCACGGCGAGCGCATCTCAGCGAACCGGGTTGCGCGACCGGCATCGCTGGCAGGGATCGCCGCGCAGGTGGGTTACAAGCGCCGTCCCGGCCGATATGGCGGCAAGCCCGGCGTGGTGGCCAAGAACGGGCTTGAACAGCGCTTCAATGCGTCTCAGCCAGAACAGGTCTGGGTGCCCCCTCTCGGCAGCATGCTTTGCATGCGCCTGCCGGGCAATGGACATCTACATCAAGACCCACGAAGGCTGGCTGTACCTCTTGTGTCGTCATCGACCTGTTTCCCCGCCGCGTGGTCGGCTGGTCGGCCCAGCGCTCCAAGCAAGCCCCAATGCTTATCAAGGCGGCATTCAGGAGTGCCGTAGGAACTCTGACATTACCGATGCCTTGAAGGTTGCTCTCGAAGAAATTGGCTTCTTCCTTGCGCAGGGAGATCGGCGCGGAGTGGTTGCGGTCGATGTGCGCGGCGAGACGTTCTCGCTCTCGCGCTGGTCGGGCGTCAAGGCGAAGGATGTTCGTGAGCGCATCCCCGATGCCGACTTCCTGCCGTCCGCGCAGGACACCAAAACGTATATTGCCAGCCGCATGACCGAGAAGCTCAAGACTTACATTCGGGAAGTCGATGACGGCCAAAAAACGCACATCTCCCGCAATCGTGCACCAGCGCCAGCGCCAGCGCCAGCGCCAGCAGATGAAGGCGCGTCATGGCGAAGAGCGCAAAGCCGAACACGCCCGAATTGCCGAGCACGAAAAGCGTGAACAACTGGCGCGCGCGGCGCGTCTTCCGAAGGGTTTCAGCGGTATTTGGAGTCGCATCACGGGCAAGCTTCGAAGATCAAAGACCAGAGCGAAATGGAAGCTCTGCGCTCATGGCAATCCTCGGGATGAGCCACAAGCAATCGCTGGTCATGGCCTCGGGCAACGGAATTCCACCGTTCCTTGCGGACAAGTGCCCTTACTTCGCCATTTCGCTCTACTCGGGTCTGTACGGGCCGAATCCGTACTTCGACCGTGACCTTGGCGTGGTCAAAGTGCCTGGTCGCTGGCGTGCCAAGCGATCTCTCAAGGTTTTCACCGAAGCCGTGCCTGCGACGCTCGCTGATTTGCCGCAATACCAAAAGGGGACGTGGAGCTTCATCGAAGGCCACTGTCCGAACATCTAAAGACCGAAACCAGCAAAAAGGAGAACGACATGAAACACGAGACGATCATTGACCGCCAAGGCGCGGAAATTCGCCATGAAGTATGGCCGAAGGTGGTAGAATGAAATTAGGTCAATGCGTTAGCTATATCGCATCGCTTTCCGCAACGGCTGTTCAGCGCACGGCACCTCATGGGCATGATGGAATTGATGCACATCCGCGAGTAGCGGGTGAATGCTCACGCACGCCTGATACTGGAAAGGAGGGTGCGGCCATGCCCGCCTTGCACAAGCTGCAGACACGTCGAAGGCACTCAAGCGAGTTATCCACAAGATTGAGAAACAAATTGAAGCCCTGCTAGACCGCATCGCTGAATCGGGCGTGGGCAGCGAGATTGCTGCTTATGAGAAGCGCATCGGCAAGCTCGAACGCGAGAAGGCTCTTCTCGAAGAACGAATGCCGACGGGAGGCAAGCCTAAGAACACTCTGGAGGCGTCGTTCGAACTCGCTCTGCGATTCCTGTCAAGCCACTGGAATATCTGGAAAAATGATCGGACTGAGTGGCAAAAAACGGTGCTTCGCTTAGCGTTTTCGGAGCCTGTTCGATACATCCGGAATCAGGGTGTTCGAGGCCCGATCTTTTCTTTTCAAGGTGTTGGATGGAATTTCAACTGCCGAAAGTGAAATGGCGCACCCGAGAGGATTCGAACCTCTGGCCTCTGCCTTCGGAGGGCAGCGCTCTATCCAGCTGAGCTACGGGTGCTACGGAACCGTGTGATAGCGATGCGAGCAATCGCGTGCAAGCCCTCTAGGCCACCGCCTCAGACATCATGCCTTCGTCTCTGTCGGATTTCTTCGAAACTGAGAACCGTTTGACCAGATCGACCATCCTGTCTGCCGTGGCCGAAAGCGACGCAGCGACCGCCACCACCTCTTCGTTCATGGCGGCGTTTTGCTGGGTCGCTTTGTCGATGCCGTGCAGGCTTCGGGAAATCTCCTGCGCGCCGACCGATTGTTCGCCCGCGCCGGTGCTGATGTCCTGGGTCAGGCTCGAGATCTGCACGATCGACTCCGACATCTGATCCAAAGCCTCGCTCACCTCACCGACAAGCGTCACGCCATCGGCCACGTGTTTGGCACTTTCATTGATCATACCGTCGATCTCCTGCGCTGCATCGGAACACCGTTGCGCCAATGCGCGAACCTCTGAAGCCACGACAGAGAATCCGCGCCCGGCATCGCCTGCGCGAGCCGCCTCCACACCGGCATTCAAGGCAAGAAGATTCGTCTGAAAACTGATCTCATTGATGATGGATATGGATCGCGCAATCTCGTTGGATGCGGTCGAGATCGCCTCCATTGCATGCACGGTCTTGTTCACAACCGTGCTCGTATTTGCTGCATGGTCGCGGATCTCTTCCACATGTGTCTTGGCGGAATTCGCGTTCTCTGCGGCAGATTTCGCACTGGCGGCGAACTCTTCGACCACCGATGCCGTGCCTGCCAGACTTTCGGCAGATGCCTCAGTGCGGGACGCAAGATCCTGCCAGGCCGTGTTGATCTCAGAGGCGTTGTGATGGATGTCGATCGAACATTCCGCAACATCCGACATCGCGCGTTCGAGACTGATGGACATGGAATTCGCATCGTCCTGCAGATGTGCGAACGCGCCGGTGAACTCCCCGGTCATGCGACTCGTCAGGTCACCATGTGCCAGCGCGTTCACGACCTGGATCGTGGCATTCAGGCCGGAATCAACTGTTTCCATGAGATCGTTGATAAGGCGCCGCACCCGGTCTTCCGTTTCCTCGTCCCGCATATCCAGCCGGATTGAGAACTCCCCTTCCCGCGCCTTGTCGAGAATGGCCTCCAGATCCTGCATGAGGCATTGGGCACGCTGTGCCTCAGCCTCCGCAACCTCGCGCGCGCTCTGTTGAGCGGCCTCACGCTCGGCCAACTGCGTCTTTTCGGCCTGTTCACGCTCTTCCCGGGCTTTCGCCGCGGCGGACCGTTCAGCGTCCTGTTCAGCCTGCAGGCGCCTGCGCTCCACATTTGCCGCACTGAATTTCTCCAGCGATACAACGACTTCCCGCATTTCCCTTGTGTCGGCCACAGGCATCGACACGTCCTCACGCTCGGCTGCAATGGCCCCCATCGCATCAATCATTCCGCGTAGCGGCCTGGCCACCATGCGACGCAGCGCAACCGTGCTGGCGATCACGACCGTCAGCATCGAGCTCCCAAGCGCCGCGCAGAGAATGACGGCGGCATTCCACACGCCTTCGAAAACCGGACTCGCATTCCAGATCGCCACAAGTTCACCGATGACTTGCCGGTCCTCACCGCTCCCAAGCGCGATTGGCACACGAACGACGATGTGCTCAGCGGCGCGGATGGTTGATCCCGGCCCCTCGAAATCAGGTTTCGCCGCGAGGCCGAGGATAGTCTCGGAAACGCCTTCCTTCGTGCTGACCAGGACCTCGTCACCCTCGATATGAGTAATGCGCACCCCGTCGATCTCAATGCCGTCGCGGTTCATGGTATCGAGGACCGTACCTTCGATCATGGCCGCCTTCTTCAGACGTGTGCCTGTACTGACACCTTCGGACAGATAGGTGGTTATCGTCCGGGCCTTGCTTTCGAACTTCCGGAATTCGTTTTCGCTGTGAAATTCGAGCAGGACCCAAAGCAGCGCCCCGAAGCAGACAACCATGACCACACCGATGACCATGTTGGTCTTGCCCACAAGACTGTCGAGAAGAATCCTCATTCCAGACACCTGCTGATATGGCAACCGAACGATTGCGGCTGGTCTTTGGCAGTTCGTCTCGGACAGTCCATCCTACGCACCTCGCAACAAGTCGGATGGACAGCGATTAGGCGCATAGTGTGAAAATTCCGTAATCTCCGGCGGATATCCGGATTACAGCGTTTCACCTTTCACCTGAGGCGTAGCGCATCGCCAATTGCGTTTGAGCTGAAGGCGAAAGGCAGCGGTTGGCGATCCAGCTATCAGGCGAATTGCTTTAGCGAAATCGAAGCGAAACTCCCGGAAACTCCGCCTCCGTCAAAAAGGATAGGAGAGCGCCGTGCAGACACTGACGAATGAGGATTGGGAAAACATCCTCCAGGCCTTGCTCGCATATCGCCATAACCCCAGTTTCATGGGGACCTACGAACGTGTCCAGTCCTGCGTCGCTGGCCTGTCGTCAGACGAATAGCTCCTGACACAACTCCAGCGCCTCGATCAGCACATCGACCTCATCGGTCGTATTATAAAGCCCGAAGCTGGCGCGCGTCGTGGCCGTGACGCCGAGGTGGTCCATCAACGGGCCGGCGCAATGGTGCCCTGCCCTGACGGCGACACCCTTCTTGTCGAGCACGGTGGAAATGTCATGCGGATGCGCCGGGCCATCCATGGTGAAGGAGAAGATCGCGGCTTTGTCGCGGGTCGTGCCTTGCGTCTGCAGCCAGTTGAGCCCGTCCAGCCGATCCCGCGCATAGTCGCGAAGCGTCTCTTCATGCGCCGCGACATTCTCCATGCCGAGCGTCATCAGATAGTCCAGCGCCACGCCCAGGCCGATCTGCTGGACAATGCCGGGGGTGCCCGCCTCGAACTTCATCGGGGGCGCGTTCCACGAGATCTCATCCTTGTGAACTTCGCGGATCATGTCACCACCACCCATGAAGGGTCGCATTTCGGCCAGCCGTTCCTTGCGGATATAGATCGCACCCGATCCCGACGGCCCATAGAGCTTGTGCCCGGTGATCGCGTAGAAATCACAACCCAGCGCCTGGACGTCCACGGGCATGTGAACCGCCGCCTGGCTGCCATCGACCAGAACCGGAACACCCTGGTCCCGCGCGCCGTCACAGATGGCCTTGATATCCACGCGGGTGCCAAGGACGTTTGACAGATGCGTCACCGCGATCAGTTTCGTCCGGGGCGTGATCGCAGCCAGAATCTTCTCGGGAGGCAAAGCGCCGGTCTCATCGACATCGACCCAGACCAGCTTCACACCCTGCCGCTCCCGCAGAAAATGCCAGGGCACGATATTGGCGTGGTGCTCCATGACCGACAGGACGATTTCGTCGCCTACCTCCATCTTCGGCATGGCCCAGCCGTAAGCGACTGTGTTGATGCCCTCGGTCGTGCCGGTATTCATCACGATCTCGTCTTCCGACCCGGCGTTCAGAAACCGCGCGATTGTGCCGCGCACGCCCTCGTATTTGTCGGTGGCCAGGTTCGACAGGTAATGCAGCCCGCGATGCACATTGGCGTATTCCATCGAATAGGCCTGGGTGATCGCGTCGATCACAACCTTGGGCTTCTGGGCCGACGCGCCGTTGTCGAGATAGACCAACGGCTTGCCGTTCACCTCGCGGGCGAGGATCGGAAAGTCGTTCCGGATGTCGGTCACATTATACATCGGAAACCTCTACCGCGCTTATCGTAAAAAAGGGCGCCGCGATCAGGAACGCGACGAAAGAGGCGATCAGGGTCACAACAAAGGCGCGACCCAAAGAGCGGAACCCGTGCAGAGCCGCGACGAAATTGATCTGCACCCAGATCAGGAAGACACCAACACCGATCATGAAGACCATGGCCAGTTGCGGGGAGGCCATCGCCAGGACGATCTGAACCGCAGATGCCGGCAGCAGCATGGCCTGCATGAAAGCGACCAGGGTCAATGCGTCCTGGAAACCGCCCAATCCCCCCATCCACTTCCCCACCTGGGCAAGACTGAGGCTGAATACGACAGACGTTGTCATGTAGAAGACCGCGGTTCGAAACGGCGACTGATGCAAACCGACCTCGGGGATGGCGGCCATCAGCACCGTGTCCAGAACAACCCCGATTATGCTGATCAGCAACAGCCCCGGCACCAGCGCCTCGCGCGGGATACCGAGCGCGAGTATGTCGGCGGCGGCGGCACGCGGCTCACGAAGGGCGCGCACGCCTTGCGCAATGAGGGACTCGATCAGGGTCATGCCGCGCTTTCCTGACGCGCCCGCGCCGCCGCGGCAAGCCCGAAGAGCGCGAAGATCAGAAAAGCGCCGATCGCGGCCAGTCCCGACAGGGCGGTTCCGGGCGATTCACCTGTAAACCCGGCGGCAAGGCCCGACAGAAGCCAGAGCGGACTCGAGGCCAGAAGCGCCCAGAAAATCCCCATCCGGACATCATGCCCGGCCGCACGAACGCCGAAGACCGCAAGGACGAGTTTCACGACCAGCGACACGCCATAGAGCACGAGTGGCATCATCATCAGCCAGGCAAAGAACGCCCCCGCCATGCGGCCCTCGAAGGGCACGGACGGGTCAAGAAAGGCCAGCCGCGACAGGTTCGGAAGCGTGGCCACGAACATCAGAAAGCACGCCCCCATCAGCACGGCGAGCGCCCTGCCCTCGCTATTCGCCCCCGCCTGCATTTGCCGCAACTGGACCTGACGTGGCGAGCGATAGGTCCGCAATATGTCCAACGCAATGCTCATGGCGCCACAGCCCCTATCGCCGGTGCCGCAGCAACCATTCCTCAAGCCGGTTGCGGATATCCTCGCCGATTGCCTCATCCTCGATCTCATCGATGGCCTCAGCCAGGAACGCGAGAACCAGCAAATCCTGCGCGTCCGCTTCCGGCACGCCGCGCGATCGCAGATAGAACAGCGCTTCCTCGTCAATCGCACCGCTGGTGGAGCCATGCGAACAGGCGACATCGTCGGCATAGATCTCAAGCTCGGGCTTAGCGAGGAACTGGGCGTCTTCATCGAGAAGCAGGGATTGGCTAAGCTGGTAGCCATCCGTCTTCTGCGCACCGGGCATGACCAGGATTTTGCCCTGGAACACGCCCACCGCACCATTCTTCAGCACTTTCTTGAAGACCTGACGGCTTTCGCAATTCACCGCGTCATGGACCACGAACACGGTATCGTCGTGGTGAAAATCGCCATCGCCCAAAGCCGCGCCCGCGATATGCGCGGTTGCATTGTCCCCGGTCAGTTCAAGGAAGGCCTCGTTCCGGGTCAGTCGTCCATTCGCGGTCAGCGTGAAGCTCTTGAAGACGCTCTCCTCGCCCAGCCGTCCGAAGATGTGGGTCACGGCGCGGCGTTCATGGTCGCGCCCCTGCGACCGGATATGGTGGAACGCGGCACGGTCCGCGACATCGACCTCAAGGCATTTGTTGAACCGGGCCGCCGCAGGTCCGTTTTCCAGCAAGGTCAGTTCCGCGCCCTCTTCCACCTTCACGACGAAATGCAGGATCGCATCGCTGTCGGTCTTCTCGTGCAAATAGCGGAAGTGGATCGGCTTGGAAGGCTTGCCGGTCACGCGAATGACGACGCCGTCTGTGGCAAAGGCTGTGTTGAGCGCCGCGAAGGGGCGAGCGACCGGCACCTGGCCACGGGCTTCCAGCGCGCCATAGAGGTCCTTGGCCCAATGGATGTCCTGCACCGCCACATCCGCCAGCCGCGACACTTCCACGCCTTCCAGGCTGAGATCATCGGAGGCTTCGGCGTCGAAAACTCCATCGCGGAAGACCAGGCGAAGCCGGTCGAGTTCTTCAAATGCCGGAACCTCATCCGGCTTGAACAGCGCCGCCTCTGGCGTGTCCGCCGCATTGAGCGTGTCGGGCCGGGTGAAACGCCAATATTCATCGCGAGGCCCCGGAAGGCCCATTGCGCGAAAGCGGGCAAGCGCATCCTCACGCGCAGCCGTGACCCAGCCCGAACCTTCCGGCATCGACAAACGTAAAAGCAGGTCTTCCGTCGCGTCGATCTTCGCTTGAGGCAGAGCCATCACGCCACCTCCGCAAGAATATCCGCATAGCCGTTCTTTTCGACTTCCAGCGCCAGTTCCGGCCCGCCGGTCTTCACGATCCGGCCATCGGCCATTATGTGCACGACATCCGGCGCGATATGGTCAAGCAGACGCTGGTAATGGGTGATGACGAGGAATGCCCGGCCTTCATCGCGAAGCGCGTTCACCCCGTCTGCGACAAGGCGCATCGCGTCCACGTCGAGACCCGAGTCGGTTTCGTCCAGAATGCACATCTTGGGTTCCAGCATCGCCATCTGAAGGATCTCGTTGCGCTTTTTCTCACCGCCGGAAAAGCCCACGTTGACGGGGCGCTTCAGCATATCCGCGTCAATCTTCAGCGCTTTCGCCTTCTCCCGGATCAGCTTGAGGAAATCCGCGGCGCTCAACTCGTCCTCGCCGCGCGTTTTCCGCTGCGCATTCAGCGCCGTACGCAGGAAGGTCATGTTGCCGACGCCGGGAATTTCCACCGGATACTGAAAAGCCAGGAAAAGACCCGCCGCCGCGCGTTCTTCCGGCTCCATTTCCAGCACATCCTTGCCTTCCAGCTCGGCGCTGCCCGCGGTCACTTCATAGCCATCGCGCCCGGACAGCACATAGGACAGCGTCGATTTCCCCGACCCGTTCGGACCCATGATCGCATGGACCGTGCCCGCTGGCACCTCAAGGTCCACGCCCTTCAGGATACGTTTGTCTTCCTCTTCAAGTTTCACGTGGAGGTTGTTGATTTTCAGCATGTTTTTATCCTCACATAACGAACGAAGCCCGCCGCGACGCGTGCGCCGGGCAGGTTCCGGAAATTCGGTTTTTAGATGGTGTCAGACTGCGGGACGCGCCGCTTCCACATAGGCCTTTGAGAAGAATCCGGCATAGGTTTCGGGAAACCTCTCCACCAGATCCGCGTGGTAGTAGAAGACCGCGCCGAAACCGCCGACCAGCGCCAGGAAGCGGATGCCCTGCAAAAGCCGGAAGGTCCAGCCAAAGGCCAGCGCCAGAAGGCCGCCGAAGAAGAACGGTGCGTATTGCACATAGTCGGCGGCGAATTCCGGTGGTGTCATCTGGCCGGCAAGACCGCCCACGCCGAACAGGTGATAGTCCACCGCCTGCCCCACGAACATGGAAAGCCCGCCAAACAGCACGGCAAGAAGGACCAGAACGCCGGTAGATCCCGAGTTCAGGTCCACCTTTTTCTGTTTCTTCTTCTTCACGCGTACCGTGTTGGTGGCCTTGCCCTTCTTCTTGCCATAGACCTGCTCTTCGCTCACCGGGCCAATATGCACTTCGCCCATGGTGTTCGCGCCACCCTTCTTGATGCGCGAAATGCGCCGGTCGAAACCGTCGCGCTGGTCGTTTGCAAGAGCCATGCCTGAGGTCCTGTCTTGTTGCTTGCGCAATTTTTCGCAAGCCAATGTGGCAAGACAAAGGCAAGTGCGCGGAGAAATCCGTGCCATTTTCATGATATATCAGGGAAACCGGCATGTTCAGGCAACAGTCACCGATGTGCCGGAGGCCGAGACCATCAGCATGTTGTTGATGACCTCATAGTCCAGATCGACGCCCACCACGGCATTTCCACCCGCCTGCCGGGCCCGTTCTTCCAACTCGCCAAGCGCAGTCTCCCGCGCCTCGGCCAGCGATTTCTCATAAGCCCCCGAGCGTCCGCCGACGATATCGGTGATCGACGCGAAGATATCGCGAAACACGTTCGCACCCAGGATCGCCTCACCCACAACGACGCCGTGATAGGCGGTGATGGTCTTGCCTTCGACCGAAGGCGTGGTGGTCACGATCATGGTTCTCTCTCCCCAGGGGTTCATCGCGCTGACAAGCCCCGGACCTGATCCGGGGCCTCAATCGACGAGTGGTCCCGGGTCAGGCCCGGGACAGGTTCGCGCCAGCACCTCACTCTTTTTCCTTCCTTCGCCGCAGCACGGTGCTGGCGAAAACGCTGCCGAGAAAGCCCGAAACGAAGGACACGCCCGACACGCCGATCAGCGTCAGCATCAGCGAATGCGTCACCACCATCGAGACGCCGGCGAAGACGGCGCAGAAACAGCCCGTCAGCAGGGCGGAGAGGAGGACGGGGCGGGTCATTCCGCAGCCTCCCTACGATATTCTGCAATTATCTCGATCTTTCCAATGATGGCATCGTTGAAGTCATCGAGTTTCTCGGCTGGAATCCAGTATTCCTCATGCTCACGGCCACCCACGATTTGTTTCTCATACGCCGCAAGAAAATCGCGGCGAACGTCGAACCGTGTTACAAAACCAACGCCTGTCGGCTCCTTCGTGTTCCATTCACGCGCGATCTGAGCCGCATAGCCTTCGTTCGTCACCGGGTAAAAAATCGGTTGCTCCGGCAACCTTGGAGGAAAAGCGGTAAACCCGCTCTCCGCAATGAGGTCGTGCTCCGCCAGCCCAACTGGCCGAAAAAGAGTTTCGACGGCGACGGACATCGAGTTACCCCACCGATCCTTCCAGCGAAATCGCCACCAGCTGCTGCGCTTCCATCGCAAACTCCATCGGCAGCGCCTGTAGCACCTCGCGGGCAAACCCGTTGACGATCAGCGCCACGGCCTCCTCTTCGTCCATGCCGCGGCTCCGGCAGTAGAACATCTGGTCGTCGTCGATCTTCGACGTCGTCGCCTCGTGTTCCACGCGGGAGGAATTATTCTTCACCTCGATGTAAGGCACCGTGTGCGCCCCGCATTTGTCGCCGATCAGCAAGCTGTCGCACTGGGTGTAATTGCGCGAGTTCTTCGCCTTCGGGTGCATCGACACGAGCCCCCGATAGGTGTTCTGCGCCCGCCCCGCGCTGATCCCCTTGGACACGATCCGACTCTTGGTGTTCTTGCCCAGGTGGATCATCTTCGTGCCGGTATCAGCCTGCTGGTAGTTGTTGGTGATGGCGATGGAATAGAACTCGCCCTGGCTGTCGTCGCCGCGCAGGATGCAGGACGGGTATTTCCAGGTCACGGCCGAGCCGGTCTCCACCTGCGTCCACATCACCTTCGCCCGGTCGCCCCGGCAATCGGCGCGCTTGGTCACGAAGTTATAGATGCCGCCCTTGCCGTTCTCGTCGCCGGGAAACCAGTTCTGGACGGTGGAATACTTGATCTCCGCATCTTCCAGCGCCACCAGTTCGACAACGGCGGCATGAAGCTGGGCCGTGTCGCGCTGAGGCGCGGTGCAGCCTTCCAGATAGCTCACGTAAGCGCCCTTGTCGGCGATGATGAGCGTGCGTTCGAACTGGCCGGTATTCTCCGCATTGATGCGGAAATAGGTGGACAGCTCCATCGGGCATTTCACCCCCGGCGGCACATAGACGAAAGACCCATCCGAGAAGACCGCCGAGTTCAGCGTGGCATAGTAATTGTCCGTCACCGGCACCACGGAGGCGAGGTACTTCTTCACCAGTTCGGGATGCTCGCGAATGGCCTCCGAGATCGAACAGAAGATCACGCCCGCCTTGGCCAGTTCCTTCTGGAACGTCGTGCCGACGCTGACCGAGTCGAAGACCGCATCCACGGCCACCTTGCGGCCCTCCGACGGTGCATTCTCCGCGCCCTCGACACCGGCAAGGATCATCTGCTCCTTCAGCGGAATGCCGAGTTTTTCATAGGTTTCCAACAACTTGGGATCGACCTCGTCCAGCGACTTCGGCTTCTCCTGCATGCTCTTCGGCTTGGCGTAATAATACTGCTCCTGAAAGTCGATCTTCGGATAATCGACCATCGCCCATTCGGGTTCGTCCATCTTCAGCCAGCGCCGATAGGCCTCCAGCCGCCACTCTGTCATCCATTCCGGCTCTTCATTCTTGGACGAGATCAGGCGCACGATGTCTTCCGTCAGCCCCTTGGGCGCGTATTCCATCTCGATGTCGGTGTTCCAGCCGTACTTGTAGGTATCGAGCTGGCGCACCGCATCGACCGTTTCCTGATCGACGCCATCCTTCACTGTCGTGGCCTTGACGTCCGTGGTGTCCAAAGCTGCCATCTCTACCCTCTCAAGCCGCCCGCTGGCGGAATTTCTTCTCGTGTTTCAGCCACGCTTCGGCAAAGCGCAGCACGTCTTCTTCTGTCGTGGGCGGCCCGATGGAGACCCGCAGCGCCGCCTCGGCGGCCCGGTCGTCCAGGCCCATCGCCCGCAGCACCCGCGGCACCTTGACCTTGCCGCTGGAGCAGGCCGATCCGCTGGAAACGGCAAAGCCTGCAAGGTCCATCTGCATCACCTGCGTCTCGCCCCGCCAGCCGGGCGTCGCGAAACAGGTGGTGTTGGGAAGGCGGCGCGCCTCTTTCCCGACAAATATAGTCTCTTTTGCACCCGACTCCAACGCAGAGTCTAGAACGTTTCTAATATTTTCGACCCGGTCCCAGACACCCGCGTCCAGATCACGCTGCGCCGCCTCGCAGGCCGCCCCGAACCCGGCAATGCCGATAACGTTCTCGGTCCCCGACCTGCGGCCAAGTTCCTGTCCGCCGCCCTCCTGGAGGGGATTGAAATCAAAGCCATCTCTCACGATCAGCGCACCAACGCCTTTCGGCCCGCCCAGCTTATGGGCGCTCAGGCAGGCAAACTCCGCGCCCGACCAGTGAAAGCTCCAGGGAATGCGCCCAACCGCCTGGGTCACGTCCAGAAACAACCAATCCGCCTTCGCCTGCCCGAACGGGTATTGCCCCTCGACCTTCTCCGGCGGTTCGGTGATGACGCCGGTCTCGGAATTGGCCAACCCCATCGCCAGCGTGTGGCCGGGTCCATCGGGACGCTGAGGCCATGACCCCATGTCCACCTGCGCCCAGAGGGCGTCATGAGCGGTCTCATCCACAAATACGTCATGACCCTCCGGCATGGTCGCCAGCACCCGCGCGGCTTCGGTGGCACCGGAGGTAAACACCACCTCCCCCGGCTTGCACCCGCACAGCGCCGCAACCTGCCCCCGCGCCCGTTCGACCACGGCCCGCGCCGCCCGCCCCTCGGCATGCACCGATGACGGATTGCCCACGACATCCATTGCCGCAACCATCGCCTCGCGGGCCTCCGGCCTGAGAGGCGCGGTGGCATTCCAGTCGAGATAGACGCGTTCACCCATCACCGCATCATCCTGTCAGAAATACTCCCGGGGGAGCGCGAGGGGGCTTCCAGCCCCCTCGCACAAAGCGACGACAAAGTCGGCGCAAAAACAACTCATCCTTCGTCCACCACTTCAAACAAAGCCGGGACCGCCGGGCACGGAGCAAGTTCATTGGCCACCACATCCGACAGCCGTGTCTGGTGCAGGAAGACGTAGACATGGGCCGAAAGCCCTTCCCAAAGCCGGTTGGCCATGCTCTGCGCCTTGCTCCCCGAAAGACCACCCGAAGCGCCGGCCCCGGTGTGCATCGCACTCACGGTCTCATCCACCGCGCCAAGGATATCGACCACCCGGATCTCGCTGGCCGGTTTTGCCAGCCGATAGCCCCCGCCCGGTCCACGCACGCTGTCCACGAGCCCGGCCCGGCGCAGCTTGACGAAAAGTTGCTCAAGATATGGAAGGGAGATGTCCTGGCGTTTGGAAATCTCCGCAAGCGACAGCAGTTCGCCCTCGGGTGCCATCGCCAGATCGGCAAGCGCCACCATCGTATAACGACCTTTTGTGCTCAGCTTCATGGGCCAGATGCCTTTGTTCTGAAATCCATTGACCTTTCAGTGGTCAACGCTTACCTCAGCCAAGCACTCGGGGGTGCAAGGCCTGAAGTTAGAACGTTTCTAAAGTACCTGATGAAAGTCGTCAACTTTACTTGGACGCTCCGGGCCTGAGACGAGAACAAGGTGGATGACGAAGAATGCCTGAAGTGATTTTTCCGGGCCCCGAGGGCCGGCTTGAGGGCCGATACCACCCGCAGAAGACCAAAGATGCCCCGATCGCGATCATCCTGCATCCGCATCCGCAATTCGGCGGGACGATGAACAATCGCGTGGTCTACAACCTGCATTACGCCTTCTTCAACATGGGCTTCAACGTCCTGCGCTTCAATTTCCGTGGCGTCGGCCGCAGCCAGGGCGAATATGACCAGGGCATCGGCGAGCTGTCAGACGCGGCGTCGGCACTGGATTACCTTCAATCCATGAACCAGAACGCGAAACATTGCTGGGTGGCGGGCTTCTCATTCGGCGCGTGGATCGGCATGCAGCTTCTGATGCGGCGGCCCGAGATCACCGGCTTCATCTCCGTCTCGCCGCCCGCCAACATGTACGACTTCTCATTCCTCGCCCCCTGCCCGTCCTCCGGCCTGATCATCAACGGCACGGGTGACCGCGTGGCGCCTCCCCGCGACACCCACTCGCTTGTTGGCAAGCTGCATGAACAGAAGGGCATCACCATCACCCATACGGAAATCGAAGGTGCCGGGCATTTCTTCGAAGACCCGCATATGGAAGGGATGATCGGGAACGTGACCGACTACGTGAAACGCAGGCTGACCGAAACGACACGGTAAGCGGTTTCCGCGCCTTCAAATCGACACGGGTTTTGCTACAAATCCTGTCCGCTTGGATGAACTGGGGATGAACCGGAAACAGAGAGTGCCGAATTGCGCAAATTTTTTTGTGTTTCGCCGCTATTCCGCCGCAATTCGGTCAAATCAGGGTCCAACCGCCCCACCAGAGTGAATCTACATTCCCTCGTCGCTCCGAAAGGTGCGTCTCGGTTCAAACAGCTGGCCGTCAACCGGTTATTGAGACGAAATTCAAGGCATCGCCTCATGGGGACACGGCAGACATAACCTCTCGAGCACACAGATTTGGCCCGGCATCGCGCCGGGCCAATGTTTTTCCGCGCCAGGCCTTCGTGTCACTCGGCTCCGGATGACATCACCGCAATACGCCGGATCATTGCTTGGTTCCGGCAAAACTCCGGCATAGTCGTCTGGTTCTGCCGCAAGCCTTCCCGACACCCCACCGGATCGCTGCACCCCGTGCAGGACAATACCGCGTCGGTATAGGCGTCCGGCGTCAGCTTCCCGAATTGCATCGCGCGCTCAAGATCGGCACCCTGTGCTTCGGCCATCCGCGACATAAGCTGTTCATGGGCCTTGAATCTGGTCGGGTCACTCATCGGGAACCTCCTGGCTGACACCGAAAGGATGGCCGAGTGGGACCAGTTGATCTTTGACTCAGATCAACTCGCGTCTGCCTGTTCATCCTCCAGCCCGGCGGCAAGCCGGAATCCGATGCGGCGTGGCTCGTCACCGGCCACTTCCTTCGGCATCGCCCGCAAAAGCACGTTCAACTGGCTGACATGCTGGACAAGCTGCACCCGCGTCCCGGTCTGGTCGGTGCCGTAAAACGTCACGATATCGGGATCGAAATGGCCCAGCCCCTCGATCCTCAGAAACCCGCCACCGGTATCGGTGAACCCCATCGCCACTTCATGTTCGGCGTCCAGCATCTTCTCGAAATTCTGGATATAGAGGATCAGCCGCTGATAGGCCCATTCCGCGGGGCTCTTTTTTTCCACCGGCTCCTTGATGATACAGGGTGGCAGCGCTTCCTGCTCCACCGTCTGCTGGCCGGGGTCGGAGTGAACGGCGGCGCGGCGCGGTTCGGCAATGGTTTCCGAAAACTCCGCTGTCACCTTGATGTTTTCACTCATTGCAGTCTCCCGATCGGCACCCTTCGTGGGTAACAAGCCGACCGGACAGGTGCCAGTCACTTTTGCGCGTAAACCCAGGCCCCATCTTCGCGCCGCATCCGCGTGACCCTCCCGATGTGCCAGAGGTGCTGGCAATGAGCAACCGCCTCGACCAGGGCAAGGCCGTATTCGCCACCTCGAATCTCGCGCTTGAAGATCGGCAGGAAACTGTCCCCCGCCGTCGCAGGCTCGGTGAGAAAGGCTTCCAGCCGGTCCAGCGCCGAGATATGGTTCTCAATCATCTGATCCAACCTTGTCGGCAATCCGACAAAGGGCAGTTTGTGCCCCGGCAGAACGAAATGGCCCTCCCGCGCAAGGGGTTGGAACGTCCGGCAGGAGGAAAGCCAGTCGGCCACCGGATCAGCCTCCGGCTCCGTGGGATAGACACCAAGATTTGGCGAAATCGATGGCAGAAGCTGGTCGCCGCCAAGGATCAAATCGTCATCCTCGGACCAGAGCGTCGCATGTTCTGGCGCATGACCATGCCCGATCCGAACCCGCCAGGCGCGGCCGCCAATGGTGAGCCGGTCGCCTTCCTGCACTCGCTGAAACCCCAATGGCAAAGGGGCGATCACATCGGCGAAGTTGAAGGGACGTTCACCGACGCGCTGCGCCAGGACTTCAGGCGCCATCCCGGCGGAGCGATAGAACGCCAGCGCGTCCTCAACCGGCTGCTCCTGCACATCCAGCGCCAGCATCCGCGCCATCAGGTAAGCGGTCCTGGTGGTCCAAAGCTCCACCCCCTGCTCCCGGAACCAGCCCGCCAGCCCGATATGGTCAGGATGGTGATGCGTGACCAAGACACGGGACACCGGCCTGCCCTTCAACGGCCCGCCCAGCGCCGCCTCCATCGCCGCACGTCCGGACTTGGTGCCGATCCCGGTGTCGATCAGCGTCCAGCCGTCACCATCGTCCAGTGCGTAGACATTCACGTGATCCAGCGCCATCGGCAACGGCAGGCGGACCCAGAGCACCCCTTCGGCCACCTCTTTTGCCGCCCCGAATTCGGGCGGCTCCTCGATGGGATAGCGGATCGCTCGGGTCGGTGCGTTCACGACGCCAGCTCTTCCGGTGTCAGGTCATAGAGCCCCGCCGCGCCCACGCGGACCTGCGCCAGGAGCGCGCCATGTTCCGGCAGCACCCGGTCGATATAAAACCGCGCCAACGCCACACGAGGCCCTTCGCCCTCGGCCCTGGCCGCCGCGAGGTGATAGTGGCCGCCCAGTACCCGCGCCGCCGCCTTCAGATAGGGCACGGCACCCGGAAACCGCTCGTCCAGCCCCTCGCCCACCAGCCATTCCGTGGTCTCGCGCAGGGTCTCCGCCGCCGCCCAGACCTTTTCCGCCAGGTTCGGGAAATCCGCCCGCGCCGCCTCAGCGCCCACCTCAACTTCGTCCAGCAGGCGATACATCGCCTCGCCCCCGTCCATCATCTTGCGGGCCACCAGATCAATCGCCTGAATGCCGTTCGTGCCTTCGTAGATCGATGTCACACGCACATCGCGCAGATATTGTGCCGCCCCGGTTTCCTCGATGAATCCCATGCCGCCATGCACCTGAATACCCATATCCGCGACCTTTGCACCCGTTTCCGTCCCGAACGCCTTGGCAATCGGCGTCAAAAGCGCCGCCCGCGCCTGCCACGCGTCATCCCCGGTGGCGCGGCCCATGTCGATGGACACCGCACAGTCGAGCGCGATGGCACGCGCCACGAAGATCTCCGCCTTCATCTCCGTCAGCATCCGCCGCACATCGGCATGTTCGACAATCGTGCCCGAGCCACCGGCTTTGCCCTGTTTGCGCTCCCGCGCATATTCCAGCGCCTTCTGATACGCTCCTTCCGCCGCACCGATCCCCTGGCAGCCGACAGCAAGACGGGCATTGTTCATCATCGTGAACATCGCCGCCATCCCGCCATTCTCCGCCCCGATCATCCAGCCCCTGGCATTGTCGTATTCCATCACGGCGGTGGGGGAGCCATGCAGCCCCATCTTGTGTTCCAGGCTCACCACACGCAGGCTGTTGCGCTCACCGGGATTGCCGTCCGCGTCAGGAATGAATTTCGGCACAAGGAACAGGCTGATCCCCTTGGTCCCCGCCACCGCATCGGGAAGCCGTGCCAGAACCAGATGGCAGACATTGCCCGCAAAATCCGCATCGCCCCATGAGATGAAAATCTTCTGCCCGCTGATGCTGTAGCTTCCGTCCCCGTTCGGCTCCGCCTTCGACCGAAGCGCCCCCACATCGCTGCCCGCCTGCGGCTCGGTCAGGTTCATAGTCCCGATCCATTCGCCGGAGACGAGCTTCGGCAGGTAGAGCTCCTTGATCTCGTCGGTCGCATGAGCCTCAAGAGCCTCGATCTGGCCAAACGACAAGACCGGGCAAAGATGCAACGCCAGACAGGCCCCCGACATCATGTCGTTGATCGCCGTGCCGATGGCGACCGGCAGGCCCATGCCCCCGTATTCCGGGTCGGCCATCACCCCGATCCAGCCACCTTCCGCAATCGCCTGATAGCCCTCTGCAAAACCCGGCGAGCTGCGCACGACACCGTTATCCAGAACCGCCGGATGCAGATCGCCATTGCGTTGCAGCGGGGCCAGAATCTCGTCGGAAAGCTTGCCCGCCTCGTTCAAAATGGCCTCGACCATGTCCGGCGTCGCCTCGGAATACCGCTTGGTGGCCGCGACGGCGGCGAAATCCACCAGACGACCCAGTATGAAACGGTGATCCCTGACCGGTGACCTGTACGGCATCGCGAACTCCCCGATTTGGCTTGGCTTTATGGCTGCGCCAAGTTAACGCGAGCGAAGATTAAACGGCAGGCGACCCGTCGCAACCGGGACGCAGCGTCACGGGAGAAGCGGGTTGAAGACCGAACGGCTGGGCATTGGAACCGAAGACATCGAACGTGCCGCCCGGCTCCTGCGGGATGGCGAACTGGTCGCCTTTCCGACCGAGACGGTCTACGGCCTTGGCGCGGACGCGCGAAACGACCTTGCCGTGGCGGCCATATTCGAGGCCAAGGGTCGGCCCAGTTTTAACCCGCTAATCGTCCATGTAGCATCGATCGACGCCGCGAATGAAATCGGTCAAATCCCTGATAACGCGAACCAATTCCTTTCCGACGGCTGGCCCGCCGGACTGACGCTCGTGGTCCCTCTACGCGCCTCCTCCGGGCTTTCCCCCCTGACGACGGCCGGTCTGCCAAGCGTCGGCCTGCGGGTGCCGCACTCCGATGCCGCCCGGCACCTTCTCGAAGCCTTCGGTGGCCCCATCGCAGCCCCTTCGGCCAATCCCTCGGGCCGGATCAGCCCGACCACTGCCGGGCATGTCCTGACCGGCCTGGACGGGCGCATTGCGGCGGTCGTGGATGGCGGGCAGGCTCTGAGCGGCCTGGAATCCACGATCATCGGCTTCGACGATGCCGGCCCGATCGTCCTGCGCGAGGGCGTCCATGCGGTGCCCGACGACCTTCGGCGGAAGACGGCCGTGACAGGCTCCACCCCAAGCCCAGACGCGCCGGGCATGATGGCCTCCCACTACGCGCCACGCGGCCAACTGCGGATGAACGTCGCCGCACCCGAGCCGGACGAATGGTTCATCGGTTTTGGAGAGATCGGCGGAGATGCCACGCTTTCGGCGTCCGGCGATCTGAGGGAGGCTGCAGCCCGCCTCTTCGCCCTTCTGCACGAGGCTGACGACAAACCGAAAATCGCGGTCGCCCCTATCCCCGACACCGGTCTCGGCCGCGCAATCAACGACCGCCTGCGCCGTGCCGCGGTGCCCCGAACCTAGTCCGGGCGCTGTTTGTAGACGCCTTCGGGAAGGTTCAGCGCCTCCTTCAGATCGCTCAGTTGCGCCAGCGAAAGGGTGATCCGGTGAAGCGTCTCTCCGTCATGGCCCAACTGCTCGATAGTGATGCAATCTTCGAAGGCATTGATGGTGACATCTTCCTGCCGATGGGTGGCCGCATCGTCGATCAGGGTGACAACCGTGGCGTCGAATTCGTGCTCGATGGTAAACATGGCCGCGACACTGGCGGAGTGCGGTGTTGCACGCAAGCGCGGAGGTTTGCCGAACGACACGAAGCCAGTTGAAAATCCGCAGGACCGGCGCAAGTATGAGCCTCCGAACCACGCGCCACGGAGAAAACCATGCGTCGCCTGACCGCCCTCCTCCTTTTGCCGCTGCTTGCGGCCTGTGATGTCCCAAGCTCGCCCTCGGGCGGCCCGAGCGAGCCCTTGCCGCAGGTCAGCCGGACCGGACGAGCGCAGACAGTGGCCGATTTCCGTGCCGTGGCCGCGCGCGTCGAACCGGTCGCGGAGCGGGTCTGCCGCCAGCGCACCAGCGGAAAGAATTGCGATTTCAGAATGGTCGTGGATACGCGCTCCGAATTGGGCGCGAACGCCTACCAGACCTATGACGAAAGCGGACGCCCCGTCCTCGGCATTACGCCCGCCCTGATCCGGGAGATGAAAAACCGCGACGAGATCGCCTTCGTCATCGGGCACGAGGCGGCGCACCACATCCGGGGGCATATCGGCCAGACCCAGACCTCGGCACAAACCGGAGCCATCCTCGGCGCGGTCCTCGGCAGTGCGGTCGGACTCGATCAGGCCGGCGTCGAACTGGCCACCAATATTGGTGGAACCGTGGGCGCGCGGCGTTATTCCAAAGACTTCGAACTGCAGGCGGACTCAATGGGGGCACAGATCACCGAGACAGCGGGCTATGACGCGATGCGGGGCGTTCTCTACTTCATGGACGCTTCCGATCCGGGCGACCGCTTCCTTGGCACTCACCCGCCCAATGCCGACCGTATCCGCGTGGTACAGAGAACCGTGGGCCGGTAAACGCGTTCCCGAAAACCGATATCGGCGGCGGCAGCCCTACTCTGCCGCCTCCGGCACCGTGTCACCCTCTTCCGGCACCCGCTCCCGCCAGATCGCATCCGGCAAGGACGGGTTGGTGATCGCCTCAAAAAGCGCCCGGTAATCCGGCTCCGCCATCAGCGCAGCAATGCGGTCCCGATGCCAGCCAACGGCGCTCTGGTGCAGGCGAAACAGGTCCTCATCCGCCAGAAGCCGGGCAAGTTCTTCTTTCGCACGCGGCAGACGGCACAGGATCGACCGGTCGGTCTCGGTCGCGTAGTTCCGGTTGCACCAGTACGCGACCCCCTGGTCCTGATCCACATGGTTGATCCGCCCGCGCTGGCGTTTCACCAGGAAACTCTCCGCTGACCGCAGCACGTAATGGTTCAGCGTCACCATGTCATAGCCGATGGTATCCTTGCGACTGAACCACTCGTTCTTCCGCGCCACCCGCTCCGGCATCACCCGGCCCGCGCCATTGACCCAGCGCACCTCGCCCTCCCGCTCGGGATCGAGGTCGAGGGGTCGGTGAACCCCGATTTTCCCGAAAGGTCCATCGGGCCGGTAGAACGACTTGAACCCCCATCCCAACCGGGGCTTCGGGATATAAAGCGGCGCGCAGGCGGTAAATTGCTCGGTCTGCCAGCGGTCCTCATAGGCGTGAACGCCGCGATTGCCGAAGAACCGCCAGGTCATCGAAATCACGTTGGGATCGCCCGCCGCCCGCAGCAGTTCGGTAAAGGTCCCCGCGCCCACGTGGATGTTCACGAACTCGTCCACGTCGATAACGCCCACCCAGTCAGCCCCCTGCACAACCGCCTGCGCAATCGCGTCGTTCAACGCCCCGCGCTGCGGCTTCTGCCCCGCCTCCCGGTTGAACGGATTGTCCCGGCGGGTGACGATCCCCATCGCTTGCAACCGGTCCAGCACCGCATCGGTCGGGTCGTCGCAATCGTTTGTGTAGACAAGGAAATGCGTGACCCCGATCGACAGGTGATAGGCGACCCATTCCAGAATGAAGCAGCCCTCGTTCTTCATCGAGGTGACGATGACGATGTTCTCGGACTTCGGCGCGGGATCGAGCGGCGTCAGCATCTCCTGCCGCTTCTGCACGCGGGTCATCAATCCCTGAAACTGCTCCGCCGCCGCGCGTCCCGTCGCAGGCGGTTCCTTGCGCAGCGCGAAGACGTCGCCGCCTGCGGCAGGAATGGTCTTGGGTGCCTCTTTGGTCTCCGGCAGCGCAACCGCCTCAACACTGTGGGAGGACGGATCAGCGGCAATCGCGTTATAGAAGGCGGCCTCGCGCGCGGTCTCGCGCAGATCAGCAATTCGCGCCCGGTGCCACGCCACCGCGCGGTCATGCAAGGGCCCAAGGATCGGATCTGCGGCAAAGGCCTGGCGCAGCCCGGCCCCAAGCGCCAGACGCGGGAGGATGGAAGCATCCTCCTCGTCGTTCCGGTTGTAGGTGTTCCAGTATTCGAATCCCTGCGGCCGGGCGACATGGTTGGTCCGGCCCCGGTCGCGCTTGACCAGAAAGCTCTCGCAGGACCGCGTGGCATAGTGGTTCAGCGTCACCAGATCATAGCCCCAGCAGTCGATGCCCGACCGCCAGCCGCTTTCGAGATACCGCTCCGGCATCGCTTCGCCCGATCCGTTGGTCCAGCGCGGCATGCCCGCTGTCGCCTCATGCGGACGGTGGACACCGAACGCCCTGAAAGGAGCCTCCCGGCGGAAAATCGTCTTGAACCCCCAGGCCTGGTGCGGCTTGCGGGTGAGAAGCGGCGCGGCGCGAGTGAACTGCTCGGCGACCGGCTCATCGGCGTAGTCCGTCACACCGGAGGTGCCGAAAAGCCGCCATGTCATCGAGATCAGGTCGGGATCGCCCGCCGCAGCGAAGAGGTCCCTCAGGCGACCCTCGCCAACATGGATGTTGATATACTCGTCCACATCCATCACCACGACCGCATCGGCCCGGCGCACCAGCGGATGCGTCGCCGCATCTTCCAAAGCCTTCCGCTGTGGCTTCTCCCCTTCCTCCACCGGGTTATCGACCCGCGTGACCAGCCCGCGCATGGCCAACGTATCGAGGATCGCCTCGGTCTCGTCGTCGCAATCGTTGGTGTAGACCAGGAAATGCGTGATCCCGACGCCCAGATGATAGGCAACCCAGTCCAGGATGAACGGCCCCTCGTTCCGCATCGTGGTGACGGCCACGACATCGTCCAGCGGTCGAGTCTGGGTAGCGGCGGCGCGATAGCTCTTTCCAGATGCGGCCTCCCGATAGACCCGCGCAAAGGGATGATCCCGATCGGGGTTCGGGAAATCACGCAGCGGTGCCTCGCAAGGGTCGATCCGGTGCTTCATCAGGTATTGCCCGACAAGGCTTTCGGGATGCGGCAGCCCCTGGTCGCGCTCGGCGAGACGCTTGCGGATACGGCGGCCATAGAGGTGGACGGACTGTGTGTCCTCGGTGATGGCGCCCGCATGATCGACGCCCTCGGTCACCAGCTTGCGGCGCAATTTGAAGCTGTAGGGATAAAGCGCCACCTGCGGCAAGGCGCGGGCGACCTCCCCGGTTTCATGCAGGAAATGCGTGACCGCATGCGGCCCCCAGACGCCCCAGGTCTGCTCGCCGACATGGACGGGGTTCCCTGCGGCCTTGGCCTCTTGCCATTCCCTGCGCTTCCAGCGTTTTTCCCAGGGCGGGATGGCGAACTCGTCTCGCGTGAACTCCAGCAAAGCGGCAAGTGTGGGACTGTCCTGCGGCAGGCCAAGCACACCGCCGTTGATATGGTGCTCACTCTCCCAGCCGTAGAGATGGCCGTCCGCGGGCCGGAAGGGCCGCAGGCAATACGCGTCGGTGTCAGCCCAGATCGTTCGGTCGTGTCTTTCAAGCAGCTTGTAACGAAACAAGTCCGAATGCAGCGCGGGCGAGCCGGTGCGCTCATGGACAAGGAAGCCGGTCTCGGCAAGGATGTCGGAGGCGTCGCGGTGTTCGACCCCGTCCGGCACCCGCCCGATCGGCTCATAGCTGTAAAGCGCCACATGGTGCCCGGCATCAAGGAAGGACTGCACGCAAAGCTGTTCGAGGAAGGACAATTCCCCCCGCATCCACAGCATCGCGATCTGGAAATCCATGCCCTCTTGCCTCGCCCGCTCTCCGGTTTTGCAGAAAGTCTAACGTGGCAGGGCGAGGGAGCCAATCGGGTTTCGGGAGCCGCCCCTCTCCCTCGCGGCCGGAGGGGGGGCGAGGGGAATGCCTCAGCCCGCCGGCAGACGGCTCTCCACCATCTCCACGTACCACGAACAGCCGAACGGAATCGCCTCGTCGGTGAAGTTGTAATCAGGGCTGTGCAACTTCGCCGTGTCACCATTGCCGACGAAGATATAAGCGCCGGGTCGGGCGTTCAGCATGAAGGAGAAATCCTCGCCCCCCATGGTTACTTCCGCTTCCCGGCAATCGCCCGAGATCTTCTTCGCGGCTTCGATGGCGTATCCGGTCTCTGCGTCGGAGTTCACCGTCGCGGGATAGTTGCGGACGTAGTTGACCTCCGCCGTGCAGCCGTGGGCGGCGGCAATGCCTTCGATCACCTCAACCAGTCGCTTCTCAATCAGGTCTTGCGTCCCCGCGTCGAGCGTCCGGCAAGTACCCTTCAACTCCACCCGTTCAGGAATGATGTTGAACGCCTTGGACGAGGTCTCGAACGATGTAACGGAAACCACAGCTTCCCGCATCGGTGTCACATTCCGGCTGACGATGGTCTGAAGCGCCAGCACGATCTGCGCGGCGGCAACCGTAGTGTCGATGGTCTCATCCGGTTTTGCACCATGCCCGCCCTTGCCGACAATCGTGGCCTCGAAGATATCGGTCGCTGCGAGCATCGCACCGGGTTTGATCGCAAAGGCTCCGACCGGAGTGCCGGGCCAGTTGTGCATCCCGTAAACCTCGTCGATGGCGAAACGCTCCATCATGCCCTCGTTCACCATCTCGCGCCCCCCGCCGCCGCCTTCTTCTGCGGGCTGGAAGATCACTGCGACAGTGCCCGCGAAGTTGCGGGTCTCGGCAAGGTATTTGGCCGCCCCCAGCAGCATCGAGGTGTGACCGTCATGACCGCAGGCATGCATCTTGCCGGGGGTCTTCGACGCATAAGGCACGCCGGTTTCCTCGAGGATCGGCAGAGCGTCCATATCGGCACGGAGGCCGACGCAGCGGTCGCCAGGTTTCGACCCCTTGATTATGCCCACCACGCCTGTCTGCCCGATGCCCTCGATTACTTCGTCGCAGCCGAATTCCTTCAGCTTCTCCGCCACGATCCCCGCCGTCCGGTGGACGTCGAACAAAAGCTCGGGATGCTCGTGGAAATCATGCCGCCAAGCGGTGATTTCGGGAAGGAGTTCGGCAAAACGGTTGCGGACGGGCATGGGTGTCCTTTCGGTCTTGGTGGTGCGGGTGTTTTGGCCGGGAGGGCCAACAGGGTTTTTTACACCGGAGCCGAGGGAACTGCCACATACCGGGCGGAAATTGTGATGCGCTTGGTTCGGCAGTTGCGTACGGCGGGAACGACCCTGATGCGCGGTTTACACCGCCTCAACAGCAATCGCCGTCGCCTCGCCCCCGCCAATACAGATCGACGCCACCCCCCTTTTCGCACCCCTGGCCGACATCGCGCCCAGCAGCGTCACAAGAATCCGCGCCCCCGACGCTCCGATCGGATGGCCGACCGCCACCGCCCCGCCATGCACGTTCAGCCGCTCATGCTCGATCCCCAATTCGCTCATCGATGCCATCGGCACACAGGCAAAGGCTTCGTTGATCTCGAAAAGATCCACATCGTCCACCGTCCAGCCGGTCTTCTCGAACAGCCGCTCTTTGGCGTAAACCGGAGCCGTGGTGAACCAGCCCGGCTCACCCGCATAGGCCGCGTGGCCCACGATCCGCGCCACGGGCGAAAGCCCCAGCGCCTCCGCGCGGCTGGCGCGGGCAAGAACCAGCGCCGCCGCCCCGTCATTGATGGAAGATGAGGATGCAGCAGTTATGGTGCCGTCCTTCTTGAATGCAGCACGCAGCGTCGGGATCTTCTCGGGGTCGATCCGGTCCGGCCCCTCGTCACGGGCGACCGTGACCTCGCCTTTCCGCGTCTTCACCGTCACCGGCGCGATTTCCGCTCCAAACGCCCCATCGGCGGCGGCCTTGGCGCGACGCACGCTTTCCATCGCGAAGGCATCCTGATCCTCGCGCGTGAATTGGTATTTCTCCGCGCATTCTTCCCCGAACGTACCCATGGACCGCCGGGTGCCGTCCGCGGCGATGTCATAGGCGTCTTCCAGCCCGTCCAGCATCATGTGATCCAGAATCCGCGAATGCCCGATCCGCGCGCCGCCCCGGCCCTGCGGCAGAAGGTAGGGCGCACCGGTCATGCTCTCCATGCCGCCAGCAACAACGACCAGGGCCGAACCGGTGGCAATCGCGTCATGTGCCTGCATCACCGCTTTCATACCCGACCCGCAAACCTTGGAAATCGTGGTACAGGGAACAGAGGTCGGCAGCCCCGCGCCCAATGCCGCCTGACGCGCCGGTGCCTGGCCAAGGCCAGCGGGAAGCACGTTGCCCATCAGCACCTCGTCCACGTCCTCCGGCCTCACCCCCGCCCGCGCCACGGCTGCCCTGATCGCAGTCGCGCCAAGCTCGGTTGCCGAGACACCGGTGAATGCCCCCTGGAACGCGCCAAGCGGTGTGCGGGCCGAACTGCAAATCACAATCGGATCGGTGGTAGAGGCATCAGGGTTCATGGGGCTCTCCGGGACATGTGAACTCAAAGTCACATGGAAACAGAACCGGAGAAGATCCGCAAAAGCAAACGGCGGCTCCCACCCCTGGGAACCGCCATCCAGCAAGTGTGTGTGTGCGTAGGATCGTCGTAATCGACCCGTGTATCTTCAAATCGAATGGGTGTGACCGAAATGTGGCACACCTTAACCCTTTTGGGGGTCTTTCGAAGGCTCCGGCAGGTCCGCAATCACTGTCGCGTTACCGCAATGCAATGTCTCCCTGGCACGGTCGAAGCGGAGATAGGCCAGCGCGTCATCGCCGGACCGAGTGTGAAGCTGCCCCACCGGCCGGCCATCGGAAAGTGTAATCTCGGCGCCGGGGGCGGCATCGCCTTCGATCCGAACCCGCGTCAGGCCCTTTTTCAGGCTGGTTTTGTGCTTCATCCGCGCCGTGACTTCCTGGCCTACATAACACCCTATTTTGAAATCCACGCCATGCAGCGCCTCGAAATTGGTCTCCAGCGGGTAGCTTTCGTTCTGAATCAGCTCGATCCCGCTCTCGGGAATCATGTGACGGACGCGCAGTGCGTCCCAATCGTGTTCTTCGCCAGCGCGGCCATCATAAGCGCGCCAGCCCAGAGCCGGATGGCGCGGATCGGCGAATGCGCCCTCGGGCACAGGACCAAGACCACGGGCCACGGCAATTTCGGTGGGCGCAAGCGCAACATTCGCGCGGAGTTTGTACATGGAAAGCCGCTTGAGCAGGTCATCAGAGAAAGACTCGGCCACATCGATCAGGATCGCGTCATCCGATGGAACGAGGAAAAAATCGGCCAGGTACTTCCCCTGCGGCGTCAGAAGCGCCGTCCAGACCACCCCGTCCCGCAATTGTCTTACATCATTGGTGACGAGGTTCTGAAGAAACTCCTCCCGGTCCGACCCGGTAACGGAAATGACGGCGCGGTGCTGCATCGCTGGCCTCTTTGGCATGTTGGGATCAATATAGGGGCTGACCGCCGCAACGGAAACGCCATGTCCGCCCCTTTGTCCATCGTGATCCCGACATTGAACGCAGCGCAGGCGCTTCCGGCGACAGCGGATGCACTCCTGGAAGGTGTGACCTCCGGACTGGTCCGGGAACTCGTGATCTCGGACGGCGGGTCGGATGACGCTATTGCCGACGTGGCGGAGGCTCTGGGCGCGGTCCTGATCGAAGGCCCCGCCGGGCGCGGCGGGCAACTCGCGCGCGGGGTTGCGGCGGCATCGGGCGACTGGCTGCTGCTCCTTCATGCAGACACACATCTCTCGCCGGGATGGGCCGGGGCGGTTCACGCACATATCGCGGGCCATCCCGATCAGGCTGCATGGTTCCGGCTGACATTCCGGGCTGACGGCGTTCAACCCCGGCTGGTGGCGGCGGGAGCAAATTTCAGATCCCGAATATTCGGACTGCCTTACGGCGATCAGGGACTGGTCATTTCCAAACGTCTCCTGAAGGACGCAGGCGGCATTCAGGCGCTTCCGCTGATGGAGGACGTCGCACTGGCCCGCGCCCTGAAGGGTAAATTGCGAGGGCTGGACGTGGACGCCATGACCTCGGCGGATCGCTACGAGCGCGACGGCTGGAACCGGCGCGTGCTGCGCAACCTCGGGACACTGGCGCGGTATTACCTTGGCGTCAGGCCGGACGCATTGAAGGCGCGATACGAGAAATAGCGCGCAACTCATACCGTCCTTCAAAAACCCTGTGGGTTGTTCCGCCTACGCTCATTCGTCGAATTGCAGCGCGTGTAGCCGGGCATATATCCCGCCGCGCTTCAGCAATTCCTCATGCGGACCTTCGTCCACCACGCGCCCGGCATCCATCACCACGATCTTGTCGGCCGCACGAACCGTCGCCAACCGGTGGGCGATCACCAGAGTCGTGCGGTCCTTCGACAGCGCATCCAGAGCCGCCTGCACGCGCAGCTCGCTTTCGGCATCCAGCGCCGAGGTCGCCTCGTCCATCAACAGGATCGGCGCATCACGAAGTAGAGCGCGGGCAATGGCCACCCGCTGGCGCTGGCCGCCGGACAACTGGCCACCGCGCGGCCCCACCGGCGTGTCGAGCCCCTGCGGCAGCCGGGCGACGAATTCGGTCAGATGCGCGGCCTCGAGCACCTCGGTCATGCGCCCGTCGCTGACACCGGTCTGAGCCAGCAGGATATTGTCGCGAAGACTTTCGTCGAACATCGGCGCGTCCTGGCTCACGACCGCGAAAAGGCCGCGAAGGTCACTTAGACCAAGCGTGTCGATGGGAACCCCACCCACGCTCACAACACCCGACTGGACATCAACAAGTCGCGTCAGAACGTTGAACACACTCGATTTCCCTGCGCCCGAGGCACCGACAAGCGCCGTCGTCTCCCCGGCCTTCGCGGTGAACGACACGCCGTCCAGCGCCGGTTCGCCCTTGTAGAGCAATGTCACATCGTCAAGTGAGATATCCGCCGATCCGGGCTCGCCCGGGCAGGCTGCCGGCTGCGCTGGCGCTGTTATGGTCGGCTCCACTTCGAACACGGCGCGGATGCGGGCCATGCTGGTTCTGGCGGACGCCCAGGCCCCCGCGACATTGGCGAGGCGGCGCAGCGGGTCGAAGATCAGGCCCATGGCGGTGAAGAACGACATGAACTCGCCCACCGTTTTCTCGCCATCGACGATCTGACTGCCGCCGAAATAGATCACACCGGCAAATCCTACGGCCGCCACCACGTCGATCAGCCCCGGCACCGCCGCACCGCCGATCAGTGCCCGTCTTTCATAGCGCAGGAATTCCCGGACCATACTCCGGAACCGATCTTCCTCGTGTTGCTCGGCGGTGTTCAGCTTGATCGTATTTATGCCGTGAAAAATCTCATCCAGCCGCGTCGATAGCCGCGCCGCCCGTTCGCGGGCGGCGAATGTAACGCCCCGCACATACCGCAACAGCGCCGCCACCGGCCCGGTCACAAGCGGGACACCAGCAATCGCGATCAGCGTCCACAGGGGATCGACCGAGATCGCCACCCAAAGCAGCGCCACCAGCGCGATCACGTCGCGCCCCGCAGCGCTGAGGACCGTCGCCCAGACCGAATTGGCCAGCGTGGTGTCGCCACGCACCCGCTCGATCAGAGTGCCGGGAGGATTGTCCTGAAAATACGCACTGTCCAGCGTCAGAAGATGGCCCGCCATATCCCTCTGCATTGCCGAGGTGATCCTCAGACCCACCACATTCATGATGACCCGGTGTCCAAAGGCCGTTGCCGCGCGCAGCAGGAAGATGCCCGCGATGGCCGCCGAGACCCATCCGATGGCTCGCGGGTCTCCGGCAATGAAGACATCATCGAACATCGGCTGCATCAGATAGGACAGGCCGCCAAGCGTCGCACCTTCCAGCGCCATCAGCACCAGAGCCACGGCAACCGGGACCCGATGCGCCCTGAGATAGCGCCGCCAGACCCAGCCCAGGATCGGTCGGTCGATGCCGTCTGTCATGCCGCCGCCTCGCCCGTGCGGTAGCGAGCCTCCAGCGCGTCCGGGTCGTATCGGGTCTCGACCCAGTCGCGCAATTTGATGCCGCTCTGCCGATATGCCGCGAGATAGGCGTCCGCCATGAAGTCGAGGATCCCGTGCCGCTTGCTATTCAGGTGAAGATATTTGAACGAAAGCTGCTTGCGCGCAATTTCGGGCGGCGTGTCGGTTTGCGCCAGAAGATAGAGAAACGCAGCCAGCCCGGTCCGGTCGATTCCGGATTTACAATGCATGACAAAGGGTTTCTCAGCGTTTCTGAAGTTATCCAGCAACTCCAGCACGCGATCCTTACCCGTCAAACTCCCCCCGCTGACAGGCGACCGGACGAGTGTAATACCATGCGTCGCGCAGGATTCCCCCTCCAGCATCGGCAAAGGCGTATCAGGCGCCTTCCCGCGCAAAAGCAGAACCGTCCTGATCCCCCGCTGCGCCCATTTTTCGATCCGACGCCCATCGGGCTGGTTCGACCGCCAGACGCCCGGCGCGATCTCGTATTCATGGGTCCAGAAGACGCGCAGGAAGCCGTGATCGGTCAACATCAGATGCCGAAAGGCCGCGCGACGTTCGGCATCGTTGGAAAAAAGGCTGTTCTGCTCCACGGGGCCTCGACCGGCTCCTGTTCCTGGGTTTCAGGGATTTAGCCTCTGGGCGTCCGCTTCACAAGGCGCACGGGCGGTTGACCCTTCCCACGGTGGCTTTTAGGTCTCTGGCAAGTCACATTCCTTCGAAAGTACGAGACATGAATCTCTCCGGCGGTCTGCCCTATCTTGCCATTCCCGGCCCTTCCGTGATGCCCGAACGGGTGCTGCGCGCCATGCACCGCTCCGCACCCAATATCTATTACGGTGCGCTCCACGACCTGGTGGCGGACCTTGTGCTGCGCCTGAAACGGCTGGCCGGAACGCAGCATCACCTGGCGATCTACATCACCAACGGACATGGCGCATGGGAAGCGGCGGTGTCGAACGTGCTGTCGCCCGGCGACAAGGTGCTGGTGCCCGCCACGGGTCGTTTTGCGCTCGGTTGGGCCGAGGTGGCGAGGCGCATGGGCGTCGAGACCGAGATCCTCGATTTTGGCAAGCGCGACACAATCGACCTCGACCGCGTCAAGGCGCGGCTGGCCGAAGATGACGGGCGGATCAAGGCGGTGATGACGGTGCAGACCGACACCTCGACCGGGGTCCGCAATGACATCGCCGCCCTTCGCCGCGCCATCGACGAAACGGGCCATGACGCGCTTCTGATGGTCGATTGCATGGCCTCCTTCGGCTGCGAAACCTTCGAGATGGACGCCTGGGGCGTGGACGTGATGATGACCGGCTCGCAGAAGGGGCTGATGACCCCACCGGGGCTGGGGCTGATCTATTTCTCCGACAAGGCCGACCGGGCGCGGGAGACCGCGAAATGCGTCACCCATTACTGGGACTGGCGGCCGCGGACAGATCCACCGCAATTCTACATGTATTTCTGCGGCACCGCGCCGACCCATCACCTGTTCGGACTGGACGAGGCGGTGCGCATGATCGAGGAGGAAGGGCTGGACAATGTGCTCGCCCGCCACGCTGTCCTCGCACGCGCGATCTGGGCCGCCTTCGATCACTGGGGCACGCAGGGACCGTTGGAGATCAACATCCAGAACCCCGCCCTTCGATCCCATTCCGTCACCGCGCTCCGCGCCGGGTCGGAAAAGGCGACGGCCCTGCGAAACTGGTGCGAGACGACCGCCGGTCTGACCCTGGGGATCGGGCTGGGCATGGCCGAGGACGGCTCTCCCGAATGGGATCACTTCTTCCGCATCGGCCATATGGGGCACCTGAACGCGCAGATGATTCTCGGCGGTCTGGCGACCATCGAGGCCGGGATGCAGGCAGTTGGCCTGCCCCACGCCTCGGGTGGCATAGAACGCGCCGCAGCGGTAATCGCCGAAGCCTGATCCCTGCCAAAAGCTTAGGGTTTCTAATTCCTGGGTCTCAGATCGACAGTCATCAGCCGGTCTGCGCCCCAGGACACAAGCCCGGCTACGACCATGCCCCAGATCGCCCAGATCCCGAAAAGGATCATGAAAACAATGACCCCGAATGAAACGAGGAAGGCACCGGTATAGTTTTCGGCTTCGCGCATGTGACCCATGTGGACGAGATTAGCGCGAAAAAATGGACAATCGAGTGACAAAAATGTGGGCTGGCAAAATTTAGCCGGGCCGCACCGATAGCAGCGCCTCGGGCAGGGTTTCGGCCAACAGATCAAGGTCTTCGGGCAGCCCCGCGCTGATGCGGATACAGCGATTTCCGGGCGCGGCGAAGGGCATTCGCACGAAGACACCCCGCGCGACCAGTTCCGCCAGCACCGCCTTGGCAAAGGCATCGTCCTGCCCGCAGTCGATGGTGACGAAGTTGGTGGCCGAAGGCAGCGGCGTCAGCCCGTTCGCGACCGCAATCTCCCCGATCCGCGCACGCGCCTCGGCCACGCGGGTCCGCACCTCCGCCACCCAGCCCGGATCGCCAAGCGCGGCCAGCGCCGCCGCCTGGCTCACTCGCGACATCCCGAAATGGTTGCGGATCTTCTCGAAGCCCCGGATCACATCCGCCCGCCCGAGCGCATAACCCACGCGCATGCCAGCCAATCCGTAAGCCTTGGAAAAGGTCCGCATCCGGATCACGCGCGGGTCGCTGACATCGATCGCAGGCACAGCACCCTCGGGCGCGAATTCGACATAGGCCTCGTCGAGGACCAGCAGACAATTCTCCGGCAGGTTCGCGATCATCGCATCAAGCGTTGCGGCATCGTGCCAGGACCCCATCGGGTTGTCAGGATTGGCCAGATAGATCAGCTTCGCGTTTTCCCGCCGCGCAGCTTCAAGCAGACTCTCCGGGTCTTCCCGGTCATCGACGTATGGCACCGTCACCAGTTTCCCGCCGAACCCCGCAACATGGTAGTTGAAGGTCGGATAGGCGCCGTCGGATGTCACCACCGCGTCGCCCTCGCCCACATAGAGCCGGACCACATAGCCCAGAAGCGCATCCACGCCCTCGCCCACCACTACTTCGTCGGGCGCGATACCAAGCGACGCGGCCAGCGCATTGCGCAGGTCGTGGGATTCGGGGTCCCCGTACATCCAGGCACCGCTCGCGGCCTCCCGGATCGCCTCGATGACGCGCGGCGACGGGCCGAAGACACTTTCGTTGGCCCCCAGCCGCGCGGCGAAAACCCGACCGCTCTGCCGTTCGATCGCTTCGGGACCGACGAAGGGAACGGCGGCAGGCAGGCTTTGGGCCAAGGGCGTTTCCATAGGGCGTTTCATGGCCGCGATACGATACCGAATGGCGCGATCCCGCAAGATGGTGCGCCGATTTCTGCGCAGAAATCAGCGCGGAACACTGGGACTTTCGCGCCGCTCAACGCACCGCGCCTTGTGCCGGACGCCCAAAAACCGGGCGTGACGCAACTCAAATCGTCCGCGATGATCGGTCGATTTTATTTATCCATATCAGATGCTTAGTTCTCACGAATTTATCAGGTTTTCGTCACAACTTTTCCCCAATCCCCGGCTCTACCGCGCCCTGGGAGGAGATTGACGTCAATAGAATGCGGAGCAAAAAAGCATGACGACGACCCGACGACGATTCTCCTTCACCCTCCCCCTTCTAATCGCACTGGCCCCCCTGCCCGGTATGGCCGCGGACGGTGACAACGCCAAGAACCGCATCCGGGCCGCGGGCCGGCTGATCGCGCTGTCGCAGACTATTCCTGCCGCCGCCTGCCACGTCGCAAGCGGCATCGAGGCGAAGACGGCGCAGGCGCAGCTTGCCAGTGCCCGTGCGGAGTTCGACCGGACTCTCGCCGCGCTGGAATTCGGCGATGCGGACCTCAATATCCAGCAACCCGAGACCCGGCGAAAGACACTCCATGAACTCCGTGAACTGCAAGCGCTCTGGGCACCTGTGGCGGTCATGACCAAAAATGCGGCGGCCGGAACGGACCTGAGCGCCCTGCTCGACGGCAGTGCCGGTCTCTACGCGGCGACGGAAGATCTGGTCCCTGAGCTGATCGAGCAATATGCCAACCCGTTCGAGGCGACCTATTCGGAACTGCACCAGATCAAAATCGCGGGGCGGCAAGTGATGTTGACCAGGAAGATCACGAAACTGGCCTGCGTTATGGGAACGTCGCTCCGGACAGAGGAAACCGCGACCGAGCTCCAGAGCACGATTCAGATTTTTGAAGCGTCTCTGGACGCCCTGCGCTTCGGGATGCCGGCGCTTGGGTTGCAGCCGCCCCCGAATGCGGCGGTGTCGGAGGGGCTGGAAGAAGTCCGGGCGAACTGGTTCGCCGCCAAACCGCTGCTGGAGGACGTACTCGCAGGGGAGGAGATTGGCGAAGCAAGGGCCTCCGAACGGACACAACGGCTGGATGCGACAGCGACAGTGATGGGGCGTGTCGCGGAGATCTATGCCAACGGGGTGCAGCCCGGCAGTTAGGCAGTCGGCGTCCATCCCGGATCAAACGTCTCTGCCAGAGAGGCGCGCGGCTCAGTCGCGCGCCTCACCATTTCCGACCTCGCATTCTGCTGCGGATTATGCACCTTATGCGACCGATGACCCGCGTGATCCTCTTCAACAAGCCGATGGGCGTCCTGCCCCAGTTCACCGATGCGAAAAGCCCCTCGCCCAGACCGACGCTCTCGGGATTCGGACTGCCCAAGGGGGTCTATGCCGCCGGGCGACTGGACCGGGACAGCGAAGGGCTGATGGTTCTGACCGATAACGGGAAATTGCAGGCACGCATCGCCTCGCCCAAGGTGGGAACCGAAAAGACTTATCTCGCACAGGTCGAAGGCGCGCCCGGTGACTCCGACCTCGAACCGCTGCGACAGGGCCTCACCCTGAAAGACGGTCCGACCCGGCCCGCGAAAGCCCAGGTGATCGCACCACCCGACCTCTGGCCCCGCGACCCACCGGTGCGCGAACGGAAATCCATCCCCGACACCTGGCTCGAAATCACCCTCACCGAAGGTCGCAACCGCCAGGTCCGCCGGATGTGCGCCGCTATCGGCTTTCCCTGTCTCCGGCTGGTGCGCTGGCGGGTTGGCAGGTGGACGTTGGATGGCCTCGCACCAGGGGAGTGGCGCGAAGCTCTCTAGTGTCTCAGATGACCAACACGTCTAGCGGCGGGAAACCGTTGAACCCGACCGACGCATAGGTCGTCGTATAGGCGCCCGTGTTCCGGATCAGCACTTTGTCCCCGGCCTTCAGGCCCAGCGGCAGATGCACCGGCTGTTTCTCGTATAACACATCGGCACTGTCGCAGCTTGGCCCGGCCAGAACGCAGGCACCTGTCGGCTCGCCATCATGTGGCGTCGCGAACTGGTAGCGGATCGCCTCGTCCATCGTTTCGGCCAGACCGGAGAACTTGCCGATATCGAGGTAAACCCAGCGGTGCAGGTCGCTGTCCGACTTGCGGCTGACCAGCAGCACCTCGGCGGCGATCACACCTGCATCGGCCACCATACCCCGGCCCGGTTCCGCCATCACGGTGACATTGCCGAAACGCGCACGAACCTGCCGCATGACATTGGCGCAGTAGAACTGCGTCGGCTCGACCACCTCGCCATAGAAGGTTGGGAAACCGCCGCCGATGTTCAGCATCGTCAGGGTGTGACCCGCTTCGCGGGCGGCAGCCCATACCTCCGCAATATCGTCCAGCGCGAGGCTCCACATATCCGACCGGCGGGTCTGCGAGCCGACATGGAAGGAAAAGCCCACCGGCGTCAGACCAAGTTCCACCGCACGGTCCAGCAGGTGCAGCGCCATCGCAGGACGGCAACCGAACTTGCGCGACAGCGGCCAGTCGGCCTGGCTGCGCTCGACGATCAGGCGGATATAGACCTGCGCACCCGGCGCATGTTCGGCGATCTTCACCATCTCTTCTTCCGCATCCACGGCGAAGAGCTTCACGCCAGCGGCGAAAGCGAAGGCAATGTCGGAGGCACGCTTGATCGTGTTGCCGAAGCTGATGATCTCGGGCCGCACGCCAAGGCCGAGGCACAGCTCGATCTCTCCGCGCGACGCGGCGTCGAAATGGCTGCCGAGCGAGGCCAGCTTCGCGATCACTTCGCGCGCCGGGTTGGCTTTGACGGCATAGTGAATATGCGCGTCGCCCAGCCCTTCTTTCAGCGCCAGATAGTTCTCGCCCACCTTTTCGATATCGAGCACCAGCGTCGGACGCTCGAACTCATGCGCCAGCGCGAAAGCCTCGGCGCGAGAGACAAAAGGGGTATGGAAGGGCGACAGCCCAACGTCATGCATCGTCATAGCGACAATCTCCAAAGACCCGGCCATATATGACCGCTCAGTTCCACGGAGACGTTACCGTCGCTACATGGGCAGGGCATTTGGCCCGCCAGAGGCGCGTGCGTTGGCGTCTGTAAACGCGCATTTGGAGTTTTTTACTGAGTCGGTCAAGATCGAATTGCGGACATTCGCGAGGTTTTTCACGAACCGCGGATTCCTTCAGAAAATCGTGACTTCCACGTCCCCAATACGCGCCTTTTGGCCAGGATTGGTGCTGAAAAGTGACGCCCTCAGCCCCTATATATGGGAAATGCCGGTGGACAGTGCCGTTGCGCCCGAACCGACCGGCCCGGTAATTCGAAAGACGTTTGTTATCATGCCCGTCCTCCTCTCTCTCCTGCTTCTCGGCGCACTCTTTCTTGCCTACCGCCTCTGGTCGGGACCCGCCCGGCGGCGTCGGCTGCTCGCCACCCCGCTGACGGACGACCAGCGCGCCACCATCGACGCGCATGTTCCGCTTCTGAGAAAGCTACCGCAGGACCTCCGCCCCGCGCTCGAAGGCCGGATCAACCGCTTTCTCGATCAGGTCGAGTTCATCGGGTGCAACGGGCTGGACGTGACCGAGGAAATGCGTCTGTCCATCGCGGCACAGGCCTGCCTTGTCGTGGTCAACAGCGACCAATGGTTCGACACGCTGCGCACCATCCTGGTCTATCCCGATGCGTTCAAATCCCTTCAGAAGAGGCAAGAAGGCTACGTGGTCACAGAACGCGAAGGCGTCCGCATCGGCGAAAGCTGGGCACGCGGACCGATCGTTCTGTCCTGGCGGCACAGCGACGCGGGCGCACGCGATGACACGGACGGCCACAACGTCATCCTTCACGAATTCGCCCATCAGCTTGATCAATTGTCAGGCCATGTGGATGGCGCACCCCTGCTGGCACGCGGTCAAAGTTTCGACGACTGGTCGAGGGTATTTCTAACGGCCTTCGCGCGGCTGCAGAAAAGCGTGGAGGCGGGCCGGTCCAGCGTGCTCGACGCCTATGCCGCCACTTCACATCAGGAGTTTTTCGCCGTCGCCGTCGAGGTCTTCTTCGAACGGCCCCACGCGCTGAGGCAGGAAGCACCGGAAGTCTACGACCAGATCGCCGAACTCCTGCGACTGGACCCGGCACGCTGGGTCTGACCGACAAGGCCGCGCGCCACACAGGGCTCTACCCGGCGGCAGGCCCAGCGAGGACCTGCCGCCGGTTTCGGCCTGATCGGGCCGGTGTCGTCAGTCGAGCTTCGGCAAAAGCGTGTTCACGCTGTCCTTCGCGTCGCCATAGAACATCCGCGTGTTCTCCTTGTAGAACAGCGGATTTTCGATGCCGGAATAGCCCGTCCCCTGCCCGCGTTTGGACACGAAGACCTGCTTGGCCTTCCACACTTCCAATACCGGCATCCCCGCAATCGGAGAGTTCGGGTCATCCTGCGCAGCGGGGTTCACGATGTCATTCGAGCCGATGACGATCACCACATCCGTATCCGGGAAATCGTCATTGATCTCGTCCATCTCCAGCACGATGTCGTAAGGCACCTTCGCCTCCGCCAGCAGCACGTTCATATGCCCCGGCAGACGCCCCGCGACCGGGTGGATCGCAAAGCGCACTTCCTTGCCCGCAGCCCGCAGCTTGCGCGTCATTTCCGCCACCGCCTGCTGCGCCTGCGCCACCGCCATGCCGTAACCCGGAACGATGACCACGCTGTCGGCCTCCTGCAACGCTGACGCCACACCGTCGGCGTCGATCGCGATCTGCTCGCCCTCCACGGCCATCTGGTCGCCCTTGGCCCCGCCGAAGCCGCCGAGGATGACACTGACAAACGACCGGTTCATCGCCTTGCACATGATGTAGGACAGGATCGCACCCGAAGAGCCCACCAGCGCGCCGACCACGATCAGGAGGTCATTGCCCAGGCTGAAGCCAATCGCCGCCGCCGCCCAGCCGGAATAGCTGTTCAGCATGGACACCACGACCGGCATGTCCGCCCCGCCGATCCCCATGATCAGGTGGTAACCGATGAAAAAGGCGGCGAGCGCCAGCAGCACCAGCGTCCACGAGCCTGCGCCGTTCAGATACATCAGAAGCAGGATCAGCGACAAAGCTGCTGCGCCCGCGTTCAGCAGATGCCCGCCGGGGAGTTGCCTGGCCGAGGTGTCGATCTTGAACGGCAGTTTGGAAGAGTTGCCGGAGAGCTTGCCGTAAGCCACGACCGACCCGGTGAAGGTCACCGCGCCGATCCAGATGCCAAGCACCAGTTCCACCATCAGAATGGTGATCTCCACCGGCTCCTTCTTGGCAACCAGTGTGGCAAAGACGCCTTCAATCGGCTCGCCCGCCGCCTTCGCCGCCTCGACCATGTTGATCGTAATGTCCGCGTTAAAGCCCACGAAGACTGCCGCGAGGCCCACCAGCGAATGCATGATGGCAACCAGTTCCGGCATCTGGGTCATCTCGACCTTGGTGGCCAGTTGATAGCCGATGATTGCGCCCACCGAGATCAGGATGATCGACAGGAGCCAAAGCCCAGCACCCGGCCCGATGAGTGTCGCCAGCACGGCAATCGCCATCCCGACAATCCCGTACCAGACCGCGCGTTTCGCACTTTCCTGCCCCGAAAGACCACCCAGCGCGAAGATGAAAAGAACAGCCGCAACGACATAGGCGGCAGTTGTGAATCCGAAGTCCATGCCTCAGCCCCCCTCAGGATTTCTGGAACATGGCGAGCATGCGCCGTGTCACGAGGAAGCCGCCGAAGATGTTCACGGAAGCCATGAGAATGCCCAGCGCGGCAAGGATCATGATCAGCCAGCTTGCCGACCCCACCTGCATCAAAGCGCCAAGGATGATGATCGAGGAAATCGCGTTCGTGACCGCCATCAGTGGCGTATGCAGCGAATGCGATACATTCCAGATCACCTGAAAGCCGACAAAGACCGCCAGCACGAAGACGATGAAATGCTGCATGAAGCTCGCGGGTGCCACGAGGCCGACCAGCAGCAGAAGCGCCCCGCCGATGGCCAAAAGGCTCACCTGATTGCGCGTTTCCTTTTTGAAGGCCGCAACCTCAATCTCCCGCTTCTCCGCAGGGGTCAGCTCCTTCGGCTTTTCCTTCTTCGGCTGGGCCGCGATGGCTTGTGTCTTCGGCGGCGGCGGCGGCCATGTGATCTCGCCCTGATGCGTCACGGTCGCGCCGCGAATGACGTCATCCTCCATGTTGTGAACCAGATGCCCGTCCTTGTCGGGCGTCAGATCCGACATCATGTGGCGGATATTGGTGGAATAGAGCAGCGAGGATTGGGCAGCCATCCGCGACGGGAAATCGGTATAACCGACAATCGTAACCCCGTTATCGGTTACGATTTTCTCGTCCTTGACGGTCAGTTCGCAATTGCCCCCACGTTCGGCGGCCAGATCGACGATGACCGAACCCGGCTTCATCATCTCGACCATGTCCTTGGTCCAGAGGATGGGTGCATCGCGGTTCGGGATCAGCGCGGTGGAGATGACGATATCCATCTCGGGCGCGATCTCGCGGAACTTGGCCAACTGCGCTGCCGCGAACTCGGGCGAGGACACTGCAGCATAGCCACCTGTCGCCGCGCCATCGGTCTGTTCTTCTTCGAAATCGAGGAAGACGAACTCGGCCCCCATCGACTCGATCTGTTCGGCCACCTCGGGGCGCACGTCGAACGCATAGGTGATGGCCCCCAGCGAGGTCGCCGTGCCGACCGCCGCCAGACCGGCCACACCGGCACCGATCACCAGCACCTTCGCCGGAGGCACCTTGCCCGCCGCCGTCACCTGCCCGGTGAAGAACCGGCCAAAGTTGTTGCCCGCTTCGATAACAGCCCGATAGCCCGCGATATTCGCCATCGACGACAGCGCGTCCATCTTCTGCGCCCGGCTGATCCGGGGCACCATGTCCATCGCGATGACATTGGCCTTCTGACCCTTCGCGGTCTCAAGCAGCTTCTCGTTCGATGCCGGGTAGAAGAAGGAAATCAGCGTCTGACCTTCCTTCAGCTTTTTCGCCTCGGCTTCCGTGGGAGGCCGGACCTTCGCAACCACGTCCGCATCCTTCCAAAGCGCCGCGCCGCTGACCACGGTGACGCCCGCGTCCTCATAGGCCTTGTCGCCGAAGCCCGCCGCCTCGCCTGCACCTTTCTCGATCAGGCACTCATATCCCAGCTTCGCCAGGTCAGCAGCACTTTGTGGCGTCATCGCCACCCGCGCTTCATCGGCTGCGGATTCCTTCGGCGCTCCGATCTTCATGAAATTCGTCCCCCCGTTGACAGGTAATGTCTTCGTGCAAGTAGAAAGTTTATTAGAGACCAGCCCACACCGGCACAAGCAAGCAGTTTTGTCAGTGTCAGCAAAACCGCTCGGTCATGCCGAACACGAAAAAAACGGTTACCCGCACGAACCCGGATAATGCCCGGCAGCATCTGAAGATGTTGCCGCTTCCTTCACAAAATCTAGTGGTTTCCGGCCTAAAGACCCGTAGAGCTTGCGTGTTAAGAGGTGTTAATGCAATATTAGCGCGAGGAATCTCTCGCATAACCAAAAATCAGCGAGAGACCATAGAAAAAATAAATGGGGGGAACGGCGTCGACGGCCGTTTCATGAGTGGTAGGACATGCCTGACGGCTATCTTGTCAATCTTGGCAACGGATCGCTTGATCCAGGCGACACCACCGCGATTTCCCCAACCAGCTTCACCATTGCGGCCACCCTGGGAACCGGAACCTGGCAGTACGACTATACCAGGTTCTTTGGCTCCGGGACCGCGACGTTGGGCGGGACTTTTCATCTCGCCACGGATGGAAAGGTTTATTTCCATTCGAACCGCACCGTTCCTGTCTTCAGAACCATCACTTCAGCCAAGGTCCTGGTAGCCCCCGTCGATATTTCCGGCAAACTCGGCATCTCGGGAGACGACAGGATCGGGGCGAATGGCGGCGACGCGATCACGGTCATCGGCAGTGAGGACGAGCAATCCGATGGGGATTCCCTCGACTTCGGCAGATTGCTGGAAACCGGCTCCATTGTCTGCTCCGACAGCGATGATGGTGCGGGCGAACTGCCCGGCTCGGCGTCACGCGTCGATGGCACAATTGCCAATTCGCCAAAAATCGAGACGATCATCTGCTTCACCGCCGGCACCGCCATCCAGACACCGATGGGTGAGCGCCGGATCGAAACCCTCAAGCCCGGCGACATGGTGCAGACACTCGATCACGGACCGCAGGAACTTCGCTGGATCGGAAGCAGGACGGTGCCCGCAAGCGGCGCCTTCGCGCCGATCCGGTTTGCGCGCGGCAGCATCGGCAATCACCGCGACCTGCTGGTCAGCCCACAGCACCGGATGCTTTGCGGCGGCCACCTGACCCAGCAATATTTCGGCGAGGCGGAAATCCTGGCGCCCGCCATGAGCCTCGTCGACGATCTTTGCGTCACGGTCGAATACGGGGGGGTGGTCACCTATGTCCACCTGCTCTTCGACGAACATGAGATCGTGCTGGCCAACGGCGCGCCGTCAGAGAGCTTCTATCCCGGCAATTACAGCCTGGACAGCTTTACGGATCCGTCCCGAACCGAAATCTTCGATCTGTTCCCGGAATTGCGCAGCGATCTCGGGGCCTATGGGCCCACAAGCCGTGTTTGCGTGAAACCGTCCGACGCCCGAGTGCTGGTCGCGAGCTAAGGCGCCGGGTCCGACTGGGGATTTGCGTATTGTTCAAGAGATGACGAAGCCTGCCCGTCTCACACAAACCAGCGGTCATAATCGCTGACCAGAAGATGGGTCGGATCCACATCCTCCTCGATCTCGGCGAACCGGCCGACCGGATCGCGGAAGATGTTGTCGGTCACGTCATCGTTGACGGTGGAGACCTCGCCGATCAGCACATCGCCGCCCTCGCCCCAGAAGGCATGCCAGTCACCGGGGTTCAGGGTGACGCTTTCGCCCGGCGCAAGCGACAGCTTCTCACCGGGGCCAAAGGGCCGGGCCAGTCCGTCGCAGAGCACCTCTCCCCCCTTGTCCCCGGCGAAGTTGCCTGCGTCGTCCGAGCCGAAAAGTTCCACCACCAGCGTCGCGCCACCGCGATTGATGATATCCTCGGACTTGATGACATGGGTATGCATCGGGCTCAGCTGATCCTGTTTCGAGATCAGCAGTTTCTCGGCATAGACCATGCCCCGCCCGCGTTCGAGATCGGCCAAATGGCCGTTTCTGAGCGTAAACAGGAACAGCCCCAGATTGTCATAATCCCCCTGCCCGTAATCGGTGATGTCCCAGCCCATGCGGGCATCGGCGATACGACGAGCCGAGCCATCGGCAACCCGCGCCTTGAAATCGCCAGGCGTCCAATAGGCAAAGGGCGGCAGGGTGAAGCCGTGGCCGCGGATCATGTCATCGGCCTCGGCCATGATCGAGTTGATGGTCGAACGTTTCATGCGCGCTGGCTCCTGGATGGCGGTTTCCGGCATGAAACCGGAAGCCCGCGCCCTCGTCCAGCCCTCTCGCGTCAGGCGGCTTCCCCGAGATCCTCCAGCGCGACATCGGGCAGCGCATCCCGCGCTTCGCGAATGAAGCCGCGGATCGCGTCGTCGGAGATGCTCCACAGCCGCGGATACAGAACCCGCAGCTCGGTGCGGATCAGCATGAAGAGCGTATCCTTCAGCGCCACAGGTGCACTGTCGCCAATCGACCGGATCTCGCCCGCCAGCGCGTCGGCCATGCGGTTCACCTCTGCCTGCGTGGCCGACATCGTCGCCAGGTCCAGCATGGCTGTGGCGAAAAGTTCGGGATCGTAAAGCTCGCGCGCATTTTCCCTCAGGCCGACAAGCGGCTGGAAGAACAGCGCATAGCCACCCATCCCGATCGTCGCCATGGTCCGGTCCGTGGCCTGTTCTGCCAATTCAAGGATGGTCTCGTCCGAGG
The DNA here is from genome assembly GCA_050299835.1 of Silicimonas sp. Taxonomy (GTDB): domain Bacteria; phylum Pseudomonadota; class Alphaproteobacteria; order Rhodobacterales; family Rhodobacteraceae; genus JAJDOD01. The sequence goes on from JBNKWP010000004.1 coordinate 214,021, forward strand.
CCTTGGCCGGATCGGCGAGCCAGACGGCGTGGGCCGCATAGATGGCGGGGTTCGACGGATCGAGCGTGATCCAGGTATCGAACAATTCAGGCACGCGGCGCGCCTGACCGGGCGAGCCAAGGCTTTGCATGTACTGGGCCTCCGCCAAAAGAGGCGACATCAGAGCACGCGCGTCGTAATTGCTGAGGATGTCCCCCGCGGCGACATAGTGCTTCGCCATGCGACGCCAGGTTTCCTTCTGGAACTCGTCCGGCCAATGGTCGGCGCGATAGGCCAGGCCCAGAAGCAGATGCGCCCGCGCCGCCATCAGGGCCAGCACGTGGCTCTCCCGGGAGCGTTCATGGGTGTCGATGAAACAGGCAAGCTCCGCCTCGGCATCCTCAAGGTCGCTCAGATCGTTATGAGGCGCGGCATCGATCAGCGATTGCAGACCGGACAGCGCCACATCGACAGCAATCTCGTGAAACCGCATCCCGCCCTGCGTGGAGGCAAGCCGCGCCTCCCAATCGGCGACCTGATCGCCGATCTCGACCCATTCGTCTTCCAGCATCAGCGATGCGATAAGGCTCGCCACCGCCCGGCGTTCCTTGTGGTCCGGATCATCCTGTACGATCGCCAGCTTGGCCGGTTCCTCGGCCACAGGGACTGCCTCCGTCGAAGCCTTGGGCTTCGACAGGACGAGCGTCATGCTTGACGCAATCCCTCGGGCAATCATCTGAAGAACGCGCATATGCCTGTCTCCACCGTCTTTTTTGCAAGACTGCAGAGGCAATTCGGCAACTTTAAGGCAAATCGGTGTTGGTTAACGCGCCCAGCTCGGAAGGCGTGTGTTCTGCACCAGCGAGACCGTGGGGGCATACTTGCCGCCCAGCCCAAGGGTCGCACGCTTCATGATCTCGATCGCCTCTTCCGATTTCGCGGGCAGCGCCGAAGGGGAAATCGGCTCGCCCACGGTGATCCGATAGGGCTGTTTGTCTTTGTTCAGCGTCTCGTAGAACAGGGTGATATCCCTGAGCGTCGGGTGGATCAGGTCGAAGAGGTAGAAAAGCGCCGAATTCCGCGCCAGGATATTCAGCGGGATCACCGGCAAATCGAATTTCCGCGCGATCATCGCCGCCGAGGCCATCCAGTCGCGCTCATGCAGCTTCAGACCGCGCCGCTTGGCAAGGCGACCGGAGGGGAAAATCACGCCCAAACGCCCATTTTCTATGGCCTCTCGGGTGTATTCCATCGTCTCGCGGGTCTTTGCGCGGGTCCGCTTCTCCACCTGCCATTCCACCGGCGCAATCAGGCTCTCGAACTGGGGCAGAATGCGCATGATGTCGGAATTGGCATAGATGAACATGTCCGGACGCAGCGGATAAAGCGCGTGGTGCAGCATGATGCCGTCCGCGATGCCCGTCGGATGGTTGGCCACGATCAGCGCCGGTCCCTGCCGGGGAATGTTGTCCAGGCCGGAGACCTTCAGGTCCCGCGCCAGCAGTCCGGCCACGTGGTGCATGATCCGGTCGGTCGGCCAGTCCCGGTAAAGATTGCCAAGTTCCAGCGTGCGTTCGTACCCGAGCAGAGACATCAACGCCTGCCGGGACAGGGCAGCGGTCGGGGTCTTGGCGAACAGCCAGGGCGCGCGTTCCGCGATCAGGGGATCAATACGGTCCTTCATCGCTTTTCTTCAAACCGATCAATGCAACAGATTCGTATCATAAATTACCATTTGGGGGTTCGGTTCCCCATCCACCACATTTTCGGCAGGCAGGTTTTGGCCGAAAGGTTAACGTCCCCCTGCCAGGAGAGGCAGACAACCCCTGCAATTCCGTTGACCTATGGTAAAAGAACGCGTCTTAGGGCACGGAAAATATACGATTTCTTAACAACGCACCCCTTAAATCAGGGGTGGGTGGACGGAGGCAAGCACATGCGAGAATTTTCGCGTGTCTCTGCCTGTCTCACCGCCCCAGAATGCGCCCCGCGATCTCTTCGATGTTCTTCGACGGCGCCCCCTCCAGCAGGTATTCCAGCGCATCGCGCATCTGCCCCTGCCGGTCGCCGTCATAGCGTGTCAGCGTCTCGAACACGGTCGCCATCCGCGCCGCCGTCATCGGGTTGATCGCATCCATCTCTTTCAGCCACTTCGCGACGAAGGCGTAACCCTCGCCGGAGGCATGATGAAACCCGGCAGTATTGCCCGCCAGCCCGCCGATCACCGCCCGGAAGCGGTTGGGGTTCTTCGCGTTGAAGGCGTCATGGGCGACCAGCATCTCCGCCACCTCCACCGCCCGGTTCGGCGGGGCATTCCCCACCAGCATCGCGAACCACTTGTCCAGCGTGTTCGGATCGTCCTTCCAGCGGTCGTAAAAGGCCTGCGCCTCCGCCTCGCCCTCGCCCGACCGGATCAGCACGGCGAGCGTCCCCAACGTCTCCGTCATGTTGTCGGTCTTGCCATGCAGCGCCCGTGCCCGCTCCGGCCCCTCCACATGGCTGAGCAGGCTCAAAGCCCTCAACCGCAGCGCCCGCTTGCCGGCATCCTCGGCCACCGGGCGATATGGTCCCGGCGCCTCCATCTCATCAAAGAGCCGCGCCAGAAGCCCCTCATGGGCCCCGGCAATCGCCTGCTTCAGCCGCTCACTTCCCGCATGGATACGTGCCGGATCCGGCACCCGGCCGCTGTCGAACAGCGTTTGCGCCATGTCATCCTCGCTCGGCAAACCCAGCGCGAAGGCCCGGAAGGCCGGGTCAAGCGTCTCGTCCCCGATCAGGTGCCCCAGTGCTTCCAGGTAGTCCGGATCCGGCTCGGCATTGCCCCCAATGATCCGCGCCAGTTCCGACTTGGCCAGCGACCGCCCCGCCTCCCACCGGTTGAACGGATCGGTGTCATGGGCCAGCAGCACCAACTGGTCCGCCACCGGCAAGGTCTCCGCCCGCCGCACGATCACCGGCGCGGCAAAGCCCCGGTTGACCGACAGGATCGGAGGCGTGTCGGAGGACGTGACCGGCAGAATGACGGTCTGCGACCAGTCGGACAGCTCGAACACCGTCGTCGGCGCGGCCTCCGTTCCGTCGCGATGGATCGCCCCCACCGCCACTGGCAGATGCATCGGCGCCTTCTCCGCCTGCCCCGGCGTTGGCGGCACGGTCTGGCGCAGCGTCAGCGTCACCGCCTCGCCGTCCCAGTCCTCGGCATATTCGATCACCGGTGTCCCCGCCTGGCTGTACCACAGCTTGAACTGCGACAGGTCCCGCCCGGTCGCATCCTCGAACACCTTCAACCAATCCTCGATCGTACAGGCCTGCCCGTCATGCCGCTCGAAATAGAGGTCAAGCGCCCTGGCATAGCCCTCATCCCCCACCAGCCGCCTCAGCATCCCGATCACCTCGGCGCCCTTCTCATAAACGGTCGAAGTGTAGAAGTTGTTGATCTCGATATATTCCTCCGGCCGGACGGGATGCGCCAAGGGCCCCGCATCCTCGCGGAACTGCCGCGCCCGCAGCTTCAGCACATCTCCGATCCGCTTGACCGGCTCGCTCCTCATATCGCCTGAGAACTGCTGATCCCGGAACACCGTCAGCCCTTCCTTCAGCGACAGTTGGAACCAGTCGCGGCAGGTGATCCGGTTGCCGGTCCAGTTGTGAAAATACTCATGCGCGACGACGGTTTCGATCCATTCGTAATTGTCATCCGTCGCCGTCTCGGGCGAGGCGAGAACATAGGTGGAGTTGAAAATGTTCAGCCCCTTATTTTCCATCGCGCCCGCGTTGAAATCGTCGATGGCGACGATATTGAACACGTCCAGGTCGTAATTCCGGCCATAGACCCTCTCATCCCACTCCATCGACCGTTTCAGCGCGTCCAGCGCATAGGCGCAGCGATCCTCGTCCCCCGGCCTGACCCAGATGTTTAGGTCCACGTCCCGTCCCTCCGCCGTGCGGTGAGACCCCGAATGCGCCACCAGATCGCCCGCCACCAGCGCGAAGAGGTAAGACGGCTTCGGCCACGGATCGACCCATTCCGCCCAGCCCTCACCCGACCCGGCCGGGTTGCCGTTCGACAGCAAAACCGGCGCATCCGCCTCGATCCGCACGGTGAAGGGGGCCATGACATCGGGGCGGTCGGGGTAATAGGTGATCTTCCGGAACCCTTCCGCCTCGCATTGCGTGCAGTAAAGCCCGTTCGACATATAGAGCCCTTCAAGCTCGGTATTGCTGGCCGGGTCGATCTCAACCTCCGCCTCCCAGACGAAGGGCGCGTCGGGAACGGTGACGCTCAGCCCGGTGTCGTCCACCTCCGGGCTCACCAAATCACCGTCAATCGACGCCGAAATCAGCTTCAGCTTCTCCCCGTCCAGCCAGAATGCCCGATCCACCGCGTCGGGGTTCGGGCGGAACGCGATCCGCGACAGCACCCGCGTCGCCGAGGGGGCCAGCCTGAAGGTCAGGTGAACCTCGTCGATCAGCCAATTCGGCGCGGCGTATTCGGCAAGGCGGACGGGCTGGGGTGTGGCGTCTTTCAAGGCTGTCTCCGGTGTTGAACGCGCGGAGAGTAGGCCGTGGCGCAGACAGCCTCAAGGGAACAGCTTATTGCTCGGAACGTTGCATCCGCCGCGCGTCTTCCGAATAGCGCGCCCTCAGCTTCCTGACCCTGCTCCGGATCAGCCGCCCCCATTGCTGGAACGGATAGATGAAGATCAGGATCGGGTTTTTGTCCTCGATCCCGGACTTCTTCGCTCCCATCGGGGCCGTGCAGATGCCGGGGTAATAGAATGTGCCGAAGAGCAGGTCCCAAGCCGGGATCGCGTTGGCAAGGTTCTTGCCATGCGCCTCTTCCACATCGGCGTGATGCCAGCGGTGGAAAGCCGGAGAGGCGAGCAGGTATTTGAACGGCCCATGCCCCCAGGGAAGGTTCGTGTGGACATAAAAGCTGTGCAGATAGGCCAGCATGATCACGATTGGCAGCGCCCCCGGCATTTGCAGCCACGTCAGGATGACAATGTAGCAGAAGGCCATGAGGACCGATTCAAAGTAGTGAACGCGATAGGTGGTGAAAGCGTTCACATGGGTGTCCGAATGATGCGCGGCATGGGCAGGCCACCCCCAGGTCGTGTGCATCAGCCGATGCGACCAGTAATCGGCAAAATCCTTGGCCACGAACCCGATGAGGCAGACCAGCCAAAGCGGCGTGTTGTCCCAGATCTCCGGCGACAGATGCGGAATACCAAGGCTGGCATAGGCGGCTTGCGCAACCGCATTGATCTCCTCCGAGAACGCGAGGATCGCGCAAAGATTCATGCCTGTTATTACGATCGTGGCCGCTGTGTTCTTGATCGCATGATCGCTCAGTTCGTCTTTTCGGTCGAACACGAAATAGGCGAACAGGATCAGGACCGCAGGAGCGATCAGAAAGCCAATAATTTCATTTTCGACGTAGAATGCGCCGACGTTGTTAAGAAATTCCATCACGACACACCGTAGATCGTCACATTGTTGAGCATACAGCGCAACTCGGCGCTCAAATGACACAAATATGTCGATTTCTGGAGGGCAACGGCCTCAATCCACAGCCACCGCGCGCGCCAGCTTGCCCAGCGTCTGAAGCCCAAGCTCAACCGCGCCGAAGCCTTTCGCGGTCTTGTATTCCTTCTTCGTCACGAAGGTCATCTCAATCAGAACCCGCGTGCTGCCGCCCATATCGTGAAAGGTCACCCGGCTGTCCGCGTGTTTCGGCCCGTCCTTGCCCCAATGCAGCGTGTATTCGATCCGCTCAAACGGGGTCATCCGCGTATAGACATGCCAGTTCGGGAACACCGTCCCATCCGGGCCGATCATGTCGAAATCCCACTCGCCGCCTTCGCGTAGGTCAATATGCCGGGTCTTGCAGTAAAACCCGTCCGGCCCCCACCATTGCGGAAGCGAAGCCGGATCGGTCCATGCGTCCCAAAGCGTGGCGGGCGGCACGGCAATCACCCGTTCGATAACCATGGTGCGCTCGGCGGCGGGGCTGTAGGCGGACGTCGGGTCTCTCATTTTCGGGCATCCTTGGATTGCTTGAGAGCAAAAGTTTCCAGCCGGCCGAGTCGCGCCTCCCAGATCACGCGCTGCTCATCGAGCCATGTGCGCACCGGCGCATAACTGTCGGTGACAAGCGTGACGGTCCGGGTCCGACCGGTTTTCGATGTGGCCACAAGCCCCGCCTCCTCCAGCTTGCGCAGATGGTCCATGACGCCGGGCAATGTCATGTCGAAAGGCCGGGCAAGGTCGGAAACCGCTGCGGGCCCCTCAGCCAGCCGTTCCAGCATCGCACGCCGCGTCGGGTCGGCGAGCGCAAGGAACAATGTGTCCAGATTTCCGGGTGCGAGATTCATGGCGACTCACTCTTAAGCAGTTGCTTTAGTATCGAGTTGTCGCAACGCAAGCGCAAGCAAAACTTTAGCAACTACTAAAGTAATAATATTGCTCCATCAAGCCCATGAAATAAAGCAACTTTCCCCATTCTCCTTGCCGCTTCCTACGATCCCCGTTAACCAGCCGCTTTGAAACGAGCAGGAGAGTTTCGATGACCGCACGTGTAGACAGGCACCGCCTTCAGGTGGCGAAAGCTCTGGCCGATTTCATCGAAACCGAAGCGCTGCCCGGCACCGGCATCGACGCCGCGACATTCTGGGAAGGCCTCAGCCGCCTCGCCCATGACCTCGCGCCCAGCAACCGCGAACTCCTCGACACCCGCGCCGTCCTGCAAGGCAAAATCGACGCCTGGCACCGCGAAAACCTCGGCCCCGTCACCGACCCAGCAGCCTACCGCGCTTTCCTCGAAGAGATCGGTTACATCGTCCCCGAAGGCCCCGACTTCTCAATCGAGACCGAAAACACCGACCCCGAGATCGCCACCATTCCGGGGCCGCAACTCGTCGTCCCCGTCACCAACGCCCGCTACGCGCTCAACGCCGCCAACGCCCGCTGGGGCTCGCTCCATGACGCGCTTTACGGCACCGACGCGCTCGGCGACCTGCCCACGGGCAAAGGCTTCGACCCCGAACGCGGGAAACGCGTCATCGCCTGGGCGAAGGCGCATCTCGACAAGGCCATTCCGCTAGCCAGCGGCTCCTGGGCCGACGTGACGGACCTCTCGGTCGAAAACGGCACATTCCACCCCGCCCTTGCCGACCCTGCACAATTTGCAGGCCACGCCGAGGAAGGCGGCATGAAACAATTCCTGTTCCGGAAAAACGGCCTCGGCATCGAAATCCGCGTCGATCCTGACAATCAGGTCGGCCAACTCGATCCGGCGGGCATCTCCGACATTCGGCTCGAAGCTGCGATCACCGCAATCATGGACTGCGAAGACTCCGTCGCCTGCGTCGATGCCGAGGACAAAGTGCTGGCCTATCGCAACTGGCTCGGTCTGATGAAGGGTGACCTGACCGAGGACGTGACCAAGGGCGGCAAGACCTTCACCCGCTCGCTCAACCCGGACCTGACCTACACGGGCTTGGACGGCACCAAAGTCACGCTCAAGGGCCGCGCCCTGATGCTGGTCCGCAATGTCGGCCACCTGATGACCAACCCCGCGATCCTATTGGAAAACGGCGACGAGATCTTCGAAGGCCTGATGGACGCGATGATCACCACCCTGATCGCCATGCACGACCTGAAGCGCGACGGCGGCAACTCCCTCCACGGCTCGGTCTACGTGGTGAAACCCAAGATGCACGGGCCGGAAGAAGTCGCCTTCGCCGCCCGGACATTCGATCTCGTCGAAGACGCCCTCGGCCTGCCCCGCAACACCGTCAAGCTCGGCATCATGGACGAGGAACGCCGCACCTCCGTCAATCTCAAGGAATGCATCCGCGCCGCCAAATCCCGCGTCGCCTTCATCAACACGGGCTTCCTCGACCGCACCGGCGACGAAATCCACAGCTCGATGGAAGCGGGCCCGATGATCCGCAAGGGCGAGATGAAAGCGACCGACTGGATCGCGGCCTACGAAGATCTCAACGTCGATATCGGCCTCGAATGCGGCCTCTCCGGCAAGGCCCAGATCGGCAAGGGCATGTGGGCCATGCCCGACATGATGGAAGCGATGCTGGACCAGAAAATCGCGCACCCGAAAGCCGGAGCGAACACCGCCTGGGTCCCCTCACCCACGGCGGCCACGCTCCACGCAACGCACTATCACCTCATTGATGTCTTCGCCGTGCAGGACGACCTCGCGAAAGGCGGCCGCCGGGGTTCCCTCGACAACCTCCTCAAAATCCCGCTCGCCGCAAACCCCGACTGGTCGGAGGCCGATATCCAGGCCGAAATCGAAAACAACGCGCAGGGCATCCTCGGCTATGTCGTCCGCTGGATCGACCAGGGCGTCGGCTGCTCCAAGGTCCCCGACATCAACGATATCGGGCTGATGGAAGACCGCGCCACCTGCCGCATCTCCTCCCAGGCGCTGGCCAACTGGCTGCACCATGACGTGGTGACCGAAGATCAGGTCATGACGGCGATGAGGAAAATGGCCGAAAAGGTCGACGCGCAGAATGCGGGCGACCCCGCCTACCGTCCCATGGCCCCCGGCTTCGACGGCATCGCCTTCAAGGCCGCCTGCGATCTGGTGTTCCTCGGGCGCGAACAACCCTCGGGCTATACCGAACCGGTCCTGCACCGGCGGCGGCTGGAACTGAAGGCGTCGTAGGGAGACGGGCCGCCGGGATGAAAAGCGACCCGCCTCGTGCGCTCAGGCTTGAACCGGTTCCATCGCCCGGCGCAGCCCGGTGACCTGATAGACCGCCGAGGCACCGACAAGGATGTAGACGATCCGTGCCAGCGCAGAGCCCGCGCCGAAGATCGCGGCCACGAGGTCAAAGCCGAACAGCCCGACGAGACCCCAGTTCAGACCACCGACGATGATCAGCAGAAGCGTGATTGTGTTGAGGTATTTCATGGTATTTCCTTTCAATTTAAGAAGTTACATCCCGCGCCCTTAGGGCAGCAGGACCGTGTCGATGACGTGGATCACCCCGTTCGAGGCCGCTACGTTGGCGATCTGAACCCGCGCATCGTTGACACGAACGCCGCCGTTTTTGGGCCGGACATGCAGCGCCTCTCCGTTGACGGTCGCAACGCGCACCGGCCCGGTGATATCGGCCGCCCGGATCTCTCCCGGCACAACGTGATAGGTCAGGATTTCGGTCAGCTTGTCCTTGTTCTCCGGCAGGAGCAGGCTTTCCACCGTTCCGGCGGGAAGCTTCGCAAAAGCCGCGTTGGTCGGTGCGAAGACGGTGAACGGGCCATCGCCCTTCAATGTGTCGACCAGACCGGCGGCGGTGACAGCCGCCACCAGCGTCGAGAACTGGTCGTCGGAGGCTGCGACTTCGACAATGTCGGGCTGGGACATCGGGGAACAGGCGGCGAGAGCGAGAGCGGATGCGCCGGCAAGCGCGAAGAGCGTTCTGCGTTTCATGGGTACGGGACTTTCTGTTGTCGTGATCGTGTGAAGGTCCGGGCCGCTCCCGGCCCGGACCCCCAGATGGATCAGTTCTGCGGAAGGATGACGGTGTCGATCACATGGATCACGCCGTTCGAGGCTTCGATATCCGCCGTCGTGACAGAGGCATTGTCGACCATCACCCCGTTATCGAGGTCGATGGTCACTTCCGACCCTTGGACGGTCGCCGCCATCATGTCGTCGGAAAGATCGGTCGACATGACCTTGCCCGGCACAACGTGATAGGTCAGCACGGCGATCAGCTGATCCTTGTTCTCCGGCTTCAGCAGGTTCTCGACCGTGCCTTCCGGCAGCTTGGCGAAAGCCTCATCCGTCGGCGCGAAGACCGTGAACGGGCCATCGCCTTTCAGCGTATCGACCAGATCGGCAGCGGTCAGTGCGGCGGCAAGCGTTGTGAAACTTCCGGCTTCCACGGCGGTGTCCACGATATCTTTCTCCGACGCGATGGCCATGGGGGCCAGGGTGACAGCGAAGGCACTGGCGAGAATGGTGTGTTTGGCAAAAAAGGGCATCTTGTTGTTTCCTTTCAGTTTCATTTCCCGACGCTTTCCCGTCGGCGGATGGATGTTTCTTGACAGGCAAAAATTGTGCCTGATAGTAACATTTTAGTGTGAGGTCATATTTTTTCTTCTTGGGAGAATTGCCATGGACGGAATTGCAGCAGATGAAAACGCAGCCCCGCGACAGGCGGGCGACGTGCTCACCGAGGGACTGGCGCAATATAGAATCGGCGCGAAGATTCGGCGTTTGCGTCAGGCCAAAGACCTCGGTCTTGCCCAACTGGGCGAACATAGTGGCCTGTCCGCCGGGATGCTCTCGAAGATCGAGCGCGGCCAACAAGTGCCAACCCTGCAGACGCTGCTGCGGATCTCGATGGTCTTCGGCGTCGGCCTCGACCATTTTTTCTCGGAAAGCGATGCTCCGGTGCTGGAAGTCGTGCGCCGCGCCGATCGGCTGCGCCTGCCCGACCGCACCGATGGCCGTCCCCGCTACCTGTTCGAAAGCCTCGACTACCCGGTCACCGACAAACCGTTCGAAACCTACGCCGCCGAATTCCTGGCGGACCGACCCCTCAGCGAACCGCATTCCCATGCGGGCGACGAGCTGATCTTTGTCATCGAAGGCAGACTAGAAGTTTCCATCCATGAGCGGACCGTGGAACTCGGCCCCGGCGACTCGCTCTATTTCGATGCCCGGTTCGACCATGCCTATCGCTGTCTTGGTGATCGCGCCGCCCGCGCGGTTGTCGTCGTCGCGACGCCGTGACCCGTCCGGCGGTGCGGTTTTGTACAGCAGAACCCCGGGGGCGAGGCATTTGTGGATGAAAGGATCATCGGGGCATCGACATTGTGCGAAAATGTTGCTGGCGCTCTTCGAAGAAGTCACTAGGTTCGGAAGCACGGGATAAGGACCATTCAAAATGCCCACTGTCGGGATCATCGGCAACTTTGCGCTTCTGAACAACGAATACCCCGTTCATGCTGCGGGCCAGATGAACATCACGGCGGTTTCTAAGGTCTCGGGAGCCTTGCCCCTTGTGGTGCCGTCCGACCCCGATATCGTCGATATCGAGGCGCTCAAATCCGCTTGCGACGGGTTCCTCTTCACCGGGGGCCGACCCAATGTTCACCCCGAAGAATATGGAGAGGAAGCGACCGAAGCGCACGGCGCTTTCGACCGCGCCCGTGATCGCCTGACCCTGCAACTGATCCGGGATTGCGTTGACACCGGCCAGCCGATCTTCGCCATCTGCCGGGGGTTCCAGGAACTGAACGTCGCCATGGGCGGCTCGCTCTACCCCGAGATCCGCGACCTGCCGGGCCGCATGAACCACCGGATGCCGCCCGATGGCACGATCGAGGAGAAATTCGCCCTCCGCCACGACGTGACCCTGACGGAGGGCGGCGTCTTCCACCGCATCTTCGGCAAGACGGTGGTGAGAACGAATACGCTCCACGGCCAGGGCATCAAGCACACCGGTGCCCGTATTGTCGTCGATGGCCGCGCGCCCGATGGCACTGAGGAGGCGATCTATGTCGATGGCGCACCCGGCTTCGCGCTCGGCGTCCAGTGGCATCCGGAATACAAGGCCGCCGAAGACCCGGTGTCACGGCCCCTCTTCGAGGCCTTCGGCACCGCGGTCCGGGCCTGGAGCGAAGGCAAGCGGCCGGAGCGACTGAAGAGCGCTTAACTCTGACTTAACCACGACCGACGTAGGCGACGGGCATGCCGCCACCAACGCCAGAAATGTTTCTTGCCAGCCTGTTTTCCAGCAAAGCCGTTCAGGAAAGTGCCGTGATCCGGCGCAAGGTCCGCGACGTGGAACGGCTGGTTGGACGCGATGCCTTCGTGGCCGAACTGAACCGTCGCGGCTTCCGCGCGGTCGAGAATGCCGGACAATTCATCATCTTCTGTAACGCGGAACCGATCCGACCTCTCCGCTGACGCAGTTTCCGACGCGGAAACTGCATCGGAAAACGACGCGTTTTCCTCAAGAACGATTTCCGCGTCGGAAATCGAAACGGAGTTCGCGTCGAACTCCGCCCACGCCTCAAGGCCGCGCCCTGGGCCTCACCTCCGACAACGGCCGGCAATAGACCTGCCGCTTGGTGTATCGCTGCATGTCCCGCCGCATCCAGTCGTTGCGGATCGGCCCCCAATCGGCGGCCACCCCGCGCCAGCGCCCATCCTTGACCGAGATCGCATTGTCGCGCGGCACCGTGACATTCATGATCCGGATCGCGCAATTCAGATTGTCCGATCCGCGTTTCAGATCCTCACCGGTCCGCACCCGGCAGTCGCGGAACTCCGCCGTGGGGGGATAGATCTGCATCAGACCGAACCACCGCCCGCCGCCGCCAACCGCGCGCGGGTTCCAGGTGCTCTCGTAACGCGACAACGTCGAAACGAACCCGGCCCAGAACGCCGCCCGGTCGCCTGCGTCATTCTCCGCATAGGCCGGGCACCAGTCATCAATGTCCCTCGGCACCGTCTCCAGCAATTCCGAACCATGCGTCTCCACCGCCGAAATCACCACACGCGTCCAAAGCGGACCAAGACTGCGATGCTCCCACCGCGCTCGTGGAAAGTTGTTGTCGCGCGGTTCCGGGCGCAGGTCGAGCGCGTCGGGCGCCACCCCCTCGGCGGAGGCCCCGGCAGCCAGCAAGGCAAAAATCAGGAAAAGCGCACGCATCATCACTCGGTTCAGCCTTCAGCCATCAATCGCGCCCCACGCCAAGTTCTGCCACGCGTCTCCGCGTCTGCCAAGCCCCGCCCTTCGCGCTTGAAGGCCCTCGCTCCTTTGCATAGAACCGCAGCCAGTTTATGGCGGAGGCCCGATGCTCGACCTGACCTATGAAACCCCGAAACCGAAAGTCATCGCCGGCGCCACCGGCGACTGGGAACTGGTGATCGGGCTCGAAGTTCACGCCCAGGTCGCCTCCAACGCCAAGCTCTTCTCGGGCGCCTCCACCCAATTCGGCGCGGAGCCCAATTCCAACGTCGCCTTCGTGGACGCAGGCATGCCCGGCATGCTGCCGGTCATCAACGAAGGCTGCGTGGCGCTGGCGGTCAAGACCGGACTCGGCCTGAAAGCGCAGATCAACCTGCGCTCGGCCTTCGACCGCAAGAACTACTTCTACCCCGACCTGCCGCAGGGCTACCAGATCAGCCAGCTCTACCACCCGATCGTCGGCGAAGGCGAGGTTCTGGTCGATATGGCCCCCGGTATCGCGCGGCTCGTGCGGATCGAACGCATCCACCTCGAACAGGACGCCGGCAAGTCGATCCACGACATGGACCCGCATATGTCCTTCGTGGACCTCAACCGCACCGGCGTCGCGCTGATGGAGATCGTGAGCCGCCCCGACATCCGCGGGCCGGAGGAAGCCGCCGCCTATGTCGGCAAACTGCGCCAGATCCTGCGCTATCTCGGCACCTGCGACGGCAACATGCAGAACGGCAACCTGCGCGCCGACGTCAACGTCTCGGTCTGCCGTCCGGGCGATTACGAGAGATATCAGGAAACGCAGGACTTCTCGCATCTGGGCACCCGCTGCGAGATCAAGAACATGAACTCCATGCGCTTCATCCAGCAAGCCATTGAATATGAAGCGAAGCGCCAGATCGCCATTCTGGAAGACGGCGGCGCCATCGACCAGGAAACCCGCCTCTACGACCCCGACAAGGGGGAGACGCGAAGCATGCGCTCGAAGGAAGAGGCGCATGACTACCGCTACTTCCCCTGCCCCGACCTCCTACCCCTGGAGATCGAACAGGCCTGGGTCGACGACATCGAAGCCAGCCTGCCGGAACTGCCCGACGCCAAGAAGGCGCGTTTCGTCACCGAATACGGCATGACCGAATATGATGCGGGCGTTCTGACCGCCGACGTGGAAAACGCGACATTCTTCGAGGAAGTGGCGAAGGGACGCGATGGCAAGCTCGCCGCGAACTGGGTCATCAACGAACTTTTCGGACGCCTGAAAAAGGAAGACCACACGATCACCGAAAGCCCGATTTCGGCGGCCAATCTCGGCCAGATCCTCGACCTGATGTCCTCGGACAAGATCAACGGCAAGATCGCCAAGGACGTCTTCGAGATCGCCTATACCTCGGGCCGCGAACCGAACGAGATCGTGGAGACCGAGGGCATGACCCAGGTCACCGACACCGGCGCCATTGAAGCCGCCGTCGATCAGGTCATCGCGGACAACCCCGACCAGGTGGAAAAGGCCAGGCAGAACCCCAAGCTCGCGGGCTGGTTCGTTGGCCAGGTGATGAAAGCCACCGGCGGCAAGGCCAACCCCAAGGCAGTGAACGAACTGGTGACGAGGAAGCTGGGCCTTTAGGCCAGGTTTCAGCCCGGCGCCGACGGCAACCGGCGCGACAATGGTCGCAGACCCTCCGCATGTCCCATTCGCCCCCCGGGGCGCTCAATGCGGAGTTGCGCGAAGACGCCTCAGGACCAGCAATGCGGCCGGCACGATTAACGTGATTGCGCAAGCCCCGATCAAGACTGCACGACTGTCCCAGGCCGCGGCCCCTGCGCCAAGCGCCGCGAAGGCGAAACTCACAGGCAGAACGCCAAGCGCCGTGGCCAGCACGAAATAGCCGGATCGGATCGACGTCAGCCCTGCCAGATAGCTGATCGCGTCGAAGGAAATGAAGGGGATCAGGCGTGTGACCAGGATGACAAAAGCCAGCTTCCGCTGGCTGCGCTTACGGGTCACGAATGCGGCAAGGGGCGAATTCATACTGGAGAGCGGGCGGTAACCGAACCTGCGCGACAACCCGAAGGCACAAGTGGCGCCCAGCAACGCACCCAGAGCCGTTAGCGACCCTCCCAGAAACGGCCCGTAAATGGCACCCGCTGCCATCGCGATCGGTCCGCTTGGAATGGGCGACAGGACAACCGCAACAGCCAGAAGGAACACAACGGCCACAGGGCCGACCCTGTCGAACAGCCCCGCGAGCACCTTTGCATCCGACAGGGGTCCAAAGGCTTCCGGAAAGGGCCAGACCAGCAAGACGAGAATGATCGAGGCTCCGGCAAGAAGTCCTGCCGCAATTGTCACACGCCGCTTCCAGGTCGCGCCCACATGACGTGAGTTCCGTTCCATCTCCAAGGTCACCATAATTCCAGCCTGTGTATCTCGGCGCCGCATCCGGCCATTTCTGCGGCGTCAGTACACATCCCGGGTTTCAATCATTTGTCTCGATGGACGTGACAATGTTTCGATTGTAACGCTCCGCCCCCCTCGGCGCGGACCGTAAGATGTCGGTTTCGGGAACACCTTGATCCACGACTCGGATCCACGACTCACCTTAACCCTCCGTCAACACCTTAACCCAGGTTAAGCGCGCCCCCTTGTACAAAACGGTATTGGGCCAACTCGGGACATGTACAATTTGCAACAAACCGCCGATTCACCGTGCGCTCTTTTGTACAGTGTCACCAAGTGGTAAACGCTGGCCACGAGCAGGAGATCCGCCAATGCGCAAGTTCGAATACAAGGCCGTGCCCGCCCCCAACACCGGCACAAAGGCCAGGGGCGTAAAAACGACCGAGGACCGTTTCGCCCTGTCGATGACAGAAACTCTGAACGAGATGGCCGCGGAAGGCTGGGAGTATGTCCGCGCCGAAACGCTGCCCTGTACCGAACGCAAGGGCCTGACCGGCACCCAGCAGACCTACCAGAATATCCTTATTTTCCGGCGACTTGAGGCAGAGGCGCTGCCGCTCGACCAGACCACGTCCCGACCTCTGCGCGCGGTGGAAGACGTTCGCCAGCAGGAGCCGGAGCCCGAACCGCCAGTGCATGAACCTGAACCCGTCGATGGTGCCCCGCGCCTCAGTTCCCGTCCCCCCGAAGGCGGCGTAGCCCCCAGCATTCGCGCTGTCGACGACTAGCCGTCGATCTCCAGCGCCAACGCGTGAATCCGCCCGATCAGTTCGGGCCCAAGCGCCGAATGCACCGCACGATGCCGCGCAATCCGGCTCATGCCCTGAAAGGCATCGGCCCTGATCGCCACCCGAAAATGGCTCTGCCCGCCCTCCTGATACCCCGCATGCCCACGATGCTGCTCGCTCTCGTCCAGCACATTCAACGCTTTGGGCGCGAATTCCGCCTCCAGTTTTGAGCGGATTTCGTCCTCGACACGCATTTTTCTCATCTCACCTCTTCTATCTCGCGGTGACCAAGGTAAACTCTCGGGTCCGAGTCGGAAAGGCAGGTAAGATGGCAGAAGATCCGTTTGGTTTCGACCTGAGTGTGTCCAACGATAAAAAGAAACGTCAACGCACCCGTCGCGGCATGTCAGGTGCATTCGAGACGTCCACACGGGCCTGCGAACATCCGGGATGTCAGGAAACCGGGCAATATCGCGCACCGAAATCTCCGGACGACCTCGACGAATTCTATTGGTTCTGCAAGGACCACGTGCGCGAGTACAATCTGAAATGGAACTTCTTCCAGGGTCAGACCGAGGACGAGATGAACGCCCAGATGGACAAGGATCGCGTCTGGGAGCGTGAGACAAAGCCTTTCGGCAAAAAAAGCGAGGAACAGCGCGCCTGGTCTCGCCTCGGCATCGAGGACCCGCACCAGATCCTGGGCGAGAACGCCACGCGCAATCCCGGCAAGTCGATCACCGGCACCCGCAAGCTGCCGCCCACGGAACGCCGCGCCCTGGATATCCTTGAGGCCAAAGACCACTGGACCAAGGCTGAAATTCGCAAGTCTTACAAGGCATTGATCAAAGTTCTTCACCCGGACATGAACGGCGGCGACCGCGGGCATGAGGAACAGCTTTCGGAAGTCGTCTGGGCCTGGGACCAGATCAAGGAAAGCCGCAACTTCCAGACCTGAAGGCGCAGACCGCCCCGGAATCGAAACCGCCTTCGGCTAGGGGAACCGAAGGCGGGTACGAGCGTGCTTCGAAGGGTGGACCGAAGCGTGTGAGAGTATTGACATTATAGATACTATGCCGGCCTGCAGTTCGCCCGTCTGCCTCGTTCAGAGTTTGTGCAGAATTTGCAGGACTTGCACCCATGCGCGCAGAGGTTCCGACATCATGCGACATGGCCGATTTACGATTCGTCAAACCGACATGGCTAGGACATACCGGGCGTTCTACTGCGGATAGGTTTCTGATGGCGTTCTTACCCGATTTGGCGATTTCGGACTGGTCGGTCTCTCGACGGATCAACGTGATAACCGCCGGTCTCGCAGTCGCGGTGCTCCTCGTCGGCTGCGTTGGTCTGTTCTCCACCAGTCGCGTCGCCCGCATGCTAACGCTCTATCAGGCCGAAACCGGTCACTTGCTGTCGCTACCGCATCTCCAGGAGCAGGTGCGTGCCCTGGAACAGGCGGAACGTAACTACAGCGTCACGACCACCGCGGAGGATGCCGCCCTGGCCACCGTCCATCTCGACGCCGCCCGCCAGTCGATCGAATCGCTGCGATCTCTCGCCGACCGGGATCCGCGACTGTACGAAAGCCTGCAGGAGACGTTGGCTCAGCTCGACGGTTTCGCGGCCGATTTCGAAACCGTGCGGGACATCAAGGGCGCCCAGGCGGCGCGCGCCGAGGCGATGATCGGGATCGGCAACGACATGGCCGCCGAAATCCGGGCCATGCGTGCCAGCCTCGAAGCCGCGCCCGAAGTCAAGCCTGAGGCGATCCAGGCGCTGACCGACACGCTTCTCGCCTTCACCTGGATGCGCCTTGCATCGGAACGATTCCTCGTCACCGGCGCGGAGGAGGATTGGGAAATGGTGCAGGAACACCAGGGCCAGGCCGAGGATTTGGTGAAGCTCTCAATCAGGAACGTCCGTGCAGCGGAATTCCGCAAGCCGCTCAGGGACATGAAAAAGCAGATCAAATCCTATCGGACCAATGTTGAAGACAGTATCGAAGGCGCGCGCGACGAGCGCGATCTTCACGCCCGGACCCGTGCGCGGGTGCAGAAAATCGACGGCAATATCGACACCATGGTCGGTATCCTTCAGGCGCGACAGGAAGATCTGGCGCACCAGGCCGACCTCGCCCGGCAACTCGCGGTCGTCCTCAGCGTTTTGTTCTCCGTCGCCGCACTTGCGGCGGGATGGTACACCGCCCGCCGGATCCAGGCCGATACTTTGGTCAAGATGCGGACCTCGACATCCGAGATGCAGCGGCTCGCCAGTGGCGATCTCGAGATTACGATCAGCAACAGCGGATCGCCGAACGAATTCGGCGAAATGGCGCGGGCGCTCGAAGTCTTCCGCGACAACGCGGTTGAAGCAAGGGCGCTCGCGGAGCGCCAGCGCGACCATGAGGAGGCCGAACGTCGCCGCAAGGAAGGAGAGGTCGAACAGCGCAGGGCCGACGAGGCCGCGACCGCAGCGCGGGTGGAGGATGCGCGGCGCGCGACGCTGCACGAGCTTCGCAACTCGGTGGGTGCCGTGGTCGACGCCGGTGCGCAAGGCGATTTCAGCCGCAGGATCAGCGTGGAATTCAGCGAACCGGAACTCACGGATCTGGCCCAGTCCGTCAATCGTCTGGTCGACAACGTCGATACCGGCCTCGCCGAAGTCGTCCGCGTTCTCGATGCCCTGGCATCCGGCGATCTGAGCGACAGGATGACGGGAGAGTTCCACGGTGCCTTTGCCGAGCTTCAGGGCAATATCAACCAGACCTTCGATCGGCTCGGCACCCTTGTCGCGGACATCACCGCGCAGTGTGATCACGTCAGTGGGCGTGCGACGGCAATGATCGAACAGGCCGAGGAACTCGCGGGCCGCGCCGTCCGGCAAGCCGCCTCCCTCGAGGAAACCTCGGCGGCCATGTCCCAGATCGCAGACAGCACCCGGTCGAGCGCGAAGGATGCCTCTGGCGCGGCCAGAACGGCACAGGACGTCTCCGAGCAGGTGAAGATGGCCGACAGCGTCGTCACGGACGCCGTCGGAGCCATGGCGGATATCAGCGTGGCGTCCGCCAAGATCGGCGACATCGTTGGCATGATTGAAGACATCGCCTTCCGGACCAACCTGCTGGCGCTGAATGCTTCGGTCGAGGCGGCACGCGCCGGTCCCGCCGGGCGGGGCTTTGCCGTGGTCGCGGCCGAGGTGCGGGCACTTGCGCAACGCTCGGGCGAGGCCTCGGGTGACATCAAGACCCTCATCGACGAAAGCGCCGAACAGGTCGCCCGCGGTGTCGCCTTGGTAGAGAAGACCGGCGAAACGCTCGAGACGATCATTTCCTCGGTCTCCGGCACCGCCGATACGTTGCTCCACCTGACGGAAGCCGCCAACGAACAGGTCACCAACGTGGAGGAGGTGACGTCATCCATCACCGAACTCGACTCGATCACTCAGAATAACGCCACCCTCGCGGATCAGGGCCGCGACGCCGCCTCGGATGTGGGCGTCCAGGCCCAGACCATGCGCACCCTCGTCGGCTGGTTCCGCACTGCCGGGGAAGACGGGAACAGCGTGATCGCGGCCGAATGATCCCCCATTTGTCCGCGCCGCCGGGACGGTACGGCACCACCAAGGGAGATCACTGGTTCAGGCAGCCTTGAAGACAAGGCTCACGCCATTCAGGCAATGACGCTTTCCCGTCGGCGCCGGGCCATCGTCGAAGATATGCCCGAAATGACTGCCGCAGCGGCGGCAATGCACTTCCGTCCTGACCGAGAAGAGCTTGCGGTCGGGCTTGGTCCTGACCGCGTTCGGCAGGGACTGGTAGAAGGATGGCCAACCAGTCCCGCTGTCGAACTTATGCTTGGAGGAATAGACCGCCAGGTCACATCCCCGGCAGTGATAGGTTCCCGGATCGTAGTTCTTGTCGAGCGGGCTGGACCCGGACCGTTCGGTCCCTTCCCTGCGCATCACCTTGTATTCGGCGCTGGTTAGCATCGCGCGCCATTCCGCATCCGTCCGCGTCACCTCGAAGGCGGCAAAGACCCTTACGGGGATGGTGGTTGCGGCGGCACCTGCGATTGCGGTGGCCATGAAACTGCGTCTGTCCATCGTACGAACTCCTTCAATTCGCCACTACACGTAGGCCAAGAGGCGCTCACAGAGAACTCACAATGGCTTGGGGTCGCCGTAACATCTCATTCGGCAACCCGTACCGCATTGTCGCCGAAGTTGACCGCCAGAATTGGGGGAACAGCAGAATTTGCTGCCAACCTCGTTATTTAGGCAGGCAAAGATGTCTCAAAAACCTATTCGCCGTCGATTGTATTCTACCAGACCTTTGTCTGCCCACTGATCCGGCTGGCGCTCCTGCCCTACTACATCGTGGTGCTGACCCTTGCCGTATTCCGGCCGCCAAATGAAATCAGGTGGGTGACGAAATCGGTCCTTGAACAGATCAAGGTGCCAATTCACAGCACAGTGGACACACGTGCCGACGCCATCCGGTCCTACGCCGCGGACCTGTTGGCCAATCAGAACTTTGCAGAACGTGCCGACTGGCTTGTCGCGGATGAACGGAAGATCGACGAAGCACGGGGCGATGACCCCCCGGACGAGGCGCGTCTGCGTGACCTCGCACGAGGCCTGCGCAGCCACATCATTCGCAATTGTCTTGTCGAGATCGACAGTTCGGTCTGGGACGACGGCACCTTACTTCCGCTCGCGCTCGTCGCGTGGAAGGATTGCCTGCCCGCTACCGTTGGCACAGCAAGCGCCCCGCCCATGTCAGAACGGGGCGCCGCACTTGCACCCGCGCACTGGTCAACCACTCCGACGTTTCGCCAAAACCAACGCCATGCTCGCAGATGTGAGCGAACAATCGGTAAACGAGGCCGCGGACCGCTTGCACGCATCCATCAAATGAGGCAGTTGAAGCCGCGACCCAATGGTCAGGTCGAAACGAGGTGTGAGATGACGGAAAACGTGGTGAAACCGACCGAAGAGATGGACCTCTACGATGTTTTCGGGATCGAAAGCGAAATGAAGGTCAAAGGCTTCGCCGAGCGCACGGACCGCGTGCCGGAAGTTGACACGACCTACAAGTTCGACCCCGAGACCACGCTCGCGATCCTCGCCGGGTTCCAATACAACCGCCGCGTCATCATCCAGGGCTATCACGGCACCGGCAAATCGACCCATATCGAACAGGTCGCCGCCCGGCTGAACTGGCCCTGCGTGCGGGTGAACCTCGACAGCCACATCTCCCGCATCGACCTGATCGGCAAGGACGCGATCAAGCTGAAAGACGGCGTGCAGGTCACCGAGTTCCAGGAAGGCATCCTGCCCTGGGCGCTGCGCAACCCCACCGCCATCGTCTTCGACGAATATGACGCGGGCCGCGCCGACGTGATGTTCGTGATCCAGCGTGTGCTGGAAACCGACGGCAAACTGACGCTGCTGGACCAGAACGAGGTTATCACCCCGCACCCCTATTTCCGCCTGTTTGCGACGGCCAACACCGTCGGCCTCGGCGACACGACAGGCCTCTATCACGGCACCCAGCAGATTAACCAAGCGCAGATGGACCGCTGGTCGCTCGTCTGCACGCTGAACTACCTCAGCCACGACGCCGAGGCTGCCATCGTCCTGTCGAAAGCGCCGCATTACAACACCGACAAGGGTCGCAAGATCGTGAACCAGATGGTGACCGTCGCCGACCTGACGCGGACCGCCTTCATGAATGGCGATCTCTCGACAGTGATGAGCCCCCGGACGGTCATCAACTGGGCGCTGAATGCCGAGATCTTCCGCAATGTCGGCTACGCCTTCCGGCTGACTTTCCTCAACAAATGCGACGAGCTTGAACGCCAGACGGTGGCCGAGTTCTACCAACGCTGCTTCGACGAGGAACTGCCCGAAAGCGCCGCGAGTGTCGCGGTCGCCTGACGCAAACTCCGACGCGGTCACCTACGATTTCCGCGTCGGAAATCTCAGCGAAGTTCGCGCCGAACGCCGTATTCCCTGACTCCACAAAGTCACACGCCGCGCTGCGGCGTCCTCAAGAAACCGCATTTGTTTCACGATTGAGCAGTATTTCTCGTCTATGCTCATATTATGAGCGTTTTGAGAACAATCGGTTTCTGCGTTCTGGGCGTCGTCTTGGCGAGTTCCGCCTACGCCTCGGACGATCCACTGCGCATATTCGCCTCCTGCGCCGGACGCCTCTCTGCCACGATGGAACATCAATGGCTCATGGGCGATCCGAATTCCGACCGAACGGAAGCGCAACGGGAAGCCATGCTGTCATTGGTCGACGCGATCATGGCTCCCGATCAGGGCCGCGACGTGCTCTCCTGGCGGATTGAGGCAAAGCAGGCGCATTCGGTCCTTTTGACACGCGCCACCTTCAACGATGACGCCGAAGACGCCGCCTGGGCCCTGACACGGGCCCAAACCCAGCTCGGCGCCTGCACGGGTCTGCTTCTCAGCTAGGCTCAGGCCGCTTCGGCCAAATCCTCGGCGCGAGCCGCTTTCGTCGCGCGTGTCCACCAGTCCAGGTCGCTGAACATCGCATCAACGGAGGGTTGCAATACGTTCTCGATCTCCGACATCTCGCCGTTCTGCCCCATCGGGTGAACCTTCAGGAACTCGCCTCCAGCGATATGAACGGCCGAACGGATCGGAACCATCTGAAGCTCAACACCGATCCCGCGCAGATGTTCGGCTGCACGCGCCGCGCCGACGCCGCCATAGCCGACGATCGCCATCGGTTTGCGCACCCATTCCTTATAGGCTTGGTCAATCGCGTTCTTGAGCGCTCCGGAGATCGAGTGGTTGTACTCGGCGGTCACGAAGATGTAGCCGTCGAATTCCGCCAGCTTGTTCTGCCAGGCGACGGCTTTCGGATCTTCGGAGGGCATCCACATGTTCGACGCCTTCTCATCGAAGAACGGCAGGTCGAATTCTGCGAGGTCCAGGATCTCGACCTCCCAGTCGGAGCGCGCGCCTGCCTTCTCGGCAATCCATTTGCCAGGCTTCTCGACGAAGCGACTGTCGCGGGTCGAACCGTAGATCACGGCGATGCGGGGTTTCTGTGTCATCTCTGGTATCCTTTGGGTGCGAGGTATATATTGGTAACTAGCAGCAACATGGTGAGTTCCGCCGCTGCCGCAAGAAGGCACGAAAACTGCACGAGGATACGAAGATGACAGCAGGTCACCCGGAAGAAACCTGTCAGACGATCAGCGAACTGCTTGCCCGCGTGGGCGACAAGTGGACCATCCAGGTGATCCGCGTGCTTGGCGACGAGCCGAAGCGCTTCAACGCACTGCGAAGGGAAATCACTGATATCTCTCAAAAAATGCTCGCCACCACGCTTCGCAAACTGGAGCGCGACGGCTTCGTCAGCCGCTCGGTCGAACCCACCACGCCGCCAAGTGTGACCTATGCGCTGACGCCCCTTGGAGAGGAGCTTCGGAACCCCGTGTTCGCGCTTGCACAATGGACCAGCGAAAACGCACAGCGCATTCACGCGGCGCGCGACGAATTCGACGCTCGCGAACGGTCCGCCGCCTGATTTCAACCTCTTGTTCCGGCTCGCCCGGAATGGTTTACGGTGCCCATGAACAAGCCCAACGACAACCCGGCCGATCCTTTCAAGAAGGCCCTTGCGGAAGCCACCAAGACGCTGGCCGACGACACGGAACTGTCGGTGAGTTTCAGCGTCGACCCGCCAGGCATGACGGCCGAAGGCGTGCGCCTGCCGCAGGTCACCCGGCGCATGACGCGCGAGGAAGTGCTGAACGCGCGCGGCACCGCCGACCGCTTCGCCATGCGGCGCAAGCATCACAACGAGGCGACGTTCAACCGCTACGCGCCGGACGGGCAACTGGCCCGCGACATCTATGAAGCGATGGAAATGGCCCGGTGCGAGGCGATGGGCGCCCGCGAAATGCCCGGCACATCCAAGAACATCGACGCGGTGATCGAAACCGACGCCCGCCGCAAGGGCTATGACCAGGTGACGACCGCCTCCGAAGCGCCGCTTTCCGTCGCCGCCGGTTACATGGTGCGCCAGTTGGCCTCCGGCCGCGACCTGCCGCCCGGTGCCGATCACCTGCTCGACCTCTGGCGTCCTTTCATCGAGGAACAGGCGGGCGAGACGCTGGAAGCCTTAAGCGACAAGCTCTCCGATCAGGCAGCCTTCGCGAAATTTGCCCGGCAGGTCATCACCGATCTCGGCTATGGCGATCAGCTGGGCGACGACCCCGACGACCTCGACAGCGACGCCGAACCGGAAGCGGCAGAAGACGCGAACGAGGAGCAGGACCCGAATTCCGAGGACGAAGCCTCCAACGAGCAGGACAGCTCGGACATGGCAGCGGATTCGTCCGAGGAGCAGACCGACGACGACGCGGAATCCGAACTCGTCATGGACGAAATGGCGGAAACCGAGGGCGGCGAAGAAACCGAAATGCCGATGGGCGACGCGGAGATCGAACCCGGCCCGCCCCTGCCGATCAGCGAAGCCGACCCGAACTACTCCGTCTACACCGCTGAATTCGATGAGGAAATCGCAGCCGAGGATCTGGCCGAGCCGGAGGAACTCGAACGGCTCCGCGCCTATCTCGACCAGCAG
>JBNKWP010000004.1:238561-259270 GCA_050299835.1 Silicimonas sp.
AGGGCGCGGTCAGCCGGCTGGCCAACAAGCTGCAACGCCGCTTGCAGGCCCAGCAGAACCGGACCTGGCAGTTCGATCTTGAGGAAGGCACGCTGGACGCGGGCCGCCTTGCCCGGATCGTCGCCAACCCGACCGTGCCGCTTGCCTACAAACAGGAAAAGGACATGGAGTTCCGCGACACCGTCGTAACTCTCCTGCTCGACAATTCCGGCTCAATGCGCGGCCGCCCGATCTCCATCGCCGCGATCTGCGCCGATGTCCTGGCCCGCACGCTTGAACGTTGCTCGGTCAAGGTAGAAATCCTTGGCTTCACCACCCGCGCCTGGAAGGGCGGGCTGGCGCGTGAGAAATGGCTGGCTGACGGGCGCCCGCAATTGCCGGGCCGTCTGAACGATCTGCGCCACATCGTCTACAAATCCGCCGACGCTCCGTGGCGACGGACCCGCGAGAATCTCGGGCTGATGATGAAAGAGGGACTTCTGAAGGAAAACATCGACGGCGAGGCGCTCGAATGGGCACACCGCCGGATGGTCCAGCGGCAGGAAGCGCGTCGCATCCTTATGGTGATCTCCGACGGCGCGCCGGTCGACGATTCAACCCTGTCGGTCAACCCCGCGAACTTCCTGGAAAAACACCTCCGCGACGTGATCGCCATGATCGAACGCCGCAAGGCTGTGGAGCTTCTCGCTATCGGAATCGGCCACGACGTGACGCGTTACTACGACCGGGCCGTGACGATTAACGATGTGGATCAGTTGGCCGGTGCCATGACCGAACAGTTGGCCGCGCTGTTCGAAAGCGATCCGCAGCAGCGCAGACGCCTCGCCCGTCTGAAAATGGCAGTCTGAGGACTAAGCGGCGAGGTTGATCTGCTTCGTCTGGATCAGCGTCAGAAGCCACGACATGCGAACTCCGATGAGCCCGGTTTTCATATAGAAGACAATATCGTCTTCGAGAACCTGCAGATCCGTCTCCGAAAGGCTCTTCGCTGCCGAAAGAATGATCGAATAGGTCTCCGGCGAGCCGAGCTTGCTCAACTGGCATTCCGGTGCTGTCAGACGGGAAATGGGACGACGATTCATACCAGTACCACACTTATCAAACGCCGCAGCCTGTTCACAGCACAGGTGCAGCTGCCACACACAACACCCCCTCGAAGTGGTCATCTCTTGGCCCAAACCGATTGGGCTATGCCGCTTCTTTAGGCATATTAACAACAATAATGTGGCATAAGTGTGGCAAATCGTGTGATATCCGGTGGAAATTCCCCAAGATATCGTGAGATGCTCCGGGGACCCATTGGAATGGGCAAAAGAGAATGCGCCGAAACTGCGTCCTTTAATCCCGCTTGCACAGTCTCACCGCTTCGGGTTCCTTCTCCCCCATGTTCCAGAACTACTCGGTCACCACCCGCCCCGAAAACGGTCCACCGCGCCTCGACGCGCTCCGCGCCGAAATGGTCCGCGCAGATCTTAACGCTTTCCTCGTTCCCCGCGCCGACCGGTTTCAGGGCGAATACGTGGCCCCCTGCGACGACCGGCTGGCCTGGCTCACCGGCTTTACTGGCTCCGCAGGCTTCGCGGCCGTGACAAAGGACATCGCGGGCGTCTTCGTCGATGGCCGCTACAGGCTGCAGGTCCGGGCGCAGGTGGCGGATGTCTTCACGCCCGTCGACTGGCCCGAAACCCGCCTTGGCCTCTGGCTGGCGGAACATCTGGCCGAGGAGACAACCATCGGCTTCGACCCTTGGCTCCACACGACCAACGAAATCGAAACCCTCGCCAAGGCCATCGGCCCGGCCCGGCATCTGAAGCCTACGGAAAACCTCATCGACCGCATCTGGTCCGACCGACCGGCCCCGCCAAGCACCCCGGCCTACGCCCACCCGATCGGGTTTGCCGGCGAAAAATCCGGCGACAAGCGCAATCGCCTTGCCGAGGCGCTCCGCAAGGCCGGGCAGAAAGCTGCCATCATCACGCTCCCCGACAGCATCTGCTGGCTGCTGAACATCCGCGGCAGCGACATCCCCCGCAATCCGGTCGTCCAGGCCTTCGCCATTCTGCATGACACGGGTCGCGTCAGCCTGTTCTCCGACCCTGCCAAGTTCGACGCCCTCGGCCCCGACCCGAACATCGACATCGCGGGCTGGGATGCCTTCGACGCCGCTCTGACCAGGCTCGAAGGCCCCGTCCGCGTCGACCGCAAGACCGCGCCCGTCGCCGTGGCCGATATCCTCGAAGGCGCAGAGGTTAAGATCGCATGGGATGACGATCCCTGCCTCTTGCCAAAGGCCTGCAAGAACGAGGCCGAATTGCAGGGCATGCGCGACGCGCACATCACCGATGCCGTGGCCATGATCGAGTTCCTCGCCTGGCTCGACCGCGAAGCGCCCAAGGGCGGTCTCACCGAAATCTCAGCGGCGCAGCACCTCGAAAGCCTCCGCGCCAGATCCAACGCGCTGCAGGACATCTCGTTCGAGACGATCTCCGGCGCGGGCCCGAACGGCGCCATCATCCACTACCGCGTGACCGAGGAAACCAACCGCCCGATCAAACCGGGCGAGCTTTACCTCGTCGACAGCGGCGGCCAGTACCTCAACGGCACCACAGACATCACGCGCACCATCGCGGTGGGCGAACCCACGCAGGAACAGCGCGAGTGCTACACCCGCGTGTTGCAAGGCATGATCGCGATTTCCACCGCGCGGTTTCCCAAGGGCATCGCGGGGATGCATCTTGATGCGCTCGCCCGGCAGTCGCTCTGGCGAGCGGGTCTTGATTTCGACCACGGCACCGGCCACGGAGTTGGCGCTTACCTGTCGGTCCATGAAGGACCACAGCGCCTTTCCCGCATCTCCGATGTGCCCTTCAAGCCCGGCATGATCCTCTCCAACGAGCCCGGCTACTACCGCGAAGGCGAATTCGGCATCCGCATCGAGAACCTGATCGTCGTCCGCGAGGCCCGACAAATCGGCGACAACCGCAACCAGTACGATTTCGAAACGCTCACCTTCGTCCCCCTCGACCGCCGCCTGATCGTGGTGGAGATGCTGGCGGCGTGGGAAAGGGCATGGCTTGACCGCTATCACGCGGATGTGCGACACAAGCTTTCCGGTCGGATTTCTGAAGAAGCACGCGCATGGTGCGAGGTGGCAACAGCCCCGCTTCAGTGACACGCGCGTGTTACAAACCGTCCGGAAAGTGGCAGACGACGGGATGAGGAGAGGAAGAGATGGCGGACCATATCAAGATCAGACCAGCAGACGGCACCTGGACCGTGCGGGCCGGTGGCGCGGTGATCGGCGAAAGCTCGGATGCGCTGGAACTGTCCGAGGGCGACTACCCTTTCGTCATCTACTTCCCACGCGACGACATCGCGATGGAATTCCTCGACACCTCCGAGACCACCACCCATTGCCCGCACAAGGGCGACGCCTCCTATTTCTCCATCGTGACGAAAAGCACGGTGCTGAAAGACGCTGCCTGGTCCTATGAAGACCCGAAGCCGGGCATGGATGCGATCAAGGACCACCTGGCGTTCTATTCCAGCGATACGGTGACGGTGGAACGGATCTGAGGCGGGGCTGGCGTTGAGGTGCGAAGGTCGGGTTTGCGGGACAAAGCTGACATTCGCCGCATCCGCGCTATGCACCGCTTTCCGGCCTCCGACGTTGCCGTGCCAAATAGGTCTGGTCCCGGAAGTTGACCTATGCTGGTCTCGCGATGGCAGTCGCAAAGACCTGATAGCCGTACAGCGTTCCGGCCGCTGCTCGACGCTCATATTCGGACAATAAGCCTTCAAAGAGTTTCTGACCGATATCGCCGCGCGCGAGCATCCTCTTTGCTGTTTCTTCTACCCAAGGCAGCATTTGATCGTTGTCCGCAATCGTTCGACTCTGAACTTCAAAATTGGCCATCACGAAACCAGCTTCATTCAGCAGAGAGCGCAGTTTGGCGACGATATACGGATCAGTAACAAACTCCTGGACGAATGCCTTTGCGCACATGTCGAGTGGATCACTGGCGCTGCTGCCTAGACTGGCCTTGGAAAAGTCTGCGTCACATACAACCAGGCAGCCAGCGGAGTTAAGTACACGCCTCGCCTCTCTTAGAATGAGATCCGGTCTGTCAACATGAGTCAGGACGGTATGCAGTATCAGATTCTGAACGGAATCATCATCGAGTGGCAGCGCCGCCCCGTCGGCAACCTCAAAGGAAGCATTGGAATGCATTTGCGCTCGCTCTTTGGCGTGCTTCACGAAACCAGCGGATGGTTCAAATCCGATCACGCGTTCTGGCTTGGCCTTGGCGGCAATGCGCCGCGTGACTGCACCGGCGCCAGCGCCAACTTCAATTGTCAGGCTGCCCGCCGGAAACTGTAATTTGGACAGATAGCTTGAAACGATACTCTCCATTTTTGCGTCCGATTGACGGGCATCCATGGAGTCGGCGAATGCTGTGATGAACTCTTCACCAGCGGCGTCGACGTTCTGAAACGGGTCGGCCATCACCAAATTCTCCTCACAGTTCGGTCATACTTCGAATAGCAGACCTTCGTGATGCTTGCAGCATCAGTCCACCTCGGACCCAGAGCGGACTGTCGCTGCGCAGAGTTAACCTCTGCACTTCCTCAACACCGGAACGACACCCCAAAAACGACCTCCCCCTCACCCGTGCTCCTCCGCCGCCGTCGCCGCCAGCGCCCGGTTATACGCCCTCAGCGCATCGACATGAAAGAGCGCCCCGTGGATCTGTGGCGCCTCCCCCTCCCCGCCCATCGTCACCACCGGCAGAAACGCCCGCGTGGTCTTGTCGAACAAGGGCAGCGCCGTCTCAAGCGTCGCATTGGGCTGAACCCAGACGCCCTCCTCGATGGCCTCCCAGACCGCGTCCTCGGGCGCGGCATGCTCCGCATCCGGCTTGCGCATCACGTTTGCCACGCGGAACATCGACAGAAGATAGGCCTGCGGCCCCTTCGCCAAATGGATGTTCCGCCGCTCAAGCTGCGTAAGGAAGAACGACCGGTCCACCAGCCGCGAGGTCAGCGCCGTCGAAAGCGACACCGCCACCATCACGGCAAGCCCCGTCTGCCAGTCTCCCGTCAGTTCGAACACGATCAGCGTGGTGGAAATCGGCGCCCCCAGCACCGCTGCCGCGACCGCCCCCATGCCCGCCAGCGCATAGAGCGTCTCCGACCCCGATACGTCCGGGAAGATCGACGTCGCCGTCAGGCCGAAGGCCAGCCCCAGAAGTGCGCCCACCATCAGCGAGGGCGAGAAGATACCACCCCCCATGCGCCCGCCCATGGTGATGGCCACCGCGATCACCTTGATGATGCAAAACACCACTGCCTCGTGCCACAGTAACTGCCCGGTCAGTGCGGCACTCGTCGTCTCGTATCCGACGCCGATGATATGCGGATAGGCCAGCGCGATCAGGCCCAGCAGAAGACCGGCGGTCGCGGGCCGCAGGAACCTTGGCATCCGCAACCATTGCTGCACATGCGTGCCCACATCATCGACAAGGAAGATCGACTTGATCAGGGCCACGGCAACCAGCCCCGACAGGATGCCCAGAAGCAGGAAGGCCGGAAGCTCGACATAAAAGGCCAGAGCGCCCTCGTCCTTCAACACGAACTCGGTGACGTCCCCGAAGGCCAGCCGGTTGATGACGGTTCCCGCGACCGAGGCGATCACGATGGGTGCAAAGGCATGGACGGCGAAGTGCCGCAGCACCACCTCCAGCGCGAAGAGCGCCCCCGCAATCGGCGCGTTGAACGAAGCCGAGACCGCCGCCGCCACCGCGCAGCCCAAGAGATCCCGCCCGGTTATTCCGTCCGCCTTCATCTTGTCCGACACCACGCTCGACAGAACCGCGGCGAGGTGGACAACCGGCCCCTCCCGCCCGCTCGACCCGCCGGTGCCCAGCGTGATCATCGAGGCAAGCGCCGACGCAAACCCCTCCTTCCGCTCCACCCGACCATCATGCAGCGCCGCGCCCTCGATCACCTCGGCCACGGATTTGGCGCGCCCGTCTTCGGTAAAGCGGTCGAGGATGATCCCCACAATCAGGCCTCCAAAGACCGGGATCAGAACAATGGAATACCAGGGCAGCGTCGCTGCGAAGGAATGCAGGTGCCGCACATTTTCGGTGCCGTAGAGCGTTTCCTGCAGCACGTTGATGCCAAGCCGGAACAGCACCGCCGCAAACCCCGCCGCAATCCCGATCGTCAGTGCGATGAACCAGAACTGGACCTTTCCGGGCCCGCGCTGGCGGATCAGGCGCAGGCTGTCTCCCAACGCCTTTGCCATGGCAGTGGGCAAAGCGGTCAATGGGTTCTGGCGAGGCGCGTCCATCACGGGCACCGGCTGGGGCATGGCACATGAGCGGTCGGCCAGGCCCTGCCCTTGTGCAAACCCGCCGACGGTCGCGGCTATCCCGGTCGCGACACCCTCCTTGCTAGTCCAAGCTCTGTCGCGCGAAAAGGTCGGTCCGACAGAGACTTCGCCGACTGTTGCCGGTTTGAGGCTTGCGGCTTCGGCGCATCCGCGCTCAGATATCTCCATGACACTGACCGTCGATCTCAACTCCGACATGGGCGAGGGCTTCGGCCCCTGGCCAATGGGCGACGATGCCGCCCTTTTGCAAACCGTCACCTCGGCGAATATCGCTTGCGGCTTTCACGCGGGCGACGCCGATACGATGGCGGCCACGATGCGCCTCGCGGTCGAAAACGGCGTCGGCATCGGCGCACATCCGGGCTTCCCCGACCTTCAGGGCTTCGGGCGCCGCCAGATGCAGGTGCCGCTCGCCACGCTCGCCAACATGGTCCGCTACCAGGTCGGCGCGGCGCAGGCGATGGCCCGCGCGGCAGGCGGCGAAGTGCGGCACCTCAAGCTCCATGGCGCGCTCTCCAACATGGCCTGCACGAATTTCGACATGGCGCGCGCCTGTTTCGAGGCGGCGCTGGAAGTGGCACCCGACATCATCATCATGGGGCTGGCCGCGACCAAGATGGAGCGCGTGGCCCGCGATCTGAAGTGCCGATGGGCCGGAGAAATCTTCGCCGACCGCGCCTATAACGCCGACGGGACATTGGTCGACCGCCGCAACCCCGGTGCCATGATCCATGACGGCGAGGAAGCCGCGCGCAACATGGTCGCAATGGTCGAGGCGGGCGCGATCCTCACCGGCAGCGGTGACCGACTTGAGACGCGCATTGATACGATCTGCGTCCACGGCGACAGCGCCGAGGCGGTGACCTTGTCCAGAAAGGTTCGGGAAGGGTTGGAGAGCGCGGGCATCTCGGTTGCCGCCTTCGATGGTAATCCGCTGACCTGAGGGCAGGCAAAGACTTCCGAAGACGTCTTGTCCGTTTGTTCGAACAGACGTGGACGACGAAGATCAGTAGGCCGACGGCACGATCAGATCCGACCGCGTTCTCCACATACGTTCCCACCCTTTGTCGAGGGCAGTCAGGTCCTTCAACACGTCCAGAACCCGTGTTGTCGGAACCCCAGTGAAATTGCAGAAATCGAGATCGTCTTCGAGCGCCGCAAGATCCTCGTCGCTCATCTTGGCAAGCGCATCATAGAGACGCGCCTCATCGAACATTTCCAACTTGGTATCTAACATGGGTACAAACTCGGCATGAACTCGCTCGAACTCCGAAATGTGTACCAAATGTGGCCGTTTCCGTCCAATTGCGGCAAATATTTGTCAAAGCCCCGAGCTAATGCCGCAATTGCCCCAATATTGTTGCCCGATTGAAAGACAATACCGGCCAGCCCGCCGTGATTTTCCTGTAAATCGGAGAGAAAGCCTGCCCGAATCGCGTTATGCGGGAGAAATCACCCCTCCAGCGCCGTGATATAGGCCGCGATCGCCATGCGATCTTCCGCCGTCAGATGCCCCATATTCTCGACCACTGCGGCCATCTCGCCGCCGGTGCTGTCGAAATCGGGGGTGAATCCAGTTTCCAGATAATAGGCGATGTCCTTGGCCGACCAGTTCAGTTTGGACGGCACCAGCGCGGGTATCCGGCCCGTGCCAGCCGGGTTCGGCGCGCCCGCCATCCATCGCCCGGTGTCGAGTGCGCCCAAGGCATTGCGCGGCGTGTGACACTCGGCACAGTGGGCAAGCGCTTCCACAAGATACCGCCCACGCTCGATCTCCGGCGTGTCTGCGGGCCGCACCCAGTCGTCATTCGCAAAGAGCAGCTTCCAGCCTCCCAAGGTCAGCCGGATGTTGAAGGGAAAGCCGATCTCGTGCCCCTCGCTCACACGGTCCGACGGCGGCAGGGTCTGGAAGAAGGCCCAAAGGTCTGCGACATCGCCATCCGTCATCCGCACATAGCTCGCATAGGGAAAGACCGGGTAATAGTGCTGCCCGCCGGGCGAGGTGCCCCGCTTCACCGCGCTCGCGAATTCTGCAAGCGACCACTCCCCGATCCCGGCCTCCGGGTCCGGCGAGATATTGGGCGCCACGAAGGTGCCGAACTCCGTTTTGAACCGATGCCCGCCCGCGAGCACCAGCTTATCGCTGCTTTCCGGCTCTGCATGGCAGGACGCGCAACCGGCGGCCCAATACACGGTCTCCCCACGTGTGGTGTCGCCCTCAAGTCCCGCAAACCGCGCCTCGTCAAGCATCACGGGTTGCGTGAGCCATAGCCCCGCAGCGAGCGCCGCAAGGCCAAGCCCGGCCAGTATGACGAGTACACGCAACATGACGGTGAGCTAAATCATCTCACCCGACATGTCCTGCGATAGGCGCTGTCCCTACCGTCCGTCATTGAGGCTGGCGATAGTCTTTGTGACATGCCGTGCAGGCCTGCCCGACCGGACCAAGAGCCGCGGCCATTGCGTCCTTGCCATCACCGGCGACCATGTCCAGCGCCATCACCGCTTCGGACAGGGAACCCGCGATCTCGCCGGCCTTCGACCCATCGCCCCAAAGCGCCGGCAACGCACGGGTTTCTCCGGGCAGATCATCTGCCGATGTGCCGGGTGCCCAGTACCCGCGCTGGCTAAGCTGGCTGAGCGCGACGAGGTTGCCCGCAGCGGCCGACGCCGCATCGGCATCATACTCGATGTCTCCTTTTGCCATTGCGAAGAGCGCTCCAAGATTGAATTGATTCAATTGCATATGCGACTTGCGTGCGGTTACCGCCGGATTTGCGCCATGGCTTGCGGCAAAAGCCGTGCCTACAATTGCTAGGCTCACAGTAACTGCGCAGAAGATCGGTAGTCGTTTCATCGAAATAAGCTCCCTGGTTCTGAACTGGGTGAGAAAATGGTAGCTCTCGCATTCGCGATGAGAACCCTGCAATATTGCGGGGATTATGACCAAGAACGCACAGATTCGCTGGGACGACCTTACCGTGATGCTCGCGGTGATCGACCACGGCTCGGTCGCCGCCGCCGCCCGCGCCCTTGAAATCAACCATGCAACAGTGCTGCGCCGCATCGCCGAGTTCGAAACCCGCACCGGCGTGCGCATGTTCGACAAGACGACGCGGGGCTACCAGGTCTCGCCTGATCGCAGAGATGTGATCGAAGCCATGCGCAGCGCCGCTGAATCCCTGGGCAATGTGGAGCGTCTGATCGACCATGCGCGCCCCAGCCTTGACGGAGGCATCCGCATCACCACAACGGATTCGCTCGCGCAATTCGTCCTGCCCCCGCTCCTGCCCGGCCTCATAGAAGCCACGGGCGCAGCGGTGGAGATCGCGGTCGACAACTCCCATATCGACCTGCTCCGGGCACGTGCGCATCTCACAATACGTCCGACCCTCGCCCTGCCCCCGGAAATCGACGGGCTGGTCGCTGGTGCCGTCCATTTTCACCTCTATGGCCCCGACACCGGCAAAGCGGCGAATTGGCTCGGTCTCACCGGTCCGCTGTCGCGTTCGATGGCGGCCAAATGGCTGGCCGAACAAACCCCCGCACCGCGCCTTTACGGGGACAGCTTCCTCGCGCTTGCCGCCATGGCCGCCGAAGGTCTCGGCAATACGGTCCTGCCCAGCTACGTCGCGGCCGCCTGGCCTAAGCTAAAACGCATCGACGATCTGAACGACATCGCCCCGGTGCCCGTCTGGGTGGGAGCGCATGTGGACTACGCGCAGTCCCGGCACATCCGGCAGGCCCGAAGACACCTTGCCACCGCTCTGGCCGCCTCTCCCATGCTCTCTCCTGCCGCATGAAAAAGGCCGCCCCGAAAGGCGGCCTCGTCACATTGGCGTGATGCGCGTGATCAGACGTCGTCCAGCGCCTCGACCGCCTTTTCAAGATCGTCCTTGGAGGCTTTCTTCTCCTTGACGTCAGCCTGTTCGAAGATGTGATCGACCACCTTGTCCTCGAAAATCGGCGCCTGGATCTGCTGACGCATCTGCGCGTTCTGCTGCACGAACTCGAAGAACTGGCGCTCCTGACCGGGATATTGCCGCGCCTGGTTCATCACCGCTTGCGTCATCTCGGCATCGCTCACCTCGACATTGGCTTTCTGGCCCAACTCGGCCAGCAGCAGACCAAGACGCACCCGGCGCTCGGCCAACGTGTTGTGCTCATCGGTCGGCTCGATCTCGGGGTGGTCGTGCCCATGCACGTCGGGGTTTTCCTCGTGCCAGAGCTGATGCGCGATCTGCCCGGCCTCGGCTTCCACCAGGGACGGCGGCAGCTCGAAGCTGACGGCCTTGTCCAACGCGTCCAGAAGCGCCCGCTTCATCACGGCCCGCGCGGCCCCGGTATATTCCGACATCAAGCGCTCCGAGATCTGGCCCTTGAGCGCCTCAAGATCCTCTGCGCCGAACTTCTTGGCCAGTTCGTCGTCGATCTCCGCCGGTTTCGGCGCCTGCACTGCCTTAACGGTCACATCGAACACCGCCGGTTTGCCGGCGAGTTCCGCATTGCCGTATTCCTCGGGGAAGGTGACTTCCACGGCCTTTTCCTCATCGACCTTCACGCCGACGAGTTGCTCTTCGAATCCAGGAATGAACTGGCCCGAGCCCAGCACCAGCGGGAAATCCTCCGCCGAACCGCCCTCGAAAGCCACGTCATCGACCTTGCCGACGAAATCGATCACCACCTGATCGCCGTCCTTGGCCTTGGAGCCCTTCTTGCGGTCTTCGAAATTCTGCGCGTTCTCGGCAAGGTTCTGCAAAGCCTCGTCAATCGCCGCCTCATCGGCCTCGACGACCATCTTCTCCAGCTTGATCTTGGAGAAATCCACTTCCGGAATCTCCGGCAGCGCCTCATAGGACATGTCCACTTCGACATCCTGACCGGGTTTCCAGTCCTCGTTGGTCATTTCCAGCTTCGGCTGCATTGCGGGGCGGTCGCCGGAATCCTCCAGGTGTTTGGCCATCGCGCCATCGACGCTTTCCTGCATCGCTTCGCCCAGAAGCCGTTCACCGAACTGCTTTTTCAGCAACGCCATCGGCACTTTGCCCTTGCGAAACCCCTTCATCTCGATACCGGGGGCGGCCTCGGCCAGCTTTTCATTGACCTTCGCGTCCAACTCGTCAGCGGTGACGACCAGTTTATATCCGCGCTTCAGCCCGTCGTTCAGGGTCTCGGTTACCTGCATGGGTTTCCTCTAAGGGTACGTGTCCGAAAAATCAGCGGCCCTTCTAGCAAAAGAAGGCCGAGACGCAAGGGCAAAGGGCGGGAAAGACGGGAACGCATTGTGCAGGCGACTTCCGATTATCGGCCCGGAAATATCCCGGAGGGGTTCGGGGAGGCAGCGCCTCCCCGACGGATCGTCGCCGTCAGGCGGCGAAACAGGTCATGCCAAAGACGGCAACCACAGCACAATCCAGGGAAATGCCACCAGAAGCGCGATGGTCAGCCCGTCGGCGATGAAGAACGGCGTCACGCCCCGGAACACGTCCTGCACCGAAATGTCGGGCCTGACGCCCGCCACGACGAAACAGTTCAGCCCGATGGGCGGCGTGATCAGACAGAACTCCGCCATCTTAACGACCAGAATCCCGAACCAGATTGCGCACATCGGACCCGACATCCCGAATGTGCTCTCCGCTGCCGTGACCGCCTCGCCGCCGTTCAGCGCCATGACGGCGGGGTAAACCACTGGCAGGGTCAGCAAGAGCATCCCGATGGCATCCATGAACATGCCCAGCACGGCATAAGCGAGCAGGATGCAGATCAGGATCAGCATCGGCGACATCGTCAGCGACGTGATCCAGTCGGCAAAAGCCCCCGGCAGATCGGCGAAGCCCAGGAACCGGACATAGATCAGCACGCCCCAGATGATCGAAAAGATCATCACCGACAGTTTCGCCGTCTCCAAGAGCGCTTCCCGGAATGCTGTCCAGCGCATGCCGCGCCAGACCGCCATCAGGAAGACGACAAACGCCCCGATGGCCCCGCCCTCGGTCGGAGTGCCCCAGGCGTCACCGCCGAAGGGATTGTAGATGAACACGATGATGATGAAGACCACGAAGAGGATCGGAACCGCCCCCGGCAGCGCCCGGAATCGCTCGCCCCAGGTGAAACCGCCCACGGCCGGCCCGAAATTCGGCAACGCCAATGCGAGGCCGATGATGATACCGGCATAGATCAGCGCCGAGAATACGCCGGGGATGAACCCCGCGAGCAACAGCTTGCCCACGTCCTGCTCGACGATGATCGCATAGATCACCAGGATCGCGGAGGGCGGAATCAGCGAGGCCAGCGTCCCCGCCGCAGCGACGACACCGGCGGCGAAGCGCTTGTCATAGCCCGCAGCCTGCATCTCCGGGATCGCGATTCGCGCGAAAACCGCTGATGTCGCCACCGAGGCACCGGACACCGCCGAAAATCCCGCCGTCGCAAACACCGTCGCCACGGCCATGCCCCCCGGCACCCAGCCGACCCATTTCTTCGCCGCGTCGAAAAGCGCCCGCGTGAACCCCGCGTGATAGGCCAGATAGCCGATCAGGATGAAAGTCGGGATCAGCGACAAGGCCTGGCTCGCGATCTTCGAATGCGGCACCTGCCCCGCCGTTTTGGTCGCCACCTCCAGCGCCCACCAGAACTGGTCGGGGTCGTAGCCCTTCTTCGACCAGAAAATCCAGACCAGCCCCACCAGCCCCGCCATCGCGGCGGCAAAAGCCACCCTCATCCCCAGGATCACGAGGACGAGCATGCCCATGGACACCCAAATGCCGATTCCCGTCGGTGTCATGGCCGCGGCTCCTCTCCGGAAACCGCCTCGGCTTCGCGCGCCGCCACCGTCGCCACGTCCTCGATCAGCGGCACGGCCACCGCGTCACCGGTGACGATGGCGCGGCCATAGCCCCAGAGCTGCAGCACCAACCGCACCGCCATCACCGAAAACGCCACCGGCACGATCAGTTTCGCTGGCCAGATCGGCAGCCCGATATCAATCGTCGAATCCCGGCTGAAATTCGGAGCGGCCCAGTCAAACGACCGCCCGAAATGCGACCACGCCCCCCAGATCAGCAAAAGCATCAGGATCAGAATGAAGAACGTCGTCACGAATTCCGCCAGCCACAGCACCCGCCCCTTCAGATTGCCGATCAGGATATCCATCCGGATATGCCCGCCATCGCGCTGCGCATAGGAAATGCCAAGGATCGCGATAAGCGGCATAATGACCTCGATCCAGTCCACATAGCCGCGCACCGGAGAATTCATCAGGTTCCGCCCGCCGACCGAATAGACCGCAAGCAGCATCAGTGCGAAAACCGCCAAACCGCTGGCCAGCGCGAACCAGCCTTCCACCCGGTAAAGCGCCCGGTCGAGCCTGCTGAGCCACGAGCCGTCCGCCCGAACCGCCGATTTCATCGACATGAGCCACCCTCCCCCGAAATGCGAACGCGCCGGGCATCACCCCGGCGCGCTATTATCGCCTACGACCCGTTTGCGATGGTCGATTTCACCAGGTCGAGAAGCTCCTGCGCGGGCAAACCGCGCGCGGCGTTCTCTTCCACCCATTTGGCAGCCACGGGACCGGCTGCCTGTTCGCGGAACTCGGCCAGGCGCTCATCGTTGAAAGACACTTCCTGAATGCCCTTCTCTTCCAGAACCGGGCCCCAGGCCGCCATTGTCTGGTTGTTGTAGTAATCGACATAGTGAGCCAGCGCCTCGTCGACCGACCCCAGAAGCGCATCGCGTTCAGCATCGCTCAGCGCGTTCAGCGCGTCGGTGTTGACCACCACCGGGCAATTCACCGTGCCGGGGTTGAGGTTCGTCGTCCACCAGTCGGCGGCCTCGGTGATGCCGAAGGACATATGCGCGTGCGGCGCAAAGGAGATGCCCTTGACGATGCCCGAGTCCAACGCCTGCCGCGTCTCCGACGCCGTCACCGAAGTCGGAACAGCGCCGATCAGCGACAGCGCCTCGCCGATCCCGCCGGTCGCCCGCACCGGGAAGCCTTCGAAATCGTCGAGCGTCTTTAGCGGCTCGCCCACGCCCGCGATGTTGTATTGCGGCAGCGGCGAAGGCATCAGCAGCGTCGCGTTCCAGCGCGCCAGATCGGCGACCGTCGCGGGATGCTCATAGACCGCCTTCGAGACAGCGATCTCCTGCTCCAGCGATGACACGCCAAGGAACGGCAGTTCCAGCACGGTGATCGAAGGGTTCTTGTCGGCGTGGTATCCGGCACAGAACTGCGCCATCTCGAAAGCGCCGATGGAAATCCCATCGAGGTTCTCCGTGTTCTTCGACAGACCGCCATAGGAGATGTTCATCGTGAACTCCCCATTGGTCTTCTCGGAGACCAGCTCCGCCAGTTTCTCCACATGCTCGGTAAACGCCCGGCGTTTGCCCCAGAGCGACACGTTCCATTCCGTTGCCATCGCCTGGCTGCCGAAGGCGACAATGACCGCTGCAACCGCGGTTCTGCTAAGATATCTATTCATTCGGTATTCCTCCCGATGTTTCTTGTTTTGATGACGCGAATATTGCTCATGTGCGGCGGGAACGCCAACATGGAAAACGGGACGCCGACGGAGAATGCCCGGACACCCGCAAAACCAGTCGCGGATCGCATGCGGGCTCTACCACAGAACTTGAAGATTGGTGCGGGTGGAGGGACTTGAACCCCCACGCCTTGCGGCGCCAGAACCTAAATCTGGTGCGTCTACCAATTTCGCCACACCCGCATGTCCGGGGCGCTCTCTAGCGCAAGCATGGTGGCGGAGCCAAGAGAGAAATCCGCATGGGCGCGGAATTTGGCCGCAGCCCCCTCGCGCTGCCTCCCAATCCCCCCTATAAGGCACCCGTCCTTGCCAGGAGCCTGCCCATGACCGACACCCTCTCGCCTGCTGAAGCCGCCAAATCCGCCGCCGCGGCGCGCGCCGCAACCTATGTCAAATCCGGCATGAAAGTCGGCCTCGGCACCGGTTCCACTGCGGCCTGGCTGGTCAGGCATCTGGGCAAGATGGTGCGTGAGGACGGCCTTGACATCGTTGGGGTCGCCACTTCCACCGCGACCGCGGAACAAGCGCGTGCGGAGGGCATCCAGATCACGACGCTGGACGAGGCGAAATGGCTCGACCTGACAATTGACGGCGCGGATGAGTACGACGCCGATCTGGCGCTGATCAAGGGCGGAGGCGGTGCGCTTCTGCGTGAGAAGATCGTCGCCACGGCATCGGACCGGATGATCGTGATCGCAGACGAGAGTAAATTCGTGCCTCAGCTGGGTGCCTTTCCCCTCCCCGTCGAGGTGTTGGGGTTCGGGATGTTCACCACCCAGATGTTGCTTGAGGAAATGCTGGAGGGCCTTGACGTAGCGGGCACAAAAGCCGTCCCCCGCGCAAAGAACGGGGAACTTTTCGTGACCGATGAAGGCAACCACATCCTTGACCTGCATCTCGGACGGATCGGCAATGCCCGCCAATTGTCACTGGTCCTGAACCAGGTGCCGGGCGTGGTGGAAAATGGTCTCTTCGTGGATATCTGCGATCTCTGCATCACCGGATATTCCGATGGCCGGATCGAAATCCGGGACATCGCCACCGACAAGGTTGAGATCACCCCCGTCGAAAACGCCTTCGCGGATCTCGCGAACTGATGGCACATGACGTAGACCTTTTCGTCATCGGCGGCGGCTCCGGCGGGGTCCGCGCCGCCCGGACTGCAGCGGCGACCGGGGCCAGGGTTGCCCTTGCGGAAGAAAGTCGCATGGGAGGAACCTGTGTCATTCGCGGCTGCGTGCCGAAGAAGCTGATGGTCTTCGCATCCGAGTTCAGAGAGCTTTCCGGGCTTGCCCGCGACTACGGCTGGTCTGCGGATGCGGGGGACTTCAACTGGACGGACTTCCGAACCAAACTGCACGGCGAACTCGACCGGCTTGAGGGCGTCTACCGCAACTTGCTCACCAACTCAGGCGTCACCATGCATGACAGCCGCGCCCGCGTCACGGGACCGAACGAGGTCACGCTTGAAACGGGCGACGTGATCTCGGCCAGCCACATTCTGGTCGCTACCGGCGGTCATCCCATCCGACCGGATATGCCCAACGCCGCGCTTGGCATGGTCTCCGACGACATCTTCAATCTCGAAACCCTGCCCGAAAGCATCCTGATCGTGGGCGGCGGTTACATCGCCTGCGAATTCGCCTGCATTCTCAATGGCCTAGGTGTGAAGGTGACACAGTTCTACCGCGGCGCGCAAATTCTGCGCGGTTTCGATGGAGAAGCTCGCGGCCTCATCGCCGAGATGATGCACGAACAGGGAATCGACCTGCACCTAGGCACCAACATCGTGGATATGTGGCCCGCCGAAGACGGCATGGGGTCGTCCGGCATGGAAGCACCCATCGGGGAGCATGCCGAAGACACCGCAACAAAACCCGGTCCGGTCATCGTCAAAGCGACCAACGGCACCGAGCAACGCTTCGACCGGCTTTTCTTCGCCACCGGGCGGGCGCCCAATGCCCAGGGCATCGGCCTTGAGGAACACGGGGTTAAGATCAACCGGCGCGGTGCAATCGAGGTCGATGAATACAGCCAGACAGCGGTCCCCTCGATCTATGCCATCGGCGACGTGACCGACCGCATTCAGCTCACGCCCGTCGCCATCCGCGAGGGCGTGGCCTTCACCGAGACCGTCTTTCGCAACAACCCGACAGCGGTTGATCACACCAATGTACCCTCCGCCGTCTTCACCCAGCCGGAGCTCGGCACGGTCGGTCTGTCGGAGGAAGAGGCCCGCGAACAGGAAGAGATCGAAGTCTACTGCACCTCGTTCCGGCCCATGCGAACCGCCTTTGTCGGCAATCCGCACCGCGTGCTCTTCAAACTCATCGTCTCCAAGGCAACACGCAAGATTCTGGGCTGCCATATCGTGGCCGAAGCTGCGGGAGAACTGATCCAAATGGTTGGGATCGCTGTCAAAGCCGGGCTGACCAAGGAAGATTTCGACCGCACTGTCGCCGTCCACCCGACCATGTCGGAAGAACTGGTGACGATGCGGGAACCTGTGAGAACTGCTTGAAAAAAGGCGCAGGAAGCTACAGTTAGCACTGCAAGACTGAATTTGATGGACAAGGACGCAAACAGCCATGGCCAATAACGGTGGCGGCCCCTGGGGCGGCGGCGGAAATCGCGGCGGCGGAGACGACCGAAAACCCGGTCGACCAAGCCAGGACGGACCGCAGATACCCGAGATCGACGAGATCATGAAAAAGGGTCAGGAACAGCTGAAAGTCCTGATGGGCGGGCGCGGCGGCAAACGCCCGAATGGCGGAGACGGCGGCGGCGAAGGCCCGAAACTGACCCGCGGAACCATCGGAATCGGTGCCCTGATCGTCGTGGCGGTCTGGGCCTTTAACTCCTTTTATACCGTGCGCCCTGAAGAACAGTCGGTCGAATTGTTCCTCGGTGTCGAAAGCGGTATCGGAGAACCGGGCCTGAACTTCGCCCCCTGGCCCGTGGTCACCTACGAAGTGATCCCGGTCACGCGCGAACAATCCGAAGACATCGGCATGGGCCGCAGCGGATCTTCCGGCGGTGACGGCCTGATGCTGACCACCGACGAGAACATCGTCGATATCGACTTCCAGGTGGTCTGGAATATCTCAAACGCGGCCGATTACCTGTTCAATCTTCGCGATGGCCCCGAAACCGTCCGCGCGGTGTCGGAATCGGCAATGCGGGAGATCGTGGCAGGGTCCGAACTGGCCCCGCTTCTGAACCGCGACCGCGCGAGCGTTGCGCAGCGTGCCGAGGAACTGATCCAGGAAACGCTGGACAGCTATGAAAGCGGCATCAACATTGTCCGCGTCAACCTCAACAAGGCAGACCCGCCGCGAGAGGTGATCGACGCCTTCCGCGACGTGCAGGCCGCCGAACAGGAACGCGACCGGCTGGAACGCCAGGCGGATGCCTATTCCAACCGGGTTCTGGCGGGGGCGCGCGGTGAAGCTGCGCAAATCCTTGAACAATCGGAATCCTACCGCGCCCGCGTCGTCAACGAGGCCGAGGGTGAAGCCAGCCGTTTCTCGGCGGTTCTGAACGAATACCAGCAGGCGCCCGAAGTGACCCGGCGCCGTCTCTATATCGAAACGCTTGAGAAGGTGCTCGGTGACGTGGACAAGATCATCCTCGACGAGAACGCCAGCGGACAGGGCGGCCAGGGTGTCGTCCCCTATCTGCCATTGAACGAGCTGCGTAGAAGCGCTCCGGCCACGGGAGGCAACTGATATGGGACGCGGATCAATCGGACTGATCGTCTTTGTCGTCGCCGCCTTCGGCCTCCTGTCCTCGATCTTCATCGTGGACGAACGCGAAAAGGCGCTGGTGCTGCAATTCGGCCAGATCAAGCAGGTCAAGACCGAACCGGGTCTGGGCTTCAAGATCCCCTTCATCCAGGAGGTCGTGCGGTATG
Organism: Silicimonas sp.; assembly: GCA_050299835.1. Lineage (GTDB taxonomy): Bacteria > Pseudomonadota > Alphaproteobacteria > Rhodobacterales > Rhodobacteraceae > JAJDOD01. Next base: position 257,415 of record JBNKWP010000004.1, read on the forward strand.
ACGGGCGTATCCTGTCGCTCGACACACCGGCGATCGAGATCACGCCTTCGGACGATCGCCGCCTCGTGGTCGACGCCTTCGCGCGTTACCGCGTCGGCGAAACGGAAGCCCAGATCATCCAGTTCCGTCAGGCAGTCGGGCCAGGCGGCCTGCGGCTGGCCGAGGATCGTCTGGCCTCGATCCTGACGGACAAGATCCGGGCCGTTCTGGGTTCGGAAGGCGTGACGTCGAACACCATCCTGTCTGCGGAACGCTCAGAACTCATGAATCGCATCCGGGCTCAGGCGGATGCCGAAGCGAATGAACTTGGGCTCGACGTGGTGGACGTCCGGCTGAAGCAGACCAACCTGCCTGAACAGAACCTCGCGGCGACCTTCGACCGGATGCGGGCCGAACGGGAACGCGAAGCGACCGACGAACGTGCCCGGGGTGAGGAAGCCGCTCAGCGGGTCCGCGCCCAGGCCGACCGGACGGTGGTGGAGCTGGTCTCCGATGCCAACCGGGAAGCCGAGATCGTGCGTGGTGAAGCGGACGCGGAAAGAAACCGCATCTTCGCCGAGGCCTATGGCGCTGACGAGGATTTCTTCCGGTTCTATCGCTCGCTCACGGCCTATGAACGCGCATTGCAGGGAAGCAACTCCACGTTGGTCATAACGCCTGACAGCGAGTTCTTCGAGTTCCTCGGCGGGGCCGGCATTTCCGGTCCGTCCACAGACTAGACGTGGACCTGATCCTGCTTGGCCTTGGCCTGGTCCTCGTTTTCGAGGGCCTGGTCCTGGCGCTTTTGCCCAGCCGTCTGGAGGACCTGATCCGTCTGATCGACGAACTGCCTGTCGCGACCAGAAGACTGTTCGGACTTGCGGCGGTCGCCGTCGGCGTCTTCCTCGTCGGGCTGACACGCGGGTTCTGAATCGGCTATCGTACCGCGCAAAGCGCGGCACAAGAGCTCGGCATTTCTAATGCCCGCCGTCGTCCTGAGGCTGGGACGAGATCTGTGCAACCGGGATCTCTTCTCCCTGTTCATACTTGTCCAACAGCAGGAGCCCGCGCCGCTCCGCCTTCAGCATCCGCATCGCGGTCAGATAGGCTTCCTGCAAAGTTGGCGAGGATGCGCCAATCTCGTCACCCACACGCTTCTCGACACGTTCATCGCCGGTGCGGATCATTACATCCATCGCACGCCGCGCCAGATTCGTGGCCGTATCTTCCAGAAATGACATGACTTGCCTCTTGCTCGTTTACCGACCTCCTAGCCCCCGCTTGTGGCCAAAACGAGGCTCAAATCTGCCGGTTCCGGCCCTTGCCATGCCGCTCAGCGATCTTGCGGAGTTTGGCGGATAGACTATGCCTGATCCCATGTTTCTCAGCGTCTTCGACATGTTCAAGATCGGCGTCGGTCCATCGTCTTCGCATACGATGGGCCCGATGGTGGCGGCGGCGAGGTTTCTGGACCTTCTGCGCGGCTCCGCGTTCCAGCCGAAGGGCGTCCGCGCACGTCTTTACGGCTCACTCGCCTTTACCGGAGTCGGGCACGCGACCGATCGGGCGGTCATTCTCGGCCTCGCCGGGTTCCAGCCGGAGACCTATGACGCCGAGGCTGCCGAGGCTGCTCTCTCGGCCATTAAATCCGAAAAGATGGTGGAACCCCAGGACCTTGGGCCGCTGAGTTTCGATCCTGAGAGCGATCTGATCTTCGACTACGATGCCCCGCTGCCCGGTCACGCCAATGGCCTCATTCTCCAGGCCACCGATGCCCAGGGCGACGTCATCGTTCAGGAAACATATTATTCGATCGGCGGCGGTTTCGTTCTGACCGAGAAGGAACTGGAGGCGGGAGCGGATCAGGCGCAGGGCGC
>JBNKWP010000005.1:0-173392 GCA_050299835.1 Silicimonas sp.
CGAGCTTGTCCCAGGCGGCCTCGCGGCGGGCCTTGTCACGGCTGATCGATGCCTCGCCACGCGCGTTTTCCACGCGATCGAGATAGACTTCCACCTCGTCGCCGACAGCGATTTCGGGGGCTTCACCGGGATTTGCGAATTCTTTGAGTTCGACACGGCCTTCCATCTTGTAGCCGACGTCGATGATGGCTTGTCCCGCTTCGATCGCGATGACCTTGCCTTTGACAACAGACCCTTCGTCGGGCGTGTCGATTTCGAGGCTTTCGTTCAGGAGGGCCTCGAACTCCTCCATGGTTGCGTTTTGCGCCATGTAGCTTTCGTTTCCTATCAATCTGGTTTCACTGGCCGTGCGGTTGTCTCCGCCGGTCTTGGGTTGGTGGTCTGACGGGCACGGGTGAAACGCAAATAAGAAGGGTCGGTGCTATACCGACCCTGCTCAGTCTCGCGCTCACGACTGTAACCGCCGCTTCGACGGGGCGGGGTATAGGGGGAGTTGAGGCTTTTGGCAAGCACGGCATGGATTATGCGATGAGTTTGGTCACACGTGCCGCATTCGCCGCGATCCAATCTTGTGTTTTCGGTCGTCCCTGAAACGCATTGACCGCCCAAAACAACGATGCCAGCGTTTCGAAAAACGAGCAGGACTCAAGAATACATGCCCGATGAGCCGATGGCGACTGGCGACGATGCGCGTACACCTCTTTTCGCGGCGATCTGCGGGGGACTGGTTCTGGCGGGCTTTGCCTGGGTCGCGTTCCACCAGATCTCGGACGGGCGAGTGCTGGTCGATGAATGGGGGACGGATGCGACCTTCATCCTCGATATCATCCTGCGGATCAGCGCGGGCGAGGTTCCGCACCGGGATTTCGCGCTGCATCTGGGCGCCCTGCCCTATCTGATGGCCGCGAATACGGGCGGGGCAACCGCCGCGCAGGGGTTCCTGATTGCGCAGGCGGTCTTTGTCGGCGGCGCTTTGCTGGCAGGGCTTTGGATCTGGCGGGGGCGGCTGACCGGGCTTGCCGGGCCACTTTTGCTGGGCTTTGTCTTCGTGCTGGGCATGACGGTTTCGATCCCGACCTATCCCGAGACTTCGCTTGCGCTGTTCTACAACCGCTGGGGTTGGGTTCTGGCGCTGCTGTTTGCCAGCCTCACGCTGTTGCCGCCGAGACGGGCCGGGTCCGAATGGATCGACGGGCTGCTGGCGGGGGTGCTGGGTTTTGTCATGCTGATGGTCAAGGTGACGTTCGTCGCGGGGCTTCTGCCTGCCGCGCTTCTGGCCACCGCGCTTCGGGGTCAGTGGCGGGAAATCGGCTGGGGGCTGGCGGCGTTCCTGCTGCTGGGCGGGCTTTGCATGATCGCGGAACCGGCGTTTTTGCCCGGTTATGTCGAGAATATCGCCTGGGTGGCGGCGAACCCGCTGAGGCCGAATGCCGGGACGGGTCTGAGCGCTCTGTTAAGCGGGCTGGAGTTCGTGGGTTACACGATTGTCTTCGCGGTCGTCCTGGCCGCTGTCGCCCGGACGCGGGGGCCGCGCGAGGCGCTGGTGCTGTTCATCGCGGCGGCGGGGTTTTATTTCATCCAGTATCAGAATTATCTAACTGCGCCGTTCTGGGTGCTGTTCCTCGCCGTCTATGCCACGGCCCGGATCGCCGATCCCGACCGCACGGCCCGACGGATCTGGACCATCCTTGCGACGGCGCTGTTGGTCTTTGCGGTCACGCTGCTTGCACCGATGACGAACGGGTTGCGCGGTAACGACGCGCGGGCCGCAACCGGAACGCATGTTCCTTTCCCCGAAAATGGGCGAATTGAGACCGGGGTTTCGTTCTCGGAATACCTCATCCGTCCGATCGAACGGGCGAAGCTGCGCAGCTTTGACGAACCCGCGCCCTGGACCGGCAATCCCGAATGCGTGTTCCTTGGCGGCTGGGCAGGAGCGATGCAGGCGATCGCCGAGACGGTGGCGGGGCTGCCGGGGCCTGCCTTCATCGCGGATTCGATCTCGCCGCATTGGTTTTTGGCCGGGGTTCCGCCGGTCAGGGGCGTGGCGGTCTGGAATTACGGCTCGGTCAGGGGCATTGAGAATGCCGACTACGTGTTGGTGCCGGTCTGCGCGATCAAGCCGGATTTCAAGCGCGAGATCCTGCGGGAGATCGAACGGCAGGGCCTGGCTTTGGTGCCGGAGTTCGAGACCGAGCATGTGAGCGTCTACCGGATCGCGCGGTAGCTCCCTTCGCCGTCACGTCTCCGGGTGGCGCTTGCGGATTTCCTGTACTGCGCGGTTCAGGGCCGCGTCTATGTCGAGTTCGGTCGTGTCGAGGGTGATGGCGTCGTCCGCAGCCTTCAGCGGTGCATCGGCGCGTTCGCTGTCGCGCTTGTCGCGGGCTTCGACATCGCGGAGGACGGTGTCTTCGGTCACGTTATGGCCCGCCTCGCACAATTCCAGCCAGCGGCGATGGGCGCGGGTTGCGGCGCTGGCGGTGACGAAGAGTTTCACATCCGCCTCGGGACAGATCACCGTGCCGATGTCGCGCCCGTCCAGCACCGCGCCGCCGTCGCGGCGGGCGAAATCGCGCTGGAAGGTGACGAGTGCTGCGCGCACCGCCGGATTGGCGGCGACCTTGCTGGCGGCGTCGGAGACTTCGGGCGTGCGCAGGTCGCTTCGGGACAGATCGCGGAGACGGAGCGTGGCGGCGGCAATCTCCGCCGGTGTGCCGTCGAGCACCCGGCGCCCCACGGCACGGTAGAGCAGGCCCGTGTCAAGATGGGCAAAGCCGAACCGGGCGGCGATCCCGCGGGAGATCGTGCCTTTGCCGGCTGCGGCAGGTCCGTCGATGGCGACCGTGAATTGCAAAGGGTTCTCCTTTTGCGGGAAGCCTAGATTGAGTAACGCCGGGATTGAAGACGCGATGGGCTCAAACCCGGAGAAAGCGACGCCTTAAACCGCAGCCTTCAGCGCATCCGCGATGTCGGTCCGCTCCCAGGAAAACCCGCCATCCTCATCCGGTGCGCGGCCAAAATGGCCGTAGGCCGCCGTGCGCTGGTAGATCGGGCGGTTCATCTGCAATTGCTCGCGGATGCCGCGCGGAGACAGGTCCATCGTGGCGCGGATCGCCTTTTCGATCTCCGCCTCCGTCACCTGACCGGTGCCGTATGTATCGACATAGATCGAGAGCGGCTTGGAGACGCCGATGGCATAGGACAACTGGAGCAGGCAGCGTTCGGCCATGCCGGCGGCCACCACGTTCTTCGCCAGATAGCGCGCGGCATAGGCCGCCGAGCGGTCCACCTTGGTGGGATCCTTGCCGGAGAAGGCTCCGCCGCCGTGGGGTGCGGCCCCGCCATAGGTATCGACGATGATCTTGCGGCCTGTCAGCCCGGCATCCCCGTCCGGGCCGCCGATAACGAAGGTGCCGGTCGGGTTGACCCACCATTCGGTGGCGTCGGTGATCCAGCCTTCGGGCAGAACCTCGCGGATGTAGGGTTCGACAATGGCGCGGATATCGTCGCTGGTCTGCTTCTCGGAGGCGTGCTGGGTGGAGAGCACGATGGAGGAGACCTCCACCGGTTTGCCATCCTCGTAGCGCACGGAAAGTTGTGACTTGGCGTCGGGGCGCAGCGCCGGCTCGGCACCGCTTTTGCGGGCCTCGGTCAGGCGGCGCAGGATCGCGTGGGCGTATTGAATGGGCGCGGGCATGAGCGCCTCGGTCTCATCGGTCGCGTAGCCGAACATGATGCCCTGATCGCCCGCGCCTTCGTCCTTGTTGCCGTTGGCATCGACGCCTTGCGCGATATGGGCGGATTGGGCGTGGAGGTAGGTATCGACCTCCATATTGGCCCAGTGGAAGCCCTTTTGTTCATACCCGATGTCGCGCACGCATTCGCGGGCGATGTCTTCGACCCGTTTCATCACCGAGCCGGGGCCGCGCACCTCCCCGCCAATCACCACGCGTTCGGTCGTGGCGAAGGTTTCACAGGCGACGCGGGATTCGGGATCTTCCTCCAGGAACGCATCGAGGACGGCATCCGAAATGCGGTCGCAGACCTTGTCGGGATGGCCTTCGGAGACGCTCTCCGAGGTGAAGACATAGTTCCGGCGATTCATGAGGTGTGCTCCATTGAAATGTAACCCGCTGCGTCAGGTAGCCGTTGCAGCGTTCAGATGCGGTTAAACGGATGCGTCGGGCTTTGCAACGCTGTTGCGGGATCTGGCGAGGGTGAGTGCGGTGATAAGCACGATCAAGAGGCCGATCAGCGGCCAGTCGCCGGTCCGGGAATAGAGCGTCGGCCGGTCGGAGGTTTCGACCGGGAGATCGAGATGGCCGGTGGTGCCGAGGTTCAGCCTGCGACCGATCTGTCCGTTTGTACCGATGACGGTGGAGACGCCGGTATTGGCCACGCGTACCACCGGCAGCCGGTGTTCGACCGCGCGGAACCGGGCCTGATCGAGATGCTGGTAGGGGCCGGAGAAGGTGCCGAACCACGCATCGTTGGTAATCAGGAGCAGGTAGTCGGGGCGAGTGCCCGCGCGGAAGATCTGGCCGGGGAAGATGCCTTCGTAGCAGATCAGCGGCAGCGCCCGGCCAAGCGCCGTGTCGATCAGGTGCACCTCTTCGCCTTTGCTGAAGCCGAAGCCGGAGCTGGCGGCCATGGCGCGAAGGAATTCGATCTTGAAGGGGATGTATTCGCCGAAGGGGACGAGGTGGACCTTGTCATAGGCGTCCGTGACCGTGCCTTCGAGGGAGACGACGACCATGGAGTTGTGCCAGCCGTCATCGGGGGCGCGGCGGTTGATGCCAAGGACCACCTCCCCATTTGCCGCGCGCGCCGCCTGCGCAAGAATGACGCCCGCCTGATCCAGCGGATAGACCACGGCGGCTTCGGGCCAGACAACCAGATCGGGCGGCGTATCGGAGGGCTCGCCAGTCAGGGTCATCAGGCGGTCGAGATGTTCGGGTACGCGGTCTCGCTGCCATTTCTCGTGTTGCGGGACGTTGGGCTGCACCAGCCGGACCGTGCCGAGCGCCCGCCCCTCGCCCGGTTCCAGCAGCGCCTGACCGGTGAGCCAGAGGCCCGCCAGCGCCACAAGGGCCAGGATCGTGCCCGCCTTGACGTTCGGAAAAACCGAGGGAAGGGCGGCGGTCATCAGCGTCAGGAAGGTCAGGCCGTAGGCACCGGCGAGGGACGCGATGCCGAGAAGCGGGGTTTCCGTCCAGACATAGGCGGGCAGCGCCCAGGGGAAGCCGGTGAAGATGTGGCCGCGCACCATCTCCGCTGCCGTCAGAAGCACCGCGAAGGCGAAGGCGCGGGATCGGGGGCCGGTGGTGAGGCGGGCGGCAAGCCAGCCTGCCAGCGCCCAGAACAGCGCAAGGCCGCCCGCAAGCAGGATCAGCGCGCCGGGGGCCATCCAGCCGTGGGTCTCGATATCGACGAGGAAGGGTTCCACGATCCAGTGCATCGACGCGCCGAAATATCCGACGCCTGCTGCCCAGGCGAGCCAGCCGGGGCGGGCTGCATGGGCGGTGAGCCAGATCAGCGCGGCGAATTCGATCAGCGCCAGCCACCAATGGCCGAAGGGCGCGTGACCGAAGGCGGCGAAGGCACCGCAGAAGGCCGCGAGGAGATAGGTTTTCTTGCCGGTCACGGGAGGGGTTGCCTGCGTCGGTGTCTGCTCGACCCCGGTTTAGGGAAAATCCGGCGGACGCGGAACCCCCGGCGTTATCGGCGCCAGAACATCCAGAAGGGTTTGCGGCAAAGGCCGCGGAACACACGGTAAGCTTCGGTATCGCGTCCGAGCTGTCGCATCGGTTCGTCGAGGGTGGAGAAGTACCAGTTGATCCCCGTGAAATCGAGATCGTAACCCTGCATATCCTCCGTCACCTCCCTAAGCGCGTTCACCAGCCGCCACTGCGCCCGCTCGCGGCCCGCAGGCGTTCTGGCCCGGCTTTCCGATTCCCAAGCCTTGCAGCGCGCCTTGTCGATTGCGCGTTCCCAGCGAAGGAATGCCGCCGTCAGGCTGGCACGTTCCGCAAAGTCCTTGTCGGGAATGTCGAGTCCGATTGTGGACCTCACACCAGCCGCGAAGGCGTCGTACGGTTTGGTATCGGTCAGAAAATCCTCGGCTGCCGGCTCATCGAAGGCGAGCGGGTGGTAATAGACCGACTGCGCGAAGGTCCGACCGAAGAGCGATTTGGCCGGGTCCAGCCCGAGGCGCTCGGCGTAGTCGAAGATCAGGGCGCGGTCGAGGCGTTCCCAGATGCGTTTTTTTGCAAGACGGGCGGGGTCTTCGATGGCGAGGGGGTCGCCGGTTTCCTCCCAGTCCCATATGCGACTTTCATAGCCGCGCGAGAGGGTGGCGCGGCGCAGGACTCTCTCGCCCTGACGGAGGGACAGGCCGTGGTGCTGGCGGTTCGCAGTCTCCAAAGAGCTGTCGAAAGTATAAAGCCGGGTGGTATCGAGAACCTTTGCGAGATCTTCGGGTAGTCCCGCCGGTCCGACGAAATCGAGCGGGTGTTCGATCACGGTCAGGTGCGGCGCCTCAGCGGGGCTGAAGATCAGGACGCCTTGGAAAACGGGTATGCCGGGCGGGTCCGCCTGCCCCGCCGTGGCGGCTGCCTGCATTTCGGCCAGCGCCATCATCGGCGGACGGCGTTCGCCCACGATTTCGCCCGATGGACCCTGACGGGCGCGGATCACCCCGGCGGCGACGGGCGCGACCTGATCGAAGGGCGCTTCGGCCACGGTGAAGGCGATCTCGCTTTCCCAGCCTTCCAGCGTTCGGGGCTGGTAGGTCATGCGCGGGGGGCGGAAGCTCCGGGCCAGCGCCCTATTCCGCTGCCTGCGGCCTGCGGCTGGCGCCCATGCGGACGCGCAGGCGCTTGATCCGGCGCGGGTCGGCATCGACGACTTCGAAATCGATACCGCCCTGGTGCTTGACCACCTCGCCGCGGGCGGGAACCCGACCGGCGAGCATGAAGACCAGACCGCCGAGCGTGTCGATTTCTTCCACATCCTCGCCGAAGACCAGTTGTCGGCCGATCAGCGCCTCGAATTCCGCGACCGGAGCGCGGGCCTGAACGAGGTAGCAGCCCGGCGCTTCTTCCGCCCAGAGCTGGCCTTCGTCGATGTCGTGTTCGTCCTCGATCTCGCCAATCACCTGTTCGATCAGATCCTCGATGGTCACGAGCCCGTCGACACCGCCATATTCGTCGATCACCAGCGCCATATGGATGCGGTCGGTCTGCATTTTCTGCAAAAGCACGCCGATGGGCATCGACGGCGGCGCGAACAAAAGCGGGCGCAGCATGGCTTCAAGTTCGAAATCGGCGGTCCGCCCCCCGTTGAACCCGTATTTCAGCGCAAAATCCTTCAGATGGACGAGCCCAAGCGGCGTATCGAGCGTTTCGGTGTAAACCGGCAATCGCGTCATGCCGCTTTCGCGGAACGTCTCAAGCAGCTCGTCCTTGCCGATATCCATTGCGACAGCCACAACCTCCACCCTGGGGATCATGACATCTTCAACCCGGAGGCGTGTCAGGTTGGCAAGGCTGCGCACCTCCGCCCGCGGCGATACAATCGAGGCGCTGTGCGCCGCGTCGCCGTCCTGTTCGTTTCCATTCCCGAGTGCGCGCCACCAGCGCGTCAATAATCCCTCGGAACTCTCGTCTTCAGCCTGCGCGCCCTGCGCTGCGCTAGAAGACCCGTCGTTATCGCCCATCAACCCTTTCCATCACTCCATAGGCCCCCAATAGGCCCCACTCAGATATGGGTCACAAATAGGGGTTCGGAACCCCAAGTTCACGAAGTATCGCGATTTCAAGCGATTCCATCAAGTCACCGTCCTTTTCGCGTTCGTGATCGTAGCCCAAAAGATGCAACACTCCGTGCACAACAAGATGAATATTGTGTTGCGCCGGATCTTTTTCCTGATCAATGGCTTCCCTGGCACAGGTTTCATAAGCCAGCGCGATATCGCCGAGTTCGGGGTCCCCGGCGGGTTTTTGCGGCGTTTCGCCTTCGACTTCCGCTCCGCGTTCCTCGGACGGCCACGAGAGCACGTTGGTGGGCCGGGGCTTGCCACGGAAATCGGCGTTGAGCGCGGCGATCCGTGCATCGTCGCAGCCGAGCACTGTCACCTCCCAGTCCTCAGGGTTGAAACCCAGATGGATGAGCGTCGCGTCAACGGCGCGCGCGGCGAGGCTTTCCAGCCCGGCCTCCGCCCAACGGTCGTCCTCGATGATGACATCCACGCTCATGAGCCGGGGTCTATCCGCCTTGCGGCGATTGCGCTAGGGTCCGGCGCATGAGTGAGAATGCTGACCTTCGCAAGGCCGTCGATGCCATTTGCGCCGACCTGCCGGGGGCGGAGAAATCGGACCCCTGGGGTGGCGGGCACGATGCGTGGAAGGTGGGCGGCAAGATGTTTGCCTGTATCGGTGCGGCGATGCCGGGGGTTTCGGTGAAGACGCCGGATATCGAGACAGCAGAGATGCTGATCGAGGCGGGCGTGGGCGTGAAGGCACCCTATTTCCACCGGAGCTGGGTGAACCTGCCGGACGGCACGACGCGGGATGAATTGCGGCACCGGATCGTATCGTCCTATGACATCGTGCGGGCCGGGCTGACGAAGAAGGCGCAGGCTGCATTACCGCCGCGACCGGAGGCCCCTTGATTTCCCTGCAACTTAACGATTGACGTGACGCATGAGCGGAAGCGCGAAATATGCCGACTGGATCGCAGTCGACTGGGGCACCTCGAACCTGAGGGCCTGGGCCATGCGCGGGCGCGAGCCGGTGGCCGAGGCCGGGTCGGAGCGGGGCATGGGATCGCTGGCCCCTGAAGAGTTCGAACCGGCGCTGCTGGGGCTGATCGAACCGTGGCTTGGATCGGCCAGGACCCCGGTCGTCGCCTGCGGCATGGTCGGCGCGCGGCAGGGCTGGATCGAGGCACCTTATGCGGCGGTCCCCTGCCCGCCGGTCGGTGGATCGGTGGTGAAGGCGCCGGTGAGCGATGGCCGGATCGACGTGACCATCCTGCCGGGACTGAGCCAAGCCAATCCGGCGGATGTGATGCGGGGCGAGGAGACGCAGATCGCGGGGTTCCTGGCCGGGGAGCCCGAGTTCGACGGTATTCTCTGCCTGCCCGGGACCCATACGAAATGGGTGCAGATCTCGGCCGGTGAGGTGGTGAGTTTCCGCACCTATATGACCGGCGAACTGTTCGCGTTGATCTCGAAACAGTCGGTGCTGCGGCATTCGATGGATGACGGGTTCAGCGATGCGGCCTTCGGCGAGGCGGTGCGCGACGGTATGGCCGATCCACAGGCGCTGGCGGGGCGGTTCTTTGCGCTCAGGGCCGAAGGGCTGGTGGCAGAAGCGGTGCCGGGGCGCGCGAAGGCGCGGCTCTCGGGCCTGCTGATCGGGGCGGAACTGGCGGCTGCCAAGCCCTACTGGCTGGGGCAGCGGGTGGCGCTTCTGGGCGCGGGACGACTGGCGCGGCTCTATGCCAACGCGCTGGCGTCAGAGGGTCTTGTGCCCGAGACCGCGGACGTGACCCGCGCCACGCTGGCCGGGCTGACGGCGGCATACGAAAAACTGAAGGAGACCCAATGAGCCATCCCCTGATCGCAATTCTTCGCGGGATTGATCCCGACGAGGCCGTGCCTGTTGCCGAGGCGCTGATCGGTGCGGGCCTGACCCGGATCGAGGTTCCGCTGAATTCGCCCTCGCCCCTGGTGTCCATCGAACGGATGGCGAAGGCGGCAGGTGACCGGGCACTGATTGGCGCGGGCACGGTTCTGACGGTCGAGGATGTAGAGGGCGTGAAGAATGCGGGCGGTCAACTGGTGGTGTCTCCGAATTGCGACCCGGACGTCATTCGGAAGACCAAGGAATTGGGAATGCAGAGTTTTCCCGGCGTTCTGACACCCAGCGAGTGCTTCACCGCGCTTCAGGCGGGGGCGGACGGGCTGAAGGTCTTCCCGGCGTTCCAGATGGGAATCGAGGGGCTGAAGGCGGTTCGCGCGGTGCTGCCCGCGACCACCGCTGTCTACATGGTAGGCGGCGTCGGGCCGGAGAATTTCGCGGAATGGCGCAAGGCCGGGGCGAGCGGTTTCGGTCTGGGCAGTTGGCTTTACAAGCCGGGCGACGACGTGGCCGGAATCGGCAGTCGCGCGGGCGAGGCAGTGGCGGCATGGGAGGCAACCGAGGCATGAGTGAGGTATTCGACGCCACGCGGTGCATTCTGGGCGAAGGCCCGCTCTGGCATCCGGAGCGCGAGCAGTTTTTGTGGTTCGACATCAACCGGCACCAGTTGCTGATGCGCGAGGGCGAGACGACACGCGTGGTGCAGTTCGGCGAGCATGTCTCGGCGGCGGGCTGGGTGGACGATGCGTCCATCCTGATCGCGTCGGAAACGCGGCTGTTTCACTTCAACCTTGAGACCGAGAAGTCCGAGGATGTGGAGGGGCTGGAACCCGATGATCCGGCGATGCGGTCGAATGACGGACGCGCCGACCCCTGGGGCGGGTTCTGGATCGGGACGATGGCGAAGGCGGAGCCGGGCAAGCCGGGGGCGATCTATCGCTATTACAAGGGCGAGTTGCGGCAGCTTTATCCGGGGATCGTGATCCCGAATGCCATGTGTTTCAGCCCGGACCGGAAGTTCGCCTATTATGCCGACACGGTGGACAAGCGGATCATGCGGCAGGCGCTGGATCCGGATCGTGGCTGGCCCGATGGCGAGCCGGAGGTGTTCGTGGACACCGCCGGGGCCGGGCTGTTCCCGGATGGCGCGGTGGTGGATGCCGCAGGCACCCTCTGGTGCGCGATGTTCGGGGCCGGCAAGGTCGTGAATTATGCGCCCGATGGCGAGGTTCTGGGCGAGATCGCTTTCGACGCGCCGCAGACCACCTGCCCCGCCTTCGGCGGGCCGGGTCTGACGACGCTTTACTGCACCAGCGCGGCACGGGATATGCCCGCCGATGACGGCAAGCCGCATGGTGCGGTGTTCGCGGAACATGAGGTGACGAAGGGTCAGGCGGAGCCACGGGTTCGGCTTTGACACCGTGTCCCGGCGCCCATCTTAGAACTGAGGGCAGCGCCCGGCCCGAGGGTGGGCGTGAAGCGCCCGCCCTGGGGGGCGGGTCGGGCGCTGCCCGGTGTTTCACACCGGGCGGATGGTAACCATTCAGGGCTCCGGCACCAACTTCACCGTCCAGTAGAACGGCTTGCCCGCCTCTGTCGCGGCGATGTCGTCGGGGATGACCTCGGGACCTGCCAGATGGACATTCGCGCCGAAATAGGTGGCGATACGGGAGAGGTGCTCCATCCGGGGTGAAGTGATCCGGGCAAAGAACTCGGCGTAGTCGGGATCGGAGAGAAGCGTCGCAATGCGGCTGCGGTGCCAGCCGACGGCCTCTTCATGGGCCGCTCGCACTCCGGGAAGGGCCATGAGCGCGGATTTCTCCGCCGCGACGCGATCTGCAAGCGCCTGAACGGTCCGGTCCTCCTCCGCGTTGTGGTTCATGCGGAACCAATAGGCCAGGCCCTGGTCGCGCCGGGTCCGGTTCACCTTGCCCCGGTCGCGCTTGACCAGAAAGCTCTCGGCGCTCCGAACCGCGTAATGGTTGAGCGTGGCAAGGCTGTATCCCCATTGCCCCTTGCTCATCCGCCAGGCCTTGTCTCGGATCGCGGGCGGCAGCGGTCTGCCGATGGCATCAACCCAGTTGAGCGTGTCGCGGAAATCGCGGGCCATCCCCTTGGGGCGGTGAACGCCGAGGCGGCGGAACAGGCCTTCGTTGCGGTAGAGCGTCTTGAAGGCCCAGGCCTGCAAGGGGCGCGGGGCGTATTCGGGGGCGCATCGGGTGAATTGTTCGGTCACGGGGATGTCGTCGAAACCGTGGCGGTCCGCATTGCCGAACATGCGCCAGGGGATGGAGACGGCGTGGGCGTCGGGCACCGCATCGCGGAGGGCGGCGAGGGTGCGGTCACCGGTGTGGATGTTGAGATATTCGTCCACGTCGAGGGTGAGAAGCCAGTCGGCCTCCTGCACCACCGGTTCGTCTTCGGCGGCGCGGAAAGCAGCGTGTTGCGGGACCTTGCCGATGGCGCGATAGGGGTTGTCGCGATGGGTGACGCCGGCCTCGGCAAGCAGGCTCAACAGGCGGTCGCTGCCATCGTCGCAATCGTTGGTGTAGACGAGGATGTCATCGACACCAATGGCCCGGTTATGGGCGATCCAGTCGAGAATGAAGGGGCCTTCGTTCTTCATCGCGGTGACGATGGTGGTGCGTCCAAACTTGGGTCTTGGCGGGATTGCAACTGGGGATGGCAGACGCAGGGGCTCGGCATCGAAGGCGCGGGCCATCTGGGTGACAAGCGCGGGCTGTTCGCGCAGGTCGGGTTTGCGGGTGAGGCGGTTCACCGGAACGCCGGGATAGACCACACCCATCGCGCGGGCAAAGGGGTGCGGCGCGGCCTCGGCCACGGGCACGCCATAGGGCTGGACGGGACGCCAGAAGGCTTTTGGACTGTCGTCGTTGGGCGCGAGCGCCCATGAGATGGGCACCCGGCGTTCGCTGCGGCGGCTGGCGATGTGATCGCTATGCGGGGCGGGCCGGTTCTGGCGCAGACGCCAGGGGTAGGTTTCGATACCACGCAACGGCAGGACGGTGCCCGGCGTGGCGGCGGCGCGGTCGAACACGGTGCCCTCGGGGGCGGGCAGGATCAGGTCGGAGATGTTCACCAACGCCACCGCGCGGGCCTGCGTGAGATAGGCGGCCCGGATGAGGTCGATCAGCCCGTGTTCGATGAAATGCGCGAACCAGGGGTCGCAAAGCGGAGTGGCACGTTTCGGCGCGGCGGGCGCGGTGGCCGGGTCGCGCAGGTCGGGGCTGTCGGGCGGGCCTGCGGGTGTGTCGGCATTGACGATCAACACGGGGCAGTCGGCTTGCAGCTCCGGGGCGAATTGCGAGCCGGGCGGCGCGCGATCGAAGATCAGCGCCGCGTCTGCGCCCTGTTCGGCTATGTGATAGGCGAGCCAATCGCCCGTGGCCTCTGCCGTTTCGGCATGGCGGATGGCGACAAGGACGTTCTTGCCCGCGAAGTACGCAGGTTCCGCCTGTGGCGCGTCCAATGCGCCGGGGGCGAGCCTTGCCCGCAGCGCGTGGCGCGTGCCGTCCAGCGACAGGAGCGCGGGGCCGAATGCGGCGCGCATCGCCGCGATGCTTTGTCCCGCCTTCCCCCATGCCGTCACCCCGCCATCCTCCGCGACCGCGCCGACAAAGGAGATGCCGTTCAGCGAGACCGACCGGATGAGGCGCGTCAGGACCGGCATTGCCCCCTGCCCTTCATCGGATCAGCTCGACGCGCGGCAGCGTGGCGATCTGTTCCAGATCCTCCTCGAACCGCTGTTGCAGAAGGATATTCGTCACCTTGTCCAGTCCGAGACGGTCGCGGATATCCTCCTTCGCCGGTGTCAGGGCGAAGGACTTGCAAAGATCGGCCAGCATGTCGGCATCGGGCGGACCGCGCTCCAGCATCCGGTCAAGCACGGCGTGGCCGGTTTCCGAGATCAACTGGCGGAGCATGGAATAGGGCGCCGTCAGGTTGCTCGGGTCGTCGCCCTGAAAACGGGCGAGCGTCTGCGCCGGTGCGGCGGCCACACCCTGTCCGGTAAGGACAAGGAAATCGGCATCGGGCAGGAGGTCCACCAGTTCGGCCAGCAATTCGTGCCAGCTGAGTTCGTAGAGCACTTCCCAAGGCGTTGTGCGGACGCGTTCTTCCAGCACATCCGAACCGGCGGCAAGGAAGAAGGTCGGCAAGGGGTCGATGGCAAAGACAACACGGGCGTCGCGGGCGATGGTGGCCATGCCGGCCAGTCCCATTTCGGCATCGGGAAAGAGTTCACCCTTGGCAAGCCCCGCCTGCGGTCGGCCCAGCAGTTCGACGGCAGACAGGATGACCGGGCGCGGCATGGTTTTGGCCTTGAACTCTTCCATACGCTCGGCCTCCGGGCGTTCATCCACCGCGCGGCGCATCAACGGCGAGGCGATACGGCTGGGAAGGACGGTGATCCCATTCGACTTCAGATCATGGCGGTTCTGACGCAGATGCGCATTGAGCGCGAGCGACGCAGTCGTCTGCGGGCCGAGAATGATCGTGACCTCGGGCAGATCGGGCATCAGTCGCGGAATACGCTGTCGAATTCCGACCGCGCAGCTTCGAGATCGGCAATCCGCCCGATGTCGCGCCAGTAGTCGCGCAAGGGGTAAACGCCGACATTGCCGCCGTCCTGCGTGACGGCAGAGAGAAGGTCGGGCATGTCGAGCGGCTGGCCGGGGGTGAGACGGTCGAGCGCCTCGGGCGACAGGACATAAATACCGGCATTGACGAAATAGCGTTCGATGGGCTTTTCCTCGATCCCGGTCATCAGCCCGTCCGCCGACCGCACCACGCCATAGGGCACCTGCTGTTCGTATTCGCGGACGACCAGCGTGCCGGTGGCCGATTTCTCACGGTGAAAGGCGAGGAGTTCGGGGAATTGCAGCGCCACCAGCACGTCGCCGTTCATCACGATGAAGGGCTCATCCGGCGGCTCGCGCAGAAGCGAGAGCGCACCGGCGGTGCCCATGCGCTGTTCTTCCTCGATATAGTCGATCTCGACGCCGAGCCCTTCGCCCGTGCCGAAATGCTCGCGCACCATCTCGCCCCGGTAATTGACGGAGATGGAAATGCGCCAGAAGCCCTGCTCGGCGAAAAGCCCGATGATCTGTTCCAGGATCGGCTTGCCGCCCACGGGCAGCATCGGTTTCGGCACGGTTTCGGTCAGCGGCCTCAGCCGGGTGCCCAAGCCCCCGGCCATCAGCACGACGCGGGTGTCATTGGGGGTGACGCGGAAGAGATCCTGCACGGTGGCGAGGTCGACGATGCGGCCTTGCGCGTCCAGGACAGGGACATGTTGCAGCTTGCGCTCGCGGATCAGACGGCGGGTTTCCGCATCGGGCACACCCTCGGTCACGGTCGTGGGGTTTTCGTGCATGACCTGGGCGACCGGGCCATCCAGATCGACGCCGCGCAGGATGCCGCGCCGGACGTCGCCATCCGTGACCGTGGCCACCAGACGGCGATCCGCGTCCGCCACAAGCGCGATCTGGCGCCCGGAGCGGTCGATGGCTTCGATGGCCTCGCGCAGGGTGGCCTCAGGCGGGATGGTCAGCGCATTCAACTCGTCGGTCTTCATGCCGCGCATCCTGTCCCGAATGGACGAGGGCGTCCAGCGGGAAGGTCGGTGCCTCCCCCGGCGTTTCGCCTTCCTCCCCCTCGATCCCCCACCCGATGGGAGGGGGAGGCGGTACCGGTGCCATCAGCGCCTCCCCTCTCCCCGTGGGAGAGGGGTTGGGGGAGAGGGATCAGACGATCTCGACCAGTTCGATTTCGAAGGTCAGATCCTTTCCCGCCAGCGGGTGATTGGCGTCAAGGACGACATGCTCGTCCGTCACTTCGGCCACCGTCACCATGATCGGCTGGCCTTCGGGGCCGGAGGTTTGCAACCGCGTGCCGATGTCGAGCGGGGTGCCATCGGGCACCTTGTCGCGCGGGAAGGGTTGCTGGTTGGCGGGATCGTGCGGGCCATAGGCGTCGTCGGCGGGAATCTCCACCTTTTGCGCCTCGCCCACGGTCATGCCGGTGACCGCCTTGTCGAACCCCGGAATCACCTGGCCGGTGCCAAGCTGGAATTCCAGCGGGTCGCGGCCTTGCGAACTGTCGAAGGTGGAGCCGTCGGACAATGTGCCGGTGTAATGAATGCGAACCGTGTCGCCTGTTTTGGCTTCGGACATGTAGTAAACTCATTTGTTGGGAGAAGATGCCCTACCCCAACATGCCAGCGTTTTGGAGTAAACCCCCCGGTCTGAAGGGTGTTGCAAGCACTCTTCACCTTGCGGAAGTTGCGTGTAAGGTCGGGTATCGAAAGAGGGACTGACCATGCCGATCACGACTTGCGTCTTCGACGCATATGGGACGCTTTTCGACGTCTCCGCCGCCGCGCGGATACTGGCCGAGCGCCCCGGACAGGGCGCGCTGGCGAAGGTCTGGCCGCAACTTGCCGCCGACTGGCGGATGAAGCAGCTGCAATACACCTGGCTTCGCGCCATCACCGGCGAGCATGTGCCCTTCTGGGATGTCACCAAGGACGGGCTGGACTGGGCGATGGAGGCGTCAAACCTCGATGACCCGGAACTGCGCGAAACCCTGCTGGCGCTTTACTGGGAGTTGCCCGCCTATCGGGAAGTGCCGGAAATGCTGGCGACGCTGAAGGCGCGGGGCTTCACCACCGCGATCCTGTCGAACGGCTCGCCCGACATGCTGGACGGTGCGGTCGAGTTCGCGGGCGTGGGCCCCTGGCTCGATGCCGTCCTGTCGGTGGAGGATGTGGGCATCTTCAAACCGGCGCGGGAGGTCTATGACCTGGTGGGCAAGCGGTTCGACACCGCGCCCGGGGAAGTGCTGTTCGTGTCGTCGAACGGCTGGGACGCGTCGGCGGCAAGCGGCTATGGATTCCAGACGGTCTGGGTCAATCGGGCGGGCGATCCGATGGACCGGCTGCCGGGGAAGCCGGGCACGGTTCTGGATGATCTGACCGGCATACCCGACCTTGCGGGGTCGCTCTGATGCCCGAATTTCACGCGCCGGACGGCACGCGGCTGCATTACACCGACGAAGGGACGGGCACGCCCGTTCTGGCGCTGTCGGGCCTGACGCGGAATGGCAGCGATTTCGACTATGCCGCGCCACATCTGTCTCATATGCGGCTGATCCGGCTGGATTATCGCGGGCGCGGGCAATCGGAGTGGTCAGGAGCGGAGACCTATACCATCCCGACCGAGGCGGGCGACGCGCTGGCGCTGCTCGACCATCTGGGGCTGGAACAGGCGGCGATCCTTGGCACCTCGCGCGGCGGGCTGATCGCGATGCTGCTGGCGGTGATCGCGAAGGACCGCCTGAGCGGGGTCTGCCTTGTCGATATCGGGCCGGAACTGGCAGGCGACGGGCTGGAGGTCATCAAGGGCTATATCGGACGCAACCCGTCGCAGAAGACCTATGCGGAGGCCGCGGCGATGCGGGCCGAGCTGATGCCGGGCTTCGTGGACGTGCCGGAAAGCCGTTGGTCCGAGGAGGTCATGCGACATTACGTCGAGACCGGGGACGGGCTAAAGATCAATTACGACCCGGCGCTGCGCGATGCGGTGCTGGCCGCGGGCACCCAGCCGGTGCCCGATCTCTGGCCGATGTTCGACGCGCTGGAAGGTCTGCCGCTGGCGCTGATCCGCGGGGCCAATTCCAACCTGTTGAGTGCCGCGACGACCGGGGAAATGGCCCGCCGCCGCCCCGACATGATCCTTGGCACGGTGCCGGGGCGCGGACATGTGCCGTTTCTGGACGAACCGGAGGCGGTCCGGGTGCTGACGGAATGGACCCGCGCGGTGGAAGCGGGTACGGCACGGCCATGACTATCGACGAGATCGAGGCCGCCGCCGGGCGGATCGCGGGCCATGCCGTGCGCACGCCCTTGCTGAACGCGCCGCTTCTGGACCGGGAGGCCGGGCGGCGCATTTTCGTGAAGGCGGAGTGCCTGCAGAAGACCGGGTCCTTCAAGTATCGCGGCGCAAGGGCCACCATATCCTTGCTGAGCGAGGAGGCCCGCCGGAAGGGCGTGGTCGCCTTCTCCTCCGGCAATCATGCTCAGGGCGTGGCCTGCGCCGCCGCCGAGATGGGCGCACCTGCCGTCATCATCATGCCCGCCGACGCGCCTGCCCTGAAGATCGCCAATACCCGCGCCTATGGGGCGGAAGTGGTGCTCTACGACCGCGAAAACGAGGATCGCGATATCATCGGGGCGGAGATCGCCGAGGCGCGCGGACTGACCCTGATCAAGCCCTTCGACGATGAGAGAGTGATCGCGGGACAGGGCACCACCGGGCTGGAGATCGCCGAACAGGCGGCGGAGGCCGGGATCGAAAAAGCGGATGTGCTGGTCTGCTGCGGCGGTGGCGGGCTGACGGCGGGGATCGCGCTGGCGCTGGCCGCGCGTGCGCCGCATCTGCGGGTCCGTCCGGTGGAGCCGGAAGGGTTCGACGATGTGACCCGGTCGCTGGCCACAGGGGAACGCCAGACCAACCCCCGGATGGCCGGGTCGATCTGCGACGCGATCCTCACGCCCTCCCCCGGCCAGCTGACCTTTCCGATTCTGAAAGAGCTTTGCGGGCCGGGTCTTGTCATCTCCGACGACGACGCGCTCAGGGCCATGGTCGTGGCGTTGATGCGGCTGAAAATCACGGTTGAACCGGGCGGTGCCGCTGCCCTCGCCGCCGCGCTCTATCGGGCCGAGGGCGATGGCGACCTGATCGTGGTGGCCTCGGGCGGCAATGCCGACCCCGCCATGATCCAACGGGCGCTCGCCCCCGCGGAAGCGTCGCAATGACCCTTCATCTTGTCAAAAATACGCATTCGCACCGCCAGAACCGGAGCTGACCCATGAATATCGCCGAACTCCCCGACCTCGCGCTGAACTATCGCATCGACGGCCCTGAAGACGGCAAACCCGTGGTCTTCGCCAACTCGCTCGGCACCGATTACCGGCTCTGGGACAAGGTGCTGCCGCTTTTGCCCGAGGGGCTGAAACTCATCCGTTATGACAAGCGCGGCCACGGGTTATCAGAATGCCCGGCCGCCCCCTATTCCATGGGCGCGCTGGTCACCGATCTGGAACGGCTGCTGGACCATCTCGACATTCGCGACGCCGTTCTCGTCGGCTGTTCCATCGGCGGCATGATCGCGCAGGGACTGGCCGTCAAACGGCTGGACCAGATCCGGGCGATGGTGCTGTCGAACACCGCCGCCAAGATCGGCACCGACCAGATGTGGGCGGACAGGATCGCGGCCGTGGAAGAGGGCGGGATCGAGGCGCTCGCCAACAGCATTCTCGAACGCTGGTTCTCCTCCACCTTTCGGGCCACGCCCGAGTTGGCGGCCTGGCGGGCGATGCTGACCCGCACGCCGGCTGCGGGCTATACGGGCTGTTGCGCCGCGATCTCCAACACGGATTTCTTTACCACCACCGCCTCGCTCACCCTGCCGACGCTGGCGATTGCGGGGAGCGAGGACGGCTCGACGCCGCCGGACCTGGTGCGGGAGACGGCGGCGCTGGTCAAAGGCTCGCGCTTCGAGCTGATCCGGGGCGCGGGGCACCTGCCGATGGTGGAGAAGCCGGAAGCGTTCGCCGAGGTCCTGACCGGGTTCCTCAAAGGGATCGGGCACATCTGATTTGGCGCGGTTCCTGTTGATCCACGGCGCGTCGCACGGGGCCTGGTGCTGGGAGAAGCTGCTGCCGCTTCTGGCGAAGCGTGGGCACGAGGCCGTGGCCATCGACCTGCCGGGGCACGGGACGGATCCGACCCCTCCGGGAGAGGTTCGCATGGACGATTACGTCGCTGCGATTCTGGATCACCTTCAACCCGACACCATCCTTGTCGGCCATTCCTTTGGGGGATTCCCGATCACCCTGGCCGCCGCAGAAGCGCCGGAAAAGGTTCGGGCGCTGGTTTATCTCTGCGCCCTCGTGCCGCGCCCCGGAGAGGCTTTCACCGCCTTCCGGCGGGAGGCGATCAACCCGGAACTGAACGCGGCCCAGACTGTCGATCGGGAGGCCGGGGTGACCTATGCGCTGAGGGAGAAATCGGGACCGCTTTTCTATTCCGATTGCGCGATGGAGGACCGGGAGCAGGCGCTGGCGCGGCTGACCCCGCAACCCATTGCGGTGATGACCGAGCCGGTGGCCTTCGAATGGCCGGAGACCCCGCGCCACAATATCCGCTGCACCGAGGACCGCGTGGTCGTCCCGGAGTATCAACGGGAGGCATCACGCGACTGGGCAAACACACATGACATGGCCTCCGGGCATTCGCCGTTCCTGTCCGACGCACCGGGGCTGGCGAAAATCCTCGACCGGATCGCGGCTTCCGCCGCATACCCATGCGCCTGACCCTCGGCTTCATCCTGGCGACGGTGGTCATCGACGCGATGGCGATCGGCCTGATCCTGCCGGTGATGCCGGCGCTTCTGCGCGAGATCGGCGACGTAACGCTGTCGCAGGCCGCCGTCTGGGGAGGGGCGCTGATTACCGTCTACGCGGTGATGCAGTTCTTCTTCGCGCCGGTCCTCGGCGCGCTGTCCGACCGCTACGGACGCCGCCCCATCCTGCTTGTGTCGCTTTTGGTGGTGGCACTGGACCATGTGATTATGGCGCTGGCGCAAAGCCTCTGGCTTTTGTTCGCCGCCCGCGTCATCGCCGGGATCGCGGGGGCCACGCAATCGGTCGCCGGTGCCGCCATTGCCGACATCTCGATGCCGGAAGAAAAGGACGCCCGATTCGGGCTGATCGGCGCGGCCTTCGGAGTGGGATTCGTGCTTGGCCCGATGCTGGGCGGGCTCTTGGGCGAACTCGGTACCCGTGCACCCTTCGTCGCCGCCGCCGCGCTGGCCACCTGCAATCTGGCGCTGGGTTTCTTCGTCATGCCGGAAACCGTGACCGACGCCACCCGCCGCGCACTGAGCTGGGCGCGGACCAACCCGTTCGGGGCGCTGATGAATGTCAGCTTGAATCCGGCGCTGACACGCCCGCTTCTGTTGTTCTTCCTCTACCAGGTCGCGGTTTTCGTTTATCCCGCCATCTGGGCCTATTTCACCACCGCCCGCTTCGGCTGGTCGGAGGGGATGATCGGCGTCTCTCTCGCCGCCTATGGCATCTCGATGGCGGTGGTGCAGGGCTGGCTGATCCGGCTGATCCTGGCCCGGCTCGGCAATCGCGGGACGGTCCTTTACGGGCTGATCTTCAACGTCTTCGCGCTTCTGGTGCTGGCCTTCGTCACCAGTGGCACCGTTGCGCTGTTGTTCACCCCGATCTCGGCACTGGGCGCGGTGGTGCTGCCCGCGCTTCAGGGGCTGATGTCGCGCCAGACCGCCGATGACAGCCAGGGCGAGTTGCAAGGCGTGCTCTCCTCCGTCAGCGCCGTGGCGACGATCCTGTCGCCACTGGCGATGACCACCGTGTTCTGGAAATTCACCGCCCCGGACACCCCGCTCTACCTGCCCGGCGCGCCCTTCCTTCTGGCCATGGCGCTGATGCTGGTCTGTATCGCGATCTTTCTGGCCCCGGCGCGCGCGCGGGTTGCCTGAACTGGCGAAACCGCGTCGTTTTCCGGCGCGTTTGCCACCCCGACCCCGGCGAGTATGCTTTGCAGAACAGGAGCCGACATGACCAAGATCCGCGCCGCCATCTGCCACGCCTTTGGAGAGCCATTCCAAATCGAGGAAGTGACCCTTGCCGCGCCCACGGGCCGCGAGGTCGAAGTGACGCTGGAAGCCTGCGCCATCTGCCATTCCGACATCACCTATGCCAGCGGTGCCTGGGGCGGGATGTTGCCCGCGATTTATGGCCACGAGGCGGCAGGGCGGATCAGCGCCACCGGCCCGGAGGTGAAGGGATATTCGACCGGCGACCGGGTGATCGTCACGCTCATCCGGTCCTGCGGCACCTGCCCCAGTTGTGCGTCCGCGCATCCGGCGATCTGCACGGAGGCTGAGCGGAGCGCGCCGATCACGCTGGCCGATGGCGCACCGGTCTTCCAGGCGATGCATTGCGGGGCGTTCGCCGAACGGGTCGTGGTCGATCAGAGCCAGATCGCGAAAGTGCCGGACGCGATGCCGCTGGATGTCGCCTCGCTTCTGTCCTGCGGGGTCATCACCGGGGTTGGCGCGGTCATCAATGCAGGGAAGGTCCAGCCGGGCGAGGACGTGGTCGTCATCGGCGCGGGCGGTGTCGGGCTGAATTCGATCCAGGGGGCGCGGCTGGCGGGTGCGCGGCGGATCGTGGCGGTGGATGTCTCGCCGGAAAAGCTTGACGACGCGGTGGCGTTTGGCGCGACGGACGGCGTGCTGGCCGGTCAGGCCGATCCGTGGAAGACCGTTGAAAAGGGCATTGGCAAGCTGGCGGATGCGGTTTTCGTCACCGTGGGGGCCGCGCCGGTCTATGACACCGCGCCGCGTTACCTTGCCCCCGGCGGGCGGCTGGTGATGGTCGGGCTGCCGCCTTCGGGACAGGTCTCGACCTATGCCCCCGATATCATCGCGAGCCTTGGCCAGAGCCTGATCGGCACCAAGATGGGCGACACGGTGCTGTCGCGCGACATTCCCTGGCTGGCGGATCTCTACCTGCAAGGGCGGCTGAAGCTGGACGAGTTGATCTCGAAGCGCTGGCCGCTCGACGAGATCAACGAGGCGATTGCAGACACCAAGGCGGGCCGGGCGCGGCGGAACGTGATCGTCTTCGCGAGCTAGTCGAGAGGCCAGGAATAGTAATTCACGCCCTCCATCACCTCCCCGTCCGTTGCGCGGTAAAGCCCGTTCGCCTCGGCATTGTCCCCCTCGGTCATCAGCCAGAGGCTCTCGCACCCCCGCTCCCGCGCCTCATCCGCGATCCGCGCCAAGAGACGGCGCGCAATACCTTGACGGCGGTAAGCGGGATGAACAGAAACTTCATTGACATAGAAGGACGTCGGCTTGTCCACCCGCAGCATCGTTGTGCCATAGGCGAACCCCACCACATCCGCCCGATCCAGCGCCACCACCATCAGGTTGACCCGAGCGGCAAGGAAAGCCCAGGCCCGCGACGGCTCGAACGGGTTGTCAAAGACACCGTCCTTCACGCGATCCAGCACATGCGCATCCTCTGGACCGAGACAACGAATGGTGATTGGATTTCCCGGCATGCCCGACCGCCCAACTGAACAAATGCAATGACCATGAAACTTGCCGATCTTGAGGTGATTGTCACGGCCCCGCCTGCACCGGGCTGGGGCGGGCGGTACTGGATACTGGTGAAACTTACCACCGACACCGGAATCACCGGCTGGGGCGAGTGCTATGCCGCGAGCGTCGGACCCGACGCGATGGAGGCGGTGATCCGCGACGTGTTCGAGCGGCACATGGCGGGCGAGAACCCCGAAAACATCGAGCGGATGTTCCGCCGCGCCTATTCCAGCGGCTTCACCCAGCGGCCCGACCTGACGGTGATGGGCGCGTTTTCCGGGCTGGAGATCGCCTGCTGGGACATCCTCGGCAAGGACCGGGACCGTCCGGTCTGGGCGCTGATCGGGGGGCGCATGAATGAGCGCGTGCGCGCCTACAGTTATCTCTACCCCGGCCCGCAGCACCCTTTGCCGGAGTTCTGGGGCAATGCCGACATGGCCGCCGAGGCGGCGCTCGACCTGGTGGAGCGCAGGTACACGGCGGTCAAGTTCGACCCCGCCGGGCCATACACGATGCGCGGCGGGCATCAGCCCTCGGGCTATGACATCGAGACCTCCCGCGCCTTCTGCGCCGCCATCCGGGAGGCGGTCGGGCCGCGCGCCGATCTGCTCTTCGGCACACATGGGCAATTCACCACCTCCGGCGCGATCCGGCTGGCAAAAGCCATCGAGCCCTACGATCCGCTCTGGTTCGAAGAACCGGTGCCGCCGGACAATGTTGCGGCGATGGCGCGGGTGGCTTCGGCGACGTCGATCCCGGTCGCCACCGGCGAACGCCTGACCACCAAGGCCGAGTTCACGCCGATCCTGCGGGCGGGCGCGGCCAGCATATTGCAACCGGCGCTCGGGCGTTCGGGCGGCATCTGGGAGGCAAAGAAGATCGCGGCGATGGCGGAGGTCTATAACGCCCAGATGGCCCCGCATCTTTATGCCGGGCCGGTGGAATGGGCGGCGAATATCCAGTTTTCGGTGTCGATCCCGAACCTGCTGATCGCGGAAACCATCGAGACGCCATTTCACGACGCGCTGATCCGGGGGACGATCCGGGTCGAGGACGGCCATATCACCGCGCCAACGGCGCCCGGTCTGGGGATCGAGGTGGACGAGGCACTGGCCCGCGCACACCCCTACACCGGCACCGGACTGCATTTGCAGATGCAGGAGGACCCGCCGCGCTACGACGGGGTTCAACTCTTCGAAGGCGGGGCACCGGGGAAATCCGGCTGACTTCATCTTGTCGAAAATACGCAAATGCCGAACGCCGAAAGCGGCGGAAGGCACGGCATGAGCGGCTCATGCCATCACCGCCCGATGCGCCTCGATCGCCGCCTTCACATCGTCGAACCAGACCGCGCGGCCGTCTTCGATCACCACGCCCGCGTCGCAGACACGGGCCAGGAAACCGAAGGAATGCGATACGATCACCGCGCCTTTCTGCGCCAGACGTTCGGCCAGAGCCGCCTCGCAGGCCTCGCGAAAGGCCGCGTCGCCCACCGCCGTGATCTCGTCGATCAGGTAGGTGTCGAAGCCGATCCCCATCGACAGCGCAAAGCCCAGCCGCGCCCGCATCCCCTGGCTATAGGTCCGGAACGGCAGGGAAAAATGGTCGCCGAGGCCGGAGAAGCCGCGCACGAAATCCTCCAGCAGGTCACTGTCCACCCCATAGATCCGCGCGACGAAACGGGTGTTCTGCAAGCCGGTCAGATCGGCGTGGAAACTGCCCGCGAAGCCCACCGGCCAGGAGACGCTGCCGGTCACCTCGATTTGTCCCCGGTCGGGGCGCAGCGTGCCCGCGATCATCTTCAGCAAGCTCGACTTGCCCGCGCCGTTCCGCCCCAGAAGCGCCACCGATTTGCCCGCCGGAAAGGTCAGGCTGATCCGGTCGGCCACCACTTTTTCCACCCCGCCCGCGCGGAACCGTTTCGAGACGTCCCGAAACGCGATCATCGCCGGTCCCGCACGCTGTAGAAGACCAGCACGGCGATGGCCCAGGCAGACACCAGGAAGAACGCCACCAGCCCCAGCAGAACCTCCTTGCGGGGAAATTCCGACGCCTCCGCCAGTGTCGGTTTGATATAGGCGGCAAGGTACCGGCTCTTCCGACGCGCCTCCGCCAAAGCCTGATCGTAAGTGGCGAGCGCGGCCGTATAGGCCTGTTCGGCAAACTCGCGATCCACGGCGAGACGTTCGTATTCCGCCAGCTTGGTGGCGTAGTCGTCGCCACCGCCATGCCCCAGCTTGCGGCGTTCGTCGGCGATCCGCGCCTCGATCACCTCGATCCGCAACTCCGCCTGGGTGATGCGCGGGTCGGTTGCCCTTGTGCTTTCGCGCAGGACATCCGCCGAAATCAGCGCCTCCGCCAGTTGGGTTTCAAGCGTCGAGAGCAAACCCATCTGGCCTTCGAGATCGGCCGTGGGATCGACGATCTGGGTGCGCGACCGAAAGGCGGTTACCGCCTCACGCGCGGTCTTCAGACGCTCCACCGCACGCTCCACCTCCGCCGCCGCGAAGGCGATGCTGTCCTGCTGCGCAATGGCTGAGAGTTCTTCGACCAGCGCGACGCTTTGGGCGAAAATGCCGGTGGCGATGGCGCGGGCGTCTTCCGGCGTGAAGGCCAGCGCCCGCACCTCGATCAACCCGGTCGTGCTGTCATAGGAGACGCGGACCATCCGGTGCCAATGGTCCAGCAGATCCTCGATCGTGCCGGACGGGTCATAGGCAAAAACCGGATCGCCCGTGGCGCGGGAATAGATGGCCGAAAGGTCCAGCCGCCGCTCCATCGCCTGAACCATCTCCTGGCTGCGGATGAATTCATACAGGATATCACTGTCGGAACTGCCGGAACTGGCCACGTCGGCGATACCGCCGAAAAGCTCGACCGGAGAGGCGATCTCCTCCTTCCGGACGGAAAACGCGACGGTGGAGGCATATTGATCCGCCGCCACCCGGTAGAGATAGAAACCGGTGGCCGAGACAGGGGCCACCACCAGGGTCAGGAATGTCAGCAATATCCACGAATGCCTGCGCCGCCGCCGGGGCGGCGGATGAGGGGACGGCAGGGGCGTGATCCGCGCCGGCTTGCTGCTAACTGCATGCGCCATTGGGCCTCCGTTCACGGGTTGGAAAGGAATGCGGCGTATCCGGCCCCTGCAGAATTGCGGGGCCGGACCGATTGATAGCGTAGGCACAGCTGGGGTTTTGACGCCGCGACCGTCGGGTGGCATCCGCACGGTCGCCGCGCTGATCCTGCGGGAAATGTCGACAAGCTATGGCCGCTCGCCGGGCGGCTATCTCTGGGCGGTGCTGGAACCGGTGGCGGCCATTGCGCTGTTGTCCTTTGCCTTTTCGATGGCGTTCCGGGCCCCCTCGCTCGGCGTCAGCTTTCCGCTGTTCTATGCCACCGGCTATCTGCCCTACATGCTGTTTCATGATGTTTCCTCGAAAACCGCGCTGGCGATCCGGTTTTCGCGGCCCTTGCTGAATTTCAACGCGGTGACGCTGATCGACCTGGTGCTGGCGCGGTTTCTGCTGAACCTTTTCACCCATCTGGTGGTGGGCACGCTGGTCGTCACCGCCATGCTGGTCCTGTTCGAAACCCGGGCCGCCATCGACCCGGTGGTCGTGCTGTCGGCCGTCGCGATGGCGGCGGCGCTGGCGCTGGGGGCGGGCCTGATAAACGCCTTCCTTTTCCAGGTCTTTCCGGCCTGGGAACGGGTCTGGCTGATCGTTACGCGCCCGCTTTTCATCATCTCCGGCGTGTTCTTCCTGTTCGAGGATCTGCCGGGGGAGGTTCGTGAAGTCCTGTGGTTCAATCCGCTGTTCCATGTCACCGGTCAGATGCGGCACGGCTTCTATGCGACCTATCATCCGGATTACGTCTCACCCCTGTTCGCCCTGGCGCTGGCCACTGTGCTGATCCTGTTCGGCCTGATGCTTCTGTCCCGCCACGGCGATGGGATGCGCCAGACATGACCAAGAACCTTAAGGAATTCGTTAACCACATCCCGGACCTCGGGGTGAAAGGGGAAAGCTACGGGCCCGAGCATGTCGTGATCCTGCTGGCCCATTTCAACGCTGGGCCGCACCTGTCCGAGCAGTTGCAGAGCCTGACGACCCAGAGCCACCGCGACTGGTCGCTGATCATCTCCGACGATGGCAGTTGCGACGGCTGGCTGGAAACGGTGGCCGAATTCGCGCGGTCCGACGCCAGCCGCCGGGTCTGGCTGGCCTGCGGGCCGGGGCGCGGCTTTGCGCAGAATTTCCTCTCCCTGATCGGGCGGGTGGGGCCGACCGCGCCCTATGCGGCATTCTGCGACCAGGATGATGTCTGGATGCCGGGCAAGCTGAACCGCGCCCTGCATGCCCTGTCGCAGGCGAAACCGGGCACACCGGCGCTCTATTGCGGGCGGACCCTGGTCTGCGACGCCGCGTTGACGCCCGCCGGCCCATCCCCTTTGTTCGACAGGCCGACCTGTTTTGCCAATGCGCTGGTGCAAAATGTCGGCGGCGGGAACACAATGGTCCTGAACCGCGCGGCGCTGGACCTGGTGCAGGACACCGCGCAGCACGCGACCGGAATCGTGTCGCATGACTGGTGGTGCTATCAGATCGTGTCGGGCGCGGGCGGGCTGGTGATCTACGACCCCGAACCGGCGATTTTCTACCGCCAACACGGGGCAAACGCGGTCGGCGCGAACCGGTCGGGACGCGCCCGCATGGCGCGGCTGCGCAGGCTGCTTGCCGGTGAATTCCGCGATTGGAACGCCCGTCACAGCGCCGCCCTGGCCCGTGCGCAGCACTGGCTGACGCCTCAGGCGCGGGCCACGCTCGCCGTCTTCGACATTGCCCGAACCGGTGCCCTGCATCGACGCCTGCCCGCCCTCGTCAGATCGGGTGTCTACCGGCAGACAAGGCGGGGCCAACTGGCGCTCTGGCTGGCGGCGTTGCTGAAGCGACTCTGAACTCAGGCGGCGACGGGCAGTTCCGCCTCGCAAGGTGTCGGACGGGCGCGGCGAACCGTTGGCCGCGCCGCCGCCCCGCCCCTGCCCGAAGGCAGGAGACGGGAGAGCGTGCGCCACAGAATCAAGATGTCGAGCCCCAGCGATCGCCGCTCGGCATAGATCATGTCCAGCCGCAGCTTCACTGGCAGGCAATGGCGGTAATACACGGCCTCGGCTTCGGCGGCGCTGCGGCAGGGCGACATCAAACGGTCTTCCCGCCGGTGGACCATGACGGTGGATAACCCGGTGATGCCGGGCCGCATCGCGCCCAGAACCCGGCCATAGCGCCGCGGCGCGGCGATGACATGGGCGCGAAGTGGCGGCCTGGGACCGATAAAATTCATGTCGCCGCGCAGAACATTGAAGATCTGCGGCAGTTCATCCAGCCGTGACCTGCGCAATACGAGACCCAGGCGTGTGACACGTCCCTTTTCATGGCCGCCGAAAGCGCTTTCCGTTCCGCCGGGCGTCACCTGCATGGTTCTGATCTTGTAAAGTCGAAAGCTGGTGTCCGGGTCGCGCATCCGTTCGGAGGTGAAAAGGAAGGGCCGCCCCTGAAGCGTCAACACGACAAGATACAGCACAGCCAGCAGCGGCAAAATCACTGGCAGCAACAGCGCTGCCACAATCTGGCTTTTCGTGATCGCCCCAACCCGCATCTGCCTGTCCTTCATTGCCTCGTTCAGCGGCACTCTCCTTCGAACATGTAAGCATTCCCTTACGCTGGCCGGGTATTTCCCACCTGTGGTAAACGCCGCGTTAAGATCCGGGCGGTACATGCGACCCATGTCGTTTGCCCGTTTCACGGCCCTGCCGCGGCAGTCGCGCAGCGTCCTGTCCAGTCTTGTGAACTCGGGGGCCGATCCCCGGATGCCATTCTCCCCGGCCGGGCGGCTGCGGGCCTGGCACCGGGCGCTTGGCTCGCTCTGGCGGGAACGCCTCGACATACTCGATTATCTCAAAACGGGGGACGAGGGGCTGGCCCAAAGCCTCAGGCAGCGCTTCGGGCTTGGTCCACCGTTGAGACATGCCCAGCCGATCCCGGAGGACCTATTTGACACCGGACCGACACCCGAGCGGTCGCCTGCCACCATCATCATACCGGTTTTCCGGGCGGAAACCGCCGTGGCGCGGCTGCTGAAGCGCCTGCCCTCCACACTGCCGCCGGATCAGGCGGTGATTGTCGTCGATGACGGCTCCGAAAGCCCCCGGATCGACGCGCTTCTGGCCGAGTTCGGCGCAGCGCATCCGGCCAGCTGCATTGTCCGTCACGCGCGCAACCGGGGTTTCGTGGCGGCGGCGAATACCGGGTTTGCGATGCTGGAGCGCGGGCACCACGCGATCCTTCTGAACAGCGACACGCTGCCGCCCGAAGGTTGGGTGCCGCGCCTGCTTGCGCCCATAGCAGGGGACGCCAGCGTGGCCACGGTGACGCCCCTGTCCAACGCCGCCGAGATCCTGTCAGTGCCCTGCGCCGGGCTGGGAACCGCGTTGACTTCCGCTCTGGTGGACCGCGCCGATGGCGTGGCGCGGCAGTTTCGGACGCGCCCGGTCGATCTGCCCACGGGGGTCGGATTTTGCATGGCGCTGAACCGCCGGTTCCTCGACCGGGTCGGCCCGTTCGACAGCGCCTTCGGGCGCGGTTACGGCGAGGAGGTGGACTGGTGCCAGCGCGCCACCGCCGCGGGGGGGCGGCACGTGACGGCGGTCAACCTGTTCGTCGGGCATGACGGCGGCGCGAGTTTCGGGGCCGCGGCCCGGAGCGCCGGGGTGATCCGCGCAGGCCGGCGGATCAACGCCCGCTATCCCCGCTTCGCCGCAGCCGCCCGCGACTGGGACAGCCGTGACCCGATCGCGCCCGAGCGGCTGGCGGTGGCGCTGGCCTGGCTGGCGGAGGTGACGGAGGGGCCGGTTCCGATATACATCGCCCATGCCCTGGGCGGCGGCGCGGAGACCGCGCTGCAGGAAGAAATCCGGGCGCATCTGACCGCCGGGCACCCCGCCGTCATCCTTCTGCGCGCGGGCGGTCCGGCCCGCTGGCGGGTGGAGATGCAGGGCGCGCGGCTCTCACTGGCCGGAGATGTCGCCAGCGACGCGATGCTGCACCGTCTTCTGGCACCGGTGACCGAGCGCGAGGTGATCTATTCCTGCGCCGTCGGCAGCGCCGACCCGGCCGCCGTGCCGGGGATGCTGCTGGACCTGTCGCAGGGTATGCGGCTGGAGATGCGCCTGCACGATTTCTTTCCGATCAGCCCGTCCTGGAACCTGCTGGGATCGGACGGACGTTTTCGCGGCGTGCCCGCGCCAGACAGCATCGACCCGGCCCACACCGTCCAACCCAGCGCGTCACATCCCGGTCTGAGCCATGCCGAGTGGCGGGCCGCCTGGGCGCGGGTGATCGGGGCGGCAAGCGAGATCACGGTTTTCGCCCGGTCGGGCCGTGCCCTGATCGAAGCGGCTTACCTGCAGGCGCGGGGCAAGACCGTCCTGCGCCCTCACCCGTTGCAGCGCCTGCCGGAGCCGGTTGCGCCGGGCGGTGCCTCAATCGGGGTTCTGGGCGGGATCAATCAGGCCAAGGGCGGCGCGGTGCTGGAACGATTGGCGCAGGCGACCGCGCGGCGGATCGTGGTGATCGGCGAGATGGATGGAAGGTTCCGCCTGCCCGCCCCCCATATCGTCCATGGGCGGTATGACCGGGACCGGATCGCGGCGCTGGCGCGGGACTACGATATCGGCGTCTGGTTCCTGCCCTCGGTCTGTCCGGAAACCTTTTCCTTTGCCACGCATGAGGCGCTTGCCACCGGCCTGCCGGTCGCCTGTTTCGACCTTGGCGCACAGGCCGAGGCCCTGCGCGACGCGGCGCGGGGCCATGTTCTTACGCAGTCGCCCGAGGACACTGCCGGCATTGCCGCCGCGCTGGAGCGTCTGTTTTCAGCGTCGGGCACGGGCGCCGACACTCACTCCGCCGCTGTCGCTTCAGCGCAGGCGGAATAACCGAAGCATTCGGCATAGTCGGAGGCCAGAAGCCGGGTGCGCAACCCCTCCGCCTCTGGTCCGGTGAAGGCGGATGAGACCTCCTGTGCATGGGGTTTCGTCCGACTGACATTGTCGTGCAAAAGCGGGCCACAGGGATCGAGCCCGATGGCCGACAGCGCCTCCGGCAGACGGTCGGACAAGTCCTCGTATCTGAGAAGCGCGAAATCCGCGCGCGGCGCGTGGGCGACCCAGACACCGCGCACGCACTCGAATTCCCGCAGGCCAAGACCGAAACAGGGGCGGAAATGTTCCTCGAACCAGGTGAGCGGGCGCAGCGCCAGCAGGAACAGTCGCCGCACGATCGGCTCGATCGGAGCCTCCTCGGCCAGCATCGCCTTGCCGCCCACGGCGTTGTAAAGCCGAACCGCCGCCCGGGCGCCGCCGAGCCTGTCCAGCAGTCCGTTGATCCGGGCCAGCACCGCGACCAGACCGGCCCTCAGCGCGTCGGCCCCTTCCGTCTCCGCAAGGTTGGAGGCGACCGCAAAAGCCTCCAGTTCAGCACGGTAACCTGCAATGTCCTGCAAGATGCCCGAGCGCAGCCAATCGAGCGGCTCGCGGCTGAGCGAGATCACCTTCAGCTTCGCCGTCCCCTGTCCCGCCAGCACCTGGTTCACGCGATAGGTCAGGGCAAGATTGGTCTGCAACTGGCCTGCGAGATGGGCGTGGAAATAGGCGTTGGTCGATTTGGCCACGGCGATGGGCACGATCCGTTGCAGCGCGCTTTCGCCCAGGAAATGGCTTTGATGAACCTCCAGCCCCGGTTGACCGGCCAGGGTATTGACCAGCGAGGTACTGGCCACCTTGCCGAACTGGTAGACGATGACCAGCGTTTTCTCATTATCTTTCAATCCCCTACCCCTTCATCAAATCGGTTTCGGCATGAAGCCAGTCAAAAAATCCGTCTTCCACCGTCCGGGGGCGGGAAAACGCGGCCCGCAGATCCTTCCGCTCCCGGTAGAGCCGTCGCACCTCCGCCGGGATCGGTGTGCCGTTGTCGAAGGTTTTGAAATGCCAGTAACCCTCCGGCACGGTCGCGTCGGTGGCTGCGGCGACGGCGTTGCGATACCAGGCCCAGACCTCATAGACCTCCGTGTTGTCGCCGGCATAGCGCTGGGTCATCGTGTCGCCCAAAGGGCCGAGCTTGGTGAAGTGATAGAACCTGAGCGGCGCACCGTTCACCCGGATCACGCCCGCCTCGTCGATGGTCAGGCGCCGGTGGCTAAGGTTCCAGCTTGCGACATTGCAGCCAGGATCGCGGTGGATGTGAACCCGGTCGAAGAAACACGGCACCAGGTCGCACCATTTCTGATCGAC
Source organism: Silicimonas sp. (assembly GCA_050299835.1). Taxonomy (GTDB): domain Bacteria; phylum Pseudomonadota; class Alphaproteobacteria; order Rhodobacterales; family Rhodobacteraceae; genus JAJDOD01. The sequence continues at coordinate 32,215 of JBNKWP010000005.1, forward strand.
GAAAATGCCGATATCGCGCCGGTCGTGACACCAGTCGCGCAGCCGTTCGTCCCACCAGCTGGCGAAGCGCCGCCCCTCCCCCCGATTGGCCATCGCGACGAAGCCGAGGTTATAGGCCCCGTGCGAAAGCGATGTGATCTCATTGTCGCGGATCGCCTGGCGGGCGTCGCGCGGTTCGGGTTCGATCTGGTGCGGGGTCAGGACGATGTCGGCGGCATCGAGCAGGTCCACCACCTCCTCCATCGGGTTGAAGACCGCGATGTCGGGATCGAAATAGAACAGTTTTTCGCAATCCGGCTCGTCAAGGATACGGACACATGCCGCGCCCTTGACCGCCGTGCAGGCCTCCACCACGTCATGGCCGAAAAGCCAGGGCTCCGTCTCCTCCCCGATCAGATTGTCCACGGTCAGAACCCGGTCATAACCGTCGGCCTGCCAATTCACGCTCAACCCCTCCGGCGGCAGATCGGTGACCACGGCCCAGAGCACCCAATCGGGATGCTGGCGCTTCAGCCCGTCGGCCAGCACGCGGGCGCGGTTGAGATAGCTGTAGGAGAAACTGGTGAAGGCATGAACTGTCACGACGCCAGCGCCTTTTGGGTCAGGTCATGGGTCATGCCGCTGAAACTTGCGGTCAGTTTGCGCGCGCTGCGCCGCGCCCGCGCCGATTGTGCCAGATCCTTCAACCCGCCCGATGCGGCAAGGTCATAAAGCGCCTCCGCGCTGTCGAGCACCATGCCGCGGTCGAGCGCCGTCACCGCGGCGGCGACATTGCCGGAACCGGAATTGGTCAGCACGAAGGCCCCGCCGCCCAGCGCCTCGAAAGTGGAAAAGGAAAACGTCTCCCGCCACCCCGCCCAGTGCAGGACGAGGTCGATGCGGTGCTCGGCGATGACGCGCAGCGTACTGTCGGGCGCGGCGGCGCGCACATGTGTCGGGACATGGCGCAGACCGTCAAGGCCGGGATCGGTGGCGCCGAAATACCAGAACTCGACCCCATCGTCGCCGGTCATCCGCCGTTGCAATTCGGTGAAAATCGGCCAGCCTTTGTGCGGCGCGGGCGTGCCGATGAAGGCGATGCGGACCGGCCCGTCGCAGGCCGGGCTCCGGCGGTGGTCGGTCCTGCCTTCGGTGAGCTGCATATGCGGATGCACCACGGTCGAGCGCGGCGCGAGTTCCGTGCGCGCCGTCCAGAATTCCAGCGCGACATCGGAGGGTGAAACGACGTCGATGGCCAGCCGCTCGAACAGGGTCGCGATGCGGGTTTGCTGGCGCTGGCGCTCCGCCCCGAACAGGCAAATCCCGCAGGCGTTGGACCCGGCCCGCGGCACGTTGCAGGGGGTGACGTTGTTGCGTTGCAGCGCGTAGCTGGTGCAAACCGTGAAATAGTCGTGCAGCCACAGATGTGCCCGTTTCACACCCAATGCCTTTGCCAGCGCGGCAATCACCTCGGGCGTGTGGCCAGCAAGGTGATGGATGACCATGCGCGGTGTGATATCACCCGTCAGTTTCGGCAAGGCCGCGATCACGGTCGCGGCGCGCGCGCAGCCCAGGGTCTTGCCGTTCAGGACAAGGCGCAGGATCGGGTCTGCCCCGGCATCGGCCAGTTTCGGCAAGGGCTGCCAGGGGTGCAGGTTAAGGTAATCGACCCCGTTGGCGCGCGCATCGCGCTCCTCGATCTCGATACAGAGTTGCACGCCGCCGGGCGAGGCGCGGTAATCGTCGTGACCGACGGATAGCATCAGCCCCTCCGTCCGCCGCGCCGCCGCGATCGCCTTGGCCAGTGCCGCCGCGCCCATCAGCGCCGGTTCGGGGTCGGGCAAGGTCCAGTCGGCACAATAGGCCTCGAAACTCGTCTGCCGCGACAGGACCCCGTGCTTCCAGCCGCCCGGATGGCTGGGCAGGCGGCCTTCCTCGCGCCCCGCGATCAGGTAGTGCCAGAACGGATTGACCCCGCTGTCGCGGATATCGGGATTGGTCATCAGGTAATAGCTGGTGGAGAAACCGGGCGTCGGATCGCGCCCTTCCCGCCAGCCGAAACGGCAGTAGTGCTCAGCCGAAGACATCCCCGCCCGTGACGCGCCTTCCGCGTCGTAGAAGCGCTGATCGAGATGCTGTGCGACAAGGGCGATCTCCTCCTCCCGGCGAACGCTATCGCCATCGGGTTCGGGATCGATCGCACCGCCCTGCCCTTCGATGAAATGCAAAAGCGGGTTGGTGCCCGCAAGCGCCACGCCGGGATGGGCGGAAAGATATCCGTTGGTAGAGAAACTGGGTGACGGATCGCGCCCCTCCCGCCAGCCGTATTTTACGTAATGCAGGCCCGCATCCACGCCGGAGGCCGCGACATCGGCGTTGTTTTCAAGATAGTACCGGGTATCCAGATAGGGAGCGATGCGGGAAGCTTCGCGCCGATAGCGGGCGTCCCGAAGGAAAAACAACCCCAGGGGCCTGCCACCGCGCTGCCTTACCAAATCGCTCATTGCCATATGCGTCTCCCGCGCTATGCCGTTGCGCTTCCGGTCTTACATGTCAGAACAGGAAGTCCCCGCCATCGAGATCCGTCGCCGTCACATCGGCCAGCATGATCGCATCGCTGCCGCCCGCCAGCAGGGTGATCCGGGTGTTGGCCCCATCCTGCGAGATCACCAGATCGCCCATCCCGGTCACGCCGGAGTGCAGCGAGAAATCGATCAGGTCCGCGCCATCGGTGTAGTCTTTCACCACATCCTGCCCGAATCCGTCATCGAAGACGAAGACATCCGCCCCCGCCTGCCCCAGCAGGAAGTCGTCGCCTGTGCCCCCCGACAGGGTGTCGTCGCCCGCGCCGCCGACCAGCGCGTCATTGCCGCCGCCGCCCTCCACGCTGTCATTGCCGATGCCGGCATAGATCGTGTCCGCACCGCTGCCGCCGGTCAGCGTGTCATTGCCGTCGCGCCCGTCGATGATCCAGTTGGCACCGCTGCCGGTGGCGTCGATGGCATCTGCCCCGGTATAGCCATTGATCCGTTCGACCGCGTTCCAGCTTCCGATGGTCAGGGAAATTCCACCGGCCGCATTGATCACCACCTTGTCGAAACCGCTGCCGCCATCGGTGACCAGATCGCCGCTTTCCCCGATGAAGAACACATCATCGCCGGACCCACCCTGGAAGACATCGTTCCCGGCCCCCCCCAGCAATGTGTCGTTGCCATCACCACCGCTGAGCGTGTCGCTTCCGTCGCCGCCAAGAAGAACGTCGTTCATATTCCCGCCGGTCAGCGTATCGTTCCCCGCCCCGCCTGACAGAACCAGATCCTGAGAATAGCCGCTGGCATGGAAATGATCGTTTCCGGTGAAGCCGTTAAGTCTTTCCACGCCGCTCCAGGACCACAGCGAGAGCGTCACGCCGGAGGGATTGTCCACCACCACGACATCGAACCCGGATGTGCCGGTATCGGTCACCGTATCCAGGGCATCGACCGTGTAGCGGTCGGACCCGTCACCGCCATCCATCGTATCGGAGCCCGCGTTGCCCAACAGGGTGTCCGGACTGTCGCCGCCGAAAAGCCGGTCGTCGTCCGCGCCGCCGATCAGCGTGTCTGAACCGCCGCCGCCCGACAGTTCATCGCGGTTCTCGTTGCCGTAAAGCAGGTCATTGCCCGCACCGCCGGTCAGAGTGTCTTCGCCCCAGCCGCCAACCAATGTATCGTTGCCTCCGCCACTGGTCAGGACGTCATGGCCTGAAAACCCCGAAAGCGAATCCGCCCCATCCCCGGTGATCAGCGTATTCGCGAGCGTGTTGCCAATGACGGTGGCGTTGAAGGCACCCAGAAGCGTGTAATTCTCGATCCCCGCCAGCGTGTCGACCCCGCTTGCGCCCGCATCGAGGTAATGCGTGCCGGTGTCGAGATCGGTGTAGACGGTGTAGGAACCGGGCGTCTCCGCCGTCAGATCCTCGATCAGGGTATCGACACCGACCCCGCCATCGAGACTGTCTTCCCCGTCATTGGACCCGCTTGCCAGCCAGAAACTGTCATGCCCGATCTCGCCATAGATGGTGTCATTCCCGGCGCCGTCGAAGATCACGTCATTGCCGGTCCCGCCATGGACCAGATCGTTGCCGATCCCGGCAAAAATCGTGTCGTTGCCCGCACCGCCATCTATGGTGTCGTCGCTCATCGGGGCCGTCCCAGCCGGTTGCTACGGCAACCTTTTCGCAAGGCAGGGTTAAGACGACGTTACCGCCTTCTCGATCAGGGCGCGTTGTTTCGCGAGGCAATCGCGAAGCGCATAGCGCGACAAAACCGTTTCCCGTGCGGCGACGCGCAGGGCATCCACGGTGTCGCGCTTCGCCAGACCCTCGGCCGCCCGCGCGGCGATGGCCTGCGCGTCGAAGAAATCCACCAGCCAGCCGTTCCGACCGTCCTCGATCACCTCTTCCACTGGCGGCGTGGCCGAGCCGATGACGAACGCGCCCGAGGCCATCGCCTCCAGAAGCGACCAACTGAGCACGAAGGGATAGGTCAGGTAGAGATGGACCGAGGAGACCGACAGAAGCGACAGGTAATCGCGATAGGGAATGCGCCCCGTGAAGGTCACCCGCTCCGGCAGGGGACCGACTTCTGCAAGCATCGCCTCCCGCCAGTTCTGATGATCCTTCGGGCGCGACCCATAGCTCACCTCATCCCCGCCGACGATCACGATGCGGGCTTCAGGACGTGCCTCCAGAATGGCTGGCAGCGCCCGCATGAAGGAATGAAACCCGCGATAGGGTTCAAGGTTGCGCGAGACATAGGTCAGCACCTCGTCCTCCCGCGTCAGCACCGTGCCATCCGGCAGCGTGAAGCTCGCCTTCGGATCGGGCCGGATCAGATCGGTGTCGATCCCGTCATGGATCACCTCGATCCTGTCGCGGTACGCGGCGGGAAACTGCGTCCGCTGCCACTCGGTCGGGCTATAGGCGATATCCGCCGCCTCGATCGCCAGAAGGTGCTGCGCCGTGCGTGCCCTCGCCCGAAGGATCGCGTCCGGCCCGGTGTGGAATTCCGGATCGAAGCCCACATCGGAACCGCGCCCGTTGTAGTAGAACTCGCAAAGCGAGATCAGGGGTGCCTCCGGCCAGACGTCTTTTAGAAACAGCGTCTCCCCCCAGCCGGGGTTGCCGATCATCACGTCCGGCACAAAGCCTTGTGCCCTGAGTTTGAACGCCAGCCGGGCCACGGCCTGGCCATTCAGCACAGCTGCCTCCGCCCCGGCAAGATAGGGGTGGATCTTCTCGGTGACCTTGCGATGCGGCGCGTATTCCAGCCGCTTGACCCCTTTCGGCGTCTGCTTGTCCTTCTGCCCGATGAACAGCACCTCATGACCCTCTGCCGCCAGAGCGGGCGCGAGATGCTTAAACTGGCCGGGACAATTCTGATGAACAAAAAGGACTTTCACGGGCGGCCTTCGATTGAAACCACAACAGTATCGCCGCTTATCCGACACATCGCCAGCCCGGTTTTCTTGTCCCCTTCCCCCCCGTTCCCCTTGCCGCTAAGGTTGGGTGAACACTCGTTCTTGGACGCATCATGACCGCCCTGCCGCCCGCCCGCACCAATACCAAGGAAGTGCTGCGCCTCCATGCCCGCCGCCTCTTCGCCGAGCACGGGTACGAAGGCGTGTCGATGCGCGATATCGCAGGCTCCGTCGGCATAAGGCAAAGCGCGATCTACAACCACTTTCCGTCGAAGCAACACCTGCTTGTGGACCTGATGGAAAGCCACATGCAGCGGCTTCTGGACGCCATGCGCGGCGCGGTGGGCCAAACCGGAACGCCGGCGGAACGCCTCACCGCCTTCGCCCGTTTCCACGTCGCCTATCACATCGACCAGCCCGAGGACGTCTTCCTCGCCTATATGGAACTTCGCAGTCTGGGGGAGGAAGGCCGCGCCGCCATTATCCCGCTGCGCGACACCTACGAACGCACGCTGCGGGACATTCTCGATGCCGGAGCGCGGGACGGGTCATTCCGCATTGCCGAGACTGCTGTCACCGCCCGCGCGCTTCTTGCCATGCTGACCGGCGTAACGGTGTGGTTCCGGGATGGCGGATCGCTGGACCGGGACGCGGTGGCCGACGCCTATGTGCAGACGGTGCTGCAGGCGGTGGGGACAAACCCGTAGGGTGCGCCTTCATGCGCACCCTGCCTCAACTCCCCCTGAGCCGCGCCAGCCAACCCTTCTTCTCCGCGCTGACCTCAACCTCCGCCGCGTCGGTCCCCTCGACCACGGCCTGAAACCGCTCGAAGAACTGATCCGCCATCTTCTTGGAGAAACTGTCGATGATCCGGCTGCCAAGCTGCGCAAGCTTGCCGCCAACGCTGGCATCCACCTCATAGGCCAGCTTCGTGCCCGCACCCTCGGGCGACAGCACGACATTGGACACGCCCTTCGCAAAACCTGCCGCGCCGCCCTTGCCCTCACCCGTCAGGGTCAGACTGTTCGGCTCATCCATCCCGGTCAGCGTCACCGCGCCCTTGAAGGTCGCCTTCACCGGTCCGACCTTCTGCACCACCGTCGCCTCGAACCCGTCCTCGGGCGAGCCGGTCATCTCCGTGCAGCCCGGCACGCAGGCCTTCAGCACTTCGGGGTCCAGCAGCGCCGCCCAGACCACCGCCGGTTCCGCAGCAATCATTCGCTCGTCGCTCATCTTCATGTCGGCTGCCCTTCCCTGAATTGATATCTCTGGCGATCCCGAGGACCCCCACTCGTCATAGCGGGCAAAATCAACCCGGGCCGTGATCCGGGTCAAGCGGATTCCGGGAAAAGAGATGCAGCCCCATGACGGGGAGAACCGCGCGCTTTCGGTCACCAAGGACGGGGTGACCACCTCTTACGTCTACGGCGCCGACGGATCGCGCCTGAAGACCACAGTCGCGGGCGAGACCACGCTCACCTTCGGCTCGGTCGAGATCCGCGCCTTCAACGGCGCCACCACCGGCGACGGTGAGGGCCGTCCCGGAAGGCGTCCGGTGGACGGCTTCAGGCCCGAACGCGCGGGACGTGCCACCTATCCGCATCCCGACATCCGGCTGGTGAACGGTGTGGCCGAGGCGCTCCACCGCGACCAGCTCGCCAGCGTCAGGGCGATCACCGACCCCTTCGGCGCGCTCGTCACCGAGCGCAGCTACAAGCCCTTCGGCGAGATCACCGTGGACACCACCTCGGTCGGTGTCGCGGGCGAGACCAAGGGCTATATCGGCGAGCGCCATGACAGCGACGCCGGTCTGCAATACCTCAACGCCCGCTACTACGACCCGGCGCTGGCGATGTTCATCCAGCCGGACTGGTGGGAGGTGACCCTGCCGGGGGTCGGGACGAATAGGTATGCGTATTCGGCGAATGATCCGGTCAATCTCAGTGATCCGGGGGGGAATCTGTTTTGGGGCCTGATTCCAGATCACAATCCCTCTAATTCCAGTTCTGGCACAATTGACAGCGCGGCAGGCGAAGACGTGACAGAGGAGTGCTTGGAGTGTTTCGAAGTGGCGCAATCCGGCTCCAATGGTCCAGTTCGGGGCGGCAACACAAGCAATCCTGCACAAAATCTTTTGAATTCCCGGGCGAATTTTCTGAGGCGCACAATTGATCAAGTGAGACACGAAGCTGGCCTGCCGAGAGCTGCTCGCCTACAAAGCATACCTCAAAGAGCAACTCCGGAAACGATAAGAAACCTTGAATTAGAACTTCAGCGAACGCTTCAAGAAGCGGGTCCTCTTCCGAATTCGAGAGCACTGCTCAACCAATACAATCGGGGCCGTCCGGAGCTGTGGCCACTGAACAACGGTGCGCTTGGAGGAAGTGTCAATGTCACCTTGCAACCGGGTGCATTTATCGACAGAGTTGGCGTGCCGACTGGACGGTACGTTTCACCTGCTGGAACACCCATTCCAAGTCGCGCCATGCGACCGGAGGATAGAGAAGTACCGCCAACCGTCTATGAAGTAGTAAGGCCAATACCAGATGTAAGAATGGAGATAATTTCACCTGCCTACGGGCATCCTGGTGGAGGTATTCAATACCGATTGCCTAACCCCGTGGGTTCCTACGTACCAAACTATCTCAGAGTAGTTCCAAAATGAACTTAATTGAACTGAGAAAATATGTGGTGCATGAGTTGGGCTTGATGAATGATATTCAATTCGGCTCACCTAGTATTCATGGCATTAGTATATTTTTTAAGAATGGAGAGTGGATTGTCCGTTCTTCCGAGCGAGGTGAGGTATTAGAGGAACGGGGTTTCGAGCTCGAGTCCGAGGCATGCGACTACGTCATTCAGCAGATTGACCCGCAAACCTTTCAGCCAAAGATTGAATAGCTAATTTTGACGAATACGACAGTAGTCTGGATAATCTAGGACACGCATTCACGCTCACCCTACCCCCCCATCCACACCCCATAAACCCCACCGCGCGCCCGAGCGTACAAAACGGTATCCCACCCCTCCCAACCTTGTACAAAACGTCACGAAACCGCGCCCGCGCGAACGTACCATTCACCCTCCCGTCACATCTCTCACCACCCCCTGATCGCCCCGCGCGGAGGGGCTGCCATCCGCAGCCGAAGCAGTGCCCGGCCTTTCGCCCGCGCATCTTTTTCCCATGACTGAGGTTATGGCGATCCCGCGAGGACTCGAACCCCGAACCTGCTGATTAGAAGTCAGCTGCTCTATCCAGTTGAGCTACGGGACCGCTCCCGCGTCTTATGGGACGAGCACGGGCGGCTTGGCAAGCGTCGCGCGAGTTGATATCATTTGAACAGCGTTCAAATATTGAAGAGTGCTTCCGTGGCCCGTGACACCGAAAAACGTCGCGCTGAATTGCGCGAACGGCTCATTGATCTTGCCGAGGCGCAGACCCGCGAGGAAGGCAGCGCCTCGCTGCGTGCCCGTGCATTGGCCGAACAGGCCGGTTGCGCGGTGGGCGCGATCTATAATGTCTTCACCGACATGCCGGGGCTGCAGCTGGCGGTGAACGGGCGCACCTTCGCCCGGATGGGCGAGCGCGTGACCAGGGCCGTGGCCGGGAAGGCGGATGAACCGCCGGTCGAGCGGCTGATCGTCATGGCGCAGGCCTATCTCGCCTTCGCGGTCGATGATCCGAACCTCTGGCGCGCGCTCTTTGACGTTCAGATGACCTCCGAAAGCGAAGTCCCCGACTGGTACATGCGCGACCTCGCGCAGCTTTTCGCGATCATCTCCGGCCCGCTGGCGGAGATCGACCCGGACGCTTCCGAAGACGTGATCGACCTGCGCACCCGCACCCTGTTCTCCTCCGTCCACGGCATTGTCTTCCTCGGCCTCGAACGCCGCGTCTCCGGAGTGCCGATCGCCCGCATGGAAGCGATGATCGAGTATCTGCTCCGCTGTTTCGCATCTGGAAACTGATTGTTCTGAACGATGTTCACGAATTTTCTTGAACGACGTTCACAATCTGCTATCCCCGCTTCATGAACGCTGTTCAAGGAGCAAGAGATGTTCTCGACACTGAAAACACTGATCGACGGCGCGGGTGCGCGGGCAGAAGACCGGCTGAAGGACACCTACGCCGTCGAACTGATCGAGCAGCGTATCCGGGAGGCCGAAGGCAATCTCTCCGCGGCCAAGCTGACGCTGGCCAGCCTGATCCAGCGCAAGCGGTCGGAAGTGCGTCTGGCCAAGGCGCTGGACACCCGGATCGCCGATCTGACCACCCGCGCCCGCAAAGCACTTGCGTCGGACAGGGGCGATCTGGCCGAAGACGCCGCAAGTGCCATTGCCGAGATGGAGAACGAACGCAGCGTCCGGCAGAACGGCATCGCATCGCTCGACAGCCGTATCTCGCGGCTCCAGGTCTCGGTCGAAGCCGCGCATCGACGGATCGTGGACCTCAGGCAGGGCGCGATCACCGCCCGCGCCGTCCGTCACGAAGCCCGAAGCCAGGCAAGGCTCAACCGGACCCTGACCAAGACCTCCGCCGCGGACGAGGCCGAGGCGCTCATCAAGCGCGTTGTCGATCAGGACGACCCGTTCGAGCAGTCCGAGATCCTGCGCGACATCGAGCGCGGGCTCGACGGGCGCAACGCCTCCGAAAGGCTGGAAGAGGCCGGTTTCGGCGACAAGACCCGCAGCACCGCCGCATCCGTTCTGGATCGGCTCAAATCCCAAGACTGAACCCGAAGATTTTGAACCTTGAAAGGACTTACGACATGAATACGCAGAAACCCGACCAGACCATGATCGTGAACTTCAACCTCCTGGGCGTGATCGCCGCCTATTCCCTGCTGGCAATGTCGATCTGGATCACCGACATCCCGCTTTCCGCGAAGGGCTATTGGGGCATGGGCGTCCTTCTTCTGACGCTGAGCCTGGTGAATTTCGTCAAATACCGCTTCGACGACCGCCTGCGCGAAGACCGGCTGCAACGGCTGGAAGACGCCAGGAACGAAAAACTGCTGGAGGAATATGTCTCCGAAAAAGACTGATCCGGTTCGGACAGGATAAGACACCGGGAGGGTTCATCCCTTCCGGTTCATTCCTTTGAACCCGGCCGGACGGCGGCAGCGCCCTAGTTTGGCCAAACTTGCCCACTAGGTCGCGAGAGAAACATCAGGCAAAAGCTGCGGAGCAGGCATGTCGCTCAGAGCAGATATCGAGACGGGCACGACAGGCATAACGGGCGGGCTGGGACTTCCCCTCGCCCTGCCTTTGTTGATCGGATTGCACGGCGCTGTGGCCGTCACCCTCGGCCAGCTTTCCGCCTTCCCTTTCAACTCGGGTATGGCCCAGATCCTGGCGACGCTGTTGCTCTATTGCATCCCGTGGTTCCTGCTGGCCCTCCTGATCCGCAAAGCCGTCCTTCTGGCCGCCGTCGAAAAATCGACCGCGCCCAGCCGCGACATGATGGCGGCGATCAGAGCCGTGGCGTCGGACCGCGAGCGGATGCTGGGGGGCGCGCTGAAGCTGGGCCTCATCTGCTTTTTCATCGGTGCCAGCAGCTACATCAAGGAAATGATCACCGTCCTTCAGCCCTTCGCCTGGGACGAAACCTTCGCGCAGCTCGACCGGGTCCTGCATTTAGGCACGGACCCCTACAGGCTGACCCTCTGGCTTTTCGGCTCGGCCACGGCGACCACAGCGCTGAACATCGCCTATCACGCATGGTTCTTCCTGATCTACTTCACCGCCTTCATCGCCTGTTTCGCGCGGACCGACGACCGGATGTCTCAGGCCTTCCTGATCGGCCTTGTCCTGACCTTCGCGATTGGCGGCAACGCGCTTGCCGTCGCCTTCTCCTCAGCCGGTCCGGTCTATTTCGAACGCCTGGGCTTTGGCGCGGAGTTCGAACCGCTGATGCAGCACCTGCGCGGCCTCAGCGACGTGACCCCGGTTCCCGCGCTGGCGGTGCAGGAGGAACTTTGGGCGGGACATGTCGCAGAGGGCCGGATCGCCGGGATCTCCGCCATGCCATCGATGCATGTCGCCACCTCTGTTCTGATGGCGCTTTATGCGGCAAGCTATGCCCGCTGGGCCGGCTGGCTGATGTGGACCTTCGCCGCGACCATCATGGTCGGATCGGTCCATCTGGGCTGGCACTATGCCGTGGACGGCTATCTCGGCGCGCTGATCGCCTGGGGCTGCTGGATCGGCGGCAGGCATCTTGCCCGGGCAGACCCTCTGGCGCGGCAAGACGCCTCTCAAGTCTGAGGCGACCACCGGGCCAAAAAAAAGAGGGAGCCTTCAGCCCCCTCCCAATCGCAGTCTGGTCCGACGGTTACGCGGTCTGGTCGTCCACCTTGGCATCCGGCGCATTCTTCGCGACCGAGGCAATGCCATTGTCGCGCGCCTTGGCGGATTCATAGGTTTCCGACGTGCCGATCACCTGACCGTTGCGGGCGCGCAGATTGAACATCCATTTCTTGGATTTGGTCTCCTTGCGCTCGAACCGCTCATCCGACTGCGAATTCTTTCGCACGGATTCAACACCGTTCATGCAGCTTGCCTTCCGCTTGTAGCCTTCGCTCGCCAGGATGATCTGACCGTTGCCGGACTTCAGGCGGAAGCGGGTTTCGCCCTTCTTGTCTTTGAAGATTTCAAACTTGCCAGCCATTTTACCCTCTCTGCTGAATAGGTGGCACCGGAATACCAGCGGTAAGCTTCCATAACCCCAACAAATCGCATCGGGCGAATCAGCGGTAACGAGGGGTTACGGTTTTGCAACAGTCGCGGGATTTTAAAACCGGCGGCAGCGCCCTATCCCGCACCTTCGATCACCGTGGTCATGGACGCGCGCACCTGGTCCAGAATTGCCTCCGACCGGGCGGCGACCAGATGACCTCCGGACGTGATCGACACGTTGTACCGACGCCCGTCCAGCAAACCGACAGCGCCGCCCGCCTCCTCCACCGCCAGCACACCTGCGGCGTGGTCCCAGGGCTTCAGCACGCTCGACAAGACGAAATCCGCGCCCCCGGTCACCAGCGTGCGATACTCGTGGCAGGAACAGCGCAACGACGAGAATCGCCGGAAACCTGGGATGTCTCCCGCCAGCCGCATCCGCAGCCCGCGCGGGTAATTGAAGATCGGGAGCATGCCCGTAAGATCGCCCTGAAGCGTATCGCCAAGACCCAGCCGCCGCGACGTGCCATCGCCCGCCTCGAACCACGCGCCGCCGCCGCGCCGCGCCCGCACCCAGTCATCCATCACCGGATCATAAAGCAGGCCGAACACCGTCTCGCCACGCCTGGCCACCGCCAGAATCACGCCGAAGGTCGCCAACCCCTTGGCGAAGTTCCAGGTGCCGTCCACCGGATCGATGATGACCGAAAGCTCGGCATCGCCCAGCCCGTCGAGGATCTCCGGATGGGTCTCCGCCGCCTCTTCCCCCACGATCAGCGCCTCGGGCAGAAGCAACCGGACCCCGGCGGCGATCGCCGCTTCCGCGTGCAGGTCGGCCTCTGTCACCAGATCGTCCGGCCCGGTCTTGATCGAAACCGCATGATCGGGCAGCCGCCGGAAGCGCGACAGGATCTCGGACTTTGCGACCGAGCGCACGAGTTGGATCAGCGCCGTCTCCGTTCTTTCCACGATCGCCATGCGCGCCCCTTCCTCAACACAACATTAACCAAACCAGCCTACCGCTTCGACCGCAAGATGACATGACAAGGCGGGGCCGCATGGGGCTGCACGATCTTGCACGGAAAATCACCGGCGCACGCCTGACGGGCGAGAACGCGCTTTGCGGCGAAACCTTGCATCTGGCCGGGCTGCGCCGGGTCCTCGACCCGCTGACCATCGACCCCGACCTGAAGCTGAACCGCCCCCTTGTCGCGCTCGCCTATAGCAACCGCAGCGGCTCCACCTGGCTTGGACAGCTTCTGGCCAGCGCGCCCGACCTCTACGGGTTTCGGGAGGATCTGAACCACAATATCGTCGCCCGCCGCGCCAAGACGGAAGGGCTGCCCGACCTGTCCTGTTACCTGCGGCACATCACGACACTCGGCGCGACGCCCGGCGCCGGGTTCGGTCTGAAAGCCTCGGCCGAGCAACTGCGCCTGATCCGGCTGACCGGCATCGACCGCGCATTCCACGAAACAACCGTCATCCGCATCCGCCGCCTCGACCGGGTGGCGCAGGCGGTGTCGCTCTGGATGGCGCGGAAGACATGGGCGTGGGATTCGCGACAGGAGGCGCGGAAGACCGCCCCTGCCTACAATTTCCCGGAATTGCGGCGGCACCTTGAAAGTGTGCAGGAGGCGGAGAGTGCGCTGGATCTCATCCTCAGCGTTCTGCCGTACCCGGTCCTGTCGGTGGAGTACGAAACCCTGCGCGACGACCCCGGCCCGATGATCGCAGCGCTGAGAGCGGGGTTGGGCCTGCCGCCCCTCGACCGGCCGCCGAGCGCGGGGATCGACCGGCAACACTCGCCGGACAAGGATGAGATCGTCGAACGCTTCCGCTCCGATCTGGCGCGTCACTGGTCGGTCGAGTTCGTCTGAGCGGTCAGACCGCCCGCGTCATGAAGACCGAATGCGGGTCTTCCACATAGCCCTCGAAGGGCGCGCAGAAGGCAAACCCGTGCCGCGCATAGAACGCCCGCGCCGGAGCAAAGACCTCCTGGCTTCCGGTCTCAAGGCTCACCCGGCCCATGCCCGCCTCCCGCGCCGCCTCGATCAGCCGGGTCAGGATCGCATCGGCCAGCCCAGACCCCCGCCGGTCGCCGCGCACATGCATCGACTTCAGCTCTCCGCCGCCGCCCGAGAGCGCTTTTAGCGCCCCCATCGCCACGGCTTCGCCCGCGTCGAAGACGGCAAAGAACCGCACCCCGGCTTCGGCCAGACTGCCGGCATCCATCGCGTGGACGCTGCACGCGGGCGACGAGGCATACATCAGTTCAAGATGACGCGCGATCAGCGGCGCGATCGCCGGATCGTCCGGGCGCACCTCGCGAATGTCGGTCAATGGGTCCAGGCGCCCCGGCGGTCGGTCGCGAAATTCTCGCCATAGCCGCGCTGCCGGACATTCGGCTTGCGAACCTTCGGCTCGGTCACCACCGCGTCGATCCCATGCTCCCTGGCATAGTCCAGCGCGGCTTCCTTGGTGGGAAACCGCATCCGCACCTGAGCCTGCGTGTCCGACGATGATGTCCAGCCCATAAGCGGGTCGATCTCCCGCCCAGTCTCATTCGGGAATTCCAGAACCCAGTCGCGGGTCTTGGCCGTGCCCGAGGACATGGCGGATTTCGCGGGACGAAAGATACGTGCGGTCATCGGCAACCTCTTTGAGATGCCTGTCAGATAGCGGATAATTGTCTGCGGGATCAAGGGAAAGCTAAGTGAGGTCGACCGGGCAACGAGGAGCGAGGGGTGGGTGGGTCGCGCTGCCCGGTCGACACCCGTTCTGCTGCTTAGGCGTTTTTTATCGCACGGTTAACGGATGGTTGCAATATCTATTTCTACTTTAAGTTGTATTTAGCTTTAAGAATTTCTTAACCATTTCAACACCTCCTAATGCGCCTCGTCCGGCCTGACAAATGCGCCCAAAGGCTGCGGCCGCGCTTTCCGCTGAAGCCGCCCCTGCCTGCGCCGGGCAGCTGCGGAATGCGCAGTGTCACCGGCCTCCTGACACCTCCTGTCAGGAGACCGCCTTGAACCTGCGGGCAAAGCGAACAAATGTAGGGAACCCGTTCCCTGCCCGCCGGACCAGCCAAAATGCACAACAACTCGCCCGAGCAGATGCCTATTCTGCATTCGCCCGCCCCGGATGTCCGGAGCCGCGAAAAGCTGGAGGGCGGCCATGACTTCGTGATGCACACGGAGTTCAAGCCTGCGGGCGACCAGCCAACAGCCATCGCGGAACTCTCGCAGGGCGTGCGGGACGGCGAGCAGAACCAGGTCCTGCTGGGCGCCACCGGCACCGGCAAAACCTACACCATGGCCAAGGTGATCGAGGAAACCCAGCGCCCGGCCATTATCCTTGCCCCCAACAAAACGCTCGCCGCCCAGCTTTACGGCGAGTTCAAGGGCTTCTTCCCCGACAACGCGGTCGAGTATTTCGTCTCCTACTACGACTACTACCAGCCAGAGGCCTATGTCCCGCGCTCGGACACCTACATAGAGAAAGAGAGCCAGATCAACGAACAGATCGACCGGATGCGCCACTCCGCCACCCGGGCGCTGCTTGAACGCGACGACGTGATCATCGTGGCTTCCGTGTCCTGCATCTACGGCATCGGCTCGGTTGAAACCTACGGCGCGATGACCCAGGACCTGCATACCGGCAAGCCCCACGACCCCCGCAAGGTCATCGCCGACCTTGTCGCCCAGCAATACCGCCGCAACGATCAGGCGTTCCAGCGCGGGGCCTTCCGCGTGCGTGGCGACGTGATCGAACTCTGGGCTGCCCACCTCGAAGACCGCGCCTGGCGGCTGGATTTCTTCGGCGACGATCTGGAGTCCATCACCGAGTTCGACCCGCTCACCGGCAAGAAGACCGACAGCTTTGACCGCGTGCGCATCTATGCCAACTCGCATTACGTCACACCGCGCCCGACGCTTCAGCAAGCGATCCGCTCGATCAAAGCCGAGCTGAAAACCCGCCTCACCCAGCTTGTCGATGAAGGCAAGCTGCTCGAAGCACAGCGCCTCGAACAGCGCACCAATTTCGACCTTGAGATGATGGAGGCCACCGGCTCCTGCAACGGGATCGAGAACTATTCCCGCTACCTGACGGGCCGCGCCCCCGGCGAACCGCCCCCCACGCTCTTCGAATTCATCCCCGACAACGCCATCGTCTTCGCCGACGAATCCCACGTCTCCGTCCCGCAGATCGGCGGCATGTATCACGGCGACTACCGCCGCAAGTTCACGCTTTCCGAACACGGCTTCCGCCTGCCGTCGTGCATGGACAACCGACCCCTCAAGTTCGAGGAATGGGACGCGATGCGCCCGCAATCGGTCTTCGTCTCCGCCACGCCGCAGAACTGGGAACTGGAACAGGCGGGCGGCGTCTTCACCGAACAGGTGATCCGGCCCACCGGCCTCCTCGACCCGGTGATCGAGATCCGTCCCGTCGACACCCAGGTCGACGATGTGATGGACGAGATCCGCAAGGTCTCGGCCAAGGGCTACCGCACGCTGGTCACCACGCTGACCAAACGCATGGCCGAGGACCTGACCGAGTACCTGCACGAACAGGGCATCAAGGTCCGCTACATGCACAGCGATATCGACACGCTGGAACGGATCGAGATCCTCCGCGACCTCCGCCTCGGCGCCTTCGATGTGCTGATCGGCATCAACCTGTTGCGCGAAGGCCTCGACATCCCCGAATGCGGGCTGGTTGCGATCCTCGACGCGGACAAGGAAGGCTTCCTGCGCTCGGAAACATCCCTCATCCAGACCATCGGCCGCGCCGCCCGCAACGTCGACGGCCGCGTCATCATGTATGCCGACCGCATCACCGGCTCGATGGAACGCGCGATGGGCGAGACCGACCGCCGCCGCGAAAAGCAGATCGCCTATAACCAGGAACACGGCATCACGCCCGAGACGGTGAAGAAGAACGTCGAGGACGTTCTGGCCGGTCTCTACAAGGGCGACGTGGACATGAACCGCGTCACCGCAAAGGTCGATAAGCCCATGGTCGGCGCCAATCTGCAGGCCCATCTGGACGGGCTTCGGGCCGAGATGCGGAAGGCCGCCGAGAACCTCGAATTCGAGGAAGCCGCGCGTCTGCGCGACGAGGTCAAACGTCTGGAGGCCGTGGAACTCACCATCGCCGACGACCCGCTGGCCCGGCAATCGGCGGTGGACGATGCGGTGGAGGCCAGCCAGAAATCCAAGGGCCGCTCCACCGCCGGACGACCGGGGCAGAGGGGTGGGAATGTGAAGCGGAGGAAACGGTGACGCGTTACCCCCTCGCCTTCGCGGCCCTCACCTTCACCACTCTGCCCGCGATTGCGGACACGACAGCCATGTGCGTTGATACCGGCAAGACGGAGGAGGTCTGCACTTGCGCCACCGAGGCGCTGGCCGAAGCCGTCAGTGAAGAGGATGCCGCCCGGTACAGCGCCATCGGCACGTTGTTTGTTGCGAACCGGGAGGCGGGACAGGGTTGGGTCGAGGCTTGGGACGCCGCCGTGGCAGGTATTGCGGAGGAAGCCGGTGTGCGGGCGAACGAGTTGCAGAAGGCGATGAACCCTGTGGGGAAGGCGCATCGGGAGGCGAAAAAGGGGTGTGAGTGAGGGGGGAGGCCGGAGAAGTCCTACAAGATTACCCGCTCAATTCCACTCCGAGCTTTCTCAATCGTTCTCCGCAGTTCTTCAACTTTCAAATAACTCAAAACCTTCTTGAGCTCACTCAAATCACATGACGCCTTCTTTGCAAGTGATCTGGCGTCAGCTCTTTTCTCCAGTATGGAAGGCCCGCAGAGGAAAAGCACCGCAGCAAAATTCGCCTCAAGCTCCATTTCGTCGGGAGGAATTACTCGCCCGCCATTGGAGGTTTGGCTAAGCATGAAGTTCCTGATCGCCGCGAATTGGGCGTGATGTTCAAGAGCCATGTGTGCAAACTCATGGGCCAGAATGAAATTATCTAGGCCATCGCCCTTTCGCGCACTAGTCATCATTCGCTGGTCAACTACGACCGTTGCGCGGTTTCCAAACGCGATGATCGCCGCTTTCCGTTTGTAGTCTTCATTTGCTGGCGATTCATACTCTTTGATATTGATTTGCAGAGGAAGTTCTTCTCCTCCCTCGTCGTCGAAGCTCTCGCCTGCCAGATCACGCCAGACCTCCTCCATACGAAAGAATTCGTGATCTGCCGCATAGCACCGTCGAATGGAAACTATTTCACCAAAAATCTCGGCAGCTCTCGAGACGCTTATTGTTGGTGTTTTTCGCTCTGCCATTCTTCTATCTTTTGTTCACGAGTCTTGTCCCCGCCATCTTAGCGTGAAAGCTGCTTTCGCGCAAACCACATATAGCCATCGACACTATAAAATGCGATGGGCACTTGGACCCCGACTAGTTGTCGTATCTTCGAAGTGATTTCTTGGAGCGCCGGGCATTTTGAAAATCCACCCTTAACCACCCCATAATCCAACCACCCCACTCTGCCGCCCATGCAGAACCGCAACTCCCCGCTCTTACCCGAAGTCTGGCTCCACGGCTCCACCCGTTCGACCCTCGCGACGTCCACTGGACGTCGCGCCGCCGTCGGCGGACCGGGCCTCACCCTCTTCGCCTCCAAACCCGTCCAGCAAGACCTCGCCCCGCAAACCACTTGCGCGACTCACCCGACAGGCGTAGATCCCCCGGCCATCCGGGTGAGAGGCTCCACCCGGCGGCTGCAGGAGCGGACCCGCTCCGAGAGCGCTTTTCCTCGCTCAGGCAAACGCAAATGCGCATCCTAATCATCGCCGCCCTTCTGATCGCGGCCACCCCCGCCCTGGCGGATTTCGCAACCGGCACGGTTGCGTCCTATGACGCGAAAACCCGCACTCTGGTGCTCGACGACAAGACCGTCTGGCAGCTTGGCGAAGACACGCTCGTCCCCGACATGATGGCGGCGGGAGACAAGATCATCATCGACTTCACCTCCGCCGGGGATGACGGCATCGCCAGCATCCAGTCGATCACCAGCCAGACCGAAGAAGGCGCGTAAGGCGCGGGCGCGCGGGTTCCCTCGCCGCGCGCCCACCACCCCCCCGGCGCCGCCGGACAAGGCAGGGCTTTTCCCCTGCCTTGATCCGGGCGGTGCAAACAGCCAGACTGTTCCGGAACCGACAGGGACCGAGGGAGCCTCCATGAGACTGGCGGTCTTCGCCGTTGCCGCAGTACAGCTTGTGTTGCTGATTGCGCTTGCCGCAGGCGCCGATGGGTCCGATCCCGCCGGTCACGCGATGAGCACCGGTTTCGTCACGCTCGCCGGCATCCTGATGGCCGTCTTCCTCGCGCCTGCCCTTATCCTCGCGATCAATCGCAAGGCGCTGCGCCTGGCCCTGGGCCTGTCGCTGTTGTCGCTGGGTTGCGTTCTCGGCGTGCTATCCATCGCCTGAGGCTCACGCTGCATTCACGAAGACCCCACACGCTTTGACAATCGCATCGCTCGAACCTGAAAATGCACCTGCATTTTATCACGGTGTTCGCAATGATCCTTTTCTACGGTCTTCTGTTCTCGTTTTTTACCGCGCTTGTCGTCATCCTCGGCGATGTCGCAATAAAGATCGCCGCCGACCGCGCGGCCCTGACATCGCTGCATATGGGCGCCGGTGTCACACTCTATGCCGCCTCCGCCATCCTGTGGTTCTTCGCCATGCGACATGTCTCGCTGAGTCAGGCCGCCGTCGCCTATTCGATGCTGTCGCTTATCGCGCTTTGCCTGATCGGAGTCATTGCATTCGGGGAAACCATCGGCCCCCGCGAACTGGCCGGGATCGCCTGCGCGCTTGCGGCCTTGGCCCTGATGGCGGGCACCGAAGCCTAACGCCGGCGGCTGAGAAGCAGGTACATCGCCCACGATCCGATCGCGGCCACAGCCGCGGCCACATAGGTCCATGCCGCAGCGCGCAGCACCTTGCGCGCGCCCTCCATCTCGGTCCGGTCGGTCAGTATCCCCATGCCCTCAAGGTGTATCAACGCACGGCGCGAAGCATCGAACTCGACCGGCAGGGTGATCAGCGCGAACAGCGACGAAGCTCCGAACATCAGTGCGCCCACCCACATGAGTGATTGCGAACCGATCATCAGCCCGCCAAGAAACACCAGCGGCGCAAGGCTCGATCCCGCTTTGACCAGAGGTACGATGGCGCTCCTCGCCTCCAGCGGCAGGTAATCCTCCGCATCCTGGATCGCATGTCCCGCCTCATGGGCCGCAATCCCCGCCGCCGCGATCGACCGCACGCCGAATATGGGTTCACTCAGCCGAAGCACCTTGTCGCGCGGATCGTAATGGTCGCTAAGCACGCCTTTCGCCGGTGCGACCCCGACCTCGTGCAGCCCCCGCGCATCGAGAATGGCACGCGCCACCTGTGCCCCGGTCAGACCGCGCTTCAAGGGAACGCGCGAATAGGTCGAGACGTTGGATTTGACCCAGGACTGCGCCAGCCCGCCCAGCACCATGCCGGGCAGGATCAGAATCCAGATCAGTGCATCTTCGAACATGGACCGCTCTCCGCCTCCTGTTTGAGGGTGACAGAACGGTGGCGCCCGTCAAGGCGGCGCTAGCGGATCACATGCACCGAGCAAGGCGCGTGACGGACAACCCGCGCCGCCGTCGAGCCGAGGAAATAGTCCACGAACTCGGGCCGGTGCGACGCGATAACGATACAATCGACCCCATGCTGCTCGGCATAGGCGTTGATTTCGGTCGCCGGATGGCCGTGCATCACATGCGCCTCGATGTCATCGGCATCGCCGACAATGCGCTGCAACTCCTGAAGAACCTGGTCTGCCGCGCGAACCTGCAACTCCGGCAGGGTTCCGGCCATGGCAAAATAACCGGGAACCGGTTCGATCACCGTCAGAGCGATGATCTTGGCAGTCTCGTCGGCCTTCAGCGCCCGCGCCATGTCGAGGGACTGTGCGTGCCGGGCGGTCTGGCCGGGGTCGATGGGCACCAGAATCGTCTTGTACATCTCGCAACTCCTTTCGCTTGCGCCGATGCTAGCGCCGGGAAGAGCGATCTGCCCTGATCCACATCAAAGGGCAAATCCAGGTGCCGCATGGAAAACGAACCGCCGGTTTCATCGGCGGTCCGTCGATCACTCTCTGGTCCTTGAAGCCCCGCCGCCATCCCGGAGGGTTGGATGCTACGCTCCCGATCCGGCCCAAAGGTGGAAAGCCGCTGCTTGATCTCCCCCGTTCGGTCGCGAAACATCCACCCGCAGTGCCAATTTCCTAACCGAATCCCGTCAGGGTAAAGGGTGGTAGGGAGGGGGAAGGCGGACTGGTTAACAAAGGGTTACCACCCCGTCACACCGGACGGTCCACTCGCGCCGTCACATGGACCCGCCCCTTCACCGGCTCTGGCCAGCTCAGCGTGATCTCGTTCTGCCCCGCCCCGGTCTCCGTCGTGACATAGGGCAGCGCGAAGTTCGCCGCCGACGCAGCATTGGTGATCGCGCCCTCGGTGACGATCCCGGTCACTTCCCGCGCCTTGCCGCCAAAGGGCAGCCAGGCCCCCACATCCACCTGCCAGTCCGCCGCCTCGCTCGCCTGATCGAACTCGACCGTGACCGGGTTCTGCGTCACCTGCCCGATCCCGTTGAACGTGTTGCCATCGAACACGACGTTGCGCACCGAGCCGTAGACGAGATCGGCAATGGAGGTGTCCACCTTCTCAACCCGGTCCGTCGTCCCGTTCAGCGACTTGAACGTGTTCCCCGTCACGCTGAATCCGTGCAGGAAATGCCCCGTCCCATGCGGCTTGAGGACGATCCAGGAAAACCACGGCGCGGCGTCGTTGACGGTGAAGATGTTGCCCGTCAGCGTCAGCCCCCCGAAGGAATATTCCGACGAGAAATCGGGCGCCGCGTCGTGTTCGTTGGTCCACTCGATGAAGGAATTGTCGATATAGTTCCCCGTCACCACCGATTTCACATTCGGCTCGGTGAAGACCAGACCGGCCACGCGCGGCCCGTCGGTCACATTGTCACCCTGGAACCAGTGATTGCCGACGATCAGATGCCCGTTGCCGTTCAGAACCATGGTGGTGCCGAAGCGCTGGAACCGGTTGTCACGGATCTTGGCGTCGTTGGCATTGACGTTCAGCGCCAGCGACACCCGCGCGGTCGCCGCCAAGGATTGTTCGTCAGAGACGAAGTGACACCGGTCGATCTGCAGGTCCTGACACCCGGTGCCGAAGCTCGTCACACCGCGGTCCTTCGGCTTTGTGACAAAGCTGTCCTTCAGATGGAACGTCTCGCCGGTCGGTGCGAGCAGAATGCCCGAGGCCTCTCCCTGGCAGTGGACCTCAACATCGGTCAGCGTGAATTTCGACAGCTTGTCGAAACCGCTGAAATCCAGCACGTAGCGGAACCGCTTGAACGTATAGGTCTGGCTTCCCGGCGGCCCGTAAAGCGGCTGGCTGAGGGTGATGGTCGCAGCGCCGACGTTTTTGTCAGTCACATAGACCTCGCGGCCGACGCCCGTCGCCTCGACCAGTGAGCCGATTTCGATATTGGCGATATTGGAGACGTTGGTCAGCAGCAACGGCGTGCCTGCGCTGTAGCTCGCGGCCCCGGTCTGCACGCCCGTGTCCCAGGCCGCCCCCGGCACCACGTTGAACTGCCCGTTGCGGATCACGCGGCGGATCTCGTAACTCGTCTGGCCCGAGGCAGCCGCCATGTCGATGGGCGCCGAGACTTCCACCCGACGCCCGCCCAGATCGAAGCTCTCGTGGTCGGAAAACACCATCAGCGCCTGCAAACCCTTGCGGAAGCCCAGCACTTCGTCCCCGAAGGCCGCCGCATAGGTCGGCAGATCGAAGTTGCGCCTCAGGATCAGGTTGCGGTCGTCTGGCATCGTGACCGTGCCGGAGAACCGCGCCGGATATTCGAAGGTCACGCTGTCATCCAGCTGATAGACCCCTTCCGGCACGAGAATGCCACGCCCGGCGGCCGCCGCATTCGCGGCAAGAAAGGCGCCGGTATTGTCCGTCACGCCGTCACCGATGGCGCCGTAATCGCGCACATCGACCCAGTCCATCATCGTCCGGTGGAAAACGGAGGTCACATCCTCGATCTCGATATCGTCGACGCGAACGATCCCGCCCGTCGGCCCCGTCAGATCCAGCCCGAAATGCCCGTAGATCGCGGGCGCGCCCCAGATGAAATCCACGCCGGTGCGCGGTCCGGAGCCGACGATGGCCGAAACCTCGACCACCTCGCCATAGGCGGTCAAGGTCGTGCTCGCGCCGGTCTCGACCAGCCCGGTCACATGAGCGCCGCCCGACTGTCCGGCCCAGCCCGCAATCCTGACAGAGGGCAGTGGTCCCGAGATTGCCTTCACGCGGGCCTTCACCCGCAGGTAACAGCCCGGCAGGATCGGCGTTTCGCCGGTGTAGCGGATTTTCTGAATGGAATCCGTCTTCAAAAGCTCGAACGCGCCACCGAAATCGGGATCGCCCGGCACCACCGCCGCCGATCCGATCGTGTCGTAGGTGACGCCGCCGGGCGTGCCGTCCTCGCTCGACCAGACCGCCAGACCGTCCGCAAACGCGGGCGGCATCAGCACCAGACCGTCGGTGATTGCCTTGTTCATCGCTGACCCTTTCCTCACATCGAGTTCGGGGCGTGACGCTAGGGGGAAGGGGTTAACCGGCGCTCATGCATGCGTTCGGTGGGACGCGATGAGATCGCAACGGAAGATGAACACGGCTAGCATTCCCGGCACTTCACGCCCCAAACATGTGCAAGGGCGAAGAAAATACGCCGAGAACTCCGACCTCATTCACAATCCATTCAGCGAATCCCCCAAGGATATCGGGTGGTAGGGAGGGGGAAAGCGGGGCCGACGTTAAGAAATGCAAACCAAACGTTCAGGCGCTCAGATCAGGAGCTTCCAGAATCCGCACCCCGTTGATCCGCCACCCGTCACCGGTCTGGATCATCTCGTATTCCAGCAGATGCACGCCGCCGACCCGGTCGCGGATCAGCACCTTCTGCCGCAATGCGCCGTCGATCTCCCGCAACTCAAGGTACTGCACATCCCCCGGTCGCCAGACCATCGGATAGCCTTGGCGCACCATCCGACCGAAATTCTCCGAATTGCCGAACATGCCCTGGATCATCGGCGAGGCATAGGTAAACGCCTCCCCGAAATCATCCGCCAGAAACGCTTTGATCTGCGCCCCGATGGTCGCCTCGATCTCCGGCTCGGGCGGCAATTCGGTCTGGGCGAAGGCGCTTCCAAACCAGAAAACTCCGGCCAGAACCGCAAGGAAAGTTCGAACGTATCGCATGGCGCACCTCCTCTTTCCCGAAGACACGTAGCCTGTCAGACAAAAGTTTCGAGGCGTCAGCCCAGCTCGCCCGCCAGACCCTTGTCAATCAGCGCGATGGTTTCTTCCACGCCGTAAAGCGCGATGAACCCGCCAAAGCGCGGCCCCTGGCTTGCGCCCAGAAGCACCTCGTAAAGCGCCTTGAACCAGTCACGGAGTGGCTCGAACCCGTGCTCCTTGCCGACGGCGAAAACCATCGACTGCAATTCCTCGGCGTCGAGTCCACCCTCCCAGGCTTCAAGTCGCGCCTTCAAATCCTCCAGCGCCGCACGTTCGCGATCATCCGGTGCCCGGAACTGCCGCGTCGGCGCCACGAAATCCTTGAAATAGCGCACGGCAAAGCCCGCCGCCTCATCCAGATCGGGATGGGTTTCCGGCGTGGCCTCCGGCGCATAGCGCCGCATGAAGCCCCAAAGCGCCTCCTTGTCCTCGGCCCCGCTCACGCTGGCGAGGTTCAGAAGCATCGCAAACGGCACCACCATGTTCGACTCAGGCACATCGCCCGAATGGATATGGAACACAGGGTTCGCCGCCTTGCCCGCCTCATCCTGACCGGGATAGGCGCGCAACTGCTGGTGATACTCGTCCACCGCGCGCGGGATCACGTCGAAGAACAGCCGCTTCGCCGTCTTCGGCTTCTGATACATGAAATAGGACAGAGACTCGGTCGAAGCATAGCTCAGCCACTCGTCAATGCTGATCCCGTTGCCCGAGGACTTCGAAATCTTCTGCCCCTTGTCGTCAAGGAAAAGCTCATAGCTGAAATGCTCCGGCGGCCGCGCCCCCAGCGTCCGGCAGATCGCGTCATAGATCTTCTCGTTGGTGGCATGTTCCTTGCCATACATCTCGAAATCGACGCCGAGTGCCGCCCAGCGCGCGCCGAAATCCGGCTTCCACTGCAGCTTCACGCGCCCGCCGGTCACCGGCAGCGTCCATTCCCGACCATCCTCATCGTCGAAAGTGATCTCGCCCTTGGCCGCGTCCACATGCTTCATCGGCACGTAAAGCACACGCCCCGTCTCGGGGTGCAGCGGCAGGAAGATCGAATAGGTCTCCGCCCGCTCTTCTCGCAGCGATTTCAACATGATGGCCATCAGGTCATCGTATCTCTCGGCACAACGCAGCAGGATCTCGTCGAACTGGCCGGAGGCATAGAACGTCCGCGCGGAATAGAACTCGTACTCGAACCCGAACGTGTCCAAGAACCGCTTCAGCATCTCGTTGTTATGGTCGCCAAAACTCTCATGCGTCCCGAACGGGTCCGGCACGCTGGTCAGCGGCATCTGCAGATACTCCGCCAGCTTCTCCTGGTTCGGCACGTTCCCCGGCACTTTCCGCATCCCGTCCAGATCGTCCGAAAAGCAGATCAGTTTGGTCGGAATGTCCGAAATCACCTCGAACGCGCGACGGATCATCGTCGTCCGCAGAACCTCGCCAAAGGTCCCGATATGCGGCAACCCGCTCGGCCCATAGCCCGTCTCGAACAGCACGTAACCCTTTTCGGGCGGCGCCTTTTCATACCGTTTCAACAACCGCCGCGCCTCTTCGAAAGGCCAGGCCTTTGAATTCATCGCAGCATCGCGCATCGCGGTCATCTTACAGTTCCCTTCAAAACAGACACGGTGTCCTATTGCGACGCAGCATTCCCGTCAATAAGTTCCGCCTGACCCAGGACCAAAGGAGCGCGCCCGTGCCACCCACCACAGAAGAATGGACCCCCGAGGACGCACTGGTCGCGGTGATGATCGCGGTGTCGGCCTCCGACGAAAACATGCGCACATCGGAATTGCTCTCTATCGAGCGTATGGTGAACCACCTGCCCGCCTTCCGCGATTACAAGATGACACGCGTGACCGAGGTCTCAAATACCGTCTTCGACATGCTGGCCGAGGAAGAGGGGCTCGACATCCTCTGGAACTCGGTCAAAACCGCCCTGCCAGAGCGGCTTTTCGACACCGCATATGCCCTTGGCTGCGACGTAGCCGCCGCCGATCTGCGGGCGGGCGAACGCGAACTCAGGTTTCTCGAAGAAATGCGCTATGAACTGAACATCGACAGCCTTCTCGCCGCCGCAATCGAAGCCGCCGCCCGCGCCCGCCACCGCACGCTGTGAAGGGGTCTTCGCCCCCGGAATGCCCCCTGTCCTCCCTGATTTCGCCCATTTCTTTGACAAGAACTGAACGGACCAGGGGAGATTCGATATGGCAGAGACTTACCGCACCGGCAAAACCGAAATTCTGGATCACCATTCCGAATGGGGTCTGACGGTGTCCGAAAGATCCGCCCGAAAGGGTTTCGGCAAGCGGATCATGGTAATTGGCGCCTATGCGCTTTTCGGCGCGGCGGCGATCCTCGCCATGCCCTTGATAGCGGGTGCATTGTTCTTCCCGAACTCCGACGGCATGCTGCTTGAATTCTCCGTCGTCGCGATCATCCTGTTCGGGGCCATGGCGATCAAGTTCAAGGCCGACGACACGCAACGCAATGCCGTTCAGGTCGATTACCGCGCCGCCGAACTGCGCCTCGGGTACGAGAAGAAGGATGGCACCTTCATCCGCAACCGGGTCTTCTCCTTCCGCGAGATCGACAGCGTCGAAGTCCAGAAGGACGACGAAGGTCAGCCGCAGCTTTGCCTCGTGACCGATGGCAACTATGTTTCGATCAGCTTCAACGGCTCGTCGGAAACCGAGGTGCGAGGACTCGCAGGCCAGATCGCGGCAGCCCGCGAAAGCGCACTCCGCGCCCCGATCCGCTCACGCGTGCAAAGCAAGATCCACGGCCTGGAAGCCAGCTTCAACGAAGTGAAATCCCGCGTCCGCTCGACCATCGCTCACGCGTAACGCGCGGCCCAGTCCCGGATCAGTTTCTTCTGCAAGACCCTCGACCGCCCTGCCCAGTTCCGGGTTCCGGGCGGTCTTTCACGTTGATCGAGCGGAATGGCGTCGCGTCGTGCCACATCCGCGGTGAGGATCGCGAAGGTCAGCGACCGCTTGGGCGTGGCGACATAGCCCGCCAGCGCACTCACGAAATTCAGCGTCCCGGTCTTGGCCAGCGTCACCACATCCTTCGGCGCGGGTGACGATTTGCCAACCGACAGGTTCACCGGCTTCATCAGCTTCCGCACGGCGGTGTTCTTCGACAACACGGTCACCATGTCTTCTGCGGCAATGGCGCTGTCATAGTTCAGTCCGGAATGATCGTGCAGCGTGACGTGGCTGGCTCCGCGCGCGCTGGCATAACCCGCCATCCGCTGCGCCGAGCCTTCCAGCGACGTAACCGGCCCGGCCATCGCACTCGCCGTCAAACCCACGACCTCCGCCGTCAGGTTGGTCGAGTACTTCATCATGTCATGCAGGATCGGTTCCAGCGGATCGCTCTCGATCTCCGCCACGACGCTGCCCACCGGCTCGGTCGTCATGAATTCCGCCGGTTTCAGCACGATCCCGTTCGACCGCGCTAGCGTCCGGAACACATCTGCCGCATAGATTGCGGGAAAACGCACCGGCAACCAGCGTGCGCCTTCCTTGCCCAGGGCACGACGCGCGACCGACCAGTTGTCCCGCGCCTCGCTCGACCAGTGGTCGAAGATGGGCGCTTTGCGATCCACGATCGACATCGACGCCACGCTGGTCGCAGGCCGGAACTTCGTCGCCCGCGCCTGCATGGTCACGTCGTAATCGTCCTGGTTCTTCTTCCATTCGAAATGGACGCGGTTGAAGTTCAGGTTCAGCCCGCCATAGGCGGGGTTATAGGCCACATGCTCCGGCTGGCCGCCGTCGATCCGGTCAGCCCCCGGCAGCGCCCCGGCATAGACCCGGAACGCGCCTGTTACCTCAGTCACGCCCGCTTCCCTAAGCGCCACCGCCAGGACCGCCAGCCGGTCGGTGTCCAGCGTCGGGTCGCCGCCACCCGCAAGGATAAGGTCGCCCTCGACCTTGCCCGCGCGGACAGGCCCCGTGGCCAGCACCCGCGTGCGGAACCGGTATTCCGGCCCCAGCCGGTCGAGCCCGTAAAGCGTGGTCAGGGATTTCAGCGTCGAGGCCGGCGGCAGGGCCATTGCCCCCAGCCGTGCCTCCAGTATCTCGCCCGTCTTCGTATCGGCCACGGCATAGCCGACGCTGCCGCCCAGATTGGCTTTCCGGATCAGCTCTTCGGCCTGGGAGATTAGCTTCTTCGGCACAGCCGCAACCGGCGTTCCGCCACGCGGAATAGGCCGTATGCTGGTGTCCGGCGCACGGGCAAACCCCATGCTCCCCGCGCTCGCGACAAGTCCCCCCAAGACCACGCGCCGTGTCAGACTGCTCGTCATGCCGCCTCTTATCAGGTGCTTCGGTTAAACAGACAAGAACACAAATGTGGCGGTTTCAAGATTGTGACCGGCGCGTCACCCCGAGTGCCAGTCGCCCCGTGCGCGGATGCTGGTCGATGACACATCGGTCATCGGCACGTTGACGAACACCCAGGCCGGCGGCGCCGCGTTCCTGATCTGCATCGCCTCCCGCGACCTCAGTTTGTAACGCCGGAACACCTGTGCCGCCGGGCTGAGCCGCGCCGAGATCCGCTGCCCCGGTCGCGCCATCACCGCAATCGGAACCAGCGCCATGATCTCCCGCCAGTTGTCCCACCGATGGAAGCTCGCCAGGTTGTCCGCCCCCATAAGCCAGACGAATTTCACGCCGGGATAACGCGCAATGATCTGGGTCAGCGTTGCGTGCGTGAACCGCGTGCCCAACCGCGCCTCAAGGTCGGTCACATGCACCCTCGGATCCTGCATGACCGCCTTTGCCCGCGCCATCCGCTCCGCCAGCGGCGCGGGCCCACGCTCCTTCAGGGGATTGCCGGGACTGACCAGCCACCACACCTCGTCCAGCGCGAACCGCTTCAGAGCTTCCCGCGTGATATGCACATGCCCCTCATGGGCCGGATCGAACGATCCGCCGAGAAGCCCGACGCACATGCCCGGTTTGGCAGGAGGAAATCCAAAACGCATCGGGCAACGTGGTGTCCCGCCCCGCCCCGATTGTCCAGTTGTTATTGCCTGGAGCGTTTCCGGGTCAGTCGGAAACAGGCATTGCTCTACGCGTTCGCCGCGACGCGGTGAGGCAGCGAACAAGCGTTTCAGTCCGTCCCGGAAATGCTCAGGTGTATATCATCACGAAGGCCGCATAGCAGCACAGGATCACGCCGGCATAAAGGCCGAAACCCAAGACAGCCGAACCGCGCCCTGGCTCGCTATTGACCGGAGGCAGGGGCGGAAGCTGGTAATTCGGGTCGATCTCGCCCGCTTCGATCTTCCGGGCGCGCTCGGCCTCCGCTGCCGCCTCCGCTGCGGCTTCCGCACGGGCCTTGCCTTCGCTCCGGATGCGGTCCTGCTTTTCCGCCGCCCGGTGAATCCAGCTCTCTGTCCGAGGACGCTTTGTCGGTGCGACCTCCGTAACCGGCGGCGTATCCTCCGTCGGGTCGCTAAACTCCTCAACGATAGCGCGACTTCGGCCAGCCGGTATCAGATAGCCCTCGTCTTCGGGGGCCACTTCAGGCTCGATCAGGCCGCTGCGGTTGAACTCATCCACCCATTCGGGCCGCGAGCTCTCAGGCTTTGGCGGCGCCGCCTCCACCTCCGGCAGGTCGGGCATCTGGCTCGTCCGCCGCACTTCGGTGTTGGTCTCCTCGACCAGCCGCGACAGCGACAGTTCCAGGTCCATCTCGACTTCGCTGGACCGCGCTTTCGACTTGGGCTTCTGTATGATCCCCTCGCCAGACGAGGTAATCATGCTCCGCCACTTGGCCGCGGTCTGCAACCGGTCGCCGGGATGAAGCTGCATCGCCAGGTCGATGGCCTGCAGGAACGCCTTGTCATAGCCCTCGATCGATCCGGCCAGCGGCACGCAGGGGTCGGGATGGTTGGCCGCGACCTCCATCATCCGAACCTGCGGGTTCGGCGGAGCACGGCCGGCAATCACATGATAGAACGTCGCCGCCAGCGCATAGAGGTCGCTGCACGGCGCCTGCTCGCTGCCAGCCACATAGAATTCCTGCGGCGAATACCCTTCCTTCACCACCATGAAGGACGACACCGCCCGCGTGTGCCGCGTGGCATCCAGCCGCGCCGCCCCAAAATCGATCAGAACCGGCGTCCCGTCTTTTTCGATCAGGATGTTGTCGGGCGAGATATCACGATGAAGCAGACCGATCTTGTGAACCACTTCGATCGCATCGAGCAGTTGCAGCAAAATGTCCTTCACCCGCCGAGGCGTCAGCGCCCGGCGGTTCTTGTCCAGCACATCGAACAGGTCCTGCCCATCGATCAGGTCCAGAACCATATAGGCGGTGCCGTTTTCCTCGAAGATGCGGTGAACCGCGACGATGTTGGGATGGCGCAGCTTGGCAAGGCTCCGCGCCTCCCGCATGAACATCTTGACCACTGACCGGATCGGCTTGACGTCGATGCTCTTGCGCGAAAACACGCCTTTGCCCTCGCGCACGCAAAAATCGTCCGGAAAGCACTCCTTGATGACAACCGTGCGGCCCAGCACGTTGTCCTTCGCCTTGTAGGTAATGCCGAAGCCCCCGGCACCCAGGTGCTCGGTGATGGTAAACTGATCGTCGGACAAGGTTGTACCAACGGGCAGAGCTTGCTCCGCCAGTTGGGACTGGATGCCGTCATCTATTTCAGTCACCGGCACAGCCTGAACGCCCTCAATGACTTCTTCATTCTTTTCCGTGTTGCGCTCAATTGTGTTCGAATTGAGATAGCACTGCGGCAAACCTGCGGCGGTAAGCAGATAATGCCCATATTCCAATACGTTCCGATCCGCCCACCCACAGAATCCGCCGCTTCGATGATGTATCAAGCGTTACTGATATGACACAGGCCCACCGCTGGCGGGCATGTTCACCACCGCTTATGTCCTGCCTTTCACCGGATGACCCACCTGAGCCGTCAGGTGACAGCCGACTGATCGCACACGACCTTCCCTTTCCGGCGATCTCCGGATAAAAGCCCGTCTTCCATCAGCAAATGCGGCTCAGCCCGCCGGTTTTCATGACATTTCAAAAGATACGACGCGCCGGGATCGCTGCCCGGAAGGAGCATGTCTGCGCATGATCCGAAACACCGCAGCGCGGCGGAAGCGAATTCCGCCCTCGACGAGGCTCTGGCTCTCCAGAAAGACCGAAACCGCCGCGACCGCTCCGGCCTTTTCTATATCGAGGGTGTCAGGAACTTCATCCAGGCCGTTGATCACGGCTTCGAAATCTCGCGTATCATCGCCAGCGACAAACTCCTGATTAACCCGGTCGCCCGAAAACTTGTCCGCCGGTGCCGCAGGTCAGCCGTCCCGGTGGTCAGCGCCACACCGGAACAGTTCCGACATATCTCAACGGCCAAACGAGCCTCCGGCATCGCTGCCGTGGTCCGGCAAAGGTGGCGCGGCCTCGAAGCCGTTGCCTCCACACCGGGTCTTTGCTGGTGTCTGCTCCAGACCGTTCAATCGCCCGGAAACCTCGGCACCCTGATCCGCACCTCGAATGCCGTGGGCGGTGCGGGCTTCATTTTCACCGGCCCTGCCATCGATCCCTATCACCCCGCCGTCATCCGGTCGGCCATGGGCGCGATCTTCGCACAGCACTTCGTCCGAACCGATTGGCGGACTTTGCGGGACTGGGTGGCCGAACAAAGCGAACGCCCCATCATCGGAGCAACGCCGGACGGAACGGTAAACCTGCACGATGTCGGCCGGACGGTCCGCACACCGCTCCTTGTGCTCGGCGAGGAACGCAAGGGCCTCACGGCTCAACAGGAAGACCTCTGCACCACCCGTGTCCGCATCCCGATGCGCCCCGGCACCGATTCACTGAACCTCGGCGTCGCCGGCAGCCTGCTGATGTACGAATTGCTCCGCACAGGCGCACCCACCGGGATAGCCTGATTGCCCTTGCCGATGCCTTTGGCTACGAGGGAGCCAATCACCGGCGCGGGAGAGAATGACATGGCAGCCTACCAATACGTCTACCACATGGATGGCGTCTCCAAGACCTATCCCGGCGGCAAGAAGTGCTTCGAGAACATCCGCCTCTCCTTCCTCCCCGGCGTCAAGATCGGCGTCGTCGGCGTCAATGGCGCGGGTAAATCGACGCTCATGCGCATCATGGCCGGGATCGACAAGGATTTCACCGGTGAAGCCTGGGCCGCCGAGGGCGCGAAGGTCGGCTACCTGCCGCAGGAGCCGCAACTGGACGAGACCCTCAACGTCCGCGAAAACGTCATGCTCGGCGTGGCGGAGAAAAAGGCCAAGCTGGACCGCTACAACGAACTGGCGATGAACTACTCCGACGAGACAGCCGACGAGATGGCGCAGCTTCAGGACGAGATCGACGCCCAGAACCTCTGGGACCTCGACAGCCAGATCGACGTCGCGATGGAAGCGCTTCGCTGCCCGCCCGATGAGGCGCAAGTCGAAACCCTCTCCGGCGGTGAACGCCGCCGCGTCGCGCTCTGCAAGCTGCTCCTCGAAGCGCCCGACATGCTGCTCCTCGACGAACCGACCAACCACCTCGACGCCGAAACCATCGCCTGGCTCCAGCAGCACCTGATCGACTACAAGGGCACGATCCTGATCGTCACCCACGACCGCTACTTCCTCGACGATATTACGGGATGGATCCTCGAACTCGACCGCGGCCGCGGCATCCCCTACGAAGGCAACTACTCCGCCTGGCTCGAACAGAAGGCAAAGCGCCTCGAACAGGAAGCGCGGGAGGACAAGGCCAAGCAACGCACGCTGGAACGCGAACTCGACTGGATTCGCCAAGGCGCCAAGGCCCGCCAGTCCAAGCAGAAGGCCCGGATCGACCGCTATAACGAGATGGCGAACGAGTCCGAGCGCGAAAAGCTCAACCGCGCCCAGATCATCATCCCCAACGGCCCGCGCCTGGGGAGCAAAGTGATCGAGGTCGAACACCTCTCCAAACACATGGGCGACAAGCAACTGATCGAGGACCTCTCCTTCGACCTCCCGCCCGGCGGCATCGTCGGCGTCATCGGCCCCAACGGCGCCGGTAAATCCACCCTCTTCCGCATGCTCACCGGTCAGGAACAGCCCGACGCCGGGGAGGTCAGCTACGGCGACACCGTGGAGCTGGCTTACGTCGACCAGTCCCGCGACGCGCTCGATGCGAACAAGACCGTGTGGGAGGAAATCTCCGGCGGCGCCGAGATCATCGAACTGGGCGACGCCCAGATGAACAGCCGCGCCTACTGCTCCGCCTTCAACTTCAAGGGCGGCGACCAGCAGAAGAAGGTCGGCCTCCTCTCAGGCGGCGAACGCAACCGCGTCCACATGGCCAAGCTCCTGAAATCGGGCGGCAACGTCCTCCTCCTCGACGAACCGACCAACGACCTCGACGTCGAAACCCTCCGCGCCCTGGAAGACGCCATCGAGGCCTTCGCCGGCTGCGCCGTCATCATCAGCCACGACCGCTTCTTCCTCGACCGCCTGTGTACGCATATCCTGGCCTTCGAGGGCGAGGCCCATGTGGAGTGGTTCGAGGGCAACTTCGAGGATTACGAGGAAGATAAGAAGCGGCGGCTGGGACCGGATGCCGTCGAACCCAAACGCCTGAAACACAAGAAGTTCTCAAGGTAGGCCGGGCTTCAGCCCGGCACTTTCCCGGTTCGACGCGTGCGCGAAAGCGGTTTTGCACAGCAAAACTGCGTGCGGCACCCGGTTGAGGTGTTATGGTGCGCTGTGGCCGATCCCGACTTTGCATCAAAGTTTACTCTATAGTCGAGCAATAGAATGCCACATAGCTTCGCTGATTTATGCTGATGGTCTTGTTTTGGCCATCAAAACCTAGGCAAGGTCTATGTCGTGAGCATGCATCCAACAGAATTTTGGCGTGAGCGCTTGGAAGTTCCGACATATAAGGTCGGAGAAGCGGCAAGGTATGCTCGCGTTTCACCGCAGACCGTCTCTTCGTGGGAAAAGACATACGATCAGAAATTGCCCGTGGTTTCATCAAGAGCCAGCGGAAATGGCCTAACGTTTCTACAGCTAATCGAAGTTGCGGTAGTTGCGAAGTTAAGAAAGCATGGCGTCAAGCTTTCTGCCATACGGGAAGCCAGAAAGTATTTCTCCAAACGTCTTGCGTCCAATTATCCTTTCGCAACGGAGCGATTTCAATCCGATGGCGTAGATATTCTCTTGGACGCTGATGGCATGAGCACAATTCATCCGCATCAGTTGATCGTTGCCAACGAAAACGGCCAATACATCTGGCGGGAATTTATACAAGACCGCCTTGTGGAGTTCAATTACGGTGACGACGGAAGTGTTATTCAGTGGAAATTGAACGGACTTGACAGTTCGGTAGTAATTGATCCTAGAATTTGCTTTGGTTCGCCAAACGTAAGTGGAATATTGACTCGCGCCATTTTGGAGCAACATAGGCTCGGGGTCGCAGTAAATGACATTTCTGAGGACTATGGGATCACGCGAGAACTGATTGCCGACGCGTTGAAGTTCGAAGGAATTATGGAAATCTAAGCTTTGGCCAAAACAGTTTTCTACTTTGACAAGAACATAGGCTCACGCCTTCCAAAGACACTGAGCGCGATGGACCCACCATTCTCTGTCCGGTGGCATAGCGGAGAAAAATTTGCTCCCGACATGCCGGACGATGAGTGGCTAGAGATAACGGGGCGCAAGGGATGGGTGGTTCTAACGCAAGACTGGAAATTTCACATTCGCGACACTGAGCTAGAAGCAATTAAGCAGCATGGAGTTCGATGCATCTATTTGCCTGGTGCAAATGAACACAGATGGACAACATACGTCCGGCTGATCCGATCACACTTGAGACTGATTGACGTTGCCAACAGCCACTCGGCGCCGTTCATATTCGATCTGAAAAAGAATGGTCAGCTGAAACAAATCGACATTGCGTGAAAACAACAGACTAGCAAGCAGCCAGCGTAAGGTGCGCATCCTGCGCACCAATCGACCGAACCGCTCGCACAACGGTGCGCAAAATGCGCACCCTACGCCGCCCGCGTCACTCTTTTCTGAGTTTCTTGATCACGACGTCGCCGCAGATAATTCCCCCACAGACGACAAGTCCGGCGACCCACTCACCAAGTGAGTCCATCTGAAGGTTTCCATACAATGCACCGAATACAATGAAAACTATGATCACAACGAGGCGCTGGGGCAGATTCCCGAGGATCTCACGCTTTTCTTCGTCAGTGAACTTCATGCGCCCTTCACCGTTCTGCACTCCACATCTTCGCCGAGTGGCTTAAACCGCCCCCCTCACCCCACAATCACCAACGCCAACCAAGGCGCCAGATTGAACAAACAAATCCCGATCTTGTACCGGCTGAGGTAATCCATGAACAACCTCGGCCACGCCTCCTCCGGCACGCCGGTGATCCGCGCCTCCACCTTCACGGTAAAGTCCCGCGCGAAGATGATGAACGCCGCCGCGAATGTATAGATGGCGGTGTTGATCACCAGCATCCAGCCAAACAGGCTCGTGAGTGTCTCGATATCCATGTGCCGACCCTCCTGTGTCGCCTCTCCGATATATAATCATCGGCAGCGCGGCTTTCACCCAACCCCCGAATTTCCTTGCCAAACGCCCGCCGACCTGTCACACGCCCCCTTGCGAACGTTATTCTCTATCGACCCACTGTCTCCCCTAACACGGCTTTCAGTCTTTCGATCAAGACCGACCAAGCCGGGCTGCCGCATGTCGTGGGCAGCAATTCATCTAGGAGACATCACATGGCCAATGGCACAGTGAAGTGGTTCAACACCCAAAAAGGCTTCGGCTTCATCGCCCCGGAATCCGGCGGCAAGGACGTTTTCGTCCATATTTCCGCGCTTGAGCGTTCGGGCCTCACCAGCCTCGCCGACGACCAGAAAGTGACCTACGACGTTCAGTCCGGTCGCGACGGTCGCGAGTCGGCAGAGAACCTGGCGCTGGCGTAAGCCACACCCGGATCGAACAGCGAAAGGCGTGCGGGGACCCGCGCGCCTTTTTTCATAGCATTGCGCCCAGCCACATGCCCGCGGCGAACATCGTATGCGCGATCAGCCCCATAAGGCGGGTTTTCCAGGGGTTCGGTGTCTTCGACGCCGCCCAGCCCAGCCCCATCCCCGGCTGCAGCAAAAACCAGCCCGCCGCGATGGTCAGGACCGAGAACACCCAGAGCGGCAGGAACGTGGTTGCCGCCAGCCAATCCCGCCCCGCCAGCAGGACGAAGACCACGCCATAAAGCACACCGACCCCGTAATGCAGCGCCCAGCCCAGGCTCAGTTCGCGCTCCACCGGTTCCGCCGCGCCGATATCGTCATGGAAGACGCGGCCGCGAAACACATGCCCCAGCCAGCGCCCCGGCATCGCCCAGTTGGGCTTCCGCTGTCCCGCGAGCGACAGCAGCCAGGCCCAGAGATCCATCGCCAGCGTTCCCGCCAGCCCCATCACCACGCCTGTCCAGATCATGCCCGCGCCTCCCGATACGCGCCGACATATGCGTTTGCCACGCGCAAGGCGCAAGTTCTCGTTAACCCGGGCGCACGCCCGCTGGTACAAAACGGTATCCGGCCCCTCCAGAAGACGTACAAAACGGTCAGAAATCCACCGCGCGCAGGACGGCTAATGAATGGTAACCGTTACGTTCTTTTCTTGCGTAGAAATTCGAAATTTCGTAAATACGCAGCGCTACCTTCTGCCTCGACCCTGTCTCCCTAACCGGCCTCAGATCGATACGAACGCTCTGGCCACCCCGTTGCAATATCGCGAACGGATTGATTTAATTGGGAGAATCTCCATGCCCAACGGCACCGTCAAGTGGTTCAACACCACCAAAGGCTATGGCTTTATTGCACCGGATGAAGGTGGCAAGGACGTTTTCGTTCATATTTCCGCCGTCGAACGCTCCGGCCTGACCGGCCTCGCCGACAACCAGAAAGTCACCTACGACCTGCAAGCCGGACGTGACGGTCGCGAGAGTGCGGAAAACATTTCCTTGGTTTGATATCAATGTCTTGCGCCCGGATTAGCGGGCGCAACGCACCGCCCCGGCGAACCGGGATTGCACGCCCCCGCCACCCGGCGCAAGAAGTGGCATGGCCGAACCCCACCCACCCCTGAAACCTGTCCGAACCCAGCGCCCCCTGCGCGCGGTCCTTTGGATGGTTCTGACCGGGCTCCTCTTTGTCGGGGTCACTGCGGCGGTCAAACACGGCGGACAAAACCTCCCCGCCCCCGAAAGCGCCTTTCTCAGATACCTGCTCGGCATCATCTTCCTGCTGCCGATGCTGAAGGCCCTGCGCCGGGCGCAGCTGACGGCGCGCCAGAAAAAACTGTTCTGGATCAGGGGCTTTGCTCACAGCCTGGGCGTCATGCTGTGGTTCCACGCGATGACACGGATCACCATCGCCGAGGTCACCGCCATGAACTACATGGCCCCCATCTACATCACCATCGGCGCCGCCCTGTTCCTCGGAGAGAGGCTCGCCAGCCGTCGCCTTCTGGCCATTGCGGCGGGGTTCGTCGGTGCCCTTATCATTCTGCGCCCGGGCTTTCGCGAATTGTCCGATGGTCATTTTGCCATGATCGGCGCCGCAATCGTCTTTTCTGTCAGCTACTTGACGGCAAAACGCATGACCGATGAGGTGTCGCCCACGGTCGTGGTCGCCATGCTGTCGATCACCGTCACGATCTGCCTCTTCCCCTTTGCCGCAGCCGTCTGGCAGACACCGACCCCAATCCAGATCTTCTGGATGTTCGTCGTTGCCTCCCTTGCCACGGCGGGCCATTTCACCATGACACTCGCCTTCGCCGATGCACCCGTCTCGGTCACCCAGCCGGTCGTCTTCCTGCAACTCGTGTGGTCGGTCGCAACCGGCGCGATCTTCTTTTCCGAACCGGCGGATGGCTGGGTCATTCTCGGCGGCGCGGTGATCGTCGGCGCCACCACCTTCATCGCCATCCGGGAAGCGATGCTTCGCCACAGCCACAAGGAGCCCGTCGCATGATCGATCTCTACACCTGGACCACGCCCAATGGCCGCAAGGTCTCTATCGCGCTGGAAGAAATGGGCCTCCCCTACAAGGCCCACGCCATTGATATCGGCAAGAACGAACAGTTCGCGCCGGACTTCCTCGCCATCTCTCCCAACAACAAAATCCCCGCGATCCGCGAGAGGGAGACCGGTTTTCACCTGATGGAATCGGGTGCCATCCTGCTCTGGCTTGCCGAAAAGACCGGGCAATTCCTGCCCGAAGGCTCGAAATGGGAAGCGATGGAATGGCTGATGTGGCAGATGGGCGGGTTCGGCCCGATGCTGGGACAAGCGCACCACTTCCTGCGTTTCAAGGCCGGAACCTGCGCTTATGCCGAGGAACGCTATGGCGCGGAGGCAAAGCGTCTTTACGGTGTTCTCGACAGGCGTCTTGAAGGGCGGGATTTCATCGCGGGCGACTATTCCATCGTCGATATGGCCACGTGGCCATGGGCCAGCCGCTTCGAATGGCAGCAGATCGACCTGAGCGAATTTCCCAACGTGCGTGACTGGTATATGCGGATCGCGGAACGTCCGGCCGTGCAGAAAGGCTATGACGTGCCCAAGGTCACCACCCCGATCCCGATGCCTTAGCGCCAGCGATTTTTTAAGTTTTCGCCGCTTTTTTGCCCGGTTTATCGGAAACATTGGCGTGAGATCTTGGAGATAGTCCGTCATGAGCAGTCCAATGGGCAACGCTGGTCCTGCCCAGTCATTCCGGAGCCGCGTCAACCGGTTCGAGACCGACGAGACGGGCGGAGTCGAGGTTTCCGTGTTGCCCGACTGGAGGCATGACGTCTGGATGAAATGCGGCGTGCCGATTGCGGCGCTTCTGGCGGTTGTGTCCGTCCTTGCCGTGCGGATCGGGCTTTATCGCTATACCGGCACCGCCATGCTCGGCGAGGATCCGAACCTGATCATGGCAACCGAAACCGGTGCCTCGCTGATCCTCGCTGCATTTCTGCTTCTGTTCTTCCCGTTCAGCGGCTTTGGCTACAAGCTGGTCCAGATTGCCGTGGTCGCGGTGGCGATTACTGGCATGCACAATGTGGTCCACAGCGTACCAGGGCTCTTTTCCAAGATGTTCTCGCCGGAATGGACAGCGCAGGTACTGGAAAGCACGGAACCGAATTCAGTGCTGTTCCAGGGTGAAACCATCGTGCTGAAAAAGGAAAAGAAGGTCGTTCCGACCGTGTTGCGCCTGAGCAAATAGGGCAGGATCCGCTTCAGCCCAAACGCTTGACGACTTCCCTGGTCAGCGCCGCAATCTCCTCCGCCCAAGCGCCTTTTCCACGTTCCTGAACGCCCTTGCCGACGCCCATCGTCTCGGGAAAGGCGACCCGATGGCCCAGCGTGGTCTTCGCGCGCGTCACACCCAGTGACCTCAGGCTCTTGTCCACATCCTCGGCCACGCGCGTGCCCGCCTTGGCCCGGTTCAGAACGACCAGAACCTCCGCCTTTTCGCGCTGCGCCATGTCGAGCACCCCTTCCGTCGCCCAGACATCGACCTGACTGGCGGAAACCGGCACGATCACAAGATCGCTTTCGCGAATGGCCGGCTTCAGATCGCTGTCGATCTTGGGCGGCGTGTCGACGAAGATGTAATCGGCTTCCTTTCGGAGCTTGTCGCATTCATAGCTGACGCCCCAGGCGCTGGCGGTGGAGAAGGTCATCCCCGGATCGCCATGATCGCGCCGCGTCATGAACCAGCGCCCCAGCGAGCCCTGCGGATCGGTATCCAGAAGTGACACGGTCTTGCCCATGCGCGAAAGTGCGACGGCAAGGTTCGCCGCGATCGTCGTCTTTCCCGCGCCACCCTTCTGCTGCGCAACAGTGATGATCTTGCCCGCCACAACGACTCTCCAGTCCGAAATGCTGCATTGCAGCGTAGTTCAGCAGCGCGGATCATGCAATGCGACACTCACGCCGCATCCCAGTCGACGTCATCTGCCTTTTCGATTGCCAGAACACCCTCCGGCAAGGGCACCATCAAGGCCCGCGCCTCCTCCTCTGCCCCCTCCAGCCAGACGGTTACCGCGTCCGCCGATAAAAAGACGCCCATCCGGTGATGAATGGGGCGCACATCTTCGTTCGGTTCGCAGGTCACCGTCGCCACCTGCGGCACGGTCTTCCCTCCCGGAGCCTCCCAGACATCGGTGATCGCGGCGAAGAAAAGCGGTACGCCATCCGCACCCCTCAACCGCCACGCCTGCTTCCGCCGCTTTTCCCCGGTCCATTCGTACCACCCGTCCGCCGGCACCACCGCCCGCCGCACACCGTCAAAAGCGGATTTGTCGAACACCGTCTCCGACCGCGCATTGACGATCGTCTCCATCACCGGCCGCCCCCGCGCATTGACCCGCCCCACCGGGATCATCCCCCAGCGCATACGGGCCAGCCCACCATCCTGAAAAACCAGAACCTCCTGCCCCGGCGCAATGTTCCGACGCGGCGGCTCATCCAGCGGCCAGCTTTCGGCACCTAACAGCGCCGCCACCTCGGCAACCGGCGTCTCCAGAAACAACCTCCCAGGCATCTCTCCAACCTCAGCCCATTATCGGCCCCAAAATATCCTGGGGGTGCGGGGGTGAAACCCCCGCGTCGCGACGGCGAAGCCGGCGCAACCTCGTGCGTTCCGCGCGTTCGTCACTGAAACCGGTCCACCGGTGCGATTTCCGGGCGCGCCTCACGCCGGCACCGCCGCCGTCACCTCCACCTCGACCTTGAATTCTTCCCGCGTGAAGCCCGACACGATCACCAGCGTCGAAGCAGGCAGGCGCGCCACCTCCGCCAGCCAGCGGTCCCGCGCCGCCATATAGCCCGCCATATGCGCCCGGTCGGTCACGAAAGCGTTCAGCCTCAGCACGTCGCCCGGTCCGGCACCTTCGGCGGCCAGGATCGAGCTCAGGTTCCCGAACACGATCTCTGCCTGCATCTCTGCGCTCTCCGGCACTGTACTATCCGCCCCCAGCCCCAACTGCCCGGATGTCAGGATCAGCCGATACCCTGCCGGCACGATCACCCCATGCGCATACCGCGCAAAGGGCGGTGCTATGTCGTTCGGCTGGATTGCAATTATCTCGTCCATGGCCTCGCTCTCTTGACCTGCGCTCAGCGTGGCTCCGGCATCCGATCAAGGCAAGGCGAAAGACTTTGCTGAAAAATCGTGCGAATCGATTGTATCTGACACATTCTCGGGCAAAATCCGGGACACTGACCGGCGGATGCGCCGCTGAAATGGCCCCTGCCGCAAACGACGCCATAGTCCGGGCAAGAAACCAACAGGAGGTGAGGGGATGTCTCACAAGACGAAATTCGCTGTTGCCGCAGCCGCGACGCTGGTGGCCGGCCCGGCACTCGCTCAGGATCTGACCGAGGTCAGCTTTGGCACCAACTGGGTCGCACAGGCCGAACATGGCGGCTTCTACCAGTCCGTCGCCGACGGAACCTACGAAGAATGCGGCCTCGCGGTCACCATCCTGCCCGGCGGTCCGCAGGTGAACAACCGCGCGCTGATGCTGGCGGGACGGATCGACTTCCACATGGGCGGCGACCTGCTTCAAGCCTTCTCTGCCGTGAAGGAAGGCGTGCCGGTCGTCTCCGTCGCCGCGATCTTCCAGAAACACCCGCAGGTCATCGTCACCCATCCGGGCAAGGCCGCAAGCTGGGAGGGTCTGAAGGATCTCACGCTGCTCATCGGCGACAACGGCTATCAATCCTATTACCAGTGGATGATCGCGGCCTATGGCTTCACGCCGGAGCAGCGCGAACCCTACACCTTCAACCCGGCCCCCTTCCTCGCCAACGAGAATGCGGGCATGCAGGGCTATCTCTCCTCCGAGCCGTTCCTGGTGGAGAAAGAGGGCGGCTTCACGCCGGACGTCTTCCTGATCGCCGACGCGGGTTACTCGACCTATGCCACCACGATCGAAGCCATGGCCGACACCATTGCCGAGAAACCGGATGCGGTGAAATGCTTCGTCGAAGGCTCGATCAAAGGCTGGTACAATTATCTTTACGGCGACCCCTCGGCCGCGAACGCGCTGATCCAGGAAGCCAACCCGGAAATGACCGACGACAAGATCGCCTATGCCATCGAGAAGATGAAGGAATACGGCATCGTGGATAGCGGCGATGCCGAGACCATGGGCATCGGCGTCATCACCGACGCCAAGGTCGAAGACTTCTTCAACAAGATGGTCGAAGCTGGCGTCATCGATGCCGATATCGACTGGAAAGCCGCCTATGACACGCAATTCGTGGGTCAGGGCATCGGCATGGACCTGAAGAACTGAGCGAAGCGAAGCCCCGGGCTTGCCCCGGGGCCTCAAAACCCATGAGCACCCAGCACCCGATCTCCGAGCGGCCCGCGCTGCTAACGATGAGCCATGTCGAGAAGACCTTCGCGGGCGAAGTGACAGCGCTTCGCGACATGAATCTCAACGTGAATGACGGGGATTTCATGTCGCTGCTCGGCCCGTCGGGCTGCGGCAAGTCCACCGCGCTGCGTCTCATCTCCGGCCTGATGCACCCGACCCGCGGCAAGATCGAATGGGCGGGCGGACGGGGCACCGACGACCTTGGCGTGGTCTTCCAGGAACCGACGCTGATGCCCTGGGCCACCGTCGCCCAGAACGTCTATCTCCCTTTTCGCCTGCGCGGCACGTCCTACAACGCGGTCAAGGACGACATCCTTCAGGCGCTCAAGCTGGTCGGGCTGGAGAAATTCCAGAATTCCTATCCCCGAGAGTTGTCCGGCGGCATGAAGATGCGCGTCTCCATCGCCCGCGCGATGGTCACCAAGCCCCGCCTCATCCTGATGGACGAACCTTTCGCGGCGCTGGATGAGATCACGCGCTTCAAGCTGAACAACGATCTGCTTGAACTGAAAGCCGCCATCGGCTGCACGGTGATCTTCGTCACCCATTCGGTCTTCGAGAGCGTCTTCCTCTCCGACCGCATCATCGTCATGGCCGCCCGCCCGGGCCGCGTTATCCACGAGCTTGAGGTCGATACGCCCTATCCGCGATCCGAAGAATTCCGCACCTCCGCCGAATACGCCGTCCACACCCGCGCCGCATCCGAGGCGCTCGGCGAAGCCATCGGAGAGGCCGCATGATGGCCGTGGAGTTTTCAGAACACTCCCTCTCACAGCCTTCAGAAGGCTGTGATGCGCAACCGAACGTCGGTGCGCACGCACCGACGTATTACCGACGCAACACCGACGCGATACCGACCCCGGTTTTCGAGACATTTGGGGGCCTGAAATGACCATCTCCGAAACCGCCCCCGTCATCGACGCCGAAGAAGCCGCCCGCACCCGCCGCGCTAAGATCAACCGCATCGCCAAGTGGACGCTGCCCAGCCTCGTCATGGCCCTCTCGCTCCTGGCCTGGCACCTCTACGTCACGATCAACGAGGTTCCCCACTACATCCTCCCCGGCCCCCTCGCCGTCTGGGACAGCGTCGTGGAAGACTGGGCCATCCTCTGGCCTGCCCTTCTCACAACCAGCCGGCTGACCTTCTTCGCCCTGATCCTCGCCATCCTCGGCGGCGTCACCCTCGCGGTCGCTTTCACCCAGTCGAAATGGGCGGAGATGAGCTTCTTTCCCTATGCCGTCATCCTTCAGGTGACCCCGGTGATCGCGGTGGCGCCCCTTCTGCAAATTTACATGGGCAGCGCCTTCGCGGCGGCACTCGCCTGCGCGTGGATCGTCGCATTTTTCCCAATCTTATCAAACACAACCATTGGACTGAAAAGCGCCGACCACAACCTCGAAGACCTCTTCACCATCTACGGCGCCACCCGCTGGCAGCGCCTCCGCTACCTCGCCGCGCCCTCGGCTCTCCCCTTCTTCCTCGGCGGCCTGAAGATCGCGGGCGGCCTCGCGCTGATCGGCG
The DNA here is from genome assembly GCA_050299835.1 of Silicimonas sp. Taxonomy (GTDB): domain Bacteria; phylum Pseudomonadota; class Alphaproteobacteria; order Rhodobacterales; family Rhodobacteraceae; genus JAJDOD01. The sequence continues at coordinate 76,684 of JBNKWP010000005.1, forward strand.
CGGTGGTGGCCGAATTCGTCATCGGCCGATCCGGCACCGGCCTCGGCCTTGCCTCGACACTGCTCGAAGCCTCCTACCGCTTCAATTTCGGCCGCCTCTACGCTGCCCTCATCCTGATCTCCACCATGGGCATCGTGATCTTCGCAATCACCTCCACCATCAGCCACCTTGCGCTCCGCAAGTGGCACGAAAGCGCATTGAAAAGGGACTGATGAGCGGCTTCAAAGACATACCCGACCGTCACGTCACGCTGGCCAACCTGACCGTGCCCGGCTGCCTGATCGGCGTGGACGACGACCTGACACTCACCGACATCTCCTTGAAAAACGGGGAGATTACCGACGATCCCGGTGAGTTCATCGACATGGCCCGCGCCATGGCCTTCCCCTGTTTCACCGACATGCACACCCATCTCGACAAGGGCCACATCTGGCCCCGTGCATCAAATCCCGATGGCACATTCAACGGAGCGATCACCACGGTCGCCGCCGACCGAACGGCCAACTGGTCCGCCGAAGACGTCGCCGCCCGCATGGAGTTCGGCCTGAAATGCGCCTATGCCCACGGCACGCGCGCGATCCGCACCCACCTTGACAGCCTCTCCCCGCAGGACCGGATTTCCTGGCCCGTTTTCCGCGAGTTGCGCGACACATGGGCGGGCCGCATCGACCTTCAGGGCTCCAGCCTGATCGGTTGCGATACAACGGAAAGCATCAAGAACGACTACGCCGCGACAGCCGATATCGTCGCGGAATCCGGCGGCATCCTCGGCATGGTCACCTACCCGGTCCCCGACCTCCCGCAGCGCCTGACCGAGTTCTTCGACCTCGCCGGGGCCCGCGATCTGGGCGTCGATTTCCACACCGATGAGACGATGGATGCCTCGTCGGAAACCCTCCGCCTCATTGCCGAAACCGTGCTGGAAACCGGCTGGAGCAAACCCGTCACTGTCGGCCATTGCTGTTCGCTCTCCACTCAGGACGAGGCCCGCGCGATGGACACGCTCGACCTTGTCGCCAAGGCCGGGATCAACGTCGTCAGCCTGCCGATGTGCAACCTCTACCTGCAGGACCGCCACGCGGACCGGACGCCCCGCAACCGCGGCATCACGCTGGTGCATGAGATGGTCGCCCGCGGCATCAATGTCAGCTTCGCCTCCGACAACACCCGCGACCCGTTCTACGCCTATGGCGATCTCGACATGATCGAAGTCATGCGTCAGGCCACCCGCATCGGTCATCTCGATCACAGCCGCAAGGACTGGGTCAACGCCTTCACCGCAAACCCGGCCCGCGCCTGCGGCTTCACCGCGCCCTCGCTCGCCCCCGGAGCACCCGCCGATCTGGTGATCTGCAACGCCCGCGACTGGACCGAGCTTTTCGCCCGCCCGCAATCCGACCGCATCGTCTTGCGCAAAGGCCGCGCCATCGACACCACCCTGCCCGCCTATTCCGACCTTGATCCGCTCATGGAGACCCGCTGATGCAACCGAACATCGCCGCCGCCAAAGCTGCGCTCAGTCACCTCGAGATCGACGAGAGCGAGGCCGCCATCAAGGCGAAAAGCCGCGATTTCTTCTGGTACTCACCGGTCCTGAAAACGCGCCTCGACCATGTCACCGCCGATTTCGTGGTCAGCCCGAAGAACGAGGCCGAGGTCATCGAGATCCTAAAGACCTGCTACGCCCATGACTGCCCGGTGACGACACGCGGCGCGGGCACCGGCAACTATGGTCAGGCCATGCCGCTGGCAGGCGGCTGCGTCATGCACCTCCGCCACATGAACCACGTCAAGGAAATCCACCCCGGACGCGTCATAACCGAACCGGGCGTGCTGCTGAAAGACCTCGACGCTGCGACCAAGGAGCATTCGGGCCAGGAACTCCGCATGTTCTCCTCCACCTGGGCCACCGCCACCATCGGCGGCTTCATCGCCGGCGGCTCCGGCGGCGTCGGCTCCTGCACATGGGGCTCACTCCGCGATCTCGGCAACATCATCCGCCTCCGCGTCGTGACGATGGAAGCCGAACCCCGCATACTGGAGTTCCGCGGCGAGGAACTCCCCCGCGTCTCTCACGCCTATGGCACCAACGGCATCATCACCGAAATCGAGATGCCGCTGGCCCCCGCCTATGACTGGGTCGAGATGTTCGTCGCCACCGATGATTTCATGGACGCGGTGCGCTTCGCCGAGGACCTCGCCAATCAGGACGGCATCCTCATCAAGCTGGCCTCCGTCTTCGAGGCCCCCATCGCCAAGGACTATTTCCAGCGCGTCGCGCCTTATGTGGAAACCGGCACCAACATGATCGGCCTGATGGTCGCCCCGCACTCCATGGACGGCTTCCTGACCTTTCTCAGACGCCGCCCGGAATCGAAGCTCATCTACCGCAACGACGATCACGACTGGGCGCGCAATCCCGGCCCGGTCTTCGAATACGGCTGGAACCACACCACGCTCCGTGCGCTGAAGGTCGATCCCTCGATCACCTACCTGCAGGTCCGCTACGGCTATCCACAGCACAAGGAACTGATCGAGAAGATGCAGGGCGCGCTTTCACCCGAAGTGCTGCAACATCTCGAAGTGCTTCGCGAAGGCGGCCGCGTGATCTTCGCCGGGCTCTCGCTTGTGAAGTTCATGACCGAAGAACGGCTCGACGAGATCGTGAAGATGCACGAAGACGCGGGCGCGATGATCTTCAACCCGCATCGCTACACTCTGGAAGAAGGCGGACGGCAGACGGTCGACGACCGGCAACTCCGTTTCAAGCAGGAGGCCGATCCCAAGGGCCTGCTGAACCCCGGCAAGATGATCGCCTGGGACGACCCGGACTGGGATTTCAGCGCCATGTACGCCTATCCGAAACTGCAGGCCGCCAAATGAACCGTTGCGCCGCCTCCGGCGCCGCGCATGGCGTGGGGGCGCTGCCCCCTCGCACTCCCCCGGAGTATTTCGAACAGGATGATGGACAGGAAAAACCCCGGTCCGACAACACAGGTCGAACCGGGGTTGGCGTGAATCGCAACGGACCCATCACCCTGTGCGGTCATCGGCTCTCCAGCCTGTACCGCAACTCCCTCAATGAGGCGGCAAGGTTAACGCAACCTTACCTGCGCCCCTCATCCTGTCAAAAATACTCCCGCCGGAGGCTCCTCCCCGTACCACCAGGACAGGTGGCGGAGGGGGGGCAATGACCCGGGCCCTCGTCCTCTTTGCCCATCCCTGCCCGGAAAGCTTCGGCGCGGCACTCCACACTAAGATCGTGGAGACGCTTACGACACGCGGATGGGAAGTGGATGACTGCGATCTCAACGCCGAAGGGTTCCAGCCGGTCCTGACCGAAGCCGAACGCCGCGCCTATCACGATGAGCCCGGCAACTGTGGTCCGGTGCAACCCTATGTCGACCGCCTCCGCGCGGCAGATGCGCTGATCTTCTCCTTCCCGGTCTGGAACTTCGGCTACCCGGCGATCCTCAAGGGTTTCCTTGACCGGGTGTTCCTGCCCGGCGTCTCCTTCAAGCTGGTCGATGGCAAGGTCACGCCGAACCTCACCCATATCCAAAAACTCGCCGCTATCACCACCTATGGCGGAACGCGGTGGCGGGCCTTCTGCGCGGGCGATCCACCGCGCAAACATTTCACCCGCGCGATCTGGCATGTGACGCGGCCGGAAAAGATGCGCTACCTCGCGCTCTACGACATGAACCGGGCGACGGATGAAAAACGCGCCGCCTTTCTCGACCGGGTCGAGCAGGAAATGCAGGCGCTGTGAGATGAAGGCCCTCGTCGTCTATTGCCACCCCAAGGAAGGCAGCTTCACCTCCGCCATCCGCGACCTCGTGCTGTCCAAGCTGTCCGAGAAAGGCGCGGAGGTGCGCGTCGTCGACCTCTACGCCAACGGTTTCTCACCCGTCCTCTCGGGCGCGGAACTCGACTGCTACGAGGACGCGAACGAGAATACCAAGGCCGTAGCCGAAGACGTCGCCAACCTCAAATGGTGTGACACGCTGATCTTCGTCTACCCGACATGGTGGTACGGGTTGCCCGCGATCCTCAAGGGCTGGCTCGACCGTGTCTTCCTGCCGGAGACCGCGTTCCTGATGCCAACGCCCGAACGCCGTACCATTGCGCGCGGATTGTCGCACATCACCCGCCTCGGCGTCTTCACCACCTGCGGCGCGTCGCGCTGGCTGACCCTCTTCGTCGGCGCGCCGGGTAAGCGCACCCTCTTCCGGGGTGTCGGCCTTCTCTGCGCCAAGCAGCTGAAGACCGCCTTCGCCGCCCATTACCTCATGGACGCCTCAACCCCGGAAAGCCGCAAGGCGCATCTTGACCGGGTGGCGCGCAGGATGGATCGTTTTCTCTCATGACAGATACGCATATCCCCGTCCTCGACTGGTCCCGCTTCACCAGCGGAGCCGACCGCGACGCATTCGTCGCCGATCTCTCCGCCGCCTGCCGCGATACCGGGTTTTTCCTTGTGACCGGCCACGGCATCCCGCAAAGCCTGATCGACGACACGCTCGCCGTTGCCGACCGCTTCTTCGCCCTGCCAGTGAAGGAGAAAGCCAAGCTCGACATCCGCACCATCGGCGCGAACCGGGGCTGGTCCGGGCCGGGCACGGAAAACCTCGACGACAGCCAGCCCGAACAGGTCGACCGGAAGGAAGCCTTCAACACCGGCCTTGAATTCGCGCCCGACGATCCGCGACTGACGACCCAGCCCTTCCGGGGCATGAACGCCTGGCCCGACGTGCCCGGCTTCCGCGACACGGTCATGGCCTATTTCGAGGCGGTCCACGCGCTCGGCACCGACCTGCACCGTGCCATCGCCCTCGATCTCGGCCTGCCCGAGCATTACTTCGCGCCCTATCTCGACGAACCGCTGGCCACGCTCCGACTGCTCCGCTACCCCGGAAGCGACGGCACCCAAGGCATCGGCGCGGGCGCCCATACCGATTACGGCTCGATCACCGTGCTTTACAGCGATGGCGAACCCGGCCTTCAGGTGAAGCCGCGCGGCAAGGACTGGATCGACGTGCCGCTGGTGCCCGGAGCCTTCGTCATCAACATCGCCGACTGCCTGATGCGCTGGACCAACGACATCTACGTCTCCACCCCGCATCGCGTGCTGATCCCGAAGAACCCGCGCCGCTCCATCGCCTTCTTCCTCGACCCCAACCCCGACGCGGTGATCGAGGCGCTTCCGGGCACGGGCGAGGCGAAATACCCACCCGTCACCGGCGCGGAGTATCTCAAGATGCGCCTCGACGCGACCTATACGGAGAAGATCACCGCATGAGACGTTTTGACTGGGCCGAGTACCGCGCTTCGGAATATTCCGATATCGACCCTGAAAAGGTCATCGCCATCCTGCCCACGGCTGCCATCGAACAGCACGGGCCGCACCTGCCGGTTGGCGTCGATACGATGATCGCCGAAGGCATGCTGGACGAGCTTCGCGCCAACTGCCCGGACGATCTGGATATCCGCATCCTGCCTGTTCAGGCCATCGGCAAATCGAACGAGCACCTCTTCGCGAAAGGCACACTGACCCTCACGGCAGAAAACGCATTGCGCATCTGGAAGGAAATCGGCCTCTCCGTCGCCCGCGCCGGTATCCGCAAACTCGTCATCGTCAACAGCCACGGCGGCAATCTCGACCTGATCTCGATCCTCGCGCGTGAGTTGCGCGTCGATGCCGGCATGTTCGCGGTGAAATGCCAGTGGGGCAATTTCGGTGCGCCGGAGGGGCTGTTCTCCGAAAACGAGATCAGCTTCGGCATCCACGGCGGCGACCGGGAAACCTCCCTGATGCTGCACTTCCGGCCCGAACTCGTGGACATGGAGAAGGCAGAAAATTTCGTCTCGACCGCCGAATCATCAACAATCCAACCCATCGGCCCCGTGTCTTATGGCTGGATCGCCTCGGACCTGAACCCTTTGGGTGCCGTTGGGGAAGCCAACCTTGCCACTGCCGAAAAGGGCAAAAAGGCAGCAAAACATCAGATATCGGGCTTTATCGACCTGTTGAAGGCCGTTCGCGATCGCCCTATAGGCGAGTTTGCGCCCACAATTCGGGCAGACTGAATTGCTTTGCAACAGTTTGTTGACAATCGGGTCCCAGATAGTCCCTATAATTCCCCAACGGAGAAGTCCGGGAGGAGCGAGGTCAACTCGCTGGGATGATGATGGCACTTGGGGCAGTATTTTTCAGCCTACCTATGGCGTTTTTGACGGCGTTTTACGGCGTGGCAGCACAGGGCGTATCTGCGCCTCAGGGCCTGTTGATCTATGCCACGATGGGCACGGCGATCCTGCTGTCTTTCACCTTGCTCCACGGGTTGAGAATCGACGACTTCCGATAATGTGATGTCTTCGTCCCTTTGAGGGACTCTCAACGGTTGTTCCCAATTCGCATTGCGGCAATTCCCAATCGGAATTCGGTCGATACCCGTCTGGATCGGGTGGCCGCAAGCGCATCCCTATCGCCCAGCCATTCCATTGAATCGCAACAGGATCTCGGGGCCTGGGCTGGCGAACGGGCGGCCTTCTCCGACTGCCCCGACGCTGGACCCAACAGTAACCCGGGATTGGTCCTGAAACCTCGCACACACGGCTCGCATTCTGTCCGAATTCCGATCATAACAATTGAAACGGGAAGCACAGATGACATGAACGCAGTCCTGGACACATCGCCAAAGGTTTCGGACGAGGTTCGAAAGACCACCTGCTACATGTGCGCCTGCCGCTGCGGCATCAACGTCCACCTGAAGAACGGCAAGGTCGCCTATATCGAAGGCAATCGCGACCACCCGGTGAACAAGGGCGTGCTCTGTGCCAAGGGATCCTCGGGTATCATGCAGCACCTCTCGCCTGCCCGACTGCGTGCGCCCATGAAGCGCGTGGGCCCGCGCGGCTCCGGCGAGTTCGAGGAGATCAGCTGGGAAGAGGCGCTGGAAACCGCCACCTCCTGGCTTAAACCGCTGCGCGAAACCGACCAGTCGAAATTCGCCTTCTTTACCGGGCGTGACCAATCGCAATCCTTCACCAGCTATTGGGCGCAGTCCTTCGGCACGCCCAATTACGCGGCGCATGGCGGCTTCTGTTCGGTCAACATGGCCGCCGCAGGTATCTACACGATGGGCGGGTCCTTCTGGGAATTCGGCCAGCCCGACTGGGACCGCACGAAACTTTTCATGATCTTCGGCGTGGCGGAGGATCACGACAGCAACCCGATCAAGATGGGCATCGGCAAGCTTAAGGCGCGCGGCGCGAAGGTGATCGGCGTCAACCCGGTCCGCACCGGCTACAATGCCGTGGCCGACGACTGGGTCGGCATCACGCCCGGCACCGACGGCCTCTTCATTCTGTCGCTCGTCCACTGCCTGATGAAGGCGGGCAAAATCGACCTCGACTACCTCGCCCGCTTCACCGACGCGCCCTGCCTGGTGAACAGCGACGAGAAATCAGACGAACACGGCCTGATCCTGAAGGACGAAGCGGGTAAGGCCCTCGTCATCGACCGCAAGACCGGCAAGCCCGCGCCCTTCGATCAGCCCGGCGTTCAGCCGGATCTGTCGGCCACCTACCGCCACGCCGGCATCACCCACCGCCCGGTCCTGCACCACATGGCGGAGCTTTACCTGAGCGACACCTACGCCCCCGAAACGGTCGCCCCCAAGACCGGCATCGAAGCGAACCGCATCCGCGCCATCGCCGCCGAACTCGCCCGCGTGGCCTTCGACGAGGCCATCGAACTGGACCGTGAATGGACCGACTTCCGGGGCGAGACCCATGCGAAAATGATCGGCCGCCCCGTCTCCTTCCACGCCATGCGCGGCATCTCCGCCCATTCCAACGGCTTCCAGACCTGCCGCGCCCTGCACCTGTTGCAGATCATCCTCGGCAGCGTCGAAACCCCAGGTGGGTTCCGCTTCAAACCGCCCTATCCCAAGCCCTATTGGGCGCACCCCAAACCCCACGCGCGGCCACAACCCGGCCAGCCTCTGGACGGCCCGCATCTGGGCTTCATCCACGGCCCCGACGACCTGCTGACCCATCACGATAGCCCCACGATCAACGACCCGACCACGCCGCGCCGCATCGACAAGGCCTTTTCCTGGGAAAACCCGCTCAGCTCGCACGGGCTGATGCACATGCTGATCTCCAATGCGCACGCTGGCGATCCCTACCGGATCGACACCATGATGCTCTACATGGCGAACATGGCGTGGAACTCGTCGATGAATACCAGCGCCGTCATGGAGATGCTGACCGACAAAGACGAAAGCGGCGAATACGTCATCCCCCGGATCATCTACTCCGACGCCTACTCGTCAGAAATGGTCGCCTATGCCGACCTGATCCTCCCCGACACCACCTATCTCGAACGCCACGACTGCATCTCGCTTCTCGACCGCCCGATCTGCGAAGCCGAGGCCGCCGCAGACGCAATCCGCTGGCCGGTGGTCGAACCCGACCGCGACGTGAGGGGTTTCCAGTCCGTCCTCTGCGACCTCGGCCACCGCCTCGGCCTCCCCGGCTTCGTCAACGAAGATGGCAGCGCGCAATACGAAGACTACGCCCATTACATCCAGACCCACGAACGCAAACCGGGCGTCGGCCCGCTGGCAGGCTGGCGCGGCAAGGGCGAGGATCACGGACGCGGCCCGGCAAATCCCAACCAGATCGAGAAATACATCGAACAGGGGAGCTTCTGGATCAGCCACATCCCGGACGAGGCCCAGTTCTACAAACCGTGGAACATGGCCTATCAGAACTGGGCGGTCGATCTGGGCCTCTTCGACCAGCCAACCCCCTATCTCTTCACTCTCTGGTGCGAGCCCCTCCGCCGCTTCCAGCTTGCCGCCGAAGGCAAACACCGCCTCTCCCCGCCCGAGCATCTCAAGGCCCGCTACGCCGAGACCATGAACCCGCTGCCCATCTGGTACCCGCCATTTTCCGACGCCGACGAAGGCTTTGATGTGCACGCCCTCACCCAGCGCCCGATGGCGATGTATCACTCCTGGGGCTCGCAGAACGCGTGGCTGAGGCAAATCCACGGCCGCAACCCGCTCTATGTGCCGACGAAGATCTGGGAGGCGAACGGATTCACGGAAGGCGACTGGGCCAAGGTGACCTCCCCCCACGGCGAAATCACCGTGCCCGTCGCCCACATGGCCGCACTGAACGAAAACACCGTGTGGACCTGGAACGCCATCGGCAAGCGCAAGGGTGCCTGGGCACTCGACCCCGACGCGCCAGAGGCCACCAAAGGGTTCCTCCTCAACCACATCATCCACGAACTCCTGCCACCCAAGGGCGACGGCCTGCGCTGGTCCAACTCCGACCCGATCACCGGGCAGGCGGCGTGGTTCGACCTGCGCGTGAAGGTCGAGAAAACCGCCGCGCCGGACGAGTCCAGGCCGTCGCACCCACCGCAGAAGAGCCCGGTTGGTACCGGCCCTGACACCGTCAAACAAAAAATCGCGCCATGAAACACAGATCGGCCCAAATACCGCCATTCCGTGGGATAGACTGCATCAGGCTCCCGGCAGGAGACGTCCATGCTCAAGTGGTTCAGAAAGCCCCAGAAAAACGATGCCCCCGATTACGACGGGGAAGGCGTCTGGTACCATTGCGGCAATTGCGACGCCCGGCATGCGATCGACGAAACGCCGGAATACCGCAACCTGATCGAAGACCTCTGCACCACGGTCTCAGATTCCTCCCGGGAGCTTTACGAGCGCCTTGGGATCGGCTCCGGCGATGGCCGCTGGGACGTTCTGCCCGACGAGGGTCTCTTCAAATTCACCACCGCCGAGGGTCGGTCGGCGATAGCAGAATATGGCGTGGTCGGATCGTGGAACGACCAGACCCACAGCTGGCTCTGGACCTGGGCCATGCCGGAGGACTGGCTGACCCCGGCCTCCCGACGCGTCTGCGAAACCCTCAAGGCGCGCGCCGACACCGAAAAGGACTGGGAACCGGTCCAATGGGGCACGCTCTTCGTCAACGAACACGAGGCCTGGCACCTGACCAACCTTGCAGCCTGGGTCAACAACATGCCGATGGTCTACCGCGCCAAGGTCAACGACCTGAACTGGCACTACTTCGCCATCGCCGAACCGCGATGGACGAACTGACCGGAAACGCTGGCCCACTTCATCTTGTCCCAAATACGCCCGCCGGAGGCGGCAGAATTTCCCCAAATTCTGCCCGCGAACAAACACCGCGAGCGCACGCATGACCACGCTTCCGACCCATACCGAGAAAACCCTCGGCCTCGTCGTCGATCTCGACACCTGCGTCGGCTGCCACGCCTGCGTCACCGCCTGCAAGGGCTGGAACACCGAGAATTACGGCGCGCCGCTCGCCGACACGGACGCCTACGGGGCCGAACCCGTCGGCAGCTTCCTCAACCGCGTCCACTCCTACGAGGTTCAGCCGGAAACCGGCCCGGCCCAACTATTCCACTTCCCCAAATCCTGCCTTCACTGCGCCGACGCCCCCTGCGTCACCGTCTGCCCCACGGGCGCCAGCTACAAGCGCATGGAAGACGGCATCGTGCTGGTGAACGAGAGCGACTGTATCGGCTGCGGCCTCTGCGCCTGGGCCTGCCCCTATGGTGCGCGGGAGATGGACCCCGCCGAGCAGGTGATGAAGAAATGCACCCTCTGCGTCGATCGCATCTATAACGAGAACCTCGCTGAGGAAGACCGCCAGCCTGCCTGCGTGCGCACCTGCCCGGCCGGTGCCCGCCATTTCGGGGACCTTTCCGACCCCGACAGCGACGTCTCCAAACTCGTGATGGAGCGGGGCGGGATGGAACTGATGCCCGAACAGGGCACCTCGCCTGTCAACCGCTACCTGCCGCCCCGCCCGCGCGATGCCGCTCCCGAATTCGACGTGCTGGCCCCCTATCTCGCACCCGTCGCCGAAGAACCCACCGGTTTCCTGGGCTGGCTCGACCGCACGCTCGAAGGGTTGGGACGATGACGAACTTTGACGCAGAGTTCGTCATGGAATTCGTCGCGAATTCCGCCTGCCCGGGAAAAATGCGCCATTATTCTATGCCTTCTCCGCGTCGGAGAATGCCCGCGCGGAGGCGCTGATGCACCCGGCCCCGTCGATCATCCTCTTCAGCACGCTCTCCGGCCTCGGCTTCGGAATGCTCGCCTTCCTCGGCCTCGACGTCCCCGCCCCGCGCGGCTGGACGGCGTTCTGGTTCTTCCTGATCGCCTATGCGCTGGCCTGCGGCGGCCTCATCTCATCGACCTTCCACCTCGGCCACCCGGAACGGGCGCTGAAAGCCTTCACCCAATGGCGCTCCTCCTGGCTCAGTCGCGAAGCATGGCTGGCTATAATCACCCTCGTCCTCATGGCCCTCTACGCCATCGGCCTTGTCTTCTTCGGCATGCGCCTGCGCATTTTCGGCATCCCCGGCGGCATCGCGGCGCTTGCCACCGTCTACTCCACCTCGATGATCTACACCCAGATGCAGACCGTGCCGCGCTGGAACCACTGGTCCACGCCGATCCTCTTCCTCGCCTATGCCATCGCTGGCGGGGCGCTCCTGACCGGTCGCGTGGACCTCGCCCGCGCCCTGCTGGCCCTTCTCGTCCTCCTCCAGGTCTTCGCCTGGATCGATCAGGACCGCCGGGAACGGGACGACCCGACCGACATCGGCACAGCGACCGGTCTTGGATCGCGCGGCAAGGTCCGTGCCTTCGAGGCCCCGCATACCGGCGAGAACTACCTGACAAAGGAAATGGTCTTCCGCATCGGCCGCAAACACGCCGCCGTCCTCAAGGTCATCGCCGTGCTCTTCGGCCTGCTGATCCCTGCGTTCCTCCTCTTCCTGCCGTTCCACCACATCTTCGCCGCGCTGGCGGTTCTCTTTCACCTGACGGGCATCCTCGTCCAACGCTGGCTCTTCTTCGCCGAAGCCCGCCACGTCGTCAGTTTCTACTACGGGCGCTAACCGCATAGCCGTTTTGCCGACAAAGCGGTGTACCCTTCCGCTTGCGTCGAATATGACTGATGCAACCGCAGCCATTCTGCTTTTCAGGAGGACCCTTCATGACCAATGTCGTTATCGCCTCTGCCGCCCGAACTGCCGTCGGCAGCTTCAGCGGCAGCTTTGCCAACACCCCCGCACATGATCTGGGTGCAGCCATGCTGGAAGCGCTGGTCGAACGCGCCGGTGTCGACAAGGCTGACGTCTCTGAAACCATCCTTGGCCAGGTTCTGACCGCGGCACAGGGCCAGAACCCCGCCCGTCAGGCCCATATCAACGCCGGTCTCCCGATTGAGTCCGCCGCCTGGGGCATCAACCAGGTCTGTGGCTCGGGCCTCCGCGCCGTCGCCCTCGGCGCCCAGCACATCCAGCTTGGCGATGCCGATGTCGTGGCCGCCGGTGGACAGGAAAACATGTCCATGAGCCCCCATGCCCAGGCGATCCGCGCCGGTCAGAAGATGGGCGATCTGAAACTGATCGACACCATGATCAAGGACGGCCTCTGGGATGCCTTCAACGGCTACCACATGGGCCAGACGGCCGAGAACGTCGCCGAGAAATGGCAGATCAGCCGCGATCAGCAGGACGAATTCGCCGTCGCCAGCCAGAACAAGGCCGAAGCCGCCCAGAAGGCCGGCAAGTTCGACGACGAAATCACGCCTTTCACCGTGAAGACCCGCAAGGGCGATATCGTGGTCGACAAGGACGAATACATCCGCCACGGCGCGACTATGGAAGCCATGCAGAAACTGCGCCCTGCCTTCACCAAGGACGGCTCCGTCACGGCCGCCAACGCATCCGGCATCAACGACGGCGCGGCAGGCGTGTTGTTGATGAGCGCCGACAATGCCGAGAAACGCGGCATCGAACCGCTCGCCCGCATCGCCTCCTATGCCACTGCTGGCCTTGATCCTGCGATCATGGGCGTCGGCCCGATCCACGCCTCCCGCAAGGCACTGGAGAAGGCAGGCTGGAAGGTCGAGGACCTCGACCTCGTGGAAGCCAACGAAGCCTTCGCGGCCCAGGCCTGCGCGGTGAACAAGGACATGGGCTGGGACCCGTCCATCGTGAACGTCAACGGCGGGGCCATCGCCATCGGCCACCCGATCGGGGCCTCCGGCGCCCGCGTCCTGAACACGCTTCTCTTCGAGATGAAGCGCCGGGACGCCAAGAAAGGTCTCGCCACGCTCTGCATCGGCGGCGGCATGGGTGTCGCGATGTGCGTCGAACGTCCGTAATTTCGGCAATATTCACGGCGCAATATTGTTGCGCCGTGAATTCCCCTACCATACGATTATTTCAGAAATAAAGGGAGGACTACCATGGCTCGTGTAGCACTGGTCACCGGAGGCTCGCGCGGCATCGGTGAAGCGATTTCAAAAGCGCTGAAAGCGGAAGGCTATGAGGTCGCCGCGACCTATGCTGGCAACGATGAAGCCGCGAAGAGCTTCACCGACGCCACCGGCATCAAGACCTACAAATGGAACGTCGCCGATTACGACGCTTCGAAAGCGGGCATCGCGCAGGTCGAAGCCGATCTCGGCCCCATCGACACCGTTGTCGCAAACGCCGGCATCACCCGCGACGCACCGTTCCACCGGATGACGCCCGAGCAGTGGAAAGAGGTCATCGACACCAACCTCACCGGCGTCTTCAACACCGTCCACCCCTGCTGGCCCGGAATGCGTGAACGCAAGTTCGGCCGCGTCATCGTGATCTCCTCGATCAACGGCCAGAAAGGCCAGTTCGGTCAGGTCAACTACGCCGCCACCAAGGCGGGCGATCTCGGCATCGTCAAATCGCTGGCCCAGGAAGGCGCGCGCGCAGGCATCACCGCCAACGCCATCTGTCCGGGCTACATCGCGACCGAAATGGTCATGGCCATCGACGAAGGCATCCGCGACAAGATCATCGCAGGCATACCCGCAGGCCGCCTTGGCACGCCCGAGGAAATCGCCCGCTGCGTGACCTTCCTCGCCTCCGAGGACTCGGGCTTCATCAACGGCTCGACCATCTCCGCCAACGGCGCGCAGTTCTTCGTCTAAGCGATATCCTGAAAAAAGCGCTCGGCCGGAAAATTCCGGCCGGGGCAAAGTGTCTGCTCCCCCGGCGTCTTGCCGTGTAGCGACACGTTGGAAGGTCTGATCCCCTGCTCTGCCATGAGCGACCGGACCAACCCGACCAGTGCCGTGTATTGACCTTCCGGCACCTCTCCGGTCTCGAAATTCCCGATCAGGCAAATGCCGATCCCATTGACGTTCCGCTTCACCCCGCGCACATGCGCGCCCCAAAGCCCACGCGTCCAGCGGTCGGACGGCACGACCTGCCCCATCTCCATACCGCGACCATTTCCGACCACGAAGTGATAGGGAATGATGTCTATCGGGTCTTTTGGCTGCCGCGCCCGGTGGACGCGCTCCAGAAGCTCCATATCACCAGTGTCACCTCCTGAATGGTGCACGATGATGTAACGCCATCTGCGCGGCCACCAATAGGCGGCAGCAAAGGCGGTCAGAACGCCGCCAAGCAGGAAAATGCGTCGTTTCACGGTCGAAGCCCTAAGGCACCCCCGCGCCCCTGGAAAGGGCGCGTACCCCCACGGGTCCGGTCAGGCAGTAAGATTCGACGTTTTGCTAATGCTGGTGGCTGAGCCGCTCGATTTCCTCTTTGATCTTTAGTTTTTGTTTCTTGAGCTCTGTGATCTGGAGGTCATCAAAAGCCGGGCTGCGCTGTGCCTCTTCGACTTCCGATGCAAGATGTTGATGTTTTTTGCGGAGTTCCTGAAGGTGTGAACTCATGCTCATAGTCGTCCTCCTGTTTTGGTCGGCAACATGACAAGTGCAGCACGAATTTCGATTCGAGTCACGTCGCGCGATCAAACTGGGATCAAAGCATTGTCAGAGTGTTAATTGTTCAGCTTTAACGCCGATCCATCCCGCAGAATTGCCTGTACGGCAGGCGCGTAGCTTTCGCCATCCCGCTCATGCCGGTCGCCAATATGCAGAATCAGGGAGGAGTTCAGGCGAAACGGCCCCTTCGCCCCTTTTCGGGCACCAAGAACGAACAGTTTGGCCCGCCGCCCCTCTCGCGGCTGAAGCGGCTGAACGACCACATCCCCGGCCCGTCCCTCCAACGCAGACAGGCAATCGGGCAGACGCTCGATGCGATTTATCAGCGTCAACCGCCCCGCCGGGGCCAAACGCCTCAGGCAAATATCCAGCCATTCGGCCAGCCCCACGGTTTCGCCGCGCCCCCGCTCCCGCCCCGCATCCGGGGCAACGCTGCCCGCATTTCTGTCGAAAAACGGCGGGTTCGTCATGACATGATCGAAACTGCGGTCCCGCAGATCGCCGGGCAGGTCGCGAATATCGGCCTGAACGATCTCGCCGGACACCCCGTTTGCGTCCAGGTTGCGTCTGGCCAGCGCGACGAGATCGGACTGGCCCTCGACACCCGTGACCCGCAGGCCCGGCACTCGCGCCATCAGGCAAAGCATTGCCGTTCCCACGCCGCAGCCCACATCCAGCACATGATCGCCCGACCGGGCATCCACGGCTGCCGCAAGAAAGACCGGATCGGCACCGGCCCGGTAACCAAAGGACGGTTGCAGCACCCGCAGCCGCCCGTTCAGAAACGCGTTCTCGGTCGTCTCCGTCATTCCTGAACGGGCAGGTCGTTATCCGTCAGAACCACCTTGGCCCGGACGTGATCGCCGTCCCGGACCATCAGCCGCCGGGGCAGAATTCCGATCGACCCTTCCAGAACGCTCATATGGACGTCCATCTCGAAGCAGTCTATATCCTCGCCTTCAAGTAGAGCCTTGGCGAAGGCGATGGCCGTAGGGTCGTTGCTGCGCATAAGCTCTTTCATGGGATGGACATAAGGCCGGAGAGCTGCATTTGTCGAGCAATCTGACGTGGGTGTGATGAGCTTGGATACCGATACCCTGGCAAAACCGCATGAACGGCTGGCGGAAATTCTGCGCGAGGACCTCGATGCGGTCGATCGGTTGATCCGCACCCGGATGCTGTCGGAGAACGCCCCGCGCATACCCGAGGTCACGGCGCATCTGGTGGACGCGGGCGGCAAGCGCGTCCGGCCGATGCTGACACTGGCTGCCGCCCGGCTCTGCGGATACGACGGCGACAATCACCACAAATTGGCCGCGACGGTCGAGTTCATCCACACCGCGACGCTCCTGCACGACGACGTGGTCGATGAAAGCGCCCAGCGGCGCGGTCGCCCGACGGCGAACCTGCTCTGGGACAACAAATCCTCGGTTCTGGTCGGCGACTATCTCTTTGCAAGGTCGTTCCAGTTGATGACCGCCACCGGCTCGCTGAAAGTCCTCGACATCCTCGCCAACGCGGCCGCGACTATTGCCGAAGGCGAGGTGCTGCAGCTGACAGCCGCCGCAAATCTTTCGACCACCGAAGACATCTACCTCAAAGTCGTCCGCGGCAAGACCGCCGCGCTTTTCGCCGCAGCAGCGGAAGTTGGTGGCGTGATCGCCGACGTGTCCGACGAACGGGTTCAGGCGCTCCGCACCTATGGCGACGCGCTCGGCATCGCCTTCCAGATCGCCGACGACCTGCTCGACTATGGCGGCGACACCAGCGCCACCGGCAAGAACCTTGGCGACGATTTCCGCGAGCGCAAATTGACCCTCCCGGTCATCAAGGCGGTCGCGGCGGCAAATGACGAAGAACGCGCTTTCTGGAAGCGCACCATCGGACAGGGCGACCAGGGGGAAGGCGACCTCGACCATGCGCTGGCCCTGATCGCGAAACACGGCACGATGGACGCATCCCGAACACAGGCGCTGGAATGGTCGGCCAAGGCGAAATCTGCGCTCGACGTCCTGCCCGACCATCCGCTTCGCAATATGCTGAGTGATCTGGCGGACTACGTGGTCGCGCGGATCAGCTAGGAGTTTTGAAGTCTTTGTATGTGCGGGATCGCCGCCGCGGACTGATCTCCAAGCGTCACTGGCTTCACCCACCATTCCGGATACCGGGCCTTCAAGGCGCTTGCAGCCTCCTCCGCGTCAACTTTCGTGGAATAGAGACCGAAACAGGTCGCGCCCGACCCCGACATCCGCGCCAGAAGACAACCTTGCGTCCCCCCCAGTGTTGCCAGCGTTTTTGATATCGCGGGGCAGGCTTGAATCGCCGGGAATTCCAGATCGTTCCGCTGTTCCTGAAGCCATTCGATTAGATGAAATGCCCCGCGAAACTCCGGCAAGTCTCCCAAAGACCCGTTGCGCTTCTCCTGTAGCCGTCCGAAGACCTCGGGCGTAGATACAGGAACGCGCGGGTTGACAAGCACGGCAGGAACGGGCGGCAGCGCTATGGCCGCCAACTCATCGCCGATCCCCTGCGCCCGGACACTCCGGGAATTCAGACACATCGCGATATCCGCGCCAAGCGCGAACAGGCGCGGTCCCATCGGCGTGTCCATCGGATCATAGCTGCCAAAGTCGATGGCGCCATCGCTCCAGAACGTCATGAGACCGCGGAAGGCCGCCGCCGCATCCGCCGACCCGCCGCCGATACCGGAGGCGACCGGAAGATGCTTGGTCAGCAAAAAGGACGCGCCAGGAAGGTCACTGAAAAGCGCCGCGACCTTCAGAACAAGATTGTTCATATCGGCCGGAACGGCAGCCGCCTCCGGCCCTTCCGTCGTCACCGAGATCGTATTGCCGATTTGTATCCAAAGATCGTCGCCGACATCCGCGAAGGCAACCAGACTATCCAGCTGATGATACCCGTCATCCCGTTGCCCCGTGACATGGAGGCAGAGATTGACCTTGGCCGGAGCGAAGACCTTCACTCCGACCATCTTGTCGGTCACGGCTCAACCGCCGTCATTCGCGACCTTCAGCGGCGGGGAGCCTTCTTCTTCCAGCACGGTGTAAAGACCGACTTCCAGCTTCCGGCGCACACGGTCCGGATCGATATCGCTCAGATCCGTGTCCTCGGTGATGAAGGACAGGGCCCGATGCCACTGGAACTCCGCTTCCCGATAACGACCAACGGCCCAGTAAACATCGCCAAGGTGATCGTTCACGATCGGGTCGATCGGCATATGCTCGACCGCGCTTTCCATTGGCCCCACCGCCTCCTCGTAACGGCCCAGCCGAAACAGCCCCCACCCAAGCGAGTCCTGAATATACCCGGAATCAGGACGCAACTCGACGGCACGTTCGATCATCGACAACGCCTCGTCATAATTCGTCTGCATTTCCAGGAAGGAATAACCAAGGTAATTCAGCACCTGCGGCTGGTCGGGCCGCAACTCCAGCGCCTTGCGGAAATCGGCTTCGGCCTTGTCCCACTGCTTGGTGCGCTCATAGGCTATGGCGCGGGCGAAAAAGACGATCCAGTGCTGTTCCTCGGGCGTCTCGATCAGCGACACTGCGGTCTCGTAAGGTCCGATCGCTTCCTCGAACCGTTCCATACCGCGCAGGGTGTCGCCTAGGGTGACATGGACCAGCGGCAGATCGCCATGGCTCTTTGCAAGCTGCTGCAACACCTCGATGGCGGCTTCCTCACGACCCGACCGGCGAAGCGCCTCCGCCCGTCCGATCTCGGCGGCGTGGAAATTCGCGTCGTCGCGCGGCACGCGATTATAGACCTCGGTCGCCAGATCATAGCGGCCAAGGGATTCAAGCAATTCCGCCGACAAGAGAATCGCATCGACATGATCGGGGCGAATGGCCGCCGCCATGCGGGTGTAAAGGATCGTATAAGCCGGCTGCGCCTCGGCCCGAAGCGCGTTGGCGATGGAATAATAGACCTCGGCAATCCCGTCGGAAGCAGACGTCACCGCATCGAAGCTCAAAGTTTCGCCAGCATCGAGACTGGCCTTGAGTTCTTCCAGATAGGGATCAAGCGATTGCCCGAATGCCTTGGTTATCAACTCCGAGGCATCCGCGTTCCGCTCAAGCTGGCTCAGGATCTCGGCATAGGCGACGACACCGCGCCGGGACAGGCGCAGTTCGACGCCGGCTTCGCCCGACATGATCACCGCGGCACTTTCGAAATCGCCGACCGAGGCCAGCGCGAGCGCCTTGTGATAAAGCCCGAACGACTGAACGCCCGGCGCACCCGAAACCTCATCGAAAGCCTCAAGCGCCGCGGTCATATCCCCCGAGCCGACCAGCGACCACGCCTTTGCAAGACCGTCGAACAAGGGACCGACCTCAAGCCCCCGGTCGAAATCACCGCGCAGATCGTCCCAGGCCCCCGCCTTTGCATTCGCACCAGTCAGGATCAGGCCGCCAAGCTGGCCGGTCGAACCCGCCGACACCATGCGCCGCGCAACTTCCGTCGCCCGGTCGAGATCGCCAAGACCGACATAGGCCGTCGCCGCGCTTTCAAGAAGCGTCAGGTTGCTGGGATCGCGGATCAGGGCGCGTGCGAAATATTCCGCCGCTGCGTCATAATCGCTGGCCCCGATCGCCGCACGGGCCGCTAGGTAGCTGCCGCTGTCAGCCAGCGACGCGACCGGTGACAGGCCGAGGGACAGGGCAAGGGCGAGGGTCAGTTTCGCAAAACGCATATGGTTACCTGTTCTTGGTTTCGCCACAGCGTAGTCCTCGCGAAACGTGCAGGCAATGCGACCACGCGATACCACGCCTTTTTCTGACGTAACTGTTACATGAGGCCGTATTAAGGAAGCGGGCTACATATTCGGGTAATTCGGCCCGTCCCCGCCCTGCGGCGTGGTCCAGGTGATGTTTTGCGCCGGATCCTTGATATCGCAGGTCTTGCAGTGGACGCAGTTCTGGAAGTTGATCTGGAACTTCCGCTCCGCGCCTTCGCCCACGAATTCATAGACGCCGGCCGGGCAATAACGCGAGGATGGCCCGGCGTATTTCTCCCAGTTCACCTTCACCGGAATTTCGGGATCGGTCAGCTTCAGATGCGCAGGCTGGCTTTCCTCGTGATTGGTGAAGGAGAAGCTGACATTGGTCAGCCGGTCGAAGGACAGCACGCCATCTGGCTTGGGATAGTCGATTGGCTGATGCTTGTCCGCAGGCTCTGTCGCTTCCGCATCGGTCTTGCCGTGTGCAAGCGTCCCAAACAGGCTAAGCCCCTGGAAAATGGTCTGAAACCACATGTCGAATCCGCCCAGCGCCAGCCCGCCCAGCGGCCCGTATTTCGCATTGAGCGGCGCGACGTTCCGCACCCGCTTCAGATCCTTGCCCACAGGCCCGGACCTCAGCGAGGCATCATACGCCTCCAGCACATCGCCCTGACGACCGTCGCTGATCGCCGCGTAAGCTGCCTCCGCCGCCTCGATCCCGGAATGCATCGCGTTGTGATTGCCCTTGATCCGCGGCAAGTTCACCAGCCCGACCGAACAGCCCAGCAACGCGCCGCCGGGGAAGGCCGCCTGCGGCATCGACTGGAACCCGCCCTTGGTCACCGCCCGCGCGCCGTAAGCCACGCGCTTGCCGCCTTTCAGCACCTTGGCGATCTCGGGGTGATGCTTGAACCGCTGGAATTCCATGTAGGGGAACAGATGCGGGTTCTTGTAGTTCAGATCGACAATGTAGCCGACGTAAACCTGATTGTTATCAAGATGGTACATGAAGCTCCCGCCCGACTGCTTCCAGCCCAGCGGCCAGCCCATCGTGTGCAGAACCAGACCTTCGTCGTGGCTCTCCGGCGTAACCTCCCAGATCTCCTTCATGCCGATCCCGAATTTCGGCACGTCACAATCATCGGCCAGCCCGTATTTCGCGATCACCTCCTTCGACAACGACCCGCGCACGCCCTCGCCAAGCATCACGTATTTGCCCAGCAACTCCATCCCCGGCTCGGTGTTCGGCCCATAAGACCCGTCCGCCTCCAGCCCGAAGACACCCGCGATCACGCCCTTCACTTCGCCGTTTTCGCCATAGACGAGCTCGGAACAGGACATGCCGGGGAAGATCTCGACCCCCATCGCCTCGGCCTGCTCGGCCATCCAGCGGCAGACATTGCCCATCGAGACGATGTAATTCCCGTGGTTGTTCATCAAGGGCGGCATGACAAAATTCGGCAGACGCAGCTTGCCGGTTTGGCCCAGGACATAAAACTTGTCCTTCTTCACCTCGACCGTGACAGGCGCGCCCTTTTCCTTCCAGTCCGGCATCAGCCGCGTCAGCCCGGACGGGTCCAGCACCGCGCCCGACAGGATATGCGCCCCCACCTCCGAGCCCTTCTCCAGCACGACCACGCTCAGGTCGGCATCGAGCTGTTTCAGCCGGATCGCCGCAGACAGCCCCGCAGGCCCCGCGCCCACGATGACAACGTCATATTCCATGCTCTCGCGCTCGATCTCGGCCATGTGGATCCCTCTCAGAATGATTGGGTATGGGTAGTCAGACTGGGGGGCGGGGTCAATCGCGACGGGACGTTATTGAAACCCCCGGTGATATCCCTTCACGCAATCCGCCGCACTGCCCCAAAATCATCAAATTCGCCGATTAACAACGCATCGTTAGTGAAAGCAGGACAATGCACGAGCAGGCTGACGGACAGAAAGGCTACACCGCGACCGACGGTGCCTTCGTGGCGATCCCGCCTCCGGCCGAACTGCCGGACGGCAAGATCGATCTCGACGCGTATCGAGCCGAGGCCCGCGCCACCGCCGCAAGGGCCGCAAGCCGGTCCTACGAGGGACTTTTCCTCACGCTCGAAGGGGTCGTGGACAATCGGCACGTCGAATTCCCCTTTGCGCCTTTGGGCATAAAACTCTATCGACGCATCGAAGACCTGCTGTTCAAGGCCCGCGCCCACCGCGAAGCCACGGCAGAGGCCAATGCCGACGCCCTGATCGACTGCCTCGCCAGTCCGGAGACCGCTGGCAGGTTTCAGGCGCTCCTGCCCGCTGTTCTCGGCTTCACGCCCCCGACCTACGCCAACGGCTATGCCAGCTTCATGGAACGCGAGAACCCCTGGCTCATGCGCCTCCTCGATGTGCTCCCGCCTGCCCGCCTCGCTCCTGCGCTCGCCGGTGGGCTATTCAGCTCCATCTTCGACCCCTACCGTTCGATCTTCCACGAACCGGCCCTGAAGCGCTTTCTTGAAAGCACGCACGGCGATCTGCGGCACCTCGAAGGCAATGGCGAACTCATCCACGCCAGGTTCGACGCCGGTATCGACATACGGGACTACATGAACTTCGGCACAGTCGAAGCCATGAAAACCGCCGCACTGATCCGTCACCGCCTCAAGGGCATCAAGGTGGACCGCCCCCCGCCCGAGCCGACAGTGTCAAAGGCGCTCGGCATCGACCTGGCCGAAGGCGAGCTGAAAAGCTTCGGCACCATCGGCATCTACATTGAACGCGCCGCCCACGAATTGATGCTCCGAGCCCCCAAACCCGAACGAGGCGCCTTCCTCGCCTATCATCTGCGCCACGGCGGCCACGGTCTCGCCCAAGTCCCGACCGCCGCGCTCTGGCCCTACCTGGCCGAACGTCTCGACATCATCGACATAGCCCTCGGCCTCACCGACATCGAAGACGACCACGGCTATCAGCCTCATTTTGCCGCCAAACTCCTCCGCCAGCTCCCGGCCACGCCAAGCCGCTACAAGGACGCGCTCTATCGCATGGCACTGGGCAAGAAACGGAGTGGCCGACTGGACGCCCAGCGGCTGCTCACCGGTGCAACCGGCCTCCTGCCGCGTCTCGAAAAATCACTGAACGCCCGCACCAGGGATGAACGCCTGCAAGCCGCGCTCTGCCTTGGCCGGACCGGCAACACGCAAGCGATCCCGATCCTCCAGACCCGGCTGACCGGGGAAAAGAACACCGAGGTGATCAACGCCGGCCTGACCGCGTTAAGAACCCTCGGCACAGACATCACAGCCCACGGCCCCGACCGCGCCGCGCTCATCGAGGAGGCGAAAACCGGCCTCGGCAAACCCCTGCCGGAAAAACGCGCCTTCCTCGCCGATCTCGACCTGCCTGACCTGACCTTCGCCGACGGCACGCCCGCACCCCTTGAGCTTGGCCCCTGGCTTGTGCGGTACGCCGCCGATCTTGGTCTGCCGTCCAACAACGAGCTTCTGAACTTGCGTCTGGCCCATCTGTCAAAATCCAGCCGCACCGCGCTTGCCCGCGCCGCGTTGGACGGCTGGATTCGAAACGACACGCTCCGCTGGGACGAGATCGCCTTCTCCACCCACCGGGCCCTCTTCCTGCCGGGCATGTACGAGACCTACCTCAGCCTTCACGACCTTGGCATCCATTGGCACCGACACCGCTTTGTCTCCGGAAAGCCACCCAAGACGCGCGCGGAACATGCCCGCGACATCACCGAAGCCGAGATCCGCGATTTCCTCCGTGGCAAAACGACCTGGGGCGTCTACGTGAATTCGTCCTACGACGCCAAAGGCGCGCTGGCATTGTGCAGCGCACTCCCTGTCGGCGAGGTTCAAAAGACCCTCCGCTTCTACCTGCGCCACCACGGCGGGCGCGGCCCACAGAGCAAGGCGCTGATGAGCCTGCTTGCCAGCCGTGACGGAAAGACCCCGATCAGAGAATTGACCCGCATCGCGAGCATGCAGAAGCAAAAGGGGCTCAGACAGCACGCCGCCGACCTTCTCAACGACCTCGGCCATGCCGTTCCTGCACCGCGTGAGCCGGGCCAACCCAAAGATCGGGAATCCCATTCCGAATAGGATCGGGCTGGCATGGTTAAGGGGCGGTTCACCTTCCTTACCGTGCGCACCCCGCCCCTACCACTTATCCACAGACCACCGACGTAGGCGCCGACGCGATACCGACATACCCTACTCGCCCCGAAACCCCAGCAAATCAGTCGTTAACGTCCCCACACCGTTGCAGGCAACGCTTCTACAGCGCACACACCGATTATCGCTTACCGCCCGGAGAGGGGCTTGCGTCGCGCCCCCCGGCAACGCTAGAACCGTCCAGACTTTCTCGTAATGTTGGTTCTCATGGACAAAATACCGCTGACGCGCGCGGGGCACACCGCGCTCAATGACGAATTGAAGAAACTGAAGTCGGTCGAACGTCCGGCCGTGATTCGTGCCATCGCCGAAGCGCGCGAACATGGCGATCTGTCCGAGAACGCGGAATATCACGCCGCCCGCGAAAAGCAGAGCTTCATCGAGGGTCGCGTGAAGGAACTCGAAGGCATCCTGTCCCTTGCAGACGTGATCGACCCGGCAAGCCTGTCCGGCACCGTCAAGTTCGGCGCGACGATCACCATCGTCGATGAAGACACCGATGAAGAGAAGACCTACCAGATCGTCGGCGAGCCCGAGGCCGATATCGAGAACGGCAAATTGAACATCAAATCCCCGCTTGCCCGCGCCATGATCGGCAAGGATGAAGGTGACAGCGTCGAAGTGCGCACGCCGGGCGGTGAAAAGTCCTATGAGATATTGAAAATCGTTTATAGCTGAGACGGTCGTGTCAGACTCACAGCAAACACCGCCGGTCGACCTTGGCATCTACAGCAAACCGCCTGCTGGTCCGGGGCAGGACACAACCGACCGGCTGGCGCTTGTCGCCAGTGCGGCCTGGCTTCTGGCTGCGGTGGTGTTCTTGCTGGTGGCGGGATTGGGCGACAGCAACTCGCTTGGACCGCTCCGGTTTCTGGTTGTCGTGCTGGCTATCTTCCTTCCCATCGCCCTGATCTGGATCGCGGCCATCGCCCACAAAAGCGCCCGGATCATCCGTGAGGAAAGCGAACGGTTGCAGGCTTCGATGGACGCGATGCGTCAGATCTATGTCAGTCAGGCGCAGATCGCGGCCACGACAATGGGCCCGAATGTCGAACGCAAGATCGACGAGATCGTGAAGGCCCAGAAGCGGGCCGAGGAATCTCTGTCACGTTTCACCGCGCCCGCGGCCCAGCCCCGCCAGACCCCGCAAGCGGCCGCTGAGTCCGCACCCGTCGCGCCGCCGCCGGCAGAAACCCAGCCCGCGCTGGCCTTCGGAACGGCCACGCCTGTGCCGGCGGTCGCGACGGAGGATTTCATCGTTGCCCTGAACTTCCCTGAAACGGCGGAGGACAAGGCGGGCTTCGAAGCGCTGCGGCGCGCGCTGGCCGATCCAAGGGTCGCGCCGTTGATCCGGGCAAGTCAGGATGTACTGACCCTCCTCAGCCAGGACGGCATCTACATGGATGATCTGGCCCCGGACCGGACCAGACCGGATGTCTGGCGAAAATTCGCAGCAGGCGAGCGCGGTCCGACGATCGCGGGTATCGGCGGCATTCGCGACCGGTCTTCGCTTGCGCTCAGTTCCGCGCGAATGCGGCAGGACACGATCTTCCGCGATTCCGTCCACCACTTCCTGCGCGCCTTTGACCGCACGTTGTCTCAGAACGCGGAAGCTCTCTCGGATCAGGAAATCGTCCTTCTGGCAGAAACCCGGACGACCCGCGCATTCATGCTGCTGGGCCGGGTCGCGGGCATTTTCGACTAAGCGGCCAGAACAGACCCTGTCACCTCAGATCAGGTAGTCTTCCACAGGCTCGTCAGGATCGGCCATATGCTCGCACAGCCCCGTACACCCGCATGGGTTTGGCAGCGCCGTGAAGTCGATCGCCGGCAGCAGCTCGGCGACGTGCACATCGTGATAGATCATGCCATCCTCGCCGACACCATGATCGTGGCCCTGATGACCTCCCATGATTGCGCGCAGGTCTTCGGGGTCGTAGCCTTCCTCAACGTCGGGTTCGCCTTCGTCATCATCGGAAGAAGCCACACGGCCGGCTGCCATGGCAACCAGGGGCGAGGAAGCTCCGCCGGTAAATAACGCGGCAATCAGCGCAAACAGGCCCAACAACAGCCCGATGGCGCCACCTCCTCCGCCACCACCTCCGCCACTCCCGCAAAAATCCAGGTCGGGTTCGTCGTATTCCACTGGAACGTCATCGTCATCGGTTCCGTAGATGAACTGCGCCCCTCCAATATCCACCTCGCTCAGTTCCGTGGCCGATATTACTGCATTCATGATCTGATCGGGATCGTCCGGATCCGGATGGGCAAGACCCATGACATGGCCGATCTCATGCAGAGCCACGGCAAAAAAATCAGTGCCATCGCCACCAAACGGAGCCCAGAGCGCGTTGATCGAGAAATTTATGACCGCCGAATCGGCGCTGGTAAGATCGCATGTGCTAGCGGGAACACCCGCCTGCCCGACCGTCGGCAACGCAAGATCGCTGGTTCCGACAATGACGTCTCCCCCGCCAGACAAGTCTTCCTCGAAGTCGACAGCGGCCACATTTTCCCAGGCATCGAAAGCCATTTGGAGTGAATCGAGAACGTCTTGCAGACTGTAGCCGTCCGAAATCGGTAACTCGCCGCCAATCTCAGACGACCAGGTTATCGTTCCACTCGGGGTGCCAAACTCCGGCTCGCCCCATTTGATGTTAAGCAGCTCGAACATGCTCCCACCCGATCACTGCATACACACGCATCCCCTGAGATCTGTTAGGCGACTGAAGGCAGCGAAACAACGCCGACCATCATCGGTGCCGTGAAATCAGGCTAACGCCTCGTCAACCGTGCTCTTTTAGCAACCGTTGCTTCTGCCGCGACCAGTCCCGTTTGGCCTGGGTTTCGCGCTTGTCATGGCTCTTCTTGCCCTTGGCGATGCCGATCTTCACCTTCGCCATGCCGCGATGGTTGAAGTACAGCACCAAAGGCACCAGCGTCATGCCCTTGCGCTGCGTCGCGTTCCAGAGATCCGACAGTTGTTTCCTTGAAACCAACAGTTTGCGACGACGACGGTCTTCGTGCCCGAACATCGCCTGCTCGTAGGGCGCGATATAGCTGTTGACCAGCCAAAGCTCGCCATCTTCCACCGCCGCATAGCTTTCCGCGATGTTCGACTGACCGGTGCGCAGCGATTTGACCTCCGAGCCCATAAGCTGGATGCCGCATTCGAGATCATCCTCGATTGCGTAATCGAAACGGGCACGCCGGTTCTCGGCAATCACCTTGTAATTGGGGTCGTCTTTCGGTTTGGCCATGGGAGGCAGCAGATAGTCACTGCCGACCGCCCTGTCCAGAGCGGTTGACGTCAGCCCGGTCCCAAGGAAGATGCGGGGAATGATCACTCAACTCATCCTCGGCAGCGCGCTCATCATGGCCACGATCCTGATCTCGGCCTTGTCATGGTGGGCGATGGAACTGGCGCTGGTCCGACTGCATCCGTGGTCCGCGCGACCGCCGCACGGGCCGAAGCTGATCGTGGTCCTGTCGCTTTCGTTGATCGGGGCGCTTGCAATGATGACGGCCGCGGTCTGGCTTTGGGCGATCGCCCTTTATGCGCTGAACATCTTCGTGGAGTTCGAGGCTTCCGTCTACTTCGCCCTCGTGGCCTTCACGACGCTCGGCTTCGGCGATCTGCTGCTTCCGGTGGAATGGCGATTGCTGGGCGGGCTCGCCGCTGCAAACGGCCTTCTCCTGTTCGGTCTGCTGACGGCGATCCTTGTCGAAACGCTCCGCGAAACGCGAATGCGCCAGCGCAAGCCCCGGACCTGAAAAAGGGCGCGAGCCGCCCTAGTTCAGAAGGCCCGCATGGACCATGGCATCGCGAATCAAGTCTTCGGTGGGCTTGCTGACCGGGGTCATGGGCAAGCGGATCTCGTTCTCGCAGCGCCCAAGCAAGGACAACCCGAACTTGGCACCTGCAAGGCCGGGTTCCGCGAAGATCGCCAGATGCAGCGGCATCAGCCGGTCGGTGATTTCCAAGGCGGTATCATAGTCACCCCGCAAGGTGGCCGCCTGCATCTCGGCACAAAGCTGCGGCGCGACATTGGCCGTGACACTGATACAGCCGACACCGCCATGCGCATTGTACCCAAGCGCCGTCGCATCCTCGCCCGAGAGCTGCACGAATTCCTTGCCGCAGGCGATGCGCTGCTTCGGAACACGGGACAGATCACCCGTGGCATCTTTCACCCCTATGATCCGCGGCATTTCCGCCAACCGGGCCATCGTCTCGACAGACATGTCCACGGCGGAACGGCCGGGGATATTGTAGATGATGATCGGCAGATTGGCCGCGTCATGCACCGCCTTGAAGTGCTGGTAGAGCCCTTCCTGAGTCGGCTTGTTGTAATAGGGTGTAACCACCAAAGCCGCATCCGCCCCGACCGCCTCGGCGTGCCGAATGAACCGGATACCTTCATCGGTGTTGTTGGACCCGGCACCCGCGATCACGGGAACACGGCCACCCGCCGCCTTCACGACCTCCTCGACGACCATCTCGTGCTCTTCATGCGACAGAGTCGGGCTTTCCCCTGTCGTCCCCACGGGCACCAGCGCCGACGACCCGCTTTCGATCTGCCACTCAACGAGCGATTTCAGGGAATCGACATCGACGGCACCGTTCTTGAACGGCGTGACCAATGCAGGCATGGATCCCTGAAACATTTCTTCACTCCTCAGTGGCAGATATAAAACGCGCGGACACTATATCCGGGCAAGAGAATTGCCAAGCATGTCCCTGATGTGCTTTGCTATGCAAGCTGAGGGGCAAGGTAGGACGGACGGCTGCCATCATGTTCAGAGCCCTTTTTGCGGCTTCCCTGATCTGTGCAAGCGGTGCTTCGGCAGAATCGCCACCCAATGTCCTGCGCGTGGCGAATGTCCCCGCGTCGGAACGCCCGGTCGCACCTGCACTGCGCGCCGTGGATCGCCATGTCACCCAAAGCATCGGGGAATGGCATCGCCTCCGGGCTGGCAAGGGCAGTTTCGACGATGCCATCCGCTTTATCGCCGCGCATGGCGACTGGCCCGGCTTGAAGCTTCTCAGAAAGAACACCGAAGAGCACCTGCCAATCGGCCAAAGATCGGACGATGTCCTCGCGTTCTTCGCCGAAGAGCCTCCTCAGACCGGCTACGGCGCGCGCGCGTTGATCGCGGCGCATCGCGCCAGGGGCGACATGGACGCGGCGCATGATGCGGTCATTCTGGCCTGGCGCACGATGACGATGACGGCGGAGGACGAGACGGCCCTGCTCTCCGTCTACGGCGACATTCTGAAAGACCACCACGAAACCCGGCTCGACATGTTGCTCTGGCGCGGCGCGGAGGTCGGGGCGGGACGCATGCTGCCATTGGTCAGCGACGGCTGGCAGAAACTGGCGCGGGCACGAATGGCGCTTCGCGACAACGGCAAGGGCGTGAACGGGCTGATCGACGCCGTACCGAAGTCATTGAAGGCCGATCCGGGCCTCGCCTTCGAACGGATGCAATGGCGCGCCCGCAACAGGCTTCCCGATGGCGCGATGGAAATGATCTTCGCCGCCAGCCCCAACGCCCTCGGCGAAGCCGAACGCTGGGCCGGGTGGCGGCGCAGCTACGCCCGGATGGAAATGCGGGCCGGGCGCATCGACAACGCCTACCGCCTCGCCTCCCAGCACGGGCTGACCGAAGGCTCGCATTTCGCCGATCTGGAATGGCTGTCGGGCTATCTCGCCCTGACCTATCTCAAGGACGGGGACACGGCACTGGAACATTTCCTGCGCTTCCGCGGCGCGGTGGAAACGCCGATCTCGCTCGGTCGGGCCGGATATTGGGAAGGCCGGGCGCATGAGCTTCGCGGCGACAGGGAGGCGGCCATGCTCGCCTATGCCTTCGGGGCCGAATACCAGACAAGCTTCTACGGATTGCTCGCCGCCGAAAAGGCAGGCGTGCCGATGGATGCCCGAATGGTCGGAAACGGTCGCTACCCCGATTGGCGGGACACCTCCTTCGCCGACAGTTCCGTCTTCGCGGCGGTGCGCCATTTCATCGCCAACGGCCAGCGCAACATGGCGGAACAGTTCGTCCGCCACATGACAAAAACGCTACCCGCCGATGAGATCGGCAGCCTCGGCGACTTCGTCCTTGCGGCCAACGAACCGCATCTCGCCGTGATGATCGGCAAACAGGCCGCGCGGCGCGGGATCGTGGTGCCACGGGCCTATTACCCGGTGACCTCGCTGGGTGCCGCAGGCGCAGCCGTGCCGCCTGAACTGACATTGGCGATCGCGCGACGGGAGAGCGAGTTCGACCCGGTGGTCACCAGCGGCGCAGGGGCCCGTGGCCTGATGCAGTTGATGCCCGCCACGGCGCAGGCGGTCGCCGGATATCTGGAAATCGGCTACGACCGGGACCGGCTTCTGAGTGACCCGGCCTATAATGCCCGGCTCGGAAACGCCTATCTCGACGAGTTGATGGAGATCTTCGACGGCAACGTCATCATGGTCGCCGCCGGTTACAACGCGGGTCCGAACCGGCCCCTGCGCTGGATGCGTCAGCGGGGCGATCCCACACGCGGCGAAGTCGATATCGTCGACTGGATCGAACACATCCCGTTCGACGAGACACGGAACTACGTCATGCGCGTCAGCGAAAGCCTTCCGATCTACCGCGCGCAACTGGCCGGAGAAACGGCGCCGCTGACCTTCAAAGCGGAAATCACCGGTCGCCCCGGCCATATCCGTCAGGCGAAGCAGGGCGAACCGGTGCGCCCGCGCCCGCGTCCAACCGCGCTCACCGATTAGCGCAACGCCCGCCCTTTGATGATTGCGTCCGATCCGAACCGCGCCCGGATCTGATCCGAAGCCCGCTCCGCCCCCGCCCGTTGCGTCGCCTGCGGATCCAGTAGATCGCCCCCGGTGTCGGCCCTGTCCGCGTTGGACAGATGCGATATGCCCACCCCGATCAGCCTGTATGGTCCTTCGTCCCCCACCTGATCGAACAGCGCCCGCGCCGTCCGATAGATGCGGTCGGCGATCTGCGTCGGATCGCCCAGTTGCGACTGCCGCGTCAGAATACGGTGGTTGGCCCGCTTCAGCTTCAGCGTCACCACCCGCCCCGCCTTGTCCTTGGCCTTCGCCCGGTCCGCCACATTCTCCGCCAGCCGCCAGATATGGCCATCGAGGATATCCACGTCATTGGTATCCTCGAAGAACGTCGTCTCGTTCGAAATCGACTTGACCGGAGTATGCGCACTGACCCGCCTGCGATCCTCTCCCCGCGCCAGATGGTAAAGCCGCTCCCCCATCGACCCGAACCGCGCGACCAGATCCGCCTTCTCCCACCTCAACAGATCGGAAAACGTCCGCACACCGGCCTTCTCCAACGACGCTTGCGCCTGCGTCCCCACCCCCCAGATCAGCCGCACCGGCTTGTCCCGCAGGAACGCCGCCGTCTCCGCCGCGCCGATGATCGAAAACCCCCGCGGCTTGTCGAGATCGGAGGCGACCTTGGCCAGAAACTTGTTATGCGACAACCCGATGGACCCGGAGATGCCGAGATCCTCCTCCATCCGCCGCACCAGCCCCGCCAGCATCACCGCGGGCGGCTTGCCATGCAGCCGCGCCGTGCCGCTCAGATCCATGAAAGCCTCGTCCAGCGACAAGGGCTCCACCACCGGCGTCAGGTCATCCATCATCGCGCGTATCTGCCGGCTGACCTCGACATAGGCGCTCATCCGCCCCCGCACCACGACAGCCTCGGGGCAAAGCTTCAGCGCCTGGAACATCGGCATCGCCGACCGCACCCCCTTGATCCGCGCGATATAGCAGGCGGTGGACACCACCCCCCGCTTGCCGCCGCCGATGATGACGGGCTTGTCCCGCAACTCGGGATTGTCGCGCTTCTCGACCGAAGCATAAAACGCATCGCAATCCATATGCGCGATGGACAGATCGAACAGCTCGGGATGCGACATCACGCGCGGACGCCCGCAGTCCGGGCAGCGGGATCCGGCGTCGAACATGTGCAGGCAATCGCGGCAAAGGGCTGGCATCAGGCCGCCAGATTACCGCCAATCGCAGCCCCGAAACAGGTCTTTCTTCCTGGTGAAAATACTCTCAGGGGGTCCGGGGGACGACGTCCCCCGGCATCGCGACGGCGAAGCCGGCGCAACCCCTCAGAACACCAGACGCCGCTCCGTCCGGGGAACCACCCGCACGCAATCGGAGGTCGGATGGTTGTCGCGCACCGGCGTCTCGATCGCCTGCGCCTGTCCCGTCTTCGCCGCCGCCTCGATCGCCAGAAGCGCCCGCACATCGGCCAGCCCTTCCTCGCCATCGGGCACCGGTCGCGTGCCGGTCAGAATGCAGTCCGAGAAATAGGCCGCCTGACCGCCGAAATGATCGCTGTCAGGAACC
This sequence comes from Silicimonas sp., assembly GCA_050299835.1. Classification (GTDB taxonomy): domain Bacteria; phylum Pseudomonadota; class Alphaproteobacteria; order Rhodobacterales; family Rhodobacteraceae; genus JAJDOD01. The sequence continues at coordinate 108,858 of JBNKWP010000005.1, forward strand.
TCGATCTTCTGAACCTCGCGCCCCTTCGACAGCCAGATTTGCGGCGTCAGGCGGAAATCGAAGCACTGCTCCACCGTGATCACCCCCTTGGTCCCGATGATCCGGTAGGTGTCGGTGTCATCCGCCTCGAAACTGAACAGGAACTGCGCCAGCTTCTCGCCGGGAAAGGCCAGCGTAACGGCCATCGAGCCCTCGACCTCCCGGAAGCGCGGATCATCCACACCGTGGCTCTTGATCGCCACCGCCTGGGTCGGCTCGGAGGCGAAGGCATGACGCACGGCATTCACGCAATAGACCCCGATATCCTGCAACGGCCCGCCCCAATGCTCCGCCAGCAGCCGGTGATTGTCGTCGCCCGACTGGAAGGAGAAGGAGCAGACGAAATGCCGGGGCTCGCCGATCTCACCCGCGCGGATCAGGTCCAGCACCTTCACCGTCCCCGGCTCGGAATGCAGCCGATAGGCGGTCATCAGGAAGACGCCGTTTTCTTCCGCCGCTGCGATCATCGCCTCGCATTCCGCGACGGATATGGCGAGCGGTTTCTCCACCAGCGCGTGCTTTCCGGCCTTCATGGCACGAATGGCATAATCGGCATGCATGGAGTTCGGCAGCGCGACATACACCGCGTCGCAGACATCATCTGCCAGCATCGCATCATAGTCGTCATAGGAAACGACCTTCGGAATATCATAGAACTCCGCCAGTTTCCCCGCACCCTCGGCATTGCCCGACACGATGGCCGTAACAACCGAATTTTCCACCTGCGGAATGGCGGGCAGAAACGCTTCCTGGCTGATCCACCCTGCGCCCACCACGGCGTAGCGCACCGGTCCCTTGTTCTCGGCCATGCTCAAATACCTCCCTTGAATTCACTGGCGCGCATAAAAGACCGCATCCCTCAGGATCGCAAGCCTTCTTGCACTCACCTATTCGGCGGCGATACCCGCCAGGTCGAGCCCGCCGATCTCGGCGATCTGCCGGATCACCGCCTGTACGCCCTCGCCACGCCGCAGCGCCGTGAAGACGAAGGGCCGCCCGTCGCGCATCCGCGTCGCATCCCGCTCCATCACCTCAAGCGATGCGCCCACATGCGGTGCCAGATCGGTCTTGTTGATGATCAGCACATCGGATTTGGTGATCGCAGGCCCGCCCTTGCGCGGAATCTCCTCGCCAGCGGCGACGTCGATCACGTAAAGCGTCAGATCGGCCAGTTCCGGGCTGAACGTGGCCGACAGGTTGTCGCCGCCGGACTCGATCAGCACGATCTCCACTTCCGGATGCCGCTCGACCATCTTTGCCACGGCTGCAAGGTTGATCGAGGCATCTTCCCGGATCGCAGTATGCGGGCATCCGCCCGTTTCCACCCCGATCACCCGATCGGCGGGCAGGATCTGCATCCGCATCAGCGCCTCGGCATCTTCCTGCGTGTAGATGTCATTGGTGATGACCCCGATGGAATGCGTCTCCTTCAACGCCTCCGCCAGCCGCGCGGTCAGCGTCGTCTTGCCCGCGCCGACCGGGCCGCCGATGCCGATCCGAAGGGGTCCGTGTTTGCTCATGACTGGAATAGCCTCGGCTCAAGGGATTCGTGGCGCATCGCCGCAATGTCGGAAAGAAACGCCGCGTTCGCAAGATCGTCGAGTGTGAAACCCGCCGCCTCTCTCCCCAGCTTGTCACAAGCCGGAGCCAGGGCCGCAAGAACCGCCTGCCCCTCTGTCTGGCCGAGGGGAACCAGCCGGACAGCAGCGGACACAAGGTTAGCCGCAAAAGACTGCGCATAAAGCGCGGCCGTTTCCTCAAGCGGAAGGTCTTTCAACGCCGCGGCCCGTCCGACTGCGACAGGATAGAGCAAATCCGGAAGATCCAGTTCCCAGACGCTTCGAACCGTCCGCGCAAAGGCCGCGCCCAACTGTTGCGCCTCCTCCAACCGCTCGGCTGAAGGCTGGAAGGCACGGGCCACCATATCTGCGTCCGGCTCTTTCCTCCAGGCCGCCGCCAGAAGGACGATATCGGACCTGATTGAGCCATGGTCGAACAGATCCCCAAGCCAAAACCGCAAATCTCCGGCACAGCCGATGCGCCCCTCCCGCACCGCCGTCTCCACCCCATGGGAAAACGCAAACGCCCCCACCGGAAAAGCAGGCGAAAGCCATTGCGACAGGGTCAGCAAGTCCTTCATCGGTCTAAAAATATCCGGGCGAGGTTCGGAGGAGCAAAGCCCCCCCAGCAACGCGACGTGCGCAGCACGGCGCCAATCCTGCCATCAGTGTTCATGCGCCGTTGCTCCGTGCTCATGCGAATGGGTCCGACCATGACCATAGGCCCCGCCTTCCGGCGTGAATGGTTCGTCAACCTCGGTCAGCGTCGCCCCCAGATGCTCCAGCATGTGCCCGATCACCTTGTCGCGCTGGATCAGCAGCCTCTCCGCCTCGATCCGGCAGGGCGTGTGACGGTTGCCGATATGCCAGGCCAGCCGGGCAAGATCCGGACCGGTCACCGCGTAAAGCGCCTCGGGCGCGGCGGCGATCTCGATCAGCCGACCGTCCTCCAGCTCGAACGCCTCGCCCGCGTCCAGCGACGTGGTCTTGCTCAAATCGGCAAGGAACCGCGTCCCGCCCGCTCCCGTCAGCGTCTTCCGGCGCAGAAACCGGTCGTCATAGGTCAGGACACAGCGGTCGGCGGCCTCCGCCCAGTCCCCGGCGGATCGGACAACAGAGGCAACGGGCAGGGTCATGGAAGCTCCTTCGAAATCGAAACGGGGGGCCGCGCATCGTAATAGCCCGGACCGCCAAATCCGACCAAAACCGGGACATCGAGGCCGAACAAATAGATGAACTCGACCAGGCTCTTCTCGTCCGGATTGGTGTAATAGGTCTGGACCCCGATGGCATCGTATTCGCAATCGCCGATCCGATAGCGCCCCGTGCCACGGGTGTGAACGGAAAACGGCAGACGCTCGATTTCCTCACCGGTCTGGTCGATTGTGATCTGCTCTCCCGCCATCCCGGTCCACGGGCGCGGCGGCACAAGCGAACTTGTATCGAACGTATACTTGAACCGGTCCACGCTGTCCGACCCGACCTCGCGATATCCGGTCTCCAGAAGACCGCCGGACGCTTCGTACTCGTAAACGGCGTCGCCCGAATACTCGGTCTCGAACACCGCGCCCGAGGCATCGCGCCGGATGATCGAGTAACTTCCGTCGGCATATTCGACACGAAACCCGGTCAGGGCGTCGTCAGCCGTCGGACAGGCAACCGCCCCGACCGGCAAACATGCCAGCGTCAGAGATAATAGATATCCCGGAAGACATGATGCACGATCCGGTCGCGGCTGAGGCCCAGATTGGCCAGTTCGCCGTCGCTCATGGCCTGAAGCGCCTCGATCTCCCGCAGTCGCGTATTGCTCTCGCGGCTCAACGCCAATGCGCGCCCGAACAGGGTGAATGCGCTGCCGATGCTGCTGAAGACCCGATGCGCCCATGAAGCCGGGTGAGCGGAATAGGTGATATGTGCCATTGGAAACCTCGCTTGGTGTCTGGTTTCCTCCCTTGCGTTCAAATTGGGTCATCGATGCTGACATTACCACTGTCGTTTGACCAAGGCCGTTATGCATGGGCTGCATGACCATCAGAACAGGAAATACCGTTGCGCCATCGGCAGCACTGACGCCGGTTCGCAGGTCAGCAACTCGCCATTGGCCCGCACCTCGTAGGTCTCGGGATGCACTTCGACCTCGGGCGTCGCATTGTTCAGGATCAGGTCCTTCTTGCCGATGTTTCGGGTGTTCTTCACCGCAAGAGTGGTCTTCGCCAGACCGAGCGCATCCCCGATGCCTTCCGTCAAGGCCGCCTCCGACACAAAGGTGACCGCCGAGTTCTCCAGCGACCGGCCATAGGCCCCGAACATCGGTCGCGTATAGACCGGCTGAGGCGTCGGGATCGAGGCATTGGGATCGCCCATCTGCGCACAGGCAATGGTCCCGCCCAGCAGAACCATCTCCGGCTTCACGCCGAAGAACGCCGGATGCCACAGCACCAGATCCGCGCGTTTTCCGACTTCGATGGAGCCGATCTCGTGGCTGATCCCATGCGCGATAGCCGGGTTGATCGTGTATTTCGCCACGTAACGGCGCACCCGGTAATTGTCGTTGTCGCCGGTTTCCTCCGATAGCCGCCCGCGCTGCTTCTTCATCTTGTCAGCGGTCTGCCAGGTGCGGATCACTACTTCGCCCACCCGACCCATCGCCTGGCTGTCCGACGCGATGATCGAAAACGCACCCATGTCATGCAGGATGTCCTCCGCCGCGATGGTCTCCCGCCGGATGCGGGACTCAGCAAAGGCCACATCCTCGGGGATCGACTTGTCGAGGTGGTGGCAGACCATCAGCATGTCCAGATGCTCTTCCAGCGTGTTCACCGTGAAAGGCCGCGTCGGGTTGGTGGAGGACGGCAGAACGTGGTCCTCGCCGCAGATCTTGATGATGTCCGGGGCGTGCCCGCCGCCCGCGCCCTCGGTGTGGAAGGCATGGATGGTCCGTCCCTTCATGGCCTTCACCGTGTTCTCGACGAAGCCGCTCTCGTTCAGCGTATCGGTGTGGATCATCACCTGCACGTCCATCGCATCCGCCACGCTCAGGCAGCAGTCGATAGCTCCCGGAGTGGTCCCCCAATCCTCGTGCAGCTTCAGCGAACAGGCCCCCGCCTTGACCTGCTCTTCGAGCGCAGCGGGGAGCGAAGCATTTCCCTTGCCCGCAAAGGCGAGGTTCATCGGAAACGCATCCGCCGCCTGAAGCATCCGCCCGATATGCCAGGGCCCCGGCGTGCAGGTCGTCGCCAGCGTCCCGTGCGCCGGACCAGTGCCACCGCCGAGCATCGTGGTCAGCCCCGAATGCAGCGCGTCCTCGATCTGCTGCGGGCAGATGAAATGGATATGGCTGTCGAACCCGCCCGCCGTCAGGATGCGCCCCTCGCCCGCGATGGCCTCTGTCCCCGGCCCGACGATGATGTTCACGCCCGGCTGCGTGTCCGGGTTGCCGGCCTTGCCGATGGCGGCAATGCGCCCATCCTTCAACCCGATATCCGCCTTGAAGATGCCGGAATGATCGAGGACCAGGGCATTGGTTATGACCGTATCGACCGCGCCGTCGGCCCGGGTCGCCTGGGATTGCCCCATGCCGTCGCGGATCACTTTGCCACCGCCGAACTTGACCTCCTCGCCATAGACGGCCGCGTTCCCGCCCGAAACCGCTGCCCCCACGGCCTCCGCCGTCAGGTCGCGCTCGACCTCGATGATCAGATCGGTATCGGCAAGCCGCACCTTGTCGCCCGTGGTCGGGCCAAACATTGCGGCATAGTCGGAGCGGGAGATTTTTGCTGGCATTGTGGCTTCCTGACTTTCTCAAATTCTGCAGAGAAACATCGTATCACGCGTGTATTCGTCTGCTTTTCCATTCCCGATTGCTGATGTGATTCGACAAAGCTCGTGCCAAATCACGTCTTCGGGCATGTCCGGCTTTCTGCTTGTCAAAAGGTCCTGCATGTCGCCCAGAGTTTCCAAGGCTTCTGCATCCTTATCCGAGAGCGTAATCTCGAAAAATGCCTCAACGGCCTCGATCAGTTCGACGTCGTCCAGATCACCCCAGATTCCCGCGTTCGGCTTCGGGTTCGGCCGCCCCCAAAAGTGGATCGGCAAGGCCCAGTAGAGTGTCCCCAGCAAGCACACGAATCTTGAAAAAAGCCGTGGAGATTCAGTCATATTCAACCCCAAGCGCCCAATAGGCAAACGGCAGCATATACATCAAAGCACCTTCTTCATCGCTATGATCCGCAAATCTTCCCGTGCGTAATCCGACCTGTCCGGATCGGTCACGAAACCGGACTTCTCGTAAAGCGGCACCGCCATGATGCGCTCGTCCAGCGCCTCCAGCTTCATTAGAGTGAAACCCATCGCCCGCGCCTCCGCGCAGAGCCGCTCGATCAGAGCCCGCCCGACGCCCTTGCCGCGTCCATCGGGGCGCACCCACATCCGGTTCATCTCACACACCGTATCGCTCACGCGCTTCAGCATCAGCGTGCCGACCGCCCTGCCGTCGAGCCTTGCCAGCAGACATTCGCCCTTCGGCGGCGTGAAGCGCACCAGCAGTTCCGCCATCTCCCCCGCCACGTCCTGCACGACCAGATACTTCTCGATCATCTCGCGCCGGTCTGGAAAGTCGCGCTTCAGATAGTCGAAGAACTCCCAGACCAGTTCGGTCACCGCCGCCGCATCCGCCTCGGAGCGCACAGTGTCGATGGCAACCGTCACAGATCCCCCATAACCTGCTGATTGAACCCGTATATCTTGCGCGCGCCGCTCATCGGGATGAGCGAAACTTCCCGCCGCTGCCCCGGCTCGAACCGCACGGCGGTTCCGGCGGCGATGTCAAGCCGCATGCCCCGCGCCGCATCGCGGTCGAACTCCAGCGCCGCATTCGCCTCGCCGAAGTGATAGTGCGACCCCACCTGCACCGGGCGGTCGCCGGTATTGGCGACCATCAAAGTGATCGCCTCCCGATCCGCGTTCAGCGTGATCTCGCCATCCGCGACGAAATACTCACCGGGGATCATTTGCGGTCCCGCACTTTGATCCGCGACTTCACAGTCGCCGCCACAGCCGCCACCGCGATCAGGCACAGACCGACCGGCAGCGACCAATCCGTGTGGGCATGCGGCAACGTCGCCTGGTGGGCCGCGGCCGGAGTTACCATCAGCACGGCAAAGACGGAAATCATACGCATTTTCATACTCCTATCGGATCGGTTGGTGGACGGTGACCAGCTTGGTGCCATCCGGGAAAGTGGCCTCGACCTGCACTTCGTGGATCATCTCGGCGATGCCTTCCATGCACTGGTCGCGGGTGATGACATGGGCGCCCGCCTCCATCAGGTCGGCGACCGAACGCCCGTCCCGCGCACCTTCCACCACCGCGTCGGTGATCAGCGCCATGGCCTCGGGATGGTTCAGCTTCACGCCACGGGACAGCCGCTTGCGGGCCACCTCGGCAGCCATCGCAACCAACAGCTTGTCGCGTTCTCTCGGGGTCAGGTTCATGTCAAATCATCCATGGTCTTGGGATCACGTCGTCCAGAAGCATCGCGATCAGCGGCATCATTACTTTGCGAAGGGTATAGGAATCTTCGGACACCAGGCGGCACACGAGCAGGTTTGGCCTGACAAGGCTCGCCCCCGCCGTCTCGGGCAGCAAGTCGCGAACCCGAGCAAGCTGGGCTTCGGCAGAGGCTCCGGCAAACAAAAGGATCGCACCCGCGACCGCTCCGTTCGCGACGCCCGGCTTGGCCAAACTGGCCGCGATGTCGCCATCGAGCCGTGTCCGGTCAAGAAAAACCATATCGCCGCCGCACCGTATCTCGATGCGATCGTCGAAAAGCGCCGAAGTGACACTCTCGCCCATGGCGGAGCGCCCGAACACCACCGGCTCGACCACAAGAGCGCTGGAACCCTCGCCCAATTCAACCGTCAGACGACGCGCGAAGGCGCAGCCATCGAACAGGATCGTCTCCTGCGGCACCCAGTTGATGCGGCTCCCCGCCCCGATGCGCAGCACCGTATCCACGCGCCCGACTTGCCCCGGCTGCGCCCGATAGGCCCGCTCCGCCGTCTGCGTGGTGACGGTCACCGCCGCGCCGTCTTCCGCTGCGATCTCCGTCCGGAACCGGTCTCCGCCGGTGACACCGCCGGAGGTATTGGTCAGGACCATCTGCGGCGTATCGCCATCGGTTCGGGGAAACAGGGCGCGGGAAGACCCCGCCTGGCGCAATCCGATGAGTCGCGCGGTCGAACCGCTCCTGTCGAATCTTGCACGTATCTCACCCCGGGCGCGCGGCTGAGTGGCCGCCACAGCTGTTCGCAGTTCCGTCAATCGTTCCCCCGGGATCGGTCTTGCCCTATCCATAGCGCCTGTCCCGACAGCCGGTGAAGGCGGCACAGCCCAAATCGCCGATTTTCGTCCTCTTTCCGCGCGCGCCGCCTAATTTTTGTGCGCCCGCGCCGGATCGATGCTGTCAAATCTCACCGACATCCCGTCTGGCCCGCGCCAGATCGGCCGCCGTGGTGATCTTGTATCCGGCTTCGGAGCCTTCGACGAAGGTGACAACAAGCCCCGCTTCCCGCGCCACCGCAACGTCATCGGCCCCATCGCCACCGTGCCCGCGATGCGCGGCCAGGATCGGGGCGAAACGGAAGCCCTGCGGCGTCTGCGCGCGCCACAGCCCGTCGCGGCTGACCGGGCGATCCGCCCGCGACCCATCGGCCCGCCACAGCGCATCGACAACCGGCAAGGCAGCGCAGGCCCCGTCGGTCGTCTCAAGCGCCGCCATGACCCTCCTCACCACATCGGTGGGCATGAAGGGACGCGCGGCATCGTGGATCAGCACCGCGTCGGGAGGGGCGCCGGCAAGCGCCTCAAGTCCGGCGCGGACGGTCGCGGCACGCGTTTCGCCGCCGTGCACAGGGTCCAGAAGCTTGGAGTGAACCTGAACCGCCGCGTCGTATTGCTCTGCATCATCGGGATGAATGGCCACGAGCACCGCGTCCACCTCCTCCATCCCAAGGAAAAGCTCGACCGACCGGCGCAAGGCGCATTTGCCGTTCAGCGGCAGGTATTGTTTGGGCGTTTCGCTTCCCAGCCGGGTGCCACGCCCGGCGGCGACAATGAGTGCGGCGGTTTTCATGCCGGGACCGAAGCTGTGTTGCGCGTCATGGATGGCAACCTACCATCCGCGATCCGCGCCCGAAACCGGTGTCAGGCAGCGACACTGCGTAAAAGCGCCGCCTCCGACTGGCTCAGGGCGCGGCGCGTCATTGGGCCGTAATCTTCCGTGCGCTCCGCAAGATCCGGCATGACATCGAAAAGGCGCATGCGCTGTTCTTCCTCGATCGCATCCAGCGCGGCAGCGGCTGGATGGAAGCTCTCCGTTTCAACGCCATTGGCGACCAGAACGTGATGCTCCTCCAGCATCAGGTGATGATAGGTCACGGATTTCGCGCCCATGTCGCGGGCGATGCCTGCGCCGTCGATCAGGTCGCGGGCCGCCACCAGCACCTCGTCCTCGCCCCAGAGATCCCGCGCCGCCTGTCCCGCGACCAGCATCTTGTGATCCGGCGAGACGATCAGGTCGCCATTCGGGCTGCCGATACCGAGTGCGCCCTCCCGGATGCGCACCGGGCGCAGGTCCGGCATCGCGTAAAGCCGTGCGCCCGACACGTTGCGGCTCCCGGCCCAAAGGATCGGCTGCGCGCCGCCATCCTTCGTCACCACGCGGTCACCGGCCACCAGCGCCTCGACGGGAACAAGGCCGTCCGGCGTTTCCAGCATCGTCCCCGGAGTGAAGCAGACCACGCCCTCCGAAGCCTCGATGAGCCGCGACGGAAGCGAAGGCTCGGCAATGCCCTTTGAGATGAAAAGCGGCGTATCCGCCGGCGGCATGCTCCCGGCGAACATCAGAAGCGGACGGGCAAACTCGGGCATCTCGATCAGGGTTGCCGTCCAGTCCCGTAATCCATCCGTGACGGCGAAGGTCCGTTCGAACTCGATCGACTCGTCCGCATAAGGGGTTCTGACGCCCTCCAGGGCCAATGCGCGGGACACGATCCGGCGTGCGCTTGCCGCGGCGCGACGCCGGTGGCTCGCAACTCCGTCCTGCCCACGATCCCCGAATTGCTTGAACGCCCCGTCGATCCTGACCGGTTCGCCACGCCATATCCACACGGCATCGTCACTCAGCGACGCCACCGGCGCACCCGCGATCCCGTCGATCTCGGTCTGCGCCCAGGAAATGACGAACGTGCCCTGAGGGCCCGCCATCATATTCATTCCACCCGCCTCGATAGTCTTTTGTTAGTCGTTGTTAACGAACGTTAACCGGACTTATCCACAGGGCAAGAGTGGCCGGCCATGCAACGAGCCGACGGCAGAAGTCATGAGTCTTTCTTGCAACGCCAAGGGCGTGTCACCCGCATTTGCTGTGCCCGCAATTCGGGCAGGTCATGCAGCCTTCGATCATCTGCATCCCGAACTGCCCGCAATTGGGGCAAGCGGGACCGGGCGTCTGGTTGAGGTTCACCACTTCGGCCTGCGGATCGGTCTTCAGACCCATCCCCTCGCCTTCAATGAACCCGATGGCGATCAGGTGCCGTTCGATAACGCCACCAATCGCGGCCAGAATCGAGGGCACATATTTGCCGTTCATCCACGCCCCGCCGCGCGGATCGAACACCGCCTTCAGTTCCTCCACCACGAAAGACACGTCCCCACCGCGCCGGAACACCGCCGAAATCATCCGGGTCAGCGCCACGGTCCAGGCGAAATGCTCCATGTTCTTCGAATTGATGAAGACCTCGAACGGCTGCCGCCGCCCGCCGATGATGACATCGTTCACGGTGATATAAAGCGCATGCTCCGACATCGGCCATTTCAGCTTGTAGGTCTGACCTTCCAGCGCACCGGGCCGGTCGAGCGGTTCGGCGATATAAATCACTTCCCCGCCGGTCGCCGCATCCGGCGTCTTCTCGGAACTTTCACTGACCGCCAGGACCGATCCGGTGACCGCGTTCGGCCGATAGGTCGTGCAGCCTTTGCACCCCGTCTCATAGGCTTGCATATAGACGTCCTTGAACGCCTCGAAGGAGATATCCACCGGTACGTTGATGGTCTTGGAAATGGACGAATCCACCCATTCCTGCGCCGCCGCCTGCATGGCGACATGCTCCTGCGGTTCCAGCGTCTGGGCGTTGACGAAATAATCCGGCAACGGTTCGTCGCCTTTCAGATCGCGCCACAGGCGCACGGCGTAATCCACCACCTCTTCCTCGGTCCGCGACCCGTCCTTCTGCAGCACCTTGCGGGTATAGGCATGGGCGAAAATCGGCTCGATCCCCGACGAGACGTTTCCCGCAAACAGGCTGATCGTCCCGGTGGGCGCGATCGAGGTCAGAAGCGCGTTGCGCACACCCTTGTCCCGGATCAGATCGCGCACGTCGTCGTCCATCGCCTGCATCGCGCCGCTGGCCAGATACTTGTCGGCGTCGAAAAGCGGAAACGCGCCTTTTTCGGCTGCCAGATGCGCCGACGCCGTGTAGGCGGCGCGGGCGATCCGGTGCAACCAGCGCGACGTCAGACGCGCCGCCTCCTCCGAGCCATAGCGGACACCAACCATCGCCAGCGCATCGGCGAGGCCCGTGACGCCCAGCCCGATCCGGCGCTTGGCCGCCGCCTCCTGCGCCTGCGCCTCCAGCGGAAAGCGCGACGCGTCCACCACGTTGTCCATCATGCGAACGGCGGTTGCCACGAGATCGTCCAGAGCCTCTTCGTCGAGCGCGGTATCGTCCTCAAACGGCGCGGGCACCAGCCGGGCGAGGTTGATCGACCCCAGAAGACAGGCGCCATAGGGCGGCAGGGGCTGCTCACCGCAAGGGTTGGTCGCCGCGATGGTCTCGCAATAGGCAAGGTTGTTCATCGCATTGATCCGGTCGATGAAGATCACCCCCGGCTCGGCATAGTCATAGGTCGCTCGCATGATCCGGTTCCACAGATCGCGCGCCTCCACCGTGTGGTAGACCTTGTCGTCGAAGCTCAATTCCCACGGCCCGTCGGCCTTCACCGCCTCCATGAAAGTATCCGTCACCAACACGGAGACATTGAAGTTCCGCAAACGTGCCGGGTCCGACTTGGCGGCGATGAAATCCTCGATATCCGGGTGGTCGCACCGCATGGTCGCCATCATCGCGCCCCGGCGGGACCCTGCGGACATGATCGTGCGGCACATCGCGTCCCAGACATCCATGAAGGACAGCGGACCGGAGGCGTCGGCGGCGACGCCCTTCACATCCGCGCCCTTGGGCCGGATGGTCGAGAAATCGTAGCCGATCCCACCGCCCTGCTGCATGGTCAGCGCGGCTTCCTTCAGCATGTCGAAGATCCCGCCCATGCTGTCGGGAATCGTGCCCATCACGAAGCAGTTGAACAGCGTCACCGAGCGGTCGGTACCCGCGCCCGCCACAATGCGGCCTGCGGGCAGAAATTTGAAATCCTCCAGCGCGGAATAGAACTTGTCCTCCCAGTTCGACGGCTCGGCCTCCGCCGAGGCCAGCGCCCGCGCTATGCGCCGCCAGGTGTCCTCGACGGTTTGGTCGATGGGCGACCCGTCGGCCTTTTTCAGGCGGTATTTCATGTCCCAGATCTGTTCAGCGATCGGCGCGGCGAATCGGGTCATGAGAGACTCCAAAGCACTCGAATGACGCGAGTCATCCGAGATTTCCACAGAATTACCCACAAGCCATTGGCTTGTGATTGGGTGACAACACAATATATGCTCTGAACATGGCCAATCTCAACCTCATAAAGCTGTGTGTCGGCGCTGAGACGGTGCGAGATCTGACAGATTGGCAACAGTCAAATCGCGCCAAGCTACCGGACGGATTGCCTCGCCACGTCACCCGCATGTGGCCGAAGCGCGAGGCGGAGCTTGTGGATGGCGGCTCGCTCTACTGGGTCATCAAAGGCGTCGTCCTCTGCCGCCAGCGGATCATCCGGCTGGACGAGGTGGATCGCGGCGATGGCATCCGGCGCTGCGGGATCGTGCTTGATCCCGAGGTGGTCCGGGTCGAAGGCCAGCCCAAGCGCGCTTTCCAGGGTTGGCGCTATCTTAACGGTGCGGACGCGCCGCGCGACCTGACCAAGGGCAGCATCGCCAATGAGGACCTGCCGCCGAAACTGGTGCTGGCGCTCTCCGAGGTGGGAGTACGCTAGGGGCGTCGCCAGTGGTTGCTCGAACCAATGGCGCAATCACTGGCAACCCCCTCTTGGCCTGCGGCCAATTCACCCCGGGATATTTTCAGGCCGATAGTCGGTAGTTCCGTCAAGACGGGCGAGAAAGGCGTCGAGATGCGCCTCGTCCACCGCGTCGAGTTCCGCGACTTTCGACCGGAAAAGCGTCGCCTGACTGGCGTGAATGACCTCGCCAATGATCTTCAGGTGGTTCGCATCCAGCGTCGCTCCGGTGGAAGTGATGTCCGCGATGGCCTCCGCCGTGCCGTTTGCCACCGTGCCCTCGGTCGCACCCTGGCTGTCGACAAGCTGATAGCCCGCAACGCCTGCCTCGCGCAGGTGGGCGCGGACGAGGCGGTGGTATTTCGTGGCGATCCTGAGCCGCATCCCGTGGGCCTGCCAGAAGGCCTGCGCCACCGCGTCGAGATCGGAGAGGTCGGAGACATCCGTCCAGGTCTTCGGCACGGCGAGGATAAGATCGGCCTGACCGAACCCCATTGCAGTGACAGGCGTGATCTTGCTCTGCCAGCCCGCGACCTTCTCCCGCACGACGTCAGTACCGGTGACCCCAAGGGCGATGCGGCCCGTCGCCAGTTCGCGCGGGATCTCGCCTGCCGCCAACAGAACCAGCTCGATGCCGTCGGCACCTTCGACCCGACCGGCATATTCGCGGTCGGTTCCGGTGCGCTCGATCCGGATGCCGCGCGCGGCGAACCAGTCGAACGTGTCCTGCATCAGGCGGCCCTTGGACGGGATGCCGAGTTTGACGGTCATGTTCCACCTCTCAGCGCAAGCACCACCTCGGGGCGGATCACCCCGCCCACGGCGGGCGTGACGCTGCCGCCATTGAGCGCGGCGGTCAGCAGGTCATAGCGGCCTCCTGTGGCGACAGGGGCGTGGCCGGGGGCGGCGAAACCGAAGACGAAGCCGGAGTAATACTCCAGCGTCGTCAGGCCAAAGGTGGCGTCGAAGCGGATGTCGCCAGGATCGACGCCTTTCGCTGCCAAAGCCGCGCAAAGTCTGCCGAATGCGGAGACTGCCGCAGAGATCGCTTCGCTGCCCTCGGCAACGAATTCCAGCTTTTCCAGCGCCTTGGGCAGTGCATCACGGACAGCCATCAGGCGGCGCAGCCTTGCCACATCATCGGCGGAGAGCGGCGGCGTTTCCGCTTCTTCCGCCAGCACCGCGATGCGGCGGGCAATGTCCTCGCGGGTGCGCAGGCCCACATGGGGCGCGTCTTCGCCGGGCATCTCGGGCGGCGGCGGTGCTGGTCGCGAAAACCGGTCGAGCAGAGCGTCGAACCGGGCCGGTCGCCAGATGTGACGGAGCAGCGCGTCCTTGCGGCGTTGAGGTGTGGCGAGGCCGATGACGGCGCTCTGGATCAGGCCGAGATCGCCGATGGTGGGCGTGACGGCGAGGTCGCCGAGAGCTTCCGCAATGGCGGTAAAGACATCCGCGTCGGCGGCTTCGAGATCGGTATCGCCGATCCTCTCGTACCCGACCTGGATGTATTCGCTGGGACGGGTTTCGTCCTCCTCCTGCCGCCGGAAGACCTCGCCGGCATAGGTGTAGGAGGCACCGGCGCGACCGGTCGAAAGGTGGCGCTGAACCAGCGGCACGGTGAAGTCGGGGCGCAGCATCATTTCGCCGCGCAACGGGTCCTGTGTCACGAAGGCGCGGGCGCGGATATCCTCGCCGTAGAGATTCAGAAGCGCCCCTGCCGGTTGCAGGATGTCAGCCTCGAAAACCTCTGCGCCACGGGATTCGAAGCCCGCACGGAGACGGTCGGCTTCGGCCCGGATGTCGGCCTTCAGGGTCACCGGTTCAGGATCTCGCGGACGGTCGCGACCATCTGATCCATTGGGACTTCGACCTGTTGCTTCTGTTCCTTCCACTCCTCGACAGAGGCGGTTTCGGCGATTTCCGCGCCGAGGATGAGGTCCTTGATCTGGACCACACCGCGCTCCGCCTCGTCGGAGCCCTGGATTATGGCGACGGGGCTCTGGCGCTTGTCGGCGTATTTGAGCTGGTTGCCGAAGTTCTTGGGGTTGCCGAGATAGACTTCGGCGCGGATGCCTTCGCGGCGCAGCTCGGCGGCCATCTTCTGGTAGTCGGCCATCCGCTCGCGGTCCATGACGGTGACGATAACGGGGCCGGTGGTTTCGCTGCGAAACCCCTTGTTTTCAAGGGCCGCAAGCAGTCGGTCCACGCCAATGGAGACGCCGACAGCGGGGACAGACTGGCCGGTAAATCTTTGCACAAGGTTATCATAGCGCCCGCCGCCCGCGACGGAGCCGAACTGGCGGGGGTTACCCTTTTCGTCGGTGACCTCGAAGGTGAGTTCGGCTTCGAAGACCGGGCCGGTGTAGTAGCCGAGGCCGCGGACGACGGAGGGGTCGATGTCAATGCGGCTTGGACCATAACCTTGGGCGACGCATAGCTCGGAAATCCGTCTAAGTTCCTGGACACCCTGCATACCTAACTCTGAATTTCCGACAAGGTCGCCCAAATAGTTCAAAGTCGCCACGTTGCGGAGATCGGCTTCATCGTCACGTACGCCAACAAGTTGCCGATAGCCTGCGTCCTTAGAGGAGGCAGCCAAGGTGAATTTAACCTCGGTTGGAGAGTCTGCCACGCCGGGTAGGTCTGCCACTTCCAAGAGTTGCTTCTCCACGTTTTCATTGGCATTCACGAACTTCATTAGGTCCCGGATCTGACTTTCGTTAAGTCCAGCCCCTTCGGTGAAATCCCCGCTCTCGTCCTTCCGGCCATCTCCGAGCAAAGCTCGCACGCCATCCGGCCCCAATCGATCCAGCTTGTCTATCGCCCGCAGCACGGTCCCCCGCGTTCGCTCGTCGTCCTCCGCGATCCCGGCAACCTCCAGCACCCCGTTCAGCACCTTGCGATTATTCACCCGGATCACGTAATCCCCGCGCTCGATGCCCACGGCCTCCAGCGCATCCGCCAGCATCATGCAGATCTCGGCATCCGCCGCGACCGAGGCCGTGCCGACCGTGTCCGCGTCGCACTGGTAGAACTGCCGGAACCGGCCCGGCCCCGGTTTCTCGTTCCGCCAGACCGGGCCCATCGCGTAGCGGCGGTAGGGCGTCGGCAGGTCGTTGCGATGCTGGGCATAGACGCGGGCCAAGGGGGCGGTCAGGTCGTACCGCAGCGCGAGCCAGTCGCCCGGCTTCTCGCTGCCATCATCCTCCTGCCAGGCGAAGACACCCGCGTTCGGGCGGTCCACGTCCGGAAGAAACGACCCCAGCGCCTCCACCGTTTCGACAGCCGAGGATTCCAGCGCATCAAAACCATAGCGATGATAGACCGCCGCGATCTTGTCGAGCATCGCCTTGCGCCGATCCACGTCGGCGCCGAAATAGTCGCGGAAGCCCTTTGGGGTCTCCGCCTTCGGCTTCGGGGTCTTCTTGGTCTTGGCCATCGCCTTTACCTTGGTGTCATTCTGCGTCAGGGCTTTATCCCGCGAGGGGAAGGGGAGCAAGATGAGCACGGAAATCGAGGAACGTCTGGCGCATCTGGAACGCCTGACCGACGAGTTGAGCGAAGTGGTTGCCGGTCAGGCCAAGGAGATCGACCGGCTGACGGCGCGGGTGCGGATGCTGATGGAGCGCGAGGCGGCGCGGGAGGCCGAAGGCGGCGGAGGCGTGGTGCTGGGGGACGAGACGCCGCCGCATTATTGATTGGTGGCCCCAAGGCTACGGGTCATATCAATGTGCAACCCGCATACAAGACTGGCTCATTTTTCCGCCGTCACGGAATCGATTCAAACCTTCGCTAGAAAGGCTGCGCGGGTTCCCCGACCCGTGAGGGCGGATCGGCCATCCTTGTCCCATCAGGTCCACGCTGCCTCAGCAAGCGACCAAGGTCGGTCCCTCTGACTTCATGGGCATGCATTGCCTGAACGCGATGCCCGACCCCCGGCGACCACCCTCGCCGGGGGCTTTTCATTTTCGAACAGATGCGGTGCAAAATTCCCTGCTTTTGCGCGGTGGCGCACGAAGCTATCTTTCTGGGAAAGGAGAATTGCCATGACGCGCAAAGCAGACCCCGGCATGACAGTGGGACATGTTCATCTGAAGGTCTCGGATCTCGACCGGTCTGTGCAATGGTATGGGCGGGTGCTGGGCTTCGACCTGATGCAGAAATTCGGCGACAGCGCCGCTTTCATGAGTGCGGGCGGCTATCACCATCACCTTGGCCTGAACACCTGGCACAGCGAAGGCGGGCCACCGCCGCATCCCAGAGCGACCGGGCTTTACCACGTCGCGTTCCTCTACCCGAGCCGCGCAGCGCTTGGTGCGGCGCTGAAGCAGGTGCTGGAGGAAGGCGTGCAACTGAGCGGCGCTGCGGATCACGGGGTGTCTGAGGCGATCTATTTCGACGACCCGGACGGCAACGGGATCGAGCTTTACCGCGATCGCGATCCCAAGGACTGGCCGAAAGATGACACGGGCAATCTGGCGATGGTGAACGCACGGCTCGATCTGGACGCGCTTCTGGCGGAGGCCGACTGAGCGAAAGCCGGTTTACGCTGCGCGAAACCCCTCCTAGTCTGCCGCTTCGGGAGGGTCCGTCATGGCATTCGGTTCCAAAGTTCGCACCTATTTCAACGGCACCTGGCACGACAGCGACGTCGCCGTCATTAGCGCCGCCGACCACGGCGCCTGGCTCGGCTCGGGTGTCTTCGACGGCGCGCGGTATTTCGACGGTGTCACGCCTGACCTGCTGGCGCATTGTCGGCGGGTCAACGCCTCTGCCGAGGCACTGATGCTTAAGCCCACGGTCGCGCCCGAGGAGATGGTCGAGATCATCTGGGACGGCATCCGCAATTTCCATTGGGATGACGCGATCTATCTGCGGCCGATGTATTGGGGGATCGACGGGGACGGCTCGGCGATTGTGCCAAACGGTAATGTCGGATTTGCGATCTGCCTTGAGGAGCGCGGCATGGCACCTGCCGACACCACCATCCGCGCAACGACGACCCGCTTCCGCCGCCCGGTGCTGGAGGATGCGGTGGTGAACGCCAAGGCCGGATGCCTTTATCCGAACAATGCCAGGATGCTGCGGGAGGCGCATGCGCGCGGCTACCAGAACGCCCTTGTGGCAGACGCGATGGGAAATCTGGCGGAAAGTGCGACGGCGAACGTCTTCCTGGTGAAGGACGGGCAGGTGTTCACGCCGATTGCCAATGGCACGTTTCTGGCCGGGATCACGCGGGCGCGGCATATGACGAACCTTGCCGCCGATGGGGCGCCGGTGGTCGAGAAGGTGCTGACCTTCGACGATGTGCGGGACGCCGATGAGGTGTTCCTGTCGGGCAACATGAACAAGGTGACGCCGGTGACCGAATTCGACGGCACCAATTACCAGATCGGGCCGGTGACGCGCAGGGTGCGCGAGATGTACTGGGATTGGGCGATGAGCGAGCGCGGGTGAATGGTGCTTTACCTGTCAGACAACGCGCTGGAGGCGATGGGGATTGCGCCTGAGCGGATGGCGGACGCGATTGAGACCGCTCTGAACGACAAGGCCGCCGGCACAGTTCACGTCACGCCGAAATCGGCGATCCTGCCCGGCGACGGGCGCTATATGATGGCGACGCTGGCGGTGGGTGACGTGACCGTGGTGAAACAGGTCACGGTTTCGCCCGACAATCCGGGTCGAGACCTGCCCGCGATCAACGGCGCGATCATGGTACTGGATGCCGAGACGGGTCTTTTGCGGGCGGTCATGGGCGCAAACTGGATCACTGCGCATCGGACGGCCGCGCTGTCGCTGGTGGCGGCGAAGCGGTTGGCCGATCCGGGGTCGGAAACCATCGCTTTCGTCGGGACCGGGGTTCAGGCGCGCAGCCACTTGCGGGCGTTCAAGTCTTTGTTTCCCCTGAAAAAAGCCGTGGCTTTCGGGCGCGGCCAGACCAACCTGCAACGTCTGAGAGACTATGCAGGCGAACTCGGGCTGGAGTTCGAGGCGGCGGGAATCCCCGAAGCCGCGCTACGTCAGGCGGACATCGTGGTCACGTCGGTGACGCTCGACTACTCCATCGAACCCTTCCTTGATCCTGCATGGCTGAAGCCCCATGCCTTTGCCGCGATCACCGATCTCTGCATACCCTGGCATCCGCTCGATCCGGTCGGCACGGTTGTCGTCGACGACATGGAACAGGAAACCACGGCCGAGAAACCCATGCTCCCCGCATCCCGCATTGCGGGCGATCTGACCGACCTTGTGCAGGGGCGCGTGACGCCGGACTTGAGCCGCCCCCGCGCCTTCGCATTTCGCGGCATTGCCCTCGGTGATTACGCCGCAGCCGCGCTGGCCCTTGAAATCGCAGAGAAAACCGGCGCTGGACAGAAGATCGCCTGAGCGCCATCATCCGCCCCGGAGGATCGACCCATGCGCAAGTTTCTCGTCATTCTGGATGACAGCCGCGAATGCCTGAACGCCATGCGCTTTGCCGCCATGCGGGCCGCCCGCACGGGCGGCGGCGTGGAAATCCTCGCGGTGATCCCGCCGGAGGAGTTCAACCACTGGATCGGCGTGGGAGAGATCATGCGGGAGGAGGCGCGGGAGCGCATCCACGCCCATTTCGAGGTCTTCGCCAAGTGGATGCGGGACCGGCAAGGCGTTGATCCCGAGCTGGTAATCCGGGAAGGCGAACCGGTGAAGGAGATCCTCAGCCAGATCGAGGAAGACGGTGAAATCGGCGTTCTGGTCCTTGGGGCGTCTGCCGAAAAGGGCGGGCCCGGCCCCATCGTGACAGCCCTGTCGCGCAGTTTCGGGTCGCTGCCGGTGCCGCTGACCATCGTGCCGGGAGAATTGTCGAAGGAGCGGTTGGAGGCGGTAAGCTAGGTGCAAAGATGCCTGGGGGCGGAGTGCACCAGAGTTTGCTGATGGCGGCTGTGAGCCCTTGGCGGTCCCTTGGAATATGGGTCGGTTTCCTCCTCTGCCGCAGTTTGTGCTAAACCTCTTGCCAACCGTCATTCGGCCTAACCATCTGGTCGAGGTGTTCGGACCACGAAAGGGGATAGAAAGATGAGTGAGTCCGTTTCCACTCATTATGGCGGCGGCGGCCGCCTGGCGGCCAGGATCGCGAGTAATCTGCGTGAAGCGGGAATCGAGCCAGACAATCTCCGTGCTTCAGATCTTGAATCCATCGACGAGTTTCACTTTCGCGGTCGGGAGGCGACGCTGCAATTGCTAGGGCATTTGCATTTGCGCCCTGCATCAATGGTCCTGGATATTGGCAGCGGCTTGGGCGGTGTGGCCAGAACAATGGCAGAAGAAGCAGGTGTTCACGTAACCGGGGTGGATTTGACTCAGGAGTTTTGTGAGGCAGCGAGCGCAATTTCAGAATGGGTCAACTTGAGCGACAAAACTGAATTTCTTCAAGGCGATGCAACAAATCTCCCATTTCCGGACGACCACTTCGATGGCGCGGTAACGGTTCACGTCGCCATGAACATCCCGGACAAGGCTGCGGTCTACGCCGAAGCGCGACGGGTTCTGAAACCCGGGGCACGATTTGGAATCTACGACATACTCCAGGGCGAAGGCGGTGACGTCCTGTATCCGGCGCCCTGGGCATCGGAACCGTCGATCAGTCATCTCGCCACGCCAGAGGAGACGTCCAATTACCTGTCGGATGCAGGCTTCAGTATTCTTCACGAAGAGGATTCCACGTCGGAGAGCCACCACTGGCTGAAGGAAAGAACCGAACGAAGAGCGCCCGACAAATCACTCTCGGTGACAACACAGCTTTTGTTCGGAGCCGCCGCCAGGGAGATGACAAAAAACCAACTCCGAGGGCTCAGTGAGCGCCGGATGCTGACCTATTCCTTCATCTGTGAAGCCTGATCGCCAAGGTCTGCCTTGTCCGCAAACCGGACCTTGGAAAAAAAGGACCATTCCCCACACAGCGCCCCACGCTTGACTCACCTCCAAACCCGGCTATAAGCGCCGCTTCATTGGTGTTGGTGGACCCCGCAAGGGGAAACCTGTCGCCCCGGCCAAATCCGGGGAGGAGGACAACGCCCTCTCGAAACCGAAGAGGAGATCAGCCGTGACCAAACGCACGTCTGCCAAGTATAAAATCGACCGCCGGATGGGCGAAAACATCTGGGGCCGTCCGAAATCCCCCGTCAACCGCCGCGAATACGGCCCCGGCCAGCACGGTCAGCGCCGCAAGGGCAAGATGTCCGACTTCGGCCTGCAGCTCCGCGCAAAGCAGAAGCTGAAGGGCTATTACGGCGACCTGACCGAAAAGCAGTTCCGCCGCATCTATTCCGAAGCCGAGCGCGTCAAGGGTGACACGGGTGAGAACCTGATCGGCCTGCTGGAGCGCCGTCTGGACGCCGTGGTCTATCGCGCCAAGTTCGTGCCGACGATCTTCGCCGCCCGCCAGTTCGTGAACCACAAGCATGTGCGCGTGAACGGCCAGGTCGTGAACATCCCCTCCTACCGTGTGAAGGAAGGCGACGTGATCGAGGTGCGTGATCGCTCCAAGCAGATGGCGCTGATCCTGGAAGCCGTGCAACTGCCCGAGCGCGACGTGCCGGATTACCTGGACGTGGACCACTCCAAGCTGACGGCGACCTTCGTTCGCACGCCGGGCCTGTCGGACGTGCCCTACCCGGTGATGATGGAACCGAACCTCGTCATCGAATATTACGCCCAGAACTAAGTGTCTGGCGAGAGACAGGAAAGGCCCGGCACCCGTCCGGGCCTTTTGCATGTCGCGGTGCTGGGTGGCTACGGGCTGATCGGGTCCGCGATCATGCGGAGACTGAGCGCCGAGGGCCACCGGGTGACCGGGATCGGGCGATCCGCGACGGCAGCGCGGCGTGGGCCGGGGAACGCCTGGCAGATTTTCGACATTGGCGCGCAAACCGTGGATGGGTGGCGCGAGGCTCTGCGCGGCGTCGATGTGGTGGTCAACGCCTCGGGTGCCTTGCAGGACGGGGCGCGGGACGACCTGACGGCAATCCACGAGGTGGCACTGGCCCGGTTGGGCGAGGCTCTGACCGGGGGCGAGACCCGGATCGTGCAGATCTCGGCGGCAGGTGTGGAGGCGGAGGCCTCGACGGAGTTCTTCCGGTCCAAGGCGCGGGGCGAGGCGGCGTTGCGGGCCGCTTGCCCTGACGCGATTGTCCTTCGGCCGACGCTGGTGCTGGCGCCTGCTGCCTACGGGGGCACGGCGCTGCTCAGGGCCGGGGCGGCGTTGCCGCTCGTGTTGCCGAAACTTCTGCCGGAATCGCGGATCCAATGCGTCCATGTGGACGATCTGGCCGGGGCGGTTCTGGATGCGGTCGAGGGCCGGATGGCTCAGGGATCCACGCTGGATTTGACCGGAGCGGATACCGTAAGCCTGCCGGAACTTCTGCGGCGGACCCGCGACTGGCTGGGTTTCGAGGCTGCTCGCGTTGAATTTCCCGTGCCGGGCTGGCTGTTGCGCCTGTTGTCGTTCGGCGCGGATATGGCCGGTCTTCTGGGATGGCGCTCGCCGCTGCGGTCAACCGCGCTGACGGTGCTGGCCGACGGTGTGAGGGGCGATGCGGACGCCCTGCCCCGGCCCTGCCGGTCGCTCGATGCCATCTTTGAGAGCCTGCCTGCGACCGTTCAGGACCGCTGGTTCGCGCGTCTCTGGACGCTGTTTCCGCTGGCGGTGCTGATCCTGTCGGGCTTCTGGCTGGCCTCGGGCGTCATAGGTTTCGCAAAGCAGAGTGCCGCCGCCGAAGTGCTGACATCGCGCGGATGGGCCGACGCGGGGGCACTTTGGGCCGTTCGGATCGGAGCGGTGATCGACATTGCGCTCGGTGCCCTGATCCTGTGGCGGCCTGCGATGAAGACGGCGGCGCTTGGAATGGTCGCGGTGTCGCTGGGATATCTCGGCGCCGGGACACTGGCTGCGCCGGACCTTTGGGCCGATCCGCTGGGGCCGTTCGTGAAGGTCATTCCCGGCATCGGCCTTGCCCTGTTCGTCCTCGCGGTGGCGGATGAGCGATGAGTTACGACGTTCTGCTGTTCCTGCATGTAATCGGCGCAACCGTCCTTTTGGGCACGGGTGCAGGGATCGCCTTTTTCATGCTGATCTCGAACCGCAGCGACGAACCGGCGCTGATCGCCCATGTGGCTGGGATCGTTGTTCTGGCAGATACGGTATTCACCGCGACCGCAGCTCTCTTTCAGCCGGTT
The DNA here is from genome assembly GCA_050299835.1 of Silicimonas sp. Lineage (GTDB taxonomy): Bacteria > Pseudomonadota > Alphaproteobacteria > Rhodobacterales > Rhodobacteraceae > JAJDOD01. Next base: position 131,900 of record JBNKWP010000005.1, read on the forward strand.
ACCGGGTATTTCCTGGCGCGCGCCGCAGGCTGGCCGCTGCTTGAGGGCTGGGTCGCCCTGTCGCTGATCCTCTATGTGATTGTCGGAGCGTTCTGGCTGCCGGTGGTCTGGATACAGATCCGGCTGCGCGACATGGCGCGGGAAGCGCGGGACAAAGGCATGCCCCTGCCCCCGGCCTATCGCCGCCTCTATCGCATCTGGATCGCCTGCGGATTTCCCGCCTTCACCGCGGTTCTGGCGATCCTGTGGCTGATGCTGATGAAACCCGCCTCGGTCTGGCCGATTTTCTGATCCGTTACTTCCGCGCGGCGAAGAAATGCGCCGGAGCCGGAAAACTGAACGTGCCGTCCGGGGCGACGTGTTCCGCGAAGGTTTTGCGGGCCTCGGCTTTCAGGTCGTCGAGTTGGCCGTGGCTCACCATCTCGGAGATGGTCCAGCCGCCGATTTCGGTGTCGAGCCAGGCATCGATCGAGGGGTGGCGGGCGGTGCCGGTGACGGATTTGACGCGGATCTCCTTGCCTCCCGCCATTTCGATCTCGGCCGCCAGAACATTCGTGTCGCCCAGCACGAAGGGGGCTTTGAGCGCCTCGCCCGCCTCGGGGGCTATGATCCGGGAGAGCATCGGAACGAGGTCGCGGTAGACCGGGGTGCGGTCGAGCGCGTCGAAGACGCCGATGGCGAGGGCACCGCCGGGTTTCAGGACGCGCAGCATCTCGGACAGGACGCGGGCGCGGTCGGGAAAAAACATGAAGCCGAACTGGCAGAGTGCGGCGTCGAAGCTTTCCTCGGCAAAGGGGAGATTGGCGGCGTCGCCTTCCACCCATGTCACCGCGTCGGACTTGCGCCGCGCGACGGTGAGCATGCCTGAATTGATGTCGAGGCCGGTGACGGTCGCGCCTGTATCTGACGCGGCAAGGGCGGCGGCTCCGGTGCCGGTGGCGATGTCGAGAACGTTGGTGCCTTCAGCGATGCCAGCGAAGTCGGTGAGCCAGGGCGCGAACTGGCCGAAGAGCGCGGGGACAAAGCGTTCGTCGTAGACCTCCGCTGCACTGGCGGTGATCTGGCCTTTCTCGGCCAGCGATGTGTCGGTCATTTCGATCCTCCTTTCGGCTGTCCGGGAGACGATGAAAGGCGGTGGCGATTCGAAATAGTCCAGAATCTGTAGTAGAGTGGCGCTTTCAGAACCTGTTCATTCGGGCCAGAGGAGTCACTCATGCGCGGATACGGTCAATTCTGCCCCGTCGCGAAGACGGCGGAGATCTTCTGCCAACGCTGGAACGCACTGATCCTGCGCAACCTGTGCTGGGGCGCGTCGCGGTTCTCGGACTTGCAAAGGGGCGTGCCGATGATGTCGCCCACGCTCTTGTCGCAACGGCTGAAGGAGCTGGAGAAGGAAGGTATCGTCGAGCGGCGCGGGCCGCCGCGCGGGGCCACCTATCACCTGACGGAGGCGGGGCGCGAATTCGCGCCGATCATCGACGCGATGGGGGTCTGGGGGCAGCGATGGACGCGGCGGGAACTGGAGGAAGACGAGATCGACATGGACCTGCTGCTATGGGGGATCGAGGGGAGCGCACGCTATGACGCATTCGGGCGCGTACCTTCGGTGGTGCAGGTCGAGTTCACCGATCAGCCGAAAGGCAAGCGCCTCTGGTGGTTTCTGAACGAGGACGGGCGTTGTCAGCTTTGCGTCGACGATCCGGGGCACGAGGTGAATCTGTACCTTTCTGGCAGCGTTGCAGACGTGATCCGCGTTTATCGCGGCGACATCCGCATCGGCACTGCACTGGAGGACCGGCGGATCGAGCTTCACGGGTCGGAAGCGGATCGAAGGGCTTTTCCGGCCTGGCTTAATTTAAGTCCGCTGGCTGAAGTGGCGTCGATGCAGGCTCAGTAAGCCCGTTCGCGTTCTGTTCATTAATGTTGCACTGCTATGCGCGTTTCCGCAGTTTTACACGGGCCGATCACACAATAGTTATATCGCCTCACTCCGGGGAAGATTTCATGTCCAGCATTGTCCAAGTCGAAAACCTCACCAAGACCTATGAGGGCGGGTTTCAGGCGCTGAAGAACGTCTCGCTCGATATCGAAGAAGGTGAAATCCTTGCACTCCTCGGTCCGAACGGCGCGGGCAAGACCACTCTGATCTCAACCATTTGCGGGATCACCACGCCGACCTCGGGCAGGATCGCCGTGGGCGGGCATGACGTGGTGGAGGACTGGCGGGCGGCGCGGCAACTGGTCGGACTGGTGCCGCAGGAGATCAACCTGGAGCCTTTCGAGTTCACCGGCAACACCGTGCGGTTTTCGCGCGGGCTGTTTGGAAAACCGCGCAATGACGCGCTGGTCGATCAGGTACTGAAGGACCTGTCGCTGTTCGACAAGAAGAATAGCCGGATCGCCGAGCTTTCGGGCGGCATGAAGCGCCGGGTGCTGATCGCCAAGGCGTTGAGCCATGAGCCTCGGGTGCTGTTTCTTGATGAACCCACGGCTGGCGTGGATGTCGAGTTGCGGCGCGACATGTGGCAACTGGTGGAACGGCTGCGCGCGGATGGCGTGACGATCATTCTGACCACCCATTACATCGAAGAGGCGGAAGCCATCGCCGACCGGATCGGGGTCATCAGCAAAGGCGAGTTGCTGCTGGTCGAGGAAAAGGCGCGGCTGATGAACCGGCTGGGGCAGAAGGAATTGAGTGTCGAACTGGCTGCACCGCTTGAGGCCATCCCGCCGGGACTGGCGAAGTACGGGCTGACCCTGGGCGGTGACTGCCGGACGCTGAACTACCGCTACAAGGTGGGCGAGGAGCGGACCGGGATCACCCGGCTTCTGGCCGACATACAGGCCGAAGGGCTGACGCTGGTCGACCTGAAGACGCGGGAAAGTTCGTTGGAGGATATATTCGTGGGGCTTGTTCACAACGGGGCGGAAACCGAAGGAGACGCGGCATGAACTGGAACGGTGTTGCCGCGATCTGGCGGTTCGAGATGGCGCGGTTCTTCCGGTCGATCATCCAGTCGATCGTCTCGCCGGTGCTGTCGACCTCGCTTTACTTCGTGGTTTTCGGGGCGGCCATCGGCAGCCGGATCGACGAGGTCGAGGGCGTCTCATACGGGGCCTTCATCGTACCCGGCCTGATCATGCTGACGGTGCTGCAACAGGCGATCCAGAACGCGGGGTTCGGGATCTATTTTCCGAAATTCATCGGCACGATATTCGAGGTTCTCTCAGCACCACTGAGTTCCTTCGAGATCGTGATCGGCTATGTCGGCGCGGCGGCGGCGAAAGCACTGCTGATCGGTTGCGTGATCCTTGGCACCTCGTTCTTCTTCGTGGATATCCAGATCCAGCATCCGGTCTGGATGATCGCCTTCCTGATCATGACCGCGGTCAGTTTCTCGCTGCTGGGGTTCATCCTTGGCATCTGGGCGAGGAATTTCGAGCAACTGAACCTTGTGCCGCTTCTGGTGGTGACGCCGCTGGTGTTCCTGGGCGGGTCCTTCTATTCGATCACCATGCTGCCGGATTTCTGGCAAACCGTGTCGATGTTCAACCCGGTGCTGTACCTCGTCTCCGGCTTCCGCTGGTCGTTCTTCGGGCTGGCGGATGTGCCGGTTGTGGCGAGCCTGTTCGCCGTTCTGCTGTTCTCGGGGGCCTGTCTGGCGGTGGTGTGGTGGATGTTCCGGACCGGCTATCGGCTGAAGAGTTGAAAGCTGCCCCGGAGGTGATCCGGGGCCTCTCGACCGCGCTGAGGTCCCGGGTCAGGCCCGGGACAGGTCAGAGTTCGGTCACAACGCAATCCCGGCGCTGCTGTGCGGTCAGTTCGGGGTCGCAGAGCCGGGTGGCTTCCGTCATCGTCGCGGCGCTGGCGGCGGCAACGCCGGAACGGAGGCATTCCTCCACGGGCCGGTCGCGGGAAAGCTCCAGCGTGAAGGCTCCGACGAAACTGTCCCCCGCCCCCACCTTGGAGACGATGGGCACAGGCGGGCTGACGCCGTGCCAGGCACCGTCCTTCGTCGCCATGACCGACCCGTCCGCTCCGCGCGCAACGACCACGATACGGGCCACGCCACGGTCAATCAACTCGCGGGCGAAGGCCGCGGTATCGGCGCGCGTGTGCAGCGGCCGGCCGGCCAATTCCTCACCCTCTTCGCCGTTCATCCTGAGGACGTAGAGCGACTCGCGGGGCTGTTCGGCGAGGTGGAAGAGCGCCGGACCGGAGGTGTCGGCGATCAGACGCGAGCCTTGCCCCGCGACGTGGTCCGACAGGATCGAGGGGAAGTCCTTGGCGACCCCCGGCGGCTGGCTGCCGGAGAGCACCACCAGCGTGTCGGCGGTCGCCGCCTGATCGACGGAGGCCAGAGCGCGGGGCACGTCATGCTCCTGCCAGACCGGGCCGGGCATGACGAAGCGGTATTGCTCGCCGGTGGTCTGGTCGATCACCGACATCGACTGGCGGGTCTCTCCCGGTCCCTGAAAGGCCACGGTCGGCACGCCTTCGAGCGCGAGAAGCTGCAGGAGGTTCGCGCCCGACGACGCCCCGATGGCCACCAGCGCGGTCGCCTGACCGCCGAGGAGACGCACGGCGCGGGCAACGTTGATACCGCCGCCGCCGGGATCGATCTGCGGCTCGGTGCAGCGAAGCTTGACGTTCGGCATGATACCGGGCGCGGTGGTGCAGTAATCCACGGTCGGGTTCAGGGTGATCGTCAGGATATGCGACGGCATCGGCGGGGTCCTTTCAGGCGGAGCGAAGATGGACCGTTAGCGCAATCAGGGCAAGGGGAATTGCGCCACCTTCGGTGTCGCGGTGCCGGGGGAGCGCTGCTCCCCCGGACCCCCTCGGGATATTTATGGGCCGATAATGGTCAGAGGGTCGGTTTCCCGGTGAGGAGCGGCATCACGTCCGCCATCTCGGGACCGCGCTGCTGGCCGGTGACCGCGAGGCGGAGCGGCATGAAGAGTTGCTTGCCCTTGCGGCCGGTCGCCTCTTTGACCGCGTTGGTCCAGTTGGACCATGTGTCGGCGGTGTAGGGCGGATCGCCGAGGAGGTCGAAGGCTTGCGCAATGAAATCGCGGTCTTCCTCTGCGACGATGGGCGTGGCTTCGCCGTTGAAGACCGGCCACCAGGAACCGGCCTCGGCGCGGGTCGCGACATTGCCGCTGACCGCGGACCAATAGGCGGGCTGGGTGTCCGCCGGGATGCCCGCCTCGGTGAGCTCACCGGCCACGGCGCTTGCATCCAGCGACTGGACCACGCGGGCGGTGAGCGGTTTGAGGTCTTCGGCGTCGAACTTGGTCGGCGCGGAGCCGAATTTGGAAATGTCGAAGCCGTCGATCAGTTCGTCATGGCTGGAACGAAGCTCCACCGGGTCGGACGAGCCGAGCCGGGCCATCAGCGACAAGATTGCCAGCGGTTCGATCCCGGCGGCACGCATGTCGCGCAGCGCCAGCGTGCCGAGTCGTTTCGACAAAGCCTCGCCCTGTGGACCGGTCAGGAGCGAATGGTGGGCGAATTCGGGGGGCCTGTGGCCCAGCGCCTCGATGATCTGGATCTGGGTCGCGGTGTTGGTCACGTGATCGGAGCCGCGCACGACATGGGTGATGCCCATGTCGGTGTCATCGACCACCGAGGCGACCGTGTAGAGCACCTGCCCGTCTTGCCGGATCAGCACCGGGTCCGAGACGGAGGCGGCGTCGATGGAAAGCGGGCCGAGAATGCCGTCGGTCCATTCGATCCGTTCATGATCGAGCTTGAAACGCCAGACGCCGTTGCCACGCTCGGCCCGCATCGCGGCCTTTTCGTCGTCGGAGAGGTTCAGCGCGGCGCGGTCGTAGACCGGCGGCTTGCCCATGTTGAGCTGCTTCTTGCGCTTGAGATCCAGTTCGGTCGGCGTCTCCCACGCCTCGTAGAACCGGCCCTTTTCGCGCAACTCGTCCGCCGCCGCCGCGTAGCGGTCGAGCCGTTCCGACTGCCGCTCCACCCGATCCCAGGTCAGGCCCAGCCATTCCAGGTCTTCCTTGATCGCGTCGACATATTCCTCCTTCGACCGCTCGGGATCGGTGTCATCGATGCGCAGGATGAAAGTGCCGCCAGCCTTGCGCGCGATCAGCCAGTTGAAGAGCGCGGTGCGAAGGTTGCCGATATGGATATAGCCGGTCGGAGACGGGGCGAAACGTGTTGTTGTCATGGGGCGTGGCTCTTTCACAACCTGTTCGATTTGTCCATATCTCGGGCATGGAGACGGGAGAGCAGACCGCGCCCTCGGCGGGCGAGATCGAAGCGCTGGCGCTGGCCGCGGTCGAAGCGCTGCCGGAGGCGTTTCAGCCCCATGCGAAGACGGTAATCCTGCGGGTCGAGGAATTCGCGGATGACAGGATGCTCGACGATCTGGAAATCGACGATCCGCTGGAGCTGACAGGTCTCTATGACGGCGTGCCGCTGACGCAGAAATCCGTCTCCGACCAGCCGGAGCGGCCCGACATGATCTGGCTGTTTCGCCGCGCGATCCTGGATGAATGGGCGGCGCGTGGCGATGTCACCCTGGGCGAGCTGGTGGGCCATGTGATGGTGCATGAACTGGCCCATCACTTCGGATGGTCGGATGACGATATTGCGGCGATCGACGAATGGTGGACGTGAGAATTCTTACGAAACCCCCGCAAAAATGCACATGGTCCCGCCTCTTTCCCGGACTAGATCACGCAGCATCAGACTTCTGACAGGGAGAATTACGATGCTGAATACGAAGCTATCCCGACGCAGCGCCTTGACCGGTGCCGCTGCAATCCCCTTGGCCGCCGGTCTGGGCAACCGGGCCGTGGCCGCCGGGCACGAAGGTCCGGTCAACCCGGTTCATCGCAGTTTCGAGCGCGGCGATTATCGCGTGTCGACCCTGCTGGCGGGAACGCGGCCGGTGGCAGACATCCAGACGATCTTCGGTACCAATGTCTCCGCGGAAGAGTTTGCCGCTGTCAGCGAGGCCAATTTCATTCCCGCTGACAAGGCGCAGTTCTTCTTCACACCGACGGTTGTTCAGACCGGCTCGGAGGTTGTCTTGTTCGATACCGGGCTTTCGGCGGCCGGCACGACGGCGGCGCTGAACGCCGCTGGAATCGAGGCAGGCGACGTGACCATCGTCGTTTCAACCCACATGCATGGCGACCACATCGGCGGGCTGACCGATGATGCGGGCAATGTGACTTACCCCAACGCCCGCTACGTGACCGGGCAGGTCGAGTTCGACCATTGGGCCGGTGCGGGCAACGAGGGGTTCGATGCCAAGGTGCGGCCTCTGGCGGAGAAGATGACCTTCCTCGATGACGGTGGGGATGTGGTCTCCGGCATCACGGCGGTTTCCGCCTTCGGGCATACGCCGGGGCATATGGCCTATATGGTCGAATCTGGCGGCGAGCAGGTTCTGCTGATGGCCGATACCGCCAACCACTATGTCTGGTCGTTGGGCTATCCCGACTGGGAGGTGCGCTTTGACGCCGACAAGGCGATGGCGGCAGCGACGCGGCGGAAGATTCTCGGCATGGTGGCTGCGGACCGCATTCCGCTGATCGGCTATCACATGCCGTTCCCTGGTGTCGGTTATATCGAGACGCGCGACGACGGGTTCAAATATGTGCCCGCGAGTTATCAGTTGATGCTTTGAACTCGGGTGCCGTGTCCCGGACCTGATCCGGGACCTGGAATCGAGAGGCCCCGGATCAGGTCCGGGGCCTCTTTTTCCGATGACCGTCAGCGTTCCTTGACGTAAGGTTCCCCCCCCGCGCGTGGCGGGATGGCCTTGCCGACGAAGCCCGCAAGGATCACCACGGTCAGGATATAGGGCAGCGCATCGAGGAACTGGCCCGGCACCTTGAATTGCAGCACGGCGGCGACCGCATCGGGCCTGAGCGACAGCGCCTGCAGGAAACCGAAGAGCAGGCAGGCGGAAAGCGCGTACCACGGTCTCCACTTCGCGAATATCAGCGCGGCGAGCGCGATGAAGCCGCGGCCGGAAGACATCTCGCGTACGAACCCGGCCTGCAGGCCGGTGGCCAGATAGGCACCCGACAAACCGCACAGAATCCCGCAGATCATCACTGCCGTAAATCGCAGACGGATGACGGAGATGCCCGCCGTGTCGACCGCTGCCGGGTTTTCGCCCACGGCGCGCAGGCGCAGGCCGAAGCGGGTGCGGAACAGCAGGTACCAGGTCAGCGGCACCGTCAGGAAAGCGACATAGACAAGCATGGAATGGCCGGAGATGAGATCGGCGTAGATCGGGCCAAGGATCGGGACGTCACGGACCAGATCGGCGAATGGCAGCGTGATTTCGTTGAATCGCGCGGGGCCAGCGAGAGACGGCGTGCGCCCGCCCTGCTGGAACCAGCTTTGGGCGATCAGAACCGTCAGCCCCGAGGCGAGGAAGTTGATCGCGACGCCCGAAATCAGCTGGTTGCCCCGGAAGGTGATCGAGGCGAGGCCGTGGATCAGGCTCAGGGCCATGGACGCTCCGATCCCGGCCAGAAGCCCGATCCAGACCGAACCGCTTGTGAAGGCAATGGCCGCGGAGAAAAACGCCGCCGCCAGCATCTTGCCTTCCAGCCCGATGTCGAAGATGCCCGCGCGTTCGGAGAAGAGCCCCGCAAGACAGGCAAAAAGAAGCGGTGTGGCCAGCCGTACGCTGGTGTCGAGAAGCTGCAGGAGGGTTACAAAATCCATGCGTCAGGTCCTCGACGTGGCCAGTTTGAACGCGGCAAAGGCGAAGAAGACACCGAGGGCGCCTTCGACCCAGCGGCGGGCCTTGGTGTAGACCGACAGGAAGGCCTGCGAAGACAGCGCAACCGCCCAGAGCCCGTGGCCAAGGAAGGAATTGACGAAGGCACCGGCAAGGAAGATCGCGATGATCGGCCAGGGCGCGGTTTCCAGCCCTGCCACGGCAGCGGCGGCGATCCAGTAGAGTATGGCTTTGGGATTGGTCAGTTGCATGGCCAGACCGGTAGCGATGGCTCCGCCCTTCACCCCTGATCCGCTCTCCATGACCGGTCGGGACGTCGACAGGGCCTTGCCGAAGGATTTCCACGCGAGCCATGTCAGGAACGCTGCACCCGCCAGCTTGACCACCATCATGGCCCAGGCGATGTCGGCGAGGATGGCCGCAAGGCCCAGCACGCCAGCGCTTGCCAGCAGCACAGCACCGGTCGCGATACCAAGACAGGTGGTGATCGCCGCACTACGGCCCCGTGTCGTCGCCATGGTCAGGATCAACGCCACGCCGGGTCCGGGGGACATGACACCCAGAAGCTGGACGCCCCAGCCGACAAGAAGGTTCGGCAACCAGGTCTCGATCATGCCCGGTCTCCCGACTTGCGCAGCGCAAGAAACACCTTCTCCAGCGGCATCCGCACCATATTGTCGAGCGCTCCGGTGAAGAGGATCACCAGCGCCTGGATCACCACGATCAGATCGCGGGGGATGTTGGTCCAGAAGTCGATCTCGGCACCCCCTTGCACGAGAAAGCCGAAGAGCAGCGCCGCGAGCAGCACTCCGACCGGATGCGACCGGCCCATCAGCGCGACCGCGATCCCGATGAAGCCCGCGCCCTCGACCGAGTTCAGCACCAGGCGTTCTGCCGACATGACGTTGTTGATCGCCATGCAGCCCGCCAGACCGCCGGAGATCAGCATGGCGATGAGGATGATCTTCGTCGGCGCGATGCCCGCATACCGCGCCGCCGTCTCGCTTTGGCCATAGGCCCGGATCTCGTAGCCGAGCCGGGTGCGCCAGACCAGCAGCCAGAACAGGTAGCAGGCGAGGAGCGCGACAAAGAAGCTGACATTCACAGGGGCGGCGTCGGAGAAGGGAATGCCGATGGAGCCGAGGATGTCGGACATGCGCGGCAGGTGGGTGCCTTCGGGGAAACGCGGGGAGGCCGGGTCCATCGAGCCTGCGGGTTTCAGGATCTCGACCAGAACATAGACCATGAGCGCCGAGGCGATGAAGTTGAACATGATCGTCGTGATAACGATATGGCTGCCGCGCCTGGCCTGAAGATAAGCCGGGATCAGCGCCCAGAACGCCCCGAAAAGCGCTCCTCCGATGATTGCGACCGGAAGCGCGATGATCCAGTGCGGCAGCGGAAGATAGAGGCAGACAAGCGCCACGCCAAGACCGCCGAGCATCGCCTGCCCTTCACCTCCGATATTGAACAGGCGCGCGTGGAAAGCGATCGCCACGGCAAGGCCAGTGAAGATGAAATTCGTGGCATAGTAGAGCATGAAGCCGATGCCGGCAGAGTTGCCGAAGGTGCCCTGCACCATCAGTTGCAGCGCCCGAACCGGATCTTCGCCGATGGCGAGGATCACCAGAGCGGAGATGATGAAAGCGAGAATGATCGAGATCAGCGGGATCAGGATCGCGTCGGCCCATTTCGGCATCACGTCCATTGCGCCGCCTCACGGTCGCACGGCGGAAAATGCGCATTTTCCGCCGCGATCTCTGCGCAGAAATCGCCTCTCCTCATGCCGCCCCCTTGGTCACACCGGCCATAAGCAGGCCCAGTTCCGCCTCATTGGTCTCACCCGGCACCCGTTCGCCCATGATCTGACCGTCGAACATCACCGCGATGCGGTCTGACAGCGACATGATCTCGTCCAGTTCCACGGAGACGAGCAGGATCGCCTTGCCCTTGTCGCGGAGCGCCACGATCTGCTGGTGGATAAATTCGATGGCTCCGATATCGACGCCGCGCGTCGGCTGACCGACCAGAAGCAGGTCGGGGTCGCGCTCGATCTCCCGGGCCAGCACGATCTTCTGCTGGTTGCCGCCTGAGAAACTCTTGGCGGCAAGGCCGGGGAGCGGCGGGCGGACGTCGAAGCGGTCCATCTTCGCCTGCGTGTCGGCACGGATCGCGTCGTTATCCATGAACAGACGTGATTTCTGGTATTCGGGCGCGTGGTGATAGCCGAAGATCATGTTTTCCCATGCGAAGAAGTCGAGGATCAACCCTTCCTTGTGCCGGTCCTCCGGCACATGGCAGATGCCGCGTGCGCGTCGTGTCTGCCCGTCCGACCCCCGGCCTGTGAGGTCGATCTCCTGACCGTTGATGCGAATATGTCCCGTCGCAGGCTGGTAGCCGCCGAGCACTTCGAGAAGCTCTGACTGGCCGTTCCCGGCGACACCGGCGATGCCGAGGATTTCGCCCGCGCGGACGTTGAGGCTGATGCCCTTGACGCGCTCGACCCCGTCCTCATCGACCACGCGCAGGTCCTCGACCTCCAACACGTTGCCTTGCGGATTGGCGGGCGCCTTGTCGACACGGAGAAGCACCTTGCGGCCCACCATGAGTTCGGCGAGTTCCGCCGGGCTGGTCTCCGCCGTCTTTACGGTCGCCGTCATCTCGCCCCGCCGCATGACCGAGACCGTGTCGGTCACCTCCATGATCTCGCGCAGCTTGTGGGTGATGAGGATGATCGTCTTGCCCTCGTCCCGAAGCCCTTTGAGGATGCGGAACAGGTGATCGGCCTCCGATGGCGTGAGCACGCCCGTCGGCTCATCCAGGATCAGGATATCGGCCTGACGATAGAGCGCCTTCAGGATCTCGACCCGCTGCTGGTGGCCAACGGAAAGCTCCTCGATGGTCTCATCGGGGTCAACGTTCAATTCGTATTCCGCCGCCAGTTCGGTCAGAAGCTGGCGGGCCTTGGCCAGCGACGGCTTCAAGAGCGCCCCCTCCTCCGCGCCGAGGACCACGTTTTCCAGAACGGTGAAGTTTTCGACCAGTTTGAAATGCTGGAAGACCATGCCGATCCCGGCGGCGATGGCGGCCTGGCTGTCGGGGATCTCGGTCTTCTGGCCGGAGATGAAAATATCGCCCGCATCGGCCTTGTAGAACCCGTAGAGAATGGACATCAGCGTGGATTTCCCCGCGCCGTTCTCGCCGATGATCCCGTGGATCGTGCCCGGCATGACGCGGATGGAAATGTCCTTGTTGGCCTGGACCGGGCCGAACGCCTTGGAGATGCCCTTCAGTTCGATGGCAGGGGCGGCTGAAGCCGCCCCGCCGGTATTCGCGCCGTCGCTCATCAGAAGTCGAGCGCCGGGCAGCTGTCGTTTTCGTAGTAGGCCACGACGGTGGTCTCGCCCGAGATGATCTTCTCGCGCGCCTCATCGACCGCCGCTTTCATCTCGTCGGTGATCAGAGCCTCGTTGTTTTCATCCAGCGCATAGCCAACGCCGTCGTTCTCAAGACCCATGGTCATGACGCCGGGCTGGAAGCCGTCGACGCCCGCGGCGAAGACGTCATGGACCGCGTTGTCGACCCGCTTGAGCATCGAGGTCAGGACCTTGCCCGGGTGCAGGTAGTTCTGGTTGCTGTCGACGCCGATGGACAGGATGTTGCCATCCGCCGCCGCCTGAAGCACGCCAACGCCCGTTCCGCCCGCTGCCGCGAACACCACATCCGCGCCCTGGCTGATCTGGCTCTTGGTCAGCTCGCCGCCTTTCACCGGATCATTCCATGCCGCCGGCGTCGTGCCCGTCATGTTGGCGAGCACGGTGATGTCGGGGTTCACCGCCTTGGCGCCCTGGGCATAGCCGCAGGCGAAATGGCGGATGAGCGGCACGTCCATGCCGCCGATAAATCCGACGGTGCCCGTTTCCGAAGCCATCGCGGCCAGCATGCCAACGAGGTAGGAGCCTTCGTGTTCGGCGAAGCTGATCTGCTGGAGGTTCTCGATGTCGAGCCAGTTCACGTCGATGATCGCGAACTTGGTGTCGGGGTATTTCGGCGCGACTTCCTCCACGGTGGCCGCGTTCTGGAAGCCCAGCACGACGATCGGGTTGTAGCCAGCTTCGGCGAGGCGGGTGGCGAACTGCACACGCTGCGCTTCGGCCGTGACTTCGATCTCCTGGTAGCTCTCGCCGGTTTCCTCGGCCCAGCGCTTGGCACCGTTATAGGCGGCTTCGTTGAACGACTTGTCGAACTTGCCGCCAAGGTCGTACATCAGCGCCGGTTCGGCCAGCGCGGCGCCCGCCATCATGGCAAGGGCGGCAGCGCCAGCGAGCGCATTTTTCATATAGGACATAACAGTCTCCCAGTTGGTAAATTCTGGGGCACCGTGTCGGGCCAGACCCCCCGGTGCCCTTTTGATGGCACGATTAAGGCCGCGAACCACGGAGAGGGTCAATAGGAGTCTTGGGCCAGTTGCCGAATTTCGCGCTTGTGACGCGGGGTTAAGCAGTCGCGAGCCGCTTTGTCATGAGAATCGCGTCGATGCGGGCTTCTCCGGCCTTGTAATAGGCCTTGCGGCATCCGGTTTCCTGCCATCCGGCGGCGCGATAGAGCGCGCGGGCCGGGGCGTTCGTCTCGGCAACTTCAAGGTGGAGATCACGGGCGCCCCGCCGGGCCGCCTCGGCTTCGAAGGCCTTCAGGCAGGCGCGGCCAAGGCCTTGTCCCTGCTGGTCTGGATCGACGGCGATGGTGAGCAATTCGGCTTCGTCAAGGACGACCCGGCCGAGCGCGAAGCCGGGAGGGTGCACGGGCGGGGGCTCTGCCCCCAGACCCCCGGGATATTTCGGGGCCGATAATGGGGCGGGGACGAGAAACATGCCCGGTGTTTCGAGAAGACCGCCGAATTCCTCCGCGTTCCAGGGGGTCGGGACGGTCATGGCGCGCTGGTGGATCAGGGCAAGCACCTGAGGCGTCAAGGCAGGATCACCGGCGGTGGGTCCGACGACGGAGCGGCGTCGGGCGGGCGGATGTAGAGGGGGGTGGGAGCCGCAATTGCCGCACCGTTGGACAGCTTCGCATCCGCAATAAGGCAAAGTCGGCGCGGCAAATCGTCGATGCGGGCTTCGTGGAAGGAGGCTTCGAACCCTTTGGCGATCTCGTCCGCGCGGTGCCCGATCACATCCATTCCGAACGACATTTGAAGATCGCGTGGGGGCGCTTCGGGGTCAATCAGGCGCGCTTCTCCCGCTGGCAGACCACGCCTGAAAGGCTGAACATAGGCCTGGCCGCGCGGAGCCTCGAGCGAGACAAGAACGCTGTTGCCCATGTGCTGAAATGCCATGACCTCGAATGTCGTCACTCCGATCGCCGGGATGCCAAGCGAAAGGGCAAGACCGCGCGCAGCGCTGACCGAAATGCGAATCCCGGTAAAATTGCCGGGGCCGACGCCGACGGCAATCGCGTCCAGGTCCGAATATGCGAGTCCACGGGAGTTCAGTGTCGCGTCGAGGAGCGGCATTAGGGCCTCGGCTTGTCCGCGCTTCATCGGCACAAGCGTTTCGCCATACACCGCGTCGTTGTGAAGCAAAGCGACCGCGCAATGCGCGGCCGATGTGTCGAAAGCGAGGACTGTCGGTTCAGGCCGGGTCATTCAATCGCGCGGCCGCTCAGGCCGCGACAGGGCGCACCTCGACCACTTCGGGGATGTAGTGCCTGAGCAGATTCTCGATCCCCATTTTCAGCGTCAACGTGGAGGACGGGCAGCCCGCGCAGGCGCCCTGCATGTGCAGGTAGACCACGCCGCGGTCGAAACCGTGGAAGACGATGTCGCCGCCATCCTGCGCCACGGCCGGGCGCACGCGGGTATCCAGCAATTCCTTGATCTGGTTGACGATCTCACCGTCCTCGCCGGTGTGTTCGGCATGGCCGGACGCGGCAGGCTCCTCGCCTTCGATCACCGGCTGGCCGGACTGGAAATGCTCCATGATCGCACCCAGGATCGGGGCCTTGACCACATCCCATTCCGCGCTGTCATCCTTGGTCACGGTTACGAAGTCCGCGCCGAGGAACACGGCTGTCACGCCATCGACCCCGAAAATGCGCATGGCAAGCGGCGATTTCCCTGCCGTGTCGGCAGTGGGAAAGTCGGCAGTCCCGGCGCCCAGAACGCTTTGACCCGGAAGGAATTTCAGCGTTGCGGGGTTCGGCGTGGATTCGGTCTGAATGAACATCTTTTCGTCCTCCGGTCAGATCCCAGATATGCGCCCCGGCGGGGTCGCTGTCAATGGTTTGGAATGATTCTAAAGTATCATCAGGCAGGTGAGAGAACCATCATCCGTCCATCGTGATCCGAACGTGCAGCCGACGCATATGTTAACAATAGGTTAACAGGCCATGCTTCGGACGTTCATGCATGCTGTTGTAGAAAAAGCGCTCGGTCCATCGGTAAATGATGTTTGTGAGAGCCTGGGATGATAAAAATTCAAGTGGAAGATCAAGACTTTAAAAAGATTGCGTCCAATGAAGGCGCATCCGAGTCGGTCAATCGATTCGAACCGGTGGACGACATCCTGGAACGATGTGAAAGAATTTCGTTCAAGATCGCCCGAAGCATCGCGCCAAGCCGCGCAATCGCCGCCTGATCCAGGCCCATCGTCTGGCCGCCCGGTTCCTGCTGCCTGCAAACCGCCGGTCTTGCCCGCGCCTGATCTCTACGGCTGCCGAAAGACGCAGCCAAGGCGTCGCTCCGACATTCAAACATGTTGATTGATCTGGTGGAGCCGATCGGGATCGAACCGACGACCTCGTCATTGCGAACGACGCGCTCTCCCAACTGAGCTACGGCCCCATCAGGGGCTGGGTTTTGCGCAGAATCCGGTCTTCTGTCAAGCGTTCAGAACACCGCGTCCCAAAGCAGACGGATTGCGATCACGGCGAGCAGGATCAGGATCGCGCGGTCGAAGACTTGCCGGGAGAACCTCTGCGCCAGCCATGCCCCGAGTGGCATTGCTCCGAAGAGCGGCACGACGGCGGCAAGGCTGATCAGGGCACGTTCCGGCGTAAAGACGCCCAGCGCCCAGAGCGTCGGCAACTGGATCACGCCGAGAACCGTGAAGAACACTGCGATGGTGGCGATGAACTCGACCCGCTCCAGACGCATGGCGTTGAGAAATGTCACCGAGACCGGTGCGGAGACGCCACCCGCACCCTGCATGAAGCCCCCCATGAGGCCTGCGATGCCGGAGAGTTTCTCCCCCAGTTCCCGGCTCAGCACCCAGTCGGGTCTGGCCAGTCGCAGCCCGATATAAAGGAAGACGAACCCGGCGAGCCCCGCCAGCAACGCCTCTCCCGGCAGCCAGACCAGCACCAGGGAGCCGAGGAACACGCCCACCGCGCCCAGTCCGGCAAACCGCCAGAGGAAGCGGCGCGACAGGAAATGCGCGCGGTACTGCCAGCCCTGCCAGATATTTCCAAGGATGTTTGGCAACAGGAACACCGCCACCGCGAATGGCACGTCATAGAGCAGCGCCAGAAGCGGCACCGCGATGATCGGCGCCCCGGCCCCGATGGCGCCCTTCAGCACGCCACCGGCGGCCATTGCCGCCGCCCCAAGGATCAGGCCTGTCCAGTCCATGGGGTGAGACATCGCCGGAGGGTGGAGGGATGTCGAGGGGAAAACCGCACCCCAAATGCAAGGACCCGGACAGGGACTTGCCCCGGCGATGAGCGCAAGCCTTGTCAGGTGGCCCGCAGCGTCTCCCTTGCGGAACTCCACAGGAACGCGACCAGCACACCGAGTGTCACCCAACTTGCAAGATTGACCCCCAATGCACGGGCGGCGAACTGCGCCGCGATCTCCGGCGGCACCGTCCCGAAAAAGGCCTCCGGTTCGGGTGCGCCGTAAAGATGCGGAGCCAACAGCAGCGCGACGGCAAGGGCCAAGAACACCGGACGCCTGACGAACGCGATCAGCCAGAGGGCGCCGGCGGCCATGACCACGGTGGACACCCACCAGATCTGCCGCGCGCCCACGTCTGCAGCGGCCACTCCGGGCACTTCCGGTGCCATTGAGAATGCCGGGGCCAGATTCACGACGACGAACCCGGCTACGCCCCAGATCAAGCCTGCGGCGGGCGTGACAGGCTGATCGTGCCAATCCGCCGCCATCAGGATGGCTGGCAAAAGCAGCATGGCGTAACCCGCGAAAAGGAGTACGGAAAAGAGCAGACTCATGCCATCGCGCGCAAGGCCGAAGGCGGCCACATGCTGATGCGACGACGCACTCGGACCGTCTCCGAAATGCACCAGTTGACCGGATTCATAGAGTTCCGCATGCAGCAGAACCGGCTGCACGAAGACCAGTTGCAAGACCCCGGCGACAAAACCCGCCAAGGCGCCAGCGATCAAAGCGCTGGAAAGAACTTTCAGAAGCATCTCAGTGGCAGGGAAAGCCGTTGGCGTGCCGAACATCATGGGCCGCCGCGTGCAGCGATGACGCCTGCACATGGCCTGCGAACGCGACGATCAGAGCGCCGGTTACCATGACGAATGCAAGAACAGCGGTCCTGCTTGCCGTGGAATGTAGTGAAACAGTTGTCATATCTTCTCCTTCCATCTCACCCGATGGATCATTTGCCAATCACTCCGGGCAGGTCTCCTGGCTTGCAGGTCTTCGCGCGCTTCCAGCCTTCCCGGTTTCCCAGTGGCAGATTGGAAGGGCTCGCTGCTTACAGTTGCGGGGGCAGCTGCAGATTTGGCCGAAGCCGCACTGCATTCCCTTGAGTGGCTTTCACCACCCGAACCCAGATGGTCCTGTTTGGGATTGCCGGACAGTGGAGTCAAGAGAATACATTCGCGGGAGTGAGACGCCCCGTCCGAAAGCGCAACGCGATTTGTCCATGACACTGTGCCATTTCCCTACGCCTCCGCATACGCCTCCAGCGGCGGGCAGGTGCAGACCAGATGCCGGTCGCCATAGGCATTATCGACACGGTTGACCGGCGGCCAGTACTTGTCGACGCGGAACGCGCCCGGCGGGTAACACGCCTCTTCGCGCGAATAAGGCCGGTCCCAGTCGCCCACCAGATCCTCGACCGTGTGGGGCGCGCCTTTCAACGGGTTTTTCTCCCGGTCGGATTTGCCGTCCTCGATGGCCGCGATTTCCTCGCGGATTGACAGCATGGCGTCGCAGAACCGGTCAAGCTCCGCCTTGGTCTCCGACTCGGTCGGCTCGACCATCAGCGTTCCCGCCACAGGCCAGCTCATGGTCGGCGCGTGAAAACCGTTGTCGATCAGACGCTTGGCGATGTCGTCCACGGTCACGCCGGCGGTATCGTCGAATGGCCGCGTGTCGATGATGCACTCATGCGCCACCCGACCGTTCCGGCCCTTGAAGAGCACATCGAACGCGCCCTCCAGCCGCTTGGCGATGTAATTGGCGTTCAGGATCGCGACCTTGGTGGCCTGGGTCAGCCCCTCGCCGCCCATCAACAGCAGATAGGCGTAGGGGATCACGAGAATGCCCGGCGAACCATAGGGCGCGGCGGAAACAGGGCCTTCGCGACCGCCGGTCATCGGGTGACCGGGCAGGAAGGGAGCGAGATGCGCCCGGACGCCGATCGGCCCCATGCCCGGCCCGCCGCCGCCATGCGGGATGCAGAAGGTTTTGTGGAGGTTCAGGTGGCTGACGTCGCCCCCGATCTCCCCCGGTTTCACAAGGCCGACCATCGCGTTGAGGTTCGCGCCGTCGATATAGACCTGGCCGCCGAGGTCATGGGTGATCTGGCAGACCTCCCGCACGGTTTCCTCGAAGACGCCGTGGGTCGAAGGGTAGGTGATCATGCAGGCCGCCAGCCGGTCGCCCGCGGCATCGGCCTTGGCGCGGAAATCCTCCACGTCGATATCGCCGTTGGAGGCCGATTTAACCACGACCACCTCCATCCCGCACATCTGCGCCGAGGCGGGGTTTGTGCCATGGGCCGAAACCGGAATCAGGCAGACCTTGCGGTGATCGTCTCCCCTCGCGCGGTGATAGGCCTGTATGGTCAGAAGCCCGGCATATTCGCCCTGAGCACCCGAGTTCGGCTGCATCGACATCGCATCATACCCGGTGATCGTGCAAAGCCGCGCCGACAGGTCGGAGATCATCGCCGTGTATCCTTTCACCTGCTCCGCAGGCGCGAAGGGGTGGATATTGGCGAACTCGGGCCAGGTGACCGGCATCATCTCGGCCGCCGCGTTCAGCTTCATGGTGCAGGACCCAAGCGGAATCATCGCCCGGTCAAGCGCCAGATCGCGGTCGGCAAGACGACGCATGTAACGCATCATCTCCGTCTCGGCCCGGTTCATGTGGAAGACGGGGTGGGTCAGATAGCTGCTGGTACGGTGGTACTCCACCGGCAGACGGGTGTAGCCCGCCTCGAAATCGCCGTGGCTCAAGGTCAGCCCGAACGCCCGCCAGACCGCTTCAAGCTTCGCGGGCCGGGTCGTCTCGTCGATGGCAATGCCAATCTTCGACTCACCGACTTTGCGGAAGTTGATCAGTTCGCGCCGACCGGCTTCGAGGATCACGCCCTGAAGCGATCCTACCTCGACCGTCACCGTGTCGAAGAACATTTCCGGCTCGACTGTATAACCGCCCGCTTCCAGCCCGAGGACCAGTTGCTCGGCCTCGCGGTGAATGCGCTGGGCGATAGCCTTCAGGCCCTCCGGTCCGTGGAAGACAGCATAAAACGACGCCATGACGGCCAACAGGGCTTGCGCCGTGCAGACGTTCGAGGTCGCCTTCTCCCGCCGGATATGCTGCTCGCGCGTTTGCAACGACAGGCGATAGGCCTTGTTCCCCCGCGCATCGACCGACACGCCCACCAGCCGCCCAGGCATAGCGCGTTTATAGGCGTCGCGGCAGGCCATATAGGCCGCGTGCGGGCCACCGAAGCCCATCGGCACGCCGAACCGTTGGGTGGAGCCGACGGCAATGTCCGCGCCCATTTCGCCGGGTTCCTTGAGCAGCGTCAGCGCCATCGGATCGGCAATGACGATGCCAAGCGCCTTGGCCTCGTGCAGCGCCGCGATCTGAGGCGTGAAGTCGCGCACATGGCCATAGGTGCCGGGATACTGGAAGATCGCGCCGAAAACCTGTTCGGCGTCGAGATCCTCCGGTGCCCCGACGATGCACTCAATCCCCAAGGGGGCCGCGCGGGTCTGCATCACCGCGATGTTCTGCGGGTGGCAGTTCTCATCGATGAAGAACGCGGTCGCCTTCGACTTGGCAACGCGCTGCGCCATGGTCATGGCCTCGGCCGCCGCCGTCGCCTCGTCCAGAAGCGAGGCGTTGGCGATCTCAAGCCCCGTCAGATCGGAAATCATCGTCTGATAGTTCAGCAGCGCCTCAAGCCGGCCCTGGCTGATCTCCGGCTGGTAGGGCGTATAGGCCGTGTACCAGGCCGGGTTTTCCAGGATGTTGCGCAGGATCGCGGGCGGCGTGGTGGTGCCGTAATAGCCCTGCCCGATCATCGTGGTGAAGACCTTGTTTTCCTTCGCGATCTTCCGCATTTCCCAGAGGAGTTCCCGTTCCGACCTTGGTGCCTCGAAATCCAGCGGCTCCGCCTGCCGGATCGAAGCCGGAACGGTCTGCTCGATCAGCTCGTCCAGCGTTGAGACGCCGAGCTTGGCCAGCATCTGCTCCATCTCCGCCGGAGAGGGGCCGATATGCCGCCGGTTGGCGAAATCGTAGGGCTGGTAGTCAGTGGGGGTGAAGGTCATGGCGGCTCTCCTGGATCGGGCGCACCACTCTTCGAAGAGTGGTGTAGGTTTCTTCGAAGAAACCTGATCCCTATTCGATCATCTCTTTGTATGCATCCTCGTCCATATACTCGTCGAGCTGGCTCATATCCTCGACCTTGATCTTGAAGAACCAGGCCGCGCCCAACGGGTCCTCGTTCACGAGGCCCGGATTATCGGCGAGGTCGTCATTGACCTCGACGATCTCGCCATCGACCGGGGCCACGATGTCGGAGGCCGCCTTGACGCTTTCGATCACCACGGCATCGTCGCCCTTGGTCACCTGCGTCTCGGTCTCCGGCAATTCGACGAAAACGACATCGCCAAGCTGCTCAGCCGCGTGTTCGGTGATGCCAACGACTACCAGGTCGCCTTCGACGCGCAGCCATTCGTGGTCTTCGGTGTATTTCATTGGTCTTTTCCCTGTTCAGCGTTTGTAATTGGAGGGGCGGAAGGGCAGATCGGCGACGGTGACGGGCATCCGCTTGCCGCGCACCTCCCCTTCCAGTTCTGTGCCGGTTTCGGCGAATTCAATGGCGACATAGCCCATCGACATGGGCGCTTCGAGCGACGGGCCGAAGGCGCCGGAGGTGACAGTGCCGACATGAGTATCGCCTGCGAACAACTCGGTGCCCTCCCGCATCGGCGCACGGCCTTGCGGCAACAGGCCGACACGGCGGCGGGGAGCACCGTTGGCGAGCTGGTCGAGGATCACGTCCGCGCCCGGAAAGCCGCCTTCCCGGTCTCCGCCAGCACGGCGGGCCTTCTGCATCGCCCATTCCAGCGCGGCTTCGACCGGCGTTGTCGTGGTGTCGATGTCATGGCCGTAGAGGCAAAGCCCGGCTTCCAGCCGCAGCGAGTCGCGGGCGCCAAGTCCGATGGGCTCGACCTCCTCCATCGCCAGCAGCGCTTCGGTAAACTCCACCGCGCGATCCTCCGGCACCGAGATCTCGTAGCCGTCCTCGCCGGTGTAGCCCGAGCGCGAGACCCAAAGTTCCACCTCGCCCCAATCCAGCTTCACGCTTTCCATGAACTTCATCATCGGCGCAGCGGGCAAGAGGCGTGTCAACGCGGCCTCCGCTTCCGGTCCCTGAAGCGCGATCAGCGCCCGGTCGGTCACCGGCTTGATATCGGCAACGCCCGAGAGGCTTTGCAAATGCGCGATGTCCGCCTCCTTGCAGGCCGCATTCACCACCACGAAAAGATGATCGCCTCGGTTCGCGACCATCAGGTCGTCGAGAATGCCGCCCGTCTCATTGGTGAATAGCGCGTAACGCTGACGACCTTCCTTCAGTCCGACAATATCCACCGGAACGAGCCGTTCGAGATCCATGGCAACATCAGCAACGCCATTTTCCCAAAGCGGTTCAAGACGCACCTGCCCCATATGGCTGACATCGAAAAGCCCCGCATGCTCCCGCGTCCAGAGATGCTCCTTCATCACGCCGGGCCCATATTGCACCGGCATCTCGTAACCCGCGAAGGGCACCATCTTGGCCCCCAGCGAGACATGCAGGTCGTAAAGCGGCGTGCGGTTCAGTTCCGGCATCGCAGGTCCCCCGTCTTCCAATGCCGACACTGAAGCGTTCGGCGCGTTCGGGCAAGAGCCATGCCCGTCGGCGCCCCCTCTGTCCTTTCGCCTGAGATCGTTATCCCGTCGGCGCCCCAAACGGGGTCTCTCCAGAGTTCCAAGCGCGGCGCGGTCCTTTGGCCTGAGAGTTTACCGGGGCGGTTGCTCCTTCGGCACGGGGGCTGGCCCCCGATTCTCCCGCGATGCGCGAGCGCTCTTTACGCCGGGGGAGGCCGGTCTGGCAAGAGGTTGTGTCGCGCTGCCCGACACGCCAGTAATCCATTCCATGAGTGCATTCGTTTTCGGATATGGCAGTCTCGTCAACGCCGCGACCCATGACTATGGCGCGGTCCATCCCGCCCATCTGCCCGGCTGGCGGCGCATCTGGCGGCATGTGGAAGGCCGGACGGTTGCCTTTCTGACAATCCAACCGGATGCGGTCAGCGCCATAGACGGCGTGATCGCCGCCGTGCCGGACCAGAACTGGGAGGCGCTGGATGTTCGCGAAAAATCCTATCTTCGCGAAGGTGCCGTGGGCGTCACGCACGGGGTGACGATTGCGACCGACATTCGCCTTTACCACGCGCCGGAGCATCTGCACCGGCCGCATTCGGGGCAGCATCCGATCCTGCTGAGCTATCTCGATGTGGTCGTGCAGGGATATGGCCGGCTCGGCGGCGAAGAGGCGGTCGGGAACTTCTTTGCCACGACGGATGGTTGGGATGCGCCGATCCTCGATGACCGGCACGCGCCGCGCTATCCGCGTCACCAGAGCCTGACGGGGGAGGAGACGGCGCTGGTGGACGATCATCTTGCGCGGCTTGGGGTGGCGGTTATCGGGTGACGGGCGTTGATTGCAGGCCTTGTCCGACAACGCGGGGCTCTGCGAGCGGCGAGACTCCTCGCCCGCGCGGTCGCTCCAGGCGCGTTTCGATTAAGACTCGCAAGTCTCTCCCACAACTTGACACCGCGTTAACTTACCGCTCGGTAAAAAAGGGGTGGGAGGACGGGGGAACACTTTTCGCGATGTCTTGATTCGGATTGGTGGGACGACACCCTCACCGCCGGTGATGGAACAGCCCCAGCCACCGCCCCTGTCGCGCAAACGGTGCCCTCGGCTCCGGCACCGCGCTCTCCGTCTCCGCAATCACGCGCCGCGCAAGCAAGACCGCGATCAGCGCGAAGACCACGCCGCCCAGCGACTGCCCGATCAGCACACCCGGCGCTCCGAACCACGCCGCGCCCAGCATCACCGGCGGGATCGTCCCAAGCGTATGCCGCCCCCAGTTCGTCACGGTCGAATAGAACGGGTGACCCAGATTGTTGAAGGCCGCGTTGGCGACGAAGATCACCCCGTTGAAGAACCACAGAAGCGACAGCGGCCCGGCGAAAAGGAACACCAGCACCAGCGCGGCGGAGCCTTTCTCAAGCTGGAACAGCCAGGCCAGAGGACCACGAAGCGCGAAGAGCGCCATTGAGACGATCACCGTCACGCTGCCGGTGAACAGAAGCGCGTCCCGGAATGTCCGCCGCACCCGCTCGACGTTACGCGCGCCCGCATTCTGCCCGATGATCGGCCCGACCGCGCCCGACAGCGCGAAGAGGATCGCGAAGGCCACCGGCGTCAGCCGCCCGACGATGGCCATGCCTGCCACTGCCTCCTCGCCATAGGCTGCCATTGCCCGCGTGACAAAGGCCTGGCCCACCGGCGTCGCCAGTTGCGTCAGGATCGCCGGGATCGCGATGGCGAAAACCGGGCGAAAGTCGCGGGCCAGCCCCTGCAGGGACGGTTGCCCGAACCCGCCGTGGAACCGGTGGATCGCTGACAGCGCCAATCCGGCGATGGCAAACCGCGCCGTGATCGAAGCTATCGCCGCGCCGGTCAGCTCCCAGCCCAGCCCGAAGATCAGGATCGGGTCGAGCACCGCGTTCACCACCCCGCCGAGGATCAGGACATTCATCGACCGCCGCGCATCGCCATGGGCGCGCAATACCGCCCCTCCGACCACGCCGACCAGCAGGACCGGCAGGCTTGGCAGGATGATCTGCATGTAATGCACCGCCAGATCCCGCGTTTCCCCACTCGCGCCCAGAAGCGAGACCAGAGGCGCGATGTTCAGCCAGACAATGAAGGCGAAGATCGCCCCGAAGCCGAACCCGTAGATCAGGCTCGACGTTGCCCGTCTTTGCGCCAGCACCGCATCGCCCTCGCCCAATGCGCGGGCCACCTGCGCCCCGCAGGCAATCGCCATGCCAATACCGAACGATCCGGTGAAAAACAGGATCGCGCCCGCATAGCCGACCGCCGCTGCCAGTTCCGCCTTGCCGAGCATCGAGATGAAGACCATGTCCACGAAATCAACAGCGAAAACCGCCATCAGCCCGACCGAGGACGCGACAGACATCACCGCGATGTGCCTCATCGGGTTGCCGTCGAGAAATTTCGCCTGATCCGCCATGGCGCGACCATGGCAGCGCGGCCACAGCCTGTCCACACGGCCCGCGCTTGTTCCGATTTGTCGCATCAGGCTTTTTGCCGCCCAAGCAATTGGCCGTTGATTACAACGGGGTGACAGGCATAAGGGAAGATACATGCAGATCTACCTCCCCATCGCCGAGGTATCGGTCAACGCCTTCCTGCTTCTCGGTCTCGGCGGGCTGGTCGGTGTGCTCTCCGGCATGTTCGGTGTGGGAGGCGGGTTCCTGATCACGCCGCTTCTTTTTTTTGTCGGCATCCCCCCCGCGGTCGCTGTCGCCACTTCGTCGAACCAGATCGTTGCCGCTTCGATTTCCGCTGTGCTGGCACATCTCAGACGCCGAACTGTGGACCTGAAAATGGGAACGGTGCTGCTGATCGGCGGGCTTGCAGGCGCCGCGCTTGGCGTTCAGGTCTTCAACGCGTTGAAGGCCATCGGTCAGGTCGATCTGCTGGTGCAGCTGTGCTATGTCGTTTTCCTCGGGACGGTCGGCACGCTGATGCTGATCGAGAGCCTGCGCGCGTTGCGCCGCAGCCGCAGGCCGGGTGCCCTGCCCAAACGGAAAAAGCACGGGCTGGTTCACGCCCTGCCCTTCAAGATGCGATTCCGCACCTCGGGCCTTTATATCTCGGTCATTCCGCCGGTACTGGTCGGCATTCTTGTCGGCGTCCTTGCCGCCATCATGGGCGTGGGCGGCGGCTTCATCATGGTGCCGGCAATGATCTATATCCTCGGCATGCCAACCAAGGTCGTCGTGGGCACATCGCTTTTCCAGATCATCTTCGTTACCGGTTTCACGACGCTGCTACACGCCACGACGAACTACACCGTCGATATCGTACTGGCGGTCCTTCTGCTTCTTGGCGGTGTGGTCGGGGCGCAGTTCGGCACGCGGATCGGCGCGCGGCTGAAGGCCGAACAACTCCGCATCCTGCTCTCACTGATGGTCATCGTAGTCTGCGGTAAGCTCGCTCTCGACCTGTTGATTGAACCGTCCGAACTCTACTCTGTCGGCGCGGCGGGAGGGCACTGAGATGTGGCGCATCCTCCCGCTCCTTGTCCTGATGGCGCTGCCCGCACAGGCTGAGGAAGTCGTCGCGGGCCTCAGCCAGAACCGCGTTTCCATCACCACCGACTTCGACGGCTCCGAGATTCTGATTTTCGGCGCGGTCAAACGCGAAGACCCGATCCCCACCGATGCACCGCTGCATGTCGTCATCACTGTCGCCGGTCCGTCCGAGGCCGTCGATGTGCGCCGCAAGGAAAAGCGCCTCGGCATCTGGGTCAACACCGACCATGTGGAGGTGGACCGCGCTCCCAGCTTCTATGCCGTCGCAACCTCTGGCGAGTGGAACGACGTGCTGACCAACACCGAAGACTTGCGCCACCGGATCTCGATCCGCCGCGCCATCCGTTCGGTCGGTGCGAATATCGAAGGGGCCGATGCATTTACCCGAGCGTTGATCCGAATCCGCGAGGCCAAAGGCCTCTACCAAACAAATATCGGCGCGATCCGGCTGGAGGAATCGACCTTGTTCAGCACCTCCGTAAAACTGCCTGCCAACCTGACCGAGGGCGATTATTCGGCGCAGTTCTACCTGACCCGGAATGGTAGCGTGGTGGACAATTTCGAAACCGTCATCGCCGTCCAGAAGGTCGGGCTGGAGCGTTTCCTTTTCCGGCTTTCGCGGGAGCAACCCCTGATCTACGGGCTGATGTCTCTGGCCATCGCCATCGCGGCGGGCTGGGGCGCATCGGCGGCTTTCCGGCTGGCGCGAAACTGAGACATCAGAGTTCGACGCGAACTCCGCGTCGGAGTTTGTCTCACCCCCGCCCGATGTAAGGCATCTTCGTCGCCATCACGGTCACGAACTGCACATTCGCATTGAGCGGCAGGTTCGCCATGTAAAGCACCGTCTCGGCTGCATGGCGCACATCCATCACCGGGTTCGGCTCCTTGCCTTCGGAGATCATCCGCTCATTCGTCACCCGCACCATGTCGGTCTCGGCATTGCCGATGTCGATCTGCCCGCAGGCGATGTCCAGCGGCCGCCCGTCGAGGCTGAGCGACCGCGTCATTCCGGTGATCGCGTGCTTGGTCGAGGTATAGCAGATGCTCGTCTCCCGCGGGACATGGGCCGAGATCGAGCCGTTGTTGATGATCCGCCCACCACGCGGGTCCTGTTCCCGCATCTGCCGGAACGCCGCCTTGGCGCAGATGAACATCCCCGTCAGGTTCACGTTCACCACCTGCTGCCAGTCCTTCAGCTCGATCTTGTCGATGGTGGCCGGAGGCCCGAACATGCCCGCGTTGTTGAATAGCGCATCGAGCCGCCCGGTCTGTTCGATGAAGGTGGCGAATTGCGTCTCCACCGCGTCCTCGTCGGTGACATCCGCCGGCAGAGGAATGGCCCGCGGGTTGTCAGCGGTGATCTCCGCCAGAACATCGGCCCTCCGGGCCAGCAGCCCGACCGTCCAGCCATCGGCAAGAAACGCATCCGCCGTGGCCTTGCCGATGCCCTGGCTGGCGCCGGTGATGATGATGGTACGGCTCATGCCTCTCCCTCCCCAGTCAGTTCGAACGGCGCGGCGGGCGCGACCAGATCGGCGGTGCCAAGCGGTTCCGCCGGTTTGCCCAGCCGATACCGCGTGACCCAATGCAGGCGCTCCTCCGCCCGCGTAATGGCAACATAAGCCAGACGTTTCCAAAGGGGAATGCCCGCCTCCATCCGCCCCGCCCGGCTCGCCGCGTAGAGATCGGGTGCGAAAACCTGCACCTCCGGCCATTGCGAGCCTTGCGCCTTGTGGATCGTCACCGCCGCGCCGTGCAGGAAGGCAGCGCCCATATTGGCGGCAAACGGAATAAACGGTTCGTCCTCGTCCGGCATCTCGATCTTGACGATGGAGGCCGCCGAAACCTGCGGTTCCGGCGCGCCGATCACATGAAGCCGCGAAAACCCGGCCCGCTTGCCGGGGCCGAGATAGATGACCTGTGCGCCCTTGATCAGACCCCGCGCCTCAAGATCCAGCCGTTTCTTGCGATGCTTCAGCGGCAGTTCGATGCCATCGCAGATCAACGGCTCGCCGGGCAGCAGCGCGTTGGCCGGGGCCTCATAGGCGGCACGGAAGGCATGGATCAGGCGGATACGGGTGGCGTTACGCCAGACCAGAACCGGCGACCGCGCCATCATGCCCGCCTCGACACGCGGCGACACCACGACCCGATCATCCGACCGCGCGGCGTCTTCCACCATCCGCTCGAAAGCCTCGAAGGTGAGGTTTTCGTCGCCCAGCGCATGGGCGAGATCCAGAATCGGGTTGTCCAGATCCTGACGGTGAACCCGGTGCAGAACCATCTTGCGGGGTTCGGGCAGGCTGTCGAACACCATCGAGCCGGACTGGTTCACCGGGGCAAGCTGCGCCGGGTCGCCGAACAACAGGAGTGTTGGGAAGATCTCGGCAAGATCCTCGAATTGCTTCGCATCCAGCATCGAGGATTCGTCCACGAATCCGATATCCAGAGGATCGTCCCGCCGTTTCCAGCCCAGGATGAAATCCGACCCCTTCAACCCCGCCGCCGCCAGTGCGCCTGGTATGGATCGGTTGACCTTGAAAAACGCCTCCGCCCGGTCGAGCGCGGCGTCCGTCAGCCCCTCCACCGCAGGCCGCTCGCCATTGCCCATCAGCCATTCGGCGATCTTCTCGTATTCCGGGTCATAGACCGGCGTATAGAGAATGCGGTGAATGGTGGTCGCGGGCACACCCCGGTTGCGCAGCACACTTGCCGCTTTGTTGGTCGGCGCAAGGATCGCCAGCGTCCGCTTGTCCTTCCTCCGCTTGCCCTCGTAGTCGCCGCTGATCGTTTCGACCCCGGCCTCCCCCAGCGCCTGCGCCAGCCGCGCCAGCAGCATCGTCTTGCCCGACCCGGCCTTGCCGATCACCGCCATTGCGCCCTGACCGCCTTCGGACCGGGGCGTGATGTGGCTTTCCTCGATATCGACACCCGCGCTTTGCAACAACTCGGCCACCCGGTCGAAAGCCTCGGCCTGGTCGTCGGAAAAGGAGGTGATGGGAAGCGACATGTTGACGGGAGCCTACCCCGTGTGCCGCTCGCCCACCAGTGCCGTAAACCGCGAAATCGCGCGGTTCAGGCGACCGCCGCCACCCTGTTGACCGGCGCTCCGAAACTCCGGTGAAACCAGTGGTCCGAAACCTCCGCCGTCACTCCCGCCCTCGACAGGAGCCGTGCCCGATAGGACCTCTCGCAGGGCCAGAGACCCGCGCTGATCGCGTCTTGGCCTGCGCCATCCGTACCCAAAACCGTCGGTCCCCATCCGACACGCCTGTAGACGCGGATCATTCGCGCGTCGAACACCCCGATGATGTGTTGAAGATGAAAATTCAGCCCGACTTCCAGAACCCCCAGCATCAGCGCCGAGGACACGTGCGCCTTCGCCCCCTGTGCCAGACAGAACCGTGTACATTCCCAGATGAACGGGCTTTGGATTTTCACCCCGTCGGTCAGATGCGTGAAGTGATCGTTGACCATCGTGTCGCCGGTTGTCGGCAACAGCCTGAGCGACCCGCCATGAGTTCCGTCCGGACGTTCCCAGATGATGTAGAGCGGGTTCAGACCGTCATAAGCGTCGTGCTCATCGCCGTTCGCATCAACCTCGACTTCCCAGCCCAGCCGGGTGCCGAACTGCGCGGCACGGTCCTTGTACATGCCGTCCCTGAGGCGCGGCATCCGGTCAAGTTGATCTGCATAAAGATAGCGAAGCATGGGAAGCCCCCTTCCGTTGTGAACGGAAGCAAGGGGTAAGGAGACATTCCTAAGGCCTCCCGATCTGGCCGGACGCGCCGGTCAGACGGGATTAAGTCCAACGTTCGGAGGAATTATCAGACCCTTAACAGGCCCTGGTTCATGGCGCGTGCAACGGCATGGGTGGTGTTGGCCGCCGACAGTTTGAACCGCGCGCTTTCGATATAGACCCGGAGCGTGTGCTCGGAGATCGCAAGGCTGTCGGCGGCCTGCGCCCGGCTGTACCCCAGAGCCAGCATCGTCAACGCATCGGTCTCCCGCGGACTCAGATTGGCGAGATCCGCCTGATCGGTGCCGTTCTCGATTTCCAGCGCTTTCTGGTTCACGTAATGCGACGCTAGGATAAGGGCCCGGGCATACTCTTCTGTGTATTTTGCCCAGGCTTCTTCGCTGTCCCTGCTGCTGACTGTGAACAGGGCGAACTGCCCCGACGGACCCCGGATGGGAATGGAAAACCCCTGGTTGCCGACACCGCAATCCACCGCCTCGTGCATGAATTCGCGGGCCGATTTCCCGGTCCAGTTCAACCTGCTCCAGTCCACCGGGTGGAAGCGGCGCAGACAGGCCTGCACCACCGGGTCGATCCGGGCATAGTCCTGGCCCAGATATTGGTTCACCCAGATCGGGTGATAGGTCGTCACCGCATATTCATGGCCGCTTGAATTTACGGAATGGTAGACGACGTGCTCGACATTCAACTCGTCACTCAACGAAAGGATTGCATGGTCCAGGTCAGCGAGAGTCCCGACCTGCTGCAACCGATCCAGAAAACTTTCCAACATGGCCAATATGCGCCATCCCCTGCGCCAGTCCCCTTCCCGCATCCAATTCCTTGGCGACGACAGCGATTGCTTGGTTGATCTGCCGCTCCGTCAAACTCAGACCGTTCTTTTCCGCGAACTCACGGAGGTCTGTCAGGACGTCGAGAATCCAATCATGTACCATGTTCAACATCTTCCCGATTGGTTAACGAAAACTTAACACAACCTTAGCATGTGCCGCTTTGATGCAATATTCGCCAATATCAACTCCCCATAAATAGCGAGGCGCCGCACCGTTAACTAGCTGTAAATTAACCAGAGATGAACAGACGCCATCCTTCCGGACGGGTGCAATCCGGCCAGAAGGATGGAGATTGATTCTACAGGCTTGATCGGTTCACTTGGAGCCACTCGCCTCAAGCGTGTCTTCCCAGGTCCGCAAACCGGTATAAGGCGCCTGCACCAGCACCGCCATATTGCCCGGCTTGTGCTCGTTCCGACGCATCTTCATATGCGCGGCCGGAATCTCGTCCCAGGGAAACACCTCGGACATGCAGGGATCGAGCCGACGCTCGACCATCAGCCTGTTGGCCGCGGCCGCCTGCTTGAGATGCGCGAAATGCGAACCCTGAATGCGTTTCTGATGCATCCAGACATAGCGCGCGTCCATTGTCAGGTTATACCCGGTGGTCCCTGCGCAGATCACCACCATACCGCCCTTCTTCACAACGAAGGTGCTGACCGGGAAGGTCGCCTCGCCCGGATGCTCGAACACCATGTCGACATTCACGCCTTTGCCGGTGATGTCCCAGATTGCCTTGCCGAACTTGCGGACCTCGGCAAACCATTGCTTGTATTCGTCCGTATTGACCTTGGGCAACTGCCCCCAGCAGTTGAAATCCTTGCGGTTGATAACGCCCTTGGCACCGAGGCTCAGAACAAACTCCCGCTTGTCCTCTTCGGAGATCACGCCGATCGCGTTCGCTCCTGCCGTGTTGATAAGCTGGATCGCATAGGACCCAAGACCGCCCGACGCGCCCCAGACCAAAACGTTCTGCCCCGGCTTCAACTCATGCGGATGGTGCCCGAACAGCATCCGGTAGGCGGTGGCCAGCGTCAGCGTGTAACACGCGCTCTCCTCCCAGGTCAGGTGCTGCGGGCGCGGCATAAGCTGCTGCGCCTGAACCGTGGTGAACTGCGCAAACGACCCGTCCGGCGTCTCATATCCCCAGATCCGCTGGCTGGGCGAGAACATCGGATCGCCGCCGTTGCATTCTTCATCATCGCCATCGTCTTGATTGCAATGGATGACGACCTCGTCGCCCACTTTCCAGCGCGTGACCTTCTCGCCCACCGCCCAGACGATGCCGGAAGCATCGGAACCCGCGATGTGATACTCCGCCTTATGCACGTCAAAGGGGCTGATCGGCACACCGAGCCCGGCCCAGACGCCGTTATAGTTCACGCCGGCGGCCATCACGAGGACCACGACCTCGTGACTGTCGGGCTTTTTCACATCCACGATTTCAAGCTGGAAGGACTGGTCCGGCTCGCCGTGACGCTCCCGCCGGATCGCCCAAGCGTGCATCTTTTCCGGCAAGTGGCCGAGCGGCGGAAGCTCACCGATCTCGTAGAGATCCTTCTTGTTCTCCATCGTGGCACCCTCGTCCAAAGCCATATCTCACCCTCACACTGTGCTGCATCGCAGAATCATTGGCAATCTCATAGCGATCTATCGTTTGATAGGTAACTTTACAAACTTTTTTTGATCATTCTTGTAATTTTATGTCTCTTCGGATCCGCAAGGCCACCCGAAGATCTCGAATTCTCTTGGCAAAACGCAATGAAATCAGTCATCCTCGACATAACTGCCATTGCGGCAAGCCTCCGCTGCGACGCGGCGAATTGACAAAGCCATTTCCTTTCGCCTATCCACCGTCAAATGTAATATTCTTGCTTTCCCAAGGGAGCGCCGCCGATGTCAAAGCCCCAAGCCGACCGCCCCTGGCTGTTCCGCACCTATGCCGGACACTCGACCGCGAAAGCCTCCAACGCGCTCTACCGCGCCAATCTGGACCGCGGACAGACCGGCCTTTCCGTCGCCTTCGACCTGCCCACGCAGACCGGCTATGACAGCGACCACGTCCTGTCGCGCGGCGAAGTCGGCAAGGTCGGCGTCCCCGTGGCCCATGCGGGCGACATGGCCGCGCTGTTCGAGGACATCCCGCTGGAGAAGATGAACACCTCGATGACGATCAACGCCACAGCCCCCTGGCTGCTGGCGCTCTATATCGCGGAGGCCGAACGACAGGGCGCGGATGTGAGCCAACTCCAAGGCACCGTCCAGAACGACATCATCAAGGAATACCTCTCGCGCGGCACCCATATATGCCCGCCGAAACCGTCGCTGAGACTCATCACCGACGTCGCCGCCTATACCCGCGAACATCTGCCCAAGTGGAACCCGATGAACGTCTGCTCCTACCACCTGCAGGAAGCGGGCGCGACGCCGGAACAGGAACTGGCCTATGCGCTGGCCACCGCGCAGGCGGTGCTCGACGATCTGCAAGGCAAGGTCGCCCCGGACGCCTTCCCCGAAATGGTCGGCCGCATCTCCTTCTTCGTGAACGCCGGCATCCGTTTCGTCACCGAGATGTGCAAGATGCGCGCCTTCACCGAACTCTGGGACGAAATCTGCCGCGACCGCTACGGTGTCGAGGACGAAAAATTCCGCCGCTTCCGCTACGGCGTGCAGGTCAACTCCCTCGGCCTGACCGAGCAACAGCCGGAGAACAACGTCTACCGCATCCTGATCGAGATGCTGGCCGTGACGCTGTCGAAAAACGCCCGCGCCCGCGCCGTGCAACTCCCCGCCTGGAACGAAGCCCTCGGTCTGCCGCGCCCCTGGGACCAGCAATGGTCGCTTCGCATGCAACAGATCCTCGCCTATGAAACCGACCTTCTGGAATACGGCGACCTTTTCGAGGGCAACGCTGTGGTTGAGGCGAAAGTCGAGGCGCTGAAGGACGGCGCCCGCACCGAACTCGCCCATATCGACGCGATGGGCGGCGCGGTTGAGGCCATCGAATACATGAAGTCGCGCCTCGTCGAAGCCAATTCCGAGCGCATCCAGAACATCGAAACCGGCGACACCACCGTCGTCGGCGTCAACCGCTATGTCGAAGCCGAAGCCTCCCCGCTGACCGCTGGTGAAGAAGCCATCATGGTTTCCGACCCGAAAGCCGAGGCCGACCAGATCGCCCGCCTGCAAGCCTGGCGCGACAGCCGCGACAGCGCAGCCGTCGAAGCGGCCCTCGCCGACCTCGCGGAGGCCTGCAAGACCGGCACCAATGTCATGCCCGCCTCCATCGCCGCCGCCAAAGCCGGGGCGACAACCGGCGAATGGGGCGACGTAGTGCGGAAAGCCTTCGGCCAGTACCGCGCACCCACCGGCGTCTCATCCGCGCCGTCCAACCGCACCGAAGGGCTGGACGACATTCGCGCCGCCGTCGATGCCGTCTCCGCCAAGCTCGGCTCGAAGATCAAATTCCTCGTCGGCAAGCCCGGCCTCGACGGCCATTCCAACGGGGCCGAACAGATCGCGTCGCGCGCGCGCGACGTCGGCATGGACATCACCTATGAAGGCATCCGCCTGACGCCCGAGGAAATCGTCACCGCCGCGCAGGAGAAAGGCGCCCATATCGTCGGTCTCTCGATCCTCTCCGGCAGCCACGTCCCCCTGATCGAAGACCTGATGACCCGGATGCGCGATGCCGGATTGGCCGACACGCCTGTCATCGTCGGCGGGATCATTCCCAATGACGACGCCGAACGCCTTCGCGCCATGGGCGTCGCCGCCGTCTACACCCCGAAAGATTTCGAGCTGAACCGCATCATGTTCGATATCGTGGGCCTGCTCGACCCCGACGCGATGGCGGCGGAATAGAGGCAACGCCGCACGCAGCGCCCCGGACTTGATCCGGGGCCTCAAACCCTCCGCCGAGGTCCCGGACAAGTCCGGGACAGAGACGGTCTCACCCGACGATCAACTGCTTCAACTGAAGCGCCTCGTGCTCCAGTTCGTTCAGCCGGAACGCCACCACATCGCCGATGGTGATCATGCCCACCAGCGCGTCGTTCTCCAGCACCGGCAGGTGACGGAACCGCCCTGCGTTCATCTTTTTCAGCACATCCACCAGTGTCTCGTCCGGCCCGCAGGTCTCCACCTTGCTGGTCATCACGTCACCGACCTTTTGCGGCAGCGTCTGACCCGGCGTCTCCGCCAGCTTGCGCACGATGTCCCGCTCGGACAAGATCCCGCAAAGCTTGCCGTCTTCGTCAAGCACGACCAGCGCCCCGATCCGCTTCTCTTTCAGAACTCCGACCGTGTGGGCCAGCGTCTCCTCAGGCGTGATCGAGAATATCTCTCCCCCCTTGCGATCCAGCACCTGCCGCACGGTCATCGCATCGGCCTTGATATTGGTCGCGGCAGTCTGGCTATGCGACCGCTCGGGATGCGTGTCCTTGCGCATGGGCTGTTGGTAAGATGCTGGCATATCGTCAGTCCTCCTGGGTCACCTGCTTGCGGTATCCATGAGAATACCCGAGTCTGGGCAAGACAGGAGGGATTTTTCTTGGACGGACTGGCACTCACCCCACCGCTGGCGGTGACGATCTTCGTCGCGGCGTGTTTCAGCGGCTACCGGTTTCGCCGGGTCTGGAAGAACGAGGGGCCAAGATCGCAACTGTGGATCTGGGGTGTGCTGGCGGCCGCAGGCTTGCTGACGCTCGGCTTTGTACCGCTGGACTTGCCGGGGTAAAGCGTGGGACCGAGTTTGGTGCAGGACGCGCCCCGGACCTGATCCGGGGCCTCGGCGCTCGGTCAGAGGTCCCGGATCAAGTCCGGGACAGCAACCGGTTAACCCCGCGCCTCTTCCGCCGCGGCCCGCTCCAGCATCTTCCGGGCACGCGGGCAATTCAGCCGCTCGCGCAGCGGGCTGTCGGGGTCGATGTCCTTCTTGCAGACCATACACTGATCCGCATCGCCAATCGCGTTCAGCCCGCCGCAGCTTCCCTTGATCGTGCGTCCCATCAGGATCACGCCCAGCGCCATGCCCAGCATGACGGTCAGCAGGATCACGAAGGTGGCCAGGAATGTGATCATGCGGTCAGCGCATCAAGGCGCGAACTGGTGAAGGTGTCGAACCCGCCAGATGCGCGATCCATGAACAGAACCGCCACGTCATGCTCTTCCGCGATCTCAAGCCCGCGCTCGCGACCCAGAATCAGCATTGCGGTGGACCACGCATCCGCCAGCATGGAGTTTTCGGCCATGACCGTGGCCGACGTCGTCTTGTGCGCAATCGGACGCCCGGTCACCGGGTCGATGACATGGCTGTACCGCTTGCCGTCACGCTCAAAGAAGTTGCGATAGTCGCCGGACGAGGCAAGCCCGTGATCCGACAGGCCGACCACGCTGTGAATGCCGCCCGAGGCAACCGGCGTTTCGATCCCGATCTGCCAGGGCATCCCGTCGGGGTTGTGACCTGCGGCATAGATATCGCCCCCGATCTCGACCATGTAATTCTCGATGCCCAGCGCTTCCAGCGCACGGCCCACATGGTCCGCACCGTATCCCTTGCCGATCGCGGCCAGATAGACCTGCGCCCCCGCCTGCTGCTTGGCGAGCGTTCCGCCGCCCAGCGTCAGGCTGCGCCCATGACCGGCACGGC
Organism: Silicimonas sp.; assembly: GCA_050299835.1. Taxonomy (GTDB): domain Bacteria; phylum Pseudomonadota; class Alphaproteobacteria; order Rhodobacterales; family Rhodobacteraceae; genus JAJDOD01. The sequence goes on from JBNKWP010000005.1 coordinate 167,769, forward strand.
CCAGCGCATCGGCAATCTCGGCGTCATCCGGCTGGGCGCTGACGCCCGGAGCCCCGAAGCCCCAAAGCTCGATCAGCGGGCCCATCGTGGTGTCGAACCGACCTTCGCTGGCGATATAGACCTGTTCGGATGCCTCCATCACCTGGCGAAGCGCGGGCGACAGCGCCACCGGCGTCGCATCGCCCATGTCATTGAAGCGCGAGATCTCCGAAACCGGGTTCCAGTTGGACATCTGCACGTCCACTTCCGCCAGCGCGCCATCAACAGCCGCGCGAACCTCGCCCTCGCTCAGAGACCGGCTCTCATCGAGAGCGACAACATTATAGACGGTGCCCATGGTCCCACCGGACAGCTTCACGACCGACGGCCCGCCACGGCAGGCGGCGAACGCCATCGGCATCAACAGTACGGAGCGACGGGAAAATTTGAGCATGTCGGGCAACGTCCAGCCTCTTCTTTGGTACGCGAGGGCACTTTAGAGCATATGCGCGCGGCTTGTCCGCGACAATGGGAAGCGTTTCAAGCAAAAAGATGGTGCAGCCGGACCCGCGATCCTGTACCTCCCCGGGCGAACGCCGCAAAGTGCGTAAAGCCGGGACAGCATAACGACGAGGGGTCGAGGGTGGTAAAACGCTTCTCTCACAAGCGGGGATTGAACATTCCCATCGAAGGCGCAGTGACCAGCGATACGATCGAAGAAATCGCCGCCGATGTCTTCGGTCTTCTCGGTGGCGACTATATCGGCCTGAAACCGCGCATCCTTGTCGAGGAAGGTCAGGCCATCGGCGCAGGCACCCCGGTGATGATCCACAAGGACCTGCCCGATGTGCAGATCGTCGCCCCGGTCTCGGGCCGGGTGAAGGCGATCAACCGGGGCGCAAGACGCAAGCTGATCAGCGTGGAGATCACCGCCGACGACACCGCAGCCGACGCGGTCGATTTCTCCGGCGTGGGTGGCGACACGAATCCGGATGCCATCACCGAAAAGCTCTGCGCAGGCGGTCTCTGGACCTCCTTCCGCACCCGCCCCTACTCGAAAATCCCGGCCCCGGAAGACCGCCCGGCAGCGATCTTCGTCACTGCCATGGACACCGAGCCGCTGGCCCCGAACCCCGAACCGATCATCGCGGCGGAAGCCGACGCCTTCACCAAGGGCCTGCAATGCGTCGCCGCCCTGACCGAGGGCACGACCTGGCTCTGCCACGCCGATGGCGCGACCATCCCCGGCGGCGACATCGCGGGCGTTGAGGCCGCGACCTTCTCCGGCCCCCATCCGGCGGGACTTGCGGGAACGCATCTGCATTTCCTCGAACCGCCGACGGCTGAGAAAACCGTCTGGACCATCGGCTATCAGGACGTCATCGCCATTGGCCGCCTGTTCCTGACCGGCAAGCACGACCTCACGCGCACAATCTCGCTGGCCGGACCGATCTGCCGCCAGCCCAAGCTCGTGCGCACCGTCGCCGGTGCCTCCCTCGCCCAACTGGCTGAGAATGACCTCCCCGACGATCTGCCCGCGCGGCTGATCTCGGGTTCGGTGCTCTCGGGCCAGATGGGTGACGGCCCCAGCGCCTATCTTGGCCGCTACGCCCGGCAGATCACGCTGATCGAGGAAGACCACAAGCAAATCCCCTTGGGATGGATTCGCCCGATGGTCGACAAATACGCCGTTCAGCCCGTCCTTGGCTCCGCCCTGTCGAAACGCAGCTTCCCGCTGACCTCCAACCTCAACGGCGGTCGCCGCGCCATGGTGCCCCTGGGCACGTTCGAGGAACTGATGCCGCAGGACTACCTGCCGACCCAGCTTCTGCGTGCGCTTCTGGTGATGGATACCGACCAGGCTCAAGCACTCGGCGCACTGGAACTGGACGAAGAAGACCTTGGCCTCGTGGGATTTGCCTGCCCGGCCAAATATGAATATGGCCTCGCCCTGCGGGATTGCCTGACGAAGATCGAAAAAGAGGGCTGAACCTTGGGTCTACGGAACTTCTTCGACCGGATAGAGCCGAATTTCATCAAGGGCGGCAAGTGGGAACGCTATTTCCCCATCTACGAGATGGTGGAAAGCTTCATCTACACGCCCAGGACCGTGACTACCGTCGCGCCACATGCCCGGTCTTACGTCGATATGAAGCGGATCATGACCTATGTGGTCCTGGCCACGATCCCCTGCATCCTGATGGCGCTCTACAATACCGGCTATCAGGCCAATCTCGCGATTGCGGAGGTCGGCCAATCCGGCTGGCGCGCAGGACTGATCGACGCCTTGGGCATCGGGTTCAACGCGGGCAATCCGATCGCGAACATGCTCCACGGGCTGCTTTTCTTCCTGCCGGTCTACATCACCACGCTGGTCGCGGGCGGCATTTTCGAGGTCATCTTCGCCACCGTCCGCAAACATGAGGTGAACGAAGGTTTCCTTGTCTCCTCAATGCTCTACGCCCTGATCGTCCCCGCCACGACACCGCTCTGGCAGGTCGCGCTCGGGATCATCTTCGGCGTGGTCATCGGCAAGGAAGTCTTCGGCGGCACCGGCAAGAACTTCCTCAACCCGGCGCTCACCGGCCGCGCGTTCCTCTATTTCGCCTACCCTGCACAGCTCTCGGGCGATGCGGTCTGGGTCCCCGTTGACGGCTATACCGGGGCCACGGCGCTGGCCGTTTCCGCCGCCGACGGCTTCCAGCAACTCGCCGCCCACGGCGTCACCTGGTGGGATGCCTTCCTCGGCTTCATCCCCGGCTCGATGGGGGAGACCTCGACGCTCGCCTGTCTCCTTGGGCTGATCTTCCTGCTCGCCACGAAAATCGCCAACTACCGCATGGTGGTTGGTTGCCTTGCGGGCATGATCGTTTTCTCGCTTCTCTTGAACCTGATCGGCTCGGAAACCAACCCGATGTTCGCGATGCCCTGGTACTGGCACCTCGTCCTCGGCGGCTATGCCTTCGGTCTTGTCTTCATGGTCACCGAACCGGTCTCGGGCGCACACACCAACATGGGCCGTTACTTCTACGGCGCGCTGATCGGCTTCATGGTGGTGATGATCCGCGTCATCAACCCGGCCTTCCCCGAAGGAATGATGCTGGCGATCCTCTTCGGCAACGTCTTCGCACCGCTGATCGACTATTTCGTCGTGCAGGCCAATATCCGCAGGAGGGCCCGCCGCAATGTCTGATAACGATCAGGACAACGAAACGCCCAAGGGCGTGATCGGCCGCTTCCTCGCCATGCCGAACGACTCGGTGTCCAAGACCATCATCGTCGCCGTTGCCGTCTGCCTTGTGGCATCGATGGTCGTATCCGCCGCCGCCGTGGCGCTGCGCCCGATCCAGGCGGTCAACGCGCTGAAGGACAAGCAAATCAACATCCTGCAGGTCGCGGGCATCTATGACCCCGATCAGGACGTGCTTGAGGCCTTCTCCGCCTTCGAACCGCATATCCTCGAACTCGAAACCGGTACTTTCACTGAAGAGTTCGACCCCGCGACCTTCGATGACCGCGCCGCCGCCGATGACCCGGAAATCTCCATCGAACTGGACGAGGACCCGGCGAGCATTGGACGGCAGTCGAAATACGTCACCATCTATCTCCTGCGCGACGATGCGGGCGAGATCGACAAGGTCGTCCTGCCGATCAGCGGCTATGGCCTCTGGTCCACGCTCTACGGCTTCATCGCGCTGGAAGAGAACGGCAACGACATCTACGGACTGCAATTCTACGAACATGCCGAAACGCCGGGACTTGGGGCGGAGGTGGACAATCCGCGCTGGAAATCCCAGTGGAACGGCAAGAAACTGGCCGACGCGGATGGCGAGCTTCAGATCAGCGTCACCAAGAGCGTTCCGCCCGCGGGCGCGGATTACCACGTGGACGCGCTTGCAGGTGCGACGCTGACGACGGCCGGGGTCCACAACCTTGTGAATTTCTGGATGGGCGAAGACGGCTTCGGTCCCTTCCTTGAGAACCTGAAAGCGGGGAACATCTGATGGCCCATAAACGCAAGGAAATGCTGGTCGATCCGCTGGTCGACAACAACCCGATCACGCTGCAAGTGCTGGGCATCTGCTCGGCCCTCGCCGTGACCTCCTCGCTCCAGGTGGCCTTCGTCATGGCGCTGGCGGTGACTTTCGTGACCGCGTTCTCCTCGATGTTCATCTCGATGATCCGCAACCAGATCCCCGGCTCGATCCGGATCATCGTGCAGATGGTCATCATCGCCTCGCTCGTGATCGTGGTGGACCAGTTCCTGAAAGCCTACGCCTTCGAGATCTCCAAGACCCTCTCGGTCTTCGTCGGCCTCATCATCACCAATTGCATCGTCATGGGCCGGGCCGAGGCCTTCGCCATGAAGAACCCGCCCATCGAAAGCTTCATCGACGGCATCGGCAACGGGCTGGGCTACGGCCTGATCCTGATGCTGGTCGGCGTCATCCGCGAACTCTTCGGCTCCGGCAGCCTCTTCGGCATCACCATCTTCCAGACGGTGAACAACGGCGGCTGGTACGTCCCGAACGGGCTCTTGCTCCTGCCGCCCTCGGCCTTCTTCATCATCGGTCTGATCATCTGGGCCTTCCGGTCCTGGAAACCCGAACAGGTCGAGGAACGCGAATACAAAATCCAAACGGTCGAGGCGCACTGATGGAAGCCTATCTCGCCCTCGCCGTCAAAGCGGTCTTCGTCGAAAACCTCGCGCTGTCCTTCTTCCTCGGCATGTGCACCTTCATCGCGGTGTCGAAGAAGATCTCCACCGCCATCGGCCTCGGCATCTCGGTGATGATCGTGCAGTCCATCACCGTGCCCGCCAACAACCTGATCCTGACCTACCTGCTCGCCCCCGGCGCGCTGGCCTGGGCCGGGTTCGGAGAGGTCGACCTCACCTTCCTCGGCCTGATCTCCTATATCGGCGTCATCGCCGCGCTGGTGCAGATCCTGGAGATGGTCCTCGATAAGTACTTCCCGCCGCTCTACAACGCGCTCGGCGTCTTCCTACCGCTCATCACCGTGAACTGCGCCATTCTCGGCGGGTCGCTCTTCATGGTCGAACGCGGCTACGACTTCGGCGAATCCGTCACCTACGGCGTCTCCTCCGGCTTCGGCTGGGCGCTGGCGATCACAGCGATGGCAGGCGTGCGCGAGAAGCTGAAATACTCCGACATCCCCGACGGCCTGCAGGGCCTCGGCATCACGTTCATAACCGCGGGCCTCATGGCGATGGCATTCATGTCATTCTCCGGGGTCAAACTGTAAGGGGGCGCTGCCAACCATGGCGACTTTCAGTCTCGGCATAGCCTTGTTCACGCTGATCGTGCTGGCGCTGGTGATGATCATCCTCGCCGCCCGCTCGCGGCTGGTCTCGACCGGCAACGTGAACATCACCATCAACGGCGAAAAAACCATCTCCGTCCCCGCAGGTGGCAAGCTGTTGCAGACGCTGGCCGAACAGAAACTCTTCGTGCCGTCTGCCTGCGGCGGCGGCGGCACCTGCGCGCAATGCCGGGTAAAGATCCACTCCGGCGGCGGCTCCATCCTGCCGACCGAGGAAGGCCACATCACCAAGCGCGAAGCGCAAAGCGGCGACCGCCTCTCCTGTCAGGTCGCGGTCAAGCAGGACATGGAAGTCGAGGTCC